>JAZKAV010000049.1:0-13228 GCA_040388965.1 Pseudomonadota bacterium | reverse complement strand
CCGAAGAACATCCTGATGATCGGCCCGACCGGCGTCGGCAAGACCGAGATCGCGCGGCGCCTGGCCAAGCTGGCCGACGCACCCTTCATCAAGGTCGAGGCCACCAAGTTCACCGAGGTGGGCTACGTGGGCAAGGATGTCGATTCGATCGTCCGCGACCTGGTCGACATGAGCGTGAAGCAGGAGCGCGAGCACGCGATGCGGCGCCAGCGCAGCCGCGCCGAGGACGCCGCCGAGGACCGCGTGCTCGACATCCTCGTGCCACCCGCCCGCGGCGCCGGCGACTTCGGCCTCGCGGCGTCGCCGCCGAAGGCCGAGCCCGACAACACGGCACGCCAGGTGATGCGCAAGCGCCTGCGCGAGGGGCTGCTGGCCGACAAGGAGATCGAGATCGAGGTCGCCGACCCGAAGGCCTCGCTCGAGATCATGGGCCCGCCCGGCATGGAAGAGATGACCGAGCAGCTCAAGGGGCTGTTCGCGAACGTCGGCGGGGCGAAGAAGAAGGTGCGCAAGCTGCGCATCGCCGACGCCCACAAGCTGCTGATCGACGAAGAGGCCGCCAAGCTCGTCAACGACGACGAGGTCAAAACCGCGGCGCTCGCGAACGCCGAACAGAACGGCATCGTCTTCATCGACGAGATCGACAAGGTCACCTCGCGCTCCGACGCAGGCGGCGCCGAGGTCTCGCGCCAGGGCGTGCAGCGCGACCTGCTGCCGCTGGTCGAGGGCACGACCGTGAACACCAAGTACGGCATGGTCAAGACCGACCACATGCTGTTCATCGCATCGGGCGCGTTCCACCTGAGCAAGCCGAGCGACCTGATCCCGGAATTGCAGGGGCGCTTCCCGATCCGGGTCGAGCTCGGCCCGCTCGGCGTCGACGATTTCGAGGCGATCCTGACGCAGACCCACGCGAGTCTGGTCAAGCAGTACACGCTGCTGCTGGCGACCGAAGGCGTGACGCTCGAACTCGAGCCCGAGGCGATCCGCCGCGTCGCGCAGATCGCGTTCGACGTCAACGAGCGCACCGAGAACATCGGCGCGCGGCGCCTGTCGACGGTGATGGAGCACCTGCTCGACGAGCTCAGCTTCGACGCGCCGAACCGCGGCGGCCAGACGGTGCGCGTCGATGCCGCCGAGGTCAACGCCAGGCTCGCCGAACTGGCGAAGAACGAGGACCTGTCGCGCTACATCCTCTGACCCGGCGCGCCGGTCAGAGCGCCAGACGATGCGACTGCAGTTGCAGCAGCCCCTCGAAGATCAGCGTGTCGACGGTCTCGAACGGCAGGTCGGTGATCGGCGCGAGCTTGACCGCCGCACCGCCGGTCATGATCAGCGCCGGCTTCTCGCCGGTGCGCGCGAGCAGCTTGCGGTGCATGCGCTCGACCGCACCGGCGATCGCGTCGGCACCGCCGCTCATCAGCGCGTCGCTGGTGTTGGTCGGGAAGTCGACCACCTCGCCGGTGGGCGCCTTCAGGCCCGCCGTTCCCATCTCGAGCGCGCGCAGCATCAGCCCGAAGCCGGGCAGGATCAGCCCGCCGAGAAAGCGCCCGTTGGCATCGAGCGCATCGACCGTGACCGCGGTGCCGACCATCACGACCAGCGCCGGCCGCGCCCTCCCCTGCGCGAGCACCCGGTGGCGCGCGCCGATCAGCGCGACCCAGCGGTCCACGCCGAGCCGGCTCGGGTGGTCGTAGCTGTTGATCACGCCGCAGGCGGACGCGCCCGAGACGACCCAGCGCGGCTCGACATCCCAGATCTCGAGCTGCTCCTCGACGCGGCGCTTCACCCCCTCGCCGGCGACCACGCAGCCCAGCACGCTGCCCGGCGCCGGCAGCGTGCGCCATTCCTTCTCGGCCAGGCTGTCGATCGTCTCGAGGAACACCGCGCCGTGGTGAAGCAGGGTGGCGCCCGGCCGGGGCGAGGTGTATTGCGCCCACTTGAGGCGGGTGTTGCCGATGTCGATGGCGAGGAAGGTCATGCCCGCCTCGATGCCGTGGCCCGCAGGCGGGTGTTGCCGATGTCGATCGCGAGGAAGGTCATGGGGGAGCGTGTTCCGTCAGGCAGGCAGGAGCGCCGAATCGGCCCGGCTGCCGAGCAACTGGCGCACCCGGCGCATCGTCTGACCCGCGGCCAGCGACCGGTGCGGCTTGGTGATGCGGGCCTCGACCTCGTCGAGCAACCTCGCCAGGTCGGCGCGCGTGCGCGCGCGGCGCAGCCGCAACAGCGTCAGCGAACCGGCCAGCGGCGCTTCGGCCTTCACCGCGCGCAGCAGGATCTGCCGGGCTTCGGCGACGACCGGGTCGACCGCATCGCTGGCCGCGGGCCCGGAAGGCAGCCACGACTCGGGGCCGCGTGAATCGCCCAGCATCGACTCGGTCGAGATCGACGGGGAGAGTGTTCGCGACGGCGGCAGCAGCGAATCGGGCAGCGCACCGGCAGGCCCGGGGACCGGCAGCGGCAGGTCGATGTGCGGCGCGTCCGGCCATTGCGGCGGCGCGTCGACCGGCGCCCGGGGCGGCTCGATCAGCATGATCAGGCCCAACGCGAGCAGCTCGTCGAAACAGGCCTCGGGTACACCGGCCTGGAGCGCCATGCCGCGCACCTCGGCGGCGCTGCGCTTGCCGTCGACCAGGAACAGCACCGTGCGGTGCCGCTGGCCGACGCGGCGCTGACGCCCGGTCAGCTCGGCCTGCCCCTGCGGCGTCTTGATGGGAACCGTGCCTGCGATCACGTGCATCTCCTGTTACTGCGGCCCGCGCCGAGACGTTCTCGCCTTCTGTCGCACGGCTCGCCGCCCCCAACCGGCGGGATTGTGCCCGCATCGGGCGGCGCCGACGAGACCGCCGGTCGATGGCGCACCGGGCGGGCACGCCGCCCGGCACTCAGCAATACGCGCCCAGCATGCTCTCGGCGCCGGGATGCCGGGCCGGACCGGTCGCCAGCAGTGCCCGCAGCGCGCCGCTGGCAAGACCGGGGTGCTCGCCGCAGGCACGCTCGATCATCTCCGCGGCCAGCGTGCGCAGTTGCTCGGTCGAGGTGCGCACGCGCGCGCGGAACTGGGCGTCGTCGAGCACGTCGTTCAAGCCCCGGTTGAGCTCGGCGAACCAGGGCAGCGAGGCCTGGTCGAGCATCACGGCCGGGTTGCGCTTCGCGCTGACCAGCGACCATTCGCGCAGAAAGGCCTGGACCGCGAGGTTGAGCCGCTGGCACTGCGCGAGCTCGTCGCGCAGGCCGCCGAGCGCCGTCAGGTCGGCGAGCCGGCGCTGGAAGAAGAACTGCGCGAGCACGCCCCAGTAGTAGGTGTAGTCCCAGATCACCTTGACCGGCAGCACCTCGGGGTCGCCGAAGATCGCGTACTGGTCGGTGTAGAGCGCCAGCGTGCTGTCGTAGAACGAGTGGTAGATCTGGTCGTAGAGCTGCGCGTGCGCGCCCAGCGGCCGGCCGGCACGGTCGAGCGCGATCAGCTCGGTGATGTAGGTGTTGGCGATGCCGATGAAGTCGCTGCCCGGCGAGTAGAACGGATCGAGGAACAGCCCCGCCTCGCCCGTCAGCGCCCAGCGCCGGGCCGAGAACACCTGCCTGCAGCCGTGCGAGAAATTCCGGAGATAGGCGAAGTCCTGGAGCAGCGCGCGCTTGCCGTCGAGTTCGTCGAACAGGCGCGGCTGGTGGATCTCGAACCAGGCCATCGCCTTGTCGAAGCTGTTGATCGACTCCAGCGGATGGAGGCGCGGATCGGCAACGATGCCCACCGAATGCGAGCCCGACGCGAGCGGAATCAGCCAGACCCAGTAGCCCGCGCCGACCAGGTGGTTGGTCGACAGCCAGCGCGCGGGCGGGTCGCAGCGCGCGCGCCATTCGCCGTTGTCGGACCAGCGGTCGATGTCGATGCGGTCCTTGATGCGGAACCACACCGCGTTCGCCTCGTGCGCGTTCGGCTGCGCCAGTCCCAGCTTGCGCTTGAGCAGGCCGGCCCGGCCGCAGGCATCGACGACCCAGCGCGCGCCGGCGTGGCGGGTCGCACCGCCGGTCTCGAACGCAATGCGGTGGGGCGCATCGTCGGCGGAGAGTTCGACGCTGCGCACGATCGCGCCGTCGACGAAGTGCACGCCGCGGCGCTGCGCCTCCGCGCCGAGAAAGTTCTCGAAGATGCCGCGGTCGATCTGGTAGCTCGGGACGGACAGGAAGCGGCTCGCGCCGATCTCGGTGACCTGGTCGATGTCGCGCCGGCCCTCGGAGAAGAAGAAGCGGAAACCGAACTTGCGCAGCTGCGCGCCGTCCAGGTGCGCCTGCAGGCCCAGCACCTTGCTGAAGTAGTGGGCGCCGATCTCGACCGAGGACTCGCCGACCTTGTGCGTCGCCTGCGGCACCGGGTGAGCGCGGCGCTCGACCACCAGCACGTCGAGATCGGCGAAGCGCTGCTTCAGCTGCAGTGCCAGCGTCAGGCCCGCCAAGCCGCCGCCCATGATGACGACGTCGTGCGAGGCGGGCATTGCATCCATGCCCGCAGTATGCGGCCGGCAGCGCGGCGGTCGTGCAAACGCGCAGCTCACGCGCCGAGCCGAAGCTCCAACGCGAGCCTGGCCGACAGCGGCAGCGCCAGCGGCGCCCGGTCGCCGCGGGCCAGCGCCTCGAACAGCGGCAGCGCGTCGGCCATCGCGTTGCCGGCCAGCGGCAGCGCCGCATCGGAACGCAGCGGGACGCGCGCGGTCGGGCCGGCGACGAGCGAGGCGGCCAGTGCCGCCCGCGCGCTCGCGCCGCGCCGCGGCGCGAGCACCAGCGCCACCGCGAGCAGGCCGCGGCTGTCGTTGGTCGACACGAGCGCGCCGCAGGCGGCGACGTCGCAGCCGACCAGCAGCACCGCCCGGTCCTCCGCTGCGCACTGCGTCAGCGCTTCCAGCAGGCCCGCCGCGAAGCTGCACCCGAACGCGCTGACCGCGGTGCTCGCCTGCAGGCAGCCGGTCGCGATGCCCCAGTAGCCCGACGCGGCGTTGTGCACCGAGTGGTGGAACTTCGTCGGCGAGATCAATGCGGGCGCGGTCGCCAACGTCCTGCACATGGCATCGGTGGTCGCCAGATCACCGTGCGCGGAGCTGAACACGCTGAGCAACTCCCCGGGCCGGCGGCCGGACTGCGCGACCGCCTGCGTCGCGACCTCGAGCGCCAGCGCGACGCTGTCCGGCGCGCGCCGGCGCTCGGCCGGCGGCAGCAATTCGGGCGCCGGCCGCCGCGCCGGCGGAACGGCTCCCGCGGCCTCGCCGCGGAACGCAGCGCTCGCCGGACCCCAGCCCGGCAAGCTGGGCGCCCACAGCGCCATTCCTTCGATGAATGCCGTCGGCAAAGTCATGGGGGCACCGCGCTCGCCGGCCCCGAGGAGCGACGCTGCGCGAGGGTCGGGCCTTGCCGGGAGCGGCCCGGCGCGGCGGCCCGCGGGAGCCGGATCGGCCGCGCCGGCCTCATGCGACGTCCCCGCGCGCGAACACCAGCACGCAGTTCGTGCCGCCGAAGCCGAACGACTGGCTCAGTGCGATGCGCACGTCGGCCTGCACCGGCCGCAGCCGGATCTGCGGGCCGCAGACCGGGTCGAGCTGTTCGCTGTTCGGCGTGCCCGGCATCAGGCCGGTCTCGAGCGCGAGCAGGCTGAACGCGGCTTCGACGATCCCGGCCGATCCCAGCGTGTGGCCGGTGAATCCCTTGGTGGAACTCGCGTGGGTGCGCGCGGGGAAGCGGCGCGCGACCAGCGCGGCCTCGACCTCGTCGTTCTTCGCGCTCGCGGTGCCGTGCAGGTTGATGTGGTCGACCGCGCCGGCCTCGATGCCGGCGCGCGCGAGCGCGTCGTCGAGGGCCTGTTCGGCGCCGAGGCCCTGCGGGTGCGGCGTCGACATGTGGTGCGCGTCGCTCGATTCGCCGTGGCCGATCAGCTGCAGCGCGGCCTCCCCGGGACGCGCGCGTTCGAGCAGTGCGAAGCCGGCCGCTTCGCCCAGGTTGATGCCGCTGCGCCGCACGTCGAACGGCCGGCAGGGTTCGGGCGACACCAGCTGCAGCGCGTCGAAGCCGAACAGCACGCTGCCGCACAGGCTGTCGGCGCCGCCGACCACCGCCGCGTCGATCAGCCCCAGCCGCAGCATGCGCTCGGCGACCGCGAACGCCTTGGCGCTCGATGAGCACGCGGTCGAGACCGTCAGGCACGGCCCCGCCAGGTCGAGCGCCTCCTGCACGAAGCCGGCGAGCGAATGCAGCGTGTGCACCCGGGTGCTGCGCAGCGCCGGCGGAAAGTGGCCGTCGGCGTCGAGCACGCGGTAGGCGTCCTCGGTGGCGCCGATGCTGGAGGTCGAGGTGCCGAGCACGACCGCGATGCGGTCGGCACCGAAGCGCCGGCGCGCGTCCGCCACCGCCCCGGGGAAACCGTCGGCGTTCAGGCCCCGCCAGGCGAGGCGGTTGTTGCGGCAGTCCCAGTGCCCGAACGCGGCGGCCAGCGGCGCGTCCAGCCCGTCGACGCGGCCGATCCAGGTCGCGAGCGGCGCGGGCCCGAAGTCGTTCTGCCGCAATCCGCTGCGCTGCGCGGCCACGGCCTCGCGCAGCGCCGCCTTGCCGACACCGACGGCCGAGGTCGCGGTGTAGGCGGTCACCTGGATGGGCGGGATCGGGCGCGGCATGATGGCAGGCGGGGTTCGCGAAAAGTCTAGCCGGTCGGGCGGATCCACGGGGGCGATACACTCGCCACTTGACGTATACGTCAAT
Source organism: Pseudomonadota bacterium (assembly GCA_040388965.1). GTDB lineage: Bacteria > Pseudomonadota > Gammaproteobacteria > Burkholderiales > Burkholderiaceae_C > LMDS01. The sequence continues at coordinate 6,487 of JAZKAV010000049.1, read as the reverse complement.
TGAACGAACCTGCGGAGGCCGCTTGGCGAAGAAGAGATCCCGGTTGGCGGACTACCAGTTCGACGGCGCGCTGAACGGCAAGGGCGGCGCGAAGCGTTTCGACCTGAAGGCATTCGACCCCGCGGACAAGCCCTTCGGCTGCGGCGACAAGGCGCGCGACAAGCAGGCCGCCGCCGCCCTCGCCACCGAACTCGACGAGCTGCAGAACCTGTTCTGGGCCGACAAGCGATTCCGCCTGCTGGTGATCCTCCAGGGCACCGACACCGCGGGCAAGGACGGCACGATCCGCGGCGTGTTCGGCCAGATGAGCCCGCTGGGCGTGCACACGATCGGCTGGAAGGCGCCCACCGAGCCGGAGCGCGTGCACGATTACCTGTGGCGCATCCACAGCCAGGTGCCCGGCAACGGCGAGGTCATGATCTTCAACCGCAGCCACTACGAGGACGTGCTGGTGCCGCCGGTCAGCGGCTGGATCACGCCCGAGCAGACCAGGCAGCGCTTTGCCCAGATCAACGACTTCGAGCGCCTGCTGACCGAGACCGGCACGGTCATCTGCAAGTTCCTGCTGCACCTCTCGAAGGACGAGCAACGCGTGCGCCTGCAGGAACGGCTGGACGACCCGGCGAAGAACTGGAAGTTCGCGCCCGGCGACCTCGACGTGCGCAAGCACTGGGACGCCTACCAGCAGGCCTACAGCGACGCGATCGCCGCGACCGGCACGCCCTGGGCGCCGTGGACCATCGTGCCGTCCGACTCGAAGACGCACCGCAACCTGATGATCGCGACGGCGATGAAGCAGGTGTTCACGGGCCTGAAGCTGCGCTACCCGCCGAGCGATCCAGCGCTGAAGAACATCAAAGTGGTCTGAGACCACCGCGGAGACGACACCATGACCGACCTGTCCGCCGAATACAAGGCGCTCGCCAACTACCGCCCCACGCACAAGGTGCGCTTCGTCACCGCCGCGAGCCTGTTCGACGGCCACGACGCGGCGATCAACATCATGCGGCGCATCCTGCAGGGCATGGGCGCCGAGGTCATCCACCTCGGCCACAACCGCTCGGTCGACGAGGTCGTCACCGCGGCGCTGCAGGAGGACGCGCAGGGCATCGCGATCAGCAGCTACCAGGGCGGCCACGTCGAGTACTTCAAGTACATGGTGGACCTGCTCGAGTCGCGCGGCGGCGCCCACATCCAGGTCTTCGGCGGCGGCGGCGGCGTGATCGTGCCGAGCGAGATCGCCGAGCTGCAGGGCTACGGCGTCGCGCGCATCTACAGCCCGGAAGACGGCCAGCGCATGGGCCTGGCCGGGATGATCGGCGAGATGATGATGCGCTGCGATGTCGACCTGTCGGTGCACGCCCCGAAGACGATCGCGGCGATCCAGGGCCGCAGCGAAGCGCACTGGCGCGCGCTCGCGCAGTTGATCACCGCCCTCGAGAACGGCAAGGCGGGCGATGCGCTCGAGACCGCCCTGCACGCTGCAGCGGCCAAGGCGAGGACGCCGGTGCTCGGCATCACCGGCACCGGCGGCGCCGGCAAGTCCAGCCTGACCGACGAGCTGATCCGCCGCCTGCGGCTGGACCAGCACGACGCGCTGCGCGTCGCGGTCATCTCGATCGACCCGTCGCGCCGCAAGAGCGGCGGTGCGCTGCTCGGCGACCGCATCCGGATGAACGCGATCCAGCCCTGGACCAGGCCGGGGACCGCCGCCGACGCGCCGGACGGCCAGCGCGTCTTCATGCGCAGCCTCGCGACACGCGACTTCGGCAGCGAGATCAGCCAGGCGCTGCCCGACGTTCTCGCCGCGGTGAAGGCCAGCGGCAGCTTCGACCTGATCGTCGTCGAGACCTCCGGCATCGGCCAGGGCGACGCGGCGATCGTGCCGCTGGTCGACGTGCCGATGTACGTGATGACGCCCGAGTTCGGCGCCGCCAGCCAGCTCGAGAAGATCGACATGCTGGACTTCGCCGAATTCGTCGCGATCAACAAGTTCGACCGCAAGGGCGCGCTTGACGCGCTGCGCGACGTGGCCAAACAGGTGCAGCGCAACAGGGAAGCCTGGACGACGAAGACCGACGAGATGCCGGTGTTCGGCACGATGGCCAGCCGCTTCAACGACGACGGCGTGACCGCGCTGTACCAGGCGCTGCTGCCGCGCCTGGCGCAGCTCGGCATGAAGGTCGCGCCCGGCGCCCTGCCGATCGCCGCGACCCGCCACAGCACCCACCAGGTGCCGATCGTGCCGGGCGCGCGGGCGCGCTACCTCGCCGACATCGCCGACACCGTGCGCGGCTACAAGAAGCAGGCGCGCGAGCTGGCCGCGCTGGCGCGCGAGATCCAGCAGCTGCGCGCGACCGCCGGCATGCTGCAGACCGACAAGCCCGAGCGCCACCGCGCGGTCGAGGCTGTCGACGACCTGGCCCGGGCGCGCGAGGCCCGGCTCGACCCGCGCGCCGCCAAGCTGCTCGCAATGTGGCCGCAGATGAGGCTCGCCTATGCCGGCGACGAGTATGTCGTGAAGATCCGCGACAAGGAGATCCGCACCGCGCTGACCCACACCACGCTGTCCGGCAACAAGATCCGCAAGGTCGCACTGCCGACCTTCGAGGACCACGGCGAGATCCTGAAGTGGCTGCTGCTCGACAACGTGCCGGGCTCGTTCCCGTACACCGCCGGCACCTTCGCGTTCAAGCGCGAGGGCGAGGACCCGACCCGCATGTTCGCCGGCGAGGGCGACGCGTTTCGCACCAACAAGCGTTTCAAGCTGCTCAGCTCGGGGATGGCGGCGAAGCGCCTGAGCACCGCGTTCGACTCGGTCACGCTGTACGGCAACGACCCGGCGGTGCGGCCCGACATCTACGGCAAGGTCGGCAATTCGGGCGTGAGCATCGCCACGCTGGCCGACATGAAGGTGCTGTTCGACGGCTTCGACCTGACGAACCCGGCCACCAGCGTGAGCATGACGATCAACGGCCCGGCGCCGACGATCCTGGCGATGTTCATGAACACCGCGATCGACCAGAACCTGGACAAGTTCAGGTGCGACAACGGCCGCGAGCCGACCGCCGACGAGACCGCCAAGATCACCGCGTGGGTGAAGGAGAACGTGCGCGGAACGGTGCAGGCCGACATCCTGAAGGAAGACCAGGGCCAGAACACCTGCATCTTCAGCACCGAGTTCAGCCTGAAGGTGATGGGCGACATCGCCGAATACTTCGTGCACCACAAGGTGCGCAACTTCTACTCGGTGAGCATCAGCGGCTACCACATCGCCGAGGCCGGCGCGAACCCGATCTCGCAGCTCGCGTTCACGCTGTCCAACGGCTTCACCTTCGTCGAGGCCTATCTCGCGCGCGGCATGCACATCGACGACTTCGCGCCGAACCTGTCCTTCTTCTTCAGCAACGGCATGGACCCGGAGTACACCGTGCTCGGCCGCGTCGCGCGGCGCATCTGGGCGGTCGCGATGCGCGACCGCTACGGCGCGAACGAGCGCAGCCAGAAGCTGAAGTACCACGTGCAGACCAGCGGCCGCAGCCTGCACGCGCAGGAGATCCAGTTCAACGACATCCGCACCACGCTGCAGGCGCTGATCGCGATCTACGACAACTGCAACTCGCTGCACACCAACGCGTTCGACGAGGCGATCACGACGCCGACCGAAGACAGCGTGCGCCGCGCGATGGCGATCCAGCTGATCATCAACCGCGAGTGGGGCCTGGCGAAGAACGAGAACCCGAACCAGGGCGCCTTCATCATCGACGAGCTGACCGAGCTGGTCGAGGAGATGGTGCTGCAGGAGTTCGAGAAGATCGCCGAGCGCGGCGGCGTGCTCGGCGCGATGGAGACCGGCTACCAGCGCGGCAAGATCCAGGAGGAGAGCATGCACTACGAGATGCTCAAGCACACCGGCGAGTACCCCATCGTCGGCGTCAACACCTTCCGCAACCCGCACGGCGACCCGGTCGCCGACACGCTGGAGCTGGCGCGCTCGACCGACGCCGAGAAGCAGGGTCAGTTGAAGCGCCTGGCCGAGTTCCAGGCACGCCACGCGGCCGAGTCGCCGGCAATGCTGCAGCGCCTGCAGAAGGCCGTGATCGCGAACGCCAACGTCTTCGAGGTGCTGATGGACGCGGTGCGCTGCTGCTCGCTGGGGCAGATCACGAACGCGCTGTTCGAGGTGGGCGGGCAGTACCGGCGCAGCATGTGAGCGCCCGCGGCGCCGCGGCAGGCACTGTCCGACGCGTGGTCGAACGCGCAAGGTCTGGTCAGCGTCAAGAACCTGCGGTGCGAGGCCCAGTCGCTCAGTACCGCGAGCCGTCTTTGTGAGTGAACTGCCATTTGCCCTGGACTTGACTTGCCTGGATGTCGTCGTCCGGGTAGGTGGCCTCGTCTCCGGGCGTGCGGTCGCCGATTTCCAGGTACACGACATCTTCGGTCGTTTCGTTGACGAGCCGATGCGCATTGCCGGTCCCGGCCTTGAAGCCTGAGCACATGCCCGGACCGAGCTTCGTCATTCCTTCGTCGGTGTGAAGGGTTGGCGCACCCTGCAGGATGTAGATGAATTCGTCCTGCTTCGTGTGCGCGTGACGGAGTGCGGAAACCGCACCTGGCAATAGACGCGTGAGGTTGATGCCGAAATTGCCGAGATCGAAGAGATCGCCCAAAGTGCGCTTCTCGCGCCCGGACATGCGAGAGGCGAACGGCTCGGGGTAGTTGGACGGCTTGGTGCGTGGCGGTGCATCGCTCGCAAGGATGGCAACCGGTCTGGATGGGTTGGACATCGGGTGTGCCGGAGGTGGGATATGTCGGCCGAGCGCAGACGGCACAGCGGGCCCAGTATATGGGCATGCTCCTCCGCAATGAGCCCACCCCACAGGCGCAGCGGCTGGACAAGAACCTCGGCATCGAAGACCTGGTTGCAGGCGACCTGATCTTGGCAGAGGTCCTACGCGGATTCAAGGACGACCGGGCTTCAACGAGGTTCGGCGCAGGCTCGGCCGCTTGGTACAAGTCTCACTCGGAGGCGAAGAGCTGGCGGTTGAGGCAGCGCGCCGGTGTTCGCGGGTACCGTGCCGGTCACCGCGCCGGGCGCAGATCGACGACCCTGACCGCCTCCAGCACCAGCGCCGACGCGGGCAAGGCCGCGCAGGGCAGGATCAGGCCCTCGGCCTTTTCCTCGGCGCTCAGCCCGGGCCATTCGATCGCGTAGCGCACCTGGCCGCTGACCAGGCGGCAGATGCAGCTGCGGCAGGTGCCGTTGCGGCACGAGCTCGCCAGCAGCAGGCCGGCCTCGCGCGCCGACTGCAGCAGCGTGCGGTCGGCCGGCGCCTCGTACGCCAGCGCCGGTGACCCCAGCACGACGGTGAAGCGGCTCGCCGCGTTCAGATCCGCCCCTCCTGGACCGCGTGGCAGGCGACCTGCGTGCCGCCGAACGACGTCAGCGCGGGCCGCTCCTGCCGACAGCGCCCGTTCGCGTGCGGGCAGCGCGGGTGGAAGCTGCAGCCGCCCGGCGGGTTCAGCGGGTTCGGCACCTCGCCCTGCACCGGCGTGCGTGCCCGCCCGCTCATGTGGATGTCGGGGATCGCGTCCAGCAGCATGCGCGTGTAGGGGTGGCGCGGCCGCGCGAACAACCCGGCCTTGCCGGCAAGCTCGACCAGCCGCCCCAGGTACATCACGCCGACCCGGTCCGCCACGTGGCGCACGACCGCCAGGTTGTGCGAGATGAACAGGTAGGTCAGCCCCTGCTCGCGCTGCAGATCCTTCATGATGTTGAGCACCTGCGCCTGCACGGAGACGTCGAGTGCCGAGGTCGGCTCGTCGCAGACCAGGAACTCGGGCCGGGTCGCGATCGCGCGCGCGATCGAGATGCGCTGGCGCTGCCCGCCGGAGAACTGGTGCGGGAACTTATCGACATCGGCCGCCGCCAGCCCGACCGACTGCAGCAGCTGCACGACCCGCGCCTCCGTCTCGCGCCGGTCGGCCTTCGTCGCGCCCTGGCCGCCGACCAGCCCGTGCTCCTCCAGCGGCTCGCCGACGATGTCGGCCACCTTCCAGCGCGGGTTCAGGCTCGCGTACGGGTCCTGGAAGATCATCTGCATGCGGCGGCGCAGAGCCGGCGCGCGCTTCGAGCGCAGCGTGGTCGCGATGTCGGTGCCGTCGAACGCGATGCGCCCCTGCGTCGGCGCCTGCAGGCCGACCAGCAGCCGCGCCACCGTGCTCTTGCCGCAGCCGGACTCGCCGACCAGCGCCAGCGTCGTGCCGCGCGGGATCGAGAAGTCGATGCCGTCGACCGCATGCACGAAGCGGCGCGGCGTGCGCTCGATCACGCGGTTCAGCCACGGCGCCGACACGTCGAAGGTCTTCGCGAGGTCGTGGACCTCGACCAGCGGGGTCGCGGGGTTCGTGGTCGCGGCCTCGTTCGCCGGTGTGCCTTCGTGCTGCGCACTCCGGAATTCGCCCTTGGGGCGGCCCGGCGGGCTCA
>JAZKAV010000048.1:0-31260 GCA_040388965.1 Pseudomonadota bacterium | reverse complement strand
GCGCGTCCCCGAGGTCAGGCCTCTCCAGGCTCATACCTCGTTTGGAAAAGACTGACAGCGAGAAATTTTTAAGTCTGATTGGACCCGCACCCGGCACGCCGGGCTTGACCTGGCGCAAGCAATTCATCGGTGTTGGCGCCCGGGCTACGCTTTCGTGGCGGCGGTCACCTCCGACAGGTCGGTCAGCCCGGCCAGTACCTTGTCGATGCCGTCCTGGCGCAGGGTCGTCATGCCGGCGGCCAGCGCCGCCGCCTGCAGCACGTCCGCGCCCTCGCGATGCCGGATGTGCTTGCGGACCGTGTCGTCGGCGAGCATCAGCTCGTGGATGCCGAGCCGGCCGAAATAGCCATGGCACTCGCAGCGCTCGCAACCGCGGCGGCGGAACAGCCGCACGCGACCCGGCCCGTGCGTCGACTCGGACTTCCAGCGCTCGCGCAGCGCGGCACGGCGCGCCGGATCGATGCCGAGCGCGTCGCCCAGGTAGTGACCGGCCATCGCGTCGAGCTCCTCGTCGCTGGCGAATTCCGCCTCGCGGCAGTGCAGGCACAGGCGCCGCACCAGACGCTGCGCGAGGATGGCCAGCAGCGAGTCGGAGAAGTTGAACGGATCGAGACCGATCTCGAGCAGCCGCGAGATGCTCTCGGGCGCCGAGTTGGTGTGCAGCGTCGACAGCACCAGGTGCCCGGTGAGCGACGCCTCGACGGCGATGCGCGCGGTCTCCTCGTCGCGCATCTCGCCGATCATGATCACGTCCGGGTCGGCGCGCAGGAAGGTGCGCATCGCCGCAGCGAAGGTCCATCCGATGCGCGGGTTCATCTGCACCTGCCGCATGCCGTCCTGCGTGATCTCGATCGGGTCTTCGGCGGTCCAGATCTTGCGCGATCCGGTGTTCAGCTCGCGCATCACCGAATGCAGCGTGGTCGTCTTGCCGCAGCCGGTGGGTCCGCAGACCAGGATCAGGCCATACGGCTGTGAGGCGACGCTGCGCAACGCGGCAAGGTTCGCCGGACTCAGGTCGATGTCATCGAGTGCACGCGGCTTCAGACCGCTGAGCAGACGCAGCACCACATCCTCCAGGCCGCGCGACGTGGGCACCGTGACCACCCGCAACTCCACGTGCGGGCCGCCGAAACGCGCGAAGTCGATCTTGCCGTCCTGCGGCTTGCGATGCTCCGCGATATCCATGTCGGCCATGATCTTCATGCGCGCCACGATCGCGAAGCGAAGTCGGGCGGGCAGCTCGATGAACGGCACCAACTCGCCGTCGATGCGAAGGCGCACGCGCACGTCGCGCGGCTTGTCGGCAGTCTCGATGTGGATGTCGGACGCGCGCCGCGCGATCGCCTCGCTGATCACCGAGTTGATCAGCCGCACGAGCGTGCTGTCGGCCTCGGAAACGACGTCGGCATCGCGCGCCTCGGTCACCTCGGGCGCCATCTTCAGCGTCGCCGCAAGGCTGCGCACGCTGTCGGCCGGGACCTCGTTGCCGTTGTTTCCGGAAGTGGCGTGTGCCGCGTCGTAGGCGCGGTGGATCGCCGGCATCAGCGTGCCGGGCACGGCCATCACAGGCAGAACCGGATGCTGGGTCACGAAGTGGAGCTCGTCCAGCAGCGCCTTGTCCCACGGGTCCGCGAGCACGACGACCAGCACGTCGTCGTGCAGCATCATCGGCAGCGCCGGCGAACGTTCGGCGAGCGCGCGCGACACCAGTCGCAGTGCCGACGGCTCGGGGGCCAGGCTGCCCGGGTCGACCACGCGGACCCCCATCCACTCGGCCAATGCCATCCGCAGCTGCACCTCGGACAGCGCGCCGATGTCGACCAAGATGCGACCGAGCCCCGGATGGGCCGCGTCGTGCTGCTGGATGTCGCGGGCGCGCTGCAGGACCTCGCGGTCGATCCAGCCGCCGCGCAGCAGCGCCTCGCCAAGCTGCGGTGCGCCTTCGAGCGACGGACGCGAAGTCTCCAGGATCGACCAGAGCGCCTCCAGGCTCTCGGGGCGCGCCAGCACCGATTGCCGGGTCGACGGTGCCGGCGGCAGCAGTGGCCGGTCATCGATCGAGGCCTGAACGCACTCGCGCGTGTCGACGAACCAGTGCTCCCTGATCCCGCCGGGCAGCAGTACACGCAGCCACGCGCCGCGCGGCCGTGCCAGTGCCGAGACGCATTCGCCGGACAGCACTTCGGCGTCGCTGAATTCGAAGCGGAAGCGCTTGGGCCGCAGCTCCACCGGATGGCCACTGGGCCAGCCGGCGAGCTTGAGGGCGCGCAGCAGCTCGCGCCGCAGCCGCATCGGCGCCATGACGCCGTCGCCCTCCGCCATCGCGACCTCGACGAACGCATCGGTGTCTCGAAATGGCAGTAGGCGCCCGCGCACCACGCTGTGGTTGTTCAGCAGCGCCTCCACCGGACCCTGTATCGGCAGTGGCATCTCCGGGTCACGGAGGTCAGACTCGAGTCGCGGGACGGGCTCGGTGGACAGCGGCGCGATCGGCATGGTTGAGTCAGGCGAGTTCAGGCGAGCATATGGACACAGCACAGCCTAGCTTGACTTCGGCAGATTCCATGGCCCGCGCACCCGGGCCAGCCCACCGGCGTGCGAAACTTGCGTGCATTTTCCGCGCATCGGACGACCGAACCGCGCGACCCTTGAGCGATGAGGCGGCTACGGCGATCTGGTCGCGGCCCGCCCGGGTTCCGACGCCCAGTGAAACCGCAGACGCCCCGAACGCCCGCGGCGATTATCGCGGGCGCGGAATGTGCTTACGCCTTGATGGGCGACAAGCGGCACATCGCAACCTGAGCTGCCGAACATGACACCGGACCGGCAGCAGGTGGCCATCACTCTGGACGGGGCAGATGACTTACTACGCAAGGGTCATTTTCCAGACGGACGCGTCGGCAGCCGAACGGCACGACGACGAGGGCGCGGCACGCCGATGGATCGAAGCGGAACGGAACGCGAATCCAGAATCGTTCCGGCTCGGGCAAGTCATCGAGAAGGCTCCGCCGGACCATGAGATCGTCGCCACGTTTGACGCGCACGGCTGGCACTGACCAAGTCCACCGAAGCGCGCAAGGGCAATGAAAGCAAGACTGATACGCCGCAGAGGCCCGTCTTGCTGATCATCTTGGCGGAGCCGGAGGGATTCGAACCCTCGATGCAGGTTTTGCCCACATACTCCCTTAGCAGGGGAGCACCTTCGGCCACTCGGTCACAGCTCCGCGAACAGCGCGCATTCTAACGCGCGAAATCCGCCATTCAGCTCGCCGCCTGCTCCAGATCGAAGGCCTTGTGCAGCGCGCGCACCGCGAGTTCCATGTACTTCTCGTCGATCACGACGCTGGTCTTGATCTCGCTCGTCGTGATCATCTGGATGTTGATGCCTTCCTCGCTCAACACGCTGAACATGCGGCTCGCCACGCCGACATGCGAGCGCATGCCGATGCCGACGATGCTGACCTTGCAGATCTTCGCATCGCCGATCAGGTCGGTCGCACCGGTGACCGGCAGCACCCGGGTCTTCAGCAAGTCCATGGTGCGAGCGTAGTCGTTGCGGTGCACGGTGAACGAGAAGTCGGTGCGGCCGTCGTGCGAGACGTTCTGGATGATCACGTCGACATCGATGTTCGCGTCGGCCACCGGCCCGAGGATCATGAACGCGATGCCGGGCTTGTCGGTCACGCCCAGCAGGCTGATCTTGGCCTCGTCGCGGTTGAACGCGATGCCCGAAACAACGGCTTGTTCCATCTTTTCGTCTTCCTCGAAGGTGATCAGGGTGCCCGACCCGGCTTCCTCGTCGATCGGGATGTCCCAGGGTGTGAAGCTGGACAGCACGCGCAGCGGCACGCGGTACTTGCCGGCGAATTCGACCGAGCGAATCTGCAGCACTTTCGAGCCCAGGCTGGCCATCTCGAGCATCTCCTCGAAGCTGATGGTCTTCAGGCGCCGCGCCTCGGCGACGATGCGCGGATCGGTCGTGTAGACGCCGTCGACATCGGTGTAGATCAGGCACTCGTCGGCCTTCAACGCCGCGGCCACGGCCACGGCCGAGGTGTCCGAGCCGCCTCGGCCCAGCGTCGTGATGTTCCCATGTTCGTCGACGCCCTGGAATCCGGTGATGATCACGACCTTGCCGGCGGCCAGATCGGCCCGCACACGCTGGTCGTCGATGCTCTGGATGCGCGCCTTGGTGTAGGCCGAATCGGTGCGGATCGGCACCTGCCAGCCCGCGTAGCTGACCGCCTGCATGCCTTCGGCCTGCAGCGCGATCGACAGCAATCCGACCGAGACCTGCTCGCCGGTGGACGCGATCATGTCCAGTTCGCGCTGCAGTTCAGGCGTCGTGACCGCTGGCGAGAGTTCCTTGGCCAGGCCGAGCAGGCGATTCGTTTCGCCGCTCATCGCCGACGGCACGACCACCATCTGATGGCCCGCGCGGGCCCATTTGGCAACGCGCTTGGCAACGCTGCGGATGCGCTCCGGCGAACCCATCGAGGTGCCGCCGTACTTGTGGACTGTGAGGGCCATGGGGTGAGTCAGATCGCTGAAGACGAATGCCTGCACGCGGCTGCGGCTTGCGCGCTGGCGTTCGGACGAGCCCGCGATTCTAGCGTTCGCGGTCCGGCGCCCGGCATCACGCCCGATCGGCAAGGGGCAGCCAGCGCAGCGTGACGAGCGGCTGGCCCGGCAGGCCGATGACGCGCGCGTCGAGCCCGAGCCCGGGGACGAACACGAGCTGGCCGCCGCTGTAGACCAGCGGCCCGTTGCGCCCCCACATCGGCACCCCGGCCGCCTGGTATTGCTTCTTCAGGCTGCGCGGCGGCCGGCCGGGGCCGGCCTGGAAGCGCTCGCCGCCCGAGCGCCGGCGCAGTTCGAGGCAAGCCAGCCAGGCGAGCGGCACACCGGCCTCCTTCACGCGTTCGACCTGCAGCACGCCCGACCAGCCCGGCAGCGGGTAGCGACCCGCCCGGCGCACGCTGAGGAAGCTCGCGTCCGCGGCTTCAGGCCGCGCGACGACAGTTCTCGGTTCCAGGCTCAGGCGGCCCCGGTACAGGCGTACTTCGGCCTCGGCGATCGGCCACCGCGCGCTGCGCACGGCCGGCAGTTCGTCGAGCAGCCGCGTCACCAGACTTGCCGGTGCAGGCGCTGCGCGCTGCTGCCGCAACCAGCCTCGCAGGGCGTTACCGCGCCGCGCGGTCGACAGTGCCATCCAGTCGCCGATGATCAGTTGCCCGGCGCTGCTGACGCGGGCCAGGTCGAGCGCGGCGATCTCGTCCAGCAGTGCGTCGGCCTGCTGGGCCCATTGGGCGGCGGTCGCGAGCGCCCCCTCCGCCTGCGGGAAGGCCGCGGTGAGCGCAGGCCACACCTGCAAGCGCAGCCGGTTGCGGTCGAAACGCGGATCGGCATTGCTGTCGTCGTCGACGAACTTCAGGCGATGCCGCCGAACGTAGGCGTCGATCTCGTCACGCGGCCGATCCAGCCAGGGCCGCAGCCATGTGATGCCGTCGCGCTGCACGCTGCGCGGCATGCCCGCCAGACCGGCCACACCCGCACCGCGCAGCGCCTGCAGGAGCCAGGTTTCTGCCTGGTCGCGCCGATGCTGCCCGAGCAGCACCACCGACACGCCGTGCGCCTGCGCCATCGCGCGCAGCGCGCGGTAGCGTGCCTCGCGTGCCCAGGCCTCGACGCTCTCGCCCTTTGCCGGACTCTCCGCGATCCGCTGCGCGGCGAACTCGACCGGCCAGCCGCGCCGCGCCCAGCCCCGGCACTGGGCTGCGCCATGCTCCATCCACGCATCGGCATGCGGGTTCAGTCCGTGGTGAACATGCAGCGCGACGACCTGCACATCGCTGCACCGCGACTGCTGGATCGTGGCGTGCAGCAAGGCCGTCGAATCGCGACCGCCGCTGTAGGCGACGGCAATCCGGCGTTCGGCCATGGCCGACAGCTCAGCCCTTCGGGCTCAGCGCTCCTTGGTGTCGGTGAACCGGCCGTAGGACTGCAGCCGCTCGTACCGGCGCTGCAGCAGTTCCTTCGGCTTCAGGTCGCTGACCTGGCGCAGCGCGTCGTTCAGCGCGCGCTTCAGGAACGCCGCCATCTGCTTGGTGTCGCGATGCGCGCCGCCGACCGGCTCGTTGACGATCTTGTCGACCAGGCCCAGCGCCTTCAGCCGGTGCGCGGTGATGCCCAGCGCTTCGGCCGCGTCCGAGGCGCGCTCGGCCGTCTTCCAGAGGATGGAGGCACAGCCTTCGGGCGAGATCACCGCGTAGATCGAATACTGCAGCATCAGCAACTGGTCGCCGACGCTGATCGCCAGCGCGCCGCCCGAGCCGCCCTCGCCGATGATCGTGACGATGATCGGCACTTCCAGCTGGGCCATCTCGAAGATGTTGCGGCCGATCGCTTCGGACTGACCGCGTTCCTCGGCACCGATGCCCGGATACGCGCCCGGCGTGTCGACGAAGGTGAACACCGGCAGGCCGAACTTCTGGGCCAGCCTCATCAGCCGCAGCGCCTTGCGATAACCCTCGGGGCGCGACATGCCGAAATTGCGCAACCCGCGCTCCTTGGTGTCGCGGCCCTTCTGGTGACCGAGCACCATGCAGGCCTGGCCATTGAAGCGCGCCAGCCCGCCGACGATGGACTGGTCGTCGGCGAACGCGCGGTCGCCGTGCAATTCCTGGAAGTCGGTGAAGATTTCGTTGACGTAGTCGAGCGTGTAGGGGCGCTGCGGGTGGCGCGCGATCTGCGTCACCTGCCAGGGCGTCAGGTGTGCGTAGATGTCCTTGGTGAGCTGCAGGCTCTTCTTGCCGAGGCGGTCGATCTCTTCCGAGATGTCGACCGCCGATTCGTTCTGCACGTAGCGCAGTTCTTCGATCTTGGATTCGAGCTCCGACACCGGCTGCTCGAACTCGAGGAAATGGCGTTTGCTCATTCTTGTGTTCCTTCGGTGTGAAGGCGCCTGTCGCAATCTCAGTAGTCTACCGGCAGCGGATCGAGGCTGCGCCAGATGTACCAGGTGGCGACCGAGCGGAACGGCGTCCAGGCATCGCCGACCTCGCGCGCCTCGGCACGCGACACCGGCTCGCCGCTGAAGTAGTTCAGGCTGATGCCCTTCAGCAGCCCGAGGTCGTCGAGCGGCATCACGTTCGGCCGCATCAGGTGGAAGATCAGGAACATCTCCGCCGTCCAGCGCCCGATGCCGCGGATCGCGACCAGCTCGTCGATGATGGCCTCGTCGTCCATCTGCTGCCACTGGCCGACATGCACCACGCCCGACTCGAAGTGCGCCGCCAGGTCGCACAGGTACTCGACCTTGCGCGCCGACAGGCCGGCGCCGCGCATCGCCGCCGTTTCGAGCGCGAGCACGGCGGCCGGCGCGATGCGCGTCGACCGCTCGCCCAGCAGCGCCGCGAAGCGGGACCACACCGACTGCGCCGCCGCCACCGAGATCTGCTGCCCGACGATGGAGCGTGCCAGCGTCGTGAACGCATCGCCGCGGCTCTGCAGCCGACCCTCGCCGAACTTCGGGATCAGCTTGCGCATGACCCGGTCGCGCCGGCCCAGATGCTTGCAGGCGTCGTCCCAGTAATCCGGGGTGACCTGGGTGATCGCAGGCAACTCGGCAGGCGCCGGAGCCTGCGGCTCGTCGGCACGCATCGACATCAGGCTTTCACCCAACGCGTGCCGCCGGCGGAATCCTGCAGCACGATGCCTTGCGCGAGAAGTTCCTGGCGGATCCGGTCGGCGAGCGCGAAGTCGCGCGCCTTCTTCGCGGCGTTGCGTGCCTCGATGCGCTCGGCGATGCAGGATTCGTCCAGGGTGTTGCCCGCTTGCAGGTAGCTTCGAGGCGCCTGCTGCAGCACCCCCAGCGTCGCTGCCAGGCCTTTCAGCAACGACGCTGCCGCGAGGGAGCGGGCACGGTTGACCTCGGCGGCGAGTTCGAACAGCACCGCCACCGCGAGCGGCGTGTTGAAATCGTCGTTCATCGCGGCGCGGAAGGCCGCTGCCTGCGGCGCCGCCCAGTCGACACCGCGGGCCGGCACATCGAGTCCATCGAGTGCGGTGTACAAGCGGCGCAGCGAGGCGCGCGCGTCGTCGAGGTTCGCATCGCTGAAATTGAACGGGCTGCGGTAGTGCGTGCGCAGCATGAAGAAGCGCACCGTCTCGGCATCGTAGCGCGCCAGCACCTCGCGGATCGTGAAGAAGTTGCCCAGCGACTTCGACATCTTCACCTGATCGACATTCAGCAGGCCGTTGTGGGCCCAGATCCTTGCCGGCGGCTTGCCGGTCGCGCCCTCGCTCTGCGCGATCTCGTTCTCGTGGTGCGGGAACTGCAGATCGGCACCGCCACCGTGCAGATCGAACTGCTCGCCGAGCAGCGCGCAGGCCATCGCCGAGCACTCGATGTGCCAGCCCGGCCGGCCCGCACCGTAGCCGGACGGGTACTTCGCGTCCTCGGGTTCCTCGGCCTTCGCGGCCTTCCAGAGCACGAAGTCGAGCGGGTCGTCCTTGCCGTCGAGCACCGCGACACGCTCGCCCGCGCGCAACTCGTCGACCGACTTGCCCGACAGCTTGCCGTAGCCCGGGAACTTGCGCACCGCGTAGTTCACGTCGCCGTTCGCCGAGCGGTAGGCCAGGCCCTTGCCTTCGAGCGCACCGATCATCGACAGCATCTGCGGTACGTACTCGGTGGCACGCGGCTCGTGGGTCGGGCGCTCGATGCCGAGTGCGTCGAGGTCGGCATGCATCGCGACGATCATCTCGTCGGTCAGCTGGCGGATCGGAATCCGGCGCTCGAGCGCGCGGCGGATGATCTTGTCGTCGATGTCGGTGATGTTGCGCACATAGGTCACGCGGTAGCCCAGCACGCGCAGCCAGCGGTAGATCAGGTCGAACGCGACCATCATGCGCGCGTGCCCGACATGGCAATAGTCGTAGATCGTGATGCCGCACACGTACATGCGAACGTGGTTCGGCTCGATCGGCGTGAAGATTTCCAGGTCCCGCGAGAGCGTGTTGTGAATGCGTAGCGTCATGAACCGATGGCACTTTCAAACCCGCGGCATCGGCGCGATGCCCGGGCCTGGGAACCGGGAAAGTCGGGGCGTCGTGAAGCTTCCAGCCGAAGGTCGCAAACCGGGCTGCGACTCGCGCCGCCGACATCTCGACGAGAAGGCCTGCACTACAATCGAATCAGTATACCGGGCCTGTCCCGCGCATCGGCCGCGGCTGAACGTGCGCGGCGCCGCTGCCACCCACCTTCCATGCCGATGCATCGCCTGATCCTCCCGCTGCGCCAGTTGCTCGTTCCCCTGTTGCTCGCCGGCTGCGCGGGCTTTGCTCCCCCGGTGCGAGCGGCCGACGATCTTGCCGACGTGCAGCGCCTGTACTACGCGGGTCAGGCGGCGGCGGCGATGCAGCGCGCCGATCAGTTGCTGGCCACCAACCCGCGCGATCCGCAGATTCGCTTCATGAAGGGCGTGATGCTGACCGACGCGAAGCGCAACATGGAGGCGATCGCGCTGTTCCAGAAATTGAGCGACGATTTCCCGGACCTGGCCGAGCCCTACAACAACCTCGCCGCCCTTTACGCGGCCGGCGGTGACTATGCCAAGGCGCGCGCAACGCTGGAACAGGCGCTGCGCCTGAACCCAGGCTACGCCACCGCGCACGAGAACCTGGGCGACGTCTATGGCGCCCTGGCCGCGCAGTCGTACGGGCGGGCCTTGAAACTCGACCCGGGCAGCGTGACCGTGCCGCCGAAGCTGGCGCTGGTGCGCGAGCTCTACAAGCGTCCGGTCGCGACGACCACCGATCCAACGGCCGCGGCGGCCACGGTGCCGGCATCCGCAGCCGCCAAGTAGCCTGCTTCATCTCCCGAGGAACATTCGATGACACGTCAACACTTTCGCTGGCTCGGCCGCGCCGCGCTGGGACTCGTGCTGTGCGCCAGCCTGTCGGCACAGGCCCAGAAGGTCAGGGTCGCCACCTCGGCCGGCGACATCGTGATCGAGCTCGATGCCGCGAAGGCGCCGAAGACGGTCGACAACTTCGTGAGCTACGTGAAGGCCGGTCACTACAACGGCACCATCTTCCACCGCGTGATCCCGACCTTCATGATCCAGGGCGGCGGCATGACCGCCGACCTGAAGGAGAAGCCGACGCGCGCGCCGATCCCGCTGGAAAGTCGCAATGGCCTGAGCAACGTGCGCGGCAGCGTGGCGATGGCGCGCACCGGCAACCCCAACTCCGCCACGGCGCAGTTCTTCATCAACGTCAAGGACAACCCGCGCCTGGACGCCGCCAATTCGCCCGACGGCAACGGCTACGCCGTGTTCGGCAAGGTGATCTCGGGCATGGAGGTGGTCGACAAGATCCGCGACGCTCCGACCGGCAGCATGGGGCCGTACGACGATGTGCCCAACACTCCCATCACGATCAACAAGGCGACCCTGGAGAAATGAGCATGAGCACGCAAGTCGACATCGAAACCAGCAAGGGCACGATCCGCGTCGAACTCGACGAGGCGAAGGCACCGATCTCGTCGAAGAACTTCCTCGACTACGTCGATGCCGGCCACTACGACGGCACGGTGTTCCACCGCGTGATCCCCGGCTTCATGATCCAGGGCGGCGGCTTCGAACCCGGCATGCGGCAGAAGGCGACCCGGGCCACGATCGTGAACGAGGCGAACAACGGCCTGAAGAACGACCGCTACACACTGGCCATGGCGCGGACCTCCGCGCCGCACTCGGCGAATTCGCAGTTCTTCATCAACGCGACCGACAACAACTTCCTGAACTTCACCGCCGAGACCGCGTTGGGCTGGGGCTACGCGGTGTTCGCGAAGGTCGTCTCGGGCAGCGAGGTCGTCGACGCGATCGAGCGCGTCAAGACCGGCAGCAAGGGCGGCCACGGCGACGTGCCGCTCGAGGACGTCTTGATCCTGAAGGCGTCTCGGGTCGCCTGAGCCCCGGGGCCGGGCGCGTGGACGCTTCGCTGGCCGTGCGCGAGATCGCGGCGCCGTCCTCCTGGCGCAGCATCGATTTCATCAGCGACCTGCACCTGGCCGAGGACACGCCGCGCGCCTTCGGCGCCTGGCGCGACTACCTGCTGCGCACGAGCGCCGATGCGGTCTTCATCCTGGGCGACCTGTTCGAGGCCTGGATCGGCGACGATGCGCGCCACGAAGGATTCGAGGCGCACGGCGCTTCCGTGCTGACGGCCGCAGCAGCGCGCCGGCCGCTGTTCTTCATGGTCGGCAACCGCGATTTCCTGCTCGGCGCCGAGATGCTCGCGGCCTGCGGCATCGAGGGGCTTGCCGATCCCACCGTCGTTGCGGCCTTCGGCGAACGCACCCTGCTGTCGCACGGCGACGCCTGGTGCATTGCCGATCTCGAGTATCAGCAGTTTCGTCGGCAGGTTCGCGACCGCGCGTGGCAGACGCAGGTGCTCGCGCGCCCGCTGGCCGAGCGCCGGCTGATGGCCCGCAGCCTGCGTTCGCAGAGCGAGCGCAAGGCGGCGGAGCACCAGGGCGAGTGGTTCGATGCCGATGTGCCGACTGCATTGCACTGGATGAACCGCACCCGCACCCCCACCCTCGTGCACGGTCACACGCACCGGCCCGCGACCGAAGCACTGGCGCCGGGATTCGTGCGCCATGTCCTGAGCGACTGGGATCTCGACCACGGCGGCATGCCGCGCGCCGAAGTCCTGCGCTGGGAGCCCGGCCGATGGTCGCGTCTCGCGCCGGGCGATGCGGTCGCACCCCCGAGCTGACCCGTGCACGCCTGGCTGAAGCGTTGGCGGGAAACTCGCACGCTGCAGAGGCGCGCGATTCCGGACCCGCTGTGGCAGCTCACGCTCGCCCGCTTCCCGTTCCTGAGCTGGCGCAGCGAGGCCGAGATCGCGCAACTGCGCGACATGGCGACGCTGTTCCTCGCCGACAAGGAGTTCACCGGTACGCAGGGGCTGGAGATCGATGACGAGATGGCGGTGGCGATCGCCGCACAGGCCTGCCTGCCGGCGCTGAAGCTCGGCCTGGGCTGGTACGACGGCTTCAAGGGCATCGTCGTGCATGCCGACGCCGTGCTCGCGCAGCGCGAGCTCGTCGACGATGCCGGCGTGGTGCACGAGTACGAGGAGGAACTCTCCGGCGAAGCGATGCACGGCGGACCGGTGATGCTCGCCTGGCGCGATGTCGACGAGGCGGGCGAATCGTCCGAGGTCGGCTACAACGTGGTGATTCACGAGTTCGTGCACGTGATGGACATGCGCGACGGCGAGGCCGACGGCGTGCCGCCGTTGCCCGATCGGGCCGCGCACGAGGCATGGATCGACGTGCTCGACACCGAGTACGACGCGTTCTGCAAGCGTGTCGACGCCGACGAAGAGACGCTGCTCGATCCGTACGCGGCCGAGGCGCCCGAAGAGTTCTTCGCGGTTGCGGCCGAAGCCTTCTTCGTCGCGTCGCGCGACTTCCGCGCCGAGCACCCTCGTGTGTACGAGCTGCTGCGCGGCTTCTTCCAGCAAGACCCGGCGGCGCACCAGCCGGCATAGAAAAAGGGGCCGAAGCCCCTTTCTTGTCTGTCGGTGCGCTGCGCGCGTCAGGCCGTGGCCGGCTCGGCCTTCGGCTTGTCGATCTTCTTCGTCGGCTGGATGTCCAGCACCGGCTTGCCGTCGGCATCGACATCGACGGTCAGGCGACCGCCATCGACCAGGCGTCCGAACAGCAGCTCGTCGGCCAGCGCGCGGCGGATCGTGTCCTGGATCAGCCGCTGCATCGGGCGCGCGCCCATCAGCGGGTCGAATCCCTTCTTCGCCAGCTGCTTGCGCAGCGCGTCGGTGAACGTGACCTCGACCTTCTTCTCGCCGAGCTGGCTTTCGAGTTGCAGCAGGAACTTGTCGACCACGCGCAGGATGATCTCTTCGTCCAGCGCCTTGAAGCTCACGATCGCGTCCAGCCGGTTGCGGAATTCCGGCGTGAACAGGCGCTTGATGTCGGCCATCTCGTCGCCCTGCTCGCGGGCATTCGTGAAGCCGATCGTCGCCTTGTTCATCGTCTCGGCGCCCGCGTTCGTCGTCATGATGATGATGACGCTGCGAAAGTCGGCCTTGCGCCCGTTGTTGTCGGTCAGCGTGCCGTGGTCCATCACCTGCAGCAGCACGTTGAAGACATCCGGGTGCGCCTTCTCGATCTCGTCGAGCAGCAGCACCGCGTGCGGCTTCTTCGAGACCGCCTCGGTCAGCAGGCCGCCCTGGTCGAAGCCGACATAGCCCGGCGGCGCACCGATCAGCCGGCTCACCGCGTGGCGCTCCATGTATTCGCTCATGTCGAAGCGGATGAGCTCGATGCCCAGGATGTAGGCGAGCTGCTTGGCGACCTCGGTCTTGCCGACGCCGGTCGGGCCGCTGAACAGGAACGAACCGATCGGCTTGTCCGGGCGGCCCAGGCCCGAGCGCGCCATCTTGATCGCCGACGCCAGCGCCTCGATCGCCGGCTCCTGGCCGAACACGACGCTGTTCAGGTCGCGGTCCAGCGTCTTGAGCTTGCCGCGGTCGTCGCTCGACACGCTCGCCGGCGGGATACGGGCGATCTTCGCGACGATCTCCTCGACCTCGTTGCGCGTGATGGTCTTCTTCTGCTTGCTCTTCGGCAGGATGCGCTGCGCCGCACCGGCCTCGTCGATCACGTCGATCGCCTTGTCGGGCAGATGGCGGTCGTTGATGAACTTGGCCGACAGCTCGGCCGCCGCCTGCAACGCGCCGACCGCGTACTTGACGCTGTGATGCTCCTCGAAGCGCGACTTCAGGCCCTTCAGGATCTCGACCGTCTGCTCGACGGAGGGCTCGACCACATCGACCTTCTGGAAGCGGCGCGACAAGGCCGCGTCCTTCTCGAAGATGCCGCGGTACTCGGTGAAGGTGGTCGCACCGATGCACTTCATCGCCCCCGAGCTGAGTGCGGGCTTCAACAGGTTGCTCGCATCCAGCGTGCCGCCCGACGCCGCACCGGCGCCGATCAGGGTGTGGATTTCGTCGATGAACAGGACCGCATGGGGCTGGTCCTTGAGCTGCTTCAGCACACCCTTGAGCCGCTGCTCGAAGTCGCCGCGGTACTTGGTACCGGCCAGCAACGCGCCCATGTCGAGCGAGTACACGACCGACTCGGCCAGCACCTCGGGCACCTCCTTCTGCGTGATGCGCCAGGCCAGGCCTTCTGCGATCGCGGTCTTGCCCACGCCCGCCTCGCCGACCAGCAGCGGATTGTTCTTGCGCCGGCGGCACAGGATCTGGATCACGCGCTCGACCTCATGCTCGCGGCCGATCAGCGGATCGATCTTGCCGTCGCGGGCGAGCTGGTTCAGGTTCTGCGTGAACTGGTCGAGCGGCGAGCCCTTGGCGTCGCCCTCCTCCTTCTCGCTCTCGCTGCTGCCCGCGCTGCCTTCGCTCGGCTTGGCGGGTTCCGGCGGGTCGCTCTTGCGGATGCCGTGGGCGATGAAGTTGACGACGTCCAGGCGCGTCACGCCCTGCTGGTGCAGGTAGTAAACGGCATGCGAATCCTTTTCGCCGAAGATCGCGACCAGCACGTTCGCGCCGGTCACCTCCTTCTTGCCGCTGCCGGTCGACTGCACGTGCATGATCGCGCGCTGGATCACGCGCTGGAAGCCCAGCGTGGGCTGCGTGTCGACTTCGTCCGTGCCACCGACCGTCGGCGTGTTCTCCTTGATGAAGCCGAGAAGGCTCTTGCGCAGGTCGTCGCCGTTCGCGGAGCAGGCGCGCAGCACCTCGGCGGCCGACGGGTTGTCGAGCAGCGCCATCAGCAGGTGCTCGACCGTGATGAACTCGTGGCGCTGCTGGCGCGCCTCGACGAACGCCATGTGCAGGCTGACTTCAAGTTCCTGGGCAATCATGCGGCCTCCATAATGCATTGCAACGGGTGACCGCCGCGGCGCGCGGCTGCCAGCACCAACTCGACCTTCGTCGCGGCGACGTCCTTCGTGTAGACGCCGCACACGCCCCGCCCATCATGATGGATCTTCAGCATGATCTGGGTCGCGGTTTCGAGGTCTCGGTTGAAATATTCCTGCAGGATCATCACGACGAACTCCATCGGCGTGTAGTCGTCGTTGAGCAGAACCACCTGGTACATGCGGGGTGGTTCGGTCTTTGCAAGCTTGCGCTCGACCACAACCGCCCCTTGCCCGTCGTCGGGTGCGGGCCGCGCCACCGGAGGCGCTGCGGGAGGGATGGGCTTGCCGGGCATGGATTCATTCTATCGAGTTGGCGCCGCTGCGCCTCGTGCGGTTCCCGTATTGCCTGCGCCGGGAAACCTGCAAGAGCCGACTTGCATCACGCGAGCCGCTCGAATATGGGGGTGTTCCCGTTCTTGACAGGCGATTTCAGGCAGCCGGAGAATCCCGACGCGCGTCACGCACGTCGGTTGCCGCGCGGAAGGGGACAGCATGGCCACCGGTACCGTCAAGTGGTTCAACGACGCGAAGGGCTTCGGCTTCATCGAACCGGAGGCTGGCGGCGAAGACATCTTCGCCCACTTCTCCGCGATCCAGATGGAAGGCTTCCGGACCCTGAAACAAGGCGGTCGGGTGCGCTTCGAGATCGTTCAGGGGCCCAAAGGCCAGCTCGCCCAGAACATCGCCGCGATCGACCCGCCCGGCGGCGACGCCGGGGGCAGCCCACCCGCCGCAGATCGGCCACCGGCACCACGCGGCGCGGGCTGAGCGAGCGCGCCGGGGTGCCCCGGGAAGAAGTCCCGCCATCGGCGGCCTTTTCAGGGTCTGCCGACACATCTCCCCCCATTTCAGCGGTCGATTCATGCCGAACCGGCGTGCTATGGGCTCAGCGTGTCGAGGCGCCGATCGATGTCATCGGCCAGGCGCGCGATGAACATCAGGGCCCGCACGATGGCGGCGGCGGCCGGCCAGTCCTGCCGATCGTCGATCAGGCGCGTCAGCTCGTCCAGCAGGCTGCGCTGCCGGGCGCTCACTTCGGCACCCAGGGCTTCGATCCGGCTCGCGGTGCCGGCCTCCTCGAATGCCTCGCGCCAGGCCATCTGCTGCATCAGGAACGCCGCCGGCATCGCGGTGTTGGTCTCGGCATCGATCGCGTGGCCCTGCAGCTTGCAGAGATAGGCTGCGCGAGCGAGCGGATCCTTCAGGCGCCGGTAGGCCTCGTTGACCCGGATGGCCCACTGCATCGCCCTGCGCTGTGCGGCCGGGCCCTCGGCCGCGAACTGGTCCGGATGCACTTGTGCCTGCAGCGCCTTCCAGCGCGCGTCGAGCACGGCGCGATCCTGCGCGAAGCGCGGCGCGAGCTCGAACAGCTCGAAGTCGCTGGCGTCGATCGCCACGTGCAGCGCATCCACGGTGGCGACCGGCTCAGAGATCATCGGCGAGCGCCTCGACCGCGATGAGCTGCTGGCGCAAGGCCCAGCGCGCGCGCCAGCCGCCGGGGCGGTCGTACAGGGCATCGGGCTTGTCGGCGGCGATCAGCGCGTGCTGTTCGCCCTCGTAGAAGCGCCACTCGCCGCCGCGCGCGCGCAGCGCGGCGCGGCAGGCATCGATCAGCCGCGTCGGCTCGGGCACGTAGAGCCCGGGCTCCTGCAGGTAGTCGGCGCGGAACAGCGGCGTCTCCCAGCCGAACTCGAGGCCGAGCCGGTGGATGCCCGGGTAGCGTTCGTCGACGCCGGGACTGTCGGGCCGCTCGTCGAACAGATCGAGCAGTTCGCGGGCGCTGGCGCTGTCCCAGATTTCATGCCCTGCCCTGGCATCGCCCGTGGCCACCTTGCGCAGCAGATCGTCCTCGTCGAAGGCGAACCAGGCATGCGCCTCGCCGTGCGTGGGGGCTTCGACGACGTAGATCATGGCCTGGCTCGGTCAGGGCTGGTCGCTGCTCACTGCGGGTCGTGCATCAGCGTGCTGAAGAAGCCCACCTTGTCGGCCGCGAGCAACTCGCGCTGGCCGACCGTGCCGCACTGGACGCACTTGCCGCTCACGTCGAAGCCCTGGTTGCTGCAGGTCGCGGGCCTGGTCTGCGTGCAGCCGGTGGCGCCGCAATGGGTGCAGCGGTAAAGCGAGGCATTGCAGCGCAGCGAAAAGCCCTTGCGGGCGCCGTCACAGCGGGTGGTCATCGGTGACTCCAGGAAATGAATGCCTGAACAAAGGCCTATTCGGCGCCTTCGGCGAACACCTTTTGCCAGATCGCATGGCGCAGCCGCTGCGCGACGGCGTGCGGGCTGCCGTCGAAGGTGTCGTGGGCCCGCCGCAGTGCGGCCTGCGCCGTCGACGCCTGCGGCATCGTCAGCGGCACGCGCCCGGCCACGTGGGTGGCTCCGGGCACGGCGCGCAGGATCGCCTGGCGGTTCGGGTGCTCGTCGATGACGACGAGGTGGTCGGTCTCGGGCTGACCCGCGATGCACACGTGGCGGCCGATGACCTCGACGACACGGTCGTCCGCGAGATGCTTCACGTAGACGGGCGGGGTGTCGGTCATGGTCGGCGTCGGCAAGGTGTGTTGCGCGGGACGGGCGCCGGGCCGCTCGCAAGCCGGCCCGCACCCCCGCGGGGGGTGGCCGCGATACCCCGCGGCCGGGGGTCGTCATTCAGCGGATGATGTCGTAGCTGTAGTCCGTCTTGCTCGGGACGATGGTGTTGGCGTCCAGGGTCTCGAAGAACTCGTCCAGCAGCATGATCAGCGTGCGCAGCCCGCCGTCGTAGCCCCAGATGGGGTAGCGGTGGTAGTGGTGGCGGTCGAAGATCGGGAACACCATGCGGATCAGCGGCACGCCGGTGTCGCGCTCCAGGTACTTGCCGTAGGTGTTGCCGATCAGGAAATCCACCGGCTCGGTATGCAGCAGCGAGCGCATGTGCCAGAGATCGCGCTTGGGGTAGGTCTTGCAGTCCTTGCCATAGGGCGAGGCGTCGAACAGCGCCTGCACCTTGGCCGCCCAGGCATCGGTGCCGTTGGTGGCCAGCACATGGGCCGGCTCGGCGCCGAGTTCGAGCAGGAACTGGGTCAGCCCCAGCATCATGTCCGGGTCGCCGTACATGGCGTAGCGCTTGCCGTGCAGGTGGGCCTGGCTGTCGGCCATCGCGTCGACCAGCTGGCCGCGCTCCTTTTCGAGCTGCGCGGGCACGTCCTTGCCGGTGAGGCGCGCCAGCGCCATCACGAACGCGTCGGTGCCGGCCACGCCGATGGGGCTGTTCAGCACCACCACCTCGTGGCCCTTTTCCTTCAGGTACTTGATCGTCTTCTCGCAGCTGTATTCCTGGAAGACGATGGTCGCCTTGGCATTCAGCGCGCGGATCACGGTTTCCTTGGTGGTGCCGCCTTCGTACATGCGGAACTCGCCGTCGGTCGGCGTGTTCCAGGTCTCCGACGGGTCGCACAGCACGTTGTAGTCGCAGCCGAACAGGTCGAGGATGCGCTTGATCTCCTTCATGTTGCCGACGACGAAACCGTCGAAGCCGCCGATGAAGTTGATGCTCTCGTCGGGCTTGCGCTCCAGCGCCGGCACGGTGCCGGCCTTGCCGTCCCAGAAGTGCTGCAGGATGCCGAGCAGCGCGTTGTCGTAGCCGGTCACGTGGCTGCCGACGAAGGCCGGCGTGTGCGCGAAAGGCACGTCGAACTCGGCGGGCACGCTGCCCTTCTCTTTCGAAGTCTTGATGAAGGCGTTGAGGTCGTCGCCGATGACTTCGGCCATGCAGGTGGTCGACACCGCGATCATCTCGGGCTTGTAGAGATTGAAGGTGTTGGCCAGACCGTCGATCATGTTGTTCAGGCCGCCGAACACTGCCGCGTCCTCGGTCATCGACGACGACACGCACGAGGTCGGCTCCTTGAAGTGGCGCGAGAAGTGCGAGCGGTAGTAGGCCACGCAGCCCTGCGAGCCGTGCACGAAGCTCATCGTCTTGTGGAAGCCGTTGGCCACGTACACCGCGCCCAGCGGCTGGCAGGCCTTCGCCGGGTTCACGGTCAGGGCTTCGCGGGCGAAGTTCTTGTCCTTGTATTCCCGGGTCTTGGTCCAGTCCTTGATCTCGGCGATCCTGTCGTCGGAGTGGTTGAACTCGAACTCGTTCTTCTTGCGGGCGAAGAGCTCCTGGTATTCCGGCTCGCGAAAGAGCATCTCGTGGTCAATGACCTTGTCGGCGTTCTGGGGCATGGTGAGACTCCTTAACCTTGAAGGGCGGCGGCACGCCGCCCGCTGTCGTTGTTGACCTTACGCGGCCTTCTTCCAGGGCGCCTTGGCGAGACCCCAGACCGGCGAACTGATCGCCATGTCCATGTCGCGCGCGAAGATCGCGAAGCCGTCGTAGCCGTGGTACGGACCGGAGTAGTCCCAGCTGTGCATCTGGCGGAACGGCACGCCCATCTTCTGGAACACGTACTTCTCCTTGATGCCCGAGCCGACCAGGTCGGGCTGGACCTTCTCGACGAACTTCTCGAACTCGTAGCCGGTCACGTCGTCGTAGATCAGCGTGCCGTCCTTCACGTAATGCGTGGTGCGCTGGTAGTCGTCGTTGTGGCCGAACTCGTAGCCGGTGCCGACCACGTCCATGCCCAGGTCCTCGTAGGCGCCGATCACGTGGCGCGGGCGCAGGCCGCCGACGAACAGCATGACCTTCTTGCCCTGCAGGCGCGGCTTGTAGCGCGCGATGGTCGCTTCCATCAGCGGCTTGTACCGGGCGATCACCTGCTCGGCATTGGCCTTGATCGTGTCGTCGAAGTGGCTGGCGATCTCGCGCAGCGACTTCTCGATCATCGTGGGACCGAAGAAGTTGTACTCGACCCAGGGCACGCCGTACTTCTCTTCCATGTGCCGGCTGATGTAGTTCATCGAGCGGTAGCAGTGCAGCACGTTGAGCTTGGCCTTGGGCGTGTTTTCCAGCTCGGCGATGGTGCCGTCGCCCGACCACTGCGCGATCACGCGCAGGCCCATTTCCTCGAGCAGGATGCGGCTGCTCCAGGCGTCGCCGCCGATGTTGTAGTCGCCGATGATCGCCACGTCGTAGGGCGTGGAGACGAAGTCGGGACGCTTGTTCGGGTCGACCTTGTCGAACACGTAGTCGCGGATCGAGTCGTTGGCAATGTGGTGGCCGAGCGACTGACTCACGCCGCGAAAGCCCTCGCAGCGCACCGGCACGATGGTGTGGCCGGCGTACTCCTTGGTCTTCTTCTTCGAGACCGCCTCGATGTCGTCGCCGATCAGGCCGATCGGGCACTCGCTCTGGATCGAGATGCCCTTGTTCAGCGGGAACAGGTCCTGGATCTCGTCGATGATCTTGTCGAGCTTCTTGTCGCCGCCGAAGACGATGTCCTTCTCCTGGAAGTCGCTCGTGAACTGCATCGTCACGAAGGTGTCGATGCCGGTGGTGCCGATGTAGTAGTTGCGGCGCGCGGCCCACGAATACTGGCCGCAGCCCACGGGGCCGTGCGAGATATGGATCATGTCCTTGATGGGGCCCCAGACCACGCCTTTCGATCCGGCATACGCGCAGCCGCGGATCGTCATCACGCCGGGCAAGGATTTGATGTTGGACTTGACGCCGCAGTCGGGCTTGCCCTCCTCGAACTGGCCGAGGTGCTTGGCGCGGCGCTTGGCCATCTTCTCGGGATAGGCCTTCAGGACCTCGTCGATCAAGGCCTTGTTCGCGGCCTTGCGGTCTTCAACCGTCATGCTCATGATGTGACTCCGTGGTGTTGTATCGAAAGCAGCCGAGAAGGGTGGCGCGCGCAGCGCCACCCGCCCTCCTGTCTCGCGAAGCGTTACGCGACGGCGAGCTCGGCCGCGGTCTTGCCGACCTGGCTTTCGTCGACCGCCTTCATGATCCCGTGCTCCATCAGCAGGTCTTCGAGCTGATCCATCGTGATCGGGGTCGGGATCGTGCCGTTGCCGGCGTTGGCGTGGATCTTCTCGGCCAGCGTGCGGTACTCCTGCGCCTGCTTCGATTCCGGCGCGTACTCGAGCACCGTCATGCGCCGCAGCTCGGCGTGCTGGACGATGTTGTCGCGCGGCACGAAGTGGATCAGGCGCGAGCCGAGCATCTTGGCCAGCGATTCGGCCAGCTCGAGTTCCTTGTCGGTCTGGCGCTCGTTGCACACCAGGCCGCCCAGGCGCACGCCGCCCGAATTGGCGTACTTCAGGATGCCCTTGGAGATGTTGTTGGCCGCGTACATGGCCATCATCTCGCCCGACATCACGATGTAGATCTCTTGTGCCTTGTTCTCGCGGATCGGCATCGCGAAGCCGCCGCAGACCACGTCGCCGAGCACGTCGTACGAGACATAGTCGACGCCGTCGTACGCGCCGTTTTCTTCGAGGAAGTTGATCGAGGTGATCACGCCGCGGCCGGCGCAGCCGACGCCGGGCTCCGGGCCGCCGGACTCGACGCAGCGGATGTCCTTGTAGCCGACCTTCATCACGTCGTCGAGCTCGAGATCCTCCACCGAGCCGGCTTCGGCGGCCAGCGACAGGATGGTGTCCTGCGCCTTCGCGTGCAGGATCAGGCGGGTCGAGTCGGCCTTGGGGTCGCAGCCGACGATCAGGATTTTCTGACCCAGGTCGCTGAGCGCTGCCAGCGTGTTCTGCGAGGTGGTCGACTTGCCGATGCCACCCTTGCCGTAGAAGGCGATCTGCCGAAGTTTTGCCATTTCATTACTCCAATGAATTGAAAGAGGTTGACGATTCACACAGGCGGTCGTCGCGATCTCTATGCAGTCTTCGGTGCCTGTATGGGTCTTCTTATGAAGGTCCCTCGGTGCCTGACATGGGGTCCGCGCAGGCTCTCCTTCGCAATGCGCGTGCCATGCCCTCGGACGCGGCCCAAGTGCTTGTTTTCACGGGGAAAACCTTGCATTCCGGGGGCTGTCGCGAGGCCCGTGGAAATTGTTCGGAACCCGACAAAGCACGGCGCGCCGGCGCCGACACGACCAAGGTACGGAGTCGCCGCACAGCCGCTGCGCCCGGGCGCAGGCAGGCGACAAGCCCGATCCTGCGCACGCTGGTACGGCGGTTGCAATGAAGGCCGCCATGGACCCGACGCCGATCTCACGCGACAGCCGCCCTCACTTCGTCCGGCTCGGCGGGCACGCGTCGGTCGTTCGCCTGGTCGACGCCTTCTACCGGGTCATGGACACCCGGCCCGAGGCCGCCGCGATCCGCGCGATGCACGAGGCCGATCTGACCCGGACCCGGGCCGTGCTCGTGAAGTACCTGACCGAGTGGATGGGCGGCGGCAGGCTCTACAGCCCAGAACACGGCGCGCCGATGCTGCGGCGCCGCCACCAGCGCTTCGCGATCGACGCCGCCGCCCGCGATGCCTGGATGCTGTGCATGCGCGAGGCTTTGAGCGAGGTCTGTGCCGATGCGGGCCTGCGCGCCGAACTCGATGCGGCCTTCTACAAGGTGGCCGACTTCATGCGCAACACCGACACCCTTCCCCTCCACTGACGAGAACCATCACCATGACGACCATCGCCCAAACCGCACTCGGCCGCCTCGACGCCGAAGGCCGCCTGCTCAACAGCGTGCTGAAGGGCCCCACGAAGAAGGCGGGCCGGATCGGCTTTCGCGGGGACATCGCGCTGAAGTTCCAGGCCAAGATGGCCGACGAGGCGCGCCCGCCCGAGATCAGCAGCGACCAGGTCATCGCCGCCGCGCAGGATGGCGATCGCCACATCGGATTCCTCGCCGGCTTCCTGCTGAGCTTCGAGTACCTGGCGCTGCTCGCCGAGGTGCTGGGCGACGCGCTGTCGCCGAAGGGCAAGTACTTCCTTTTCTGCGACAACATCGACATCTCCAGGCGCTACCAGGTGGCGTACGGCGGCGCGACCTTCTACATCCTGCCGATCGACGAGGCCACGGTCTACAACGAGACCCTGCAGCTGCTCTACCTCGAGAAGAACGACCTGAAGAAGCTCGACACGGCAGGCAAGGTCGATGCCATCGTCGACAAGGCGATCAGCTTCGACCAGAGCTTCCCGACGATCACGTTCGAGGAAGGCTGCAAGCTGATGGGCCCGGTGCGCAACATCTACGAGAACCGGCCGGTCTGAGCATCGTGAACCATCCGCTGGACACGGCGCGTGCCTATCACGAGCGTAGCAAGCACCATCTGCAGCGCTACGCCGCGGGCCCCGAGACGCTGGACTGGGACGCGCAACCGGACCCCTTCCGCCGCTGGGCCGGTGCACCGGTCACGCTGCTGCCGCTGGTGGCCGGCACGCTGTCCGCGACCTGGGCCGACCTGCACGCCGGCGTGGCGGCGCGCCCGACGGACCGCCACAGTGTCGCGGCGCTGTTCGAGCTGAGCTTCGCGCTGACCGCCTGGAAGCAGAACGGCCCCGACCGCTGGGCGCTGCGCGCGAACCCGTCGAGCGGCAACCTGCACCCGACCGAGGCCTATCTGCTGACCGCCGGCGTCCGGGGTCTCGCCGACGGCCTGTACCACTACGCGCCGCGCGAACACGCGCTGGAGCAGCGCGCGCAGCCGGCCGCGGACGCTGTCGCCGACGCGCACGGCACGCCGCAGCTATGGGTCGGCCTGAGTTCGATCGCGTGGCGCGAGGCCTGGAAGTACGGCGAGCGCGCGTTTCGCTACTGCCAGCTCGACACCGGCCATGCCCTGGGCGCGCTGCGCTACGCCGCGGCCACGCTGGGCTGGCAGGCGCGTGTCGTGCGCGGGATCGGCCAGGCCGGGCTGGCCGCGCTGCTGGGTCTGGACCGCGCGGCCGACTTCGGCGACGCCGAGGCCGAGGAACCGGAGCTGCTGGTGCAGCTCGGGCCCGGCCTGCCGGCGCCGCCCGCGGCGCCACGCGCCTGGTCGGGCACCGTGCAGTGGCAAGGCCGCGCCAACCGCCTCGATGCACGGCCGATGTACCGCTGGCCGGTGATCGATGCGGTGACGGCCGCCACCCGCGAGCCGGCGCGCCCGCCCGCCGCCACGGCAGCAGGCGCAACACCCGATCGGGCGGCGTCGGCGGCCGCAACACCCGATCCGATGGGGCCGGCAACCGCGGCGCGCGCCACGCTGTCTGCGTCCACGCTGATCCGCCAGCGCCGCAGCGCGCAGCACTTCGATCGCCGCGCGGCCATGCCGGCCGCCGCGTTCTTGCGCATCGTCGCAGCGCTGATGCCCGGCGCCGGCCTGCCCTGGGATGCGTGGCCGCACCCGCCGCGCGTGCATGCGGTGCTCTACGCGCATCGCATCGCCGGCCTCGCCGCCGGGGTCTGCGTGCTGCCGCGCAGCGCCGGCGGCGCCGCGCTGCTGGCCGAGGCCCTGCACACCGGCGCCGCCTGGCAGCCGGTGCCCGAAGCTCCGGGCGGCCTGCCCCTGCAACGCATCGCCCGGCACCCGGCCTTGTCCGGCACGCTGCGCACGCTGAGCTGCCACCAGGCGATCGCGAGCGATGCCTGTCTGGCGCTCAGCCTGCTCGGCGAGTTCGATGGCGCACTCGACAGCGCGCCCTGGCGCTACCGTCAGTTGCTGCAGGAGGCCGGCCTGATCGGCCAGGCGCTGTACCTGCACGCCGAGGCCGAGGGCTTTCGCGGCACCGGCATCGGCTGCTACTTCGACGACGCCGTCCACGCGCTGCTGGGCCTGGCCGGCGCGCGCCTGCAGGTGCTCTACCACTTCAGCGTCGGCATGCCGGTGGCCGACACGCGCGTCGAGACCACACCCCCGTATGCCGAGCGCGCACCGATCGACGAATACGATGGAGAGGGCCATGACTGAGCCGCCCCGGCTGCAGCGCCTGAGCGCAGCGCAGGTGCCATCCTGGCTCGCCGCGCGTCCCGACGCGCTGGTGCTCGACGTGCGCGAGGCCCAGCACCACGCCCAGGGCCACCTGAGCGGCAGCCTGCGCCTGGACGGCCGCAACCACGAGCGCCTGCTGTTCGGCGTGCCCAAGGCCCGGCCGGTCTTCATCTACTGCTACCACGGCAACGCCAGCCGCAGCTATGCGCAGATGTTCCTGGACTTCGGCTTTCACGAGGTCGCCGACCTGGTCGGCGGCTGGGAGGCCTGGTCGCAGCACACCTCCCGGCCGGCCGCGGCGCCGACCGACGCCCACGGCAACACGCTCTTGATGCAGGCGGCCTGGCGCGGCGATGCGGCGGCGGTCGAGGCCCTGCTGGCGCAGGGCGCCAGCCTCACCGCAACCAACGGCGACGGCAACAACGCACTGTGGCTCGCCTGCGTGGCCAACGACCCCGCGCTGGTCGCGCGGCTGGTGCGCGCCGGTGTGCCCATCGATCATCGGAACCTGACCGGCGCCACCTGCCTGATGTACGCCGCCTCCAGCAGCAAGCCCGCGGTGGTGCGCGCCCTGCTCGAACTGGGCGCGAATCCGCACCTGCTGACGCAGGATGACTACAGCGCCCTCGACATGGCCGCCAGCGTCGAGTGCCTGCAATTGCTGCGTGCCGCGACGCGGGCGGCGCCTGAAGGATCCACGCCATGACCCACCTCGTGTTCTTCGAGAAGCCCGGCTGCGGCGGCAATGCCAGGCAGCGCGCGCTGCTCGCCGCGGCGGGCCACACGCTCGAACGCCGCAACCTGCTCACCGCGCACTGGACGCGCGAGCGCCTGCTCGACTTCCTCGCGCCGCTGCCGGTGGCGCAGTGGTTCAACCGCGCGGCGCCGCGCGTCAAGAGCACCCCCAGGCCGACGACATACGTCGTCCGCCCCCCGAGGGGGATGAGGAAACTTCGGGCGGCCGGGCGTTTCCTCATGAACGGCGAGGTGGTGCCCGAGCGCCTCGATGCCGACTCGGCGCTGGCGCTGCTGATCGCCGAACCGCTGCTGATCCGCCGCCCGCTGATGCAGCGCCAGGACGACGGCGCGCGCCTGGTCGGCTTCGACCGCGCCGAGGTCGAGCGCTTCGTCGGCCTGGGCACGCCGGACACGCAGCCGGCCTCGCTGGAGGGCTGCGCCGCCGACCCGGCGCGGGCCGCCCCTTGTCAGTCCTCCCGCCAGCCCCCTCGTCAGCCTTCCCGCCACACGCCCATCTGAGGATCCCGCCATGCCGCTCTACGACTACCACTGTCCCGCCTGCCAGGCCGAGTTCGAGCTGCTGGTGCGCGCCGGCACCGTACCCGCCTGCCCGCGCTGCGGCGCGACCGAGCCGACGCGCGCCGTCTCGCGCATCGCGCCGGCCGGCAAGATCGAAGCCATCCGCGCATCGAACCGGCGCCAGGCCGCGCGCGAAGGCCACTTCAGCCATTTCAGCGCCGCCGAGCGCGCCAGGCTGACCAAGTAACCAACCCCGGAGCACGACACCATGGACCTCGTCTACAAGGCCGAGATGCTGACTCAGGGCGGCCGCAGCGGCACGATCCAGAGCGAGGACGGCAGCATCAAAATCAAGCTCGCAGTGCCCGCGGCGATGGGCGGCAAGGGCGACGGCCCGAACCCCGAGCAGCTGTTCGCCGGCGCCTTCGCGGCCTGCTTCGAGCACTCGGTGCGCCACATCGCGAAGAAGGGCCACGTGCCGCTGCGCGGCTGCTACGTCGAGGCCGAGCTGTCGATGTTCGTCACCGACGAGGACGCCTACCGCATGGCGCTGACCCTGACCGTGCACATGGCCGGCACGCTGGAGCAGGCCGACGCCGACAACCTGATCGAGCGCGCCCGGGGCATCTGCCCCTACGCCGACGCGACCAAGAACAACGTCGCGCTCAACGTCAGGGCGGTGCTCGACACCCCGGTGACGGCATGAAGGGCACGCTGCCCCGGCCCTGAACCCGGGGTGATGCGCCCCGCACCGCGCTCATGCCGGCGCGCTTCCCTGCCGGGCGGCCTCGGCCAGCGGGAGGAGTTCCGCCTCGGTCAGCGTTTCCTGCGCGAGCAGCCTGGCCGCGCCCTCGTCCAGCAGCGCCCGCCGCTCGGCGAGCAGCGCGGTCGCGCGGGCAAACGCCTCGTCGACGAGCGCGCGCACCGCGGCGTCGATGCGCCGCGCCGTGTCGTCGGACAGGCCGCGCTCCAGCGCCATGCCCTCGGGCAGATCGAGAAAGCGCGACTGCTGCCGTTCGTAGACCACCTGGCCGACCTCGGGCGACATGCCGTAGCGCGCCACCATGTCGTGCGCGATGTCGCTCGCCTTGACCAGATCGTCGGCAGCGCCGGTGGAGACCTCGCCGATCACCAGCGACTCGGCCGCGCGCCCGCCCAGCAGCACGGCCAGTCGGTTGCGCAGTTCGCTGCGGCTGGCCAGGTAACGGTCTTCGCTGGGACGCTGCATCGTGTAGCCGAGCGCGCCGACGCCGCGCGGGATGATCGAGATCTTGTGCACCGGGTCGGTCCCGGGCAGCGTCATCGCCACCAGCGCGTGGCCCATCTCGTGCACGGCCACCGTGCGGCGTTCGTTCGCGCCGAGCACGCGCTGGTGGCGCTCCAGTCCCGCGACGATGCGCTCGACCGCGGCGGTGAAGTCGGCCATCGCCACCGCGTCGGCGCCGCGCCGCGTGGCCAGCAGCGCCGCCTCGTTGACCAGGTTGGCCAGATCCGCGCCGGCGAATCCCGGCGTCAGCGCGGCGACCGCGTCGGGGTCGATGTCGACGCCCAGCGTCACCTTCTTCAGGTGCACCCGCAGCACATCGGCGCGGCCCTTGCGGTCGGGGCGGTCGACCAGCACCTGGCGGTCGAAGCGGCCGGCACGCAGTAATGCCGGATCCAGGATCTCGGGCCGGTTGGTGGCCGCCAGGATCACCACGCCGGCACTGGCATCGAAGCCGTCCATCTCGGCCAGCAACTGGTTCAGCGTCTGCTCCTTCTCGTCGTGGCCGCCGGACAGCGGCCCCACGCCGCGCGCCCGGCCCAGCGCATCGAGCTCGTCGATGAAGATGATGCACGGCGCCGACGCGCGCGCCTGCTCGAACAGGTCGCGCACCCGGGCCGCGCCGACACCGACGAACATCTCGACGAACTCCGAGCCGGTGATGCTGAAGAACGGCACGCCGGCCTCGCCGGCCATCGCGCGCGCCAGCAGCGTCTTGCCGGTGCCGGGCGGGCCCACCAGCAGGATGCCCTTGGGCATGTGCGCGCCCAGGCGCCCGTAGGCCTTGGGGTTCTTCAGGAAGTCCACCGACTCTCGCAACTCGGCCTTGGCCTCGTCGACGCCGGCGACGTCGTCGAAGCTCACCTTCACGCCGGTTTCGGAATGCAGCTTGGCGCGGCTCTTGCCCACCGACAGCAGCCCGCCCAGACCGCCCTGGGCCGCCATGCGCTTGGCCATGAAGTTCCACACCGCCAGCAGCAGCAGCGCCGGCACCACCCACGACAGCAGGTCGCGCAGCAGCGTGTTCTCGACCACGCCCTCGAAACGCACGTCGTACGGCGCCAACTCGCGGGCCAGCTCGGGCGCCACGCGCGTCGTGACGATGCGGGTGCGGCCATCGGACGCCGGCGTCTTGAGCTTGGCCTCGATGAGCTGGCTGCCGATGGTGATCGACTCCAGCCGGCCGGCCTTCAGGTGCTGCAGGAACTCGCTGTACGGGATCGGCTGCACCTGGGTCGAGGCAACCCACAGGTCGCGCATCCAGAACACCGCCACCAGCGCGAACATCAGCAGCCACAGGTTGGCAGGCTTCCATTCGAAAGGCCACTTGGGCGCGGGCGGCGTCGGGGTGGGCGGCTTGTCGGGCGTCATCGGGGCATTCTCCTCGGCCGAATGATGCGCCAGCCCGGCGCGCCGCAGCGCGGCCGGGCTTGATCGCCATCAAGCGGATCGACGGTTCGCCGGCCAGACTCCGGCGCCCAGTGCCTGCGGCGGCAGCCCGTCGCAATGGCGCTGCCACATCTGGGCGTACAGGGCTTCCAGCCCCAGCGTGTAGGCGGCCACATCGAACAGCGGCGCGGCCAGCCGCTGCCGCGCGAGCCTGGCGCGCAGGGCCCGCAGGCGCGGCGGATCGGCCACCAGCGCGGCCGCGAGCGCGGCGTACTCGTTCAGGCTGTGCGTGACCAGCTCCGGCAGACCGACCGCGTGCAGCAGGCTGCCCGCGACGCGCGAGGCGAAGGTCTGCCCCGCGCAGGTGACCAGCGGCACCCCGGCCCACAGCGCATCGCTCGCGGTGGTGTGGGCGTTGTACGGCAGGGTGTCCAGCACCAGGTCGGCCAGCTGCAGGCGCGCCAGGTGCTCGTCCTGCGGCAGGTCCGGGGCGAACACGAGGCGCTGCGGCGCGATGCCGCGCTGCATCGCCTCGCGCCGCAGGTTGCCTTCGGCCTGCTCGCTGCGCAGCAGCCACAGCACGCTGCCCGGCGCCTGCGCCAGCAGCGCGCACCAGATGCCGAAGACCTCGGGCGTGAACTTGTAGGCCTGGTTGAAGCAGCACAGCACCAGGCCCTCGCCCGGCAGGCCGGCGGCCTCGCGCGTCGGCACGCTGCCGATCGCGGCGCGCCGGCCATGCGGCTGGTAGCTGTGCGGCATGCATGCCAGGGCTTCGCTGTAGTCCGCCGCCGCGCCGGCCGGGGTGACGAATCGGTCGCTCACCAGGTAGTCGCAGAACGCGCCGCCCAGCGTGCCCGGGTAGCCCAGAAAGCTCACCTGCACCGGCGCCGGCCGGTAGCCGAGCAGCGCGGTGCGCGTGCCGGCGGTGTAGCCCTTGAGATCGACGAGGATGTCGATGCCGTCGGCATGGATGGCGCGCGCGGCCTGCAGCTCGTCGAGCGCGCTGATGTCGTTGAAGCGCGCGAACGGCCGCTGCAGGCGCTGGCGCATGCCCCGGCCGTCGTCGGCCCCGTAGCTGTAGGCATGCAGCTCGAAGCGACCGAGGTCGTGCGCCTCGAGCATCTCCACCATCAGCAGCGCGGTGGCGTGCTGGTGAAAGTCGCAGGACAGGTAGCCGATGCGGATCCTGCGCTGCGACCCGTCCGCCCCGGGTGCCCGCCGCGCCGCGGCGGCGGCGAATTCGGCCGCCAGCCGGGCCCGGTCGGCGGCGCTGGCGTGCAGGCGATCGGCCATCCAGCGCGTCGCGCACGCGTGCTGCTGAGCCGCGGTGATGCCCGGCAGCGAGAGCAGGTGGAAAGGCGACAAAGCCGCCACGTCGCGATCCGACAAAGCCTGCAGCGCATGCGGCAGCCAGGTGTCGAACTCCTGCCACTCGCACCAGGCGCGGCTGCGCGCGTAGTGCTTCATCGAGGCGCTGCTCGTGCGCAAGGCGGCGGTCATCGGCAGATGCCGCAAGTTCCGCGCCCCGCCCTCGGCGCGAGGTTCAGGCCGGCACGACATCTGCAATGCACGGGCGACGCCGCTTCCCGCCGCAGCTCTTCATCGAAAGGTCCACCCCATGTTCATCGCCATGAACCGCTTCCGCATCGCACCGGGCCGAGAGGCGGAGTTCATCGAGGTCTGGCGCCGGCGCGACAGCCGGCTTGCCGACGTGCCGGGCTTTCGCAGCTTCAACCTGCTGCAGGGGCCGGGCGATGCGCAGGCCACCGTCTTCGTCTCGCACTCCACCTGGGACAGCGCCGCCGCGTTCGAGGCCTGGACCCGCTCCGAAGCCTTTCGCGCGGCGCACGCGGGCGCCGGCCAGCAGAAAGGGCTGTACCTGGGCCCGCCGCAGTTCGAGGGCTTCGAGGCGGTGCTGTAAGGCGGCGGTCGCGGTCGACGGACGGACTGCCGCCCCGACAGCCCGATTCAGCGGTCGCCGGGACCGGCGCCCGGAGCGGCGTCGATCGCCTCCTCCAGCAGCTCGAGCGCCGCCATCGCGAAGGCGATCATGTTGCCTCGCCGGTCGTCCCGGCCCGTGCGCAGCAGGCGCTCGCGCATCGCCGGGCCATCGACCGCCAGGCAGGTGTGGCCGGCCGGATCGCCGTAGGTGTTGCCGGCCGGTCCGGCGGCGCCGCTCTCCGCGAGGCCCCAGCTCGAACGAAACCGCGTGCGCTGGTGACGGGCCAGCAGCTGTGCATAGGCCGGGCTCGACGAGCGCATGCCGGCGGTGTCGTCGGAGGTGAGCGTGGTGAGAAGCCGGCGCGAGCGGCGCGTGTACAACACCGCGCCGCCGAAGTAGTAGGCCGAGGCCCCGGCACGCGCCAGCAGCGCGGCCGAGATCAGCCCGCCGGCCGAGGACTCGGCCACGGCGATCGTCTCGCCGCGCGCCACGAGCTTGTCGCCCACGCGGGTGCCCAGCGCGAACAGGTCGGTGATGTCCATCGTCGTCGGCCCTCTGAGGTTTGGACCAGTCTAGCTGCGTATTTCGGAAGAGCGTGACCGACCGTTTCGGCATCGTGACCGCCGAAT
>JAZKAV010000047.1:0-29868 GCA_040388965.1 Pseudomonadota bacterium | reverse complement strand
GCCAAGTCTACGTTCGCGCCACATTGCCACCGGTCAAATGAGGAAAATAGGATGATTTGTCCCTCACGCACCGAACCATGTACCTCCCCGCCCACTTCGAAGAATCCCGCCCCGACCGGCTGCACGCGCTGCTGCGCAGTCATCCGCTCGGCCTGCTGGTGACGCAGGACAGCGAAGGCGCGCTGTCCGCGAACAACCTGCCGTTCATCCTCGACACCGACCCGGCCGGCGGCCCCGGCATCCTGCGCGCGCATGTCGCGCGGGCGAACCCGCTGTGGCGCGAGGCGCGCGGCGATGCCGACGCGCTGGTCGTGTTCCAGGGCCCGCAGGCCTACATCTCGCCGAGCTTCTACCCGAGCAAGACCGAGCACGGCAAGGTCGTGCCGACCTGGAACTACGTGATGGTGCAGGCGCGCGGGCGGCTGCGTGCCGTCGACGACGCCGACTGGCTGCACGCGAGAGACCCCGGGGATTCAACAGGATCGCCGGGGTCTTGGGGATGGTCCGACTTGCAGCTTATGCCGTCAGAACTTGCAGCTTATGCTGTAACCGACAGACGCATGTCGTCGGCCTGGGGACACGCTCAGCCGCAGGCGCCGATGTGGCCGCAGGCGGTGCAGAAGTCGCAACCGTCGCGGCGGATCACCGCGGCGTTGCCGCATTCGGCGCACTGCGCGCCGGGCATCGCGTGCCGCGGCGCGAGGGCGGCGTCCGGCGCCTGCAGGATGCCCATCTCCAGCATCGGATCACCGGCTTCGTCGAGCACGCCCAGCATCGCGTAGCGGTGGATGATCAGCCGCGCGACGTAGGCGGCCGTGGACGGCCAGGTCTGCTGGCGCTGCTCGCCCGCAGGCAGCCCCGGCACGAACGCCATGAAGTGGCCCAGCGGTTCGGCGTAGTTCAGAAGCTTGCGCAGCTTCATGCCGATCCAGGCCGGATCGAGCACGCGCATGTCGAGCGAGAGGATGCGCGCGAGGCCGTCCATCGCGCGCGGGTAGTTGCCCGAGAAGCCCAGCGCGCAGGGGCGCGTCGTCGAGCCGCCCAGCCGGTCGGGCAGCACGACCTCCTTGAGGGTCAGCGTGAAGTGCTCGCCGCTGGCCGGGTTGTGGATGTCGGCCGACCACGCGAGCGTGCCGTTCGGGCCGGTGCGCGGCTCGTCGCGGCTGAACATCGCGTCGACCACCGGCGTCGGCGCATCGGCGCCCGACCACAGCCCGAGCTGCTCGCAGCGCCAGCGGACCACCGCCGCGGTCGCCGCGACCACGCCGGGGAAGCGCCGCGGCTCGCCGTGCGGCGGGAACGGCATCTCGAAGGCGCGCTCCTCCTGCACGGTGGCCAGCGCATCCAGCTTCAGCCGCAGCCACGCCGGGTCCTTCGCGCGCAAGTCCATCGAGAGCGTCTTCGCCAGCGCGCCCAGCCCGCGCGGCTGCTCGGCGCCATTGACCCAGACCTCGAAGGGCGCGACCTTGCCGGAAGCATCCGCATCGGGCAGCTCGCCCACGAACAGGGCGAATTCCCCGAACGGGTGGCGCACCATGAAGCACCAGGCCGCGTTGCCGGCCGGCAGATCGGGGCGGCTCGGCCAGCGCAGCGAGGCCAGCACCGGCTGCGGCATTCGATCGATGGCCAGGCGCTGGTTGTAGGCGCCTTCGTCGAGCGGCGACGCCGACGGCGACGCCACCGGCACCACGCTCAGCACCGAGCCGAGCACGGCGTTCGGCCGGTAGGTGGCCAGGCCCTTCAGCCCCGACGCCCAGGCGCGCAGATACAGGTCCTTGAAGTCCGCATACGGGTAGTCGGCGGGCACGTTCACGGTCTTGGAGATCGCGGTGTCGATGCACGGCGCGACCGCAGCCACCATCTCCTCGTGCGCCAGCGCGCTCATCTCGAGCGCGGTCACGAAGGCCGGCGTCAGCGCCGCGTCGGCGCCCTTCAGGTGGCGGTACAGGCGCCAGGCGTGGTCCTCGACCGCATGGGTGCGGAAGGTGCCGTCGGCTTCGCGCTTGCGGCGCGTGTAGGCCCAGGAGAACGCCGGCTCGATGCCGTTGCTCGCGTTGTCGGCGAACACCAGGCTGATGGTGCCGGTCGGGGCGATCGACAGCAGGTGCGAGTTGCGCAGGCCCGCGGTGCGGATGCGCTCCTTCAGCGCCGCCGGCAGGCGCGACGCGAAGGTGCCGCGGCTCAGGTACAGGTCGGCGTTGAACAGCGGAAACGCGCCGCGCTCGGCCGCCAGGTCGACCGAGGCGCCATACGCCGCGTCCCGCATCAGTTCGGCGATGCGCCGCGCTGCCGCGCGCGCCGGTGCGGTGTCGTAGCGCAGGTTCAGCATCACGAGCGCGTCGCCCAGGCCGGTGAAGCCCAGGCCGACGCGGCGCTTGTTGCGCGCCTCCTCGGCCTGGCGCGGCAGCGGCCAGAAGGTGATGTCGAGCACGTTGTCGAGCATGCGCACCGCCACCCGCACCAGGTCCGCGAACGCCGCTTCGTCGAAGTGCGCCCCGGCCTCGAACGGGTCGACGACGAAGCGCGTCAGGTCGATCGAACCCAGGCAGCAGCAACCGTAGGCCGGCAGCGGCTGCTCGCCGCAGGGATTGGTCGCGGCAATGGTCTCGCAGTACGACAGGTTGTTGTCGAGGTTGATGCGGTCGAGGAACAGCACGCCGGGCTCGGCATGGTCGTAGGTGGACCGCATGATCTGGTCCCACAGCGCGCGCGCCGGCAGGCTGCGATAGACCCACAGACCGTCCGCCCGCTGGTGCGCGCCCTCGGCCTCGTACTTCGGCCCCGGCGCGGCGCGGTGCACCAGCTCGACGGCGGCATCGTCCTGCACCGCACGCATGAACGCATCGGTCAGGCCGACCGAGAGGTTGAAGTTGGCGAGGTCGCCCTGGTCCTTGGCGTGGATGAATTCCTCGATGTCCGGGTGGTCGCAGCGCAGCACGCCCATCTGTGCGCCGCGCCGCGATCCGGCCGACTCGACCGTCTCGCACGAGCGGTCGAACACGCGCATGTAGGACACCGGGCCCGAGGCGCTCGACCGCGTGCTGCCGACCCAGGCGCCGCGCGGCCGGATGCGCGAGAAGTCGTAGCCGACGCCGCCGCCGCGGCGCATCGTCTCCGCGGCCTCGGTGAGCGCGGTGTAGATGCCGGGGTGGCCCTCGTCGTCGTGCGCGATCGAGTCGCCCACCGGCTGCACGAAGCAGTTGATCAGCGTGGCCGACAGATCCGTGCCCGCCGCCGAGAGGATGCGGCCCGCCGGGATGAAACCCGCCTCCAGCGCCTGCAGGAAGCGCAGCTCCCACTGCGCGCTCGTCTGCGGCGCCTCGGCCTGCGCAAGGGCTCGGGCAACGCGCCGGCGCACGTCGCCCGCGCTGCGCTCGTCACCCTTGGCGTACTTCTCGAGCAGCACTTCCGCGCTGATCGCCTGGGCGGGCAAGGCCTGGTCGGTGGTCGACGCGGGCGCCCGGATGCCTGTGTTCATGATCGCTCCACGAAACGTATCCCCGCCGCGTCGAGCTTCAAGGCTGCGCCCGCGGCGGACTCTCAGGCTCAGCGCAGATGCAGCGCGCCGGCCCCGAAGATGCCGATCAGGCCGATCGCGATCAGGTAGACGGCGACGATGATGTTCAGCAGCTTCGGCATGACCAGGATCAGCACGCCGGCCACCAGGGAGATCAGCGGCGTCAGGCTCAGGTGGATGTTCATGGGGTCAGAACGGGATGTCGTCGTCCATGTTGTCGAAACCGGTCGAGGACTTCGGCTCCGGGCGCGACGCGGGCGCGGACGCCTGCGGGCGCGAGGCCGGGGCCGGGCGTTGCGGCGGCGCGCTGCGCTCGCCGTGGCCGCCGTCCTCGTCGCCACCGCCCGCGCCGCCGCCCATCCCTTCGCGGCCGCCGAGCATGTTCATCTCCTGGGCGATGATCTCGGTGGTGTACTTCTCGGCGCCGTCCTTGTCGGTCCACTTGCGGGTCTTCAGGCGGCCCTCGATGTAGACCGAGCGGCCCTTCTTCAGGTACTCCCCGGCGATCTCGGCGAGGCGGTCGTACATCACGACGCGGTGCCATTCGGTCTCCTCGACCTTCTCGCCCGACTCCTTGCTCTTCCAGCTGCGCGAGGTGGCGACCGTGATGTTGCACACCGCGCTGCCGCTGGGCGTGTAACGCACCTCGGGGTCGCGGCCCAGGTTGCCGATGAGGATGACTTTGTTGACTGAGGCCATGGGAGCGCTCCGGGTCTGATGGGGCAAGGGGAGGGAACGAGCGAATTATCGCTCGCCGACCCTGCCGCGCATCCCCCGGGAGGTGGTCATGAGGGGGTTCCTGCCGGCGGCCCCCGGACGGGCGAGGGCGCAGGCGCGGTGCGCCGCTTACCATCGCGGCTTTGCCGCCCGCCCCGTGACCACACTCGCCGACACCTCCCCCGACGCGATCCTGCACGACGTGTTCGGCTACACCGCCTTCCGCGGCGCGCAGGCCGAGATCGTCGACCACGTGATCGCAGGCGGCGATGCGCTGGTGCTGATGCCCACCGGCGGCGGCAAGAGCCTGTGCTTCCAGGTGCCGGCGATCGCGCGGCACCGCGCCGGGCGCGGCGTGACCATCGTCGTCAGCCCGCTGATCGCGCTGATGCACGACCAGGTCGGCGCGCTGGAAGAAGCCGGCGTGCACGCTGCCTTCCTGAACTCGTCGCTGACGCCGGACGAGACCCAGCGCATCGAGCGCGAGATGATGGGCGGCCGGCTCGTGCTGCTCTACGTCGCGCCCGAGCGC
This sequence comes from Pseudomonadota bacterium, assembly GCA_040388965.1. GTDB lineage: Bacteria > Pseudomonadota > Gammaproteobacteria > Burkholderiales > Burkholderiaceae_C > LMDS01. The sequence continues at coordinate 25,102 of JAZKAV010000047.1, read as the reverse complement.
CTGACCACGCCGCGCATGCTGGCCCAGCTCGATTCGCTCGAAGAGCGCGGCCTGCTGAGCCTGTTCGCGATCGACGAGGCGCACTGCGTGAGCCAGTGGGGTCACGACTTCCGCGAGGACTACCTCGCGCTGAACCTGCTGCACGAGCGCTACCCCCTTGTTCCGCGCATCGCGCTGACCGCGACCGCCGACGCGCTGACGCGCACCGACATCATCGCGCGGCTGCAGCTCGAACAGGCGCGCGTCTTCATCAGCAGCTTCGACCGGCCGAACATCCGCTACGCCGTGGTCGAGAAGGACGATGCCCGCAAGCAGCTGCTGCGCTTCATCCAGGACGAGCACGAGGGCGAGGCCGGCATCGTCTACTGCCAGTCGCGCAGACGCGTCGACGAGACCGCCGCGTGGCTGAGCGGCGAGGGCATCGCCGCGCTGCCCTACCACGCCGGCCTGGACGCCGACGTGCGCCGGCGCCACCAGAACCGTTTCCTGCGCGAGGACGCGATCGTGATGGTCGCGACGATCGCGTTCGGCATGGGCATCGACAAGCCCGACGTGCGCTTCGTCGCGCACCTGGATCTGCCGAAGAACATCGAGGCCTACTACCAGGAGACCGGCCGCGCCGGCCGCGACGGGCTGCCGGCCGACGCCTGGATGGCCTACGGCCTGGCCGACGTCGTGAACCAGCGCCGCATGATCGACGACAGCCCGGCCGCCGAGGAGTTCAAGCGCGGCCAGCGCGGCAAGCTCGACGCGCTGCTCTCGCTCGCCGAGGCGCACGACTGCCGGCGCGTGCGGCTGCTGGCCTACTTCGGCGAGGACAGCAGCCCCTGCGCCACGCACCAGAACGCCTGCGACAACTGCCTGAACCCGCCCGCCACCTGGGACGCGACCGAGGCCGCGCGCAAGGCGCTGTCGTGCATCTACCGCTTCCACCAGAACCGCGGCCAGCGCTTCGGCGCCGGCCACCTGATCGACGTGCTGCGCGGCAAGGCCACCGACAAGGTCGCGCAGTACGGGCACGAGGCCTTGAGCACCTTCGGCATCGGTGCCGACGTGAGCGAGGCGCAGTGGCGCGTCGTGCTGCGCCAGCTGATCGCGCTCGGCCACCTGCGCACCGAGGGCGAGTACAACACCCTCGAGCTGACCGAGACCGCACGCGAGGTGCTGCGCGGCGACGTGCAGATGCTGCTGCGCCAGCCGAGCGACACGCCGAAGCGTGCGCGCGGCAGCAGCGGCAAGGCCACGCGCGGCGCGCGCGGCAAGGACAAGGCGCCGCCGATCCCGCTGGCCGCCGACGCGCTGGTGCGCTTCGAGGCGCTGAAGGCCTGGCGCGCCGAGGTCGCGCGCGAGCACAACCTGCCCGCCTACATCGTGTTCCACGACGCCACGCTTGCCGAGATGGCGCAGGCGATGCCCGACTCGCTGGACGCACTCGGGCAGATCAGCGGCGTCGGCGCGAAGAAGTTGGAGGCCTACGGGCGCGAGATTCTGCGCGTGCTCGGGCAGTGAGATGCCGGGCCATCACCGATCGACCTCGCCGAAGGATTGAGATGCCTGTCACCCGCAACGCGCTGGACCCGGCCAAGCTCAACGCGGCAGCCGTCCTGCCTTTCGAATTGCGACTCGAAGACTTTCGCCTGGCCATCCAGGATGTCTACGACTTCTTCTTCGATGTGAACGTCAATCTCGTCGCGAAGGGGCTCGATCGGCTCGACGACACCTTGCGGCCCGCCATCATGTCTGGCGTGCTGTCCGACATGCTGACCGCGAGCCTCGCCCAGCACTCGCGCACGCTGGTGGTCAACAGCTATTTCAACGGGCATCCCGATCTGGTGGTCAAGGGTCGTTACCCGAGCAATGCTGTCAAGGCGGGCGAGCACGGTGTCGAGATCAAGACCACCCGAAAGCCCGGTGGCGCGGTGGACACGCACGGCGCGCGCGACCAGTGGATGTGCGTGTTCGTCTACGAAGTCGACAATGCCACCGAGCCTGCGACCGACCGGCTGCCGATGAGCTTCACGGAGGTCTATCTCGGCCAGGTGCGCGTGGAGGACTTTCGCAAGAACGCGCGCGGCGAACTGGGCACGCGCACGGCCACGCTTCATGCGCAGGGCATTGCGAAGTTGCGCGGCAGCTGGATCTACCGCGCGCGTTGACTCGCCACCGCCTGGATCGGATCAGGCTTCTGTCTTCAACGCCGTCAGTCGCGGCAGGGCCTTGCAACCCAGTTCGAAGTAGGCGGCGTCGCGCTCCACGCCGATGCTCCGATAGCCCACGGCCTCGGCTGCCGCGAGCGTCGAGGCCGAGCCGGCAAAGGGGTCCAGGACCACGCCTTCGCCCAATGGCAGCACGCCGCGCACGACCTTGCGCAGAAAGGCCTGCGGCTTGAGGCTGGGGTGCATCGCCAGCTTGCGTTCCGTTGCGCGTGTCGGTGCGGATTCGATCAGGTCGCCGAATGGCCTCTGCGCGGAGATCCGACGGAATCCGCCGGTACCCCACTTTCTCAGGTTGTCCTGCACGCGGCCTTCGATCGGCTTGCGGAACAACAGCCAGGGTTCCCACATCGATCGTGGCATGACGCTCACGTCGTTGAATTCGACGTGAGCGGCCTTCGGGCGATCGCCGCCGCGCATCGTCATCGTCAGTCGCGCGAGTTCGCCGCGGCGCTCCAGGCCGGCGCGAGCCAGCGCGCCCGACACGATGTACGACAACAGCGGGTTGCTCGCGACGACCACGTTCGCCCCGGGCACGAGCACGCGCACGAGGCTGCGGCCCCAGGCCAGGAAGAAGCGCTCGAGCGCCTCGAGGTCGGTCGGCTTGAGGACGGTGAAGCGCGGCAGGGGCGCACGCCTCGAGCCGTCGAAACTCGGCGGAATCCGCCAGACGCCGCCGCGGCCCAGACGCATCTTGTCCTGCTCCGTGTCCGAGTACTCCACCAGGCCGTACGGCGGATCGGTCACGACGGCGTGAATCGACGCTTCCGGCTGCGCCTCCAGCCAGGCGTTGCAATCGTCGTGGAAGATCGACGCGCGTCCGAATGTGAACGACGCACGCGGCGTGTGCGGTTCGGGCACCGCCCGCGGCGCAACAGCCTCGAAGCCTTTGAGCGTGTACTGAGCCCGGTCCATGCGCGCAAACAGTTCGGGCGTGTTCAGACGCAGATAGGACCGAATCGACGAGGGCGGGACCTCACCGATCAAGGCCACGACATCGTTCGTGATCTGCTGGACGCTGGCGGCCGCAGGTCGGCGTTCCAACACCTGGACAATGGCATCTCGGACTTCTCCAGGGCGACGGCGCATCTTCTCTTCCTGCAAGGGGATGGGCGTCCAGTATAGACGTCTGGACGTCTTTAAGAGGCGCGGTGGCAGCCGTCGGTGCCGCTCGGGCAACTTCGCCGCGCTGCCGTCGCCGACGATCAGCTTCAGCAGCCCGGCCTGGGCAGGTCGAACCGTCAGCGCCGCAGCGCGGCGACGCCGTGATCGCGTTCCAGGCGATCGAGCACCGCGTCGAAGGGGCGCGTCCGGCTGCGCTTTGTCTGCGTCAACGCGTGTCCCCGTCGATCCGTGGCGATCGACGGGGATACCAGGCCGGCCTGTACCGCTTCGTGCGGCGCCTGCTCGGCGCGGCGCTGAACGCGCCGACCGACGAGGTGTTCCAGGACACCTGGCTGCGCGTCGTCCATGCGCGTGCGCGCAGGGCGCGAGCTTCCGGACCTGGCTGTTCACGCTCGCGCATCATCGTGTCGTCGACCTGCTGCGGCGCCGTGGCCGCAAGGTCTCGACCGGCGCCTTCGAGGGCGGCGGCGAGCCCTGGGAGCCCGGGGCCGCCGCCGTCGGCCGCATCGACCAGCATCGCGCCGGGCACGGCGGCAATGCCCGCGGACGAGACCGTGCGGCGCAGCGCGCCGACCGCCCCGGCCCCGGCCCCGGCCCCAGCCCCAGCCCCAGCCGCCGCGGCCGCGGCCGCGGGCGCGCTGGCGGGCGGCGCAGCGAAGGCGGCAGCGGCCCGGCCGGGAGCGCAGCAGCGCGAAGACACCACTGCGGAGCCCTCGCCGCCACGCTGCGGCTCGGCGACGCCATGGTCCGGCGCGTGCCCGGCTGGCGGGCGACGCTGTCGCCGGCCGCGGTCGCCACGCTGAAGCAGGCGCTGGACGGCACCGCGCCCTGAGTTCGCCCGGGCCGCCCCACCCCGGCGCGACGCGCCCGACCCGTATCATGGTCGGTTTTGCGCGCCTTCCCGATGCCCGACCCCACTGAGCCCACCGCCGCGCCCGCAGCGCCGCCCGACGCCGCGGCGCTGCGCGTGCCGGCGCCCGAGGTCGCGAACGCGATCCGCGTGCGCGGCGCGCGCACCCACAACCTGAAGAACATCGACCTCGACATCCCGCGCAACCAGCTGGTCGTGATCACCGGCCTGTCAGGCTCGGGCAAGAGCTCGCTCGCGTTCGACACGCTGTATGCCGAGGGCCAGCGGCGCTACGTCGAGAGCCTGTCGGCCTATGCGCGGCAGTTCCTGCAGCTGATGGACAAGCCCGATGTCGACGTGATCGAGGGCCTCTCGCCCGCGATCAGCATCGAGCAGAAGGCGACCTCGCACAACCCGCGCTCGACGGTGGGCACCGTCACCGAGATCCACGACTACCTGCGCCTGCTCTACGCCCGCGCCGGCACGCCGTACTGCCCCGACCACCGGCTGCCGCTGCAGGCGCAGAGCGTCAGCCAGATGGTCGACGCCACGCTCGCGCTGCCCGAGGGCACGCGGCTGATGATCGTGGCGCCGGTGGTGCGCGATCGCAAGGGCGAGTTCACCGAACTGTTCGCCGAGATGCAGTCGCAGGGCTACGTGCGCTTCCGGGTCGACGGCCAGACCTGCGAGGCGGCCGACGTGCCCAAGCTGCAGCGCGCCGAGAAGCACGACATCGATGTCGTGATCGACCGCATCAAGGTGCAGCCGAGAACCTCGCCCCCTGGCGCTTCGCGCCCGCCTCCCGAGGGGGCGTCGCCCGGCCTCGGGAGCGGCCCGGCGGCCGGGCTGCAGCAGCGGCTGGCCGAGAGCTTCGAGGCCGCGCTGCGCATCGCCGACGGCCGTGCGATGGCGCTGGAGATGGACAGCGCCGGCACCGACGACGCCGGGCGCACGCTGCCGCCGCGCGAGCACCTGTTCTCCAGCAAGTTCGCCTGCCCGGTCTGCAGCTACTCGCTCAGCGAGCTGGAGCCGCGCCTGTTCTCGTTCAACTCGCCGGTCGGCGCCTGCCCGAGCTGCGACGGGCTGGGCCACACCACCGTGTTCGACGCCGACCGCGTCGTCGCCTTCCCGTCGCTGAGCCTGGCCAGCGGCGCGGTGAAGGGCTGGGACCGGCGCAACACCTACACCTTCTCGCTGCTGGAAAGCGTCGCCAAGCACTACGGGTTCGACATCGAGTGCCCCTTCGAGGAGCTGCCGCCCGGCGCCCGGCAGGTGCTGCTGCATGGCTCCGGCACGCAGGAGATCGAGTTCGTCTATACCGCCGAGGGCGACGGCCGAAGCCGCGGCAGGCCGCGCGTCGTCAAGCGCTCGCACCCGTTCGAGGGCATCCTGCCGACCCTGGAGCGGCGCTTGCGCGAGACCGATTCGCCGGCGGTGCGCGAGGACCTGATGCGCTACCAGGGCGCGAAGCCCTGCCCCGACTGCGACGGCACGCGGCTGCGGCGCGAGGCGCGTAACGTGTTCCTCGTCGACGCGGTAGGCGGTGCGCGCGAGCCGATCTTCGCGGTCGAGCACTTCACGCTGCGCGAGTGTCTGGCCTACTTCGAGTCGCTGACGCTGCAGGGCGCGAAGGCCGAGATCGCCGACAAGGTCGTGCGCGAGATCCGCTCGCGCCTGAAGTTCCTCAACGACGTCGGCCTGAACTACCTGAGCCTGGACCGCAACGCCGATTCGCTGTCGGGCGGCGAGGCGCAGCGCATCCGGCTCGCGTCGCAGATCGGGTCTGGCCTGACCGGCGTGATGTACGTGCTCGACGAGCCCAGCATCGGGCTGCACCAGCGCGACAACGCGCGCCTGATCGGCACGCTGCGGCACCTGCGCGACATCGGCAACAGCGTGCTCGTGGTCGAGCACGACGAGGACGCGATCCGCGCTGCCGACCATGTCATCGACATGGGCCCGGGCGCCGGCGTGCACGGCGGGCGCGTGATGGCGCAGGGCACGGCGCAGGAGGTCGCGGCGAACCCGGCTTCGCTGACCGGCAAGTACCTGTCGCGCGCGCTGCGCATCGAGGTGCCGGCAAAGCGCATGGCCCGGCGCGGACAGCCCTGGGCGGCGCGCGGCGAGACCGCCACCGAGCTGCGCATCGTCAACGCGCGCGGCCACAACCTGAAGAACGTGACGGTCGAGATCCCGGTGGGTCTGTTCACCTGCGTGACCGGCGTTTCGGGCTCGGGCAAGAGCACGCTGATCAACGACACGCTGTACGCGACCGTCGCGCGCAAGCTCTACAACAGCCACGCCGAGGCCGAGCCGGTCGACGACATCGCCGGGCTGGACGCGTTCGACAAGGTCATCAACGTCGACCAGAGCCCGATCGGCCGCACGCCGCGCAGCAACCCGGCGACCTACACCGGCCTGTTCACGCCGATCCGCGAACTGTTCGCCGAGATGAACACCGCCAAGGAGCGCGGCTACGGCCCGGGGCGCTTCAGCTTCAACGTCGCCGGCGGGCGCTGCGAAGCCTGCCAGGGCGACGGCGTGCTGAAGGTCGAGATGCACTTCCTGCCCGACGTGTACGTGGCCTGCGACGTCTGCCACGGCAAACGCTACAACCGCGAGACGCTGGAGGTGCTCTACAAGGGCCGCAACATCACCGACGTGCTGAACCTGACCGTCGAGGACGCCCACGCCTACTTCAGCGCGGTGCCGAACATCGCGCGCAAGCTGCAGACCCTGCTCGACGTCGGCCTGGGCTACATCCGCCTCGGCCAGAGCGCGACCACGCTGTCCGGCGGCGAGGCGCAGCGCGTCAAGCTCGCACTGGAGCTTTCCAAGCGCGACACCGGAAGAACGCTCTACATCCTCGACGAGCCGACCACCGGGCTGCACTTCGCCGACATCGACCTGCTGCTGCGCGTGCTGCACCAGCTGCGCGACGCCGGCAACACCATCGTCGTGATCGAGCACAACCTCGACGTCATCAAGACCGCCGACTGGATCATCGACATGGGGCCGGAAGGCGGCGCCGGCGGCGGCGAGGTGGTGGCGCAGGGCACACCGGAGGAGGTGGCGGCGAATGCCGCGAGCTTCACGGGGCGGTATCTGCAGCCGCTGCTGACCGTCTGACCCCGGCGCAGGCGTGCGTCGTGACTTGCGAGCGCGATCGTCGTCGGTTCATCGGCGCGCTTGTCGACGCCGCGATCTTCCGGTTCTCGGCCGGCTGCCGACTGCGCTGCGATTCAGGGGCGACGGCGCATCGGGTCAGGGCACCGGCGGATGGAGCCTGGTGTCGAGTCCCAGGCGGTCCTGACCGAGCGCGGTGTACCTTCCGGCCGCACGGTCGGGGCGGAAGACGACGTTCCAGCTGAACCTGGACACCACGCTCGGGAAGGCGACGAAGGGATGGGCGTCAAGCACGGTGGCGCCCCAGGCCTGCTGCCCGGCGCTCGGAATGCCGCCGTGCAGCCACGCGGGGTTGGGCACCTCGCCCGGCAGAACAATCTTCACGTCGGCCGGCGCTCAGACAACATGTTGCGACGGCGGCACGCCAGCGCCAGCGCGGCCAGGCCCGCCAGCATCAGCGCCCAGGTCTGCGGCTCGGGCACGGGGGTTGGCACCAGCGGCGCGGCGCCCGGCGACCCACCGGGAGTGAACGGCGGCGGCGCGCCCGGCGGTCCGTCGGAGCCGCCCGGCGGCACCAGACCACTGGCGACCACGTCCGGCGCGGCGCCGCCGACGAAGCTCGGGGCGCCTGTGGGCCCGCCGCCGCCGGGCCCCCAGTCGTCCGGCGCCCCCGCGCCCGGGACAACGCCGTCGGCCAGCGGCCCGCCCCACGCGGCCGGCCGGGCGAAGCTGGGCGCTTCGTCCAGCGCCAGCGGCGTGGCCGGCGCGTCGGCCGGCACCGCGCCGGGCGGCACGACGGCCAGCGGGTCGGCTTCGTCCGGCGCCTCGGCGTGCTCGGCATCGACCGCCTTGCGGCTGATGCGGCTGACGTTGCGGCACACCGTGGGCACCAGGATGCACTGGCCGCCTTCGCAATAGACGAGGCCGCGCTCCTGCATGCCCGCGGTCCACGCCGTGCGCGTCACCGAGCGGCAGAGCTGGTGCGTGCCGAAATGCATGTCGCGGATGGTGCTGCCGTACTGGTTGCCGGCGCGGCCGTCGATGCTGTCGCGCCGGATGGCGACGATGTCGTCGTACTGGCGCCGGGCCATGCGCCCCTTCAGCCGCGCCCGCACCTCGACCGGAATGTCGGTGTAGCGATCGACGGCGGCGACGACATCGCCCATGAACGGGTTGACGCCGGGGCGGTTCCAACTGCACGAGTCCAGCGTGACGGCGGGCAGCGGCGCGTCATCGGCCCCGGTCTTCGCGAACGCCGACGCCAGACCCGCGCAGGTCAGCGCGAGCACAATCAGTGCGCGGCGGATCGATGCCATGCCAGGGGCGTAACAGATTGCGACATGGCCGGCACTGTAGCGCGTGCCACCGGCCCGCCACTCCCGCAGACACGGGGATTCCCCGCAAGCGCGGGAGGCCGGAGTGCGTGTCGCGCCGGGTTTCGTGAAATCCGCACGGCGCGGCGCCGAGTGGCTGTGGTTTCGCGTGTTTTTCGGCCCTTCAGAAATCCGCAGTTGTGTCGATGCAGCGGTGTGCCGAAACATCTGCCCGCTTCGTCGCTTCCGGTCCTGCGCCGCCCGCGCCGGCACAGCGTGGTCGCGCTCGGCACGCTGCTGGTCGCGGGCCTGGCGGTCGCGCCGGTGGCGCACCCCGAGGCCGCGAGGCCGGCCTGCGCGGCGGCCCTGTCGCCGGACGCCGTGCTGGCGCGCCTGAACGCGACCCGCGCGCGCGGCGCCGTCTGCCACCACACCGGCGACGCGGCGATGGCGGCGCCGCTGCGCTGGAGCGCGAGCCTTGCCGCAGTGGCCGCGCAACAGTCGCGCGAGATGGCCGAGCTGAACCGCATGGGCCACCGCGACAGCCAGAACCGCGGCCTGACCGAGCGCCTGGCCGCGATGGGCTACCGCTTCAGCACCGCGGCCGAGAATGTCGCGGTCGGCTATCCGTCGCTGGACGAGGTGGTCGACGCCTGGATCGACAGCGCGCCGCACTGCGAGAACCTGATGAACGCGAAGGTGCTGGAACTCGGCCTGGCCTGCAGCGACGGCAGCCACGGCGCGGAACCGGGCGAGAACCGCTACTGGACGCTGGTGCTGGGCGCCCCGCCGCGCACCCGCTGACGCGGGCGCCGCACCTCAACCCGGGCCGGCGCGCAACGCGCGCGTGCTCTCCTGCACCATGCTCTGCGCGTTGCGCGACTGGGCATAGATGCCGCGCAGGTGCGACGCGTGGTTGCCGGCGCTCGCCGCACAGCGCCCGATCTCCTCCAGCGCCGGCAGGCTCTGCAGCGCCGCGCCATGCGGTTCGACGCTGCGCAGGGTCGCGAGGATGTCCTCGCGGATCGTGCGGCTCTCGCGGGTGCGCGGGTCGACCATCATGCCGTCCAGGCCGAAGCGGCAGGCCTGGAAGCGGTTGAAGGTGTAGACGAGGTAGTCGTCCTCCTGCGGCATCGGCTCGGCGCGTTCGAGCAGGCGCCGGCACAGCGCCTGCAGGTAGCACGCGAGCGCGGCGGCGCGCTCCACCGTCAGCGGCGTGTCGCACACGCGCAGCTCGATCGTGCCGTACTCGGGCTTGGGGCGGATGTCCCAGTAGAAGTCCTTCATCGACCTGACGACGCCGGTGGCCTCCATCTTCGTGAAGTAGCCGTTCGCGAACTCGTCCCAGCGCAGCACGAACGGCGCGCGGCCGCTGAGCGGGAACGCGAACACCGAGTTCAGGCGAGCCGAATCGAACAGCGTGTCGACCCCCTGGAAGAACGGCGACGACGCCGACAGCGCGATGAAGTGCGGCACGTAGCGGGAGAGCGAATGCAGCAGGAACAGCGCATCGTCGCCCGACGCGCAGCCGACGTGGACGTGCTGGCCGAACACCGTGAACTGCTTCGCGAGGTAGCCGTAGAGCTGCGAGAGCTGCTCGAAGCGCGGCTTGCTGAACACGCGCTGCTCGGACCAGCGCTGGAACGGGTGCGTGCCGCCGCCGGCGATGTCGATGTTCAGGCGGTCGCAGGCCGCGGTGAGCGTGTCGCGCATGCCGCGCAGCTCGGCCAGCAGCGGCGCGTGCGTGGCGTGGATGCCGGTGGCGATCTCGATCATGCTCTGCGTCATCTCGGGCGTGACGGTACCCGGAAACGGCTTGCGCGAGAGCAGCTCCAGCAGGTCGTTCGCGCTCGAGGTCAGGTCGAAGTCGACGGTGTTGACGAGCTGCAGTTCGAGCTCGACGCCGAGCGACAGGGCCTGCGATGCGCCGAAGGGTCCGAGGGGCATGTCAGCGGCTCCCGCGGCCCGCCCGCGCGCGCCCTTGCCGGGACCGCGGAGCTATTCCCAACGAATACCCAAGCCGGCAGGCTTCGCGGCAGGCGGTGCCCGGCGGGGGCGATTTCTGTGCCACGGCATGAGCCCGCGCCGGGCACCGCCTGCCGCGACGCGCTGTGCTCACACGGCTCACATCGGAGCCATCGTCATCGCTACGCCGCACCAGACCGCACCCGGCCGTCGGCGACACACGCCGATTCCCACGGGAAGCCGCGCCGGTTCCGAGCAGGGCCGTCATCCTTCCTCCGGATGCGCTTCGCGCGCGAGCATCAGCGCGCGCTGCGTGACGAGCGGGCCCACCACGTCGAGCAGCACGAGCAGGCCGACGATCGCCGGCAGGCTCTCGCGTGCCAGGTCGAAGCCGTACCGGCGGCTCTCCTCGAGCAGCAGCAGCGCGAACGCCGACATCGGCATCAGCGCCAGACCGGTCAGCGCGCCCTTGCGGAAGGTCGTGCCGCTGGCGCGCGCGATGCTCAGGTTGACGAGCGTGTGCGCGGCGCTGCGCGCCGCCAGCACTGCGACGCCGAGCACCAGCCCCGCGAACAGGCCGCCCCACGACAGCAGGCTGCCGATGAAGACGAACAGGAACACCGAGAGCACGTCGCCGAGCGCGCCGAAGTTGCGTTGCGCATGGCTGAGCATCAGGCGGCGCTCGCGCGCCAGCACGCCGAAGGCGAGCGCGGCCAGCAGCGGCGACAGGTGCAGCGCCTGCGCCATGCCGGCGAGCAGCAGCACCAGGAACGCGAAAGTCACGGTCGTGCTCTGGCTGCCGGTGGCGACCCGGTTCAGCAGCGGCGCGACGGCGCCGAAGACCGCCCCGGCCGCCAGCGACAGGCCGATCACGTAGATGCTGTTGAACGCGGCCTTGCCGAGGTCGCCGCTGGTCTCGAGGTGCCAGTAGCCGACGACGAGCTTGAGCAGCAGCACGGCGATCAGGCAGTTCAGCGCGCACAGGTGCAGCAGCCGCTCGGTCACCTGGCCGGCACTGCGCAGCTCGTGGGTGACGCGCATGACCGCTGCCGGCGAGGTCGCGACGCACAGCGCGGCGAGCACGAGGCGGTGATCGGTGGGCACCTCGAACACCCCGGCGACCCAGAACACCGCGCCGAAGGTCAGCAGCGCCTGGGCGATGCCCGCGGCCAGCACCCAGGGGTTGTGCCGGAACCAGCGCGGGTTGATGCGGTAGCCGAGCTCGAACAGCGTCAGCGCGAGCGCGACGTTGGCCATGAAGCCCAGCGCCGCGTGCGGCGCGCCGTGCTGCGACAGGCCGATGCCGCCGAACAGCAGGCCCACTACGCCGTAGGCGCAGACGCGCGGCAGCTTCCAGTGCCGGAACACCCATTCGCCGGCCAGCCATGCGGCGAGCAGCATCAGCGGCCAGGCGACCACAGGGCCGAGCAGGTCCAGGTTCATGCGTTCTTGTCTCTTGCTTCTTGTCGGTGTCGGGCGCCGCAGCCTAGCGCGTCCGGCCCCGTCCGTGTCGCCATCGGGGCCTTTTCCGACACACCATGAAACAAGCTGATTACATTTGTCGCAATATAATTTGTCGCAATGAAATCCGCTGCGACGACCTCCCGCCCCCGGCGCACCGCCCCGGTCGCGCTCGACGTGCTGCAGCAGTTGCGGGTGGTCGTGCGCCTCGCCGGCAACCACGCGGCGAAGGTCGAGCGATCCACGGGCATCCCCGGCGCCCGGCTCTGGGCGCTGCACGAAGTGGCCCAGCACGACGGCCTGAGCGTCGGCGAGCTGGCGCTGCGCCTGCGCGTGCACCAGACCACCGTGAGCAACCTGCTGAACCGGCTAGAGGCGGCAGGCCTGGTGCGCAAGAGCCGCTCGCCGCAGGACCAGCGCATCGTGCGCGTCCACCTGAGCGCCGCCGGCCGCAGGCTGCTGAAGGGCGCCGCCGCGCCGGCACGCGGCCTGCTGCCCAGCGTGCTCGACGGCATGAGCGCTGCGCAGCTGCGCAAGGTCCACGACGGCCTGGCCGTGCTCGTCGACTGCATGGGCGGCTTCGACGCGGCGCTGGCCGCGAAGCCGCTTCCCTTCACCGAATGAGCGGGTCATCCCGGCCCGCGCTCACCCCAGGAGTCGTTCCATGATCAGGTCCCTGTCCGTCACGTTGATCGCTGCCGCCGCGCTGGCCGGTTGCAGCAGCACGCCGCTCGATACCAAGGCGCCGGCCGCCACCGTCAGCACCGCGCCACCGGCAAGCCCGCTGCCGGCCGGCACCGCGCCGAGCCAGGTGGCCACCGTCACGCTCGACCCGCTCGACGACCCGAAAAGCCAGCTCGCCGCGCGCAGCGTCTACTTCGCGTACGACGACTTCACGGTCGATCCCAAGTACCAGCCGCTGGTGCAGGCGCATGGCCGGTTCCTGCAGGCCCACCCCGCGGTACAGGTCCGCGTCGAGGGCAACGCCGACGAGCGCGGTTCGCACGAATACAACCTCGCGCTGGGCGACAAGCGCGCCCAGATCGTCGCGAAGCAGATCGAGCTGATGGGCGCGAAGCCGGCGCAGATCGAGGCCGTCAGCTACGGCGAGGAGCGCCCGAAGGCCGAGGGCCACGACGAAGCCGCGTGGGCCGAGAACCGCCGCGCCGACATCCGCTACCTGAAGCGCTGAGCCGCGTCCCGTTGCGGACCATGAACGCGCACCCGCTCGCAGGCCTTCGATGCGCCCGCGCCCCGGCCTGGCATTCCTGACGAACCGCCGCCTGCGCCAGCGCTGGCAGGTGCGCGCGGTGCTGTGGGCGGCGGCGGGTGCGGCCGGCCTCGCGGTGGTCGGCTTCGCGACGCTCGCCGAGCAGGCGCTGGCGCTGTTCGACACGATCCACCGGCGCTGGGCCTGGGCGCCGTTCGTGCTCGCGCCGGCACTCGGCATGCTGGTCGTCTGGGCCACGCGCCGGCACGTGCCCGGCGCCGCCGGCAGCGGCATTCCGCAGGTGGTCGCGGCGGCCCGGCTCGCCCCGCTCGGCCGGCCGGTGGCCGCGCTGCTGTCGCTGCGCGTCGCGGCGGGCAAGATCGCGCTGGGCTCGATCGCGCTGGCCGGCGGCTTCTCGGCCGGCCGCGAGGGCCCGTCGGTGCAGGTCGCGGCCTCGGTGCTGAACCTGGCGAACCGCTTCCTGCCGCACGGCCGCGCGCTGCGTTCGTCGGACCTGATCCTCGCCGGCGGCGCCGCCGGCATCGCCGCGGCGTTCAACACGCCGCTGGCCGGCATCGTGTTCGCGGTCGAGGAGCTCGGCCGCCGCCTGGAGAGCCGAACCAGCGGCGTGCTCGTCAGCACCATCATCATCTCGGGCCTGGTCGCGATTGCGCTGAAGGGCAACTACGCCTATTTCGGCCAGCTCAACGTGCGCGACCTCGGCACCGCCGTGCTGCTGCCGACGCTGATCGCCGGCCTGGTCTGCGGTGTGCTCGGCGGCCTGTTCAGCTGGTTGCTGCTGTGGCCGCAGCGGCGTCCGCTGTTCGGCCTGTGGGCCTGGCGCGGCGCGCACCCGGTGTGGTTCGCCGGCCTGTGCGGCCTCGTCGTCGCCGTGCTGGGCTGGATCAGCGGCGGCACCTCGTTCGGCAGCGGCTACACCGCGGCCTCGCAGGCCATCGCCGGGCAGCTCACGCTCGAATGGCACACGCCGATCACGCGCTTCGTCGCGACGCTCGCCACCTACTTCAGCGGCATGCCCGGCGGCATCTTCGCGCCGTCGCTGGCGGTGGGCACCGCGATCGGCAGCGACCTGGCGCAATGGGTCGGCCTGTCCATCGACCCGCACGCCTGGATCGCCCTGTGCATGGCGGCGTTCCTCGCCGCGGTCACGCAATCGCCGATCACCGCGGCGATCATCGTGATGGAGATGGTCAACGGACACCAGATGGTGATCAGCCTGATGGCGGTGGCATTCCTGTCGAAGACGGTCAGCGGGCGCTTCGGGCCCGAGCTGTACCAGGAACTCGCCAACGGCTGGATGGCGCCCGCACCGCCGGCACTGCCGCCGGCGCGCCCGGCCCCGAGTGCGTAGATGCAGCGCAGCGGCGTGCGCGCGATCGTCGCGAACAGCCGGCCGAACGACGGCACGCTCGCGCGGTCGCCGCAGGCGGCTGCGGCCGGCGTCACCGTCGTGCCGTTCGTGCGCCTGTACCGCAACCGCCTGCGGCGCCGCGCTGACGTGCCGGCGCACCCAACAAAAAGGCCGGTGCAAGCACCGGCCTTTTCTCGTGCGCGCCGATCGCGCGCGCGCAGCGGGGTCAGCTCAGGTGGGCGTTGATCAGCTTGGTCATCTCGAACATCGAGACCTGCGCCTTCTTGAAGATTTCCTTCAGCTTGGCGTCGGCATTGATCATCGTGCGCTTGGCCGAGTCCTGCAGCTTGTTGGCCTTGATGTACTCCCAGACCTTCTTCGTCACCTCGGTGCGCGGCACCGGCTTGGCGCCGATGATCGCAGCGAGGTGGGCGCTCGGGGTCATGGCCTTCATGAAGGCCGCGTTGGGAGTGCGCTTCTTGGCCGGAGCGGCCTTCTTCGCCGGTGCCGCCTTCTTGGCGGCTGCCTTCTTGGCCGGAGCGGCCTTCTTCGCCGGCGCCGCCTTCTTGGCCGGAGCCTTCTTTGCCGCCGCTTTCTTAGCCGGCGCCTTCTTCGCAGTTGCCATGTCGATTCTCTCCATCAAGAGTTGTTGATGTGCCCGGGATGGGCGAGAGCCGCGTGGACTCTCATTTCTCCATAGCACCGTGCGGAGCGAATGGTAATGCCTGCCCCGGGCAAAGAGAAGCAGTTTTCACTGGAGAAACGCGCATTTCTGCGAGGTGGGGCGCGCTTTGTCGTGGTCAGGCGTCACCGCTCGCGCACCAGCCGCGCGACGCGCGTCACGCGATGTCGTCGCCCATGGGCGCGCGCTTGCGGCCGCTGAACATCGCCGCGACGAGGTTTTCGTGGTGCCGAAGGCTGGTGAACAGCACGCCGGCGACGTGCGCGGCCACGAGCCCGAGCAGCGCCCACGCGAGGGTTCGGTGCAGCGCCTCGACGGTCGCGTCGCCCCAGAACGCATCGGTCGTGCAGAGCCAACCGGTCAGCGCGAGGGCCGCTACGCAGAGCATCAGCGCGACCACCATCCAGCCGCCCAGCGGGTTGTGGCCGACGAAGCGCGGTTCGCGGTTCTGCGCCACCGCCAGCGCGTAGTGCAGCAACGCGCGCGGCCCGCGCACGAACTGGGCGAAGCGCGCGTGGCGGCTGCCGATCGCGCCCCAGGCGGCGCGCACCAGCACCACCGCGAATGCCACGTAGCCGGCCGGTTGGTGCACGCCGAACAGCGCAACGAGGCCGAGCGCCGAGAGCGCGACCGACACCACCAGCGTCCAGTGCAGCACGCGCACGGCGCGGTCCCAGACGCGCACCCGCGGCAGGTCGGCGGGCGGCCTCATCCGGAACCCCGCGTGCTCCGCGCTGCGCTGGATTCGGCCTTCGGGCGGCCCGGCAGCCTCATGCGATCACTTCGGCGCCGTCACGACCTCGAAGGTCTTCGGATGGAAGAAGGTCTCCATCTTGCGGCCGGCCGCGTTCTTGCCGTAGACCTCGTAGCAGCCGTTCTCGATCTTCACGCGGCTGATGGTCCAGCCCTCGTTCTTGAGCTTGCGTTCGAGCTCGGCCTGCGGCTTCCATTCGGCCTTCGGGATCGGGTCGCATCTCTCGGCGTGCTGGGCAAACGCGCCGGCGGTCGCGAGGGTCAGGCACAGGGTCAGCAGTTGGCGTTTCATCGGAGGGTTCCTTTCGAGTCGAGGGTGGGGTGAGCAAGATGATCGCCGCGCGTCAGGGGTCGGCCCACCGGCGCAGCAGGTTGTGATAGGTGCCGGTCAGGCCGATCACCGCGGGGTCGGACTCGCCGGCCGACGCGCGCAGGCGCATCAGGTGCGAGTCCATCTCGAACAGCAGGCGGCGCTCCTCCAGGCTGCGCACCATGCTCTCGACCCAGAAGAAGCTCGCGAGCCGGTAGCCGCGCGTCACCGGCTCGACCCGGTGCACGCGGGTGCCGGGATACAGCAGCATGTCGCCGGCCGGCAGCCTGACGCGCGGCGCGGCGAACGGGTCCTCGACGACCAGTTCGCCGCCATCGTACTCGGCGGGGTCGGCCAGGAACAGCGTGCAGCTCAGGTCGGTGCGCACGCGCTCGCCGTGCCCGCCGGGAATGAAGCGCACCGCGTTGTCCACATGGTTGCCGAAGGCGTTGCGGCTGCCGCCGTAGCGGTTGAACAGCGGCGGAAAGATGCGCCTGGGCAGCGCTGCCGAGAAGAACAGCGCGTGGCGGTTCAACCCGCCGAGCACGATGCGCTGCAGCGCCTGCGTGTCGGCGCCGTCCTGCGGCAACTGCTCGTTGTTCTTCGCCTGTGCCGACTGCACGCCCGCGGTGACGCGGCCGTCGCCCCAGGCCGCACGCGCGAGGATCGCGCGCGCCTCGCGCAGCTCGTCGGCGTTCAGGACCCCCTCGAGGTGGAGCAGCATCGGCCTTCCTGCCTTTCTGTTCTAGAACCGCGCGGCCATCGTCAGCTGCGCCGTGCGGCCCGCGCCGGGCAGGTAGTGGCCGCTGTAGAGCGAATCGGCATACAGCTTGTCGGTCAGATTCGTGACGTTGAACTTGAACGCGATCGACTCGTTCAGCGTGTACTCGGCGAGCAGATCGGCGGTGACGAAGCTCGGCGCGACGATGCCGGCCGGGTTGCGGTTCGGCGTCTGCGAGCTGCGCGCGTTCAGGCCGCCGCCCAGGCGCAGCGCCGGCGTCAGCTGGTAGGTGGTCCAGACCGTTCCGCTGTGGCGCGGCGTCAGCGCCGAGCGCGTGCCCGCGCCTTCGCCCACGCCGTCGATCGATCCGGGCGCGCCGACATCGATGCGCGCGACCGGTGTCCAGGCGTAGGAGGCGAACACCTCCCAGGCCGGCGTGATGCGCCCGGCGACATCGAGCTCCAGGCCGGCCGCATGCCGCCGGCCGGACAGCAGCGCGGCGGTCGCGGCGCTGTCGGGATCGCGGTTGCGTTCGTTGGTCTTGATGCTGTAGAAGGCCGCGGCCCGCGTGCTCAGCGTGCCGCCCAGCCAATCGACCTTGGCACCGAGCTCGTAGTTCGCGCTGCCCTCGGGCGGCGTGTTCCTGGTCTGGTCGTCGTACTGGTAGGTATCGCCCGAGGTGTTGAACGAGGTGCCGTACGAGAAGTGGAACGAGGTCGCATCGTCCGGCTGGTAGAGCACGCCGAAGCGTTTGCTCCAGAGACGGTCGGAGCGGCCGCGGTCGGCGAGCTGGCTGCCGACCGCGACGGCTGCGCCGTCGGCGGTCTGGAAAGTCCGGTAATCGCCCTTGAACCAGTCCCAGCGCAGCCCGCCCAGCACCTTCCAGTGCGGCGCGACCTGCAGCAGATCCTGGAAGTACAGACCCAGCGCCTTCGCGTCGAACGCGCCGGCCCGGCGCTTCAGGCGCGCCGATTCGTCGACCCAGCCGGTGCCGTCGTCCGGCGTGCCGATCGTCGTGTAGCTCGCGTTCTTGTTCAGCGTCACGCCGGCCGGCACGGCCATCGCGTGGTTGTGGAACACCTCGTGCGCCAGGTCGATGCCGGTCAGCACCTCGTTCTTCACGCCGAGCCAGCCGAGATGTCGCCGCTGGCGTCGAGCGAGAAGCCTCGCAGCCGGATGTCCTCCTCGCCGCCCTCGGCAGCCTGGAAGCTGATGCCGGCGGTCTGGTGCAGAGCCTCTTTCAGCGTGTCGATGCGGCGGTCCTCGATCAGCTTCCCGGTGATCACCGTGACCGACTGCGGGATGTCGCGCAGTTCCTGGTTGCCCTTGCCGATCGTCGACGTGGTGGCACGCAGCGACGTCGCGTCGCTTTCCGCGCGGCCGAGCACCGTGACCGGTTGCAGCGTGACGGCGGCGACGGCCGCGTCGCCCGCCGACTGCGCGAGGGCCGGCGTCGCGAGCAGGCCCATGCCGGCCGAGAGCGCCCCCAGGGGCAGCAGCGAAGCGAAGGAAGTCATGTCGGTGAAGGACCCGTCGAGACGGCAAGGCGCCGTACAGCGACTGTACATCAAATGCGAACGCTTCCTATTACGCACCGCATTGATGTCGAATGCTCGGCTTGGAGAGATCCTGGCGTCGGCGGCGCGGTATTCTTGCGGCCATGAAGATCATCGTCCGCTGGCTCCTGCTCGCCGCCGCCCTGCTGCTGGTGGCCTACCTCTACTCCGGCGTGACGATCCGGAGCTTCGGCTCGGCGATGATCGCGGCCTTCGTGCTCGGGCTGCTGAACACCTTGCTGCGGCCGGTCCTGGTGCTGCTGACGCTGCCGGTGACGCTGCTCACGCTCGGGCTGTTCCTGTTCGTGATCAACGCGCTGATGTTCTATTTCGCGGCGTCGATGCTGGAGGGCTTTCACGTCGCCGGCTTCGGTGCCGCGCTGATCGGCTCGCTGCTCTACAGCCTGTGCGGCATGGTCATCGACGTGGCGATGGAGCGGATCTTCGCGAGCTGACGAGGCGCGGCGCCGCGCAACTCGACGCGCACCGCACATCCCGCAGCGCGCCGTCCGGCATCGGCCGCGCCTATCGGAGCGCCTTCTCGTCCGCCTTCTGCTGGCGCAACTGCGCCTCGACATCGCGCAGCCGCGCGTCGATCACCGAGGCGTCGATGAAGTCGACCGCGCCGCCGCTGCGGGCGCGGCGCTGGCCGGCCTGGAGCCGGTCGACCGCGCCCGTCAGGTCGCCGAGCGCGACGCGCGACTCGGCATCGGCGCGCACCGCGCGCAGCGGCCGGCCCAGCCGCTCCTCGACCTGGCCGAGCGCGGTCCAGGCGAGCGCGTCGCTGCCGTGGATCGCGACCCAGGTCTGCAGCTGTTCGGCGCGCTGCTTCAGCGCGGCGTTGTCGGGCGCGGACGCCGGCGCGGCGGCGAGCGCGGCCTGGGTCGCAAGCAGCAGCACCGGGCGCGAGCCGTCGGCCTTGAACGGTTCGAGCGCGGCGCTCGCGCGCGCCACGTCGCCGCGCGCGAGCAGCGACTGCACGTTCAGCAGCACCACCGCGCGGTCGGCGCGCGCCCCGCTCGCCAGCGGCGCGCCGCGCGTGATCTCGCGCGCCGCCGCAATCGCGGCGTCGGCGCGCGCCCAGTCGCGCAGCAGGATGGACGCGAGCGCGCTGGCGCAGAGGTTCAGCAGCCTGTCGCCCGGGGTCGTCGCGACGCGGTCGCCGTCCAGCGCCTGCCAGCGGCGCAGCGCATCGAAGCGGGAGTCCATCAGCACGCGCGCGCGGGCCTGCGCCGTGATGTGCTCGAACGCGCCGCCGGACGCCGCCTGCGCGGCGCCGGCCGTGCCCATGCGCGCGCGCGCCTCGCCGATGCGCTCGCTGGTCAGCGGGTGGCTGCGCAGATAGGGGTAGCCGCCGAAGTCGTTCAGGCGCGACGACTGCTCCATCTTCTCGAACATCGCCGCCATGCCGCCGGGCGCAAAACCGGCGCCGGTCATCACCTGCCAGCCGACGCGGTCGGCCTCGCGCTCCATGTCGCGCGAGAAGTTGAGCTGGCCCTGCGCGGCCATCGCCTGGCTGCCGACGATCGCGGCGTTCGCGGTGTCGGCGCCGCTGCTGCCGGCCTTGCTGGCCACGACCAGGCCGGCCAGCATCGCCGCCAGGCTCAGCAGCGACTGGCGCTTGGCGTTGCCGATGCTGCGCGCGATGTGGCGCTGCGTGATGTGCGACATCTCGTGCGCGAGCACCGAGGCCAGCTCGTCGCGGGTGGCCGTGAGCGCGATCAGGCCCAGGTTCACGCCGACATAGCCGCCGGGCAGCGCGAACGCGTTGACCTCCTTGTCGCGCACGAGGAAGGGCTCCCAGGCCAGGCGCTGGTCGATGTCGGCGCTGAGGTTGCCACGCACCCGCGCCTGCGCGACCAGCGGCTGCCAGATCGACTGCAGGTACTCGAGCAGGACCGGGTCGTCGAGATAGTCGGGGTCGGCGCGGATCTCGCGCATGATCTCGGCGCCCAGCTTGTGCTCGGTCGCGATGCTGAAGTCCTCGCCCGACGGATCGCCGAGCGCGGGCAACTGGTTCTGCGCCCGGGCCGGCGGCGGCAGCGCCGGGCACAGCAGCGCGAGCGCGACCGCGCAGGCCGTCAGGCGGCAGCGCAACAGGCGGGGCGGGACGGTCGGCACGGAGAAGTCTTCACGGGGCGCAAGAAGGGCGTGGCTATGATGCCGCACAAACGTTTCGAGGATGTTTCGCCCCGATGAGTTCTGCCCCGCCGCCAGCCCCGCCCGCCGGGCCGCTCACGCACTTCGATGCCCACGGCCGGGCGCACATGGTCGATGTCTCGGCCAAGCGCGAGACGCACCGCATCGCGCGCGCCAGCGGCCTGATCCGGATGCTGCCCGCCACGCTCGCGCTGATCGAGGCCGGCCAGGCGACAAAGGGCGACGTCCTCGGCGTCGCCCGCATCGCCGCGATCCAGGCCGCCAAGCGCACCGCCGAGCTGATCCCGCTGTGCCACCCGCTGCCGATCACCCGCGTCGCGGTCGAGTTCGAGACGGATGCGGCCACCAGCAGCGTGCGCTGCACCGCGCAGGTCGAGACGCTGGGGCGCACCGGCGTCGAGATGGAGGCGCTCACCGCGGTGCAGATCGGCCTGCTGACCGTCTACGACATGTGCAAGGCCGCCGACCGCGGCATGGTGATGAGCGAGATCCGCGTGCTCGAGAAGCACGGGGGGAAGTCGGGAGACTGGGTCAGCGCGTCGTCGACTTCCTGACCAGCAGCACGCCCGGCAGGCCGGCGAAATGGGCATCGCAGGTCAGCTGCATGTACACGATCAACTGATCGGCGTGTTCCTCGCCAGCTTCGCGCAAGAGCCATAGCGATCCTCGCGATCACGCACCGCATGCGTCTTCGCGCCCTTGACGAGACCGGCGAGCTGCTCGGCCTGCGGAACCGGCATCATCAACACGCCCTTGCCCTTCGGGATGAAGACGAACTCCTGTCCCGCCTGCCAGCGCTGCTCATCGCGGACGGCTTTGGGTATGGATATCTGGAACTTCTGCGAGAGCGTTGCGATCGCGGCCACGGCGCTGCCTTTCGAGTATCGATCAAGGAACGGTAAGAATACTCTCGCAGCGCCGTCCGTGTGATCGCTCGCAAGGCATTGCCTCGGCCCGCCAACTCAATTGCCGGCAGCGTCAGCGGAAGTCCTCGAACCTGAACTCGCGCGTCGGTGCCAGGCACTGGAACGGCAGCGGCTTGCCGGCCACCGGCGGCGCGGCGCAGGGCGCGAAGAACTCGGCCGAGGCTTCGTTGCGGAACTCGCGCAGGCGCTGCGCGACGTAGCGCGCGTGCTGCGTGTCGCCGGCCTGGTCGAGCGCCGTGGCCCAGGCCTGCAGCAGCCGCGCGTCGAGCAGGTAGTGCGGCGCGCGCAGGAAGGCCGGCATCACCTCGGCCGGGCGGTCGGAGGTGGTCGCGGCGGCGTAGTCGGCATGGTGCGCGAAGAACACGCTGCGGCGCCCGTCGACGATGCGCTGCGCCAGGTCCGGCGCGCCCTCGGGCGGCGCGAAGATCACGACGACACGGGCGTAGTCGATCACCGAGGCCATGCCGCCCACCATCAGCACCATCGCGGCGATCAGCAGCGGCCGGGTCGCCCCCGGCGCGAACCGCGCCGGCTCAGTCGTCGGCGCGAACCGCGCCGGCCCAGTCGCCGACACGAACCGCGCCGCCGTGCCTTCGACCTCCGGCGCCGGCCGCCCCAGGCACAGCCCGAACGCGAACGCCGCCGGCAGCAGGAAGTACGCGTACCACAGCGGGTACTCGAGCAGGCTGTGCACCAGGATCAGCAGCACCATCGCGAACGCCGCCGGCCGCAGCAGCGCCTGCCCGGGCGGCGCATCGGCGGCGGCCGGCTCCAGCGCGCCGCGCAGCGCGGCCCACAGCGCCCGCAGCAGCAGCGCCATCACCGTCACCCCGAGCGGGATGCCGAGCTCGACGAGGAACTGCAGTGCCAGGTTGTGCGTGTGGTCGAAGAACGCCACCGGCCGGCCGGGGAACGGCGTCAGCGTCCACGCGAAGTTGAACTCGCCGAAGCCCACGCCCACCCACGGGTGCAGGCGGATCAGCGCCAGCGTGTTCGACCAGATGCCCCAGCGCGAACTCGAGATGTCGCCCTGGCCGCTGAAGCGCGTCTCGCCGCCGAACACATGGTGGGTGTGATCGGCCCAGACGCCGGTACCGTACCAGAACACGAGGTAGATCAGCGGCGCGAGACACAGGAACCCCCTTGCCGTCCGCGAGAGCCGCCGGTCCAGCGCGCCCCACGCCAGCAGCAGGCCCATGCTCAGCGCACCGGTGCGCGAGGCACTCAGCACGACGACGAAGACGAACAGCAGGCCCAGCAGCGCCGCGCCCCGGCGCCGCAGCACCCGCGCCTCGCCGAGCCAGACCACGGCGACGATCGCCCACAGCAGCAGGCTGCTCAGGTGGTTCGGCTGGCGCATGTTGCCGACCGCGCGGCCCGCCATGTAGGTGCGGGCGACCCAGTTGCCGTCGGGCCAGGCCGGCGCGAACACCTGGACGATGCCGACCACGCTGCTCAGCACACCGGCGACGACCATGCCGATGCAAAAGGCACGGAACGCCGCCCGCGCCAGCCCGCCGCGCTGCAGCGCGGCACCGGCCTGGGCCGCGACCATCGCCGCGGCCACCATTGCCACCGCCGACAGCGCGAGCGACCACGGCAGGCCGGTCCAGAACGGCGACGCGAACGCTGCGGCCGCCAGCACCAGCAGCGCCGCCTGCAGGGCCGCCAGGCCGACGCAGCGCGGCACTGCCGGCGCCGCCAGCGACGCCGCCAGCACGACCAGCCACGCGCCCCAGCCGATCAGCGCCGCGGCCTGGTTCAGGAAGGTCGACGACGGCGGCAGGTTGAACGCCAGCAGCATCGGCAGGCCGATGGCGGCGCTGGCGAGGATGGCCCAGGCGACGGCATGCGGGCGCTCCGGGCCGGCGGGTGAGGCGGGGCGGGTTGGCATGCGTGGCATTGTCCACGCAGTCGACAGCTTGACGGGGTCGCGGCATCTCCGGAAGCCGGCTGGCCCCGCTCGGTCGCGACATGCCATTAGTCTCAAACAAGGGCCGACCACAAAGCCGCGCTGAAGCTGGTTTCGAGACTGGTCGACCTGGATCCCGCGCGGGGCACGCCCGATGGCGACCTGCTCGAAATCATGTCGGTCCTGATCGCTGCTTACGAAGCCAAGCATTTTCCGGTCGAGCCCGCCGACTGCATCGAGGCGATCAAGTTCAGGATGGATCAACAAGGATTGGCCCCGCGAGACCTCGAGCCCATGATCGGTCGGACCAACCGCGTATACGAGGTGTTGGCCGGGCGACGGCCCTTGACCATGGCGATGGTCTGGCGGCTGCACGAGCAACTTGGCATACCCGCAGAAAGCCTCATTCGGCCGCCAAAAGCGGCCCAGGTCTAGAACTTCGGCGCTGACCCTGCTTCCCACATCGCATCGGCGAGGCACGTCGGCGCAAAGGGTGGCTCGCGGCGCAGGGTGACCGGGCAGCGGTAGCGGGCGGGACGCTGCTCAGGTGGTTCGGCTGGCGCATGGTGCCGACCGCGCGGCCCGCCATGTAGGTACGTGCGGCCCAGTTGCCGTCGGGCCAGGCCGGCGCGAACACCTGGACGGTGCCGACGACGCTGCTCAGCCCACCGGCGACGACCATGCCGATGCAAGAGGCACGGAACGGCGACGCCTGCGCCGCGCGGCTCACACGCCCCCTGGTGATTGACAATACGTATCAAATGCTTATGATTTGCGCGTGAATTCGATCAACTGGCAGCCAAAAGCGCTGAGGCAGCTCCGCAAGATCGATCCTCAGGCGGGCAAACAGATCCGAGCCGCTGTCACGACCGAGCTTGCGGATCTGTCCAAGGCCAGGAATGTCAAGTCACTCACGAATCACGAGTACGGGTACCGTCTGCGGGTCGGCAGCTATCGGGTGTTCTTCGAGTTCGATGGCACCGTGCGCATTGTCAGTGTCGAAGAAGTAAGGAGGCGCGATGAACGCACGTACTGAGTTTCAGGTCATCGTTGGAGCCGACGGCAAGCCGGCCTTCGTGGTGGTGCCTTACGACCAGTTCCGTCGCATGCACGGAGGCTTCACCAAGGGGACGGTACCCGACGAGGTCGTCAACCTGGCGTACGAAAGAGGCATGTCGCCGATGGCCGCGTGGCGGGAGCACTTCAGCCTTACACAGGCCGAGGTCGCGGCACGCATCGGTATCGCGCAAGCCGCTTATGCACAGATGGAGCGCGTCAAGCAGCCTCGGAAGGCCACGCTCGAAAAGGTGGCGGCTGCCATGGGTCTGGAAGTGGAGCAACTGCGCTGGTAGTTCGTGTCACGAGAAGGCGACCGGCTTGATCTTCAGCCGTTTCTGCGTATTTCGGCGAACGTGACCGACGATTTCGGGAACGTGACCGGTTTGGG
>JAZKAV010000046.1:0-27089 GCA_040388965.1 Pseudomonadota bacterium | reverse complement strand
GCGAGCACTACAAGGCGTTCGCCAGGACGCTCAAGCGCTCGATGCGCCAGCAGCGCTGAACCGCACCGGCTTTCGAGGAGGCCTGTTGGCTTGAGTCAGACCGGCGCGGTCTGACAGGTTTTGGCTGTTCGGATTTTCTCTCTATCAGCCCCCCGCAGGGGCCGCCGGAGGCCCCCCGGTTGGGCCATGTACTCATGGTTCAACCCTCCTGCGTCGCTGCCGCCTGGGCCAGCTTGGTTGTGGTCGACGCCTGAGCTTGTTGGCGCCAGTAGTTTGCCTCGGCTTCGGCCGGCGGGATGTAGCCGATGGGCTCGAGCAGGCGATGGTGGTTGAACCACGAGACCCACTCGAGGGTCGCCAACTCCACCGCCTCGCGCGTCTTCCACGGTCCGTGCCGATGGATGATCAGCTACGCTCTACGGCGATCCTGCACACTGCGGAGAGACTGATGTCAACCACGCTAGAAACACTACAGGCTGAGGTCCTGCGCCTGTCCCCGAAGGACAGGGCGCGGCTGCTTGATCGGCTGATCGCGAGCCTCGACGTCGACACCGAAGCGGAGTCAGCCTGGGATGCCCTTGCGGACCAGCGAGAAGGGGAGATGGAAACAGGTGCCGTTCAGCCAGTGCCCCTTGACGTTGCTGTTGCGAGGCTGGAAGCGCGCTTCCCCGGATGAAGGTCACGCTTCATCCTGGCGCCGAGAAAGACATCGAGGAAGCCCACGGTGATCTATCGCGCCAGCACGGACGAGGTCAGGGTCTTGGTCGTCAAGCACGACAGCAAACGCCCAGGCTATGGGGCTACCCGACCGGCTACGCCTTCCCAAGCCGATCCTTCCACCGCGCATGGGCAGCGACGATTTCCCCGGCAGCGCCGATCGCCGCCTTCAGCACGGCAAAGCGCAGCTCCGGCTGATCGGGATACTCGTGCGCGAGGCGGTTGCGCAGTTCGCGCCAGCGCAACCAGTCGTCCACCGCCAGATAGCCCAGCTTCTCCAGGCGCTCCAGCCGGTCGCGCATGGGCCAGTCTTCGAAGGATTCGGCCAACCGCTGCAGCGTCGCGGGGACCAGCCGCTCGCCGAGCGCGTCGTGCAGCTTCGTGAAGCGGAACAGGATCTGGTCGGCCAGCCGCAAGAGCAGGCGATCGCGCTCCAGCTGCGCCATGTCGAGCGCGGGCGCGGCCACCCACTCGGCCAGCGCGTCTGACAGCGCAGCGGCATGGCGGTCCGCTTCCCACAGCGCGATGGCCAGCCTGTCATCCGGGTTCACGTGCGCGCCAGCTCGATGCCTTGTTGCCGCGCGGCCGTGACGACGGCGCGCCGGTCCCGCCTCCCCTGCTGCGTCATCACGACATCGATACGCCGCTCTTCGAGCAGGCGGTACAACCTGGCCGTGAACCGTGTCCTGCGGTCCACGGTGTCGTCAGCCGACAGCGGCCCGGGCAGTTCGACCAGCAGGTCGATGTCGCCCCCACGGCGGCGGTCGTCGAGGCGCGAGCCGAACAGCAGCACGCGCGTCCCCGCAGGCAGGGTTTCACGGCTGGCGCTTTCGACCGCGCGTCGCTCGACAGCAGACAATCTCATGCGGGAAAGTATAGGGTGCCGGCTCGCGGGCGGGCGCGGCCAGCCTGGCCGGTCGGGTCCAGCGCCGGTCAGTCGCGGCAGGGGGGGCGCTCAGCAGCCCATCGCGAGCCCGACTTTCGTTTCCAGGTTGAGCCGTTTGCTCGACCGCACTCGATTACGCCGCCGCGCCACCCGCCCACAGCACGCCCAGCGGCACGGCCCACAAATGCTGTTCGAACGGCATGAGCTGTTCGCCGGTGTAGAGAACGACCCCTCTGGCGAAGGCCTTCCCGGCGGCGCGGGCGAGTTCGCGCAGGCCGTTGAAGTCGCCCTGGGTGATGCTTGCACTGGCTTTCACTTCGATGCCCACGATCCGCTGACCCGGCGTTTCGAGCACCAGGTCGACCTCTTGCCCCGCGGCCGTGCGAAAGTGCCAGGCCGTGGCCGCCGTTTCTGCCCAGCTCAGGTGGCGCCGCAGCTCCTGCACGGCGAAGGTCTCGAGCAAGGGGCCGAGCTGGGGCGACAAGGCCAGCGCGGCGGGATCGGTGTGGCCCCGCAGGTGCGCGGTGAGCCCGGCGTCGATCAGGTGAAGCTTCGGTGCCTTGACCAGCCGCTTGCCGAGGTCGGCCGACCACGCCGGCAGCGGCTGCACGATGAAGAGCGCTTCGAGCAGCGAGAGATAGCGGCGCAGCGTCGAATGGGCAATGCCGGTTGCGCGCGACACCTCGGCCATGTTCAGCAGCGAGCTGGCCCGCGCCGCCAGCAGCGACAGCAGGCGCGGCATGTCGCGCAGGCCCTCGATGTTGGCGTGGTCGCGCACGTCGCGCTGCAGCAGGCTCGCGAGGTAGGCGCGGAACCAGGCGTCCCGGCGCGGCAGCTCGGCACGCCCCAGCGCCTCGGGGAAGCCGCTGGCCACGAGGCGGCGCACGAGATCGGCCCGGTCGGTCGGCACGCTGCGCCGCGCCCAGGGGGCCGTGCCGAACAAGGCATCGACGAAATTGTGCGGCGAACCCTCGACCTCGGACTGCGACAGGGGCTCGAGCGTCAGCACCTCCATGCGCCCGGCCAGCGACTCGGCCGCCGCGGGCAGCATGAACACGTTGGCCGAGCCGGTGAGCAGGAAGCGGCCCGGCACGGGGTGGCGGTCGACCTCGCGCTTGAGTGCAGGGAACAGCGCAGGTGCGGATTGCACCTCGTCGATCACGGTAAATCCGGAGGCGCCGTTGACAAGCGCCGAAGGGTCGGTTCGAGCCAGTTCGGCGATCACCGGGTCATCCAGCGTGAGGTACCGGCCGCCCCGCTGTTGCGCCACTTGTTGTGCCAGCGTGCTCTTGCCCACCTGGCGAGCGCCGTTCAGCAGCACCGCCCGGGTATCGGCAAGGGCTGCAGTCAGCTTGCGACGGATATTCCGCTGATACATGGTTTCATTTTCGCCATGGCATGGCGACAATGTAAATCTCTGGCCGATGACACGCGCGCGAAGGCAGCCAGAATCACTGCGGTTTGCCGATCGAATCGACAGCCGGCTGAGCGCGTGTCCCACGACCTCATCACGCCCTCGGCCGCACGCGCCGTGTTCGAGTCCATTCTGTGGGAGCCCGGCCTGCGATGGCGAATCCGCCGCATCGAGGTGCTGAAGCCGGTGCGCTGGATCAGCGCGCGTCGCAACGAGGTGGCTGCGATCACCTCTTCCCGCAACGCGCTGACCGCGATGAAATGAAGTCGCGCAGGACCAAACCAGCGCTGTCGTGTCGCGCGCGCCTCGCTCACCCGCCCGACCCGGCCCGCGGCGCCAGCGCGAGACCGACCCGGGCGATGCGCCCGTCGCGCAGACCGATGACGCGGAACGATGCCCCGTGCCAGTCCACACCGTCGCCCTCGGCCGGGTCGCGCGCGAGCCGGCCCGTGAGCCAGTCGCGCAGGGTGGCGCCGCCGTTCTCGGGCAGCGGCAGCCGGAAGAAGCCGAACACGTCGGCCAGCGGCAACTCGGCATCGAGCGTCAGGCTGCCCTGCACCGCGCGGTGCCCGGGCGGCAGCTCGGGCGGCTCGACCACGCGCAGGCGCTTCGCCACCCAGCCCAGGCTCGTGCCCTGCAGCAGCAGCGAGGCCAGCACGACCGCGAACGCGGCGTTGAAGAAGCGGTAGCTGTCGGGCACCTTCTCGATCAGCGGGAACAGCGCGAGCACGATCGGCACCGCGCCCCGCAGCCCGACCCAGCCGATGAACAGCCGCTGGCGTGCGCCGAAGCCCAGCGGCCACAGGCACAGCCAGACCGCGAGCGGCCGTGCGACGAAGATCAGCGTCGCGGCGACCGCCAGCGTCGGCGCGAGCGCCTGCACCATGTCGTGCGGCGAGACCAGCAGCCCGAGCAGCAGGAACATCGCGGCCTGCGCGGCCCACGCGAAGCCGTCGAGCGCCGACGATGCGGCGTGCGCCGCCGGTTCGGCCTTCGCGCGCACGCGCAGTCCGAACAGGTAGATCGCGAGAAAGCCCGAACCCTCGCACAGGCCGGCCGCCGCGAACACGGCCATGCCGGCGGAGACGATGATCAGCGACAGCAGGCCGCCATGCTCCACGTTCAGCGGCAGCCTGCCCAGCAGCGACGCCACCGCCCAGCCGCCGAACAGACCGAAGGCCGCGCCGAAGCCGGCCTGGCGCGCGAACAGCCAGAGCGTCTGGTCCAGGCCGGCGTCGGACTTCAGGAGCGCGATCAGCGCCAGTACCATGAACACGGCCATCGGATCGTTCAGCCCCGATTCGAGCTCGAGCGTCGCCGAGACGCGCTCGCTCAGGCGCATGCCGGTCTGGCGCAGCAGCGAGAACACGGCCGCCGCGTCGGTCGAGCCGACGATCGCGCCGAGCAGCAGGCCGTGGCGCCAGTCGAGCTGCATCGCCACCATCGCGACGACGCCGACCAGCGCCGCGGTCAGCGCGACGCCGAGCGTCGCGAGCGCGAGCGCCGGCCCGAAGCCGGCGCGAAAGGTCTGCATGCGCGTGCTGATGCCGCCTTCGAGCAGGATCATCGCGAGCGCCGCGTTGCCGACCCAGGCCGAGAGCTGCGCGTTGTCGAAGCGCACGCCGATCGGGCCGTCGACGCCGACCAGCATCCCGGCCACCAGGAAGACGAGCAGGAACGGCAGGCCGAGGCGGCTCGAGGCCACCCCCGCCAGCAGGCTGACGAAGACCAGCAGCCCGCCGGCCAGCAGCAGCAGATTGAACGCGTACATCGCGGACGACCTTAGCAGAGCGGGGCGCGAATTCCTGTCGGACAACCCGCCCCGGCGCCCGGGTGGGGGGCGCTGACGATCCAGCCTTCGAGCGGGTCGATTACCGCCGGCAGCCCGTGATCCGGCCGCCCGCTCGCCCACGCCGCCTGCATCAGGCACAGCGCAGCGTCGAGCCGGTCGCCGGTGGCGTCGGCGATCAGGTCTTCGCGCTGCGCGTGCGTGAGCTTCAGGCGCAGCGCGAGGCGCGTGCGGCCCTGGTCGAGCGCGTCGACGAGGTCGATGCGCGCGATCAGGCGCTCGGGCGTCTGCCTGGCCCGGGTGTCGCTCTTGTACGAACGGGCGCCGAGCACCTCGCGGGCCAGCAGGCCGGGGTAGCCTTCGAGGGCGATGCGGGTCGCATCCCCGGCATGCAGGCCCGGCAGGTGCAGCCCGGCGTCCATCAGCAAGGGCACGCCCGCGTGCAGCATGAACGCGACCGGCGGGTTCACCCACTTCATCGACGGCGACGAACCCGCAGGCCCGTCGGCGGCGCGGTGCGCGAATTTTCCGCCCGCCGGCCGCGCGGCGCAGAACGCGGCGAAGGTCGCGCGGATCTCGGCGCGCGACAGGCCCGCGTAATGGCGCATCAGCGGCGCCCACTGCAGCGGCCAGCGCAGCGCGATGACGAGCTCGCGCGGCAGGCCGAGCGGCAGATCGAACACGCCCAGCCACGGGCCGGGCGTGCGCAGCCATCGGGCAAAGCTGTCGAACCCGGCGTGGGTCTCGATCCGCTCCAGCCGCACCACGCCGTGTGCGACGTGGCCGAGCGCCACCGTGATCGGCTTGCGCCGGGTCGGCCGGCTCGTGAAATCGACGCCGGCGAGCGCGTGGACGCAGCGCGGCGCGTGATCGATCGGGGCGGGCGGGGTCGGCATCCGTTCATTGCACCACGCCAACGGGCATTGCCCATAGCGGGGACGAGCGGCACGGTCGAGCTACGCGGACAGCATCTTCTTCACGCGGCTCCTCACCGCATCCACCGTCCTGCGGGTCGCGCGCAGCGCGTTCTCCGCGGGCATCGCGACGTGGCCCTTCCAGTATTCGTCGGGCCGGGCCCTGAAGACCGTGGACTTCTTGACGCCATCCCAGCCGGGCGGCGGCTCCTGCGTGTAGTAGTAGACGGCGAAGGACTTGCGCGTCACCCCCGGCGGGCATTTGACAGGCGTGACCCCGTGCCAACTCGTCGCGCTGGTGGCAAAGCCGGCGGCTCGGTTGAACACCGGCGCATAGCGGCCCAGGCAATGCGTGACCTCGGCATCCCAGAGGTCGAGGTGGCCGCCGTACTCCTCCTTCCAGCCCTTGTTGAAATAGACGAGGATGTTCAGGCGCCTGTAGAGCCCGAGTTGCTCGTTGAAGTTGAAGTCGACATGCACGTCCAGGTGGCCGCCGTGGTTCGTCTCGTGGATGCCGCCGCCGCTGAGCGCCGGGTCCGCGATCAGTCCGGGGATGCCCGACATGACAGAGATTTTCGCGACGAACTCCGGCGACGCGAGCACCTCGTGCAGGCGCAGGATCGCCGGCGGAAACTTCGCGGCATCGGTGATCTGGATCTTGCGTTTCTCGTTCACGGCATCGAACGCGTCACCGAGCCGCTCGGCCTCGCGGTAGGTCGGAAACGCGTCGTGAACCTCGTCGGCGAACGATGGTTCGAGAAAGTCGTCGATGCAGAAATGCGGGAATCCGGGTGCTTCCTGCATCCGCACTCGCAGCGCGTCGAAATCGATGTCGTTCAGAACGGGGAGCATCGGGTCGGTCTTCACTCGCGGGGCCCTCGGGATCGTTGGAAGGAGCAATGCGGCTCAAGCCCGGGGACGCGACATGGCGCGCCCGGCCCGGCACCTGTGGGCAGTAGATCGCCCGCGGAGACACTGCGGCTTGTGCTGGATCAAGTCTCGTGCGCGCCGCCCCGCGGGTCGGGGGTCGGCCACGATCGCCTACGATCGTGGTCCGCGATTCTTCCCGCCAAGCGCTCATGACCCTCGCCACCGCGCCGATCCTCGCACCGCCCTCGCCCTTCGACGACCCGATGTCGACGGCGCAGATCCTGTTCGGCCTGCGGGGCCGCGTGCCGCGCAAGGTCTTCTGGCTCTACGGCGTGCTCGGGCCGCTGCTGGTGTCGGTGATGGCGGAAATGCTGCTGGGCATCGTCGGCGTCCCGCAGCGCAGCGCCGAACTGCTGACGACTGCGTTGCTGGTCTGGCCCTGCACCGCGGTCGGTGTCAAACGCTGGCACGATCGCGACAGGTCGGGCTGGTGGGTGCTGGTCTACCTGATCCCGTTGATCGGATGGGCCTGGACGCTGGTCGCCTGCGGCCTGCTGCGCGGCAGCGTCGGCCCGAACCGGTTCGGCGCCGACCTGACGGGCCGGTTCTGACGCGACCAGACCCGCAGCCGCGTGCCGGGCGTGGACAGGGACCCCCCATCAGCCGGAACAGGACCGGGTGCAACCCCTCGCGGCACCAGGTTTCGGCGGGTGCCCGGGCGGCGCCTTCATTCCAGCGCGAGTTCGGCGATCAGCGGCAGGTGGTCCGACATCCGCGCCCAGGCGGCGCCGCGCGGCACCGAGGTCGACAGGCATCGCAGGCCACGCAGGTAGATGCGGTCCATCGACAGCATCGGCATGCGCGACGGGAAGGTGTTGACGCGCGCCGGCGGGTCGCCCGGCACGCCGGCGCGGCGCAGCCCGAGGGCGCGCATCGGCGCGTCCAGCTTCGCGCCCCAGTCGTTGAAGTCGCCGGCAACGATCAGCCGGTCGTCCTTCGGCACCTCGGCCTCGACGAACCTGGCGAGCCGCTCGACCTGGCGCAGCCGGCTCGCATGGATCAGCCCGAAGTGCGCGACGATCGCGTGCACCAGCACGCCGTTCCAGTGCACCGGCACGTGCAGCAGGCCGCGCTGCTCGAAGCGGTGGTCGGAGACGTCGTGGTGGCCGATGTCGCCCAGCGGCCAGCGCGACAGCAGCGCGTTGCCGTGCTCGCCGTGGGTGGTCGTCGCGTTGCTGCGGTAGGCGACCTCGTAGCCTTCGGGCGCGAGGTAGTCCGCCTGCGGCATGCGCGGCCAGCCGATGTGCGTGTCGGGGAACTTCCTCGCCTCGGCGCGGTTCAGCAAGCGCACCTCCTGCAGGAACACGAGATCGGTGTCGAGCGCCTCGATGCCCAGCGCGAGGTTGTGGATCTCCAGCCGTTTGCGCGGGCCGACGCCGCGCACGCCCTTGTGGATGTTGTAGGTCGCCACGCGCAGCACGTGGCTCGGGTGCTGGGTGCTGTGGGCGTGGGCGTGGGTGGCGACGGCGGGGCGCATGGCTCAGGCAAGGTGTTCAGGCAAGGCGCGGCAACTGCAGGATCGCCTCGGCGTTCGACGCCGAGAAGCAGCGGTCGGCGGCCTCGCGCCACGGCAGCCAGACGAAGGCCGTGTGCTCGCGCGGGCTCAGCGTGACAGGCACGTCGCGCGGCACGCGCAGCCCGAAGACGGATTCGGTGTTGTGGGTCACGCCGGCAGCATAGCGGTGGCGCCAGACCGGGTAGATCTCGTAGACATTGCGGAGCTGCCAGTCGCGCAGGTTCTCGAGCGGCACCTCGGGCGAGCCGATCGCGATGCCCGTCTCCTCGAAGACCTCGCGCCGGGCCGTCACGGCGGGCGGCTCGTCGAGCGCGTCCTTCGAGCCGGTGACGCTCTGCCAGAAACCCGGCTTGTCGGCGCGCTCGATCAGCAGCACCTCGAGATCGGCGGTGTGGATCACGACCAGCACCGACTGAGGAATCTTGGGCGGCCTCGTCACAGCAGCAGCATTCGTTGGCGCAAGAAAAAAAGAGGGCGCACGAAGCGCGCCCTTCGATTCTGCATCAGCGTTTGTGTCGCCGCGTCACGCGCCCGCGCCCTGCACGTTGCGCAGCCGGATGTGCAGCTCGCGCAACTGCTTCTCGTCGACAGCGCTCGGTGCGTTCGTCAGCAGGTCCTGGGCGCGCTGCGTCTTCGGGAACGCGATCACGTCGCGCAGCGATTCGGCGCCGGTCATCAGCATCACGAAGCGGTCCAGGCCGATCGCGATGCCGCCGTGCGGCGGCGCGCCGTACTGCAGCGCGTCGAGCAGGAAGCCGAACTTGAGCTGGGCTTCCTCGGCGTCGATCCTGAGCGCGCGGAACACCTTGCTCTGCACTTCCTCGCGGTGGATGCGCACCGAGCCGCCGCCCAGCTCGATGCCGTTGAGCACGACGTCGTAGGCCTTCGAGACCGCCGCGCCGGGATCGGTCTCGAGGAGATCCTCGTGGCCGTCCTTCGGCGACGTGAACGGATGGTGCACCGCGCTCCAGCGCTGCGCGGCGTCGTCGTACTCGAACATCGGGAAGTCGACGACCCACAGCGGCTCCCACGCACCCTGCACGAGATTGCGCGCCTTGCCGAAGTCGCTGTGGCCGACCTTCACGCGCAGCGCACCGATCGCATCGTTGACGACCTTGGCCTTGTCGGCGCCGAAGAACAGCAGGTCACCGTTCTGCGCGCCGCTGCGCTGCAGGATCTCGGCCAGCGCCGCGTCGTGCAGGTTCTTCACGACCGGCGACTGCAGGCCCTCGCGGCCCTTGCTCACGTCGTTGACCTTGATCCAGGCCAGGCCCTTGGCGCCGTAGATCTTCACGAACTCGGTGTAGGCATCGATCTCGCCGCGGCTCATCTCGGCACCGCCGGGCACGCGCAGCGCGACGACGCGGCCACCTGGCATCACGGCCGGGGCCGAGAAGACCTTGAAGTCGACATCCCTCATCACGTCGGTCAGCTCGGTGAACTCGAGCTTGACGCGCAGGTCGGGCTTGTCGGAGCCGAAGCGGTGCATCGCGTCGACGTACTTCATCACCGGAAAGGCCTTCAGCTCGACACCGATCGCGTGCTGGAAGGTGCTGCGGATCATGCCCTCGAACATCGTGCGGATCTCTTCCTCGGTGAGGAACGAGGTCTCGATGTCGATCTGCGTGAACTCGGGCTGGCGGTCGGCGCGCAGGTCCTCGTCGCGGAAGCACTTGGTGATCTGGTAGTAGCGGTCGAAGCCGGCCACCATCAGCAACTGCTTGAACAGCTGCGGCGACTGCGGCAGCGCGAAGAACATGCCGTCGTGCACGCGCGACGGCACGAGGTAGTCGCGCGCGCCCTCGGGCGTGCTCCTGGTGAGCATCGGCGTCTCGATGTCGATGAAGCCGTTCGCGTCGAGGAACTTGCGCACCTCCATCGCGACCCGGTAGCGCAGCATCAGGTTGCGCTGCATCGGCGCTCGGCGCAGGTCGAGCACGCGGTGCGTCAGGCGCGTCGTCTCGGAGAGGTTCTCGTCGTCGAGCTGGAACGGCGGCGTGATGCTCGGGTTCAGCACCTCGATCTCGAGGCACAGCACCTCGACCTTGCCGCTGGTGATGTTGGCGTTGATCGTGCCGTCGGGGCGCGCCCGCACCTTGCCGACGATCTTCAGGCAGAACTCGTTGCGCACGTCCTCGGCGACCGCGAACATCGCGGCCCGGTCGGGGTCGCAGACGATCTGCACGATGCCTTCGCGGTCACGCAGGTCGATGAAGATCACGCCGCCGTGGTCGCGGCGGCGATGCGCCCAGCCCATCAGGGTCACGGTCTGGCCCATCAGCGTTTCACTGACGAGGCCGCAGTACGTTGTTCTCATGAAATCACTCCACTGCGCGGGGCAGTCTGGTTGTCCCTGGCGAAGCGCGCACGCGTCGCCGGTGTGAGGCTCGTGGGCGTTTTCCAGGCGTCGCGTTGCGTGCCTGCGCCGGGCCGGGTGGCTGCCGGGGCCGCCCGGCCCGTCAATTTCGGGCCGGCGGGGCGGCGCTCGCGGGTGCCGTGACGGCATGCATCGGCGGCGCCACCACGCCCATCGAGATCACGTATTTCAGGGCTTCGTCGACGCTCATCTGCAGCACGACCACGTCGGCGCGCGGCACCATCAGGAAGAAGCCCGAGGTCGGGTTCGGCGTCGTCGGCACGTACAGGCTCAGGTAGTCGCCCGGCAGGTGCAGCGCGGCCTCGCCGCCCGGCTTGCCGGTGACGAAGGCGATCGTCCAGCTGCCGGCACGCGGGTACTGCACCAGCACCGCTTCGCGAAAGGCGTTGCCGGTGCTCGAGAACAGCGTGTCCGAGACCTGCTTGACCGAGTAGTAGATGGACTTGACGATCGGAATCTTGCTCAGCACCCGGCTGCCCTGGCGCAGCCACCACTGGCCGATGATGTTGGTCGCGAACACGCCGGTCAGCAGCAGACCGACCAGCATCACGATCACGCCCAGGCCGGGGATCCTGGACAGCAGATCGATCAACGGTTCGGCACCGGCCGGCAGGATCGCCTTGCCGGCGTTCAGGAACCAGCCGAACACGCCGTCGAGCAGGCCGAGCGCGGCCTGCAGCACCCAGATCGTGATGGCCAGCGGCAGCCACACGAGCAGTCCGGCAAGGAGGTACTTCTTCACGGCGTTCCCCGGCAGACCCGCGCGCTCACTTGCTGCCCGCCGAGGGCGGCGCGGGCGCGGGCGCAGTGGCCGGCGCCGGGACCGGCGCGGTGTCGCTCTTCGCGCCAGCCGACTTCTCGGCTGGCGCCGAGCCGCCCTTCGCCGCTTCGCCGCTGGCCGCTTCGCCCTTCGGCGATTCTCCCGGCGCCGCGCCCTCGGTCTTTCCATCGGCCTTGGCGGCGGCGGACTTGTCGCCGCCCCGGAAGTCGGTCACGTACCAGCCCGAGCCCTTGAGCTGGAAGCCGGCGGCGGTCACCTGCTTGACGAAAGTCGATGCGCCGCACTCCGGGCACGCCGTGAGCACCGGATCCGACATCTTCTGCAGCACATCCTTCGCATGCCCGCAGGTGGTGCAGCGATAGGCATAGATCGGCATGGCCAAGTCCTTGATTTGAAAAGGAAAACCGCGAATTATACGGCGCCGGCGAAGGCCCGCACCGGGCACGGTGGCCGCATCAACGGGTTTGCAGCCACAGTTGCGCACCCGCCACCCCGAACGCGACCCCGCAGCCGATGTAGACGATCGCGCGCAGCAGCCGGGCCGTTCGGCGCTGTTCGACGAGCAGGGTTTCCAGCAGGCGCTGCTCGGCCGCCGCGCGCGGCTGCAGTGCCTGGTGGATCAGGCGCGGCAGTTCGGGCAGCAACTGGGCATAGCGCGGCGCCTCCCGCTTCAGCCCTTCGAGCAACCCGACCCAGCCCACCTGCTGGTTCATCCACTGCTCGAGGAACGGCTTCGCGGTGTTCCACAGGTCGAGCTCGGGGTCGAGCTGGCGACCCAGCCCTTCGACGTTGAGCAGCGTCTTCTGCAACAGCACGAGTTGCGGCTGGATCTCGACGTTGAAGCGGCGCGAGGTCTGGAACAGCCGCAGCAGCACCTGGCCGAGCGAGATGTCCTTCAGCGGCCGGTCGAAGTGCGGCTCGCAGACGGCGCGGATCGCGCCTTCGAGTTCGTCGACGCGCGTGGCCGCAGGCACCCAGCCCGATTCGACATGCAGTTCGGCGACGCGCTTGTAGTCGCGGCGGAAGAACGCGATGAAGTTCTGCGCCAGGTATTCCTTGTCGACCTCGGTGAGCGTGCCCACGATGCCGAAATCGAGCGCGATGTAGCGGCCGAAGCTGCCCGGCGCGATGCTGACCTGGATGTTGCCCGGGTGCATGTCGGCATGGAAGAAGCCGTCGCGGAACACCTGCGTGAAGAAGATCGTGACGCCGTCGCGCGCCAGCTTCCGGATGTCGACGCCGGCATCGCGCAGCCGCTGCACCTGGCTGATCGGCACGCCGTTCATGCGCTCCATCACGATCACGTTCTGGGTGCACAGCTCCCACAGCATCTCGGGCACCAGGATCAGGTCGAGATCGTGCATGTTGCGGCGCAGCTGCGCGGCGTTCGCGGCCTCGCGCACCAGGTCGAGTTCGTCGTGCAGGTAGTTGGCGAACTCGGCGACGACCTCGCGCGGCTTCAGGCGCTTGCCGTCGGCGCTCAGGCGCTCGACCCAGCGCGCGAGCGTGCGCAGCAGCGACAGGTCGTCGTCGATGACCTCGAGCATGCCCGGGCGCAGCACCTTGACGGCCACTTCGCGGCCGTCCTTCAGCTGCGCGAAATGCACCTGCGCGATCGACGCGCTGGCCACCGGCTCGGCATCGAAGCGCGTGAAGATCGTGTCGACGGAGCAGCCGAACGCCTGCTCGACCAGGGCGCGCGCGTGTTCGGCCGGAAACGGCGGCACGCGGTCCTGAAGCTTCGCGAGCTCGTCGGCGAGGTCGGCGGGCAGCAGGTCGCGCCGCGTCGACAGCACCTGGCCGAACTTGACGAAGATCGGCCCGAGCCGCTCCAGGCCCAGCCGCAGGCGCTCGCCGCGCGGCGCGTCGAGCGTGCG
Source organism: Pseudomonadota bacterium (assembly GCA_040388965.1). Taxonomy (GTDB): domain Bacteria; phylum Pseudomonadota; class Gammaproteobacteria; order Burkholderiales; family Burkholderiaceae_C; genus LMDS01. The sequence continues at coordinate 13,888 of JAZKAV010000046.1, read as the reverse complement.
ACCGACCGTCATCACCCGCACCATCAGGCGCACCCAGCGTTGCCGGAAGCTGGACAGTGCCAGCTCGTCCAGCCCGTAGCGCAGCACCGTGACGCAGATGACGAGCAGGCGCGCGACGTGCCTCAATGGAATCCCTCGCCGGGCAGGTGTCCGCGCCGATGCCGCCGGGGCGTGCGGACCCACCGTCTCATCGCCGCGCCACCAGGTCGCTCCAGGTGTTCGCCGCTGCGCGCAAGCCCGCGGCGATGCCGCCCGCGACACGCGCGATCTCGCGCGCCGGGGCGGGGCCGACGGCGCGCGCCAGATCGTCCTGCACATCCCAGCGCAGGTTGTCGAACAGCCAGTTCAGATCGGTCGCGAATGCAGCGTCGCCGGCGATGTCGACCGGCGGTCGCGTGCCGGCCAGGGCCCGCGCCATCGCCAGCGCGGGATTCGAGGCGTCGACGGTGACACGCAGATCGGCCACGGCCGGCAGCTCGGCACCGCACCATTCGACCAGGCCGGCCGGCGTGACGCGAAAGGCCGCGGTCGGCAACGGCGGCAGCAGGGCCGGCCAGCCCTCGAACTGCAACTGCATGCAACGTCCGGCATGGGGGCGCAGGCGTTCCATCGCGACCGGCTCGGCGCTCAGCAGGTGGTTGACGAACAGCGTCAGGCGCCCGGTCGCAGCCGTGCCGAACGCCGAACCGAGACTGTGAAACATGCACGGATTGTAGGCACCGCGGCATGGCGCACCCTCGGGCCCTGCGGCCTGTCGGCGTGCGTTTTTGATGGAGAATCCGCCGGCACGTTGCCGAACCGGCGGTGCGGGAGAGGTGTACCCCCATGCGCGCGTGCCTGCGAGGGCGACGGCGCCGGGCAGTCCCGCACGGCCGCACGGCAGCTGCCGACTGGCACGTCGTTTGCGGACAAACGAACGAGCTCACACCACGAACCCATGTTTGAAGACCGGACCTACAAGAGAACGTTCTACAGCGCGCCGCAATCCGTGACGTCGTTCGTGGCGGCGTTTCTCGAACCCGGCATCACGGTGCTGACCTTCCTGTTCGCGACGGTCTATTCCGACGAGCGGATCGACCGGCCCGCGCTGACCCTGTGCCTGCTGGTGTTCGCGCTGACCTTTCCGGGGCGCAACCGATTTCGCGACAACCTGCTCGCCGCCGGCGTCGACATCCTGAGCTCGTGGGTCTCGCTGCTGGCGATCCTGGCGCTGTGCGGCTACGCGACGGACAGCCTGCACTACTTCGAGAACAACGTCCTGCTCGAGTGGGCCGTCGCCACGCCGGTGCTGCAATGGCTCGCGGTCTGGCTCGGCAAGGTCACCGTGCAACGCCTGTCCGCGCGGCCCGAGGCGCGGCGCACGGCGATTGTCGTGGGCGGCGGCGCGCTCGGGGTGAAGGTCGCCAAGGCTTTGGGCGAGAGCCTCGACTACGGGGTCGACTTCATCGGCTACTTCGACGACCGCACCGACGACCGGCTGCACCAGGAAGCCAGCGCGCAGCGCCTGGGCGGCCTGAAGGACGTGGCGCGGTATGTCACGGAACACGCTGTGCGCGAGGTCTACATCACCTTGCCGCTGGGGTCGCAGCCGCGCATCGTCGAGCTGCTCGAGGATGTGCAGGGCACCACGGCCTCGCTGTTCTTCGTGCCCGACGTGTTCGGCATCAGCATCATCCAGGGCCGGCTGCAGGACATGAACGGCGTGCCCGTCGTCGGCATCTGCGAGACGCCGTTCACCGGCACCAACGACCTGGTCAAGCGCGTCAGCGACGTGGTGCTGGCCACGCTGATCCTGATCCTGATCTCGCCGCTGCTGCTGGTGATCGCGATCGGCGTCAAGCTCAGCTCGCCGGGCCCGGTGGTGTTCAAGCAGCGCCGCAACGGCCTGGACGGCGGCGAGATCGTGGTCTACAAGTTCCGCTCGATGAAGTCGCAGGACAACGGGCCGATGGTGCGCCAGGCCACGAAGGACGACCCGCGCATCACCCGCTTCGGGGCCTTCATCCGCCGCACCTCGCTCGACGAACTGCCGCAGTTCATCAACGTGCTCCAGGGGCGCATGAGCATCGTCGGGCCGCGGCCGCACGCGGTGGCGCACAACGAGGAGTACCGCCGCCTGATCAAGGCCTACATGGTGCGCCACAAGGTCAAGCCGGGCATCACGGGCTGGGCCCAGGTCAACGGCCACCGTGGCGAGACCGACACGATCGAGAAGATGCAGGCGCGCGTCGAATACGATCTCGAATATCTGCGCAACTGGTCGCTGGGACTGGATCTGCAGATCATCGTGCGCACGATCCGACTCGTCTTTTTCGACCGGCACGCGTACTGAGAACAATTCGATCCCCGCAAGCCTCTGGAGACCCTCGAATGCGAACACAACAGAACCGGACTCCTCGGCGCAGCGCCATCGGAGCGCTCGCCGCTGTGCTCCTGGCGGTGCCCGCCGCCGCGCGGGCCGACGAGCCGAGCCCGTGGTACATCGGCGCGAGCCAGGCGTTCACGCACGACTCCAACGTGTACCGCATCGCTGGCGGGCCCGGCGACACCTACTCGACGACGAGCCTGCTCGGCGGCTTCGATCAACCGATCGGGCGCCAGCGGCTCTATGCCAATGCCCAGGTTGGATTCAGCAAGTACCGGGACCAGAGCACGCTCGACAACACCAGCTATGGCGTCACCGCCGGCTGGGACTGGGCCACCATCGAGAAGCTGTCCGGCAGCGTCAACGTCGGCGCGAACCGGAGCCTGGCCCAGTTCAACGGGAATTCGTTGCAATCCAGCACCGAGCGCAACACCCTGAAGGCCGAGCAGTTGAACGCCGCCGTTCGCTGGGGCGGGGATGGCCTGATCTCCCTGTTCGGCAACTACGGGCACAGCCGTGTCGACTACTCGTCCCTGCAGTCGCTGAGCTCCGACTCGACCAGCGACTCCGGGAGCATCGGCATGAACTACCGCCTCGGCGCCCGGACCACGGTGGGCGCCGCCGTGCGGGTCACGCACACCGACTATCCGCACGGCATCGCGCCCGCAGGGGCGGGGTCCGTCGACCCCGCCGCCTATCGATCCGACTCGAGCCGCGGCCGCAACCTCGACCTGCTGGCCGGCTGGCGTTACAGCGAGCAGACCGGCTTCAGCGCACGGCTGAGCTGGACCCGGCTCGACTACTCCAGCAGCAACCGGGACTTTTCCGGACTGACGGGTTCGGTGTCGGGCACCTACGCAGCGACCGCCAAGCTCGGGTTCAGCGCCACGCTCAGCCGGGACGCCGGCACCAACAACTCGTACCTGAACTACCTCGATCTCGGCACCGGTCGGCAGAATGTCTACGTGCTCGCGAACAATCAGACGACCGACAGCGTGAGCCTGGGAGCCAGCTACGCCGCGACCGCGAAGATCGGCGTGAACGCCGGGTTTCAATACCGCAGAGGCGACAATGGCAGCGGATCGGCGAGCGACAACTACCGAACCGCCACCCTGGGTGCCAACTACGCCGTGGCGCGCAATGTGCAGCTGGCCTGCAACCTGTCGCGCGAGTCGCGCAGCGCGGGGGTGAGCTCGTACGACGCCAACGTCGTCGGCTGCTCTGCGCAGATCACGCTCCGATGAACGGTGCGCGCGTCCTCCTGACCGGCGCAACCGGCTTCATCGGCTCGCACACCTGGCTGAGTCTGCTCGCGTCGGGCTTGCGCGTGGTCGGCGTCGATGATTTCTCGAACAGCTCGCCGGAGGTCCTGAATCGCCTGCGCACGATCGCCGGCGTCGAGCCGGCGTTCGTGCGTGCCGACGTTCGCGACGCCGGCGCGATGAAGTCCCTGTTTGCGCGCGAGCGCTTCGACGCGGTCGTTCATTTCGCGGCCTTCAAGGCCGTCGGCGAGAGCACCGCGAAGCCGCTGGCCTACTACGCCAACAACATCGGCGGGCTGCTGACGCTTGCACAGACGATGGCCCGGCACGGCTGCAAGACCCTGGTGTTCAGTTCGAGCGCGACCGTCTACGGCACGCCCGAATCGCTGCCGATCCGCGAGGATGCCCCGCTCTCGACCACCAACCCCTACGGTGCCACCAAGCTGATGGGCGAGAACATCCTGCGCGACGTGGCGCAGGCCGATCGCGACTGGTCGATCGCACTGCTGCGCTACTTCAACCCGGTGGGCGCGCACGAGAGCGGCCTGATCGGCGAAGACCCGCGCGGCATCCCGAACAACCTGATGCCCTACGTCACGCAGGTGGCCGTGGGAAAGCGCGAGCGCCTGCAGGTGTTCGGCAACGACTACGACACCCCCGACGGCACCGGCGTGCGCGACTACATCCACGTGCTCGACCTGGCCGCCGGCCATGTCGACGCACTGCAGCACCTGCTGGACAGGCGGCAGTCGATCACCGCCAACCTCGGCACCGGGCGCGGCCACAGCGTGCTCGAGGTGGTGCGCGCATTCGAGCGCGCGAGCGGCGCCACCATCCCGTGCGAATTCGTCGCGCGCCGGCCCGGCGACGTCGCCGCCAGCTATGCCGACGTGACGCATGCCAACACCTTGCTCGGCTGGCGGGCGACGCGCGACCTCGACACCATGTGCACCGACAGCTGGCGCTGGCAACGCATGAACCCCGACGGACTGGCGGATCGAACCAGCCCGCCGCTTCCGGACCCGACATGACTTCCATCCAGGTTCAACCCGTCATCATGGCCGGCGGCAGCGGCACGCGGCTGTGGCCGCTGTCGCGCGCCCAGCATCCGAAGCAGTTCCTGGTGCTGCAGGGCAACCAGAGCCTGTTCCAGCAGGCGGTGCAGCGGCTCGCGTCGCTGGGCGCACCCGACATCCAGGTCGCTGCGCCCTGCATCGTCGGCAACGAGGAGCACCGCTTTCTCGTGCTCGACCAGCTGCGCGAGCTCGCCCTGCCGCCGGCCACGCTGCTGCTCGAGCCGACCGGGCGCAACACCGCACCGGCGATGACGCTGGCCGCGCTGCATGCCGGCGATGCCGGCGCCGACCCGGTGCTGGTCGTCAGCCCGGCCGACCAGACGGTGACCGACGAGGCCGCGTTCACCGCGGCACTGCAGCGCGCGGTGCGCGCGGCGGCCGGCGGCGCGATCGTGATCCTCGGCGTGGCGCCGGACCGGCCCGAAACCGGCTTCGGCTACATCCGCGCGAGCGCTGCGCCCGGCCCCGCCGGCGAGCAGGCGGTCGCGGCCTTCGTCGAGAAGCCCGACCTCGCGACCGCGCAGGCCTACCTCGCGGCGGGCCATTACTACTGGAACAGCGGCATCTTCGTCGTGCGCGCATCGGTCTGGCTCGCAGCGCTGGCGCGCTTCCGGCCCGACATCGCCGCCGCCTCGCGCCTGGCCTGGGCGGCCAAGAGCGTCGATGCGAGCTTCGTGCGCCCGGGGCGCGAGGCCTTCGCCGCGATTCCCGGCGAATCGGTGGACTACGCGGTGATGGAGAAGTGCCCGACCGACACCCCGGCACCCGGCGCCCGGAGATTCGACCTGCGCATGGTGCCGCTGGCCGCCGGCTGGTCGGATCTGGGCGCCTGGGACGCCGTCTGGCAGGTCAGCGCGAAGGACGCGGGCGGCAACGCGAGCGTCGGCGACACCCTCGTCAGCGACAGCCGCAACACGCTGGTGCATGCGACGAGCCGCCTGGTCGGCGTCGTCGGCCTGGACGACGTGATCGTGGTCGAGACGCCGGACGCGGTGCTGGTCGCCGATCGCTCCCGCAGCCAGGACGTGAAGGCCATCGTCGGCCGGCTGCAGAACGCCGGCCGCAGCGAGCACACGCTGCACCGGCAGGTGCACCGGCCCTGGGGCTGGTACGACAGCATCGATTCGGGCGAACGCTTCCAGGTCAAGCGCATCCTGGTCAAGCCGGGTGCGAGCCTGAGTCTGCAGATGCACCACCACCGCGCCGAACACTGGATCGTGGTGTCGGGCACCGCCGAGGTGACGAACGGCGACCAGGTCATCCTGCTGACCGAGAACCAGAGCACCTACATCCCGCTGGGCACGACGCACCGGCTCGCGAACCCCGGCAAGGTGCCGCTGGAGATCATCGAGGTGCAGTCGGGCAGCTATCTCGGCGAGGACGACATCGTGCGTTTCGAGGACACCTACGGGCGGGTCCGGTAGATGGGCGCCGTCCACTTTTCATCGAGACCGACATGATTCTCGTCACGGGCGGCGCCGGCTTCATCGGTGCGAATTTCGTGCTCGACTGGCTGCAGGCGAGCGACGAGAGCGTGCTCAACCTCGACGCGCTGACCTACGCCGGCAACCTCGAGAGCCTGGCCACGCTGAAGGACGACCCGCGCCACGTCTTCGTGCACGGCGACATCTGCGACCGCGCGCTGCTCGACCGCCTGTTCGCCGAGCACCGGCCGCGCGCGGTTGTGCACTTCGCCGCCGAGAGCCATGTGGACCGCAGCATCCATGGCCCCGGCGCGTTCATCAAGACCAACGTCGAAGGCAGCTTCACGCTGCTGGAGGCCGCGCGCGCCCACTGGTCGGCACTGCCGCCGGCCGAGAAGTCGGCCTTCCGCTTCCACCACGTCTCCACCGACGAGGTCTACGGTTCGCTCGGCAGGACCGACCCGCCGTTCGCGGAGGACCACCCCTGCGAGCCGAACAGCCCGTACTCGGCCAGCAAGGCCGCCAGCGACCACCTGGTGCGTGCCTGGCACCACACCTACGGCCTGCCGGTCGTCACGACCAACTGCTCCAACAACTACGGGCCCTACCACTTCCCCGAGAAGCTGATCCCGCTGATGATCGTCAACGCGCTCGCGGGCAAGCCGCTGCCGGTCTACGGCGACGGCCAGCAGGTGCGCGACTGGCTGTACGTGAAGGACCACTGCGCGGCGATCCGCGAGGTGCTGGCGCGCGGTCGGGTCGGCGAGACCTACAACGTCGGCGGCTGGAACGAGAAGCCCAACATCGAGATCGTGCAGACCATCTGCGCGCTGCTCGACGAGCTGCGGCCCGATCCGGCCGGCCCCTACAGCCGGCTCGTCACCTACGTGACGGATCGCCCCGGCCACGACCGGCGCTACGCGATCGACGCGCGCAAGCTCGAACGCGAACTCGGCTGGCGACCCGCCGAGACCTTCGACTCCGGCATCCGCAAGACGGTGCGCTGGTACCTGGACAACGCCGAGTGGGTCGGCCGCGTGCAGAGCGGCGCCTACCGCGACTGGGTCGCGACGAACTACAGTGACCGGGGCGACCGACTGCTCGCCGGTCACGGCGCATGAAGATCCTGCTGCTCGGCAAGAACGGCCAGGTCGGCTGGGAACTGCAACGGGCGCTCGCGCCGCTCGGCGAGGTGGTCGCACTCGATTTCGACAGCCCCGGTCCACTGACCGCGGACTTCTCGCAGCCGGAGTCCCTCGTCGCGACGGTGCGCGCAGTGGCCCCGCAGATCATCGTCAATGCCGCGGCACACACCGCGGTCGACAGGTGCGAGAGCGAACCCGAGTTCGCACGCACGCTCAACGCCACCTCGCCGGCCGTGCTGGCGCGCGAGGCGGCCGCGCTCGGCGCCTGGCTGATGCACTACAGCACCGACTACGTGTTCGACGGCAGCGGCGATGCGCCCTGGTCCGAGACTTCGCCGACGGGCCCGCTGAGCGTCTACGGCGCGACCAAGCTCGAAGGCGAAGCGGCGATCCGCGCGAGCGGCTGCAACCACCTGATCCTGCGCACCAGCTGGGTCTACGCGGCGCGCGGCGGCAACTTCGCGAAGACCATGCTCGAGCTCGCGAAAGAGCGTGACGCGCTGACGGTCATCGACGACCAGATCGGCTCGCCCACCGGCGCCGACCTGCTCGCCGACATCACCGCCCACGCACTGCGCGCAGCCGTCGTGCGCCCCGAGCTGGCCGGCACCTATCACGCGGTGGCGCAGGGCGAGACCAGCTGGCACGGCTATGCGCGCCACGTGATCGAGTTCGCGCGCGCCGCCGGGCAGCCGATCAAGGTGGCACCCGAGGCGATCTGCGCCGTGCCGACGAGCGCCTTCCCCACCCCGGCGAAACGGCCCGGCAATTCCCGCATGAACACGCGCAAGCTGCGCGACACCTTCGGCCTCACGCTGCCGGCCTGGCAATCGGGCGTCGAACGCATGCTGACCGAAGTGCTGGGCAACCATTCGAGCTGAAACCCGACCATGACACTCCCCACGCGCAAAGGCATCATCCTCGCCGGAGGCTCGGGCACCCGGCTGCACCCGGCCACGCTGGCGATGAGCAAGCAGTTGCTGCCGGTCTACGACAAGCCAATGGTCTACTACCCGCTGGCCACGCTGATGCTGGCCGGCATCCGCGAGATCCTGCTGATCAGCACGCCGCAGGACACGCCGCGTTTCGAGGCACTGCTGGGCGACGGCAGCCGCTGGGGCCTGAACCTCAGCTATTGCGTGCAGCCCAGCCCGGACGGCCTGGCGCAGGCATTCATTCTCGGCCGCCAGTTCGTCGGCACCCGACCCAGCGCGCTGGTGCTCGGCGACAACATCTTCTACGGGCACGATCTGCAGCGACTCCTGAATGCCGCAGCGAGCCGGGAGCAAGGCGCGTCGGTGTTCGCCTATCACGTGACCGACCCGGAGCGCTACGGCGTGGTCGCTTTCGACGCTCAAAGGCGCGCGCTCAGCATCGAAGAGAAACCCCGCGCCCCGCAGAGCAACTACGCCGTCACCGGCCTGTACTTTTACGACGAGCAGGTCTGCGACATCGCTGCACAGATCAAGCCGTCGGCGCGCGGCGAACTCGAGATCACCGACCTGAACGCGGTCTACCTGCGCCAGGGCCAGCTCAACGTCGAGATCATGGGGCGCGGCTACGCCTGGCTCGACACCGGCACCCACGACAGCCTGCTCGAGGCGAGCCAGTTCATCGCGACGCTCGAGAAGCGGCAGGGCCTGAAGGTGGCGTGCCCGGAAGAGATCGCATACCGATCGGGCTGGATCACTGCAGAGCAGCTCGAAGCATTGGCGCAGCCCTTGCTGAAGAACGGGTACGGGCAGTACCTGCGGCGGGTGTTGGTCGACAAGGTATACCGTTGAACGTCGCCCCGGCCGGGATATCTGGCGCCGAATCGGGAAGGCGCATGCATCGCCATCCTTCCGTGCGACTCTGAGCGAAGTCACGAGACCCAGAATGGGACCTGACGCAATGCAGGATCAGGCGATCGGCGTTGTCAATCTCAGCGAGTTGCAGCCGAGCTGGAACTGGCTCGCTTCTTCCGTCCGAGGGCCGCAAGCCCTGGATTGGGCGCATTCAAGTGTCCAGTCGGTCGATATCCCTGCATGGGCCCCAAGGCCCATGGCCTGGCGTCGCGCCATCGCGGCCTGGAAGGCAGCTTCGCTGTTGAAGCAGCGCGCCGCTGTCCTGGTGTCGCACGGCCCGCGAATGACGATGTACGGATCACTGGCGATGGCGTCCAGATTGAAGCGCCAACGTCACCTTGCGTATTCCTTCAATTTCACCGAATTGCCGCGCGGCGCAACGCGCAAGCTGATGGCCGCGTCCTTCCAGGCAGTCGACCGCTTCGTCTGCTTCTCGACGATGGAGCGCCAACTCTACGCTCGACATTTCGACCTGGACCTGGCGCGGATCGACATGATTCATTGGGCGGCTGAACCACCGCCCGCGGACCACGATGCCGGGCCCGCGATTACGGGCGGCTACATTTGTGCGATCGGCAGCCAGGGCAGGGACTACGCGACCTTGATGCAGGCCTTGCGGACTTTGCCGCAGATCCGGATGGTCGTCGTGGCGACGCCGGCATCGATCGACGGATTGAACATCCCTGCCAACGTGGAACTCCGTTGCGATATTCCGTTCGACAAGGCGATGAACATCTTGCGGCACAGCAGATTCAATGTCGTTCCGCTGCGAGACAGCGAAGTGCCTTGCGGGCATGTCACCATCGTTGCGGCGATGCACTACGAAAAGGCGTCCATCGTGTCCGCATCGTCCGGCGTCGCCGACTACATCGACAGCGGCGTCAACGGCTTGGCTGTGCCGGTGCGCGACCCGCAGGCGCTGGCGCTCGCCATCGAGCGGCTCTGGAGCGACCCCGCCGAATCATCGCGTCTGGCTGCGGCGGCGAAGGCCTTTGCGCAGCAGTGGTGCCGCGAACAAGCGGCGGCGGACTACTTTGAGAATTTCGTATGGGGTGCCGCCCGCCTCAAGTGAGGCGGCGCATCAGTCTTCTTGCGACGATACCGGCAAAGCGGGGACAAATATATGCATATATGCGCCGCGACGGCCCGCTGGTGACTGTCCGTTGCTGGCTGACCGCCTCCTGAAATTCTCCGTTCAACCACCGGAATCTGGCCGGAATCTTCGATGGCTCGACATTGCGGCACGCAGCACGCCGTCAGTACAACGTCCGCCCGTCCCCGAGCAGGTGGTTGTGGCAGTCCATGTTGGCATTGATGCAGTTCGTGATGAACGCCTGCATCGTCGACCTGTCCCACCCGCCGAACCAGTCCGCATGCAGCGAGAAGCCGCCCTGGCCCGAGTACATGTCGCTCGACAGCCTCCAGAAGTCGGCGGTGTTCGCCTCGGTCACCGCGTAGTGCACGTTCAGCGTGATCTCGGGCAGCGGCACCGGATGCGTGCTCGGGCAACCGCTGCCGGTCGCATACGCCATATGGCTCTTGTGGTCCGGGCTGTCCAGGTTCTTGCCGTCCCAGCACTGCGGGAAGACGACGGCGGCATTCAGACTGTCGCCGATCGCGCAGCTGCGCAGGCCGTTCTGCCGCCCGCCGGTGGCGCACTCGAAGCCGGTGCCGTAGGTCGACACGGGGCTCAATGCCGTAGCGCTCGAACTGCCGGCGATGATTCTCAGACCCTGCGGGAACGGTTGCACCGTGCCGGCCTTCACGCCCAGATAGCCGAGCTTGTAGTAGAAGTTCGTTCCGGCCGGCATCACGGGCTGGCCGGTGCGTGTGTCGATCAGTGCCGGCATCCAGTAGGCCGTGCGGTTCAGGGTTCCACCAGCGCATGTCGACCCGCCGGTGTTCAGAAGGCTGTCGGCGGTGCTGTTCGCATCGGCGAGCGCGTTGCCGGAAAAGACATGCAGATGTGCCATGCCCGGCTGTCCGGGGAAGACGATCGGGTCGTCCTTCGCCATGTGCGAGTACGGGCACGACACGCGGAACGCGCCGACATCGGTCGGCGCCGGCTGGTAGACCCCCGTGTTCGCCAGCTCCGATGCGCTCAACGTTCGCACGCGAGCGCCGGTGAAGGGCGTGGCCGGCGGCGGGATCAGCGCCATGTTCACCACCGGCATCGCGCCGGCGATCTGCGTCACCCCGGGCACGGTCATCTGCACTTCGCAAGTCTTGAGGGCGCCGGGGGCCGGATCGCCACCGAAGTCGCTGTTGTTGCAGTTCATCGGGCCGGTGACCGTCTTGCTCGTCCACCGCAGTCCGTCGCCGTACCGAACGGTGCCGGTGACGGTCAATGCCTCGCCTTCGCCGGCTGTGCGCACCCAGGCGGTGACGAGCGTGCCGGCATCCGGTGCGGGTGCGGGTGCGGGTGCGGGTGCGGGTGCGGGTGCCGGTGCCGGTGCCGGTGCGGGTGCGGGTGCCGGTGCCGGTGCCGGTGCGGGTGCCGGTTCTGGCGCGTTGGCCAAGAGAGTGGGAGCAAGGCCCTTCGCCTTCCCATTCCCGTTTCCGCCCGCTGCTTGGATCTGCGCCAGCGAAGTCGAGCCGGTCAAACTCGTCGCCAGTGCGTCAACGCCCACGGTACCGTCACCGGCTCCGCCCCCACAGGCTGAGAGCACAGCCGCAAAGAGAGTGCAGAGGGTCATGGGTGCAGCGAAAGTCTTGGGGTCGCGATTGTCGGTCATGTGGAGTATGTCTCACTCGTGGGGCAAAGCGATCTGCCGATGGCGATCGAGCAGGTTGCAATACAGCAATGTGAGTGGACCGACAGGATCGGTATGGCGCGGAGCGCGGCGTTCGCGGAGCATGGAGCAGCGCCAGTCTGCGACGCAGGGCTGATGCTGGTTCGTTCTTGATTTCGGTATCGCCAGTTCGTGGTTGAGCTCCTTTGAGCAGTCCGAATGTTTCGTCGGTAACGCAAAGTAAGGTCGCCTGTCACGTGCGAGAGGCGGACATATGGCGTTGGCGGGGGCGCAGAGGAGGCATGCAGTCAAGGGTCGGCGGAGCTTCAGCGCGGCTGAAGAAGGCCCCTTTCCAGGCGCAGGTCGCATGCCCGACCCGAATCCCCTCGGATCGGCCCAATTGCGTCGCTTTGCGCCCGAGGCCGGCAACGACGGGCAGCGCTTTCTTACATGACCGACGCTCCTGGGATGGCGGCGCGCGATTCGGACACATGCATCTCACGTCCGGCTACGGATGGCGGCGCGCGGCTGCTTCGTATGCGTTCCGCCAACTCGTCTTTCGTGGTCGGCCCTGCAAAATTCCGTTTCGTCCCACCACCGCGATCTGCTTGAGCTTGACCGCATGGTCTTGCATCAAGTTCGTCGCCTGCTCGAGCGCCGCGCTCAGGATGAGGCCGTCGTAAGGGAACGCAGGCCGCGTAGCATCACGAATGAGGAGCCGTCATCCGGTCGCATTCAACAGGGATCGGGACATTGCCCTGGCTCGGCAGCCCGGCACGGGTCAAACCAGCGCCCTGATCGCCCGATACCCCTCCCGAACACTCGCGCGCCCGCAGCTGGACTTCATCCCGCCACGACTTCGAACCAGAACGAGCAGCCAAGATGATGTGGCGCGGACGAAGGCACCCCCGCGAGCGCGCCGAAGGCCTCGTTCATCGCAGCCGGGTGCGCGCGGGAGAGCCAGTGCGTCGCCAAGACGACCTTGTAGCGCCTCGAGTGAGCCAGCATGCAGGCCAGGAGGTACTGCTCGGTGTGGCACCACTGGTCGTACAGGTTGGGATAGTCGTACGGCAGGAAGATATCGTGAACGTGGACGAGAACGCCCGGCGGCAGAGATGGAATCACGTTGCAGAACAGATAGGGCAGATCGCCCCGTGTCCTGCAAATATGACTCGAATCGATGAACAACAGATCGCCGGCGGCCCAATGCCGACCCGCCAGGTCGCTCTGCTCGACCGGCGCCAGGTGCAGCTCGTCGGCAGCAGGCTTCACGTCTGTCCTCGGGTACGGGTCGTACACGACGATGCGTGTATCCGAATGCGCGAACGAGACCGCTTTGCGCGCGATGAGCGTGCTGAACCCGGAGCCGACCTCGACGAGAGTCGGCGGCTTACGGTCCATGATCATGGCCGCATAGATCTCAGCGTCTGGCGTGTTGCAGAAGGTGTTTGAAACGCCCGCGCTGCCGAGCCCGAACCTGTTGATGACCGGGTCTTCCCGGAGTTCGCGAAAGAGCGCCTTGTGACGCTCCGACCGCAGCGAGGCGAGCAACGCGAGTTGCGCGTCGGTGCAGAAGTCGATTGCCGGGGGGTTGAGCATCGTGACCGGCTTGTTGGGGATCTCGTCGGCGATGACCGGAGCGATCGGTTGGACGTGTTCCCGCATGTAGTGAGCGGCCTCGCGATCACGGCGCAGGCGCGGAAATATCTTGGTTAGGCCGGACGCTGCCTTGTCGAGAAAGGCCATGAGTTGTTCCTAGGAAGTTGTTGTCGTTTGGGCGGGCAAAGTGCAGGAAGAACAATCGTCCGCGGCATTCTCGCACTGCACGCACCCCGCACCAACTGGGCATGTCCAGTCGCCGCCGCCGTTGTCCACCCATCGCCTTCTCCTCCCGTCATGTCAATGTGACGGATTGTCGAAATCGGTCGGGCGCGATGGAAGGACGCCAGCAGCTTACCGGTTACGATGCCAACGTTTGTCGGGGAGTCTTGTCCAACGAGGTGTGAGCCTGGAGCCGGGCGCGAGATTCCAGCGAGG
>JAZKAV010000045.1:0-20623 GCA_040388965.1 Pseudomonadota bacterium | reverse complement strand
GCCAAGTCTACGTTCGCGCCACATTGCCACCGGTCAAATGAGGAAAATAGGTTCAACGTTCGAGCCAAGCGGGCGACGACGGCAGGGCGCCAAGCCCGGGCTGGCGGAAATGTACCGCGTACCACCTGACCGAGCCTGCTCACCCAAGCGTGATCTCGAAGCTCACGCCGGACTGATCGATCGTGCGCTCGCGCCAACTGCGCGGCACCTCGCCAGGCGCCCACGCCACGAGCGCGGCACGCGCCTGTGCCGGCCTCAGCGGGCCGAGGCGGCCGGTCGCATGACCGGCACCGCCGAGCCTTCCTTCTTCTGCTTCAGCAGCACGCCGTTCTTCACCGCGATGATCTCGGCGACGATGGACACCGCGATCTCGGCCGGCGTCTTGCTGCCGATGTCCAGCCCGATCGGCCCGTGCAGCCGGTCGATCTCGGCCGGCGTCAGGTCGAACAGTTCGAGCCGCTCGCGCCGCTTCGCGGTGTTGCCGCGCGAGCCGAGCGCGCCGATGTAGAAGGCCGGGGACTTCAGCGCCTCGAGCAGCACCAGGTCGTCGAGCTTGGGGTCGTGCGTGACCGCGACGACGGCGCTGTGCGGGTCGAGCTGCAGCTCGAGCACCAGGTCGTCGGGCATCGCCTTGCTGAAGGTGGTGTTCGGCACGTCCCAGGTGAGGTTGTATTCCTCGCGCGGGTCGCAGCAGATCACCTCGAAGTCGAGCATCAGCGCCATCTGCGCGACCGCGCGCGAGAGCTGCCCGGCGCCGATGATCAGCAACCGCCAGCGCGGCCCGAACAGCGCGACGAGCTGCTGGCCGTCGAACGCGAACACGTCGCCGCGCGACGCCGCCTCGACGACGACCTCGCCGGTCGCAAGGTTCAGCCGGCGTGCGACCAGTTCGTGGCGCGCAGTGCGCGCCAGCACCTCGTCGATCCAGGCGACGCTTTGCAGCGGTTCCTGCACCAGGCGCAGGTTGCCGCCGCACGGCAGGCCGAAGCGCGCGGCCTCTTCCTTGGTGACGCCGTAGGCGATCAGCGAGGGCGTGGCGACGCGTTCGCCGTGGCGCAGGCGGTCGATCAGGTCGTCCTCGACGCAGCCGCCCGAGACCGAGCCGGCGACCAGGCCGTCGTCGCGCAGGCACAGCAACGCGCCGGGCGGGCGCGGTGCCGAGCCCCAGGTCTCGATCACCGTCACGAGCCAGACCTTGTGGCCCTCGTTGAACCAGTCGCGCGCCTGGCTCAGCACCTGCAGATCGAGACTGTCCATCACCGCACCCTCTTGTCTAACGGATCATGAAATAGACGATCGCGAGCACGACGACCGCGCCGATCAGCCACCACAGCTTGGCCATGTTGCCGTCGGCTTCGGCGGGCGCCGCCGGAACAGCCACCGCGACACCGCCGGCCGCCGCAGCGCCGGCCTGCAGGTGCGCCTCGAAGGCCTTGAAGAAGTCCTCGGTGATCTTGGCCGCGGTCGCGTCGATCAGGCGCGAGCCGATCTGCGCCATCTTGCCGCCGACGGTGGCGCGCGCCGTGTACTTCAGCAGCGTCTGCTGCGCGCCCTGCGCCGTCAGCGCCACGTCGGCCGAGCCCTTGCCGAAGCCGGCCACGCCGCCCTGCCCGTCGAAGTTGATCGTGTAGCTGTTCGGCGCCTGCACGTTGGTCATCGACAGGTTGCCCTTGAAGCGTGCGCTGACGGGGCCGACCTTCAGCGCGACCACCGCCGTCATCGCGTCGGGGCCGGTGCGTTCGACCGACTCGCAGCCGGCGATGCAGGCCTTCAGCACCTCGGGGTCGTTGAGCGACGCCCAAGTGGTGTCGACGGAGGCCGGGATGGTGCGTTCGCCTTGGAGTTCCATGGGGTGTTTATGCCAGAAGTGAGGAAGGGGCGACGGTGGGTGCGCGCAAGGCCCGGCCGAGATCGGCCAGGCTGGCCAGATTGTGAACCGGCAGGAAGCGGTCGACGTTGGGCAGCAGCGCGCGCACGCCGGCGGCGCGCGGCTCGAAGCCGTCGAAGCGCAGCAGCGGGTTGAGCCAGACGATTCTGTGCGCCATGCGGCGCAGTTGTGCGGCCGCGCGGGCGAGGTCGCCGTGCTCGTCGCGGTCCAGCCCGTCGGTCATCAGCAGCACGGCCGCGTTCGAGCCGAGCAGGCGGCGCGCCCAGACCCGGTTGAACTCGTCGAGGCAGCTCGCGATGCGGGTGCCGCCTTTCCAGTCCTGCACCTGCTGGTCGGCGAGTTGCAGCGCGACATCCGGATCACGGTGCCTGAGGCTGCGTGTGATGTTGGTCAGCCGCGTGCCGAACACCAGCGTGTGGACCTTCAGGTAGCGCCGGGTCAGGCCGTGAACGTAGTGCAGCAGCAGGCGCGCGTAGCGTTCCATCGAGCCAGAGATGTCGAGCAGGACGACCAGCGTCGGCGTCTCGCGGCGCGGGCGCGTGAATGCGGGCAGCAGCGTGTGCGGCTGGCGCGCCATGCCCTGCATCGTCGCGCGCAGGTCCAGGGTGCCGCGCGCGGCTCGTTCGTGGCGGCGGCGGCGTACCGGCTCCACCGGCAGCGGCAGCTGCTCGGCGAGCTTCTTCGCGAGATCGAATTCGGCTGCCGTCATGCTCTCGAAGTCGGCCTGCTGCAGCCGCTCGCGGTCCGAAAAGGTGAACGTCGTGTCGAACGTGAGATCTTCCTGCGCGGTGTTGTTGGCCGTGTTCGGCGGCGCCGAAGGCTTCGGCGGCGCGAGCGCGTCGGCCAGCCGGTTCGCGCGCGGGGGCACCGGCTTCTCGCCGCGGCCGCTGATCTTGGGCAGCAGCAGGACCATCAGCTGCTCGAGCAGCTTGGGGTCGCGCCAGAACGCGTCGAACGCGGCGTCGAACAGGGTCTGCTGCTCGTGGCGGTCGAGCATCACCGCGCCGAGCGCGGCGTGCACGTCGTCGCGCCGATTCAGGCCGACGTGCTCGACGGCGGCCATCGCGGCCAGCACCCGGTCCGGGCCGATCGGCATGCCGGCCGTGCGCAGCACGCGCGCGAAGTGGACGATGTTCTCGGCAAACATGGTGCCCCTCGGCGAACGGGTACCTTCGCCGATCCCCCGGGGGGATGCGGGGCGGCCGAGGTCCACGCCGCGGGCCTCTTCGCGGCCCATGGCGGCCCGGGGCTCGCCCCGCTCGCGTTCCAGGTCGCCCATCAGTCGATCAAGGCGCGCGCCTTCAGCTCGTCGAGCAGCTTCGCGGTGTCGCCGCCCTGCAGCTTGACGATGTCGTCCTGGTACTTCAGCAGCACGCCCAGCGTGTCCTGCACCGTCGCCGGGTCGAGCCGGATCGCGTTCAGCGCGACCAGCGCGTTGGTCCAGTCGATCGTCTCGGCCACGCCCGGCGCCTTGAACAGGTCGAGCTTGCGCATGCGCTGGACGAACTCGACGACCTGCACGTAGAGGCGATCGGCCGCCCCCGGCGCCTTCAGGCGCACGATCTCGAGCTCGCGCTCGACCGTCGGGAAGTCGACCCAGTGGTACAGGCAGCGCCGCTTCAGCGCGTCGTGGATCTCGCGCGTGCGGTTGCTGGTGATGATCGTGATCGGCTTTGCTGTGGCCTTCACGGTGCCGAACTCGGGGATCGTCAGCTGGTTCTCGGCCAGCACCTCGAGCAGGAAGGCGTCGAAAGGCTCGTCGGCGCGATCGAGTTCGTCGATCAGCAGCACCGGCGAGCGCGGCTGCGTGAGCGCCTGCAGCAGCGGGCGCTCGATCAGCATGGCGCGCGAGTACAGCGTGTGCGCGAGGCGCTCGCGGTCGCCCTCGCCGTGGATCGCGTGCGCCGCCTCGGCCAGGCGGATCTCGACCATCTGGCGCGCGACGTTCCACTCGTAGGCGGTCTGCGCGATGTCCAGGCCCTCGTAGCACTGCACGCGCAGCAGCGCGGTGTTCAGCGCCGCGGCCAGCGTCTTCGCCAGTTCGGTCTTGCCGACACCGGGTTCGCCTTCGAGGAACAGCGGGCGCGCGAGCTTCAGGCTGAGGAACAGCGCGGTCGCGAGCCGCCGGTCACAGACGTAGTGTTCGGCGGCCAGCAGCGCGACGACCGCATCGACCGAATCGGGCAGGGTGAGCGGCTGTGTCATGCGCGCTGCATACCGGGCCGACGGGCGCCGCGCCCCTCCCGATCAGGCCCGGACGCTCTCGGGGCGTCGATGCCCGCAGCGGGCGATCGGCGGGCCGACATCAACGCGCGAGCGCCGCCGCGACCGCGCGCGACGCCATCACGCTGATCATCGCGGCGCGGTACTCGGCCGAGCCGTGCATGTCGCTGTTGATGTCGGTCGTCGGCATCTTGACCGCCTTCGCCGCCTCGGGGGTGAAGCTCTTCGCGAGCGCCGCCTCGATCGCGGTGGCGCGGAACACGCTGCCCTTCGCACCCGTGACCGCCACGCGCACGCCGCCCGCGGTCTGCGCGACGAACACGCCGATCAGCGCGAACCGCGAGGCCGGCTGCTTATACTTCACGTAGGCCGCCTTCTGCGCCGGCGGGAAGCTGACCGCGGTGATCAGCTCGCCGGGCTGCAGCGCGGTCTCGTACAGGCCGGTGAAGAACGCGTCGGCGGGGATCGTGCGCTGGTTCGTGTGGATCGTCGCGTTCAGCGCCAGCACGCCGGCGGGGTAGCACGCGGCCGGATCGGCGTTGGCGATCGAGCCGCCGATCGTGCCCATGTTGCGCACCATCGGGTCGCCGATGCCGCCGGCCAGTTCGGCCAGTGCCGGGCTGGCCTTCTTCACGTCGGCCGACGACGCCACCGCAGCGTGCGTGGCCATCGCGCCGATCACGAGGTTCGCGCCGTCCATGCGGATCGTCTTCAGATCGGCGATGCCGCCGAGGTCGACGAGGCGTTCGCTCGACGACAGGCGCAGCTTCATCGCCTGGATCAGGCTCTGGCCGCCGGCCAGATAGCGCGCATCGCCACCGACCGCTGCCTTGGCATCGGCGACGCTGGCGGGACGCTTGTACTCGAATGCATACATGAGGTGCTCCTGGTGAGGGTTCGGGTTCAGGCGAGGTTGTTGGCGGCGCGCCAGACGCGCTCGACGGTGGCCGGCATGGCCACGTCCCGGACGCCGAGCGCATCGGTCAGCGCGTTGATGTAGGCCGGCGGCGAGCCGATCGCGCCGGCCTCGCCGCAGCCCTTCACGCCCAGCGGGTTGTGGGTGCAGGGCGTGACCGTGTTGCCGAGCTTCACGTCGGGGATGTCGGTGGCGCGCGGCATCGCGTAGTCCATGTACGAGCCGGTCAGCAGCTGCCCTGAATCGACGTCGTAGGCGCAGCCTTCCATCATCGCCTGGCCCAGGCCCTGCGCCACCCCGCCCTGCACCTGCCCGGCGACGATCATCGGGTTCACGAGGTTGCCGAAGTCGTCGACCGCGACGAACTGCTCGATCTGCACCTTGCCGGTCTCGGGGTCGACCTCGAGCTCGCAGATGTAGCTGCCCGACGGGTACGTGAAGTTGGTCGGGTCGTAGAACGCGTTCTCGTTCAGGCCGGGCTCGAGCTTGTCGAGCGGGTAGTTGTGCGGCACGTAGGCGGTGAGCGACACCGCGCCGAACGGCACCGACTTGTCGGTGCCGGCGACCTTGAACACGCCGCCGTCCTTTCCAACCACGAACTCGATGTCGGTGTCGGCCGCCTCGAGCAGGTGCGCCGCGATCTTCTTGCCCTTGGCGATGATCTTGTCGACCGCCTTGACGATCGCGGTGCCGCCGACCGAGAGCGAGCGGCTGCCGTAGGTGCCCATGCCGAAGGGCACGCGGCCGGTGTCGCCGTGGACGATCTCGACGTTCTCGACCGGGATGCCGAGCTTGGCCGCCACCACCTGCGCGAAGGTCGTCTCGTGGCCCTGGCCGTGGCTGTGCGAGCCGGTGAACACGGTCACGGTGCCGGACGGGTGCACGCGCACCTCGCCGGCCTCGAACAGGCCGGCGCGTGCGCCGAGCGCACCGGCGATGTTCGACGGCGCCAGGCCGCAGGCCTCGATGTAGCAGCTGTAGCCCAGGCCGCGCAGCTTGCCCTTGGCCTTGGAGGCCGCCTTGCGCGCCGGGTAGCCGGCGACGTCGGCCATCGCCATCGCCTTGTCCAGGTGGGCGGCGTAGTCGCCGGTGTCGTAGGTCAGGCCGACCGGTGTGGCATACGGGAACTCGGTGATGAAGTTCTGGCGCCGGATCGCCGCCGGGTCCATCTTCAGGTCGCGCGCCGCCTGCTCGACGATGCGCTCGACCACGTAGGTCGCCTCGGGCCGGCCCGCGCCACGGTAGGCGTCGACCGGCGCGGTGTTGGTGAACACCGCCTTGACCTCGGCGTAGATCGCCGGCGTCTTGTACTGGCCGGCGAGCAGCGTCGCGTACAGGATGGTCGGCACGCTCGACGCGAAGGTCGACAGGTAGGCGCCCATGTTCGCGATCGTCTTGACGCGCAGCGCCAGGAAGTTGCCCTTGGCGTCCATCGCCAGTTCGGCCTTGGTGACGTGGTCGCGGCCGTGCGCGTCGGTCAGGAAGGACTCGCTGCGCTCGGCGGTCCACTTGATCGGCCGGCCGACCTGCCTGCTGGCCCAGACCAGCGCCACGTCTTCGGCGTACAGGAAGATCTTCGAGCCGAAGCCGCCGCCGACATCGGGCGCGATCACGCGCACCTTGGACTCGGGCAGCCCGAGCACGAAGGCGCACATCAGCAGCCGCTCGACGTGCGGGTTCTGGTTCGCCACATACAGCGTGTAGCTTTCGTCGTGCCGGGTGTAGCTCGCGTTGACGGCGCGCGGCTCCATCGCGTTCGGGATCAGCCGGTTGTTGACGATGTCCAGCGTGCTGACGTGCGCGGCGGTCTTGAACGCGGCGTCGACCGCGTCCTTGTTGCCGTGGCCCCAGTCGTAGCAGACGTTGTCGGCGACCTCGTCATGCACCGAGCCCTTGTGGCCCTGCACCTTCGCGATGTCGATGACGGCCGGCAGCTCCTCGTAGTCGACCTCGATCAGCTCGGCCGCGTCCCTGGCCTGCATCGCGGTCTCGGCGACGACCAGCGCGACCTGGTCGCCGACGTGGCGCACCTTCCCCTGCGCCAGCACCGGGTGCGGCGGCTCCTTCATCGGCGAGCCGTCCTTGCTGTGGATCAGCCAGCCGCAGGGCAGGCCGCCGACCTTGGCGTCGGCCAGGTCGGCGCCGGTGAAGATGCGGATCACGCCGGGCGCCGCCTTGGCCTTGTCGAGATTGATCGACTTGATGCGTGCGTGCGCGTGCGGGGAGCGCAGGAACGCTGCGTAGGTCTGGCCGTGCATCACGACGTCGTCGGTGTACTGGCCGGCGCCGGTCAGGAAGCGCTGGTCCTCGCGACGCTTCAGCGACTGGCCGATCGGGCTGGTCATCGGGGGGACGGACATGTCGGTCATGGTGCGTGCTCCTCAGGCCGTGGCCTTGGCGCCGCTGGCTTTTGCACCAGATTGGCAGAACTGGATCGCCTTGACGATGCCCTGGTAGCCGGTGCAGCGGCAGATGTTGCCGTCCAGGCCTTCGCGGATCTCCGCTTCGGTCGCCTTCGGGTTGTCCTTCAGCAGTTGCACCGCCGACATCACCATGCCCGGGGTGCAGAAACCACACTGCAGGCCGTGGCACTCGCGGAAGGCTTCCTGCATCGGGTGCATTGTTCCGTTTTGCGCCAGCCCCTCGATCGTCGTGATCGTCGCGCCCTGCGCCTGCACGGCCAGCATCGAGCACGACTTCACCGCGCGGCCGTTCAGGTGCACGGTGCAGGCGCCGCACTGCGCCGTGTCGCAGCCCACGTGGGTGCCGGTGAGTTGCAGCTGCTCGCGGATCAGTTGCACCAGCAGCGTACGCGGGTCGACGCTGGCGCTGACGGCCCGCCCGTTGACGGTCAATGAGATGGAAACGGAAAGGGGAACGCTCACGGTGGTCTCCTGTGGAAGCCGGGGGTGATCGAGGTCGCGCGCCCGATCAACGCTGAACCCATTGTTCGAGCACGATCGCTCGCCGCACAGCGCGGGGTTTCCCTAGGGCGGTCGGGCGTTTCCTCATGGCGGAGCGCGCCGTCAGATCGCGCAGCTCCTGAAACCGCAGAAGCCCGCGTCGTCGCCCGGCGCTGCGGCATGGCGCGCCTTCTCGTCGCGCAGCCGGCCGGGCGTCGCGAACGACGCCCCGCGCTGCACGCGCGCAGCGGGCGCGCCGGGCGCGACCGGGTCGGCAGTCTGGCCCGGCGACGGCCCGGTGGCGCCCTCCGCACGCGGGTAAGGCCGCAGCGTGCCGGCCGTCCATTCGCGCACGTCGCCCCAGCGCAAGCCGCGGGTCGCGCCCTGCAGCGCCGCCGCCTCCCACTCGGCCTCGCCCGGCAGGCGGCGCCCGGCCCAGCGGCACCAGGCATCGGCCTCGAACCAGCTCACGTGCACCGCCGGCTGCGCCAGCGGTGCGCGCATCAGCGTGCCGAACCGGCGCCGCAGCACGCCCTGGCGCATCTGGTCGACATAGCGCGGCGTGCGCCGGCCCTGCGCCTGCAGCCAGGCCCAGCCGGGCTCGCTCCAGTGCCGGCGATCGTCGTAACCGCCGTCCTCGACGAACTCGACGTACTGGGCCCAGGTGACCGCCTGCGCATCGATCTCGAACTCCGGCAGCGCGACCTCGTGCGCCCACCTTTCGCGATCGGGCACGAAGCCGCCCGGCACGCTGCCGAGCTGCCAGCGCGTCGCCGCGAACAGCAGCGGCGGGCGCACCGGCCGCGTCGGCGGCGGCGCGAGCAAGCCGGTGTCGATGCCGAGCGTCTGGGCCAGCACCGCGAAGCGCTCGACGCCGGCGTCCTCGCGCAGCAGCGCGAGCCGGTAGAAGTACAACGCGTCGTCATCCTCGGCCGCGCCCTCGAGCAGCTCGAGCGTGGTCTCCAGGGTTTCGACCAGGTACTGGCGAATCGTCTGCAGCTCGGGCAGCGCCGGGACCCCGCGCCCCGGCTGCGGCGGCAGCTCGGCCTCGAACAGCGCGTCGGCCTCGGGCAGCATGGCCGCGAGCTTGGGCCGGGTCGCGTCGCAGCGCTCGCCGCGCTGGCGCTGCACGTTGCGCGCGATCCAGTACTCCTGGAACCAGCCGAGCCGGCCCAGCTCCCACAGCAGCGGTGCCGCACCGGCAGGCGTGGCCTCGAAGGCCGCGGCCCAGCGCAGGCTGTGGTTGCGCGCGTCCATCAGCCCGAGCGAGAGCAGTTCCTTGCCGGCACGCCGCATCTGCGGCGTGTCCACGTTCGCGACTTCAACGCCCTGCACTGCCCACTCCCGCGGCAACCCTTGCCGCCGGCCACGATTGTGGCAGTGCCGCGGCCTTCGCCCACCGAGTTGGAACCCGGGTTCGAAGAGCGTCCCACGGTGCGCCGGAGCGGAGGACAAGAATACTGTACACAATCACAGCCTCGTCGCACAATCCCGCCCATGCCCCGCCTGATCGCCCACCTCGACATGGACGCGTTCTACGCATCGGTCGAGCTGCTTCGTTACCCCGACCTGCGCGGCCGGCCGGTCGTGATCGGCGGCGGGCGGCGCCACCAGCCGGTGCAGCGTGCCGACGGCACGCGCGCGTACTCGCTGCTGCGCGACTACACCGGCCGCGGCGTCGTCACCACCAGCACCTACGAGGCGCGCGCGCTCGGCGTGTTCTCGGCGATGGGGACGATGAAGGCCGCGAAGCTCGCGCCCGACGCGGTGCTGCTGCCGGTCGACTTCGAGCAGTACCGCCACTACTCGGGCCTGTTCAAGGCGGCGGTGCGCGCGCTCGCGCCGGTCGTCGAGGACCGCGGCGTCGACGAGATCTACATCGACCTGACCGACGTGCCCGGCGCGCAGCGCGACGCCGGCCGCGCGGTCGCGCAACGCCTGAAGGATGCAGTCTTCGCCGCCACCGGCGGGCTGACCTGCTCGATCGGCGTGACGCCGAACAAGCTGCTGTCCAAGCTCGCCTCCGAGATCGACAAGCCGGACGGCCTGACCCTGCTCGGGCCCGCCGACATCGCCGCACGCATCTGGCCGCTGGCCGCGAAGAAGGTCAACGGCATCGGCCCGAAGGCGAGCGAGAAGCTCGCCTCGTTCGGGCTGCACACCGTCGGCGACATCGCCGCGGCCGAGCCTGCGTTCCTGGTCGAACACTTCGGCAGGCGCTACGGCGCCTGGCTGCACGCCGCCGCGCACGGGCGCGACGACCGGCCGGTCGTCACCGTCAGCGAACCCCGGTCGATCAGCCGCGAGACCACCTTCGAGCGCGACCTGCACGCGGTGCGCGACCGCGCCGCGCTCGGCGCCCTGTTCACCGGGCTGTGCGAACAGCTCGCCGGCGACCTGGCGCGCAAGGGCTGCGCGAGCCGCACGATCGGCATCAAGCTGCGTTTCGACGATTTCCGGATCGTCACCCGCGACCTCAGCCTGCCGGCGCACACGCTGGATGCGCGCACGATCCGCCGCGCCGCCGGCGAATGCCTGAAGCGCGTCGACCTGACCCGGCGCCTGCGCCTGCTCGGCGTGCGCGCCGGCGCGCTGGCGACGCTCGCCGAGCTGGTCGCACCGCAGCCTGCGAATGCCGAGCCGGCCGCGCCGCGCGAGCCGCTCGCGAGCGACACCTTGCCGCTGTTCGACCCGGCCGTACCCGCCGCCTGACCGCCCGGGCCGGGGCACGGGTCCGCTACGATCACCGACCGTCGCACTCCAGGGACCGCCGTGCCCGTGATCACCCACATCGAAGATCTGCGCGTGCTCGCCGAGAAGCGCGTGCCGCGCATGTTCTACGACTACGCCGATTCCGGTTCCTGGACCGAGAGCACCTACCGCGCGAACGAGAGCGACTTCCAGAAGATCAAGCTGCGCCAGCGCGTCGCCGTCGACATCGAGAACCGCTCGCTGCGCACGCAGATGGCGGGCTTCGACACGGCCATGCCGGTGGCGATCGCGCCCACCGGCCTCACCGGCATGCAGCGCGCCGACGGCGAGATCCTGGGCGCGCTCGCGGCCGGCAAGTTCGGCATCCCGTTCACGCTCAGCACGATGAGCATCTGCTCGATCGAGGACGTCGCCGCGGCGACGAAGGCGCCGTTCTGGTTCCAGCTCTACATGATGAAGGACCGCGACTTCATCGAGCGCCTGATCGCCCGGGCCCAGGCCGCGAACGTCGGCGCGCTGGTGCTGACGCTGGACCTGCAGATCCTCGGCCAGCGCCACAAGGACATCCGGAACGGCCTGTCCGCGCCGCCCAAGCCGACGCTGAAGAACCTCCTGAACCTGATGACCAGGCCGCGCTGGTGCCTGGGCATGCTGGGCACCCGGCGCCACGGCTTCGGCAACATCGTCGGTCACGCGAAAGGCGTCGGCGACCTGTCGTCGCTCAGCTCGTGGACGGCCGAGCAGTTCGACCCGCGCCTGAACTGGAACGACGTCGAGTGGATCAAGAAGCGCTGGGGCGGCAAGCTGATCCTGAAGGGCATCATGGACGAGGAAGACGCCCGCCTGGCGGCCGACAGCGGCGCCGACGCGCTCGTCGTCTCGAACCACGGCGGGCGCCAGCTCGACGGCGCGCCGTCCAGCATCGCCGCGCTGCCGGCGATCGCGCGCTCGGTCGGCGAGCGCATCGAGGTCTGGATGGACGGCGGCATCCGCAGCGGGCAGGACGTGCTGAAGGCGGTCGCGCTCGGCGCGAAGGGCACACTGATCGGCCGCTCGTTCCTCTACGGCCTGGGCGCGATGGGAGAGGCCGGCGTGACGAAGGCGCTCGAGATCATCGCGAAGGAACTGGATCTGACGATGGCGTTCTGCGGCCACACCGACATCCGCCGCGTCGACCGGAGCGTGCTGCTGCCGGGGACGTACCCGACTTGAGCGCTGACCGGCGGGTCGTCGGGCTGCGCCGCTGCGGCCTCGCGCTGCCGCCCGCGTGGCAGGTCTACGCCGCGTTCTTCCTGTACGCGTTCGCGATGGGCGGCATCTTCCCGCGCCTGCCCGAGATCCAGCGCGCGCTCGGCGTCGCCGAGGGCGCCTTCGGCCTGGCGCTGATCGGCACGGCCTGCGGCACGATGGTGTCGCTGAGCCTCGCCGGGCGTTTCCTCGAACGGATCGGCCACCGGCGTTCCCTGCTCGTGCTGACGGCGCTGCTGCCGCTGTTCTATGCCGTCGCGGCGAGCGCGCGCAGCCCGCTCGCGTTCTTTCTGCTGCTGGTCCCGACCGGCCTGTGCATCGGCGCGGTCGAGATCATCGTCAACCTCGAAGCCGACCGCCTCGAACACCAGACCGGCCGGCGCTTCATGAACCGCGCACATGCGTTCTGGAGCGTCGGCTTCTTCGCCGCCGGGTTGCTGGGCGCGCTGATGTCGCAGCTCGGCGTCTCGCCGCGCCTGCACCTGGCGATCCTCGTGCCGGTGCTGGCGCTGGGCATCGCGCTGCTGCTCGGCCGCTTCGAGGCCGCACCGCACCGCGACGCCACCCGCAGCGCAGCACCGGCGCGGTTCGCGCGGCCGACACGCGGCGTGATGATGCTGGTGGCGGTGGCGCTGTCGGCGATGGTGCTCGAAGGCGCCGGCGCGGACTGGTCGGCGATCTACATGCGCGACGTGTTCGGTGCAACCCCGTTCGTCGGCGGCGCGGCAGTCGCGACCGCCGCAGCGGCGCAGGCGCTGGCGCGCTTCTTCGCCGATCGCTTCGTCGAGCGGCACCAGCCGGTCGCGGTGGCCCGCACGCTGCTGGGCGTGCTCGGCACCGGCACGCTGCTCGTGTTCGCCGCGCCGGCCGGCTGGGCCGCGCTGCTCGGGTTCGCACTGATGGGCGTCGGCAGCAGCGCGATCTTTCCGCTCGCGATGTCGGCGGCAGCGCAACGCACCGACCGTGCGCCGGCCACCAACGTGGCGGCGCTGGCGCAGATCTCGTTCGTCGCCTTCCTGCTCGGGCCGCCGCTGCTCGGCTACCTCGCGCAGGCCCTGGGCATCCGCTGGGCGTTCGGCGCCGGGCTGCCACTGGTGGCGCTGAGCTTCGCCGCGGCGGGCGCGCTGCGCGCGCGCTGACGGGCGGCTTCAAACTGGGTGTTTTCGCAGCGCCTCCCGGGCACTACAGTCGTCCCACCGGCCCGATCCTGCGGAGCTTGCGATGACGCTGCAGCAGTTTCACGAACTGAAGCTCTGGCACCAGCGCCAGGGACACCGGCACCCGGTCGAGCGATCGATCTGGGACGCGGTGCTGACGATCTGGATGATCGGCTGGGTCGGCGCGCCGACCGCGTTCCTGCTGCATCTCGACTGGGCCGAACTCGCCTGCCTCGGCGTGCTGTTCCTGCCGGGGCTGTATGTCACCGTCCGGCGCCGCCTGCACAACCGGCGCCGGCTGCGCTGCGACTGGATCGTCGCCCTGCGCTGACGCCGCTCAGCGCTGCCGCGCCTCGAAGGTGTTGCAACGGTCGCTGCTACCCGACTCGAAGCCGCGCTTGAACCAGCCGACGCGCTGCGCGCTGCTGCCGTGCGTGAAGCTCTCGGGCACAACCGTGCCGCGCGACTTGCGCTGCAGCGTGTCGTCGCCGATCTGCGACGCGGCGTTCAGCGCGGTCTCGATGTCGCCCTGCTCCAGCCGCCAGCCCTGCTCGGCCTGCGAGCGCCTGGCCCAGACGCCGGCGAAGCAGTCGGCCTGCAGTTCGAGCCGCACGCTCATCGCGTTCGCCTGCGCCTCGGTGGCGCGCCGGCGCATCGCGTCGACCTTGTCGCTGATGCCCAGCAGGTTCTGCACGTGGTGGCCGACTTCGTGGGCCACCACGTAGGCCTGCGCGAACTGCCCCGGCGCACCGAGGCGCTGGCTCATCACGTTGAAGAAGCTCATGTCGAGATAGACCTTGCGGTCGCCCGGGCAGTAGAACGGCCCCATCGCCGCGTCACCCCGGCCGCACGCGGTGGGCTCGCTGGCAGTGAACAGACGCAGCTTCGGCGGCTGATAGGTCTGGCCGGCCTCGCGGAACACGCCGGTCCAGACGACCTCGGTGCTGCGCAGCACCTGCGAGACGAACCGGGCCTGCGCGTCCCCCGCCGGCGGCACATGCGCCGGCCTGGGCGCGGCCTGCTGCATCGGCGCGCCGCCGCCGCTCAGCAGGCCCAGCACGGTCAGCGGGTTGATGCCGAAGACCCAGCCGGCGACCAGCGCGATCACGACGCTGCCCAGGCCGATGCCGCCACCGCCGAAACCGAAGCCACCGCCGCCGCCCGATCCGCGCGCGTCCTCGACGTTCGAGCTCTCGTCCTGGCCGTCCATCCGCATGGTCTGCTCCTTGATGTCCCGCCGGCTGTCAGGTCCTGGGCAGGGTCACGCCGCGCTGGCCCTGGTACTTGCCGCCGCGGTCCTTGTAGCTGGTCTCGCAGACCTCGTCGCTCTCGAAGAACAGCACCTGCGCGCAGCCCTCGCCGGCGTAGATCCTGGCCGGCAGCGGTGTGGTGTTGCTGAACTCGAGCGTCACATAGCCCTCCCACTCGGGCTCGAGCGGCGTGACGTTGACGATGATCCCGCAGCGCGCGTAGGTGCTCTTGCCCAGGCAGATCGTCAGCACGTTGCGCGGGATGCGGAAGTACTCCAGCGTGCGCGCCAGCGCGAAGCTGTTCGGCGGTATCACGCAGACGTCGGCGTGGATGTCGACGAAGCTCTTCTCGTCGAAGTTCTTCGGGTCGACGACCGTGCTGTAGATGTTCGTGAAGACCTTGAACTCGGGCGCGCAGCGGATGTCGTAGCCGTAGCTGCTGGTGCCGTAGCTGACGATCCGCTGGCCGGCGGCATCGGTGCGGATCTGGCCCGGCTCGAAGGGCTCGATCATGCCGGCGGTCTCGGCCATGCGCCGGATCCATTTGTCGCTCTTGATGCTCATGCGCTGGCCCTTGCGGAAGATGCGCGATTGTAGGGACGGCAATGCCCCGCCCGGCCGCGCGGCCCCCCGGGCTGCGGGTGGCGCGGGGACATGGATTCTCCTACCATCGGCACACGATTGTTCGTGCCGAATCGGAGACCCCTGATGCGCGCTGTCACCGACCTGCTCAGCGGGTATGCCGAATACCACCGCGACCAACGCAACATCGCGAGTCATTTCGTCGGCGTGCCGATGATCGTGTTCGGCGTCGGCGTGCTGCTGGCGCGCCCGGCGTTCGCGCTCGGCGGCCTGGCGCTGAGCCCGGCCTGGGTCCTGTTCGCGCTGGCCGCCGCCTGGTATCTGAGCCGCGGCAACCTCGCGCTCGGCGCGGCGGTCAGCGCCTGGATCGGCGCGCTGCTGCTGGCGGCGCAGCCGGTCGCCTACGGCAGCCTGGCGGCCTGGCTGGGCTGGGGCCTGGGCATGTTCGTGGCGGGCTGGGTGATCCAGTTCGTCGGCCACTGGTACGAAGGCCGCAAGCCGGCCTTCGCCGACGACCTCGTCGGCCTGCTCGTCGGGCCGATGTTCGTCACGGCCGAGGCGCTGTTCGGGCTCGGCTGGAACAAGCCGCTGCTCGCCGAGATCGAGCGCCGCGCCGGGCCGACGATGCTGCGCGACCTGGCCAGGATCGGGTAGGGCCCGTCACCGCGACGGGAGGGAATGCGGCGGGGCGAGGTACGCGAATCGCTGCGCGCTCGCCAGCAGGAACGCCGCGACGGCGTCCGCATCGTTCAGGTCCAGCACCGGCAGATCGGTGGCCTGCGGCAGCAGCGCCGCGCTGTCGGTGCACACCGCGACGATGTGGGCGTCGCCCGGGTACTGCGCCGGCTGGCCGGTGGCAGCGCGCCAGACCTCGATCTTCGGCAAGGCGGCGCGCTTGAAGCCTTCGACCAGCACCCAGTCGCAGGCGCCGAGTTCGCGGATCAGGTCGTGCACGGTCGGCTCGGCCGGTGGATCGAACTCGCGGATTTTCGCGAGCCGCCGGTCCGATGCGATCACGACCTCGCAGGCACCGGCCTGACGGTGCCGCCAGGAGTCCTTGCCTGGGTGGTCGATGTCGAACGCGTGGTGCGCGTGCTTCACGACCGAGACGCGCCGGCCGGCCCGCTTCAGGCGCGCGATCAGCTGCTCGACCAGCGTGGTCTTGCCGGAGCCGGAATGGCCGCAGAAGCCGATGACGTTCATCGTGGCGAGTGAGTCCTTCGAGGGGCGGGGCACGGCGAACGGCCGCGCGCCGGCAGTGTAGGCCGCCCGACCCGGCGCGCACTGCGCCACCGGCAGCCCCCGCCGCCGGCGCCGCGTGGAGAATCGCGCCACCATGAGAGCAATTCCATGAGCGCCTTCGCCGACAGCCTGCGCACCGCCGCCGCGCTGGTGACGGATGCCGACCCGGTGCTGTGGCGCACGGTTCGGCTCTCGCTCGCAGTGAGCCTGTCGGCGTGCGCGATCGCCGCCGGCCTCGGCCTCGCGGCGGGCGCCTGGCTCGCGGTCGCGCGCTTCCCGGGCCGGCGCGGGCTGCTCGCGCTGCTGAACACGCTGCTCGCGCTGCCCTCGGTCGTCGTCGGGCTGGTCGTGTACCTGCTCCTGTCGCGCAGCGGGCCGCTGGGCGCCTGGGGCATCCTGTTCACGCCGGGCGCGATGGTGATCGCGCAGACCATCCTGGTGCTGCCGGTGGTCGCCGCGCTGTCGCGCCAGCTCGTCGCCGACAGCCTGCGCGACGGCGGCGACCAGCTGCGCTCGATGGGCGCGCGCCCGCTCACCGCCGCGCTGCTGATGCTGCTGCACGAGCGCTGGGCGGTCGCGACCGTGCTGCTGACGGCGTTCGGCCGCGCGGTCTCGGAGGTCGGCGCGGTGATGATCGTCGGCGGCAACATCGACGGCCTCACGCGCGTGATCACGACGACGATCGCGCTCGAGACCAGCAAAGGCGATCTGCCGCTCGCGCTCGCGCTCGGGCTGGTGCTGCTCGCGGTGGTCGGCGTCGTGAACGCCGGCATCGCGCTCGCGCAGCGCGCGCAGGGCGCCGATTCGGCAGGCGCGCGATGAGCACGCCCGCCACGCTACTCAGCCTGTCGCGCGCCGGCGTGCGCTACCGCGCGGTGATCGCGCTGCGCGACGCGAGCCTGACGGTGCAGCGCGGCGACTTCATCGCGCTCGTCGGCGCGAACGGCTCGGGCAAGACGACGCTGCTGCAGGTGCTGCACGGCCTGGTCGCGCACTCCGGCACGCGCGAGGTCGCGCCGGCCGCGGCGGCGCAGGCGATGGTGTTCCAGCGCCCGTTCATGCTGCGGCTGTCGGTCTGGAACAACCTGCGCGTGGCGCTGTGGCTGGCGCGCGTGGCGGCTGGCGAACGCGCGGCGCGCGCCACCGAGGCACTGCAGCGTGCCGGCCTGCTCGAGCTGCGCGACCGCCCGGCGCGCGCGCTGTCGGGCGGCCAGCAGCAGCGCCTCGCGCTCGCGCGCGCCTGGGCGATGCGGCCGGCGCTGCTGTTCCTCGACGAGCCCACGGCGAACCTGGACCCGTCGGCGAAGAAGGAGATCGAGGCGATGCTCGGCCGGCTCGGGGCCGAGGGCGTGACCATCGTGATGAGCACGCACAACCTCGGCCAGGCCAAGCGCCTGGCCACGCGCGTGGTCTATCTCGACCGCGGCGCCATCCGTGCCGACCTGCCCACCGGACGCTTCTTCGGCGAACACGTGGACGGGCGCACCGACCTGTTCCTGAAAGGAGAGTTGACATGGGACATCCCCTGACCTTCATCGGCCGCCGCACCGCCCTGGCCTGGCTGCTCGCCGGCCTGACCATGCTCGCGCTGCCGGCTGCCGCGCAGGACCGCTACATCGTGATGGCCTCGACCACCAGCACCGAGCAGTCGGGCCTGTTCCAGCACCTGCTGCCGGCGTTCAGGAAGGCGACCGGCATCGACGTGCGCGTGGTCGCGGTCGGCACCGGCCAGGCGCTGGACATGGGCCGGCGCGGCGATGCCGACATCGTGTTCGTGCACGACCAGGCAGCCGAGGAGAAATTCGTCGCCGAGGGCTTCGGCCTGCCGCGCCGCGCGGTGATGTACAACGACTTCGTGCTCGTCGGGCCGGCCGCCGACCCGGCCGGCGTGAAGGGACCGGACATCGTCGCGGCACTGTCGACGCTGGCCGCGTCGGCCGCCGCCTTCGTCTCGCGCGGCGACAGGAGCGGCACCCATGCCGCCGAGCTGCGCTACTGGAAGCTGGCCGGCATCGCCGACCCCGCCGCGAAGAGCGCCGGCCGGACCGTCGACTACCGCGCCTGCGGTTGCGGCATGGGCGCGGCGCTGAACATCGCGTCGAGCAGCGACGCCTACGTGCTGGCCGACCGCGGCACCTGGCTGTCGTTCAGGAACCGCGGCGCGCTGAAGGTGCTGGTCGAGGGCGACAAGCGCCTGTTCAACCAGTACGGCGTGATCGTCGTCAACCCCGCGAAGCACCCGCAGGCCAGAGCCGCCCTCGCGCAGGCCTTCTCCGACTGGATCGTCGCGCCCGACGGCCAGGCGACGATCGCGGCGTTCAAGGTCGGCGGCGAGCAGCTTTTCTTCCCGAACGCGACCGGCAACTGACGCTGCGCCGGCGCGGGCGAAATACACTCTCCCGCATGATCGACAGGCAAGACATCACCGGCCTGATCCTCGCCGGTGGCCGCGGCAGCCGCATGGGCGGCGTCGACAAGGGCCTGCAGACCCATCGCGGCGTGGCGCTGGCGATGCACGCGCTGATGCGCCTCGCGCCGCAGGTCGGTCAGGTGATGATCAACGCGAACCGCAACCTCGGTGCCTACGAATCCATGGGCGTGCCGGTCTGGCCCGACACGCTGGCCGGCTATGCCGGCCCGCTCGCCGGCTTCCTGACCGGGCTGGAGCACTGCGAGACGCCCTACCTCGTGACCGTGCCCTGCGACTCGCCGCTGTTCCCCGACGACCTGGTCGCGCGGCTCGCGCACGCGCTGGTCGCGGCCGGTGCCGAGATCGCGATGGCCGCCACCCGCGAAGGCCGTGTGCTGCAGGTCCAGCCGGTGTTCTGCCTGATGCGGGCCGGGCTGACCGAAAGCCTGCTGCGCTTCACGCAGGGCGGCCAGCGCAAGATCGACCGATGGGCCCAGGCGCACCGCTGCGTCGAGGTGCCGTTCGACGACGCTCGGGCATTCGCGAACGCGAACACGGCCGACGAACTGCAGGCGCTGCAGCAGCATGGCTGACGCCGGCCGGCCCCCGTCGCTGCAGGAGATCGCCGCCTGCGTCGCCGGCTACGACCCGCAGGCGCTGCCGGTTGCGCAGGCGCAGGAGTTCATCGCCCGCCTCGTGCCAAAGGTGCGCGCGATCGAGATGCTGGCGCTGCGTTCGGCGCTCGGCCGCGTGCTCGCGCGCGACATCGTCTCGGCCATCGACGTGCCCTCGCACGACAACTCGGCGATGGACGGCTATGCGCTGCGCGGCAGCGATCTCGCGGCCGGCGCCGACACGCTGCTGCAGGTCTGCGGCCGCGGCTTCGCCGGCCAGGCCGATCTCGCGACCGCGGCGCCGGGCGAGTGCGTGCGCATCATGACCGGCGCGGTGATGCCGGCGAGTCTGGACACGGTCGTGCCGCAGGAATTCGTCCGGGTCGACGGCGACCGCGTCGCCGTGCCGGCCGGCGTCGTGCGCGCCGGCGACAACCGGCGCCTGGCCGGCGAGGATCTCGCGCGCGGCGAGGTCGCGCTCGCCGCCGGCCGCGTGCTGCGCCCCGCCGATCTGGGCCTGCTCGCGTCGCTGGCCCAGGCCGAGGTGCCGGTGTTCCGGCGCCTGCGCGTCGCGTTCTTCTCGACCGGCGACGAACTGCGCTCGACCGGCGAGCCGCTGCCCGCCGGCTGCGTCTACGACAGCAACCGCTACACGCTGTGGGCCATGCTGGCGCGGCTCGGCGTCGAGCTGATCGACCTCGGCGTCGTGCGCGACGACCCCGACGCGCTGGCCGCCGCGTTCGGCGCCGCCGCGCGCGACGCCGACGCGGTGATCACCTCGGGCGGCGTGAGCGTCGGCGAGGCCGACCACACGAAGACCGTGATGGCCAACGTCGGGGACGTGCTGTTCTGGCGCATCGCGATGCGGCCGGGGCGCCCGATGGCAATCGGCCGCATCGGCAGCGCCGATCACGCCGACGGCCAGCGCGCGATCCTGTTCGGCCTGCCCGGCAATCCGGTCGCGGTGATGGTGACCTTCTACGCGCTGGTGCGCGACGCGCTGCTCGCGATGAGCGGCGCCGCCGCGCAACCGCTGCCGATGCTGCGCGCCGCGAGCAGCGAGGCGATCCGCAAGAAGCCCGGCCGCACCGAGTACCAGCGCGGCATCGTCACCCGTGCCGGCGACCGGGGCGAGTGGCAGGTGCGCATCACCGGCTCGCAGGGCTCGGGCATCCTGCGCAGCATGAGCGAGGCGAACGGGCTGGTCGTGCTGCATCACGCGCAGGGCGACGTGGCGGCCGGCGAGTCGGTGGACGTGTTGCCGTTCGACGGACTGGTCTGACGACGCGCCGGCCGGGCGGCGCACGGCAACGCGGTCACGGATCGCGCACGGATTCGCCTCCGGCCTGTCACCGGCAGGTCACATCGGCCGGCGACGATTGCCTGTTGGGCAATGTCGCCGCATGAAGTGCCGAGGATCCGATGAACCTATTTTCCTCATTTGACCGGTGGCAATGTGGCGCGAACGTAGACTTGGC
>JAZKAV010000044.1:0-2380 GCA_040388965.1 Pseudomonadota bacterium | reverse complement strand
TGCGTATTTCGGCGAACGTGACCGACGATTTCGGGAACGTGACCGGTTTGGGGCCGGTGCTGGGTTGCGCCGATTTGATTGTAGAGATGGGATCGGTTTGAGGGGGTGAAGTACCTCCGTGAAGGTTGTTGATCGGGCCTTGATGCTCGTGCGTATCGAAGGGCTTTGTCTTTTTTCTCTTGCTTATTTTTACTGGTGGTGGTGGGGCCCTGTGGAGCTTGTGGGCAGCCGACGGCCTGTGGGTGGGCGCGTGGGCAACCCGCAGGGTTGTCCATCCGGCCATCCACAGGTGAGCGCGCTTGCGCGCTCAGTCGGGGAGCCCGCGCCAGCGGGCCTGTCCACAAATCCACAGGGCTGGTGGCTCAGCGCGACTCGTCGGCGCCACCGCCGATCGACTCGATGACTGCGTCGTCTGCGGCGTGGATGGCGCCGACCTTGCGCGTGCGCATCGACTTGCCCTTGAGCGCCAGGCGATGGC
This sequence comes from Pseudomonadota bacterium, assembly GCA_040388965.1. Lineage (GTDB taxonomy): Bacteria > Pseudomonadota > Gammaproteobacteria > Burkholderiales > Burkholderiaceae_C > LMDS01. The sequence goes on along the minus strand of JAZKAV010000044.1, from coordinate 1,902 downwards.
TGCGCGACAGCAGCCGGTCGAGGATCGCGTCGGCGATCGTTGCGTCGCCGATCCACGCATGCCAGTGCTCCACCGGGAGTTGACTCGTCACGATCGTCGCGCGCGTGCCGGCGCGGTCGTCGATGATCTCCATCAGGTCCGAGCGCGTCGGACCATCGAGCGCGGCCAGCCCCCAATCGTCCAGCAGCAGCACGTCGGTGCGAGCGACCATCGCCAGCCAGCGGCCGAAGCCGCCGTTGCCGTGCAGGATGCGCAGCTCCTCGGCCAGGCGTGGCGTGCGCAGGTACAGCGCCGACTGCCCGCGCCGGCACGCATAGGCCGCCAACGCGCACGCCAGCCACGACTTGCCCGAGCCCGTCGCGCCGGTGACAAGAATCGCCGAGCCATCCTCGACCCAACGCGACAGCGCCAGGCTCATCAACGTGCTGCGCTCGAAGCCGCGGCCGGCGCGGCCGTCTACGTCCTCGATGCAGGCCTGCGGGTACTTCAGCCCAGCGCGCTTGAGCAGCGCCGCGCGGCGCTTGTCGCCGCGATGGTGGACCTCGCGGTCGACCATCAGCGCCAGCCGCTCCTCGAAGCTCAGGGCCGTGCTGGCGCTGCCCGAGAGTTGCTCCTCGATGGCGCAGACCATGCCGGCGAGCTTGAGATCGCGCAGCTGCGCCAGGGTGTTGTTCATCATCATGATCGGATCCTTGCTGTTCTGGTGTCAGTGCTGTGGGTCAGTGCTGGGGTGTCAGTGGTAGTACGCCGCGCCGCGCACGTTGTCGTGCACCGGGGCGACCCACTCGGGCTCGGGCGCTGGGCGGGCCACGAGATCGCTCCCGTTGACCAGGATGTCGCGCACATCTCGGTAGCGCCCGGCGCCGAGTTCGAGGGCCAGCGTGCAGGCCGCCTCGACGCGCTCGGGGCCGTAGCGCTTGGCCAGGCCGAGCAAGCCCAGGCAACTGCGATAGCCGTGCTCGGGGTGACGGAAGCGCTGCAGCAACTGGGCGACGAATCGTCCGGTGTCCGGCCCGATGCCGCCGCCCCAATGGATCAGCCGCTCGGGCGTCCACTGCTTGTGTGCCCGGTGGGCGGCGGGCATGTGCTCGTCCAGCGTGGTGAAGCCGCCGCGCCGGGCGCTGCGGGCGTGGCAGGCCACGCGCTGGCCGCGGTGCAGCAGCTCGACCAGCGCGTCGGTGATGCGCGCCTCCAGCTCCATGCCGACCAGCGAATGCGACACGCTGTAGCGATGCCCCTCGACCTCGACGTGGTAGTCGATGTGAACCTTCACCGTCTTGAAGGTGGCCCACTGCCAGGGCTGCGCCGGCAGGGGCGCGAGCGCCGGGCCGTCGAGCGCGGCGAAGAAGCTCACGCGGCTGCCGTCGAGCTTCTGGAAGCGCCGATCGTTCAGCGACGGCAGCAGCGCGGCCAGCGCCGCGTCGGCAGCGTGCACGTTGGCCAGCACGGTGTGGCGCAGCCGCGCCATGATCCAGCGCTCGACGACCTGCACGGCCGACTCGGCGCTGGCCTTGTCCTTCGGGCTATAGGGGCGCGCCGGCAGGATCGACACGTCGTAGTGGCGCGCGAAGTCGCGCACGGTCTCATTGAGCTTGGGCTCGTAGCGGCAGGCGTTGGAGACGAGCGCACGCGGGTTGTCGGGCACGATGAGTTGCGGCACGCCACCGTAGAAACTCAGCGCGCGTGCCATCGCGCCCAGCCACGACCGCATGCTCTGGTCGACTGTTGCGCAGGCGAAGGTGTAGCTCGACGCGCCCATGGCGGCGACGAATATCTGTGCGCGCGTGCCGTCGGCCAACTCCAGCGTCGGGCCGGCGTAGTCGATGAACAGCTTCTCGCCGGCGCGCCGCTGCTGGCGCATCGAGCGCTTGAGCGTCCTGGCGAACGCCTTGTAGTGCTCGC
>JAZKAV010000043.1:0-47603 GCA_040388965.1 Pseudomonadota bacterium | reverse complement strand
ACATCCGTTTCATGCGTCGCGGGTCGCGCGAAGCGCGGTGGAGCAACTGACATGGCACATATCAACCGCCGCGCCTATGCCGAGATGTTCGGCCCGACCACCGGCGACCGCGTGCGCCTCGCCGACACCGGCCTGATCGTCGAGGTCGAGCGCGACTACACACTGGCCGCGGGCGGCTACGGCGAAGAAGTGAAGTTCGGCGGCGGCAAGACCATCCGCGACGGCATGGGGCAGAGCCAGCGGGTCGCGGCCGAGGTCGCCGACACGGTGATCACGAACGCCCTGATCGTCGACCACTGGGGCATCGTGAAGGCCGACATCGGCCTGAAGGGCGGCCTGATCGCGGCCATCGGCAAGGCCGGCAACCCCGACGTTCAGCCGGGCGTGGACATCGTCATCGGCCCGGGCACCGAGATCATCGCGGGCGAAGGCAGCATCGTCACCGCGGGCGGCATCGACACGCACATCCACTTCATCTGCCCGCAGCAGATCGAGGAAGCCTTGACGAGCGGCGTGACGACGATGCTGGGCGGCGGCACCGGCCCGGCCACCGGCACCTTCGCGACCACCTGCACGCCGGGGCCGTGGCACATCCACGCGATGCTGCGCGCGGCCGAGAGTTTCCCGATGAACCTCGGCTTCCAGGGCAAGGGCAACGCCTCGCTGCCGCGCGCGCTCGAGGAGCAGGTCGAGGCCGGCGCCTACGGCCTGAAGCTGCACGAGGACTGGGGCACGACGCCGGCCGCGATCGACAACTGCCTGAGCGTGGCCGACGCGCACGACGTGCAGGTCACGATCCACACCGACACGCTGAACGAATCCGGCTTCGTCGAGGACACGATCGCCGCGTTCAAGGGCCGCACGATCGCGACCTTCCACACCGAGGGCGCCGGCGGCGGCCACGCGCCCGACATCATCCGCTGCGCCGGCCTGCCGAACGTGCTGCCCTCGTCGACCAACCCGACGATGCCGTACACGGTGAACACCGTCGACGAGCACCTCGACATGCTGATGGTGTGCCACCACCTCGATGCAGGCATCGCCGAAGACCTGGCGTTCGCCGAGAGCCGCATCCGGCGCGAGACCATCGCTGCCGAGGACGTCCTGCACGACCTCGGCGTGTTCTCGATGATGTCGTCGGACAGCCAGGCGATGGGGCGCGTCGGCGAAGTCATCATCCGCACCTGGCAGACCGCTCACAAGATGAAGGCGCAGCGCGGTTGGCTGGCCGACCCGCAGCCCGCCGGCCGCGGGGTGCCCGGCGGCAACGCGCGCCACGACAACTTCCGCGTCAAGCGCTACATCGCGAAGTACACGATCAACCCGGCGATCACGCAGGGCATCTCGCACGTGGTCGGCTCCATCGAGCCCGGCAAACTCGCCGACCTGGTGCTCTGGAAACCGGCGTTCTTCGGCGTCAAGCCGAGCCTGATTCTCAAGGGCGGCATGATCGCCGCCGCGGCGATGGGCGACCCGAACGCGAGCATCCCGACGCCGCAGCCGGTGCACTACCGGCCGATGTTCGGCGCCTTCGGCAGCGCGATGGACAACACCTGCATCACCTTCGTCTCGAAGGCCGCGGTGGCCGCCGGCGTGCCGGCGCAGCTCGGGCTGCGCCGGCGTGTCGAGGCGGTGCGAAACACGCGCACGATCGGCAAGAAGGACATGGTCCACAACGCCGGTACGCCGGACATCGAGGTCGACGCGCAGACCTACGAGGTGCGCGCCGATGGCGTGCTGCTCACCTGCGAGCCGGCCACCGAGTTGCCGATGGCGCAGCGCTACTTCCTGTTCTGAGCGGCCGTCTTTCGGGTCAAGCGCCGTGAAGCGCCGGCGTCGATCAGGACGCGCCGGTGTACTGGCCGAGTGCGCGCGCCAGCGCGACGGCAGCGTCGTGCGGCATCTCGATGGGCAGCACCTGGCCCGATTCGAATTGCAGGTGCAGGCGCACCCGGCCGTCGCTCGCAGCGTGGACCACGCCCGCCGCCAGACATTGCACCGCCACCGGCAGGTCGGCCGCCGCCGGCGGCGCGTCGACGTCGGCGTTCAGCAGCGCCGCGGCCATCGCCGGCGCGTCGGCATCGCGCACCTCGATCGAGGCGTCGCGCCGATTGCCGTTGACGGTCGATTCGGTCTCGATCACCACGCTGCTCGCCCCCGGCGCCGGGTTCGGGTTCGAGTCCTTGACCTCTTCGACGGTCACTTCGACCTTGTGCTCGGTCTGCTGATTCATGCTCGCTGTCCTTTGATCCCGGTTGAGAGCAAACCAGGCCGATTCTAGGCGCGCCCGCGCGGCGCCGCCGGCCCGGGAAACCAGAGCCGGAAGGTCGTGCGCCGCCCCTCGCCGCTGATCACGCTCGCGGTGCCGCCATGCAGGTCCATCACCGACTGGACGATCGCCAGGCCGAGCCCGGAACCGGTCGCCGAGCGGGCACGCGATGCGTCGACGCGAAAGCCGCGCTCGAAGATGCGCTGCTGGTGTTCGGGTGCGATCGGCGGCCCCTCGTTCGAGACCTCGAGCGTGCAGCCGCCACCGTCGTGGGGCGTCGTCGTGACGGCGATGCAGCTGCCGCGCGGCGCATAGCGCAGCGCGTTCGAGACCAGGTTGCCGAACGCCCGCATGAACAGCGTCTCGTCGGCCCAGACCTGCTGCCAGGCGGGTTCCGCGCCCTGCATCTCGATCGCCAGCGTCACGCCGCGTTCCTCGGCGAGCAGCTCGAAGTAGCCGCGGCCCCGTTCGAGCATGGGCTGCACATCGACCCAGCGGCGGTTGATCGCCGCCTGCGGGTCGTCGGCACGTGCAAGGAACAGCATGTTCTCGATCAGCCTGGACATGCGCTCGTGGTCTTCGACCGCGGACTCGAGCACCGCACGGTATTCGTCGGCGCTGCGCGGCTTCGCGAGCGCGACCTGGGCTTCGCCCAGCAGGTTGTTGATCGGCGTGCGCAGGTCGTGCGCAAGGTCCGACGAAAACGCCGACAGGCGCTTGAACGCCGCGTCCAGCCGGTCGAGCATGCGGTTGAACGCGAGCGTCGACTCGACCAGCTCGGTCGGCGTGTCCTCCAGCGACAGCCGCTCGCTCATCGGCCGCGCGCTGATGCGGTTCGCCGCGGCCCCGAGGCGCTTCGGGCCGGCGACGATGCGGCGCGCGATCCAGATGCCGAGCAGCCACGCGGCGAGCGGGCCGAGCAACAGCGTGGCCAGGAAGATCCGGCGCTCGGTCGTGACGATCTGGCGCGTCTGTGTGGTCTCGTACGCGAAGACGACCAGCAACGACGATGTGCGCGTTGCGGCGAGCGTGTCGGCCGGCACCGGGATGCGCGCGAACAGGAGCCGGAAGCTGCGCTGGTCGGGGCTGGTCCAGACCGTGGTCAGCGGGCCCAGCGCCGTATCCAGCGCGCGCACGTCGGCATGCTCGATGCCGGGGGGCAGGTCGTCGACCATCACCGCGTCTGCCGGGAGCGCCGACAGCGGCACCTCGAAGCGCTCCGACGCGGCGATGACGCGGCGCTGCTCGTCCAGCAGCGCCATGTTCAGGTGGCCGAGCTGCAGGTCCATGCGCCTGGCCAGACGCTGCGGCGTGCGCGTCAGGTCGTAGTTCGCCGCCGCCAGGTCCTCCCGCAGCAGGGCCAGGTTGCCGAGAAGCATCAGCTCGTTGCCCTCGCGCAGTTCGCGCGCGGCCAGCCAGTAGACGAACAGGCCGCTTCCCGTCGACAGCACGATCGAGACCACGGCGATCGACACGCCGATCTGCGCCGTCAGTGACCGCAGCAAGCCGCGCAGCCTCACCGCCTTCCAGCCACGGATCAGCCGGGCCGCAAGTCGCACACGTAGCCGACCCCGCGAATCGTGTGAATGAGCTTGGTCGGGAAGGGATCGTCGAGCTTGGCGCGCAGCCGGCGCACGGCCACGTCGACGACATTGGTGTCGCTGTCGAAGTTCATGTCCCAGACGTGCTCGGCGAGCAGCGTGCGCGAAACGACCTCGCCGATGTGGTGGATGAAGTAGTCGAGCAGCGCGTACTCCTTGGGCGTCAGATCGATGCGCCGGCCGCCGCGGCTGACGCCGCGCCGCACCAGATCGACCTCGAGGTCGTCGAGGCAGATGCGCTGCTCCAGCCGGGCGGCGCCGCGCCGCAGCAGGGTGCGGATGCGCGCGAGCAGTTCCGAGAACGCGAACGGCTTGACGAGGTAGTCGTCGGCGCCGAGCTCCAGCCCCTTGACCCGGTCCGCCACCCCGTCGCGCGCGCTCAGGAACAGCACCGGCGTCTGGTGCTGGCGGCGCAGCGCCTCGAGCACGGTCCAGCCGTCGGCGCCGGGCAGCATCACGTCGAGAACGATCAGGTCGTGGTTTCCGGAGCGCGCCATCTCCAGGCCGTCGATGCCGTTGTCGGCGACGTCGACGATGTAGGCATGCTCGGCCAGCCCTTTGGATACGTAGGCGGCGGTCTTCGGCTCGTCTTCGACGATCAGGATGCGCATCGGCGTCGGCGCCGCGGTGGCCCGAATCTGGTTCATGAAGCGTCAGTATCCCCGATCATCGACACGAGACCCCCGCCGCACCAACCCCGCCGCGACGAACCAGCCCGCCGGTCAGCTGGCCAGCGCCAGCTGCAGCGGCTCCTTCGCTCGGAAGGCCCACTTGGGACCCAAACGCAGCGCCTCGAGCGTCGTCGAACTCGCGTTCGCGAAGAACATCGCCTCGTCCAGGCCATGGCGCTCGAAGGCGCGGCGCTGGCGCAGCGAACGCCGCCGCAGATCGCCCTCGAAGGCCGGCGCATCGCCACCGGCCTGGCTGAAGAACGCGGCCGCGCGCTGTGCCACCTGCAGGGCCGCCTCGTCGATCGCCGGGATCGCGCGCGCTGCCGAGAGGCGGATCTGCGAGATGAACGGGTTCTTTCCGACCACCAACCCCCAGGGCCGCAGGCCCTCGGCCGGATCGACGCACAGGGCTTCGAGCTTGGTCAGCCCGAAATGGCGCGACAACTGCATGCGCAGCGCGAGCCAGGGGTCGTCGCGTCGCACCAGTTCGATCGCCGAATCGGCCTGCGCGTCGTCGCCGTCGATCGGCAGCACCAGCGACTGCAGCAGCGCCTTCGCGTGCTGATCGCTCTTTGTGGCCGCCTGGTACAGCCAGTCGATTGCCTGTTCGGTGTCGGCGAGAGTGTCTGAAGCACGCAACATCAGCGCCCCCAGCTTGCGTTGCGCCTCGGTCTGGCCGGCGAGTGCGGCCTTCTCCAGGCAGAAGCGCGCCATCTGCGGGTTCGCGACCGACAGGCGATGGTCGCCGTGGATGCGGTAGAGGTGCAGCCACGCGTCGTCGCAACCGCCGTCGGCGGCGCGCAGCAGCAGTGCCACACCCTTGCGCATGTTCGGCCCGGTGGCCAGCGCCAGGGGGGCCAGCACGCCGCAGGGAATGCCGCACAGGGCTCGTCCGAGCGCATACGCCGCGTCGCGGCTGCCGCGCTGGGTGCGCATGTCGAGCGCAGTCTCGATCGCCTGCGGCTCGATGCCGACCAGCGGCTTGGCGTTGTCCTCGGACAGCTTCACCGCGGCGGTAACCAGTTCAGCGAGTTCCGGTGTAAGGGCCGGCGTCAAGGCAAGCGCGGTGCGCAGGCTGGCGGCGAGGCGTTTCAGTTCGCGCCCGGCCAATGCCTGCCGCGCCGCGAGGGTCGCGACCAGCGGGCCGTTCAGATCGCCCGAATCGGTCAACGTGGTCAGGAACCCGGTCATCGGGTCGTCGGCGCCGGGTTCGCGCAGCGCCGCCATCGCGCGTGCCGCCGCCTCGTGACCGTTCGCGCCGGCCTTGTCGAGCCAGCGTGCGCCTTCTTCGACCCGGCCGTGCCGGACGCACAACCACACGCCCAGCTTGACCTGCGCACTCGCGCTGCCGGCCGCAGCGGCAGGGGCGAGCACCCCGTCCTGCTGCAGTTGCAGCAGGTCTTCGAGCGCCAGACTCTCGGCGATGATGCGCAGGGCCTGCGGCAGATCGCGCACGTTGGGGTGGGTCAGGTAATCGAGGCCGGTGGCAATGTGTTGCGGAAATCCATCGACGCCGAGCAGATAACGGCGTCCGGCTTCGCAGCGGGCAACGGCATCGCCCTGGCGTGCGAGGGCGAGCAATCGGATGTCTTGGCGACGCATGTCGGGCTCCAGGTGTTGCGTGGGCAGCACGTTCAACTGCCCGGCGGCGGGTTCGCCACCGCGCAGGGGTCGCGGATTCGTGATGCCGGAACGATAAGTGTATAGGGATTACCCGAAGATGGCGCGCCGATTACAGTTCTGTAACTTCACGCTTCGATTGCAGCCGTGCAGTGTGACCCCCGGATGAAGAAGGGGCCGCACCCCCTTAGGAATGCGGCCCCTCGCAGAGCGTGGTGCCCGCCGACCCGGTCAGCCCGGGCGCGGCGAGCGCCGGTTGGACTCAGAAAGCGTGGCGCAGGCCGATTTCGGCGCCGCTCGATTTCTGGCCGGCGACAACCGTCGGCGAGGTGGCCACGGCAAAGGTCGCATTGCCCTTGTTCTTCACGTAGGCCACGGTGCCGTAGATGGCGGTGCGCTTCGACAGGTTGTAGAGGTAGCCGAGCGCGTACTGGTCGGCGTCGTTGGCATCGATATTGACGGCTGCCGCGGTTTTGCCCGACATGTTGGCGTGCGTGTACGCCGCCTTGACCTGGCCGAGGCCGATCGGCGCGACCGCGCCAATGCTGTAGGTCTGGATCTTCTGGTCTGCAAACTTCGACTGGGTGTAGTAGCCCATCAACTTGACCATGCCGAAGTCGTAGGACGCGCCGACATCGCCAATCTTGAACTTGTCTTCGCCGCCCACCGGAGCGACCTCGTACTGGCCGTATGCCACCGACACGTCGAGCGGGCCCGCCGCGTAGCCGATGCGGCCGCCGTAGTACTTCTTGCCGGCCGTGCCTTCGCCGGCGGCGACCGCTGCGCGTCCGTAGACGCCGCCGAGGTTGCTCGGCAGCAGGTACATGATCTGGTTGTCGGCACGGTTGCCGAGGCCCGTTGCAGTAGACCCGACAGCCGCACCATCCCGGCTCACGCCGAGTGCCGCGTCGAACTTGCTCGCTGCGGCCACGCCGCTGTCGCCGAACGGATCGTAGTCGAGGTAACCGGTGTAGGTCGGCGTGACGTCGCGACCGAGGCGAATCTCACCGAAGGTGCCCATCAGGCCGACGGTCGAACGGCGGTTGAAGAAGCGGCTGCTGTCCGACGAGCTGCCGGTATCGGCATTGAAGCCCGCCTCGAGCCAGAAACCGGCCGCCAGGCCACCGCCCAGGTCTTCGACGCCGCGAAAGCCGAAGCGGCTGCTGTTGGTGCCGCCGCTGGCCAGCGAGTACATGTGCTTGTCGCTGTTTTTCACATAGCGCGCCGCCGCGTCGACGACGCCGAACAGCGTGACCGACGACGACTGGGCGTACGCACCGCCCGAGATGGCAGCGAGTACTGCCAGGGTTGCAAATTTTTTCATGCTCTTCCTTTGATTGGTGATTTGGACATGTCCATGTCCCATGCCACGAGAGCGAGGACATGCTGGAGCATAGGAAGCACTGGTGCCACGAGAACACGTGGCGTGCCAACCCGGCCGGGTCGTGCATGCACCGCCCCCCGCAAACTGGAACGATGCGTTCCGCCCATGCCACAACCCTGTGGCCGTCTGGGGTCATTGCCCGGATCGGCACGGTGTTCCCAGCGGCGCAGCGCGCCGCTGGCACACTCGGGGCCTCACCGATCGGATGAAACCATGCTGCACATCAACAAGCTTCTCCCCGCAGGCCACGGACTGGCGCCCGCGTTGCTCCGGCGCGCCGGCGTCGTGGCGCTCGACTGGGACACGCGCCGGAAGAGCCGGTTCGACGCCCAGGACTCGCTGGGCCGGGCACTCGGCGTGTTCCTGCCGCGCGGCACGGCCGTGCGCGGCGGCGACGTCCTGGTGGCCGAGGACGGTTCGCTGGTCCGGGTCGTCGCGCAGCCGCAGGCGGTGATGCGCATCACCGCCCGCGCCGGGCACGGCACGCCGTTCGATCTGCTGCGCGCGGCCTACCATCTCGGCAACCGCCATGTACAGATCGAGCTGACGCCCGAGCACCTGCAGATCGAGCCCGACCATGTGCTCGCCGAGATGCTGAGGAAGATGCATCTGGACGTGTCCGAACAGCTCGCCCCCTTCGAGCCGGAAGGTGGCGCGTATGCGGCCGGCCACGACCCTGCGCATGGGCGTGTACAGCATGCCCCGGCCGCGACCCAGGCGCATGTCCACGGACCGGGCTGTGGCCACGATCACGGCCATGCGCACGACCCTTTGCACAAGCACTGAAGCGGCCATGCCGCGCGCCCGCCGAGCGCCGCAGCCCGTCCGCGCCGACGCGCTGCTGCAGCTGATGTGGTTGGCCTCACCGGCCTTGCCGGTCGGCGGCTTCAGCTATTCCGAAGGACTGGAGGCCGCCGTCGAGGCCGGTCGGGTGCAGGACGAAGCGCAGGCCGCCGCCTGGCTGCTGGACCAGTTGCAACTCAGCCTGGCGCGCTGCGACCTCGCCGTGGTCGCGAAAGCCCACAAGGCCTGGGGCCGGGGTGACCTCGCAACGGTCGCCGAACTCAATGCCTGGGTCACGACGACCCGCGAGACCGCCGAGCTGCGTCAGCAGTCCGCGCAGATGGGCCGCTCGATGGTCGAGTGGTTGAAGAACCGCGGCGGGGCGGCGGATGAGCGCGTCGCCGCATTGAAGGCCCTCGCGCCCGCGCCGACCTGGCCGGTCGGGTTCGCGCTGGCCGCAGCGCAGACCGGCGCGCCGCTGCGCGAGACGCTGCTGAGCTTCGCATTCGGCTGGGCCGAGAACATGGTGCAGGCGGGGCTGAAGGCGGTGCCGCTGGGCCAGAGCGCCGGCCAGCGCATCCTGGCCGCGCTGACCGACGCGATCCCTGCTGCCGTCGACCGCGCGGCCGCGCTGATGGACAGCGAACGCCAGGCATTCACGCCGATGCTCGCGATCCTGTCGGCGCAGCATGAGGTGCAGTACTCGCGCCTGTTCAGGTCCTGAACCTCCGCGCGGCGAAACACGAGGCACGCAACGTCGAGATCGAGGCCCGCATCGCCAGCGCCGAGGCACTGTGGCCGCGGGCGCGCGCCCGCATCGGCGACCTGCCGCAACTGCAGGGCGAATCTTCGGCGCCGGCTACGTTCTTGCGCTGACGATCGAACTCGCGGCCCGATCCGGCGCCGCACGCGCCGGCACGAGAAACGACACGAACTGGTCGCAGACCCGCTCCCAGTCGAACTCGAGCGCGCGTGCGCGCGCCCGCTCACGCGGCAGCGCCAACGCGCGCAGCGTCGCCTGCGCGAGATCGTCGTCGAGCACGCCACCGTCGGAATCCGCAACCACATCGAGCGGGCCGGCGACCGGGAAGGCCGCGACCGGCGTGCCGCAGGCCATCGCCTCCAGCATCACCAGCCCGAAGGTCTCGCTGTGGCTCGGGAACACGAAAACGTCGGCAGCGCTGTAGATCGCCGGCAACGCCTCGCGCGGCACGACGCCGCGCCAATGAACCCGCGGGTAAGCCGCGCGCAGCTTGTCCAGCAACGGGCCGACGCCGTAGACGAGCTTGGTGCCCGGCAGGTCCAGCCGCAGAAAAGCCTCGAGGTTCTTCTCGTAGGAGACGCGGCCGACGTACAGCAAGATCGGCCGCGGCAGGTCCAGCGCGATCGGCTCCGTCGGCCTGAACAGCCGCAGGTCGACGCCGTGCGACCAGCGCCGCAGGCGCTCGAAGCGGTGCCGCGCCAGGATCGTCAGCATGCCTTCGCTCGGCACCATCACGCCGGACGACGGCGCATGGAAGCGGCGAAACCAGGAATAGCCCCAGGCGGGTGGAATGCCCAGCGCCGTTGCCAGAATGTCCGGGAAGCGGGTGTGGAACGCGGTCGTGAAGGCCAGGCCGCGGCGCAGGCAGTGGCGCCGCGCCGCCGTCCCGAGCGGGCCTTCGGTGGCGATGTGGATTGCGTCGGCACCGGCGGCGTCGATGGCGCGCGCGGCTTGCGCGCCGGGCCGCCAAGCGAGCTCGATCCCGGCGTAGCCCGGGCACGCGAAGCGCCGGAACGCGGAAGGCTCGATCAGCACGATCTCGTGCCCGCGCACGTCCAGCCCCCGTATCAGTTCGAGCAAGGTGGTGACCACGCCGTTGACCTGCGGCAGCCAGGCATCGGTGACGAGCACGATCTTCATTCGCCAGCCCTTGCGTGGACGGGCCGAGGCACCGTCCACGGCTCGCCCGAACCGGCAGGGTCGCGCACCGCACCGGCCTCGCGACGCAGATGCTGCGACCAGTCGAAGATTTCGAGCCGGCCGTCGGCGTGCTCGATCAGCGCGGTCAGGCTCTCGACCCAGTCGCCGTCGTTCGCGTACAGCACGCCGTCGATCTCGCGCAGCTCGGCGTGGTGGATGTGACCGCAGACGACGCCGTGCAGCCCGCGCTTGCGCGCCTCGCGCGCGACCGCGGCCTCGAAATCGCCGACGTAGCTGACCGCGCGCTTGACCTTCAGCTTGAGGTACTTCGACAGGCTCCAGTACGGCATCCCCATGCGCGCACGCAGCGAGTTGAGGTGGCGGTTGAGCCGCAGCGTGAATTCGTAGAGCGAGTCGCCGACGTGGGCGAGCCACTTCGCGCACTGGATCACGCCGTCGAACAGGTCGCCGTGGATGACCCACAGCCGCCGGCCGTCGGCCGTCACGTGGATCCATTCGTCGACGACCTCGATGCCGCCGAAGTTGTGCTGCACGTAGCGGCGCGCGAACTCGTCGTGGTTGCCGGGCACGAAGATCACGCGCGTGCCCTTGCGGGCCATGCGCAGCAGCTTCTGCACCACGTCGTTGTGCGCCTGCGGCCAGTACCAGGCGCGCTTCAACTGCCAGCCGTCGACGATGTCGCCGACGAGGTACAGCGTCTCGCACTCGACGTGCCTCAGAAAGCCGAGCAGCGCCTGCGCCTGGCAGCCCGGCGTGCCCAGGTGAAGATCCGAAATCCACGCACTGCGCACGCGCAGGCGCTGCTCCCGCACCTCGCCACCGGCTGCGCGAAGGCCGGAACGGCCCGCGAGCGGCAGCTCCGTCGGGGGGAAGTCGCGCTGCATGAACCAGCATGCTCGCCCTCCCCCGTGACGCGCGTGTGTGCGGCCGATGACGCGAGCGTGACCATCGGGGCGAGGCCGCCATAATCCGGCCCATGAGCACCGCACTCCATCACATCGCGAATCGAACCCGAAAACTGCCGCCGCTGCGCGTCGGCGTCGGCGGACCGGTCGGCTCGGGCAAGACGACGCTGGTCGAGATGCTGTGCAAGGCGATGCGCGAACGCTACGACCTGGTCGTCGTCACGAACGACATCTACACCAAGGAAGACCAGCGCCTGCTGACGGTGGCCGGCGCGCTCGAGGCCGAGCGCATCATGGGCGTGGAGACCGGCGGCTGCCCGCACACCGCGATCCGCGAGGATGCGTCGATCAACCTCGAGGCGGTCGACCGCATGCTCGAGAAGTTCCCGAACGCCGACATCGTGTTCATCGAGAGCGGCGGCGACAACCTCGCGGCGACCTTCAGCCCCGAGCTCAGCGACCTGACGATCTATGTGATCGACGTCGCCGCCGGCGAGAAGATTCCGCGCAAGGGTGGTCCGGGGATCACCAAGAGCGACCTGTTCGTGATCAACAAGACCGACCTCGCGCCCCACGTCGGCGCGAACCTCGACGTGATGGCGGCCGACACGCGGCGCATGCGCGGCAGCAAGCCCTTCGTGATGAGCAACCTGAAGACGAACGCCGGGCTCGCGGAGGTCGTGACGTTCATCGAGGCCAAGGGGATGCTCGCCACCTGAGCTCGGCCGCCGGGTTGCTCGTGTCGCCGATGCTGCTCTAGGACTTCGCGCAGGCGATGTTCCAGTAGTCCCGGATCGGGCCGCTTTGAGGCACGGGCTCCCATGCATCGGTTCTGTTGCCGGAGCCGATGACCGTGCCTTGCCCCATGTGCCCGGAGAACCCGACCGTGGCCAGCATCCGCCGCCGCGTGCCCGCGCAGTCGTATTCGTACCGGTTGCGGGCCGACAGGAAGCGCTTGCCCTCGAACGTATGGGCCGTCTTGAAGTCCCACAGGTCGGACATCTGCGCCGAGTCGCCCGAGCGCCGGATCGTCGAGCGCGCGACGTAGACGTCCATGCCGCCATTCGCTGCCGACGTGCCCAGCAGCATCCATTGCACGTCGGCGGGGGCAGCCGGCACACTGTCGGCAGCCGTCGCCGTACCGCTGCCGGGACGCGCGAGCACGCAACCCACCGCCGCGACGGTGGCACGATCCGGGCCGTTGAAGTCGATGATCATGTGAGTGAAGGATTGCCCGGGCTGCGGCAACACGACGACTCGCGAACCGCCGCCCCGGTAGTCGGCGCGGTACATAGGCCGCTCGCGGCCGTCGCGGCCGATCGCGACCAGCCCGGTCGGCCGGAACTCGACCAGGCCGCGGCCGAGCATCGAGTCGCACAGTCCGGCGGTGATGCCGCCGAGCAGCGCGTTCGCGAGCGCGGTGATGTCGTTGCCGCCGGCGGCGCGGCCGCCGCTGCCCAGCGAGTTCCAGCGCCCGAGCAGCGGGTTGTGTTCGGGTGCGAGCGGCGGGCGCTTCTGCCAACTGCGCAGCACCGCCTGGCCCTGCGCCACGTCGCCCTGCTGGCGGGCCTGCTGCTGGCGGGCAGCATCCTCGTACAACTGATCCTGTTGCTGCTGTTGCCGCCCCTGTTGCTCGCGCAACTCGCTGGCTCTCTTCTGTTCTTCGAGCTGGCGCAGCGCGCCGGGATCCCTGCCGAGCTCCTCGGTCGTCGGCGGACGGCCCTGCGCCAGAGCGCAGGGCGCGCCGCTCAGGCCCGACCACACCAGCACGCCGCTGACAAGCAGGTTGCGGAACAGGGCTGCGCTCATCGCCGGCTCCTCGAGACGCGATCGGCGCCCCACGGGCACGCTAGGTCACGCGCGGCCAGTGTAGGCGGGAGGCCGTTACCGGAGCGTTACCGGGCCCGACGCGCGCGTTCAGCGGATCGTGAACGCGCTCGGCATCGCCTTGACGGCACCGGCCCCGATCGCCGCGCCGAACTTCTTCGCCAGCCGCTCGGCGACGTTCTCCTTCGGCGTGTAGTCGATCACGTCTTCGGCCTTCACGACCTCGCGGGCCACGTAGTCGAGGTTGCCGAGGTGGTCGACCAGGCCCATGCGCAACGCCTGCTCGCCGTTCCAGAACAGGCCGCTGAAGGTCTCCGGCGTTTCCTTCAGGCGCTTGCCGCGGCCCTGCTTGACGACCGCGATGAACTGCTGGTGGATCTGGTCGATCATCGCCTGCAGGTAGGCGCGCTGCTGCGGGAGCAGCGGCGAGAACGGGTCGCCCAGGCCCTTGTTCTCGCCCGCGGTGATCAGGCGGCGCTCGACGCCGAGCTTGTCGAGCAGGCCGGCCGCGCCGAAGCTGTCCATCAGCACGCCGATCGAGCCGACGACCGAGGCCTTGTCCACATAGATCTCGTCGGCCGCGACCGCGATGTAGTAGGCCCCCGACGCGCAGGTCTCCTCGACCACCGCGTAGACCTTCTTGGGATGGAGCTTCTTCAGGCGCCGGATCTCGTCGTTGATGATGCCGGCCTGCACCGGGCTGCCGCCGGGCGAGTTGATGCGCAGCACGATCGCCTTGGCGCTGTCGTCCTCGAACGCGGTCTTGATGCCGGGCAACAGGTTCTCGGCGCTGGCCTCGGCGTTCGCCGCGATCTCGCCGCGCACCTCGATCAGCGCGGTGTGCGGGCCGGTCGGCATCGAGGCGTGGTTGCGCGCTGCCAGAATGGCGTAGGCGATCGCCATCACCAGCAGCAGCCACGACAGGCGGAAGAAGATGCGCCAGCGGCGGTCGCTGCGGCGGTCGCGCAGCAGGTCGCGCGCGAACTGCTCGGCAACGCCGTTCCAGCCCGGTGGCCGCTCGGCGCCCGGCGCGGCGGGCGCGGGCGCCGGAGAGGCTCCCGGGGTCGAAGAAAACAGGTCGTTGTCGGGCGTGGTCATGAAGGCCTCGAGGCAGGCACCGGGCGCCCGGCAATCGCGGGTTGGGTATCGCGGGAAGGATACCAATAGACCTGGCCGTCGCGCTCGAACACGTCGATCACGCTGAGCTTGCCGCGACCGCAGGGGCCACCGGCGCAGCGGCCGGTGAGCGGCTCGTAGACCGCACCATGGGTCGCGCACATGATGAACTCGCGGTCAGCGTCGAGAAACTCGCCGTGGCGCCAGTCCATCTCGGTCGGAACATGCAGGCAGCGGTTCAGGTAACCGACGACCCGGCCGTCGAAGCGCAGCACGAAGGCGCGCGCCGGCTCGCGGTAATGCAGCACCTCGAAGACGAAGCCGGCGCCCTTCTCGGCCAGATCGCCGGACGCGCACAAGCGCAGCGGTTCCGAACGGCGCGGCGCGGCGCCAGGCGCGACGGGCGCCTCAGCCATGTCGCAGCAACCAGTCGCGCAGATCGCTCGTGGAGTTCGCGACATGGAGCGCACCGTGACCGTCGAACAGACCCTGGTCGTGCGCTCCGTAGCTGACGCCGACGCCGGACGTGCCGGCATTTCGCGCCAGCTGCAGATCGTGGGTCGTGTCGCCGATCATCACGGTGCGCTCCGGTGCCGCCTGCAACTGGTCCATCAGTTCGAGCAACATGCGCGGGTGCGGTTTGGAGGCGGTCTCGTCGGCCGTGCGCGTCGCGTCGAACAGGCCGCGCAGTCCCGAGCTGTCGAGCACGTCGTCCAGCCCGCGGCGCGACTTGCCGGTCGCCACGCCGAGCAGGTGGCCGCGCGCCTTCAGCGCCTGCAACAGCGCGAGGGTGCCGTCGAAGAACACGATGTCGTGCTGGCGCGCGACATAGTGGTGACGGTAGCGTTCGCCGAGTTCGCGGTAGCGTTCGCGCGGCAACTCCGGCGCGGCGTACTGCAGCGCCTCGCTCACGCCCATGCCGATCACGTAGCTGGCGCGCTTGTCGCTCGGGACCGACACGCCGAGATCGGCGCAGGCAGACTGGATGCAGCGCGCGATCAGCGCGGTCGAGTCGAACAGGGTGCCGTCCCAGTCGAAGACGATCAGGTCGAAATTCCTCGGAGAGGTCATGGAGCAGCGGACGCCAGCGCGTGGATCAAGGCCTTGCATTCTGCCGGCAACGGCGCCTCCAGGGCGATGCCCTCGCCGCTGTCCGGGTGCGTGAAGCGCAGGCAGCGTGCGTGCAGGAACATGCGATCGAAGCGCTGGCCGGGCACGGCCTCGCCGCGCGCAACCGCCTTGTTCAACGCGAAGTCGCCGTATTTCTCGTCGCCGACGATCGCATGGCCCTCGTGCGTCAGGTGCACGCGGATCTGGTGCGTGCGGCCGGTCTTGATCGTCACGTCGAGCAAGGTGAACGCCTTGAAGGTCTGCGCAATGCGCACCAGCGTGATCGAGCGCCGGCCGTCGTCGTGATCGTCGGCAACGGCCCTGACCCGGCGCTCTCCGTCGGCGGTCAGGAACTTGTGCAGCGCCACGTCGATGACCTTGCGGTTCGCCGGCCAGGCGCCCGTCACGAGTGCCGCGTAGGTCTTGACCATCGCCTTGTCGCCGCCGCGCTGGCGCAACTGGTCCTGCAGCGCGACCAGCGCCGAGCGCTTCTTCGCGATCAGCAGCAACCCGGAGGTCTCCTTGTCGAGCCGGTGCACCAGCTCCAGGAACTTCGCGCCCGGCCGCGCCTGCCGCAGCTGCTCGATCACCCCGGAGCTGACGCCGCTGCCGCCATGCACCGCGACTCCGGCCGGCTTGTCGATCGCGATCAACCAATCATCCTCGAACACGACCGGGAACTCGCGCGCCGGTGCCGCGGGCGCCTCGCTCCGGTCGGCGACCCGCACCGGCGGAATGCGCACCTCGTCGCCCAACGCCAGCCGGGTGTCGGCGCCGGCGCGGCCCTTGTTGACCCGCACCTCACCGGACCGGATGACGCGGTAGACGTGCGTCTTGGGTACGCCCTTGAGCAGCTTGACGAGGAAGTTGTCCAGGCGCTGGCCTTCCGACGCCTCGTCGATCCGCACGCGGTGCACTGCCGGCGCGGCCGGGGAATCGGCGGCCCCGGGTTTGGCCCCTATAATGCGTTGCACCACGTTACTGCGATAAGTATTTGATTTTCCGGAGTTTAGTCTCGGGATCGATACCACAGAAGGTGGCGGTCGGGCATCCAGCGGTTGAAGGGTCCGGCCACAAGGTGATGCAACGCCTCGATGCGCAGAGCGGCGGGCACCGTCCCCAAGTGACGGCGCGGCCCTCGGTTCGAGACGGCAGAGCGAACAAGAACGAGCTCACTCAAAAGGTTTTCTCAGGCAGGAGACCGAATCCACGCCGATCCCCGGCGTCGACTCCCACGCTCCCGCCCGCGTCCAGCAGACTCCGGCCGATGTCGATCCCCATCCCCGAACCACGGCGCCGCGCGCGCTCGCTGCCCAGGCCAAGCGCCTGCGATGCGGCGGGCTCGCCCGGCATCGCCCGTTCGCCGGTGGCCGACATGCGCGGGGCTCGCTGACACGCACGCGCCAACGCTGCCCGTTCGGCCGGTCTGTCGACCACGCCGCACTTGCGCAGTCCAGGGCGACACCCTTGGCTCCGTTTTCGTTTTCTCGTGCATCGAGTCGTCACCCGCCGGCAGCCGCCGCGGGCGGCTGTGTGATGTGCGCGGCTCATGTCGGATGACGCCGCGCGAAGGAGTGCACGAATGAAACGCATGCTGATCAATGCGACGCAGCCCGAAGAGCGCCGCCTGGCGATCGTCGACGGCCAGAAGCTGATGGACTTCGAAACCGAGATCGAAGGCCGGGAGCAACGCAAGGGCAACATCTACAAGGCGGTCGTCACGCGCGTCGAGCCGTCGCTCGAAGCCTGCTTCGTCGACTACGGCGAAGACCGCCACGGCTTCCTGCCATTCAAGGAAATCTCGAAGAACTACTTTCGCGAAGGCGCCAGCGTGCGCGACGCGCGCATCCAGGACGTGATCTCGAACGGCCAGGAGTTGCTGGTCCAGGTCGAGAAAGAGGAACGCGGCAACAAGGGCGCGGCACTGACCACGTTCGTGTCGCTCGCCGGCCGCTATCTGGTGCTGATGCCGAACAACCCGCGCGGCGGCGGCGTCTCGCGTCGGATCGAAGGCGAAGACCGCGAGGAGCTGAAGGAAAACCTCGACCAGCTCGAGTACCCGAAGGGCATGAGCCTGATCGCCCGCACCGCCGGCATCGGCCGCACCGCGCCCGAGCTGCAGTGGGACCTGAACTACATGCTCAAGCTGTGGGACGCGATCGACGGCGCCTCGAAAGCCGGCAAGGGCGCGTTCCTGATCTACCAGGAGTCGTCGCTGGTGATCCGCGCGATCCGCGACTACTTCACCGCCGATGTCGGCGAAATCCTGATCGACACCGACGACATCTTCGACCAGGCCCAGCAATTCATGGCCCACGTGATGCCGGAGACGGCGCACAAGGTCAAGCGTTACCGTGACGACGCGCCGCTGTTCAGCCGCTTCCAGATCGAGCACCAGATCGAGACCGCGTTCTCGCGCACCGTGAACCTGCCGTCGGGCGGCGCGATCGTGATCGACCACACCGAAGCGCTGGTTTCGGTCGACGTGAACTCGGCGCGCTCGACGCGCGGCTCGGACATCGAAGAGACCGCCACCCGCACCAACCTCGAGGCCGCGGACGAAATCGCGCGCCAGATGCGGCTGCGCGACCTGGGCGGCCTGATCGTCGTCGACTTCATCGACATGGAAGAGTCGAAGAACCGTCGCGAAGTGGAAACCCGCCTGCGCGACGCGCTGCGCCAGGACCGCGCCCGCGTGCAGTTCAGCTCGATCAGCAAGTTCGGCCTGCTCGAACTCAGCCGCCAGCGCCTGCGCCCGGCTCTGAGCGAAGGCTCGCACATCACCTGCCCGCGCTGCAACGGCACCGGCCACATCCGCGACACCGAGTCCAGCGCGCTGCAGATCCTGCGCATGGTCCAGGAAGAGTCGATGAAGGACAACACCGCCGCCGTGCACGTGCAGGTGCCGGTCGAGGTGACCTCGTTCCTGCTCAACGAGAAGCGCACCGAGATCACGAAGATCGAGCTGAAGCAGCGCGTGACCGTGCTGCTGGTCCCGAACAAGGCCCTCGAGACGCCGAACTACCGGCTCGAGCGCCTGCGCCACGACGACCCGCGCCTGGAGAACCTGCAGGCCAGCTACACGATGATCGACGAGCCCGAGGAGGAAGTCGGCATCACGCGACGCGAGAAGACCAAGGCCAAGCAGGAGCCGGTCATCAAGGGCATCCTGCCCGAGACGCCGGCGCCGGTCGCGGCGCCGAAACCCGAACCCATCGTCGTCCCGCCCCCGGTGGTCGCAGCACCCGCACCGGCGCCTGTCGGCGGTGGATTCTTCACGTGGGTCAAGAACCTGTTCGGCGCGCCGACCCCGGCACCCGCCGCACCGGCCCCGACAGCGCCAGCACCGGCGGCGAAATCCATCGAAGGGCGTGGCGAGCGCGGCGAACGCAATGGCCGCGGCGAGCGCGGCGGTCGTGGCGGGCGCGACGCCGGTCGTGACGGCAAACGTGGCGAGGGTCGCGGCGAACGCAGCGGCGACGCTCGCGGTGACCGGGGCGAAGGCCGTGGCCGCCGCCCGGATCGCAGTGCCGACCGTCCCGCCGGCGACGAAGGCGTGCGCGCCGAAGCGCTGGACGCGAACCGCGGCGAAGAGGGCCGCGGCGAGCCGCGCGCTGAACGTGCCGACCGCGGTGAAGGCCGGCGTGGCCCGCGCCCCGAGCGCGAGCCACGCCGCGCGAGCCCGGCTGCCGAAGCGGCAGCACCGGAACCGTTGGTCGAGACCCTCCCCGGCGCCGAAACGCCGGACACGGGCGAGGACTCGGCCGAGCGCCAGGGAGGCCGACGCCGCAACCGGCGCGGCGGTCGTGGCGGTCGTGACCGGGATGAGGCCGGTGCCGCCCCGTCGGACCGTCAACCGAGCATGGCCGCAGCCGAGCCGGCGCAGGAATCGCTCGCAGCCGCGGCAGCCACGGTCGCCGATGGCGAAGCGGCGCTGGCCGCGCTGCGCCCGGAAGGCAGCGAAGCCGGCGAAGGCCGTCGCCGCGGACGTGGCCGCAACCGTCGCGAGCGCAGCCCGGAGATCGATGGCGAGCTCACTCCGACCGACGGCATGAGCGACAGCGCCGCACCCCCGAGCGCGGCGTTCCAGGAAACCGACACGCCTGCGGACCTCGCCACACTGCTGCCCGCGAGCGTGCCGGAACCGATCGAGGCACCCACGGTGACGGAGCCGTCCAGCGTGTCGATCGCCGAGGTCGCGCCGGCCGCAGCGCCCGCGCCGGTCGCGCCCGTGACTGCCCGGCCTTCGGCGGCGGAGTCCGTGCCGGCATTCGTGCTGCCGATCGATTCACTGCAGGCCGTCGCCGAATCTGCCGGCCTGCAATGGGTCAATTCCGATACCGAGAAGATCCGCGCCGTGCAGGCGGCGATGGCGAGCGAACCCGCGCCGGTTCATGTGCCGCGCGAGCGCAAGCCGGCCCCCGTGATCGACGAAGGCCCGCTGGTGCTGGTCGAGACGCGCAAGGATCTGTCGCAGTTCAAGCTGCCGTTCGAGACCGCACAAGGCGGATCGCAAGCGCCGGTCTGACGCTTTCGCCAGGCGCCCCGAGCGCCGCCGCGGCGCACGCCCGGCGGCGCCTTTTCGTTCGCATGCGCCCCGCACAACGCCGCGGGCAGCGGCGCTGCGCTCAGGGCAGGCGTTCGAGCGCGCGCTGGTACGCCGGCAGGTGCATCAGTTCGTCCCAGGTGAACGGCGCCGTCTGAGGGAGCAGGTCGAGGCGGCGCGCCTCGCTGTCGGGGTCGGGCTGCCAATGACCCTGCGCCTGCGCGTCATGGAGACCGTCGAGCAATTCGTCGACGGCGCGCTCGCCGGGAGCGGACTGGTTGCACAGCAGCACCATGTCGCAACCGGCGCTCAGGGCCGCCGCGGCAGCCTCGGCATGCGTCACGTCGGCGCCGCCGATGCGGCGCGCGCCGGCCATGCTCAGATCGTCGCTGAAGATCGCGCCGGTGAAGCCGAGCTGCAGACGCAGGATGTCCTTCAGCCAGCGTGCCGAGAAGCCGGCCGGCAGCGCGTCGACCTTCGGGTAGATCACGTGCGCCGGCATCACGCTGGCGAGGCTGGTGCTGAGCCACTCGTAGGGCCGGGCGTCGTCGGCCAGGATCAGCTTCAGGCTGCGCCGGTCGACCGGCACATCGACATGGCTGTCGGCGGCGACGAACCCGTGGCCGGGGAAGTGCTTGCCGCAGTTGTGCATGCCGGCGAGCAGCAGGCCGTGCATCAGGCTCTTCGCGAGCAGCGTGGCGACGCGCGGGTCGCGGTGGAACGCGCGGTCGCCGATCACGCCGCTGGGGCCGTGGTCGAGGTCGAGCACCGGCGTGAAACTGAGGTCGACACCGCAGGCGCGCAGCTCGGCACCGAGCACGTGACCGGCAGCCGTGGCGGCATCGGTCGCAGTCAACGCGCCGTTGCCGGCACCGCGTTTGCCGTCGTTCATCCACATCTCGCCGAGCACGCGCATCGGCGGCAGGTGGGTGAAGCCATCGGTGCGGAAACGCTGCACGCGGCCGCCCTCGTGGTCGACGCAGATCAGCACATCGGGCCGGATCGACTTGATCTCGCTCGTCAGCTCGGTGAGCTGCAGCCGGTCGCGCCAGTTGCGGGCGAACAGGATCAGCCCGCCGGTCAGCGGGTTCTGCAATCGGCGGCGATCGTCGGCGTTCAGCGTGGTGCCGGCGATGTCGAGGACGACGGGGGCGTGTGTGCTCATGTTCATTCTTTCGTTTCGACGACCACGAAGCTCGCCGCGTAGTCGCTCTCGTCGCTGACGCTGACATGCGCCTGCAGTCCGCGCGCGTCGAACCACTCGGCAAGCGCGCCGTGCAGGCGAATCTGCGGCTTGCCGCCGGGCGCCTTGACGACTTCGCAGTCGCGCCAGCTCATCGGCAGGCGCATGCCCAGACCGATCGCCTTCGAGAACGCCTCCTTGGCCGAAAAGCGCGTCGCGAGATAGCGGACGCCACGCGCCTCGATCTTCGCCCGGCGCGCACGGAACACCTCGATCTCGTGCAGGCCGAGCACCTTCTCGGCGAAACGCTCGCCGCGCCGCTCGAGCGTGGCCGCGATGCGGCGCACGTCGCAGATGTCGGTGCCGATCCCGTAAATCATGATTGCGCTGCGGGCCGAGCGCCGGGCCGCTCCACCGGCCACGAAGAGGCCCACGGCATGAACCTCGCCGGCCCGCATCCCCTCGGGGGATCGACCGATGCACGCATCGGGCGATGGGTTGTCATGACGCGCGGCGGATGCAGCGCAGGTAGCTGCGCACGGCCTCGGTGTAGCCGAGTTCGAGCGCGTCGGCGATCAGCGCGTGGCCGATCGACACTTCCTGCACACCGGGCACGGCGCGCAGGAAGTCGGTCAGGTTGGCACGGTTCAGGTCATGTCCGGCGTTCAGACCCAGGCCCTCGCGCAGCGCGGCCTGCGCGGTCGCGGTGAAGGCGGGCAGCACCGTCTCGGCATCACCCGCGAGGTGAGCGCGGGCGAAGCTTTCGGTGTAGAGCTCGACACGGTCGGCTTGCAACTCGCGCACCGCGGCCATCGCTGCGGGCAGCGGTTCCATGAACAGACTCACCCGAACGCCGAGGGCCCGCGCTTCGGCAACCAGCGGACCGAGACGCTGGGCGTCCTGCGGAAACTGCCAGCCGTGGTCCGAGGTGGACTGCTCGACGCTGTCGGGCACGAACGTGACCTGATGGATCGGCAGGCCCTTGCCGGCCAGCTCGCGCGCGAACTCCATCAGGTTGTGGAACGGGTTGCCCTCGATGTTGTATTCGGCCTGCGGCCACTGCCGCATCAGTTCGGCGAGCTCGTAGACATCGTGCGCGCGGATGTGGCGCTGGTCGGGCCGCGGGTGCACCGTGATGCCCTGCGCGCCGGCTTCGAGGGCGAACGTGGCCGCGCGCAGCACGCTCGGGATGCCGATCTCGCGCGTGTTGCGCAGCAGTGCAACCTTGTTAAGGTTGACCGACAGCGCGGTCGCGCCGCGGCGTGCATCGAGACCGGTGGTGAGGAGCGGGTTCATTGACGAATTCTCGGTGCAAACCGGACGCCTGCGCGTCCGTCGGCTACAGGCTTTGCAGGTCCCGCAGCGCCTGGCGCGTGCGCAGCGGGGCAGAACCGATCTGGTGCTGGATCATCGCGCGCAGCGGCAGCTTCAGCGCCGCCAGGCAAACCCGGCACGCCTGCTGGAGCGCGGCGGGGCTGCCGTGTTCCAGAGCGGCCTGCAGGCCGATCAGCGCCTCGCCGCCGAGCGCCCCGACCGCGCCTTGCGCCGCGTCGGCGACGCCGGCTTCCGGCAGCAACGCGTAGCAAGTGCCGCCGCGCACCGGTTGCTGCGTCGACGTGACCAGGCTCAGATCGGGCAGCAGGCCGGTCTGTCGCAGCAAACTCAGCTCGAACGCGCGCAGCGCGGCCTGCACGCGCGTCTCGTCGGGGACGGCCAGCTCCGGCAGCGCCGCGGCGTAGGCATCGAACAGTGCGGCATGCGGGTCGTGGCGCGCCAGCAGCTTCATCAATAGCTCGTTGAGGTAGAAGCCGCTGAACAGCGCCGCGCCGGTCAGCATCGCCGCGCCCCCGGCCCATTCGGCGCCGCGCAAGGTCTGGACCTCGCGCGAGCCTTCGTCGTGGGGCGCCACCTTGCCCAGCGACACGTTGAGCCGCTGGAACGGCAGCAACACGCCGCGCAGCTGCGAGTACGGGCGCTTCGCGCCCTTGGCCGCGACGGCCAGACGCCCCTGCTCGCGCGTGAACAGGTCGAGGATCAGGCTGGATTCGCTCCAGTCGTAGCGGTGCAGAACGTAGGCCGAGAGCGGCGCGGCGTGACGGGGCGAGCGCGCCGCCATCGGCTCGGACCTCAGAGCGGCCCCAGGCCGACGACATACGTCGTCCGCCCCCCGAGGGGGATGAGGAAACTTCGGGCGGCCGGGCGTTTCCTCATGAGCGCCCCCAGGCCGACGACATACGTCGTCCGCCCCCCGAGGGGGATGAGGAAACTTCGGGCGGCCGGGCGTTTCCTCATGAGCGCCCCCAGGCCGACGACATACGTCGTCCGCCCCCCGAGGGGGATGAGGAAACTTCGGGCGGCCGGGCGTTTCCTCATGAGCGCCCCCAGGCCGACGACATACGTCGTCCGCCCCCCGAGGGGATGAGGAAACTTCGGGCGGCCGGGCGTTTCCTCATGAGACCGAGAGGCACTCGGATGCGCGCCGGGGTCGTCATTCGTAGCCGTAGGAACGCAGATGCGCCTCGTCGTCGGCCCAGCCCGAGCGCACCTTGACCCACAGCTCGATGAACACCTTCGCATCCATCAGCGTTTCGAGTTCCTGGCGCGCTTCGGAGCCGATGCGCTTCAACCGCTCGCCGTTGGCGCCGATCACCATGCCCTTGTGCGCGTCGCGCTCCACGACGATGCTGGCCGAGATGCGGCGCAGGTTTCCCCGCGGCCGCGCGCGGCCACCCGAAGCGGCCGCGTCCCCCTCGGGGGGCGGGCGCTGCAAGGCAGCGTCCTGGGGGTCGTCGATTTCCTCGAACTTGTCGATCACGACGGTCGAGGTGTAGGGCAACTCGTCACCAGTGAGGCGGAACAGCTTCTCGCGGATGATCTCGCTGGCGAGAAATTTCTCGCTGCGGTCGGTCAGCGCGTCTGCATCGTAGAACCAGGTCTGCTGCGGCAGATAGGGCTTGACGATGCCGAGCAGGCGCTGCACGTCGGCGTCCTTCTTCGCCGACAGCGGCACGAACTCGGCGAAGGCGTGGCGCTCCTGCATGCCCTTGAGCCAGGGCGCGAGGTCGGCACGGCGCAGCACGTTGTCGAGCTTGTTGGCGATCAGGAACACGGGCTTGCCGGGAGGCATCAGCGCCAGCACCTTGGCGTCGTCCAGACCGAACCGGCCGGCCTCCACGACGAACAGCACCACGTCGACGTCGCCGAGCACACCGGTGACGGTGCGGTTCAGCGTGCGGTTCAGCGCGGCGCCATGCCGGGTCTGGAAGCCCGGCGTGTCGACGAAAACGAACTGGGCCTCGTCGACGGTGCGGATTCCCGTGATGCGGTGCCGCGTGGTCTGCGCCTTCGCCGAGGTGATGCTGACCTTCTGGCCGACCAGCGCGTTCAACAGCGTCGACTTGCCGACGTTCGGTCGCCCGACGATCGCGACCAGACCGCAGCGCCGTGCGATCGGCGCGGCATCGCCGGACATGGGGTGTTCGTGGTCGTCCATGCGGCTCAGGACTGGAGCGGGCCGCCCGGCCGGTCGTTGCTGTCGAGCGCGTCCAGCATGCGGCGCGCGGCCTCCTGCTCGGCAATCCGGCGCGAACGGCCCACGCCCTGCTCGACCAGATTGAGCGCCGGCACCGCACACTCGACCTCGAAGGTCTGCGCGTGTGCCTGCCCGCGCGTCGCGACGATCCGGTAGGTCGGCACCGGCAGGCGCCGCGCCTGCAGCCATTCCTGGAGTTCGGTCTTGGCGTCCTTCGACCAGTTCGCCACATCGGTGGTGGCGATGATCTCGCCGAACAGGCCGCTGACCACGGTGCGGGCCGCGTCGAAACCGCCGTCGAGAAAGGTCGCCCCGATCAGCGCCTCGAGCGCGTCGGCGAGGATCGACGCGCGCTGCGCGCCGCCGCCCCTGGCCTCGCCTTCGCCGAGCTTGAGAACCTCGGGCAGGTCCAGTTGCAGCGCGACGCGGTGCAGGCTTTCCTCGCGGACCAGGTGGGCGCGCACGCGGGTCAGGTCGCCCTCGTCGGAGCCGGCGAAGCGGTCGAACAGCAGGCCCGAGATGACCAGGCTCAGCACCGCGTCGCCGAGGAATTCGAGCCGCTCGTTGTGGTCGGCGCCGAAGCTGCGGTGGGTCAGCGCACGGCCCAGCAGGCGGGTATCGTCGAAACGATGACCGATGCGGCGCTGCAGGGCCTCGAGGCGGGTATCCATCGTCGCTGCCCGGAGCCTACTTCGAGCGCCCCTCGTACTTGATCAGCAGGTAGACCGGGCTCATCAGCTCGATCTCCTTGTCGTAGGCGAAGCTGATCACGACCTTGTCGTTCTCCTTCGTGATCTTCAGGTCCTTGGCGGATATCGACGAGATCGAATACTCGATCTCCTTGGTTCGCTCGAACGCGGCGCGTATCTCCGGAACGGTGCTGCCACCCTCCTGCGCGATCTTGTTGATGGCCTTCTGGATCGTGAAGTACTCGTTCATGGTCGGCAGGACCTTCATCACGATCAGCGCCACGAAGCCGACCACGATGGCCCACAGCAGCAAGCCGAAAAGCGTGATGCCCCGCTGCCGCTGCCGTGCCGATTGACCCTGTACCCTCATGTTCGAAGCTCCTGTCGATGCCGCCGGCAGATTCTCACTGGAACCCGCCGATGCGCTTCAAGTTGCCGAAATTCATCCACACGAAGAATGCCTTGCCCACGATGTTCCCGTCCGGCACGAAACCCCAAAAACGTGAATCCTGCGAGTTGTCGCGGTTGTCGCCCATCACGAAGTAGTTGCCCGGCGGCACCTTGCAGGTCACCCCCTCGGCACTGTACCGACAGTTCTCCCGGAACGGGAAGCTGATTTTGTCCTCCGGCCCGTAGAACGGCTGGCTGCGCGGGTCCAGCAGGATCTTGTGCTCGACCGCGCCGAGCTTCTCGGTGAATTCCGGGAAGTACTGGCGCTGATCCTCGTCGTAGAAACCGGGCGGCGGCGTCTGCTCCATCCTGGCTGCCACGCCGTTCACGTACAACTGCTGGTTGCGGAACGAGATCTCGTCGCCCGGCACGCCGACGACGCGCTTGATGTAGTCGATGCTGGTGTCCTTCGGGTAGCGGAACACCATCACATCGCCGCGTTGCGGGTCGTTGTTCGAGATGATCTTCTTGTTGATCACCGGCAGCCGCACGCCATAGTGATACTTGTTCACCAGAATCAGGTCGCCGATCAGCAGCGTCGGGATCATCGAGCCGCTCGGGATCTTGAACGGCTCGAACAGGAACGATCGCAGCAGGAACACGACCAGGATCACCGGGAACAGGCCCGCCGTCCAGTCCATCCACCACGGCTGCATCAGCAGCGTTTCGCGCGCCTGCGCGACGTTGTCGTCGACCTTGGCGATGCCCTGCTGCGCGAGCTTCTCGCGGCGCGCCCGATCCTGCTGTTCGAGCGTGGCGGCAGCAGCAGCGCGGCGCGGCGCGAAGACGAAGCGCTCGGCGAGCCAGTACGCGAAGGTGACGACGGTCAGGATCAGCAGCAGCAGCGAAAAATTGCCGCTCCACTTGCCGAGATACCAGCCGCCGAGAAAGATCGCGAGCAGGCCATAGAGCAAACCGGTCAGAGCAGCCATCAATCGTCCACCTGGAGAATGGCCAGGAAAGCTTCTTGCGGCACCTCGACAGAGCCGATCTGCTTCATGCGCTTCTTGCCGGCCTTTTGTTTTTCGAGAAGCTTGCGCTTGCGGCTGATGTCGCCGCCGTAGCACTTGGCGATCACGTTCTTGCGCAGCGCCTTGATTGTCTCACGCGCGATGACGTTGGCCCCGATCGCGGCCTGGATCGCCACGTCGTATTGCTGGCGCGAGATCAGCTCGCGCATCTTGGCCACCACCGCCCGGCTGCGGTATTGGCTCTGGCTGCGGTGCACGATGATCGACAGCGCATCGACCTTGTCGCCGTTGAGCAGGATGTCGACCTTGACGACATCGGCACCGCGATATTCCTTGAACTCGTAGTCCATCGACGCGTAGCCGCGCGACACGCTCTTGAGCTTGTCGAAGAAGTCGAGCACGATCTCGGCCAGCGGCATCTCGTAGGTCAGCATCACCTGGCGGCCGTGGTAGGCCATGTTGATCTGCGTGCCGCGCTTCAGGTTGGCCAGCGTCATCACCGGTCCGACGTAGTCCTGCGGCATGTACAGGTGCACCAGCACGATCGGCTCGCGGATCTCGGCGATGCGGCCGAGGTCGGGCATCTTCGACGGGTTGTCGACCTGGATCACGTCGCCGTTGCCGAGTTCGACCTGATAGACGACGCTCGGAGCGGTCGTGATCAGATCCTGATCGAACTCGCGCTCCAGCCGCTCCTGCACGATCTCCATGTGCAACAGGCCCAGAAAGCCGCAGCGGAATCCGAAGCCCAGCGCCTGGCTGACCTCGGGCTCGTAGCGCAGCGACGAATCGTTGAGCTTGAGCTTTTCGAGCGCGTCGCGCAGCTGGTCGTACTCGCTCGCCTCGGTCGGGTACAGGCCCGCGAACACCTGCGGCTGGATTTCCTTGAAGCCGGGCAGCGCCTCGGTCGCCACGCCCTTGTTGTTGGGCAGCTTCTTCTCGAGCGTGATGGTGTCGCCGACCTTCGCCGCCTGCAGTTCCTTGATGCCGGCGATGACGAAGCCGACCTCGCCGGCATTCAGCTGCTCGCGCGCCACCGACTTCGGCGTGAACACGCCGAGGCTGTCGGCGCCGTACACGGCGTCGCTCGCCATCATGCGGATGCGCTCGCCGCGCTGCAGCGAGCCGTCGACGACGCGAACCAGCATCACGACGCCGACGTAGTTGTCGAACCACGAATCGACGATCATCGCGCGCAGCGGCGCGTCCGGGTTGCCGCGCGGCGCCGGCATGCGCGTGATCACGGCCTCGAGAATGTCGTCGATGCCTTCGCCGGTCTTGGCGCTGCAGGGGATCGCGTTGTCGGCGTCGATGCCGATCACGTCCTCGATCTCGGCCTTCGCGTTCTCCGGGTCGGCGTTCGGCAGGTCCATCTTGTTCAGGACCGGGATCACCTCGACTCCGAGGTCGAGCGCGGTGTAGCAGTTGGCGACCGTCTGCGCCTCCACACCCTGGCTGGCGTCGACGACAAGCAGCGCGCCTTCGCAGGCCGAAAGCGAACGGCTCACTTCATACGAGAAGTCCACGTGCCCGGGCGTGTCGATCAGGTTCAGGTTGTAGACGCGACCATCGCGCGCCCTGTATTCGAGCGCCGCCGTCTGCGCCTTGATCGTGATGCCGCGCTCGCGCTCGATGTCCATCGAGTCGAGCACCTGCGCTTCCATCTCGCGATCCGACAGTCCGCCGCAACGTTGGATCAATCGATCCGCGAGCGTGCTCTTGCCGTGGTCGATGTGGGCAATGATCGAGAAATTTCGGATGTGATCCATGCTTGCTGCGATGTTCTTTTGGTGGAGCTCCTCGCGCAGACAAAACGGCGAAGCCGTTTCAGCGAAAGCTCATATCGCGAAGCGATGTGAAGGCGCGAAGCGCCGTGCTGAAGCTAAAAAAAAGGCACGTCGAATCAATGACGCGCCTTCCAACAAAACGTATGGCAACTGCTTGTTGGGACTTCATTGTATTCAAAAGAGGCTGGCTGCAAACCGCGCCCTTGCTCGATTTCTCGTCGTTGCAGTCTGCCAACACGGAAAGTCATCAACAAGTTATCCACAATTCCTTGTGGATGTCTTGGGGATAGTTTTGCTGCAGTGTCTTCATTGCTCAATTCAGCAAAGTGCGTCCGCCCAAGCGATCGATTCTAGCCTCCGATGCGAACAATCCGCCCTCAATACGTCGATGTTTGCAAACACTGACTTGCTCTAGAACGACAATGCGCGCGGTCGCATGTGGGAAGAAAAATGTAACGGTGCCGGGTACTCTCACGTGACGGAAAGACCCGGCCTTGCGGCCGGTTTCGTGTCATCGCGCCGGCCGGATGATGATGAAGTTGACGCTGTCGCCGCGCCGCACCAGCACCGTGACCGGACGCGCCTTGTCCAGCTTGGCGACGGCGGCCGCAAACTGCTTGACACTGCTCAGCTCGATGTTGTCGATCGACAGCAGCACATCGCCCTCGCGCACACCAGCCCGGGCCGCGGCGCCCTCGACCGCCTCGACGCGCACACCTGACTTGACCTTCAACTCGCGACGCTGCCCGTCCGTGAGGTCCGCGACGCTCAGGCCCAGCGTCCCGGCGGCGGCGGGCGGCTTTGCCGCGTCGCGCCCGGAGGCGCTTGCCGCGCGTTCCGGTTCGAACTCGGCCACCACGACGCCGATGTCACGCAGCGTACCGCGCCGGAAGATTTGCAGCGAGGTCTTGGCCCCCGGCCTGG
This sequence comes from Pseudomonadota bacterium, assembly GCA_040388965.1. Lineage (GTDB taxonomy): Bacteria > Pseudomonadota > Gammaproteobacteria > Burkholderiales > Burkholderiaceae_C > LMDS01. Next base: position 18,311 of record JAZKAV010000043.1, on the reverse strand, counting down.
TCATGCCCACCATGCGCGGCAGGTCGCCATACTTCTCGACCGGCCGACCGTCGACCCGGGTAATGATGTCGCCGGCCTCGACGCCGGCCTTGTCCGCCGGCCCGCCGGCCTCGACGCTGCTCACCATCGCGCCGATCGGCTTGCCCAGGCCGATCGACTCGGCCACCTCCTTCGTCACCGGGCCGATCGCCACCCCGATGCGCCCGCGAATCACGCGGCCGTTCACGCGCAGACTGTCGGACACGCGGGTTGCCTCGTCGATCGGGATCGCGAACGAGATCCCCATGTAGCCGCCCGATCGGCTGTAGATCTGCGAGTTGATGCCGACCACCTCGCCGCGCATGTTGATCAGCGGGCCGCCCGAGTTGCCGGGGTTGATGGCGACGTCGGTCTGGATCAGCTTGACCAGATCGCCGGTGTCGCGCGCCTTGGCGCTGACGATGCCGGCGGTCACCGTGCTCTCGAGCCCGAACGGCGAGCCGATCGCGATCACCCATTCACCGACCTTCAGGCGGTTCACGTCCCCGACGCGCACCACCGGCAACCCGGTGGCGTCGATCTTCACCAGGGCCACGTCGGAGCGCTTGTCGGCGCCGATGATCCTGGCCTTGAACTCGCGCGAATCGGTGAGCGTGACGATGACCTCGTCGGCGCCGTCGACGACGTGGGCGTTCGTCATCACATAGCCATCGGCACTCAGGATGAAACCGGAGCCCACGCCCCGCGTCTGCGGCTCGGCATCCGGCTGCGGCTGTTGCGGCGCGCGGGGACCGGGGCGCTGGTTCGGCATCGGAATGCCGAAACGGCGGAAGAACTCGAGCATGTCCTCGTCGATCTCCGCGCCGCCGCGCCCCGCCCGAACCCGCTCCGTGGTGCGGATACCGACCACCGCCGGGCCGACCTTCTCGACCAGTTCGGTGAAGTCGGGCAGACCCTGTGCGCCGGCCGCCGGTGCAGCGAGTGCCGCCGAAATGCCCAGACAGAGCGTCAGCGTGCCGAGCCAGAGGCGCCGACGAAGCACGGATTCGACGGACTGCAGTGTTGCCTGGACCAAGATGACCTCCCCGGATGTTGCGAATTTCAGAATTCATTCTGCGCGCGGCCGAACCGCCGGCGCGCCGCTCACTTGTCGCTGCGCTCCAGGCCCTTGGCGAAAACGCGCAGTGTTGCAGGCGGAACGTCGCCGACGATCGTCACCCACCATGGGCCCTGCCGCTGCATCAGGGTCCATGTCGGCCCGACCGCCGCCTGCATCGGCCGCGTGTGGCGCTGCGTATCGAACGGCTCGATGAAGACCGAGACATGGGTCAACCCGTCGGAGAAGATGGTCTGGAGTACCTGCGGCCGATCCGGCCGGTCGGCCGCAGCAGAATCCTCCATCCGCCGCCTCACGCAACTGACCTGCCGGAAACCCGGCACAGATTCACGCATCGTCCAGCCCTCGGCCTCCAGTCGGGTCGGCATCAGCACCGGACGCACGACGCGGTAGCCGGCGAGCTTCTTCATCACTTGCAGCACGCTCTCGGGCTGCGGCTTGACGCCGATCGCAACGTCCGAGAATGCCGAGGACTCGAGCACCTCCAGGTGTTCGCCGATCACGTCGGCGCGCAGCAGCAGCCCCGATTCCCGATCGGCCCAGAGCCGATAACCGAAGCGAAACGCATCGCGCGGCCTGACCGCCAGCACGTTGGCCTCGCGGCCCGCGATGCGCTCGGCGCCCTGCGGACTCACATCGTAGAAATCGGCGATGTGATCGTCACCGGCCTGCAGCAACGCCGGGAACCGCGCGAGCAGATCGCGCTGCTCGACCACGGCCACCTTGGCGGCCGGCCACAAGGTCGTCACGACATCGTTGTGGCGATAAACCTGGCGCGCCTGACCGTCGAGCGTCTCGCTGCGCTCGAACTGGTTCGGACCCTGGCAGAAATGGGCGATCCGCGCACTCGAGACCACGCCGCCGCCGCTGACGACGAAGGTTCCCTGAAAGTTGCGACGGCTCGCGGCTTCATGGATGCGCAGCAGCCAGGCGCGCACTTCGCGCGCCTGGGTGTCGCCGCCGGCGGCGCTCGCCTGCGCCCAGGCCGAAGACACGGCGAGGCACGCCGCACCGGCCAGCACCATGGCGGAAAGCGGCCGGAACAGCATCCGGATGCAGCGGCGCAGCACGGGCCGCTCAGCGACCGACCGCTTCGGCGGTCGCGTTGCGCAGAAAGCCCGACGGAACCCCGAGCGCGGTGCTGCCGGCGAACTGCTTGTGGGCCGCCAGGTAGCGATCGAGTCGCGCGTCGCGGATCAGTTGCCCGTCGGCGACGAAGATCTGAGGCTCGCGGGCAAGCGCCGCAGGGCCGGTCGACGCGGACGATGCCATCACCGGGCCGGGCCGGGTCGGCACCGCTTGCGCAAGGCTCGACGCTGCGGGCTTGCCCGTCGCAACATCGCCGATGCGCGTCAGCGTGAGCGCGCCCGCCACCACGACGACACCGGCCGCGACAGCCGACGAAGCCTTCCAGGACCAGCGCCGCCCCGCACCACCGGCCATCCGGACCATCGCCGCGCGAACAGCGGGCGCAGGGTTCGCGATCGGCTGCGGCGCGAGCACCACGGGCTCGGTGGCGAGGCGTGCGCGCAGCGCGGCCGTGAAGCGCGCTGCGCGCGCCGGGTCGCCGGCCAGATCGTCCGAGCGCAGCACGTCGCCGATCAGCTGATAGGCGTGCCAGGCGGCGCGCGCCTCGGCGCTCTCGCGCCAGTGCCCGCAAGCTTGCGCCACCGCACCGTGCTCCAGCTCGCCATCGGCCAGTGCCGACAGGCGCTCCCGCGCTGCTGCGTCTGTTTCAGAAGTCGTCGACATGTGCCTCTCCATCGTCCATCACCACCGCTCCCCGTCCCGCGTTTCCAGCAGCGGCCGCAGGCGCAACGCGATTGCCTCGCGGGCACGGAAGATACGCGAGCGCACCGTGCCGATCGGGCACTGCATCAGCTCGGCGATCTCTTCGTAGCTCAGACCTTCGATCTCGCGCAGCGTGATCGCCTGACGGAGGTCGTCGGACAGCGCTTCGATCGCAAAGTTCACTGCCGATGCAATTTGCTTGCTCGCCAGCACGGCCTCCGGGGTTTCGCCATCGCTGAGCTCGTTCTCGACCCTCGACCCGTTGTCGTCGTCGTCCTCGCGCCCGACGCGGGACGATTCCGAGACCAGCGGATCGCGCTTGAGTTCCATCAGCGCCTTCTTCGCGGTGTTCACGGCGATGCGGTAGAGCCAGGTGTAGAACGCGCTGTCGCCCCGGAACTGCGGGATCGCCCGGTAGGCGCGAATGAAGGTCTCCTGGGCGATGTCGGGCACCAGGTCGACGTCGCGCACCATCCGGCCGATCAGGCGCTCGATCCGGCGCTGGTACTTGACGACCAGCATCTCGAAGGCCTTGACATCGCCGGCCTTGACCCGCTCGATCAGCGGGGCATCGGCGTCGGGCCTGGTCATGCCGCTCATGCCATGGTCCACCGGACAGCCCCGAGGGTCCGACGCGCCCCTCTGGCCTCGAAGGGGCCGCTCGCAGCCCTGCGGGGCGGTGCGCGACGTGAGCGCCGGAACTTCATCCCCGGGCGCCGCCCGTGGGGTCGTCGTCCGCCGCGATGCGCGGCGCATGGACCGAGCAGCGCAGCTCGTGCCATTGCGACTCCATGCCCTTGCGCTGCACCGGCAGCCAGACCACCCGTGCGCCGGCAGACGCCGCAGGGGTGAAGCGGAGAAGCATCCAGCGGCCCAGGTCGATCGCAATCTCCAACTCGCCCGGCGACAGGTCGCCGGGCGTCGACCCGAGATGCCAGGCGCGACCGTCCCAGCGCAGGGTCGCCGGCGGCGTCCGCACCACCGAGGTGGTCAGTGCCACCGCGGCGACCATCGACAGCAAGGACCCGACCCAGACTTCGGTTTCGATGGGTCGCTCGCTCGTGGCCAGCCACGCGATCGTCGTGGCCATCGTCAACCCTGCGAGCACCAGCACGGCGCCCCGCCAGACACCGAAACGATGCAGGCAAACCTGGAATTCCGGAGCGGCGCGCATGGGCGCGGGAAGGGTCGACCGGGAGCGCGGCCGGCGTCAAGCGCGCTTGAAGATCAGCGTGCCGTTGGTGCCGCCGAAGCCGAAGTTGTTCTTCATGGCGTGCTCGATCTTCATCTCGCGGGCGGTGTTCGCGCAGTAGTCCAGGTCGCACTCCGGGTCCTGGTTGAAGATGTTGATCGTCGGCGGGGCGATCTGGCGATGGACGGCCAACACCGTGAACACCGATTCGATGCCGCCCGCCCCGCCCAGCAGGTGTCCGGTCATCGACTTGGTGGAGCTGACGACGAGCCTGTCCCTGGCGTGCGCGCCGAACGCGAGTTTGACCGCATTGGTCTCGTTCAGGTCGCCCAGCGGTGTGGAGGTGCCGTGCGCGCTCAGGTACTGCACCTGATCGGCGTTCAGCCCGGCGCTGCGCAGCGCGCCCTTCATCGAGCGCTTCGGGCCGTCGACGTCGGGCGCGGTCATGTGGAACGCATCGGCGCCCATGCCGAAGCCCACGATCTCCGCATAGATCTTCGCGCCGCGCTTCCTCGCGTGTTCGTACTCCTCGAGCACGAGCACGCCGGCGCCTTCGCCGAGCACGAAACCGTCACGGTCCTTGTCCCACGGGCGGGACGCCGCCTGCGGGTCGTCGTTGCGGGTCGACAGCGCACGCGCCGCCGTGAAGCCGCCCACGCCCAGCGGGGACACGGTCGACTCGGCACCGCCGGCGACCATCGCATCGGCGTCGCCGTGCTCGATCAGGCGTGCCGCCATGCCGATGCTGTGCAGGCCGGTCGTGCAGGCGGTGACGATCGCGAGGTTCGGCCCCTTGAAGCCGTAGCGGATCGACACGTGGCCCGAGATCATGTTGATGATCGAGGCCGGCACGAAGAACGGCGTGATGCGCCGCGGGCCCTTGGCCGCCAGCTCGGCATGCGTTTCCTCGATCAGCGGCAGGCCGCCGATGCCCGAGCCCACCAGCACGCCGACGCGCTCGGCCTGTTCTTCACTGAGCTCGTCGCCGGTCGCCAGGCCGGAGTCCCTCACCGCCTGGATGGACGCCGCCAGCCCGTAATGGATGAAGGTGTCCATGTGGCGGGCATCCTTGGCGGGGAAGTAATCCTCGACCTCGAAACCCTTCACCTCGCCCGCGAACCTGCACGCGAAGTTCGACGCGTCGAACTTGGTGATGTTGGCGATGCCGGAACGTCCGGCGATGATGTTGGACCAGCCCTCTTCCACCGTATTACCCACGGGGCTGATGAGGCCCAGACCCGTCACGACGACACGACGTCTGCTCATGGACTGCTGCACGGCTCGGTTCTGATCTGCCAGGCCCGCTTACGCGGCCTTCTGGTGCTTCACGGCGTAGTCGATCGCCAGCTGCACCGTGGTGATCTTCTCGGCCTCCTCATCGGGGATCTCGATGCCGAACTCGTCTTCGAGCGCCATCACCAGTTCGACCGTGTCGAGGGAATCGGCGCCGAGGTCGGCGACGAATGCCTTGTCGTTGATGACATCGGCTTCGGGAACACCGAGTTGCTCGGCAATGATCTTCTTGACACGTGCTTCGATATCGCTCATGACTCCTCCGGGAGTGTTTACGGAAACAGCCCGCGATTCTACGGCCTTCACGGTGTCGGCTCTAAGACACCTGGCCGCCCGCCGGGCGGGCTCATCCGGCGGGGGATCGGCGCGGTCGCCGCCCCCTTGTCGATACTCGTCAGTTCATGAACATGCCGCCGTTGACATGCAGTTCGCTGCCGGTGATGTAGCCGGCCTGGGGCGACGCGAGGAACGCCACCGCATGCGCGATGTCGCTTGCGTGGCCGAGCCGCCCGATCGGAATCTGCGCCATCAGTGCGCTCGTCTGCGCCTCGCTCAGCGCCTTCGTCATGTCGGTCTCGATGAAACCGGGTGCGACGCAGTTCACCGTGATGCCGCGGCTGCCGAGCTCGCGCGCCAGCGAGCGCGTCATGCCCGCGACGCCCGCCTTCGCGGCGGCGTAGTTCGCCTGACCCGCGTTGCCAGTCGCACCGACGACCGAGGTGATGTTGACGATGCGGCCGTAGCGCTGCTTCATCATCGGGCGGGTCACCGCGCGGCTGACGCGGAACACGGCCTTCAGGTTGGTGTCGACGACCGCGTCCCAGTCTTCGTCCTTCATGCGCATCGACAGCATGTCGCGCGTGATGCCGGCGTTGTTGACCACAACGTGCAGCGCGCCGTGCTCCTTGACGATTCGCTCGACCGCCGCATCGACGCCAGGACCGTCGTTGACGTTCAGGGCGATGCCCTTGCTGCCCGGGAACGCGGCCAGCGCTTCGCCGATCGCCGCGGCACCCGCGTCGGTGGTCGCGGTGCCGATCACCTTCATGCCCCGCTTCGCGAGCTCCAGCGCGATGGCGTGGCCGATGCCGCGCGAGGCGCCGGTGACGAGCGCCACCTGCCCGGTCATCCGAGCCTCGGCGGTCATGCGAGCAACCCCTTCACGTCGGCCAGCGACGCTGGATCGAGCAGCGAGGCACTGACCGCGTCGGCATCGATGCGCTTGACCATGCCGGCCAGCACCTTGCCCGGCCCGCACTCGATCAGGTGCGTGACACCGCGCGCGCGGATTGCATGCACGGTCTCGACCCAGCGCACCGGTCCGAAGGCCTGGCGGTAGAGCGCATCGCGGATCGCCACCGGGTCGGTTTCGGCCGCCACGTCGACGTTGTTGATCACCGGGATCATCGGCGCAGCAAACTTCACCTCGGCCAACCGGCCTTTCAGGCGCTCGGCCGCCGGCTTCATCAGGCTCGAATGGAAAGGCGCCGATACCGGCAGCGGCAGGGCGCGCTTCGCGCCGTTGGCCTTGAGCGCTTCGCAGGCCCTCTCGACGCCGGCCTTGCTGCCCGCGATCACGGTCTGCTTCGGGTCGTTGAAGTTCACCGCCTCGACCGCCTCGCCGGTCGCCGCGGCGACTTCGGCACAGCCGTCGCGCACGGCCTGCGCATCCATGCCGAGGATCGCCGCCATCGCGCCGACACCGACCGGCACCGCGTCCTGCATCGCCTGCGCGCGAAAGCGCACCAGCGGCAGCGCGTCGGCCAGGGTCAGCGCGCCGGCCGCGACCAGCGCGGTGTACTCGCCCAGCGAGTGGCCGGCGACGACGCTCGGGGCTCGCTGCGTCTCGGCGATCCAGGCGCGGTAGCACGCGATGCCGGCAGTCAGCATCACCGGCTGCGTGTTGGTCGTCAGGTCGAGATGCTCCTTCGGACCGGCGTGGATCAGTTGGCCCACGTCCTCGCCGAGCGCCTGCGAGGCTTCGGCCAGAGTCTGTTTCACGGCCGGGTGCCCGCCCCAGGCGTCGAGCATGCCGACCGCCTGCGAGCCCTGGCCGGGAAAGATGAATGCGAAGCTTGTCATCGCTGTGCGGCGCTGCGGCGCCGTCGGGTTGGATTGAATGGAACCGGGGAGAAGGCCGTGCGGCTCACAGATCGAGCAGCACGGCGCCCCAGGTGAAGCCGCCGCCGACGCCTTCGAGCAGCACCGTGTCGCCGCGCGCGATCCGGCCGCTGCGGACCGATTCGTCGAGCGCGAGCGGGATCGACGCGGCCGAGGTGTTGCCGTGCTGGTCGACGGTGACGATGAGCTTGTCCAGCGGCAGCTTGAGCCGCTTCGCGGTGCTCTGCAGGATGCGCAGATTGGCCTGGTGCGGGATCAGCCAGTCGACCTGCGCCTCGCTGCGGCCGGCCTTCTCGAGCACCGATCTCGCCACGTCGTAGAGGACGCCGACCGCGAGCTTGAACACCGCAGGTCCGTCCATCTTCAGCAGCGGATCGCCGAGCACCTGCCCGCCCGACACGTGGCCGGGCACGCACAGGATGTCGACATGACGGCCGTCGGCGTGCAGCTCGCTCGCGAGAATGCCCGGCGTCTCGCTGCCTTCGAGCACGACCGCGCCGGCACCGTCGCCGAACAGCACGCAGGTGCCGCGGTCCTTGAAATCGAGGATGCGCGAGAACACTTCGGCGCCGATCACCAGCGCCTTGCCGGCCGCGCCGGTGCGGATCATCGAATCGGCCAAGGTCAGCGCGTAGACGAAGCCCGAGCACACCGCCTGCACGTCGAAGGCGGCGCAGCCGGCCACGCCGAGCTTGGCCTGCACCAGACAGGCGGTCGACGGGAACACCATGTCGGGCGTGCTCGTGGCCACGATGATCAGGTCGATGTTCGCGGCGTCGACATCGGCTGCGGCCAGCGCGCGGCGCGCGGCTTCGGCCGCCAGGTCGCTGGAACCGACATCGGGCGCGGCGAAATGACGCGCCCGGATGCCGGTGCGCTCGACGATCCACTGGTCGGAGGTCTCGATGCCGTCGGCCGCGAGTTGCGCGGCGAGGTCATCGTTGGTGAGCCGCTTGGGCGGCAGGAAACTGCCGGTACCGGTGATGCGTGAATAGCGAGGCGGGGTCGGTGTCATGCGGTGCGGGCGAAGTCTGGCGCGATCGGATCATCCGCGACACGCGCAGCGACCGTCGACACGGGCATGGCGGCCAGCGATTCGAGGATCCGGTCGTGAACCCGGTCCAGCAGGCCGTTTCGAGCGGCATCATAAGCCCGATTCAGCGCGTGCTCGAACGCGAAGGCGTCGGCCGAACCGTGGCTCTTGAAGACCAGCCCGCGCAGGCCGAGCAGCGCCGCGCCGTTGTAGCGCCGATGGTCGACGCGCTTCTGCAGACGGCGCAGCACCGGCAGCGCGACCAGGGCCGCCAGCCTGGTGAACACGCTGCGGGTGAACTCCTGCTTGACGAAGGTCGAGAGCATCGAGGCCAGCCCTTCCGAGGTCTTCAGCGCGACATTGCCGACAAAGCCGTCGCAGACGACGATGTCGGTCGTGCCCTTGAAGATGTCGTTGCCTTCGACGTTGCCCTGGAAGTTGAGCATGCCGGCCGCCGCCGCGGCGCGCAGCAACTCGCCGGCCCGCTTGATCGTCTCGCTGCCCTTGATCGCCTCTTCGCCGATGTTCAGCAGCCCGACGCTCGGGTTCGCCTTGCCCTCGACAGCCGCGACCAGCGCGCTGCCCATCACCGCGAACTGCAGCAGATGCTCGGCCGAGCAGTCGACGTTGGCGCCGAGATCCAGCACGGTCGTGCCGCCGTCGCGCTCGTTCGGCAGCACAGTGGCGATCGCCGGGCGGTCGATGCCCTCGAGCGTCTTGAGCACATAGCGCGACACCGCCATCAGCGCGCCGGTGTTGCCGGCGGACACGCAGGCGTGCGCGGCCGCAACGCCATCCGCATCGGCCTTGACCTGGTTGACGGCGACGCGCAGCGACGAGTCCTTCTTGCGACGCAACGCGACCTCGATCGCATCGTCCATCTCGACGACCTCGCTCGCCGCGACGATGCGGCAGCGCGCCCAGCCCGAAGCCGGCGCGAGCGCCTCGGCGCGGCCGACCAGGATCAGTTCGGCATTCGGATGCGCCGCGAGGAACGCGCGGCAGGCCGGCAAGGTCGCCGACGGGCCGTGGTCGCCCCCCATGCAATCGACGGCGAGGCGGATCACGTCACTCATGGACGAACGCCCGGCGTCGCGGCCGTGCGCGACCCAGGCAAATCAGCAACGGCGAGAGCGACAGAAACGCGGCTCACAAACCCGTGCACGTGTCAACGCGAACGGTCGGCGTGCGGACGGGAAGCGCCTTACGCGTCCGCCTTGGTCTTCAGCACCTTGCGGCCACGGTAGAAGCCGTTCGGGCTGATGTGGTGACGCAGGTGGTTCTCGCCGGTGGTCGGCTCGATCGCGGTGCCCGGGGTATTCAGGGCATTGTGCGAGCGGTGCATGCCACGCTTCGACGGGGATTTCTTGTTCTGTTGAACGGCCATGGGGTTCTCCTTGAGCCCGGTGTCTCACCCATGAGACAGCGCGGGGGGCAAGCGCGAAGGGGACGGCCCGTTCGCGACGCAGCTTCCCGGATGCAAAGCTCTTGCGACTGATTGTTGCGACTGATTGTTGCGACTAGACAGCGGGCGTCGAACGGCTCCACGCCTGCTGGGAAGCCCGCGAGTTTAGCATGGCTTGCGCCAGCCCCGCTTCAGTTCAGGCCGGTGCGCTTGAGCGCCGCCAGGGCCGCAAACGGATTCGGCTTCTCCTCGACCTGCCCGTCGCCGGCCGGCGCCAGCAGCGGCTCGGGGCACACCTCATGCCGCGGAACGATCGGCATCGCCAGCAGCAACTCGTCCTCGATCAACTCGCGCAGGTCGAGCGCACGCGTCAGCGCGAGCACGTCGTCGTCGCTGTCGGCGTCGAGCTGTGCCGCGGCGTCTTCCCCATGCACGAACAGGAAGCTTCGCTCGATCTGCAGCGCCGTGTCGACCGGCTTCAGGCAGCGCTGGCATTCGAGCGGCAGGGCCGTCGCGGCCCGCAGATGGAGCCAGACCTGGACCTCGCCACCGCGCATCGCCCGCGCTTCACCGCGCAGGTGCCAATCCACTTCACCGGCATCGGGCACCAGGGCGCCGGCGACAGCCGATTCGGTCAACCGGTCGAACTGCGCGAGGGGCCAGTGGCCGTCCAGTTGCCCGCCCGCCTTCGCAAAAGCGGTCACGTCCAGGCTGAATGGGTCGAAATCCCGCGAACTCATACAAGCAGTGTACGGCCGGCCCGAGCACCGAGCCTGGCACGCAGCGGGGCGATGCCAGGGCGATGGGACAATCCCGGCCATGAACTTGCGACCCTCGTTGATCCTCGGATCGAGCTCGCGCTACCGGCGCGAACTGCTGGAGCGGCTGCGCCTGCCGTTCGACGTGCTGGCCCCCGAGGTGGACGAGACGCCGCGGGCCGGCGAACTCCCCGCCGCACTCGCGCAGCGCCTGGCCCTGGCGAAGGCCCGCGCGGTCTCGACCGTGCACCCGGATGCCGTCGTGATCGGCTCCGACCAGGTCGCCGACCTGGATGGCGCGCCCGTCGGCAAGCCCGGCACGCACGAGCGCGCGGTGGCGCAGTTGCGCGCGATGCGCGGGCGCAGCGTCGTCTTCCAGACCGCCGTGGCGGTGGTGCGCGCCTCGACCGGCTACGTCGGCACCGCACTGGTGCCGGTCACAGTGCGTTTCCGCACGCTGACCGATGCCGAGATCGAGCACTACCTGCGCACCGAACAGCCCTACGACTGCGCCGGCAGCGCGAAATGCGAGACGCTGGGCATCGCGCTGCTCGAGGCGATCGAATCCGACGACCCGACTGCCCTGGTGGGCCTGCCGCTGATCCGCACCAGCGCGCTGCTGCGCGAAGCGGGCATCGACCCGCTGGCGCCGCCGCCATGCCGATGAGCACACCGCCCGGGGTGCTCTACCTGGTGCCGAACACGCTGGACTTCGGGACCGGCGCCTCGGCCGGCCCGATCGAGGATGTGCTGCCGGCCGCAGTGCTGCGCACCGCGGCGCGCCTGACCCACTGGGTCGCCGAAAACGCCAAGACGACGCGGGCCTTCCTGAAGCGCGTGGACGCGGTCGTGCCGCTGGCGCAACCGCTGCGGGCGCTCGCGATCGTCGAGTTGCCGAGACCGGCCAAAGGCGCGCACGCTGCGGTCGCCGCCGATCTCGGCGCCCTGCTCGACCCGGCGCGCGGCGGCCACGACATCGGCCTGATCTCCGAAGCCGGCCTGCCCGCCGTCGCCGACCCCGGCGCCGCACTGGTGCGAGCCGCGCACGCCGCGGGGATCGTGGTGATCACGCTGGCCGGACCCAGCGCGTTGATGCTCGCGCTGGCCGCGAGCGGCCTGAACGGCCAGAGCTTCGCGTTCGTCGGCTACCTGCCGGTCGATGCGAGCGCACGTGCCGTGCGCATCCGCGAACTGGAGGCGCTGTCGCGCCGCACGGGCCAAACGCAACTGATGATCGAAACACCCTACCGCAACGAAGCGCTGCTCGGGGCACTGCTCGCGCACCTGCAACCGGGCACGCGGCTGTCGGTGAGTTGCGGCCTGACCTTGCCAACGGGTTTCACGCGCACGGACGAGGTGCGCGGCTGGAACGCACGCCCGATCACGCTGCCGGGCGATGTGCCGACGGTGTTTTCACTGCTCGCCGGATGAGATGGGGCCATCGCGTCGCTTCGCTCCTGCGCCCGGGAGCCGCTCAGCCGTCATGGAGCAGCCCGGCGGCGGCCGAGGCGCCGGCCCGCGCGGTCACGACGTGATCGGATCGCCCTGCTTCGCACCGAACAGCGCCGCGACGCGCCTCTTCGGCTTGATGTTCGGCGACAGGCTGCGCGGGGTAGCCGGCGCCTTGCTCTCCCAGGCCGGCTCGGCCGCGGTGCTGCTCGGCTCGTAGGGCTTGTCGAAGAACGGGTCGCTGGGCGCGCGCGGCGGCGGCGCATAGCTGCGCGGCGCGACCGCCGGGCGCGGCGCACGGCTCTCCTCGGCGACTTCGGGGCGCGGGCTGTCGTGGCGCGCGCGGTCGCGGTACTCGCGCGGCGGCGGCGAGTCGTCGAGCTCGAGCGGCTCGAGCTCGATCTTCTTCTTGATCAGGTGCTCGATGTCGCCGATCAGCCGCGTGTCGGACGGCGACACCAGCGTGACCGCCAGGCCCGACGCGCCGGCGCGGCCGGTGCGGCCGATGCGGTGCACGTAGTCCTCGGCGTTGAACGGCACGTCGAAATTGAAGACCGCCGGCAGGTCGGCGATGTCCAGGCCGCGCGCCGCCACGTCGGTGGCGACCAGTACGTCGACCTCGCCGCGCTTGAAGGCCTCGAGCGCCTTCAGACGCTCGTCCTGCGACTTGTCGCCGTGGAGCGCGTTGGTGCGCAGCCCTTCACGCTCGAACGAGCGCGCCAGCCGCGCGCAGCCGAGCTTGGAGTTGACGAACACCAGTGCCTGCGTCAGCGCGCGCTCCTTGATCAGCTTCATCACGGCGCGGCGCTTGTCGTCGGTCGCGACGCTGTAGAAGCGCTGCTCCACGTTCGTCGCCGTCGCATTCGGGCGCGCGACCTCGACCAGGATCGGGTCCTGCAGGTAGCTTTCCGCCAGGCGCTTGATCTCGGGCGAGAAGGTCGCCGAGAACAGCAGCGTCTGGCGCGCCTTCGGCAGATAGCTCAGGATGCGCTGCAGGTCGGGCAGAAAGCCGATGTCGAGCATCCGGTCGGCCTCGTCGAGCACCACGTACTCGACCTGGTTCAGCACGCAGTTCTTGGCCTCGATGTGGTCGAGCAACCGGCCCGGCGTTGCCACCAGCACCTCGACGCCGCCCTTCAACTCCAGCGTCTGCGGCTTCATGTCGATGCCGCCGTAGACGACCGCGACGCGCAGCTTGGTCTGCGCCGCGTAGCCCTTGATGTTGGCGGCGACCTGGTCGGCCAGCTCGCGCGTCGGCGCGATCACCAGCGCACGCACCGGGTGCCGTGCCGGCGACATGCTGGCGTTTTCGTGGCGCAGCATCTTGTGCAGCAGCGGCAGCGAGAACGCCGCGGTCTTGCCGGTGCCGGTCTGCGCCGCGCCCATCACGTCGCGGCCGGCCAGCACGATCGGGATCGCCTTGGCCTGGATCGGCGTCATCACCGTGTAGCCCTGTGCGGCGACGGCACGCTGCAGGCTTTCGGCGAGGCCGACACTGTCGAACAGGGATGGGGGGAGCGGGGCGAGGTCGGACGTGGCGTCGCCGTGAGGCACGGCGTCAGCGCGGGCTGCGCTGTTGTCTATCATGTTTTCGGTCATTTATTGATTATCGCGCTTCTGCGTCGCGCGTGCCGAGGCCGCCGCTGAGCGTCACTAGAATCCCGGCTCCACCATGCCCGGGCGCGCCCCATGAACGTGATCACGACCGCCATCGAAGGCGTGCTCATCCTCGAACCCAAGGTGTTCGGCGACGCGCGCGGTTTCTTCATGGAGAGCTTCAACCAGAAGACCTTCAACGACGCGATCGGGCACGAAGTCACGTTCGTGCAGGACAACCATTCGCGGTCGAGCAAGGGCGTGCTGCGCGGCCTGCACTACCAGTTGCCGCCGCACGCGCAGGGCAAGCTGGTGCGGGTCACGCAGGGCAGCGTGTTCGACGTGGCGGTCGACATCCGCGCCGGAAGCCCAACGTTCGGGCGATGGGTCGGGGTCGAGTTGAGCGGCGAGAACCACCGGCAACTTTGGCTCCCGGCCGGCATGGCGCACGGGTTTCTGGTGACCAGCGAGAGCGCCGACTTTCTCTACAAGACGACCGACTACTACGCGCCGCAGGCCGAGGGTTGCGTGCTGTGGTCGGACCCGGCGGTCGGGATCGCGTGGCCCGATGTGGGCACGCCGCCGCGACTGGCCGCGAAAGACGCCGCGGCGCCGCCGCTCTCGCGCGCGACGGCGTTCGAGGCCGGCGCCTGAGCGCACAGTTCGAACCGCCGCGGCGTGCGGCCCGTCACGCCGCGACTCGCCTCGCGCCGCGGCACGCCCCTTCACCCTGTAGAATGCTGCGTTCAACGCATGAACAAGCAGCCTGCCACCCCAACCCCCGACGCGAGCCCTTCGGCTCACCTGGAGTTGCTGCGCCTGCTGGAGCAGCACCCCGAGTACTCGCAGCGCCAGCTGGCCGCGGCCCTGGGCGTGAGCCTGGGCAAGACGCACTACCTGCTGAAGGCGCTGCTCGGCAAGGGTTATGTGAAGGCCCAGAACTTCCAGCGCAGCGACCGCAAGCTGGGCTATCTGTATGTGCTGACGCCGCAAGGCGTGCGCCAGCGCCTGCATTTGACCCAGTCGTTCCTGGCGCGCAAGGAGCGCGAGTACGACATGCTGAAGCACCAGATCGTGTCGCTGCGCGAAGAGCTGGCGGCGCAGGCCAAGGGACAACCGTGAACCGCGACGCCAGCATCTTCGTCGCCGGGCACCGCGGCATGGTCGGTTCGGCGATCGTGCGGCGACTGCAGGCGCTCGGCTTCGAGAATGTCGTCACCCGCACGCACGCCGAGCTCGATCTTCTCGACCAGCGGGCGGTGAATGAATTCCTGCGGTCGCAGCAGCTCAACTACATCTTCATCGCCGCCGCCAAGGTCGGGGGCATCCAGGCCAACAACGAGTTTCGGGCGGACTTCATCTATCAGAACCTGATGATCGAAGCGAACCTAGTTCATGGTGCACACCTTCACGGCGTGCAGCGCCTGATGCTGCTCGGTTCGAGTTGCATCTATCCGCGCGACTGCCCGCAGCCCATCAAAGAAGAGTACTTGCTGACCGGGCCGCTCGAACCGACCAACGAGCCGTATGCGATCGCCAAGATCGCCGGCATCAAGCTGTGTGAGAGCTACAACCGCCAGTATGGCCGCCAATACGTCAGCGTGATGCCGACCAACCTGTACGGGCCCAACGACAACTACGACCTGACGTCGAGCCACGTGCTGCCAGCATTGATCCGCAAGGCGCATGAGGCCAAGCTTCGCGGCGCCGAGGAATACGTCGTGTGGGGCAGCGGGACACCCCGGCGAGAATTCCTGTACGTCGACGATCTTGCAGACGCCTGCGTGCACCTGATGGAGCGCGACTACGACGGACCGCTGGTGAACATCGGCACCGGCGAAGACGTGACCATCCGCGAGCTGGCCGAAACCGTGATGCAGGTGATCGGCTTCAATGGCCGCATCGTATTCGACACCAGCAAGCCCGACGGCACGCCGCGTAAGCTACTCGACGTGAGCCGCCTCGCCGCGCTCGGCTGGCATGCCCGCACGGCGCTGCGCGAGGGGATTTTGCGGTCGTATGCCGACTTCGCGGGCAAGGAAAACCACGTTGGATGACTCAAAGCCCGACCGCCCACTCGACCTCGGGAGCTTGCGCGCTGCCGTGCAGGCGCATGCGAACGCAGTGGACGTGGTCTCGTCGCCCGAGTTCGCAGCGGCCGACCCGCGTTGGCGCGACACCCTGGTGGCCGGGGTGGTGCAGCACGTCGAGTTCACGTTCGATCTGTGCTGGAAGATGCTCAAGCGCCAACTCGAGCGCGAAGTGCCGAGCCCTTCGGAGCTCGATGGCCCGAGTTATCGCGAGCTGTTTCGGCTCGGGTACCAGCGCGGGCTGATCCCCGCTGTAGAGCCATGGTTCGAGTTCCGCGAGCTGCGAACATCACCGCTCACACCTGTGCGCGTGACAAGGCTCACAAGGTGGCGGCCGGTGCTCCCGCGCTGCTGGCACAAGCAAACGCCTTGTTGAGCGCCATCGAATCACGCAATCATGGCTGAGCTGCATCTGTCCCCGGCGCAGGCCGACTGCGTGCGCCGCATCCTCTGGACCCACCTGCCCAGCGGCGCCAGGGTCAGCGTGTTTGGCTCGCGCGCTACCGGCCGGGGACTCAAGCCGCACTCCGACCTCGACTTGCTGATCGACAGCCCGGTTGAACTGCCGCTCATGGCCATGGCCGACGTCCGGGAGGCGCTGGCCGAATCGGACCTGCCCTTCTCCGTAGACCTGCCCGACCGCGGAGACGCCAGCGCCGAGTTTCTTGCGCGCCTCGCGCATGAGGGCATGGTCGAATTGCGCCTGCTACCGGCCAAACAGGCATGAGCGCTGTGTCTTACGATCACGCACCGTTTCGCCCATGCGACTGAGCGCCACACAAACCCGAGTGATCCTGCACTGCGTGCGCCAGCAGTTCGGCCCCGACGCACGGGTGATGCTGTTCGGCTCCAGGCTCGACGAGCTGGCCCGCGGCGGCGACGTGGACCTGTTTGTGGAGAGCGCAGCCCCACCCACGCTGCACCAGAGGGCTCTGGCGACGATGGCGCTCGAGCAAGCGTTGAACCTGCCGGTGGACATCGTCGCCGTGCAACGGGGCACGGCGGGGAACGCCTTTGCCCGCATCGCCCGCAGCACGGCGCAGCCGCTGGAGAACCCCACATGAAAACCAGTTCACTTGTTGACGAGCGTGCCCATCTGGCCAACCTGCTCGAGGCCGTGCAGCGCTGCACTTACTTCCTGTATGCCAGCGCGTCAAAGGCGGACTGGCCGCTCGACGGGCAGAGCCGCAAGCGAAGGCAGAAGGACGAAGCGCTGTTCGAGGCCTTGGCCGCGTTCAATGAGCGCTTTGCCAAGGCCGCTTCACGGCTGGTCGCGCTTTGTGCGCAAACCCTGGGCATCATGCCGGCCACGTCCGACTTCGAGTCAGAGTTTCAGCGCGTGTGTGTGCCGCCATCGGCGCCTGAGCGCTCTCCAAGAACCAAAGACACCCATGTCCCAAGACAAGAAAATCTCCCTCATCACCGGCGTGACCGTCCAGGACGGTGACTGCGTCGAGATGAAATGTTCACCATGACCATCACCGAGGCCACGCTGACCGAGATCACTCGCCGACTGGTAGCGACGTACCAGCCGGAGCAAGTGGTATTGTTTGGCTCGCATGCTTGGGGCGAACCCGACGACAGCAGTGACGTCGATCTGCTCGTGGTTGTTTCAGAGTCGGCAGAACCTGCCTATCGAAGGGCCAGCGCCGGGTATCGCAGCCTGTTCGGTCTGGGTGTGCCGTGCGATGTTTGGGTGCGCACCCGCGAAGAAGTGCTTCGCGAAGCGCCGTTGTCCACGACGCTCACCCACAAGATCATTCGGGAAGGCAGGGTCTTGCATGGCTGAACCTCTGACCTCCCAAGCGTGGGTAGCTGCATGGCTGCAAAAGGCCGACCATGACCTCGAGACGGCGGAACGCGCGCTGCATGCCGGTTCCCCCATCACCGACACTGCGGCGTACCACTGCCACCAAGCTGCGGAGAAGGCTCTAAAGGCGTTCCTCGCTTCGCGCTTCGAACCGCTGGTGAAGACCCATGACCTCATGAACCTGCTGACGCGGTGCGCTGACGCAGATGCGCGCTTTGCCGATTGGGCCGATCGCATCTCCGAGCTTTCCGCTTTCGGCACTGTGCTGAGGTATCCATCGATAGATGCCGACCCGACCGTCAGCGATGTCGCCCAGGCACTGCAAACGGCGCGACTCTTCCACGAATTTGTGAGCTCGATCGTCTTCGACCGGAGGTTCACGCCATGAAGATTCTCCATTTCGAAGACACCGACACGCTTCTCATCGAACTGAAGCCCGGCAGCGTGGCGGAAACGCGCGATCTCGACGAGGACACGCTGCTCGACCTCGACGCCCAGGGCCAGGTCTTGGCCATCACACTGGAGCACGCCACCGCGCGTGCGGAGCTCAGCAGCTTTTCTTTCGACCGCATTGCAGCGTAGTCCCAAAGCTTCGCACCAACCCATGACGCAAACGACCTCGCCCAAAATCGCCCTCATCACCGGCGTGACCGGCCAGGACGGCGCCTACCTGTCCG
>JAZKAV010000042.1:0-2236 GCA_040388965.1 Pseudomonadota bacterium | reverse complement strand
CCCAAACCGGTCACGTTCCCGAAATCGTCGGTCACGTTCGCCGAAATACGCAGAACGCGGTCGAGCATGAACCGCCGCCGCGGTGGTGGCGGCATCTGTGGCACTGCTACAAGAACCCGTTCAACCTGTTGCTCACGGTCCTGGCGGGACTGTCCTACTTGAGCGCCGATGCCAAGGCCACGACCGTGATCGGCGCGATGGTGCTGCTCAGCACGCTGATCCGCTTCGTGCAGGAGGGCCGCTCGCGCCGCGCCGCGGAGGGCCTGAAGGCGATGGTGAGCAACACCGCCACCGTGATCCGCCGCGACGCGGCCGGCAAGGGGTCGGCCGCGGACGGCCCGTCGCGGCAGGCGGAGATCCCGATCGGCAAGCTGGTGCCGGGCGACCTCGTGGTCGTGTCGGCGGGCGACATGATCCCCGCGGACTGCCGCGTGCTCGGCGCCCGCGACCTGTTCGTCGCCCAGGCAGCGATGACGGGCGAATCGATGCCGATCGAGAAGTTTGCCGATCGCAAGGGCGACAGCGATCAGCCGCTGGAGCAGAGCAACCTGCTCTTCATGGGCACCAACGTGGTCTCGGGATCGGCCACGGCGCTGGTGATTTCGACCGGCCACCGAACCTATTTCGGCACCCTGGCGGCACAGGTCATGGCGACCGACCCTGCACCCAACGCGTTCCAGGCCGGCGTCAACAGCGTGAGTTGGTTATTGATCCGCTTCGCGCTGGTCATGGTGCCGGTCGTGCTGCTGGTCAACGGCTTCACCAAGGGCGACTGGACGCAGGCTGCCCTCTTCGCCCTGTCGGTGGGCGTGGGCTTGACGCCGGAGATGCTGCCGATGATCGTGACCTCGACACTGGCCAAGGGCGCGGTGCTGCTGTCGCGCAAGAAGGTGGTCGTCAAGCGTCTGGACGCGATCCAGAACATCGGCGCGATGGATGTGCTGTGCACCGACAAGACCGGCACGCTCACGCAGGACAAGGTGGCCCTCGCGCGCAGCATCGATGCCTTCGGCCGGTCGTCGAGCGAGGTGCTGGACCTCGCCTTCCTGAACAGCTGCCACCAGACCGGCCTGAAGAACCTGCTCGACCGGGCGGTGCTGGACAACGTGGCCCTGCCCGCTGCGGCGAAGTTGCGGCAGGATTACCGCAAGGTCGACGAGATCCCGTTCGACTTCGAGCGCCGGCGCATGTCGGTGGTCGTCAGCGGACGCGACGACCGACATGCGCTGATCTGCAAGGGAGCGGTCGAAGAAGTGATCGCGGCCTGCACGAGCGTGCGCCCGGCGTCCGGCGCCGGCGGCGAGCCTTTGCGCGCCGTGCCCTTGGACCCGGCGATGCTCGCGCGCGTGCAGCAGGTGACTCGCCAGCTCAACGAAGAGGGTTTGCGCGTTGTCGCCGTCGCGACGAAGGACATCCCGGACCGCCAGACCACCTATTCCATCGCCGACGAGGCCGATCTGACGCTCGTCGGCTACATCGCCTTTCTGGATCCGCCGAAGGAATCGGCTGCACCGGCGCTGACGGCGCTGGCCGCACACGGCATCCAGGTCATGGTGCTGACCGGGGACAACGCGGTGGTCACGACCCGGGTGTGCGCTCAGGTCGGCCTGAGCGTGGGCGAGGTGCTGCTCGGCGCGCAGGTCGAACCGATGGACGCCGCGGCCCTGGCCCGCGCGGTCGAGCAGCATCGCGTCTTTGCGAAGCTCACGCCGCTGCACAAGGAGCGCATCGTGCACGCGCTGCGGGCCAACGGGCACGTGGTCGGGTTCATGGGCGACGGCATCAACGACGCGCCGGCGCTGCGTGCGGCCGACATCGGCATCTCGGTCGATACGGCGGTCGACATCGCGAAGGAGGCGGCCGACATCATCCTGCTCGAGAAGAGCCTGATGGTGCTCGACGAGGGCGTGATCGAAGGCCGCACGACCTTCTGCAACATGCTGAAGTACATCCGCATGACCGCCAGCTCCAACTTCGGCAACGTGTTCTCGGTCCTGGTGGCGAGCGCCTTCCTGCCTTTTCTGCCGATGCTGCCCTTGCAGCTGCTGACCCAGAACCTGCTCTACGACATCGCGCAGACGGGCATCCCGTTCGACAACGTCGACGCCGAGGTCGTGAGCAGGCCGCTGACCTGGAACCCGGCCGGCATCGGCCGTTTCATGGTCTTCTTCGGCCCGATCAGTTCATCCTATTTTCCTCATTTGACCGGTGGCAATGTGGCGCGAACGTAGACTTG
>JAZKAV010000041.1:0-6265 GCA_040388965.1 Pseudomonadota bacterium | reverse complement strand
TTCCTCGCTGGAATCTCGCGCCCGGCTCCAGGCTCACACCTCGTTGGACAAGACTATTTCTGGACCATGTAGGCGTTCTCGTCCATGATCGCGTTCCAGCAGGCGATGCCGCCCATGCGCGCCTCGTAGCTGCCGCCGTCGCGCACGCTGCCGGCCTTGGCGAGCAGGTCGCCGTTCGGCGACTTGATGTCCTGGGTGGCGGGCTTGCCT
This sequence comes from Pseudomonadota bacterium, assembly GCA_040388965.1. Taxonomy (GTDB): domain Bacteria; phylum Pseudomonadota; class Gammaproteobacteria; order Burkholderiales; family Burkholderiaceae_C; genus LMDS01. Next base: position 6,055 of record JAZKAV010000041.1, on the reverse strand, counting down.
TCCATCCAGTAGGCCCACTCGTAGGGTTCCATCTTGGCCTTTGCGGTCTCGAGCACCGCGCTGTAGTAGCCCTGGCGGTTCAGGTAGGCGCCGGCCCAGCCGTCGAGAAACCAGTTGATGAACTCGTAGACGCCGTCCGCCTTCTTGCCGGTGACCGACTTCGGCACGCCGAAGCCCGCGGCCCAGGCGCGGTAGCCCTCCTTCAGCGGCTGGAAGGTGCAGGCGATGCCCTTGGTGCGCACCGCGGTGACGGCCGGCGACCACATCGACTGGATCACGACCTCGCCCGAGGCCATCAGGTTCACGCTCTCGTTGAAGTCCTTCCACAGCGCGCGGAACTGGCCGGCCTTCTTGGCCTCGATCAGGGTCTTGATCGTCAGGTCGATTTCCTTCTTGGTCATGTTGCCCTTGTCCGGGTACTTGTACAGGCCCGAGGCCTCGACCACCATCGCCGCGTCCATGATGCCGATCGACGGGATGTTCAGGATCGCCGCCTTGCCCTTGAACTCGGGGTTCAGCAATTCCTTCCAGCTCTCGATCGGGCGCTTGATCAGGTCGGGGCGGATGCCCAGCGTGTCGGCGTTGTAGACGGTGGGGATCAGCGTCATGAACTGCGTCGGCGTGGCCGAGAACGTCTTGGAGTCGGGCTTCTCCAGGTACATGACCTTCTTCGGTGCCGTGCCCTGGTCGCCCACCTTCTTGCCGGCGACCTCGCCCTTGGTGAACAGCGTCGTGATCAGCGGCGCGTTCTTGATCCGCCTGGTGTCGATGCCCAGCAGGTTGCCGGTCGGGATGATCTTCTTCAGCGAGAAGTACTCGGTGTCGATCAGGTCGAACGAGTTCGGCGCGGTCACGGCGCGCTTGGTCACGTCGTCGGTGGTGACCGGGATGTACTGGATCTTGATGCCGGTGTCGGCCTCGAACTTCTCGGCGATCGCCTTGTCCTGGTTGACCGCGGTGCCGAGGTAGCGCAGCGTGATCTTCTCCTGCGCATGCACATACGGGAAGCCCATCGCGCCGGCGGCGGCCGCGGCGCCCTTCAGCAGCGTGCGGCGGGCCGGGTCGGGTTTGAGGTCGGACATGGTCGTCTCCTGGGTCGAGGTGGGTGAATCGGGATGAATCGAAGGGGGCCGGCGCGTCACACCAGCGCGTGCGCTTCGTGCTCGGCCCACGAGACGAACACGGCCTCGCCGGGCTGCAGCGGCCGGGCGTCGAAATCGTCGTCGGGCAGGGTCACGGTCCAGTGCGTGTCGGCCGCACCCTGCGGTGCGACGCTGACCTGCACATAGGTGCCCTGGTACTCGACCGCACGCACCGCCGCCGCCCGCGCAGCCTGGCCGGGCGCATCGAGCGGCGCGGCGGCGCCGCGCTGCAGCCTCAGCCGGTCGGAGCGCACCGCCACCTTGCCGGCCGGCGTGGGGATCACGTTGTGCGCGCCCATGAAGCGCGCCACGAACTCGGAGCGCGGCGCGTTGAACACCTCGCGCGGCGAGCCGGTCTGCTCGATGCGGCCCTGGTTCATCACGACCACCTGGTCGGCCAGCGCCATTGCCTCTTCCTGCGAGTGGGTGACGTGCACGAAGGTGAAGCCCAGCTCCTGCTGCCAGCGCTTCAGTTCGGCGCGCATCTGCACCCGCAGGAAGGGGTCGAGCGCCGACAGCGGCTCGTCGAGCAGCAGCACGCGCGGCTCGGTCATCAGCGCCCGGGCCAGCGCGACGCGCTGCTGCTGGCCGCCGGAGAGCTCGCTGGGCAGGCGGTTCAGGTACGGCGTCATCGCGACCAGCTGCAGCAGCTCCTTCGCGCGCGCATGGCGCTCGGTGACCGATCGGCCGCGCATCTTCCAGCTGAAGGCCACGTTGTCCAGCACGCTCAGGTGCGGAAACAGCGCGTAGCTCTGGAACATCATGGCGGTACCGCGATCGGCGGCGGCGCTGTGGGTGATGTACTTGCCGCCGAGCAGGATCTGCCCCTCGGAGGCGAGCTCGTGGCCCGCGATCATGCGCAGCGTCGAGGTCTTGCCGCAGCCCGACGGGCCGAGCAGGCAGCAGTAGCTGCCGGACGGGATCGTGAGGTCGATCCCGTCGACCGCCCTGGTGTCACCGTAGCGCTTGACGAGCGAGGTGAGCACGAGGGTCGAGTCGATGGCCATGCCGCGCTGTATGCAAAGCGTATGCCATGCTGCATTTCACGTTGGCTTGCGGACGCATGCACCCCGGTCAGGCGCGTCGCCCCAAGCGGGGTCGTTCTCCGCACCAATCCTTTCATCAGCGCGCAGCGACGCTCGTCCTTGGGGCGTGCCATGCCCCGGATCGGACGCGGAAATCCAGGGCTCCGCCCAGGAACGGCGCACGCGACCGCACCGTTCTTTGTATACAAACGCCCCTTCGATGAAGGACACTACGTGCATGAAGATCCGCGTTGTCAACCCCAACACCAGTGCCGCGATGACGGCCAGGATCGGCGCGGCGGCACAGGCCGTGGCGGCGGCCGGCACGCTGATCGAGGCGGTGAACCCGAGCTTCGGCGCCGCGTCGATCGAGGACCACCACGACGACGTCTGGGCCGCCGCCGGCGTGACCGAGCAGGTGCGCGCCGGGCAGGCGGCGGGTGCCGACGCCTTCGTGATCGCCTGCTTCGGCGACCCCGGCCTGCACGCCGCGCGCGAGCTGGCGCACGGGCCGGTGATCGGCATCGCCGAGGCGGCCTTCCACGCGGCGACGCTGCTGGCCACCGGCTTCTCGATCGTCACCACGCTGACGCGCACCTGCGTGATCGCCGGGCACCTGGTGCAGCAGTACGGCTTCGAGCGGCGCTGCCGCGGCATCCACGGCACCGACATCGCCGTGCTCGAGCTCGATGACCCGGCCAGCCGCGCGTTCGAGCGCATCCTCGCCTGCGCGCAGCAGGCGCTGGCGCACGACCGCAGCGGCGCGATCGTGCTCGGCTGTGCCGGCATGACCGATTTGTGCCAGGCGCTCCAGCAACAGCTCGGCGTGCCGGTGATCGACGGCGTGGGCGCGGCGGTCAAGCTGGCCGAGAGCCTGGTCCGGCTCGGCCTTCGGACCAGCAAGCGCGGCGACTACGCGGCGCCGCTGGCGAAGGCGTATGCGGGGCTGGCGGCGCCGTATTCGCCCGGGTGACGGAGCGGCTCATTCATGGTGGATCCACAGGCGCAGCACGCGCACCGTCCGCTCCTTCGGAAACACTTCGTAGACCAGGCGGTTGTCAGGGCGCTGGACGCGCGTCCGCGCATCCGTCCGGGGCGCCGACTCACTGACACCGGTCACGACAGTCTCCAGCCGGCAGGCAGCAACAGGTCCAGGTCCCGCCAGCTGCGGCTCTGTACCAGACGGCACCGGGCGGCCGTAGTGGATCGGTAGCCCTGTCGAGGACGGGAGATGCGGCAGAATGCGATATCTACTGCACAGCAAATATAGCATTCAAGACGAATATTCGCTAATATGCGCTTATTCGCTGTTCAGAAGAACTTGCTGAAATGCCACCCGACCCGCTCGACCTGACCGAGAGCCAGTTGGTAAGCCAGTTGGTGGAGACCCTGCGCGCGCTTCCTGGCGGGGCGGCCGACATCGCACGCGCCGAGATCGCACCAACGCTGCGCGATCCACGCCACGACGCAAGGATTGACGCGCACCTCGGGGGCAAGCCGGTAACGCTACTCGTCGAGGCCAAGAAGACCGTCTACCCGCGCGACGTGCACCAGGTGCTGTGGCGGCTCAAGTCACTGGCCAGCGCAGGCGACTCGTCCACTTCGGTGCCTGTGTTGGCCGCCGGCTCGCTCTCGCCAGGCGCCAAGGACCTCCTGCGCACCGAAGGCGTCGGCTACTTCGACAGCGGCGGCAGCCTGTACCTGCCTGCAGCCGGCGCCTATGTCTACATCGACAAGCCGCCGCCGAAGGCCCAGGCTTCGACCATGCGCTCGCTCTTCACCGGGCGGCGCGCCCAGGCCATCCACGCGCTGCTCGTGCAGCGCGATCAATGGCTGGGCGTCAAGGACCTGGCCGCAACCTCTCAGGTCTCACCCGCCACTGCATCCGAGGTCCTGACTGAACTGGAGAAGTTCGACTGGATCGACACCCGCGGAAAGGGCCCGAGCAAGGAGCGACACCTTCGCGATCCGCGTGCATTGCTCGACGCCTGGGCAACCCAGGTCACCGCAGGTCGAGCACCTGCCCTGCGCCGCTACTTCGTGCCAGGTGTGAAGGCTGAAGCGCTGGTCGACCGCGCAGCGCACGCCTTTGAGGCTCACGATGCAAGTTACGCCATCAGCCACGAGGCCGCCGCGCAGCGGTACGCGCCCTACCTGTCCAACGTCGGGCAGGTGCGCTGCCGCTTGCTTGCCACACCGGCGGCTGACGATGCACTGGCGGACATGGGCGCGCGAGTCGTCAACGAAGGCGCAAACTTCACCGTCATCGAAGTGAAGTCTCCGGGCGACCTTCTGTTCCGCGAGCGGGTGGGCAACGCCTGGCTCGCCAGCCCGATCCACGTCTACCTCGACCTGCTAAAGGGCGAAGGGCGTGCGAAGGAGATGGCGGAACACCTGCGCAAGGAAAGGATTCGTTGCTGATGGCCAAGCCCCCGACCCTGGATGGCTATAGCGACCAGCACACGCTCGACTGCGAGCGGGTCCTGGTTACGCTGCTGCGAGGGCTGGGCCCCTGGAAGGACTCGGTCTACCTGATCGGTGGGCTCACGCCCCGTTATCTCGTGGCGGCACGTCCGCCGGCAGTGCCCGCACATGCCCGCGCCTTGCTAGCACTACCGCCTAGACCTTGTGCAATGAACGTGAGTACGAGAGCATTTAGAGAAACCCCCTCCGCACGTGCGCGCGTGGCCAGCTGTGCGTGCACAGTCTTTGGAACGCGCGCCACAAATTTGCCGGACGCGACGCCGCCGCTGTTCGGAGCGGGTACGGGCAGCTTCTTGGCCTTCAGCGCAGCGATGGTGGCCTTGAGTGCGTCTCGGCCGTTGTCGATGGCTTCGTCTACGCTCTCTCCGTCCGAGATGCACTCAGCGAAGTCCGGGAACGAGATGAGATAACCCCCACCTTCTTCCGCAGAGAGGGGGCGCACTTCAAACGGGTAGTCAGTCAGCTTGCTCATGGCTCAGGCTCCATCGATGAGTTCAACGAACTTCCGCACGTAGATCGGCTTGATGGGCCGGTGCGCTGGTACGGACAGGGTTCGACCATCCTGTCGGATGAAGACGCAGTGGCTGCTCTTCTGGTGTCGCCAATCTATGCCGTTCTGGCGAGCGACGGTCTGGAGGTCGCCGATTTGCCAGTCGAGCTGGGTTCGACGCATGGAGGCGAGGAGCTTGGCTGCCGCGTTCATGCGCCATGATACTACTGGCGAGATCGCGAAGATGCAGGAGCGCCGGTGTTTGGTGCTGCTTAACGTTTGAGCTGAGCGGCCGCCACCGGATTGGCACCACGAGACGGATGATGACCTGAAACGGCTCGCGGGGCCAAGCCGGTGGAGGTCCGCTCAAGCGAAGGGTTAGCCCTCGGGCGCTGGCCGGTGAACGCTGAAATGCTTGAAGTCTGCGGCGGATAGTTGCGTGCGATGAACAAGGCTCCGTGAGAGTAGGTCCTTGCGAATGGCAGCCACGAAGGCTCCGAAGGCTAGTTGCTTCTCCTCATCTGACTTGGCCTCCCTGGCGTGAACGGTTTCAAGGAAGGCGTAGCCCTTCTGAATGACCTCATCTGGGCAGTAAAGCCAGGAGATGTTCAGTTGATTGAGGAACTCGAGCTTCAGTTCATCGGCGTTCGCGGCACCCACATAGAAACCGCGCAAGGACCGGACGAGCTCCTTGTAGTTGGCTTCCTTGCGCTGGTACTGATCAGCGACTCGCTTGCGCCACTCATTGGTGAACCAGGCGACGACGGCGCCCAGCAACGGCAACGCAAACTTCCAGAAGTCCGATGACGAGAGGATGTCTGGCATGGTGATGGGTTCAGAGGCCTAACGGGAAGCGTTTATCCTATTTTCCTCATTTGACCGGTGGCAATGTGGCGCGAACGTAGACTTGGCGC
>JAZKAV010000040.1:0-36463 GCA_040388965.1 Pseudomonadota bacterium | reverse complement strand
CCGCAGCGTCTCATGGTCCGCGGGTCGCGCGAAGCGCGGTGGAGCAACTGACATGGTGGTTCGAGACCGCCCACACGAGTGAGCTGGCCGACGGAACGCAGATGCAGTTCCGCTACTGCTTCGCCCAGCGTGAAGCCGTTGAAACCGTGATCTGGCTCTATGACGTGCCCCTCACCCCCTTGCTGAGTGATGCCGACGAGATCGTAGAAGCGGGGCTCGTGGAACAGGCGCTCGCTTTCGTGCAGCGCAACACCGCCGTCGCCGGCCATCTCGAAGAAGGCGGCGCGCGCAGGGAGGAGGTCTCTGCGTATCCGAGAGAGGCCGTACGCGAGGCCGTTGTCAACGCGCTCGTCCATCGCGACTACCTGCTGTCGAGCACCGACATCGAACTCACGATCTATGACGACCGGATGGAGATTGTCTCGCCCGGTCGTCTGCCAAACGGCATCACGCCGGCGCGAATGCTTACAGGCTGCCGTGCGGCGCGCAATCAACTCATCAAGGACGTGATGCGCGACTACCGCTGCCTTGAAAACTCCGGCATGGGCGTTCCACGGAAGATCGTGAAATGTATGCGCGAGCACAATGGCACCGAGCCCGTGCTGATCGAGGACGGCGAGAGATTCACCCTGCGTCTGCTGCGGTAGTCGGCGTGACGTGGGGACCTGCAGCCTGCCTCGTGCGCGCGGGTGCACGAGGCAAATTCTGTCGCAGACTTGGCCGAAGGCGGGGCGTGGCCGGGTCGCGCCGCGGCGCGTGGCACCCGGCATGCGGCCGTCAGGCCGACTGGTCGAGGTGATCGCCGAGCACCGGCGCCGGCGCGAACGCCGGCCGCTGCTTCGCTGCCGGTTCGAGCTGCTGCGACAGCCGGCTCAGCCACGGGAAGCGCGGCGGCAGCGGCTGCTGCGTGACTGCGTCGATCTCGACCGCTGGCACGGCCAGGCTGGCACGGATCGCGGCGGCCAGGGTGTTTGGTGCAGGCGTGTCGACGGTCGACGGCGTGACACGGCCAATACCCGAAATTCTGGGGATGCCCATGAAGCGCTCCTTGCTCCCGTGCGGAAGTGGCTGATCCCCCGCTATCGGCGCGCAGCCACGCGAACTTGAGGGTCGAAGGGCGAAATATGCGTCGAAATGTTGCGCTTTTCCGCGGCTCGGGTGGCGTCAACCCAGCGCCAGCAGCTTGCTGCGCTTCTGCGTCTGGTCGATGAAGCGCTGCAGCGCGCGCAGCGCGGCCGGGTCGGCACGCACGAATTCGCAGCCCAGCCGCGCGCCGCCCGAATCGGCGTTCAGCGCGGTGACGTGCTGCAGCCGCAGATCGACGTGGAAGCGCGTGTCGGCGTCGAGCTCGATCTCCACCCGGTTCATCACGCCGCCGACCTGCATGGCCGGCACGTCGGCGGGCAGGAACAGCGCGCAGCCGCCGATGCTCACGTCGATCACGCGCAGCGCCAGCTGCATCTCGGCGATGTCGGTGTGGCGCACCCGTGCCACCGGCGCGCTGCGCATCAGCGGGCGAACCCGGTAGGCGCTGCGGCGCTGCAAGCGGAACAGCCGGCGCGGGTAGCTGCAGCTCAGCACGCTGGCGCGCGCGCCGTGCACCAGCATCGGCTGGCCGACATCGAACTGCAGCTTCACGCTGTCCAGGTAGCCGACGACGACGATCTCGGCGCATTCGAGCAGCGCGTCCAGCGCCGGATCCTGCGGGTCGACGTTGAAGCCGATCGATCCGCGCCGCGCGTCGGCGGTCCAGAGGGTGGCATCGACGACGCTGCCGTCGCTCGCATTCAGATTGAGCTGCACGCCGGCATCGCACAGCTGCCGCAGCATCGCCGCGATCTCGCGCGGCGCGTCGATGCGGAATTCGTCCAGACCGCCGGGCGATGCGCCCAGCGCGTCCAGCGGCATCGGCATCGTTTCCATGACCTGCCCGCGTCGTCAGTGGAAGGTCTGGGTGCGCCCGGCCAGCAGCTCGTCGAGCTCGTCGAGCCAGGGCTCGGCGAGCTGGCGGATCTCGGCGTCGTTGACGAGGATGCGTTGCATGATGCGCGACTTGAACTGCGCCTCGTCGCTGCCCAGCGGCTTCTCGCTCGCGGCGGCCTGCTTGAGCTGCGAGATCAGCAGCGCGCAGGCGCCTTCGAGCTTGAGCACCTGGTCCCAGTTGCCGGCGCGGGCGGCCTGCAGCATGTCCTGGCTGGCTTGCTCGATGGCCTGGTAGTAGTTCAGCAGGGCGGTGGTCATGGTCAGGGTTCTCCGTGAGATCGCCGCGCGCATCAGGCCGCCCGTGCCGTGGAATGCACCTGATCGGCGATGCCGTCCCAGCCTTCGCGCAGGGACTCGACGAGGCGGCTGCATTCGCTCAGGGTCTGGTCATCGTTCTTCAGGTTCGCCAGAGTCAAGCGCTGCACCATGTAGTGGTACAGGTCGCGCAAATTGATCGCTAGCGCGCCGGCCTGCATGTCCAACGGTGCGTTCAGGCCCTCTTCGATGATGCGCACTGCACGCGAGATCGCACGGCCTTTCTCGGCGATGTCATTTCGCGCGATCGCGCCGCGCGCGCTGCTGATCGCGCTGGCCAGTGCCAGATAGAGCAGGCTGACGAGCTTGTGGGGGCTGGCGCCGTCGAGCGAGGTGCTCGCATCGATTTCTCGATAAGTCGTGGCCAAGGCCCTGCGCGGTGCGGAAGATGGGGTGCTGAACATGTCGAATGGCTCCTGCGTCTCTTGCAGTTCTTATCGACGCCGGTTGCCGAATCTTTACCCTGAAGCGGACCTTGATCGCGGCCCGCTCAAGCGGTGCTCTTGTTCCAGGTCGTGATCTGCTGCGTCACATACTTGGACAGGGCGTTCGCGTTCGACATCGTCGCGTCGAGTGCCGTGTACTGGGCGCGGATACGGGCCTCGATCGCGGTCAGGCGATCGTTCAGATGGTCCTGATCCTTCTGGTTCGAGGCGATCTGCGACTGAATCGACTTGGTCTTGCCGTTCAGCGATCCGTTGGTCGACAGCAGGCCGTCGGCCCAACTCGTCAGTGTCTTTCCAAAGCCGTTATTCGCGGGCGTTGTGAGGTCCACGTTCGTCATCGCCTTGGTCAGCTCCGGCAGCTTGGCCAGCGCCGCGGTGAGCTTGGAGTCGTTGACCTTCAGGCGGCCGTCCTTCTGGAACTCCAGGCCGATGTCGCTGAGCGTGCCGAACACCGCCGACGCCTTGCCGGCGCCCCCGACCATGGAGCGGAGCTGGTTCTGCAACCCGGTCGTTGTCGCGTCGCCCTGCAAGAGCGCCGCCGTCTTGGTCGACGCGTCGTACGAGGTTGCGCTGCTCAGGAACGAGGCCAGCGCGTTGTACGAGGCCACGAAGCCGGTGACGAGCGATTTTACCGAGTCGGTGTTGCGCGTGACGCTGACCGTGACCGGCGCGGTCGTGACTTTGCCGAGATTGAAGGTCATGCCGTCGACCACGTTGGTCAGTGTGCTGCCGGTCGTCTCCACGGCGATGCCGTTGATGCTCGCCTTGGTGTTGACCGCGGACTGCGTCAGCGTCGTGCCGACCGTCGACGACGGCGGGTCGAAGGCCAGGCGCGACAGGCCGAGCGCGTCGGTGTTGTTGCCGTCGTCGTCGGTCACCGACACGCGAAAGCCGTTGGACGCGCCGGTGGCGCTCGATTGCAGCGCCAGGCGTGCACCGTTCGCGTCGGTCACCAGCGTGGCGCTGACCCCGGCGTTCGCCGCATTGATCTTGTCGCGGATGCCGGCGAGCGTGTTCTCGCTTGCGCCGACCGGGATCACCACGTCGGTGCTTCCGGTCTTGGGCGTGAAGCCGGCCTGACCGGCGCTCCAGGTGCCCAGGCTGATCGTGATCGAGCCGGTGCCGACGGCGTCGGTGCCGGCAGTGAACTGTCCCGAGGCGCTCACCGTGCTTTGCGTCGACGCGAGCGCTGTCACCGAGACGGCGTAGGAGCCGGGAATCGCGGTCGTCGTGGAGGTCGCACCGACCGCTGTCGTGTCCGACGAGGTCGCGGTCGTGATCGCATAGTTGCTCGCGGTCTGCAACTGCGCCGCGGCGTCGCGGAACGACGAGACGAACGACTGCATCTGGCCGAATGCGGACAGTTTCGTCTGCATCGTGCTCGCGACCGTCTGCAATTTCGTCAGCGGCTGCTTCTCGACAGCCATCAGCGATGTGATGATGCTGTTCACATCCAGCCCGCTACCGATGCCTGCGGAGGAGATGCTTCCGGTGGTCATGGTGTTACCTCGAAGTCAGGGGGCCGGCGCGTGCGACTCCTATCCGTTGATCGGCAGCGTTGCCCGAAACTTGAGCCCTTGCGGCGAAAAAAAAGAAAAGGGCCGCGCGACGGCGGCCCCGGCAGATCTGCGGCGCGGACGGTGATCAGCCCTTGAGCAGCGCCAGCACTTGCGACGGCAGTTGATTCGCCTGCGCGATCATGGCCGTGCCCGCCTGCTGCAGCACCTGGGCGCGCGACAGGTTGGCGGTTTCCGCGGCGAAGTCGGCGTCCTGGATGCGGCTGCGCGAGGCCGAAAGGTTCTCGCTCGAGGTCTGCAGGTTCTCGATCGTCGACGAGAAGCGGTTCTGGATCGCACCGAGCGCGGCGCGGTTCGAGTTGACCGTCGTCAGCGCAGCGTCGACCGAAGCCAGCGCGGCGTTAGCGCCGGCGACCGTCGAGATGTCGATCGCGCTGACGGCCGTGCCGGTCGCGGCGATCGCGGTCGTGGAGGCCAGGCCGCCTGTCTGGGCGAACACGACGCTGCCGGTGGTGCCTGTCGGGGCGGTGTAGTTGATGTTCACCGTGCCGCCGTAAGTCGTGCCCGATGCGGCGCCGACGCCGAAGTCGGTCAGGCTCGAGCCCGTGTAGCCGCTCGCCGCGTAGCTGAGGGTGACGTTGCGGCCATCGGCTGCGGTCAGGGTCACGCCGCTGCCGGTGTCGGAGGCGGTCACGCCGGTGGCGGCCGATTGGGCGTTCAGGGCCGAGACGAAGTTCGCACGGTTGCTCGCCGAGCCCGCGGCACCGGTCGTGCCGGCCACGTTGATGGCCAGGCCGTTGACGGTGACGACGGCGGTGCCCGAGGCGCTGCCGGCCGACGTCTGCGTGGCAGCCGCGACGCTGGTGGCGTTGGCGGTGGCGGTCAGGCCGGCCACGCTACCAGCGTTGATCGCGGCGGCTTGCGCCTTGGCGTCGACGGCGACGGAACCGAGGGCCACGGCCGAGCCGCTGCCGACCGTCACGGTCAAGGCCGCAGCGGTGTTGCTGGCGGTGCCGATGGACTGGTTGGTCAGCGTGAAACCCTGGAACTGGCCGAGCGCGCTGGTACGCGCGCTGCTGATGCCGGCGACCGTGATGGTCTGGCCCGCGTTCGCGCCCACCTGGAACTGCTGAGCCTGGTAGCTGCCGTCCAGCAGGTTCAGGCCGTTGAACTGAGTCTGCGTGGCAACGCGGTCGATTTCGGCGGTGAGTTGCGAGACCTCCTGCTGCAGCGCGGCGCGGTCCGAAGCGCTGTTCGTCGCGTTGGCCGATTGCACCGACAACTCGCGGATGCGTTGCAGATTGGTGCCGATGGAGCCCAGGCCGCCTTCGGCCACCTGCGCCAGCGAGATGCCGTCGTTGGCATTGCGTGCGGCCTGGTTCAGGCCGCGGATCTGCGAGGTGAAGCGTTCCGAGATCGCCAGGCCGGCCGCGTCGTCCTTGGCACTGTTGATGCGCAATCCGGAAGACAGGCGGTTGATCGCGGTGCTCAGGTCGTTCTGCGTCTTCGATGCGTTGCGCTGGGCGGTCATCGACGACAGGTTGGTGTTGATCGTCTGGGGCATGAAAATTCTCCAAAGAGGTGCTTGAACTCCCGGCTCGAAACCGGCCTAGTGCCACCCAGCGCGAGCGAACTGCTGCGCGCACCGTCAGTGACAGCCCGGCCGTCGTTCCGAACGCGCCGCCGCGCCTTGAAGTTGCGCCGCACGACACGCCGGTCGATCCGGACCCCCGCTTCTTTCGAAGACCTGGTAGCGCTATTTTCGGCACCGAGTTGCGACGGCAAGCCCGCGAAAAGAGGCGCGAACCCGGTGCAATTCGCTTCCCAAAACGAAACGAGGCCAGGTGCCGGGAAGGGTTTCCGGACCTGGCCTCGAGGGCTGGCTGACCCGCCCGCACGAGGCGGGCGAATCGTCTGGCGGTTGGCTTAACGCAGCAGCGACAACACTTGCGACGGCAGCTGGTTGGCCTGGGCGATCATCGCGGTGCCGGCTTGCTGCAGCACTTGAGCGCGCGACAGGTTGGCGGTTTCCGCGGCGAAGTCGGCATCCTGGATGCGGCTGCGCGAGGCCGAAAGGTTCTCGCTCGAGGTCTGCAGGTTCTCGATCGTCGACGAGAAGCGGTTCTGGATCGCACCGAGCGCGGCGCGGTTCGAGTTGACCGTCGTCAGCGCAGCGTCGACCGAAGCCAGCGCGGCGTTAGCGCCGGCGACCGTCGAGATGTCGATCGCGCTGACGGCCGTGCCGGTCGCGGCGATCGCGGTCGTGGAGGCCAGGCCGCCTGTCTGGGCGAACACGACGCTGCCGGTGGTGCCTGTCGGGGCGGTGTAGTTGATGTTCACCGTGCCGCCGTAAGTCGTGCCCGATGCGGCGCCGACGCCGAAGTCGGTCAGGCTCGAGCCCGTGTAGCCGCTCGCCGCGTAGCTGAGGGTGACGTTGCGGCCATCGGCTGCGGTCAGGGTCACGCCGCTGCCGGTGTCGGAGGCGGTCACGCCGGTGGCGGCCGATTGGGCGTTCAGGGCCGAGACGAAGTTCGCACGGTTGCTCGCCGAGCCCGCGGCACCGGTCGTGCCGGCCACGTTGATGGCCAGGCCGTTGACGGTGACGACGGCGGTGCCCGAGGCGCTGCCGGCCGACGTCTGCGTGGCAGCCGCGACGCTGGTGGCGTTGGCGGTGGCGGTCAGGCCGGCCACGCTACCAGCGTTGATCGCGGCGGCTTGCGCCTTGGCGTCGACGGCGACGGAACCGAGGGCCACGGCCGAGCCGCTGCCGACCGTCACGGTCAAGGCCGCAGCGGTGTTGCTGGCGGTGCCGATGGACTGGTTGGTCAGCGTGAAACCCTGGAACTGGCCGAGCGCGCTGGTACGCGCGCTGCTGATGCCGGCGACCGTGATGGTCTGGCCCGCGTTCGCGCCGACCTGGAACTGCTGCGCGTTGAAGCTACCGTCGATCAGGTTCGTGCCGTTGAACTGGGTCTGCGTCGCGACGCGATCCACTTCCGACGCGAGCTGGGTCACTTCCTGTTGCAGCGCGGCGCGGTCCGAGGCGCTGTTCGTGGCATTGGCCGATTGCACGGCCAGTTCGCGCATGCGCTGCAGGTTGCTGCCGATCGAGCCGAGCGCGCCTTCAGCGGTCTGCGCCAGCGAGATGCCGTCGTTCGCGTTGCGGGCGGCTTGGTTCAGGCCGCGGATCTGCGACGTGAAGCGTTCCGAAATCGCCAGGCCGGCCGCGTCGTCCTTGGCGCTGTTGATGCGCAGGCCCGACGACAGACGGTTGATCGCGGTCGTCAGGTCGTTCTGCGACTTCGACGAATTGCGTTGTGCGGTCAGCGAATTCAGGTTGGTGTTGATGGTGGAAGGCATGAGCAAGAACTCCTAAATGGTTGAAGTGACTTCCGGCATGAGCGCTGTCATTGCCGCGGCAGATTTCACTGGGCGACCCCCTGGATCACCGGTCAGATCGACTGCGTTGAACTTGACCACCGACTTCGTCCTTCGAAGAGACTCGGCCGGTGGCCTGCTGCGCCCGGCGTTCGTCAGCCTCAGATTTCGTGGGAGGAAGTGCCCTCTTCGAAAACATCGGTCGCTTGACGTCGGACCCCGGTTCGGATTGCTCGTCCCCGTTGGGAGGGTTATCGGGCAGGGCGTTTCGATACTTGAGGGAGCGTGTCAACAGAAATCTGCGGGCGAATCCGCGGCCTGTTCGAAGCTTCACGCTTCGCCCCCGAAAGCATCTCGCCGAAGACCGACCTGCAGAGGGCTTGTAGGAACTTGCCTGACAAGCCCCACGGAAGAACATGGACTCGAGCGACAGAACTGGCCTGATGTTGCCGCCCTGATCGGGTCTTCACAATCCGTTTCACGTTGAGACACAAGCCAACGCCGAACGACACCCAGCAAGCACACCGGAGCAGACCATGAACGCAGACCAGATCCTCACCGAAATCCGCGAAGCCAACCTCTCGTACCTGATGCTGGCGCAAAGCCTGATCCGCTCCGACAAGGAGCAGGCCCTGTTCCGCCTCGGCGTCAGCGAGGACAGCGCCGCGATGATCGCGCTGCTGACGCCGGCCCAGATGATGAAGGTCGCCTCGGGCAACACGCTGCTGTGCAAGTTCCGCGTGGACGACGACCTGGTCTGGGGCCTGCTGACCAACCACGGCAAGGGGGCGGCGAACGACACCACCTCGCGCCTGCACGCCAGCATCCTGATGGCCGGCCGTCACCAAGAGGCAGCCTGACATGGCCCGCACCAAGAGCATCCTCACCGAAGCGAAGCAGATCGAGCGTGCGGTCACGCTGATCAACCTGGGCGCACGCCTGCAGGTGCTGGAGTCGGAGACCGACATGTCCTACGAGCGGCTGCTGCGCCTGTACAAGGAAGTGGCCGGCAAGTCGCCGAGCAAGGGCCAGCTGCCGTTCTCGACCGACTGGTTCATGACCTGGCAGCCGAACATCCACGCCTCGCTGTTCCTGAACATCCACGAGTACCTGAACAAGGTCGCCGAGATGGACGAGATCGACACCGTCATCAAGGCCTACCAGCTCTACCAGGAACAGACCGCCGCGCAGGGCCTGGAGGCGCTGCTGTCGGTGACGCGCGCCTGGCGCCTGGTGAAGTTCGTCGACAACGGCATGCTGACGATGACCCGGTGCTCGCGCTGCGGCGGCCACTTCGTCACGCACCCGCACGAGATCGCCAAGCACTATGTGTGCGGCCTGTGCTGCCCGCCGGCGCGTGCCGGCAAGGGCCGGGCGGCCGGCGGCATCCGGATGCACTGAACCCTCGAGTTCCGCCGCGTGGCGCCGATAACACGTCCCAGATCGCAGGTCCGATAGCACGTTCAACGCACCGGTTTACTGCTTGTCTCCTCCTGGCACAGTCATGTGCCTTCAGAACGGGTCCTTCGGGGCCCGCTTTTTTTTCGGCCGCGTCCGTGCATTTTCGTTTGACGGGTCAAGGCCCGGCTGATGCGCGCATCGCCGGGTCGGCCGCGGTCACACACTCAAGCGAAGGGTCAGGCCGCCGATAAGGAGGCAGGGCAGGGCGCTCCGCGGTCGGAGCGCCCACACACACACGGACTCTCAAACCATGTTCGTTCTCGTCGGCTGGGGCTTGGCACTGGCCTGCATCTTCGGCGTCTACATCGCCCACGGCGGCAATATCGGCGTGATCCTGCACGCGCTGCCGTTCGAGCTGATCACGATTCTGGGCGCGGCGCTCGGCGCATTCCTCGCGAACAACCAGATGAAGGTCGTGAAGGCCTCGCTGGCGGGCCTGGGCCGCTGCTTCAAGGGCAGCAAGTACAGCAAGGCGCGCTACATGGAGATGATGGCGCTGCTCTACGACATCCTGCAGAAGGCCCGCAAGGAGGGCCTGATGTCGATCGAGAAGGATGTGGAGGAGCCGCACAGCTCGCCGATCTTCCAGAAGTACCCGGTCGTCGGCAACGACCACCACGTGGTCGAGTTCATCACCGACTACCTGCGCATGATGGTCTCGGGCAACCTCAATGCCCACGAGATCGAGAGCCTGATGGACTCGGAGATCGAGACCCACCACAACGAAGAGCACGCGGCGGTGGCCGCGATCGCGCGTCTGGCCGGCGGCTTGCCGGCCTTCGGCATCGTCGCGGCGGTGCTGGGCGTGGTCAACACGATGGGCTCGGTCGGCCAGCCGCCGGCGGTGCTGGGCGGAATGATCGGCTCGGCGCTGGTCGGCACCTTCCTCGGCATCCTGCTCGCCTACGGCTTCGTCGAGCCGCTCGGCGGCCTGCTGGAACAGAAGGTCGAGGACGGCTCGAAGGAGCTGCAGTGCATCAAGACCACGCTGCTGGCCAGCATGCAGGGCTATGCGCCGCAGGTGGCGGTGGAGTTCGGCCGCAAGGTCCTGTACTCGGGCGACCGGCCGACCTTCGCCGAGCTCGAAGGTCACGTGAAGGGCAAGAAATGAGCGGCGACAGCAAGAAGCTCCAGCCGATCATCATCAAGCGGGTGAAGAAGGGCGGCCACGCGGCGCACGGCGGCGCGTGGAAGATCGCCTACGCCGACTTCGTGACCGCGATGATGGCGTTCTTCCTGCTGATGTGGCTGCTCGGCTCGACGACCGAGGGCGACAAGAAGGGCATCGCCGACTTCTTCAACTCGCCGCTGAAGATCTCGATGATCGGCGGCGGCAGCGGTTCGGGCGATTCGTCCAGCGTCATCAAGGGCGGCGGCACCGACCTGTCGCGCACATCCGGCCAGGTCAAGGCGGGCGACATCGAGGCCCAGCGCAAGACGGTGCAGCTGAAGGCGCTGAAGGCCGACCAGCGCCGCGCCGAGGTCTCGCGCCTCGAATCGCTGAAGAAGAAGGTCGACGAGGTGATCGAGGCCAACCCGAAGCTGGCGGCGATGAAGTCGCAGATCCGCCTCGAGATGACGCGCGACGGCCTGCGCATCCAGATCGTCGACGAGCAGAACCGGCCGATGTTCGACAGCGGCAGCGCCGTCGTCAAACCCTACATGCGCGATCTGCTGCGCGAGATCGGCGCGGTACTCGCCGAGGTGCCGAACCGGCTCACGCTCGAAGGCCACACCGATGCGCAGCCCTTCGGCGGCGGCGAGCGCGGCTACAGCAACTGGGAGCTGTCGAGCGACCGCGCGAACGCTTCGCGGCGCGAGCTCGGCGCCGGTGGCCTGCCCGCGGAGCGCGTGCTGCTGGTGCAGGGCCTGGCGTCGAGCGTGCCGTTCGACACCCAGGACCCGAACGGCGCGGTGAACCGGCGCATCAGCATCATCGTGATGAATCGCGATGCCGAGGACCGCCTGCTGCGGCTGAAGACCGACGACGAGGAGTCGGTCGTGCAAAGCATCCGGGAAGCGATCGTGCCGCCCTCAATTCCGGCCCCGGCCACCCGATAAACACCTGGTGCCCGCCCCGGCACCGGAGAGACCCGCGAGGAGCCCGCATGAGCAACCCCACCGACATGAAATTCCTGATCGTCGACGACTTCTCGACCATGCGCCGCATCGTGCGTGGCCTGCTGAAGGAGATCGGCTACCACAACGCCGAGGAGGCCGAGGACGGCGCGGTCGCGCTGAACATGCTGAAGAACGCGAAGTTCGACTTCGTCGTCAGCGACATCAACATGCCGGTGATGAACGGCTTCGAGCTGCTCGCTGCGGTCAAGGCCGACGACAGCCTCAAGCACCTGCCGGTGCTGATGGTCACTGCCGAGGCGCGCAAGGAGGACATCGTGCGCGCCGCGAAGGACGGCGCCGCCGGCTACATCGTGAAGCCCTTCACCAAGGCCACGCTGGAGGAGAAGGTGCTGAAGATCATGCAGAAGCTGGCCGCAGCGGCGTGAGCCGCTGCCCGCACCCCTTACTCCGGAGTACAAGAACATGAAGATGGACGACCTGGACACGCTCACCCCGCAGATGGCTGCCGGCGCCTCGCCCGCGGTGTTTCAGCAGCTCGGCCTGATCACGCGCCAGCTGCACGACACGCTGAACCAGCTCGGCGTGATGCCGCGCCTGCAGGAGGCCGCGAACGGCCTGCCCGATGCGCGCAGCCGCCTGAGCTACATCGCCAGGAAGACCGGCGACGCCGCGAACAAGGTGCTCAACTCGGTCGACCTGGCCAAGGAAGAACACCACAGCATCAGTGCCGAGACGCGCCGCATCGCCGAGGCCATCATCCGCGACCCGGTCAAGGCGGTCGCGACCGGCGCGGTGCTGAACTTCGTCGGCGATGTCGAGGCGGCGACCGAGCGCATCGACCGGCACCTGACCGACATCATGATGGCGCAGGACTTCCACGACCTCACCGGCCAGGTGGTCGCGAAGGTCGTCGCGCTGGCCAGCGACCTGGAAGACAGCCTCGTCAAGCTGCTGGTCCAGGCGGCGCCGCCCGAGCAGGCTCAGCGCGTCGAGTCCGCGATCCTGAGCGGCCCGGTGGTGAACCCGGAAGGGCGCAGCGACGTCGTCGCCGACCAGGGCGAGGTCGATGATCTGCTCGCCAGTCTCGGCTTCTAGGCGTCCGTCGGCCCTGGCCGGGGCCATCGCGGCGCTGCACAATCGGGGCCGAGCCAGCGACGCCCCGCCCAGCATGCCTGCCATTCCCGAAGCGCCCGCTCGCGTTGAGACCGCGCAGCCGACCGCGCCGCAGGACCTGCGCGTGCTCGACCTGCTGCCCGGTCCCGCCTGCGACGACATCGCGCTGCTTGCCGCGCAGATCTGCGCCGCACCGATCAGCCTCGTGGTGCTGACCGGCGGCGAGCGGACGCGGGTCAAGGGACGCGTCGGTCTCGACGCCGATCAGGCCGATCGCGCGCTCGCGTTCGTTGGCAATGCGGGCGCTGCCGATGCAGCGTTCTTCGTCGTCGAGGAGGCGGTGCAGGACGCGCGTTTCCATGCCGACCCGCTCGTCATCGGCGCGCCGCACATTCGTTTCTGCGCTGGCGCCCGGCTCGCCACGGCGGGCGGACAGGTCCTCGGCACGGTCTGCGTGTTCGATACCGAGTCGCGCGCCTTGAGCGCGACGCAACAGCGCGCGTTGCAGGCGCTGGCGCGCCAGACCACCGCGCTGCTCGAGGCGCGGCTGGGCGCGCTCGCCGCCGAGCAGGCCGCGGCCGACAGCCAGCGCCAGATCGAGCTGCTCGTGCGCGCGGACACGCTGACCGGTCTGCCGAACCGGCGCCAGGTCGACGAGAGCCTGCGCGGCGCGATGCTGCGCACGCGGCGCACGATGCGCCCGATGGCCGTGATGTTTCTCGACATCGACCGTTTCAAGGCGGTCAACGACTCGCTGGGCCATGCCGGCGGCGACGCGGTGCTGCGCGAGGTGGCGCGCCGGCTCGGCGCCTGCGTGCGGGCGACCGACCTGGTCGGCCGCCTCGCCGGCGACGAATTCGTGCTCGTGCTCGAAGGGATCGACGGCGTGCTCGAACTCGGGCGCCTGGCCGACAAGATCGTCGCCTGCGTGCGTCCGCGCATCGAGGTCGAGGGCACGGCGCTGGCGGTCACCGTCAGCCTCGGCGTGGCGATCTACCGGGGCGGCGAGCAGTCCGCGGCCGATGTTCTCGCGCTCGCGGATGCGGCGCTGCACCAGGCGAAGCAGCAAGGGCGCAACCGCTTCTCGCTGGCCTGACTCGATGACTGCCCCAGGGCGCCTGCGGCGCCGGCCCCCGAGGGGCGCTCAGGCCGCCGAGGGTCACGAAGTGGGCCTCTTCGCGGCCCATGGCGGCCCGGCGCTGGCCTGAGGACGCGCCGAACAGGCCGCCCTTCACCCCTCTGATCCGGCTCCGGTTCCGGGCCCGTCCCCGGAACAATGACGCAGCGCCATTGCCGGGCGCTCCGCCATGGCCGATCAAAGCTCCCAGGACCGCAAGCTCCCCGCCACCCCACGCAAGCTGCGCAAGGCCCGCGAAGAGGGCCAGGTGGCGCGTTCGCGCGACTGGGGCCATTTCGTCGCGATCGCCGCGGGCGGTGCGCTGCTGGTCGCGTTCGCGCCGCCACTGGTGGACTGGCTGAAGCAGACGTTGACCGAGGGCCTGCGCTTCGATGGTGCCGCGGTGCGCAACACCGCCTTCATGGGCGAGCGCCTCGGCGAGATGACGGTGCGCATGCTCTGGGTCGTGCTGCCGGCGGGCCTGGCCATGCTGGCGGCCGGCATCGCGGCGGCGCTGGCGATCGGCGGCTGGAACTGGACGCTCAAGCCCCTGATGCCCAATTTCGGCAAACTGAACCCGTTGACCGGGCTGCCCGGCATCGTCTCGAAGGACAAGCTGGTCGACGCGCTCAAGGCCAGCGGCCTGGCGCTGATCCTCGGGACCATCGGGGCGCTGTTCTTCAAGTCCCATGTCGACGAGTTTGCGGGCCTGCTGGCGCTGCCGCTGCCGGCGGCGATCGCGCAGGCCGCGCAGGCGATGCTGGGCGGCCTGGGCCTGCTGCTGCTGGCGCTGGCGCTGTTCGCGCTGATCGACGTGCCCTGGCAGCTGCACCGCCACGCCGAGCGCCTGAAGATGAGCCACCAGGAGCTGAAGCAGGAGCACAAGGAGTCCGAGGGCAACCAGGAGATCAAGGCCAAGGTCAAGGCGCGCATGCGCGAGATGACGAAGCGCCGCATGCTCGCCGCGGTGCCGCAGGCCGACCTGGTCGTGATGAACCCGACCCACTACGCGGTTGCGCTGAAGTACGACGACCAGAAGATGGGCGCGCCGCGCGTCGTCGCGAAAGGCGCCGACCTGCTGGCGATGAAGATCCGCGACCTCGCGAAGGACTCGGCGGTGCCGGTGCTGCAGGCGCCGGCGCTGGCGCGTGCGCTGTACGCGCATGCCGAACTCGACCGCGAGATCCCGGCGGCGCTGTTCGCCGCGGTCGCGCAGGTGCTGGCCTACGTCTACCAGCTGCGCGCCGCGCTCGCGGGGCAGGTGGCGATGCCGAATGCGCTGCCCGAGCTGGACGTGCCCGAGGAGCTCGACCCGCACCACAAGCCCGTGCCAGACATGGGCATCCACGACTGACGACGGCGCAGCGGCGGCAGAACAGCGGGCGCTTCACCCCGCTTATCCGCCTCGAGTTTTTGCCCCGTCCCGGAACAATGGCGCAGCACCTTGCGGTGCGCCCGCAGCCGATCCGGAGACCCGCTGAATGAACCCCTTGCTGCAGAAGATGCAGGCCTGGCTCGGCCCGAACGCGAAGGCGATCCGCTCGATGGCGGCGCCGCTGGTGATCGTGCTGATCCTCGCGATGATGGTGCTGCCGCTGCCGCCCTTTGCGCTGGACCTGCTGTTCACCTTCAACATCGCGATGGCGCTGATGGTGATGATGGTCGCGGCCTACATGGTCAGGCCGCTGGACTTCGCCGCGTTTCCGGCGGTGATCCTGCTCACCACCTTGCTGCGCCTGTCGCTGAACGTCGCCTCCACCCGCGTCGTGCTGCTCGAAGGCCACACCGGCGCCGGCGCGGCGGGTGCGGTGATCGAATCGTTCGGCCACTTCCTGATCGGCGGCAACTTCGCGGTCGGCCTGATCGTGTTCGCGATCCTGGTGGTCATCAACTTCATCGTCGTGACCAAGGGCGCCGAGCGCATCGCCGAGGTCGGCGCGCGCTTCACGCTGGACGCGATGCCCGGCAAGCAGATGGCGATCGACGCCGACCTGAACGCCGGTTTGATCGACGACAAGGAGGCCAAGCGCCGCCGCGCCGAGGTCGGCGAGGAGGCCGAGTTCTTCGGCTCGATGGACGGTGCCAGCAAGTACGTGCGCGGCGACGCGATGGCGGGCCTCTTGATCCTGTTCATCAACATCATCGGCGGCTTCGTGATCGGCATCGCGCAGCACGACCTGAGCGCCTCGCAGGCGGCGAACAGCTACATCCTGCTGGCGGTCGGCGACGCGCTGGTGGCGCAGATCCCGGCGCTGCTGATCTCGGTGGCCGCGGCGATGGTGGTCTCGCGCGTCGGCAAGGAGCAGGACGTCGGCAGCCAGATCGCGAAGCAGGTCTTCAACTCGCCGAAGACGCTGGGCATCACCGCCGGCGTGATCGCGCTGCTGGGGGTGATCCCGGGCATGCCGAACATCGTGTTCCTGCTGCTCGCGTCGGGCTTCGGCTACGCCTCGTGGTGGATGCACCGGCGGGACAGGCGTGCCGCCGAGGCGCCCGCGCAGCGCCCGGCCGAGGTCGCGCAGGCCAACCCCGAGGCGACCTGGGACGACCTGATGCCGGTCGACACGCTCGGCCTGGAGGTCGGCTACCGGCTGATCGCGCTGGTCGACAAGGCGCGCCAGGGCGACCTGCTCGGCCGCATCAAGGGCGTGCGCAAGAAGTTCGCGCAGGACGTCGGTTTCCTGCCGCCGCCGGTGCACATTCGCGACAACCTCGAGCTCAAGCCCAGCGCCTACCGCCTGACCTTGCGCGGCGCGGTCGTCGGCGAAGGCGAGGCCTTCCCCGGCATGCTGCTCGCGATCAACCCGGGCGGCGCGACCACGCAGCTGATCGGCACGCGCACCACCGACCCGGCGTTCGGCCTGCCGGCGGTCTGGATCGAGGAGCGCCAGCGCGAATCGGCCCAGATGGCGGGGTTTACGGTGGTTGATTGCTCGACCGTCGTGGCGACCCATCTTTCACACTTGATGCAGCTCCACGCGGCCAAGTTGCTGGGCCGCGTCGAGACCCAGCAGCTCGTCGAGCACGTGACGAAGCTGGCCCCGAAACTGATCGAGGACGTCGTTCCCAAGATGGTTGGCATCGCCGCACTGCAAAAGGTCCTGCAGCTTCTGCTCGAAGAAGGCGTGCACATCCGCGACATGCGCTCGATCGTCGAGAGCCTGGCCGAATCGGCCGCCACCGTCACCGACCCGGCCGAGCTGGCGCGGCGCATCCGCATCCACCTCGCGCCCAGCATCGTGCAGCAGATCTACGGCCCGGTGCGCGAGCTCGAGGTGATCGCGCTGGAGCCCGAACTCGAGCGCCTGGTCACGCAGGCGCTGAACTCGCCGCACGGTGCCGCGCTCGACCCGGGCGTCGCCGACACGCTCGCGAAGAGCGCCGCCGATTCCGCCAAGCGCCAGGAGGACCTGGGCCACCCGGCCTGCCTGCTGGTGCCCGACATGATCCGCGCCCCGATGGCGCGCCTGCTGAAGCGCGCCGCGCCACGCCTGCGCGTGCTCGGCCACAGCGAGATTCCTGAGACCCATTCGATCCGCATCGGGTCGATCATCGGTGGAGCAACCGCATGAACGTCAGACGTTTTACCGCACGCAGCTCGCGCGACGCGCTCGTTCTCGTGAGGCAGGCCCTGGGGGAAGACGCGGTCGTGCTGTCCACCAAGCCCTGCATCGACGGCGTCGAGGTGCTGGCCATGGCCCCCGAGGGCATGAAGCAGATCGAGCGCATGGCGGCCAGCGTGCCGGTGGCTGCCGCTCCCGCGAAGAGCCTTGCCGAGCGCAGCGCGGCGCGCGCCGAAGCGGCTGCGCCGGCCAGCGAGGTCGCCGAGGACGTGGCCCGGCTGTCGATGAGCACGCTGTCGTTCCAGGATTACGTGCGCGAGCGCATGCTGCGCCGCCGGCAGGCCGCGCTGGCACCCAAGGTCCTGGCTCAGGCTCAGGCTCAGGCGCCGATGCCGGCGCCGGTGCGCGACGAGCCGAGCCCGCTGCCGGCACCCGCCCCCGAGCGCAGCAGCGTGCTCGAACAGCGCATGAGCGCGCCGGCCGCCGCACCGCTGCTGCGCGAGCCGCCGGTGCTGCGCGATGCGCTGCCCGCTGCCCCGGACCTGCACCTGCCGGTCATGGCCGAGATGGCGCAGGCGACTGCCGCCGGCCACGCCGCGGCGCGCCGCGACCAGGAAGACATGATGAACGAGCTGCGCTCGATGAAGGGCCTGATCGAGGAGCGCTTCGGTGCGCTGGCCTTCATGGAGAAGCTCAACCGCCAGCCGGCGCAGGCGCGCCTGACGCACAAGCTGCTCGAGGGCGGGTTCTCGCCGGCGCTGATCCGCAAGATCGGCGACAGCCTGCCGATGGACGTGAGCGACGAGGCCGCCTGGGCCGCCGGCGTGCTCGAGCGCAACCTGCTGACCGCCGAGGCCGAGGCGCCGCTGGAAGACCAGGGCGGCGTCTACGCGCTGGTCGGCGCCACCGGCGTCGGCAAGACCACGACGACCGCGAAGATCGCTGCCGCCTTCGCCGCCAAGTACGGCGCCGCCAACCTCGGGCTGATCACGCTCGACGCCTACCGCATCGGCGCGCACGAACAGCTGCGCGCCTACGGCCGCATCCTCGGCGTGCCGGTGCACACCGCGCACGACCGTGCCTCGCTCGAAGACCTGCTGGAGCTGCTGTCGGCCAAGAAGATGGTGCTGATCGACACCGCCGGCATGGCGCAGCGCGACGCCCGCACCCGCGAGCTGCTCGAGATGCTGAGCCACCGCGTGATCCGCAAGCTGCTCGTGATCAACGCCGCGTCGCAGGGCGAGACCATCGAGGACGTGCTGGTCTCGTACCAGGCCGCGGCCTGCGCCGGCATCGTGCTGTCGAAGATGGACGAGGCCGTCAAGCTCGGGCCCGCGCTCGACGCGCTGATCCGCATGAAGCTCAAGGTGATCGGCGTCGCCAACGGCCAGCGCGTGCCGGAAGACTGGCACCGCCTGTCGGCCAACGCGCTGGTGCACCGGGCCCTGCGCGGCGGCGGCAGCGCCGCCTACAAGCTCGACGCGAGCGACGTGAGCCTGATCTTCACCGCCCCGATGGTCGCCGCCCGCCCCGCGCCGCGCGCCCCGCTGCACGCCTGACCCGATGAACCGTTCTGCCGACGACGACCTGCCCATGTCCCGACCCTTGCCGCTCGACCAGGCCGATGGCCTGCGCCGCCTCTTCGCCCACGCCCGCGTGTGCGTGCTGCCGGTGGTCTCGAACCCCAATGTCGCGTTCGGCGGCGTGATGCTCGAACGCCTGTGCACCGCGTTCGCCGAGCACGGCAGGCACACGCTGGTGGTCGACGCCGGCGAGCGCGCCGGCGAGCACGCCGAGATGGCGCTGCTCGACCTGGCCGAATGCATCGAGCCGCTCGGGCGCCAAGTCTCGTACCTCGCGGCGCGCGGGCTGCCGCTGCGCTTCGTCGATTCGACCGGCTCCACCGCCGGCCTGCTGCAGGCCCTGATCGAGGCCGCGCCGCACTGCGACGTGCTGCTGATCCACGCCAGCGCCTCCGACCTGTGCCGCCTGCTGGCGCGCAGCCCGCAGGCCGACCGGGTGCGTCCGCTGCTGCTCGCCGACGACCGCCCCGCCAGCGTGACCCACGCCTATGCGGCGATGAAGCTGCTGACGCAGCGCGCCGGCCTGGTCGTGCACGACCTGTTGCTCGGCGCCGCGAAGCACTCGCCGCGTTCGGAGCGCATCGCGATGCAGATCGCGACCTGCGCCGACGACTTTCTCGGCGCGGTGCTGCGCGACTGGGTCCGGATCGACCCGGCCTGCGACGCCACCGAAGCGCCATCGCCCGAGCTGCGCCGCCTGGTGCGCGAGCAGTTGCGGTCGGCCCACGGCGACACCCCCGCGGCGCTGCCGCTGCACACCTCGACGCGCGCTGGCGCGACCCCGGCATGGGCCCACATCTGAATTCCCCGGAGCATTCCATGTACACCGCCAAAGGCCAGCTGGACCTGAACACGACCTTGAAGCAGTACAGCTCGCTGGTGCGGCGCCTCGCGCACCAGATGATCGCGAAGTTGCCGGCCAACGTCGAGATCGACGACCTGATCCAGGTCGGCATGATCGGCCTGGCCGATGCGATGACCCGCTTCGACGCGGCGCAGGGCGTGCAGTTCGAGACCTTCGCGACCCAGCGCATCCGCGGCGCGATGCTCGACGAGTTGCGCGGCACCGACTACCTCTCGCGCGGCACGCGCAAGCAGCAGCGCACGATCGAATCGGCGGTGCACAGGCTCGAGCAGAAGCTGGGCCGCGCGCCGGTCGAGAGCGAGATCGCGCGCGAGATGGGCGTCACCCTCACCGAATACCAGGAACTGCTCGGCAAGGTGCGCGGCACCCAGCTCGTCTACCTCGAGGACATGTCGGGCGACGAGGGCGACAACGACTTCCTCGACCGCCACGTCGCCGTCGAGTCGGGCAACCCGCTCGCCCAGCTGCAGGACCAGCGCATGCGCGAGGCCCTGGTCGAGGCGATCAAGGTGCTGCCCGAGCGCGAGCAGTACGTGATGAGCATGTACTACGAGCACGACATGAACCTGAAGGAGATCGCGGCCGTGCTGAAGGTGACCGAATCGCGCGTCTGCCAGCTGCACAGCCAGTCGATCGCCCGGCTGCGCGTGAAGCTGCGCGCCTACTGACCGGGACCGGGCGGGCAGGCGAACAGGCGAAAGGCTCGCCGGCGATGCGCGCGCTGCGGGCCTGGCCCTTGCCCGCGCTGCTGTCGTGGGCGCTGGGCTGGGCGGTGTTCGCGATGCTTCGCTCGGTCGGCGCGCCGCTCGCGGTCGCGGTCACCGCCGCCGTTGCACTCGGGGCCGCGCTGAGCGTCGTCGGCAGCACGCCCTGGCGCCGCCTCTTCGTCGCGGCCGGCTTCCCGCTGTCGCTCGCGGCCTCGGGGCTGGCCGGCGCGATGCCGGCCTGGGGCTGGCTGCTGCCGCTGGCGCTGCTCGCGCTCGTCTATCCGGTCAAGGCCTGGCGCGACGCGCCGCTGTTCCCGACTCCGGCCGGCGCGCTGCGCGGCCTGGCGGCGCTCGCGCCGCTGGCCCCCGGCGCGCGCGTGCTCGACGCCGGCTGCGGTCTCGGCGACGGGCTGCGCGAGCTGCGGCGCGAGTTTCCCGAGGCCGTTCTGCATGGGCTGGAGTGGAGCTGGCCGCTGCGCCTGTGGTGCGCCTGGCGCTGCCGCTTCGCGAGCGTGCGCCGCGGCGACATCTGGGCGGCGGACTGGTCCGGCCACGACATCGTCTACGTCTTCCAGCGGCCCGAGAGCATGGGGCGCGCCGCGGCCAAGGCGGGGCGCGAACTGCGCCCCGGCGCCTGGCTCGTCAGCCTGGAGTTCGATGCCCCCGGCCTGGCGCCGACCAGGGTGCTGGCCTGCGCCGACGGGCGACGGGTGTGGCTCTACCGCGCCCCGCTTCCAAGTGGCAGTGCCTGATCAGGGGGCGCCGGCCGACGACATACGTCGTCCGCCCCCCGAGGTCCGGAACGGGCCCCTTCGTGGCCCAGGGGGATGAGGAAACCTCGGGCGGCCGGGCGTTTCCTCATGAGGGGGCGACGACGTCCAGGGTTGGAAAGTAGGTGCGGAACCGGCTCGCATCGCGCGTCAGCAGGGGCCAGCCTTCCACGGCCGCGTGTGCGCCGATGAAGAAGTCGGGCAGGACCTGGGCTTTGCTGCCGCCGCGACGGCGGTATTGGAGATACGCCTTGCCGGCCAGGAACAGCGCCGGCCGAGGCAGTTCGCGCAGCGTCAGTTCCATCGTTGCCACCGTCCGGTCCAGCGACCCGAAGCTGGAGAACGAGAGCGACAGTTCGGCATAGACCACCGGGTTGATCACCAGTTCGTGGATCGCGGCTTGAGCCCGCAACTGCCTGATCGACCAATCGGCCCACTGCGGATCGTCTTGCAGGACGTCCACCAGCACGTTGGTGTCGACCAGCAGCATCAGTCGTCCGCGCGCAGCAGCTTCATCAGCTCGTCGGTCCGCCAGCGTACTTCGGCCCGGCCACGCACGGCGTCGAAGCGATCCTTGCGGGCGCCCCGGCCGCCCCTGGGCCCGCGGGGCGGGTGCAGGACCACCTCGCCGACCGCGTTGACCGAAAACTCCACGGCCGCCCCGGGGAGCAGCTGCAGCGCATCGCGTATGCGCTTGGGGATCGTGACCTGGCCCTTGCTGGTCAAGGTGGTGGACATGGAAGGCTCCGGAGGTGTTACCGATGTCTGTCATGGTAATACATCGGGTTCCGATCCGTGCCGACGCCAGAATCACCTGCGTCCCGTGGCAGGAACTGATGCATGGCATGCTGCGCGGCGTCCCCGAGCCGGCCCCGCGCCGCCCCGGGCCCTTCGTGCGCGATCTCAGCCCAGCCGTGCCCGGTGCCGCGCGACCTGCGCGTGCACCTGCGCCGGCGCGGTGCCGCCGAGCAGCCTGCGTGCGTTCAGCGAGCCGCGCAGGCTCAGCACCTCGTAGACATCGCCGGCGATGGCCGGGTCGAAGGACTGCAGCGTGTCCAGCGGCAGCTCGGACAGGTCCGTGCCGCGCTCGATCGCGTGCTTGACCGCGTGCGCGACGACCTCGTGCGCATCGCGGAACGGCAGGCCCTTCCGGACGAGGTAGTCGGCGAGGTCGGTCGCGGTCGCGTAGCCGAGGCGCGCGGCGCGCTCCATCGCCTCGGGCTTGACGACGATGCCGGCGACCAGCTCGACGAAGATGCGCAGCGTGTCCTTCAGCGTGTCGACGCTGTCGAACAGCGGCTCCTTGTCCTCCTGATTGTCCTTGTTGTAGGCCAGCGGCTGGCCCTTCATCAGCGTCAGCAGCCCCATCAGGTGGCCGACGACGCGGCCGGTCTTGCCGCGCGCGAGTTCGGGCACGTCGGGGTTCTTCTTCTGCGGCATGATCGAACTGCCGGTGCAGAAGCGGTCGGCCAGGTCGATGAAGCCGAAGTTCTGGCTCATCCACAGCACGAGTTCCTCGCTCAGGCGCGAGAAGTGGACCATGCACAGCGCCGCGGCGGCCGTGAACTCGATCGCGAAGTCGCGGTCGCTGACGGCGTCGAGGCTGTTCTGGCAGACACAGGCGGCGCCGTGCTCGTCGACCATGCCGAGCGTCCTTGCGACGCGCTCGCGGTCCAGCGGGTAGCTGGTGCCGGCGAGCGCCGCGGCGCCCAGCGGCAGCCGGTTCGTGCGGCGGTACACGTCGGCCATGCGCTCGGCGTCGCGCGCGAACATCTCCACATAGGCCAGCAGGTGGTGGCCGAAGCTCACCGGCTGAGCCACCTGCAGGTGCGTGAAGCCGGGCAGGATGACCTCGGCGTTGCGCTCGGCGACCTCGACCAGCGCGCGCTGCAGCTCGGTCAGCAGGCCGCCGATCGCGCCGATCTCGTCGCGCAGCCACAGGCGCACGTCGGTCGCGACCTGGTCGTTGCGCGAGCGGCCGGTGTGCAGGCGCTTGCCGGCGTCGCCCACCAGGGCCGTCAGGCGCGCCTCGATGTTCAGGTGCACGTCCTCGAGCTCGAGCTTCCACGCGAAGGCGCCGGCCTCGATCTCCTGCGCGATCTGCGCCATGCCGCGCTCGATCGCCGCGCGGTCGTCGGCCGAAATGATGCCTTGCGCTGCCAGCATCTCGGCATGCGCCAGGCTGCCGGCGATGTCGGCCTTCCACAGGCGCTGGTCGAAGCCGACGCTGGCGGTGTAGCGCTTGACCAACTCGCTCATCGGCTCCGAGAACAATGCCGACCAGGCCTGTGATTTTTTGTCGAGTTGGTTGGAGGACATGGGCGCGGCGCCGGACAATGCGGGTCAGCCGGATTCTATCGAGGCCCAACTGTCCGCCGCACCGATGCCAGACCCCCTGCCGAGTGCCGACTCCCTCGCCCGCGTGTCCACCCGCCCGGGCGAGTTGCGTTCGACCGGCTTCGGCACGACCGCCTTCGACGCCCTGCCGCCGGCCGCGGAACAGGCGGCTGCGTCCGGCTCGGTGTTCGATGTCTGCCATGTCGGGGTCGTGCTGCGCGCGCTGCTGTTCGTGCACGCGGTGCTGGCGATCGGGGTGCTGTTCGTCGCCGGCTCGATCCCGGCCTGGGTCACTGCGTTCGCGGTGGCTTCCAGCGCGGCGTTGCCGGCGGTGCTGCTGTGGCTGCTGGTCGCGTGCGCCGCGCGCCGGCCGTTCGGCGCGTTGCCGCTGCCCGGGCAGTGGCTGGTCGCGATGGGCCTGGGCGCCCTCAGCGGCGCGGGCGGCGCCATGCTGGCGGGGCTGGCGGCCGGCGACGGCGTGAACTCCCCGGCCTGGATCGCACCGGCGCTCGCCGGTGCCGGCGTGGCGGCCGTGATGTTCCAGTGGCTGCGCCTGCGCGCGCAGGCACTGCTGCCGGCCGACACGACCGCGCGCCTGGCCGAGCTGCAGTCGCGCATCCGCCCGCACTTCCTGTTCAACACGCTGAACTCGGCGCTCGCGCTGGTGCGGCACGACCCGGCGCGCGCGGAGGACCTGCTCGAGGACCTGGCCGAGCTGTTCCGCGTCGCGATCTCCGAGAACCCGGAATCGGTGTCGCTGGCCGAGGAGGTCGAACTCGCGCAGCGCTATCTCGCGATCGAGCAGGTTCGCTTCGGCAGCCGTCTGCAGGTGAGCTGGGAGCTGGACCCCGACGCCGGCGCGGCCCGCGTGCCGCCGCTGCTGCTGCAGCCGCTGGTCGAGAACGCGGTGCGCCACGGCATCGAGCCCGCCGACGGCGGCGGCACGATTCGCGTGCGCACCCGGGTCAAGCTCGGGCGCGCGCTGGTCTCGATCGTCAACAGCGTGCCGGCGTCGGGCTCGCAGCCCGGCCACGGCATTGCGCTGCGCAACGTGCGCGAGCGGCTGCGGCTGATGCACGACGTCGCGGCGCAGTTCGACACCCGGCGCGAGGCCGATCTCTATCGGGTGCAGATCGTGGTGCCGCTGTGAGCCTGCCGCCGCTGCGCGTCTTGCTGGTCGACGACGAGGAACTCGCCCGGCTGCGCCTGCGCGGCCTGGTGCACGACTGCGCCGAGCCGAAAGCGAGCGTCGTCGGCGAGGCGGCGACGACGGTGCAGGCGCTGGTCTGGCTGGCCGAACAGTCCTGCGACCTGGTGCTGCTCGACGTGCAGATGCCCGGCCGCGACGGCACCCAGCTCGCGGCCGAACTGAAGCGCCTGCCCGACGCGCCGGCCGTCGTGTTCGTCACCGCGCACGCGCAGCACGCGCTGCAGGCCTTCGACCTGGACGCGGTCGACTACCTGACCAAGCCGGTGCGGCGCGAGCGCCTGCACGCGGCGCTGCAGCGCGTCGCGCAGCGGCTCGCGCTGCGCCGGGGCGCCGCGGCGCCGGGCGCGAGTCCGCCCGAAGACGTGCCCGCCATCGTCGTCACCGACCGCGGCCGCGTGGTCCGGGTGCCGCTGGCCGAGGTGCTGTATTTCAAGGCCGAGCTCAAGTACGTGACCCTGCGCACCGCCGAGCACACCTATGTGCTGGACGAGTCTCTGTCCGATCTGGAGCAGCGCCTGGGCGAGCGCTTCCTGCGCGTGCACCGCAATGCGCTGGTTGCACGCAATGCGGTGCGCGCGCTGGAGCGGCGCCTGGCACCGGGCGGCACCGGCGAGCGCGACGAGGAGGGCGGCGAGGGCTGGGCGGTGCGCATGGCGCCGGTCGACGAATGGCTCGCGGTGTCGCGCCGCCAGGTGGCGGCGGTGCGCGAGGCGCTGATGGCGGCGGGGCGGTGAGGTGACGCGCTCGCCGCGAAGTGCTGATGAGTCGTCGGTGAATGCGGAGGTCTCGTCCGATGTCGGTTCCGTCCCGATGTTCGACGCCTGATCGTTGAGCTTCCGCCATGCGATGGGACGGCGTTAGATATCCGCGGCTGGCAACGGCGCGCTGCCGGCCATGAGCCCTCCTCGACGAGCGGCCGCTTCAGGGTGTTCCAACCGGTGCCGCAAGTCTGTCATTGAACCCGATTGAAATCTCTGAGATTGGAGGCGGCTGCCCGCTGGCGTAATGGTGCCTCCGCAACCGGCAAAGGGCCGAAGGCGCCCGAGATGACGAGCGTGAGACATGAGCGAGATGCCGACCGAAGGCGCGCCGGCTGCGATGTCTCACCAGGGTCCACCGGCACCACCAAGAGATCGAGCCCATGGTTGGGCTGGCCACCGTGGCCCGTGAGCCAGCCGTCCTCGGCGCTGCCGACGGCGGGATCGGAAACGCGCGAGGTCGGTGATTTCCGGCATGGGAAACCTCCAGTCGAACCCGGACGCGCGAGCTCTCAGATGCGCGCCTCGAACACCCGATTGAACGGCGTCTCGGCCGCGCCAACGAGGTCGCCCATGTCGTGCAGACAATCGAAGAACGCGATCAGGTCGAAGCCGCGGTCTGGATAGGTCTTGGCCCCGGCCGCCTCGAACGTCACCCGATCGCCGACGCCGGCTTCCGCCGCACGGCGGCGCGCGGCCGAAATCGAAGGCTCGTGGTAGCAGCTCGGATGATGTTCGTGCCAGCCGAGACCCGTACCGTCGACAAATGCCTTCTGAACTTTGTCGAGATCGAGATACAGCGACGCGAGGCATTCAAGACCCACCACCATGACCGTCGGGCTGCTGTCGTCGCAGAGTACCAGCGCCGCTTCCGGTGTGAGCGTGAAGGAGTTTTCGCGCGGGTCGTATTCGACGAAGCCGCTTGCAGCCTGAGCATTGAGCCATTCCCGGGCGTATCGCAATCGCAGGCCCGACTTGTCGCTGAGTTGATCCGCGGTCATCGGGCCTGCGCCGGCCATGGCCTTGTACAGGCCGAGCCGGTCACCCAGAAGCACCAGCGGGGCGCTCGCCATCGCGCCGAATTCAGTGACTATCCTGCCCGTCAGGGCGTTCAGCTTGTCCTCGCCGATCTTCATCGCATCGCTCCTTTTTGCGGTTGTCCGCGACAGTGCGATCGGCTCTTGATGTGGGGTGCACTGGCGCCAGCGATGAGTCGCGCTCGGTAGCGGTGTTCTCACGCTACGGATCGCTCACGGGAGGTCGGCGCGTCATTGCAGTGCGAGTTGTGCCAACGCCGGCTCTGTCAGTTCGCGCCCGATCCCAACCGATCGCTGATGGAAAGGTCGTCGACTTGGTTCAGGCGATTGCCGTGGCTGTTCGTGGGGCCACGTTCGAGCGCTTGAAACCGAAGCGCCGCAGGATGAGCTGATCCAGAGAGATCGTGCCAGGCCCGAACACCACCAGAGCCAAGAGAACTGATCCCCAGTAATAGTGCGAGTTGATTCCGGCAGGACACTCGAACCCGAACAGGTCGAGGTACGAGACCACCGCCATCACGTTGACGACGAACAGACTCGCGGCACTCAGACGCCCCGCGAGTCCCAGGACAATCAGTACGGGAAACACCAGCTCGCCGAAAGTGCCGACGTACGCGGCCAGTTCGGGCGGAAGCACCGGCACCTTGTAGGTCTCGCGAAACAAGACCAGCGTGCTGCCCCAATCGGTGATTTTCAGCATCCCCGCCCTGAAGAAGACCAGCGAAACGTAGACACGCGCCGCCAGCAGCAAGAGCGGCTGCAGGCGATCGACCAAGCCTGACATCAGCAAGCCTCGTTGAATCAGGTTCGTCATGCTATTCATCCTTGTTGATGCTGAATTCGCAAATCACGTTCGATGTCATGAGTCGCCCCAAGAGATGACCGAGATCGAAGCCTGAATCAGCCGCCAGCGCGGCTTCGGCGGACGTGCCGAGCGCAGCGCCAGCCAGGCCGCTCGTGACGAATACTGCATCGCCCGCACCAAGCGCCGACACGACGACGCGAAGGCCCTCGCGCGCAACCAAAGCGCACTCGCGAACCGACCAATCGACGCTGAACTCACCGTCGAAGGCCGCCTGATGAATAAGCCAGACGCGTGCGATCGGAAACTTCGAGTCGACGATGGCCGTGCCCGCCGCCCATGCGAGGCGAATCGCCGATTGCTCAGCAGGCGCGACCTGCGCCAGCGCCTGCTGATCCCACGGTTGGGCGTCCTCGGCGCCGTACGCGTGGTGTACGGCCCATTCGAGCCGCGCCAAGT
Organism: Pseudomonadota bacterium; assembly: GCA_040388965.1. Taxonomy (GTDB): domain Bacteria; phylum Pseudomonadota; class Gammaproteobacteria; order Burkholderiales; family Burkholderiaceae_C; genus LMDS01. The sequence continues at coordinate 8,960 of JAZKAV010000040.1, read as the reverse complement.
CAGCCAGATATGGCAGCGACTGCGTGTCAGGGAACTCGGCGAGGAATCCGGCGAACGCTGCGCCGAAGTCGAAGAGGTCGCCGCTCGTCGATGGAGCAAGGCGCCGGTAGGTGCGCGCCAGTCCGTCGAAGAACGCTTCGCCCACCACTCGCCGAACCACCGGGTACGCGGCGCCAAGTGCCCTCGTCGCGGCGGCCGCCATGTTCGCACGGTAGATCGCCATGCGCTGTTCGACCAGAACCGCGTCACCCATGAGCCAGTGTTCTGCGCACGGCGCTGCCACCGAGTCGTGCAGAAAACTCGCAAGACCCCGCTGAATGTCGAGTAGCTCAGGCATGAGAGACCTCGACAGCGCGACGCGCAACGGAAGCCGCGGTTCTGGCCTCGTCGAGCAACACGTCGAGCGCCGGAAGATCGGTGTCCCATTCGATCAGCGTCGGCCTCGGACCGAAGCGCCTGCAGGCCTCTTCAAACAGCGCCCAGACCGCGCTGCAGACCCGTGCACCGTGGGTGTCGATCAGGCACCCGTCGGCCAACGTGTGCCCGGCCAGATGCATTTCGCCGATCGCGGCAGGGCTGAGTTCGGCCATTCGCGCAATCGGATCGAAGCCGAAGTTCACCGCATTGACGTAGAGATTGTTGACGTCGAACAGGATCCCGCAGCCGCTGCGCCGGGCCAATTCGTCGAGCAACGCCGTATCGTTCATGTCGCTTTCGCGGAATTCGACGTAGGCCGACACGTTCTCGATCAGGATCGAGCGCTTCAGCGCGTTCTGGACCCGGTCGACACGCTCGGTCAGCAACGCGAGGACCTCACGCGTGTTGGGCATCGGCAGCAGGTCGTTGAAGTGGCGCGCACCCAGGCTGCTCCACGAGAGGTGTTCGGACACCAGCGCCGGTTCGACGCGGTCGACCAGGCGTTTGAGTTTGGCCAGGTGCGGCTGAGCGAGCGCGTCGGCCGAGCCCAGCGACAGGCCGACACCGTGCAGGCTGATCGGGTACGTCGCGCGAGCGCGCTCGAGCGCATGCATCGAGGCGCCGCCATCGAGAAAGAAGTTCTCGCTGTGGACTTCGAGAAATCCGAGCGCGGGCGCGCGCTCGAACACCTCGCGGTAGTGCGGCTGGCGCAGACCGATGCCGACGGCGAAGGTGGGGAGCGCCTTCATGGCTGGCGATCGAGGTCTGTGCGGTGCTTGGTGGCCGATGGCCTACTTCTTCGGCGGCGTCATCATCCCGCCGATCTTCTCGCAAGTGCCCTTTGCGACGTACTTCCAGTCGCCCGGGTCCTTGTCCTTCGTGGCCGTGCCGGCACACGAGTGCGAGCCCGATGCGCTGGCGCAATCGTTCTGGCCAGCCTTGGTGATGCCGAAGCACTTGTCCTTGCTCGCGTCGGGCGCTACCGGGCCGGCCTGAGCCGCAGAGATGGCGCCGAACGCCAGGATCGAGGCGAGCGCGGACTGAATGAAGAGTTGCTTGTCCATGGGATCTCCTTGAGGATTGAGTCGTTTGCGCCGTGATTCGGCACGAACCGTCTGTCGACGGACTCGAACGCTCCTTACACACCCCCCAAGAAAATTGGAGTGCGGCGACGCCGTAAGCAACCCGAAACGCGGTCGACTCATCGGCAGGGTGACAACTGCGCAACTCGTCCCGAGCCCCGCACGCTGATGAATACGCTATTCCAAAGACTGGTCCGCACGGGTCGCATGATGATCATCCCACAGCATCATTGAACGACCACCTGCCGCGTCGGCGCAAACTCACCCGGTGTTGCGCAGCCCCGCCGCGATCCCGTTGATCGAGATGTGGATGCCGGTGCGCACGCGCGCGTTCTGCGGATCGCCCTCGGTGCGTTGCCGGTAGCGCCGCATCAGCTCGACCTGCAGGTGGTTCAGCGGGTCGAGGTACGGAAAGCGGTGCTCGATCGAGCGCGCCAGCGACGGGTTCGACGCGAGCCGGTTCTGCTCGCCGGTGATCAGCGCGAGCGCGTCCGAGGTCGCCTGCCATTCGGCCCTGATGAGCCCGAAGATCTTCCGGCCCAGCTTCTTGTCCTCGACCAGTTCGACATAGCGCGCCGCGATCGCCAGGTCGCTCTTCGCGATCACCATGTCGAGGTTGGACAGCAGCGTGCCGAAGAACGGCCACTGCTTGTGCATCTTCTGCAGCAGCGCGAGGCGCTCCTTGCGCTGCTCGGGTTCGGTGCCGAGGTAGGCGGCGATCGCCGAGCCGAAGCCGCACCAGCCCGGCAGCGCGACGCGGCACTGGCCCCAGCTGAACGACCACGGAATCGCGCGCAGGTCCTCGATCGCGCGCGTCGCCTTGCGCGAGGCCGGGCGCGAGCCGATGTTCAGCTCGGCGATCTCGCGGATCGGCGTGGCGCTGAAGAAGTATTCGGTGAAGCCCGGTGTCTCATAGACGAGTTTGCGGTAGGCCTTGAAGCTGGCGTCGCTGATGGCCGCGGCGGCATCGAGAAACGCTTTCGGCGCGCTCTTGGTCGGGTGCAGCAGCGTGGCTTCGAGCGTCGCCGCGACCAGGGTCTCGAGGTTGCGCCGGCCGATTTCGGGGTGCGCGTATTTCGACGCGATCACTTCGCCCTGTTCGGTCAGGCGGATCTGCCCGTTCACGGTGCCTGGCGGCTGCGCGAGGATCGCCTGGTAGCTCGGGCCGCCGCCGCGGCCGACGGTGCCGCCGCGGCCGTGGAACAGGCGCAGCGTGATGCCGTGCTCCTGGCGCAGCGCGCCGAACAGCTCGACCAGCTCGGTCTCGGCGCGGTACAGCTCCCAGTTGCTGGTGAAGCTGCCGCCGTCCTTGTTGCTGTCGCTGTAGCCGAGCATGATGTCCTGCTCGGCGCGCGAGCGCTTCATCATCGCGGTGACGCCGGGCAGCGCGTAGAACGCGCGCATGATGCTCGCGGCGTTGCGCAGGTCGCCGATGGTCTCGAACAGCGGCGAGACGATCAGGTCGGTGACCGCACCGTCTGGGGCGGCGTCGTCCAGCGTGCCGCGCAGCAGCCCCACTTCCTTGAGCAGCAGCATCACTTCCAGCAGGTCGCTCACGTCCTCGGTGTGCGAGATGATGTAGTGGCGCAGGGACTCGCGGCCGTAGCGCGCGAGCATCACGAGCGCGGCCTCGAAGATCGCGAGTTCGCCCAGCGTGTGCTCGCTGTAGCGGGCGGCGTGAACGCGCAGCGGCCGGGCGTCGTTGAGCTGCTGCATCAGCAGCGTGCGGCGCGCGCCCTCCGGCAGCGCGCCGTAGTCGGCCTCGACCCGGGCGACGCGCAGCAGCTCCGCGACGACGGCCTCGTGCTTGTCCGAACTCTGGCGCAGGTCGACGGTCGCGAGGTGGAAGCCGAACACCTGCACCGCGCGCATCAGCGGCTGCAGCCGCGGGCGGCTCAGCGCCTGCGCGTGGTGCGCGGCGAGCGAGGCGTCGATCACCTTCAGGTCGGCGAGGAACTCGTCGGCCGAGGCGTAGGGCTCCTGCGGCGCGACCGCGTGGCGCAGCGCCTCGGTGCCGGTGAACAGCTCGAGCGTGGCGGCCAGCCGCGCATACATGCCGATCAGCGCGCGCCGATAGGGTTCGTCCTCGCGGTGCACGCTGTGGTCGGGCGAGCGCGCGGCGAGTGCCTTCATCTCGGCGGTGACCGGCGCGAGCGTGGCCGAGATCGACAGCTCGGCGCCGAGCTGATGCGCCTCGGTCAGGTAGAAGCGCAGCGCCGTCTCGCTCTGCCGCGCCAGCGCCATCTGCAGCGTCTGCGCGGTGACGAAGGGGTTGCCGTCGCGGTCGCCGCCGATCCAGTTGCCCATCCGGAAGAACGACGCGATGGGGTGGCCGGGCAGGGCGTCCTCCAGTTCGCGGTACATCTTCGGAATCTGTCGCAGGAAGGTCGAGCGGTAGTAGCTCAGCGCGTTCTCGATCTCGTCGGCGACCGTCAGCTTCGCGGTGCGCAGCATGCGGGTCTGCCAGATCTGCGTGACGCGGGCGCGGATCAGCGCCTCGTTCTCGGCCCGCTCGCGCCCGGTGTGCAGCGCGTCGCGCTGTTCGACCAGTTCGGCGATCGTGCGCTCGGCGTCGAGGATGCTCTTGCGCTGCACCTCGGTCGGGTGCGCGGTCAGCACCGGCGAGATGTAGGCGTGCGCCAGCGTCTTGACGATGTCGCTGGCGCGGATGTCGGCCGCCGCGAGGCGCTCCAGCGTCATCGTCAGCGAGCCTTCCTGCAGGTGGCCCTGGCGCTCGTGGTGGTCGCGGCGGCGCACGTGGTGGCGGTCTTCGGCGATGTTCGCGAGGTGCGAGAAATAGCTGAAGGCGCGGATCACGCTGACGGTCTGGTCGCCCGAGAGGTTCTTCAGCAGTCGGTCGAGCGCGCGGCCGGCCTGCGCGTCGCTCTTCAGCCGGTACGCGACCGAGAGCTGCCGCACCCGTTCGACCAGCTCGAAGGCCGGCTTGCCCTCCTGTTCGTGGATCACGTCGCCGAGGATGCGGCCGAGCAGCCGGATGTCGTCGACCAGGGGGCGGTTCTTCTCGGCAGCGGTACGTGTGCTGCGCGTGTCGTTCGGGCGGGTCTTGACTCGGGGCATGGGGTTCTCGGTGCGTGGCGGCTGCCTGCCGATCCCGCGATGATGCAAGAGACGGGCCTGCTAGCATCCCGCGCATGCCCGATTCTTCCCCGTTCGCCGCCCTGATCGCCACCCGCGAAAGCCGTCTTGCCCTGTGGCAGGCCGAGCATGTTCGCGACCTGCTGGCGCGGCGATTCGGCCTGGCGGTCGGGCTGCTGGGCATGACCACGCGCGGCGACCAGATCCTCGACCGCACGCTGGCCAAGGTCGGCGGCAAGGGCCTGTTCGTCAAGGAGCTGGAGGCCGCGCTCGAAGACGGGCGCGCCCAGCTCGCGGTGCACTCGCTGAAGGACGTGCCGATGGACCTGCCCGACGGCTTCGAGCTGGCCGCGGTGCTCGAGCGCGAAGACCCGCGCGACGCGTTCGTCTCGCCGCGCTACGGGTCGCTTGCCGCGCTGCCGCGCGGCGCGGTCGTCGGCACGTCGAGCCTGCGCCGCGTCGTGCAGCTGCTCGCACGGCGGCCCGATCTCGACGTGCAGCCCCTGCGCGGCAACCTGGACACGCGGCTGCGCAAGCTCGACGAAGGCGGCTTCGATGCGATCGTGCTGGCCGCCGCCGGGCTGATGCGGCTCGGGCTGGCGCACCGGATCGCGAGCCGCTTCGAACCCGCGGCGATGCTGCCGTGCGCCGGCCAGGGCGCGCTCGGCATCGAGGTGCGCAGCGGCGGCTCGGGGCTGCAGGCGCAGCTCGCCCAGCTCACCCACCGCCCGACCTGGCTCGCGGTGCAGGCGGAGCGCGCGGTGTCGCGCGCGCTGGGCGGCAGTTGCAGCATGCCGCTGGCCGCGCACGCGCGCTGGCAGGGGGGCACGCTCGCGTTGCAGGTGGCGCTCGGGCACGCGCAGACGCTGCACGCGCCGCTGCTGCGCGCCGAGGCGAGTGCGGCGGTGCAGACCGACGCGCAGGCCCGGGCCCTCGGCGAGCAGGCGGCGCAACAGTTGCAGGAGGCCGGCGCGACGGCCTACCTCGGTGCGGCGTCGGCGTCGGATGTCGCCGGCTGAGCGTCCCCGGGGCGGGCCCGCACCCAACCCGCCACCCCACCCAGGCGGGCCGGGCAAAGCGGCAAAGCCACATGAGCCTGAGCCGGGAGTCAGCGTGCGGGTGATCGTCACCCGGCCGGCCGCGCAGGCCGCGGACTGGGTGAGGCAGCTGCGCGCGCAGGCGATCGAGGCGCGCGCACTGCCGCTGATCGCGATCGCGCCGGCCGCCGACCCCGCGCCGATCGTGCAGGCATGGCGCGGCCTCGCGGCGCAGCGCCTGGTCGTGTTCGTGAGCCCGAATGCCGCCGAGCAGTTCTTCGCGCAGCGCCCGGCCAAGGCCGCCTGGCCGCCCGGCGTGCTCGCCGGCTCGCCCGGCCCGGGCACGACCCGCACCCTGCGCGCGCTGGGGGTTCCGCCGGCACAGATCGCCGAGCCGGCGGCAGACGCTCCGCAGTTCGATTCCGAGGCCCTCTGGGCGCAGTTGCGCGGGCACGACTGGCGCGGAGCCGGCGTGCTGGTGGTGCGCGGCGATGGGGGCCGCGACTGGCTGGCGCAGACCTTGCGCGAGGCCGGTGCGCAGGTCGGGCATGTCGCGGCCTATCGGCGCGTGGCGCCGGTGGTCGGCCCGGTCGAGGCCGGGCTGCTGGGGGCGGCGCTGGCCGAGCCCGCGGCCCACCTGTGGCTGTTCAGCAGTTCCGAGGCGATCGACCAGCTGCTGGCCCTGCCGGCCGACGCGGCGGCGCGCGACTGGTCGCGCGCGCGGGCCGTCACGACGCACCCGCGCATCGCGGCGCGTGCACGCCGCGCCGGGTTCGGGCAGGTGATCGAGGTGCGCCCCTCGCTGGCCGCCGTGGTGGCCTGCATACAATCCCTGCGACCGTGATCGAAGAACCCAACGTCCCCGTTTCGAGCGCGCCCGCGGGCGTCGCGCCGGTGGCCACCGCACCGCACCCGGCCCGCTGGCTGTGGCCGGCGCTCGCCGGGATCGGCGTGTTGTGTGTCGCCAGCCTGGTGCTGGCCTGGAAGGCCGACCAGCGCGGCGCCAGCCTGGAGCAGGAACTGGTGCTGCGCCAGCAGGACAGCGCCGCCAAGGCGACCGAGGCGCGCATGTTCGCCAAGCAGGCGCAGGAGGGCGTTGCCGAGGCGCAGGCCAAGGTCGCGCTGCTGGAGGCGCGCGTCGCCGAGGTGGCGGTGCAGCGCGGTCAGCTCGAGGAGCTGATCCAGTCGCTGTCGCGATCGCGCGACGAGAACCTGCTGGTCGACATCGAGGCGGGGATCCGCGTCGCGCTGCAGCAGACGGCGATCACCGGCAGCGCCGAGCCGCTGGTCGCCACGCTCAGGCAGGCCGACGATCGCCTGGCGCGCTACAACCAGCCGCGCCTGGAAGGCGTGCGCCGCGCGATCGCGCGCGACCTGGGCCGCGTCAAGGCCACCAGCGTGGCCGACATCGGCTCGCTCGCCATCAGGCTCGACGAGGCGATCCGCCTGGTCGACGAGTTGCCGCTGCTGGCGGTCGCCGAGACGCACGGGGGCAGCACGGCGCAGAGATCCACGCTGCCGGGCAAGGCTGAGAGCCCGGGCGCGGCCAGTGCAGCGCCGAACTGGGGCGGCAGCCTCGAGACCTGGAAGGCGGTCGGCGACAAGTTGTGGAACGAGGTCAAGTCGCTGGTGCGCGTGACCCGCATCGAGCGCCCCGAAGCGATGCTGCTCGCGCCCGATCAGTCTTTCTTCGTGCGCGAGAACCTGAAGCTGCGCCTGCTGAACGCGCGCCTCGCGCTGCTGAGCCGCCAGTACGACACCGCGCAGGCCGACCTGCAGGCCGCGCAGACGGCGCTCGGCCGCTATTTCGATCGCGGCTCGAAGCGCACCGCGCTGGCGAGCGAGCTGGTTCGCCAGGTTGCCGGGCAGGCGCGCAGCGTTGCCGTGCCCCGACCCGACGACACCCTGGCCGCGATCACCGCCGCGTCGGCCGGGCGCTAGAGATGACGGTCCCCGGGCGTCTTCGCCACCATCCCCCGCGCGGAGTTCGGGCTGCTTGGGGCGGCCCGGCGCTGGCCTGAGATCGAGGCCATGCGCAACGTCATCTGGTTCGTGCTGCTGTTCGGCGTTGCCGTGCTCGCCGCCACCACGCTGGGCACCAACGACGGGCTCGTCACGTTCTACTGGCGCGGCTGGCGCGTCGACGTGTCGCTGAACCTGTTCCTGCTGGCACTGCTCGGCAGCTGCTTCGTGATCGTCACCGCGATCCAGGCGCTGACCGCGCTGGTCGGCCTGCCGCGGCGGGCGCACGAGTGGCGGGTCGCACGGCGTGATCGCAGTGCGCAGGCGGCACTGCGCGACGCTCTCGCCCAGTACTTCGGCGGTCGCTACAGCCGTGCGCAGAAGTCGGCACGCAGCGCCCTCGCGATCCAGGCCGACACGCCCGATCTGGCGCAGGACAACGAGTTCACCGTGCTCGGCCATCTGCTGGCTGCCGGCAGCGCCCACCGCTTGCAGGACCGCGCCGGGCGCGACGAGCAGCTGAAGCGCGCGCTCGAGCTGTCGCGCCGCAGCGCCGCGGCGCGCTCCGCCGAAGAAGGGGCGCGCCTGCTCGCCGCCGAGTGGGCGATCGATGACCGCGACGCCCCGCGCGCGCTCGAACTGCTGGGCGAGCTGCCGCAGGGCGTGGCGCGCCGCACCCATGCACTGCGGCTGCGCCTGCAGGCCACGCGCCTCGGCCGCCAGCCGCAGGAGGCGCTGAAGACGGCGCGGCTGCTCGCCAAGCACCAGGGTTTCTCGAAGGTCGCGGCGCAGGGCCTGCTGCGTTCGCTCGCGTTCGAGTCGCTCGATACCGCGCACGATGCCGACCAGCTCGAGCGGGTGTGGGCCCAGTTCGAGCCGGGCGACCGGCGCGACGCCTTCGTCGCCGCGCGCGCCGCCCACCGCGCCGCCGCGCTCGGCGCGGTCGACGCGGCGCGCGACTGGCTGCGCCCGTTCTGGGAGAAACCCGCCGAACTCGGCACCGAGGAGCGCGCAGCGGTGTCGCTGGGCCTGGTCGGCGCGATCGCCGGCATCGGCCCCGAATGGCTGCCGCGGCTGGAGGCGGCCGCCAGCGCGTATCCGCGCGAGGGCGCGGTGGCGCTGGCGGTGGGCTGCGCGCTGGCCGAACGCGGGCTGTGGGGCAAGGCACGCCGGCTGCTGGAGCAGGCCACGTCCGACGGCGCACTCGCGCTCGCAGCGCGCCGCCAGGCCTGGGTGATGCTGGCAGGGCTGGCCCAGCAGGAAGGTGACGCCGCCCGCGCAGCCACCTGCTTCGAAGCTGCGGCGCGCCTGGAGTCTTTTCCAAACGAGGTATGAGCCTGGAGAGGCCTGACCTCGGGGACGCGCG
>JAZKAV010000039.1:0-55802 GCA_040388965.1 Pseudomonadota bacterium | reverse complement strand
ATCCGCGAGGGCGGCAGAACCGTCGGCGCAGGAGTCGTGGCGAAGATCATCGAGTAGGCAGGATTTCCGAGGACAACAGGGGCGTAGCTCAATTGGCAGAGCGCTGGTCTCCAAAACCAGAGGTTGGGGGTTCGATGCCCTCCGCCCCTGCCAGATAAGCAGCCCGAGAAGGGCACATCTGGCGGCCAAAGCAGCCCGCGAAGCCTTGAAAACGGCGAGCGGGCTTTGCTGCTAGAAGGCGACGCGGCTCTTGGGGCCGGCGACCGCGACGAACCGAACTGAAAGCAATGGCGAATCCTCCACAGGTCGAAACCGTTTCCACCGGCGCTGACAAGGCCAAGCTCGCGGTGGCGGGCGCGCTGGTCATCGCCGCCGTGGTGGTCTTCTACGCGCTCGCCAAGCAGGATCTCTGGATGCGCGTCGCTGCGCTGATCGTGCTGATGGCGGCCGCGGTGGCGAGCTTCTTCACCTCCGAGCCGGGCAAGCAGTTGATCGCCTACGGGCGCGATTCGGTCAAGGAAGTCAAGAAGGTCGTCTGGCCGACGCGCAAGGAAGCGCTGCAGATGACCGGGTATGTGTTCGCGTTCGTGTTCGTGATGGCGCTGTTCCTGTTTTTGACCGACAAGACGCTCGAGTGGTTGCTGTACGACCTGATCCTGGGCTGGAAGCGTTGAGGCGCGTTTGCGGAAGACTGTGATGACCGAAGAACTCAACACGACAGAACAAGCCGCCGTGTCGCTGGCCCCGGCCAGCAACAAGCGCTGGTATGTGGTCCATGCCTATTCGGGCATGGAAAAGGCCGTCGAGCGCAACTTGCGCGAGCGCATCGATCGCTCGGAGTTGCAGGACAAGTTCGGCCGCATCCTGGTGCCGATGGAAGAAGTCGTCGAGCTGAAGAACGGCAAGAAGTCGGTCTCCGAGCGCCGCTTCTTCCCGGGCTATGTGCTGGTCGAGATGGAAATGGGCGACGACACCTGGCACCTGGTGAAACACACCAGCAAGGTCACCGGCTTCGTCGGCGGCGCGAAGAATCGCCCGTCGCCGATCTCCGAGGCCGAGGTGCAGAAGATCGTCCACCAGATGCAGGAGGGCGTCGAGAAGCCCCGCCCGAAGGTGCAGTGGGTCGTGGGCGAACTGGTGCGCATCAAGGAGGGACCGTTCACCGACTTCAACGGCGCGATCGAGGACGTCAACTACGACAAGTCCAAGGTGCGCGTGTCGGTGACGATCTTCGGGCGTTCGACGCCAGTCGAGCTCGACTTCGCCCAGGTTGAGAAGGTCTGACGTGTCGGACCTTCCGCCGATCGATGTTGGCTTTTGTCTCCTGAGGCAAAAGGTTTGATGCCTCGCTGGCGAGGCGGGGTGCCGCAAGGGCTCCGAACGCCAGCCGTAGCCAGCCCGGGACGAGACCCGGGCACGAGGAGCCCCGGTAACCAGCCCTGGGCGTTTGACTCAACAACCCGGCCGCGCAGGCGTCCGGGTTGAATCGGAGAGATAGACATGGCAAAGAAGATTGTCGGCTTGATCAAGCTGCAAGTTCCCGCCGGCAAGGCGAACCCGTCGCCCCCGATCGGCCCGGCTCTGGGCCAGCGCGGCCTGAACATCATGGAGTTCTGCAAGGCGTTCAACGCCCAGACCTCCAGCATGGAACCCGGCCTCGTGCTGCCGGTCGTGATCACCGCGTTCGCGGACAAGTCGTTCACGTTCGTGCTGAAGAGCCCGCCCGCATCGGTGCTGATCAAGAAGACCCTGAAGCTAGACAAGGGTTCGGCCAAGCCGCATGTCGACAAGGTCGGCAAGCTCACGCGCGCCCAGGCCGAAGAGATCGCCAAGATCAAGATCAAGGACCTGACCGGCGCCGATCTCGATGCCGCCGTGCGCACCGTCGCCGGCACCGCCCGCTCGATGGGCATCACCGTGGAAGGAGTGCTCTGACATGGCCAAGCTGACAAAGCGCCAGAAGGCGCTCGCCGGCAAGGTCGAGACGACCAGGCTGTACGCGGTCGACAACGCCCTGGCGATCGTCAAGGAATGCGCCGTGGCGAAGTTCGACGAGTCGATCGACGTGGCCGTGCAACTCGGCATCGACGCGAAGAAGTCGGACCAGGTCGTGCGCGGCGCCGTCGTGCTGCCCAACGGCACCGGCAAGACCAAGCGTGTCGCCGTGTTCGCGCAGGGCGCCAAGGCCGAAGAGGCCAAGGCCGCCGGTGCCGACATCGTCGGCATGGAGGATCTGGCCGAACAGATCAAGGCCGGCGTGATGAACTTCGATGTCGTGATCGCGTCGCCCGACACGATGCGCGTCGTCGGGACGCTGGGCCAGATCCTCGGACCGCGCGGCCTGATGCCGAACCCGAAGGTCGGCACCGTGACGCCCGACGTGGCGCAGGCGGTGCGCAACGCCAAGGCCGGCCAGGTGCAGTTCCGCGTCGACAAGGCCGGCATCGTGCACGCCACGATCGGCCGCCGCTCGTTCGAGTCCGACAAGCTGGTGGGCAACCTGCGCGCGCTGATCGAGGCGCTGAACAAGGCCAAGCCGGCGTCGAGCAAGGGCATCTACCTGCGCAAGGTTGCGCTGAGCTCGACGATGGGCGTGGGCGCCCGGGTCGATATCGCGTCGATCAACGCGTCGGCCGCCGCTGCGTAACTGGTAACTGAAATGATGGTCGGCACGAGTCTGGTGCCGATCGAATGAGTTTGGTGGGCTGCGCGAGCTGCAAGGCGAGCGCAGGTCATCCAAGACCGCTGGTGTGACCCTCGTGGTCGCTTAATGGACGGAGCCGCGAAAGCAGCTCAACAAGCCAGCGCAGATGGCGGTCCCGCCGAAGGGGAATGATGAATTCCAGTTCGGATGGTCGCTGAACCTTAGGGGTGTTCGGAGCCTGGCGACAGGCGAAGAACACATGTTGTGAGGAGTGTGACCTTGAGTCTCAACAAGAGCGAGAAGCAGACCGTGGTGGCGGATGTGGCAGCCCAGGTGGCGCGCTCGCAGACGCTCGCGCTGGCTGAATACCGTGGCCTCACCGTGGCTCACCTGGACGTGCTGCGCAAGCAGGCGCGCGACAAGGGTGTGTATCTTCACGTCCTGAAGAACACACTCGCGCGTCGCGCTGTCGCCGGCACGCCGTTCGAAGTGGCCTCGGGGAGCATGGTCGGCCCGCTGATCTATGGTTTTTCCGAAGACGCGGTCGCCGCGGCCAAAGTCCTTTCCGACTTTGCCAAGGGCAACGACAAGCTGATCGTCAAGGGCGGTGCCTACGCAGGCAAGGCTTTGAATGCCGACGGGGTGAAATCCCTCGCTGCCATTCCGAGCAAGGAAGTCCTGCTGGCGCAATTGCTCGGCCTGATGCAATCGCCCGTCTCGCGCATCGCGCGCGTGCTGGCGGCCATCGCCGAGAAGCGCGCCGAACCGGCCCCCGCCGCGCCGGCCGCCGAGGCAGCACCTGCTGCCGAAGCGCCAGCTGCGGCCTGACCCCGAACGATCGATCTTTGCAACTATCAAACTGAACTGGAAATCAAAATGGCATTCGATAAAGACGCATTCCTGACCGCCCTCGACAGCATGTCGGTGATGGACCTCAACGAGCTGGTCAAGGCGATCGAAGTGAAGTTCGGCGTCTCCGCCGCCGCGATGTCGGCCCCGGCCGCCGGTGGTGGCGGCGCAGCCGCTGCGGTCGCCGAAGAGCAGACCGAATTCACGGTGACGTTGACCGATTTCGGCGCCAACAAGGTGTCGGTCATCAAGGCGGTTCGCGAATTGACCGGGCTGGGCCTGAAGGAAGCCAAGGACCTGGTCGACGGTACGCCGAAGCCCGTCAAGGAAGCAGTGTCCAAGGCCGACGCCGAGGCTGCCAAGAAGAAGCTGGAAGATGCCGGCGCAAAGGCCGAGATCAAATAGTTCGGCGCTTTGCACGAGGCTGGGCGCCGGTTCCGGCCCCAGCCTCTTGTGCTTTCTCGGGCTCGTTCGCGCGATGCCCTTTCGAAGGCACTTGAAAGCACGAACCTCGACAATCGAGGGTTCTTTCAAGTGATTTCAAAGCTCTCTGATCCGACTGCAGAGAGCGGGTTTGGTCGGGCTCCGGTGCAACGCCGGGGTTGTCCGCCAGCGGTTGGTAGTGGCCAACCACCAAGCTTCGGGCCGCCCTCTTGCTCAAGAGACGGGGCTCGCAAGACAGTCGCCGACGAGAGCGAAGGCCCCGGCCGGGCCGAGTTCTCTGAGACGGAGTGGGCAACTACACATGGCGCAGCAAACTACCCCTTACAGCTATACCGAGCGCAAGCGGATTCGCAAGAGCTTCGGTAAACGCGAGAGTGTCCTCAAGGTCCCCTACCTGCTGACGATGCAGAAGGAGTCCTACGTCGCCTTCCTGCAGAAAGACGTGCCACCGCAAAAGCGCAAGCCCGAAGGCCTGCAGGCCGCCTTCCTGTCCGCGTTCCCGATCGTGTCGCACAACGGGTTCGTGGAGATGAAGTTCATCGAATTCAACATGGCCAAACCGGCGTTCGACACGCGCGAATGCCAGGTTCGCGGCCTGACCTACGCCGCCGCGGTGCGCGCGAAGCTGCAGATGATCATTTACGACCGTGAGAGCCCGCAGGCCAAGACGGTCAAGGAGATCAAGGAGCAGGAGGTCTACATGGGCGAAGTGCCGCTGATGACCGACTACGGCTCGTTCATCGTCAACGGCACCGAGCGCGTGATCGTGTCCCAGTTGCACCGTTCCCCGGGTGTGTTCTTCGAGCACGACAAGGGCAAGACGCACTCGTCGGGCAAGCTGCTGTTCAGCGCCCGCATCATTCCCTACCGCGGCTCGTGGCTCGACTTCGAGTTCGACCCCAAGGACATCCTGTACTTCCGCGTCGACCGGCGCCGCAAGATGCCGGTGACGATCCTGCTGAAGGCGATCGGCCTGAACCCGGAATCGATCCTCGCGAACTTCTTCGTGTTCGACAACTTCCGCCTGATGGACTCGGGCGCGCAGCTCGAATTCGTCGCCGACCGCCTGCGCGGCGAAGTCGCGCGCTTCGACATCACCGACAAGGACGGCAACGTCGTCGTCGAGAAGGACAAGCGCATCACCGCCCGCCACGTGCGCACGATCGAGCAGAGCGAAACGAAGTTCATCAGCGTCCCCGAGGACTACCTGATCGGCCGCATGCTGGCCCGCAACGTGGTCGATGCCGACACCGGCGAGATCCTCGCAAAGGCCAACGACGAGTTGACCGAAGCGCTGCTGAAGAAGCTGCGCGTGGCCGGCGTCAAGGAGATTCCGGCGCTGTACACGAACGAGCTGGACGAAGGGGCCTACATCTCGCAGACGCTGGCCGCCGACGAGACCGCCGACCAGCTCGCCGCGCGCGTCGCGATCTACCGCATGATGCGGCCCGGCGAGCCGCCGACCGAAGATGCGGTCGAGGCGCTGTTCCACCGCCTGTTCTACAGCGCGGACACCTACGACCTGTCGCGCGTGGGGCGCATGAAGTTCAACGCCCGCGTCGGCCGCGACGCGCCGGAAGGCGCGATGACGCTGTCCAACGAGGACATCCTGGACGTGGTCAAGATCCTCGTCGAGCTGCGCAATGGCCGCGGCGAGGTCGACGACATCGACCACCTCGGCAACCGGCGCGTGCGTTGCGTCGGCGAGCTGGCCGAGAACCAGTACCGCTCGGGTCTGGCGCGCATCGAGAAGGCGGTCAAGGAACGGCTCGGCCAGGCCGAGACCGAGGCGCTGATGCCGCACGACCTGATCAACTCCAAGCCGATCTCCGCGGCGCTCAAGGAGTTCTTCGGGGCGAGCCAGCTGTCGCAGTTCATGGACCAGACCAACCCGCTCTCCGAGATCACGCACAAGCGGCGCGTCTCGGCCCTGGGCCCGGGCGGCCTGACCCGCGAACGCGCCGGCTTCGAGGTGCGCGACGTGCACCCGACCCACTACGGCCGCGTCTGCCCGATCGAGACGCCGGAAGGCCCGAACATCGGCCTGATCAACTCGCTCGCGCTGTACGCCCAGCTCAACGAATACGGCTTCCTCGAGACCCCGTATCGCCGGGTGATCGACGGCAAGGTCACGACCCAGATCGACTACCTGTCGGCGATCGAGGAGGGCAAGTACGTGATCGCGCAAGCCAGTGCGACGCTCGACAAGGACGGCAAGCTGGTCGACGAACTGGTCAGCGCGCGCGACAACGGCGAATCGATCCTGACCTCGGCCGAGCGCATCCAGTACATGGACGTGGCGCCGACGCAGATCGTCTCGGTCGCCGCCTCGCTCGTGCCCTTCCTCGAGCACGACGATGCGAACCGCGCGCTGATGGGCGCGAACATGCAGCGCCAGGCCGTGCCGACGCTGCGTCCCGAGAAGGCGCTGGTCGGCACCGGCGTGGAGCGCGTGGCCGCCAAGGATTCGGGCACCGTGGTGGCTGCCAGGCGCGGCGGCATCGTCGACTATGTCGACACCAACCGCATCGTGATCCGCGTCAACGACAAGGAAACGGTGGCCGGCGAGGTCGGCGTCGACATCTACAACCTGATCAAGTACCAGCGATCCAACCAGAACACCAACATCCACCAGCGCCCGATCGTCAAACGCGGCGACAAGGTGGCGGCCGAGGACATCATCGCCGACGGCGCATCGACCGACATCGGCGAACTGGCGCTGGGCCAGAACATGCTGGTCGGCTTCATGCCCTGGAACGGCTACAACTTCGAAGACTCGATCCTGATCAGCGAACGCGTGATCGCCGACGACCGCTACACCTCGATCCACATCGAGGAACTGGTGGTGATGGCGCGCGACACCAAGCTGGGCTCGGAAGAGATCACCCGCGACATCCCGAACCTCTCGGAACAGCAACTCGCGCGTCTCGACGAGTCGGGCATCGTCTACGTCGGTGCCGAGGTGAACCCGGGCGACACGCTGGTCGGCAAGGTCACGCCCAAGGGCGAGACCACGCTGACGCCGGAAGAGAAGCTGCTGCGCGCGATCTTCGGCGAGAAGGCGTCCGACGTGAAGGACACCTCGCTGCGCGTCGACCAAGGCACCAACGGCACCGTGATCGACGTGCAGGTCTTCACCCGCGAGGGCATCCCGCGCGACAAGCGCGCCCAGCAGATCATCGACGATGAGCTGAAGCGCTACCGCCTGGACCTGAACGACCAGTTGCGCATCGTCGAGGCCGACGCCTTCGATCGGATCGAGAAGCTGCTGGTGGGCCAGACCGCCAACGGCGGTCCGCAGAAGATCGCCAAGGGCACCGTGATCGACAAGGCCTACATGGACAGCGTCGAGAAGTACCACTGGTTCGACATCCGCCCGACCGACGAGGCCGTCGCGAGCCAGCTCGAGAGCGCCAAGAACTCGCTCGAGCAGACGCGCCACAGCTTCGACCTCGCGTTCGAGGAAAAGCGCAAGAAGCTCACGCAGGGCGACGAGCTGCCCGCGGGCGTGCTGAAGATGGTCAAGGTCTACCTGGCCGTCAAGCGACGCCTGCAACCGGGCGACAAGATGGCCGGTCGCCATGGCAACAAGGGGGTCGTGTCGAAGGTCGTTCCGGTCGAGGACATGCCCTACATGGCCGACGGCACGCCGTGCGACATCGTGCTGAACCCGCTGGGCGTGCCTTCGCGCATGAACGTGGGCCAGGTGCTCGAAGTGCACTTGGGCTGGGCCGGCAAGGGCATCGGCCAGCGCATCGAGACCATGCTGGCCGAGCAGGTCAAGGTCGCCGAGATCCGCAAGTTCCTCGACGAGCTGTACAACAAGTCGGGCGGCAAGACCGAGACGCTCGACAACCTGTCGGATGCCGAGATCATCGAGATGGCCGGCAATTTGGCCAAGGGCGTGCCGTTCGCCACACCGGTGTTCGACGGTGCGGCCGAGGAAGAGATCCGGGCGATGCTCAAGCTCGCCTATCCCGACGACATCGCCCGCGCCAAGGGCCTGACCGCGACGCGCACGCAGGCGGTGCTGCACGACGGCCGCACCGGCGACGCTTTCGAGCGCCCGGTCACGGTCGGCTACATGCACGTGCTGAAGCTGCACCACCTGGTCGACGACAAGATGCACGCGCGCTCGACCGGCCCGTACAGCCTGGTCACGCAGCAACCGCTCGGCGGCAAGGCCCAGTTCGGTGGCCAGCGCTTCGGTGAAATGGAAGTGTGGGCACTCGAAGCCTACGGCGCGTCCTACGTGTTGCAGGAAATGCTCACGGTCAAGTCCGACGACGTGAACGGCCGCACCAAGGTGTACGAGTCGATCGTCAAGGGCGAACACGCCATCGAAGCCGGCATGCCGGAATCGTTCAATGTGCTGGTCAAGGAGATTCGTTCCTTGGGCATCGACATCGAACTCGAAAGAAATTGACGCCTACCCCCGAAGCGGCTGCGCCGCTCCCCCTCGAGGGGGCGCCGCCAGCGGCCCGGCAAAGCCGGATCCGCGGCGTCCGCTCGAGAACGACAGCATCTTTCGATTTGAAGATTAGGAGAGCCTCATGAAGGGTTTACTCGATCTGTTCCGCCAGTTCACGCCCGATGAGCATTTCGATGCCATCAAGATCGGACTGGCTTCCCCCGAGAAAATTCGGTCCTGGTCGTTCGGCGAAGTCAAGAAGCCGGAGACCATCAACTACCGCACCTTCAAGCCGGAGCGCGATGGCCTGTTCTGCGCCAAGATCTTCGGGCCGATCAAGGACTACGAGTGCCTGTGCGGCAAGTACAAGCGCCTGAAGCACCGCGGCGTGATCTGCGAGAAGTGCGGCGTCGAGGTCACCCAGACCAAGGTGCGCCGCGAGCGCATGGGTCACATCGACCTGGCCGCGCCGTGCGCGCACATCTGGTTCCTGAAGAGCCTGCCGAGCCGACTCGGTCTGGTGCTCGACATGACGCTGCGCGACATCGAGCGCGTGCTGTACTTCGAGGCCTACGTCGTCGTCGACCCGGGCATGACGCCGCTGAAGAAGTTCGGCATCATGACCGAGGACGACTTCGATGCGAAGCGCACCGAGTTCGGGGACGAATTCGTCGCGCTGATGGGCGCCGAAGGCGTGCACAAGCTGCTGTCCGAAATCGATCTCGACGCCGAGATCGAGAAGCTGCGCGGCGACATGACCGGCTCCGAGCTGAAGGTCAAGAAGAACTCCAAGCGCCTGAAAGTGATGGAGGCCTTCAAGAAGTCGGGCATCAAGCCGCAGTGGATGGTGATGGAAGTGCTGCCGGTGCTGCCGCCGGATCTGCGCCCGCTCGTGCCGCTCGACGGTGGCCGTTTCGCCACCAGCGACCTGAACGACCTGTATCGCCGCGTCATCAACCGCAACAACCGCCTGGCGCGCCTGCTGGAGCTGAAGGCGCCGGAGATCATCGTGCGCAACGAAAAGCGCATGCTGCAGGAAGCCGTCGACTCGCTGCTCGACAACGGCCGCCGCGGCAAGGCGATGACCGGCGCGAACAAGCGCGCGCTCAAATCCCTGGCCGACATGATCAAGGGCAAGAGCGGCCGCTTCCGCCAGAACCTGCTGGGCAAGCGCGTCGACTACTCGGGCCGTTCGGTCATCGTGGTCGGCCCCACGCTCAAGCTGCATCAGTGCGGGTTGCCCAAGCTGATGGCGCTCGAGCTGTTCAAGCCCTTCATCTTCTCGCGCCTCGAGGCAATGGGCATCGCCACGACCATCAAGGCGGCGAAGAAGGAAGTCGAGTCCGGCACGCCGGTGGTCTGGGACATCCTCGAGGAGGTCATCAAGGAGCACCCGGTCCTGCTGAACCGCGCACCGACGCTGCACCGCCTGGGCATTCAAGCCTTTGAGCCGGTGCTGATCGAGGGCAAGGCGATCCAGCTGCACCCGCTGGTCTGCGCGGCCTTCAACGCCGACTTCGACGGCGACCAGATGGCCGTCCACATCCCGCTGTCGATCGAGGCGCAGATGGAAGCCCGCACGCTGATGCTGGCGTCGAACAACATCCTGTTCCCGGCCAACGGCGAGCCGAGCATCGTGCCGTCGCAGGACGTGGTGCTGGGCCTGTACTACGCCACGCGCGACCGCATCAATGCCAAGGGCGAAGGCATCATCTTCTCCGACATCGGCGAAGTGCAGCGTGCGCTCGACAACGACGTGGTCGAGATCACGTCGAAGATCAGCGTGCGCCTGACCGAGTACACGAAGGACAAGGAAACGGGCGAGTTCACGCCCGAGACCAAGCTCGTCGACACCACGGTCGGCCGCGCCTTGCTGTCGGAGATCCTGCCGAAGGGGCTGGCGTTCAGCAACCTCAACAAGGCGCTGAAGAAGAAGGAAATTTCGCGCCTGATCAACACCTCGTTCCGCAAGTGCGGTCTGAAGGAAACGGTGGTTTTCGCCGACAAGCTGCTGCAGTCGGGCTTCCGCCTGGCCACGCGAGCCGGCATCTCGATCTGCATCGACGACATGCTGGTGCCGAAGGAAAAGCCGGGCCTGATCGAGCGCGCCGAGAAGGAGGTCAAGGAGATCGAGCAGCAGTATGTCTCGGGTCTCGTGACATCCGGCGAGCGCTACAACAAGGTCGTGGACATCTGGGGCAAGACCGGCGACGAGGTCGGCAAGGTCATGATGAGCCAGCTGTCCAAGCAGAAGACCGTCGACCGCCACGGCAAGGAAGTCGACCAGGAATCGTTCAACTCCATCTACATGATGGCCGACTCCGGCGCGCGTGGCTCCGCCGCGCAGATCCGCCAGCTCGCCGGCATGCGCGGCCTGATGGCCAAGCCGGACGGCTCGATCATCGAGACGCCGATCACGGCGAATTTCCGCGAAGGCCTGAACGTCCTGCAGTACTTCATCTCCACCCACGGCGCCCGCAAGGGCCTGGCGGACACGGCGCTGAAGACCGCGAACTCGGGCTACCTGACGCGCCGCCTGGTCGACGTGACGCAGGACCTGGTCGTGATCGAGAACGACTGCGGCACCCAGAACGGCATGAACATGCGCGCGCTGGTCGAAGGCGGCGAAGTCATCGAATCGCTGCGCGACCGCGTCCTCGGCCGCGTGACCGCGATCGAGGTTCAGCACCCGGAGACGCAACAAACGCTGCTCGATGCCGGCGAGATGCTCGACGAAGACGTGCTCGACACGCTGGAAGCGGCGGGTGTCGACGAGGTCAAGGTTCGCACCGCGCTGACCTGCGCGACGCGCTTCGGCATCTGCGCCAAGTGCTACGGCCGCGACCTCGGCCGCGGCGGCCTGATCAACGTGGGCGAGGCGATCGGCGTGATCGCGGCCCAGTCGATCGGCGAACCGGGCACGCAGCTGACGATGCGCACCTTCCACATCGGTGGTGCGGCATCGCGTGCGGCGGTAGCTTCGAGCGTGGACGCGAAGTCCGATGGCCGCATCGGCTTCAACGCGACGATGCGCTACGTGACCAACGGCAAGGGCGAACTGGTGGTGATCTCGCGCTCCGGCGAGATCATCATCTCCGACCAGCACGGCCGCGAGCGCGAGCGCCACAAGGTGCCGTACGGTGCGCTGCTCAGCATCAAGGCCGACCAGCAGGTCAAGGCCGGCACGGTGCTGGCCAACTGGGATCCGCTGACGCGCCCGATGATCACCGAGTTCGCCGGCAAGGCGAAGTTCGAGAACGTCGAGGAAGGCCTGACGGTCGCGAAGCAGCTCGACGAGGTGACGGGCCTGTCGACACTCGTCGTGATCGACCCGAAGCGGCGCGGCGCGACCAAGGTCGTGCGTCCGCAGGTCAAGCTGCTCGACGCAGCCGGCAACGAGGTCAAGATCCCCGGCACCGACCACTCGGTGACGATCGCGTTCCAGGTCGGTTCGCTGATCCAGATTCGCGACGGTCAGGACCTGATGCCGGGCGAGGTGCTGGCGCGCATTCCGGTCGAAGGCCAGAAGACGCGTGACATCACCGGCGGTCTGCCGCGGGTGGCCGAGCTGTTCGAGGCCCGCACGCCGAAGGACAAGGGCACGCTGGCCGAGATGACCGGCACGGTGTCGTTCGGCAAGGAGACCAAGGGCAAGGTGCGCCTGCAGATCACCGACCCGGAAGGCAAGGTCTACGAGGAACTCGTCCCGAAGGAGAAGAACATCGTGGTCCACGAGGGCCAGGTGGTCAACAAGGGCGAGTCCATTGTCGACGGGCCGGCCGATCCGCAGGACATCCTGCGCCTGCTGGGCATCGAGGAACTGGCTCGCTACATCGTCGACGAGGTGCAGGACGTGTACCGCCTGCAGGGTGTGAAGATCAACGACAAGCACATTGAGGTGATCGTTCGCCAGATGCTGCGCCGCGTGCAGATCGTCAACCCGGGCGACACGAGCTACATCCTGGGCGAGCAGGTCGAGCGTTCCGAGCTGCTGGGCAGGAACGACAAGGCCCTGGCCGAAGGCAAGCTGCCGGCGACGCACGCCGACGTGCTGCTGGGCATCACCAAGGCGTCGCTGTCGACCGACAGCTTCATCTCGGCGGCGTCGTTCCAGGAGACCACGCGCGTGCTTACCGAGGCTGCCATCATGGGCAAGCGCGACGAGCTGCGTGGCCTGAAGGAGAACGTCATCGTCGGCCGCCTGATCCCGGCGGGCACCGGCATGGCATTCCACGACGCCCGCAAGGCCAAGGAAGCGATGGACGACGCCGAGCGCAAGGCCATCGTGATGCAGGAGGCCGAGGAACTGGCTGCCGTGCAACTGGCGCAGATCGATGCGGCGAGCGACGCCGCGGCTGCCGAGTAGCCGGCTCGGTCGCTGCAGTGCGAAAGGGCGACTTCGGTCGCCCTTTTTCCTGGGCCGCCCGACAAGGGGGTTCGCCAGGCCGCGACCGATAATGGGCAATGGCGATCCAGACCGATGATTTCGAGCCCGCACGCAGAGTCGTGAGTGCGGCGCCTGCCTCTGCGAACGAGGAGGCGATCGAGCGGGCGCTGCGCCCCAAGGGCCTGGCCGAGTACGTCGGGCAGGCGAAGGCGCGCGAGCAGCTCGAGATCTTCATCGGCGCGGCGAAGATGCGCAGCGAGGCGATGGACCACGTGCTGCTGTTCGGCCCGCCGGGACTGGGCAAGACGACGCTGTCGCACATCATCGCCAACGAGCTCGGCGTGAACCTGCGCCAGACCTCCGGGCCGGTGCTCGAAAAGCCCAAGGACCTGGCCGCGATCCTGACCAACCTGGAGCGCAACGACGTGCTGTTCATCGACGAGATCCACCGGCTCAGCCCGGTCGTCGAGGAGATCCTCTACCCGGCGCTGGAGGACTACCAGATCGACATCATGATCGGCGAGGGCCCGGCCGCGCGCTCGATCAAGCTCGATCTGCAGCCCTTCACGCTGATCGGCGCCACCACCCGCGCCGGGATGCTGACGAATCCGCTGCGCGACCGCTTCGGCATCGTCGCACGGCTGGAGTTCTACACCGCCGAAGAGCTCGCCCGCATCGTGCACCGCTCGGCCGGCCTGCTGAAGGTGCCGACCGACGACGAAGGCGCGTTCGAGATCGCGCGCCGCTCGCGCGGCACGCCGCGCATCGCGAACCGGTTGCTGCGCCGCGTGCGCGACTACGCCGACGTGAAGGCCGATGGCCGCATCGGCCGGCTGCTCGCCGACAAGGCACTGAAGATGCTCGATGTCGATGCGCACGGCCTGGACGTGATGGACCGCAAGCTGCTCGAAGCGGTGGTGCACCGCTTCGACGGCGGGCCGGTCGGCCTGGACAACGTGGCCGCGGCGATCGGCGAGGAGCGCGACACGATCGAGGACGTGATCGAGCCCTACCTGATCCAGCAGGGCTACCTGCAGCGCACGCCGCGCGGCCGGGTCGCCACGCCGGCGGCGTACCGCCACCTCGGCGTCACGCCGCCGAAGGCGGCGGGTGGCGACCTGTTCGAGCCCTGACCCCTATTTGGCGGCGCGCCGCCGCTGCCAGGCGATCAGCTCGCCGACGACGCCCTTGCGGAATGCGATCACGCAGACGACGAAGATCGCGCCGATGATCACGTTGATCCAGGAGCCGACCCGATCCGCCAGGAGGTTCTGCAGGCCGATGATCGTGAACGCGCCCGCAACCTCGATCTGCGGGAAAACACCGAGGCCTTGGCGCACCCTCCGCTGGCACCGACCCAACCGGCCGCCACCGCGCGACGGCGGCCGAAGCGCCGGTGGCGGAACCCGGCATTCGCCCGTTCCGATCGGCAGGAAGAACGTCGGCGGCGCAGCCGCGCTCAGCTCGGCGACGCCAGCATCGGGCGCGGCGGCCGGTCGCCGTCGCCCTCCTCGTCGAGCGCCGGGTCGTCGAGGTGGCCGGTGTCGCTCCAGCCGACCAGCGTGAAGCCCTGCGGCGTGTGGAGCAGCCGGTTGATGCTGGCATTGCCGAGCTGCCAGGAGCGCGGCGCATCGAGCGCGACGCGCGCCGCGGCGCGGTACAGGCAGTCCATCACGCCGCCGTGCGAGACCAGTGCGATCGTCTGGCCCGGGTGCAGGGCCGCCAGGCGGGTGGCGGCGGCGATGCTGCGCGCATAGAACTGGTTCAGGGTTTCGCCGCCGGACGCGCCGAACGCGGGATCGCGCCGGCGCCAGCGCGCCGCGTCGGCCGGCCAGCGTTGCTCGATCTCGGCATGGCTCAGGCCCTCGAAGATGCCGAAGCCGCGCTCGCGCAGGCCGGTGTCGGTGGTGACGGTCTGGCCGCGAGCGCGCGCCACCGCCTTCGCGGTCTCGAGCGCGCGCAGCAGATCGCTGGAATAGATCGCCGCGATGTCCTCGTCGACGAGCGCGCGCCCCAGACGGCGCACCTGCTGCTCGCCGGTCGCGTTCAGCGGGATGTCGAGCTGGCCCTGGATGCGGCCGGCCGCGTTCCAGGCGGTCTCGCCGTGGCGGATCGCCAGCACCCGCGTGACCTGCTGGTCCGGCACGTCAGCCGCCGTCGGGCCGCGAGGGGCCACGCCGCTGCCCGTGCGCAGCCTCTGCGGCCGGGCGCCGCCTCGGCCGGCAGGGATGAAGCGGCGTGCGGCCCGTCATGTCATCCGGCCAGCAGGCGCCGGTTCAGCGTGTAGGTGCCCGAATGCGTCGCCTCGGCCAGGATGTGCGGGTAAATCGCCTCGCGCACCTGCGGGCCGGTGAACCGGCCTTCGACCGGCGCGCGCGCGATGCCCAGCGCGTAGACCGTGAAGACGTAGTGGTGGATCAGCGAATCGTTGAACGGCGGGAACGGGCCGTCGTAGCCGAAATAGTCGCCGGCCATCTCGGGGTTGCCGGCGAACCAGCCGGTGTAGTCGTTCAGGCCGTGGCGCGCGCCGGCCAGAGCCGCGATGCCGGGCCCGGGCTTGCCGTGCGCGGTGAAGCCGCGGCTGAACTGGCCTTCGGTGATCGCGCCGAGCGCCGGCGGCAGGTCGACCATCACCCAGTGGAAGAAGTCGACCCGCGGCAGGTCGGCCGGGATCTCGCGGTCGGGCTGGTTGACGTCGTCGCCCCGGCTCGGCACGTCGAAGTCGTGGCAGATCAGCGCAAACGACCGCGTGCCGGCCGGCACCTCGCTCCACGCGAGGTGCGGGCTCAGGTTGTCGGAGAAGCCCACGCCGCCGGCCGGCTCGGGCTTGCCGGCGGCAAAGCGGGTCGGGATGCGCTCCCCGTTGATCCAGCTCTCACTCCACAGCTTCATGCGATCCTCCTCGAGGAAATGTGGCTCTGCCACTTTGCTTGACCCCCATGGGAGCGGGCTGGGCGCAGCCCGGCGCCGGGGGCGGTTCTCAGACGCCCCAGACGATGTCGGCGCCTGCCGCGCTCGACCGCTTCATCATCTCGACCAGCGGCCAGGCGCGCTGGCGCAGGCTGACCCCGTCGCGCGGCGCGAGCTTGCGGCCTTCGGCGGCGGCCTCGCGCTCGGCCTGCACGCGCGCGGCCTCGTCGGCGGCGACGGCGTGCTCCAGTGCCGCGATCGCCGCGGTCATCGCGCCGCTCTCCAGGATGCCTTGCGGCGCCGGCGCCTTGCCGATCAAGCGCAGCACATCGTCGCCCGCCGGACCCATCATGATGACGTCGCCGGCAGCCTTGGACTTGAACTTGTAGATCATCGGAGACGTGCTTTCTGCAGGCGGTCCGCGTCAGGCGCGGGCCGCGTACATGTAGTCGCGGTTGAACGGGTAGCTCGATTGTGCCCCGCGCATCGGCCCCTCCCCGACCTGCCCGCTGGGTCTGGCCGCGAGCATCTGGAACAGCCCCATCCAGCCCTGCTCGAAACCCATCGCGCTGCCCGCCAGGTACAGGCGGTACGCGCGCACCACGCTCTCGCGCGTGAGTTCGCGCGCCTTCGCGAGCTGCGCCTCGAGCGCGTCGCTCCAGGCCCACAGGGTGCGCGCGTAGTGCGGGCGCAGGTTCTCGAGGTCGAGCGGCTCGAACTGCGCCTCGCACATCACCTCGGTCACCTTCGAGACGTGCATCAGCTCGCCGCCGGGAAAGATGTAGCGCTCGATGAAATCGCCCATGCCGGCGCCGAGCTGGTGGTTGCGTGTGCCGGCCGCCGTGATGCCGTGGTTCAGCAGCAGCCCACCCGGCTCGAGCAGACGGTGGATCTTGGCGAAGTAGGCCGGCATCAGCGCGCGCCCGACGTGCTCGAACATGCCGACCGACGCGATCTTGTCGTAGGGCTCGTCCTCCGGCAGCTCGCGGTAGTCGCGCAGTTCCATCGTGACCCGGTTGCCCAGGCCGCGCGCCTCGATCAGCTGGTTCACGTGGGCGTGCTGGTTGCGCGACAGCGTGATGCCGTGCGCGCGCACGCCGTAGTGCTCGGCCGCCCACATCAGCAGGCCGCCCCAGCCGGCGCCGATGTCGAGAAAGCGCTCGCCGGGCTCGAGCATCAGCTTGCGGCAGATGTGGTCGAGCTTGGCCTGCTGGGCCTGCGCGACGGTCATCGAGGCCTCGCGGAAGTAGGCACACGAATACAGGCGCATCGGGTCGAGCCAGAGTTCGTAGAACGCGTCCGACACGTCGTAGTGGAACTGGACCTGCTGCGCGTCGGCATGCACCTGGTGGCGCGCGCGCGAGCGCGCGTTCAGGCGGATCTCGCGCCACCAGTTCAGGGTCGCCCGGCCGCCGCTGTCCTGCGTCGGATCGGTACCGATCATCTGCGCGGCGACCACGATCAGGTCGCGCACGCTGCCGTCGAAGTCGAGCTTGTCCTCGACGTAGTCCTGGGCGACCTTGCCGACCTCGCCAGCAGCGATGTGCGCCAGCGGCGACAGCTGCTTCAGCCGGAGCGTGATCGCCGCGTCGGCAGCGCCGATCCGGTGGCCGTCGGGCAGCACCACCGCGAGCGGCAAGGTCAGGCTTTCGAGCTTGCGCTCCAGCAACGAGTCCATCATTTTCATCGTCGAACCTCCGGGTCCGACTGTACAAAACTCGCGCGATCGCCGCTCGGGCATTTCTTCAGCGGCTGGCAGCGGCTCCCGCACGCCCGACGCGCGCCTCGAACGCTGCCGCGTCGAGCGCGGGCGCGTACAGATAGCCCTGGAACAGCTCGCAGCCCGCCGCCTGCAGGAACTGGCGCTGCGCCTCGGTCTCGACGCCCTCGGCGACGACCTGCAGCCGCAGCGCGTGGCCCATCCGGATGATGGCCTGCACGATCGCGACGTCGCTCTCCTCGCCCGGCAGGCCGCTGACAAAGCTGCGGTCGATCTTCAAGCGGCCGACCGGCACGCGCTTCAGGTAGGCAAGGCTGGAGTAGCCGGTGCCGAAATCGTCGATCGCGAGCTGCACGCCGAGCTGCGCGAGCGCGCGCAGGCGCAGCATCGCCTCCTGCGCGTCCTGGATCAGGATCGACTCGGTCAGCTCCAGCTCCAGCCACTGCGGCGCGAGTCCCGCCGCGCGCAGCACCGCGGCCACGCCGTCGACGAAGCCGGGCTGCTGGAACTGCAGCGCCGAGACGTTGACCGACACCGGGATCCACAGGCCGGCCTCGGCCCAGGCCGCGGCCTGGGCGACCGCGCGCTTCAGAACCCAGTCGCCGATCTCCACGATGAAGCCGCTATCCTCGGCCACCGGGATGAACTCGCCCGGCGAGATCTCGCCCAGCTCCGGGTCGCGCCAGCGGATCAGCGCCTCGGCGCCGACCACCGCGCCGCTCTTCAGGTCGACCTGCGGCTGGTAGTGCAGCCGGAACCGGTCCTGGGCGAGCGCGAGCCGCATCGCGTGGTCGATCCGCATGCGCGAACGCGACTGGCCGTCGTCGCCGTCCGGCCGGGTGTGGTGAAAGCGGAAGGCTGCACGCCCCGCGTTCTTGACATCGCGCATCGCGGCGTCGCTGCGCCGCATCAGCTCGTCCATGCTCGCGCCGTCGGCCGGGTGCAGTGCGATGCCGACGCTGGCGGTCACCGTGAAGCTCATGCCGCCCTGCGTGAACGGCCGCTTCATCGCCTCCATCACGCGCCAGGCGGTGGCTTCGGCGCCGCGCGCGTCAGCCTGGTTCGCGAGCACGACGAACTCGTCGCCACCGAGCCGGGCGACCGTGTCGATCTCGCGCACGCAGCCCTTGATGCGATCGGCCACGTCGAGCAGCACGCGGTCGCCGAAGACGCGACCCAGCGTCTCGTTGACGTGGTTGAAACGGTCGAGGTTCAGGAACAGCAGCGCGAACGGCGTGCCATCGCGCTTGGCCTGGGCGAGCGCGACCTCGATGCGGTCGGCGAGCAGGCGGCGGTTCGGCAGGCCGGTCAGCGCGTCGGTGTACGAGAGCGTCTCGATGCGCTGGTTCGCCTCCAGCTTTTCGGTGATGTCGCGAAACGAATGGATCCGCCCGATCGGCCGGCCGTGCATGCACTGCGGCATCGTCACACGCTCCAGCGCGATGCCCGAATGCAGGCGCAGCACGTCGGTCGCGCGCAGCATGGTCGCATCGTCGATCGCGGCCAGGCGCCGCAGGTAGGCCGCCGGGTCGGCGACGCTGCGGCGCATCCAGTCGAACACGGCGGCATCGTCGCGCCGGCCGAGCAGATCGGCGGGGATCTGCCACAGGCTCGCGAAGCGCTGGTTGAAGTTGCGAATCCGGCCTGCGAGGTCGGTGACGAGAATCCCGTCCTGCGTCGATTCGAGCGTTGCGCGCAGGTCGGCCGCTGCACCTTCGAGCTCGCGCTCGACGCGCAGCTGCTCGCTGCGGTCGTGCATCACGACGACGAACATCGGCTCACCATCGACACCGGTCACGCGGCTGACGCGGCGCGTGACGGCGCGGGTCGTGCCGTCCAGGGCGGCGACCAGCGTGTCGGATTCGATCCGGTCGTCCCGCCCCTGAGCGACCTCGCCCCAGAAGCACAGGTCTTCGGGCGTGGCCGCGAGATCCAGCACCTCCCTGCCGACCAGCGCAGCCGGTGTCGTGCCCATCAGCTCGCCGGCCGCGCGGTTCGCGCCGACGATGCGCAGCGCGCACGCGTCGACGAGCCAGACCGCGTCGAGCATCGCTTCGATGAGCCCGCCCCAGGTCGCGATCGCCGTGATCGCGGGGGCGTGCACCACGAGATCGCGCTTCACGGGTGCCCGATCAGGCCGCGAGCTCGGCGGCCTGCACGGCGTCGACCGGCTCGAAGAAGTAGGCGACGCGCGGGCGCGGCGCGAGGTATTCGAGCGATTGCACCGGCAGTTGCGCCGGCCGGATGCTGCGCCGGATGCCCAGGCCCTGCGTCGATTCCAGATCGACGATCAGGGCTTCGGCGCGCGGCACCCTGGGCTCGTGCACCAGCACCCGCGGCTTGAGCGGCCGGGTCGAGTTGACGCCCACGACCAGCGCGTAGCGGTCGTCGGTGAGCTGCACCGTCGAACCCGCCGGGTACACCCCCATCATGCGGATGAAGGCGCCGAGGATCGCCGTGTCGAACTTGGTCTTGCCCTGCGCGAACAGCAGCGACAGCGACTCGTGCGGCGTCAGCGCCCGGGCGGCGACATTCGGGTTGCACAGGTTGTCGTAGCGGTTCACGAGCGAGACGATGCGCGAGCCCGTGGTCATGCGGTCGGTGTTCAGGTGCAGCGGAAAGCCGCTGCCGTCGGCATGCTCGTGGTGCTGCGCGATCACCAGCATCGCGCCGGGCGCCAGGCCCATCTTGCGGGCGTGGGTCACGCCGTGCGCGACATGCTCCTCGTAGTAGCGCAGTTCGGAGCCGCTGAAATGGTCTTCGCGGTGGCGCACCCGGTCCGGCAGGTCGAGCTTGCCGATGTCGTGCAGCATCGCGCCGACGCCGAGCTCCAGCATGTCGGCCTCGGCGAGGCCGAAGCTGCGGCCCATCAGCAGCGAGATCACGGTGACGTTCATCGCGTGCAGCGAGGCCTTGTCGCCGGCCGCGTCGGACAACAGCCGGATGCACAGCTCCTGATCGCCCAGCATCTTGGCGACCAGCGCCTTCGACAGCTGCCCGGCGCGCGCGCCCGCCTCGACCGGCTGGCTGGTGACCAGGCCGGTCAGCTCCCTGCAGTCCTGCGCCGCCTCGGCGAACTGGCGTTCGCACAGACGCAGCGCGGCGCGCTGGCCGGCGAGCCGGCGCTTGTGGGCACTGCGGGCGCGCAGCTCGGGCGACTCGCCGATCGGCTCGGCCGCGAACTCGGCAGCGGGCGAGATCGTGCTCGCCACGCCGGACAGGGTCGGGTGACCGGCCTGCGGCTCGAGTGGCGCCGGCCGGGTCCAGCCGGTGGCCTCGACCGGCGGCAGCACATCGCTCTGGCTCGGGCTCCAGCGCACGCGCTGCACACCCAGCGAGCGGATCGTCGCGACCTGCTCGTCGCTCGCGATCTTGAAGCTGCCGAGCGGAAACGGGTGCGACATCCAGCTCATGTCGAGGTGGACGAACATGCCGACGCGCAGGTCGTCGACCTCGATCAATTCCTTGGCAGCAGCTGGTTTCATCCGTTGACGGCGCGTGCGCAACGGGCGCACGCGGCTTGTCGGAGATATCGGCGGCCGGCGGCCGGACTTGAATGCGGCTCGCCGCGGGCACCCGGGGGCCCCAGCCGTCCCTCCGCCGCCGAGCACCCTGTCCGACACCGATCGGTACACAGGTCACATTCGGATTCATGTCGGCGCGCGCCGCCTGCCGCAAGCGCAAGGGATCGGCATGAGACGGCACCTGTCGCAGGCCGGCGCGCAGTAGGCGCCTCGGTCGTCCGGCGAGGCTGGGGCAGGCTCACCCCTAAACTACGCGGCACCGTCAGACAAGACCAGCGCAGGGGGATCGATGTCCTACGACTACAGTTCGGAGTCCAAGCGTCTCGAATTGCCCAACCCGTACCAGCTGCAGAACCGGCTGCTCTGGCTGTGCGCGGCGGTATTGCTGGCAGGCGGGGTGACAGCGCTGTTCTGGGCC
The DNA here is from genome assembly GCA_040388965.1 of Pseudomonadota bacterium. Classification (GTDB taxonomy): domain Bacteria; phylum Pseudomonadota; class Gammaproteobacteria; order Burkholderiales; family Burkholderiaceae_C; genus LMDS01. The sequence goes on along the minus strand of JAZKAV010000039.1, from coordinate 34,495 downwards.
CGCAGCGCGATGCAGGAGAACGCGCTGCGCCTGGTCGCCGGACCGCTGATCGCGGGCCTGGCGATGATCGCCGCCGGCCTGGTCTGCGCCGCCACGTCCGCGCGCCGCATGCGCTTTTTCTTCGGCCGTGGCCGACCGGCCTCGCTCGCGCCCGACATCCCGGTCGGCGCGAACGGCGGCTCGAAGGCGGCCGACGCGGTCAAGGAACTGCTGCGACACGGCGGCCTGACCTACCCCGAGCCGCAGGGCGCGATCGAAGGCATGCTCTACCACTGGGCGCCGACGCTGATCACCGCGCCGCGCGAAGTGCAGTCCGAGGCGCAGCGCCATGTCTTCAACCTCGCGGCGATCGGCGCGACGCTGCTGAGTTTCCTGGTCTCCTGGCTGCTCTTCGGCAACGAATCGACGCGGCCGTGGATCGGCCTGCTGTACTTCGCGTTCGGCCTGTTCCTGCTGCTCAAGCCCATCGTCACGGGAGACCGGGCCAGGCTGTCGCAGCTCGCGCTGGTCGGCCTGATCGCCGCGGCGATCCTGGCACCGGTCGCGATCGGGCTGGTCGGCGCACGGCTGCCTTCGCTCCACGGCTTCGACACCACCGTGCAGACCTTCGTGATGCTGATCGGCACTGCGCTCGCCTGCGGCATCGCGGTCATCGCAATCCTCGCGCAGGTCGACCGCGCACCGCAGACCCGCGCCAGCGTCGAGCAGACCCGCCTGTCGATGAACGCGCCGCCAGCCAGCCTGATGGACGAACTCGACCGCCTGATGCAGTCGTCGTGGACCGAGGCGATCCCGAACCGCCGCTACGCCCGCATCGACCCGGCGACGACCGCCAGCACGCCCAGCGGCAGCTTCGCCGGCGAACTGTTCGAGGAAAGCCAGCCGCTGCCGACCGCCGGCACGAAGTCACCCAGCCTGGGCGTTGCGCTCGCCGAGCCGCGCTACCGCGCGCTGCTGCTGCTCGACCTGTACGCGACGATCCTGGTGATCGGCGCGGTCGTGATGTCGTTGTTGTTCGTGCGCCAGTTCGACGTGAGCGCGCCCTGGCGCGACAACCGCTTTTCGCTGATCGGCACCTCGGCGATCCTGGCGGTCGTCGCGGCCTTCTGCTTCCAGGCGACAGCGCGGCTGTGGGGCCGCTTCAACTTCGAGTCGGTGCTCACCTGGGTCGAGATGGTGGGCACGTACCAGACCTCGCGCATCGGCACCGGCAACAACCTGTCGAGCCGGATGAACACCGAGAACGACGTGATCCGCACCGAGGCGATGACCTTGCGGATCTGGCGCGCGCGCATCGAGTCGGTGGTGTTCGGCAAGGATGCGGCTCGCCAGGTCACCGCGATGTTCTCGACCGAGCAGGAGGCGCGCGCGCTCAGTGCCGACCTGGCGAACTTCGCCCGCAGCCAGAGCGTGCTGGTCGCGCCGTTCAGCAACGAGGACAACGCACGGATCGCGGCGCTCAATGCCGGCGAGCGCGCGATGCTGCCCGCGACCGACGCGGCGGGCGCAGCGGCACAGGTGCAGCAGCACCTGCAGGCAGCGGCAGCGATCGCCTCGGCCGGCGGCGTGGCGCCCGGCGCGAAGCGCTTCTGCAACGCCTGCGGCACCGAAGCGCCTGCGGGCGCGCGCTTCTGCTCGCACTGCGCGGCACCACTGGCGCTCGGCACCCCGGCATGACACGAGGTGCCGCCCGGCCGCGATGCGGGTGGACGCGCCCAGGGCCGGCCGACGCTACCCCTTCGTCTGCGCATGCCCCCCGAACTGCATCCGCATCGCGCTCAGGATGCGGTTCTGGAAGTCCGCCTCCCCCCGCGAACTGAAGCGCGCGTACAGCGCCGCCGTCAGCACCGGCGCCGGCACGGCCTCGTCGATCGCGGCCTGGATGGTCCAGCGGCCTTCGCCGGAGTCGGAGACGCGGCCTTCGAACTTCGCGAGCGTCGGGTCCTCGTTCAGCGCGATGGCGGTCAGGTCGAGCAGCCACGACGCGATCACGCTGCCGCGGCGCCAGACCTCGGCGATGTCGTGCAGCGGCATGTCGTAGCGGTAGTGTTCGGGCACGCGCATCGGCGTGGTCTCGGCATCGGCGGCGTGCGCCGTGCTGCCGACGTTGGCGCCGCGCAGGATGGACAGGCCTTCCGCGTAGGCCGCCATCATTCCGTACTCGATGCCGTTATGGACCATCTTGACGAAGTGGCCGGCGCCGTTCGGGCCGCAGTGCAGATAGCCGTGCTCGGCGCTTCCGCCGCCGTCGCGCCCCGGCGTGCGCGCGATCTCGCCAGGGCCGGGCGCGAGCGTCGCGAAGATCGGGTCTAGCCTTTCGACGACCTCGGCCTCGCCGCCGATCGTCATGCAGTAACCGCGCTCCAGACCCCACACGCCACCGCTGGTGCCGACGTCGACATAGTGGATCCGCGTCGCAGCCAGCTCGTTCGCCCGGCGGATGTCGTCGACATGGTACGAGTTGCCGCCGTCGATCAGGGTATCGCCGGGTTCGAGCAGCGGCAGAAGGTCGGCGATGGTCGCGTCGACGACCGCGGCCGGCACCATCAGCCACAACGTGCGCGGCTTCGCGAGCTTGGCGATCTGGTCGGCGAGCGAGGCCGCGCCGGTTGCACCCTCGTTCTCGAGCGCCTGAACCGCGGCAGGGGCGCGGTCGAAGACCACGCAGTCGTGGCCGCCCTTCATCAGGCGGCGCGTCATGTTCGCCCCCATGCGGCCGAGGCCGATCATTCCGAGTTGCATGCGTGGCTCCAGGCTGCGCCGGCCGGCGCAAAGAACCATCGTAGTGGGACGGCGCGATCTCGGTTGCCGAGCCGCGCAGCGGCCCGACAGCGTGACTCGGATCAGAAGCCGTTGTAGGCGATGCCGATATACGGGTGGGATTCACCGTCGGCGCGCGTGTTGCCGACCCGCAGGAACCAGCGCGACGCACCCAGCGCGATCCGCACGCCGAGGTTCGTTGCCTGGTAGTCGCGCTCATGGTAGCGGCTCCATTCGGCGGCCACCGGCAGCGCCGACGGCGTGTACTGCGCCGTGGCCAGCCAGCTGCCACGGAAGGTCGAGGCCTGTGCCAGCGCGTAATAGGTCCCGCCGGGGGCGGGGCCGTACCACTCGGACTGGACGCGCGCCGACGGCCTCGTTTCGTGACCGCCATCGTCGCCGGTGCGGCTGTGGAAGTCGTTGAGGCCGGCGCCGGCGCCGACCACCCACTGCTGCCTGGCGCCGCCCACCGACCAGCGGTAGACGAGGCCCAGCGCGCTGGCGTCGCCGGTCGACCAGTGCGCGTAGGTCGCCGAGACCAGCGGCGCCGGCCGGTCGGCAGACGGGCCCAGCGCGTGCACCAGCACGGCCGTGGTCGCACTCGACGACGTATCAAGCTGCGCGTACTCGATGGCGCGCGCGCTCGTGGCGGTGACCAGCAGCGCAGCAGCGGCCAGCGCGAGAGAGGGTGTCGGATTCAAGATGCAGGTGTCCGTGACGGCGCGCAAGTCCAGCGCCTTAGTAGGTGGAGGGCTGCGACTCCCGACGCGGGATGTCCGGCGCGTCGTCGATGTCCAGGTTCGTCGCGGGACCGGGCCGCGGCAGGACCACCGGCGGCAGCTCGACCGAGCTGGCGATCCGGTAGGCGAACACCCCGATGTCGCCGCCCCCCGGGCCGGTCAGCGCGAGACGCGCGAGCCGCACGCGGCAGGTGGGGGTGTCGGTGCGGCGGGCCACGTCGAGGATCAGCTCGCGCTGCTCGGGCAGCGCGTTGTGGCTGACGACGAAGGATTCGCCGGCCGACGTCGCCCTGGCCGATGCCAGCACCGATTCGGCCGGCCCGCCGCGCTCGACGCGCACCGCGCCGGCGTTCCATTGCACCTGCGCCAGCGGGTTCGGTGCCGGGCCCGGCACCCAGCGCGGCAGCCATCGGCTCATCGGCGTGCGGACCTGGTCGGTGTAGCCGTTGAGCACCCATTGCAGGTCCGAGCCGAACAGGAATCCTTCGAGCTGGTGCCGGCCCTCCTGGCTGGTCGAGAAGTGCAGGCCGATCGCCTTCAGTCCCGGCTCGGCGTCGGGCAGCGGCACGGCACCGCGCACCTCGCCCCAGAACGCGACGCGCGCGTCCGGCAGCGTCACGTGGCCGGTCAGCAGGTCGCCCACCGCCAGGGCCGCCGGCAGCCTGCCGTAGAAGCGCAACCCGTTCTCGGACACGTCGTCGACGGTGCCCGCCAGGCGCGTGCCGTCCGCCACCACCAGTTCCGCGGGCAGCGCGACCGGAAAGCGGTACTGCTTGCGGCGATTGCGCTGGGTGAGCGCGGTGAACGCGATGACGCCGAGCGCCAGCGCGCTGTTGACCACGGCCCAGAACATGCTCGCCACCACCGCGCCCAGCGGCAGCTTCGGCGACCACAGGTAGACCACGGCCCCGACCGCGACCGCGAGCACGTTCAGCGCCAGCACCGCGCATTGCGGAAAGGTCAGCCGGATCGCGCCGCGCGCGGCCGGCGCACCCTTGGCGGTGACGCGGAACTTCATCGTCGGCGCGATCCAGGCCAGCGTCGCCCACGCGAACGCGGCGAAGCGCGCCATGTTGTATTGCTCGATGAACAGGCTGCGCCCGTAGCCGCGCGCCACCTCCTCGAAGACCCAGAAGGTCAGCACGCAGAACGGCGCGAAGTGGATCAGGAAGTCGGTCATGCTGGCGCGCATCGGCAGCACGCCGGACAGCAGCACCGCGACCGGCGCGAAATAGAAGATCGCCTTCTGCCAGCCGTCGAAATAGGTCAGCACCGAGGCGAGGTAGTTCAGGCGCTGCGCCAGGCTCAGCCCGCGATGCGTCAGGATGCCCTCCTTGCGCCAGACGTGCATCGCGCCCTGTCCCCAGCGCACGCGCTGGGCCAGGAAGGGCTGGATCGACTCCGGCGCCAACCCGAACGCCAGCGGCTCGGCGTGGTAGACCGACTCGTGACCCCTGGCGTGGATGCGCAGCGAGGTGTGCAGGTCCTCGGTGATCGTGCCGGTCGCGAAGCCCCCGATCTCCTCGAGCGCGCTGCGCCGGACCACCGCGCAGCTGCCGCAGAAGAAGGCCGAATTCCAGTAGTCCTTGCCGCGCTGGATCACGCGGAAGAACAGCGACTGCTCGGTCCACACCACTCGTCCGGCGCCGCCGCGCCGGTGCTGGTACGAGTCGAGGTTGTAGAAGTCCTGCGGCGTCTGCACGAACGCCACCCTGGGGTTCTCGAAGTAGCCCAGCGTCTTGGCAAGGAAATCGCGGCGCGGCGCGTGGTCGGCGTCGAAGATCGCGATCAGCTCGCCCGAGCTGTGCTGCAGTGCGTGGTTCAGGTTGCCGGCCTTGGCGTGCAGGTTGTCGCCGCGTTCGAGGTACTCGCAGCCGAGCTGGGCGGCGAGCGCGCGCATCTCCGGCCGGCGGCCGTCGTCGAGCAGCCAGGTCTTGTGCGGATGGTCCATGCTGCGCGCGGCCAGCAGGGTCTTGCGCACCAGGTCCACCGACTCGTTGTAGGTCGGCACGAACACATCGACCGTGACGTCCAGGCGCGCCGGCGGCGCGCTGCGATTGCTCAGGCGCCAGCACATGAAGACATGCAGCAGCGCGGTCGCGACGCCGAACACCTCCGCGCCGTAGATCAGCCACGAGAAGATCGGCGCCTCGGGGTTCATCGTGCCCAGGCGCCAGTTCAGGTACCAGACGCTGGTGGCGACGAAGGCCATCACCAGCAGGCGGCGCGGCCACTCCAGCGGTGTGTACGCAATACGGTTTGAGTTCATCGGGCCAGCCCTTGTGCGATTCGTGCTTATCGGCAGATCGGGGATCGGCTTGAACCACGGCGGCACCCATCGACGCATCGGCCCGGGGCGGGTCGCACCGCTTCGTGAACTCCTGCCGCATGCAGGACCAGGCCGCAGCGCCGGTGCAAAGGGCCCGCGCGAGCCCTCAGGCTCATGAGGAAACGCCCGGCCGCCCGACGTTTTCTCATCCCCCTCGGGAAGGGCGGACGACGTATGTCGTCGGCCCTGGGGGCGCTCTCGGGCATCGTCCCGCATGGCCATCTCGCCGGCACCGGGCAGCGGCCCGACTGGCGCGACGGCCGTCGTCAATCGCTCGACAGCTTGCCGCTGCGCAACGGCACCGCGCCGGCGACCTTCGCGAGCGCGCGGCCGGCGCGCGCGTAGCGCTGCGACTCGCGCGCGAAGAACAGGCCGTCGGTGCGGCTCGCCACCGGGTGCACCGTGCCGGCGATCGGCTCGATCACTTCGAGCAGCACGTCGCCGGCGCGCACCGTCTCGCCGAGCTCGCGCAGGTAGACGACGAGGCCGCTGACCGGCGCCTTCAGCACGTCGGTCGCAGCGAACGGCGTCGCCGCCTCGCGCAACGGCGGCAGCGCCGGCGCTGCGCCATCGACGATGCCGCGGTGCGCCAGGAACGCGATCAGCGCGTCGGCGTCGCCGGCCGCCATCGGATGCGACACGTCGGCCGAACCGCGCAGTTCCAGCGTCACGCTCAGGCAGCCCATCGGCACCGGATGGCGAGCGCGGAAGTGCGCTTCGAGCTGCCACCAGGTCTGCGAGCAGGCCTCGTCGAACGGGTTGCCGCCGGATTCGTCGGCGAGCAGCGAGGCGCGCGCGCCGATCAGCCGCGCCAGCGGCTCGGCCTGCGGCCAGAGGGCCGTGCCGGTGTACAGGTGCAGCAGCGATTCGCAGTCGCAATGCAGGTCGATCACGACCTCGGCATCGCAGGCCAGGCCGAGCAGCGTCTTGCGCTGGCTCGTCAACTCGGTGTCTTCGGGCAGGCCGGCGATCAGCGGGCGCAGTGCGGCGCGCACGATCTGCGCGTTCGCCGCCGCGTCGTCGCCGAGCCGGCCTTCGAGCAGCGGCACGACCTGCTCGAACAGCGCCGGGTAATGGCGGTTGAAGTTCTCGCCGCTGCCGAGATCGAAGCGGCCCTGGTTCGCGAGCAGCACGGTCTGGGCCATGCCGATCGGGTTCGCGACCGGCACGACGACGACCTCGCCGCGCAGCCGGCCTTCGCGTTCCAGCGCCTGAAGCCGCTGCCGCAGATGCTGCGCGACCAGCATGCCCGGCAGTTCGTCGGCGTGCAGCCCGGCCTGGAAGTAGACCTTGCGGTCGGTGTCGGGCGGTCCGTAATGGACGCTGACGATCTCGCGCCGGGTGCCCGGCGGCGCGCCGCTCAGCAGGTGGTGTCGGATGTGCATGGGTGTCCTCGCGGCGTTCGGTGCCGTGGCTGCAAGTATGCGAGCCGGCGAGCTGTCGGTCGCCGGCGCCCCTTCGAACCGCCCCGGGGCACAATCACGCCATGCCGAACATCGCCACCGTACTCAAGGATGAGATCGCGCGCGTCGCCCGAAAGGCCGTGCGCAGCGAGATCGCCGGCCTCAGGAAGGCCACTGCAGCGCACCGGGCAGAGATCGCCGCGCTGAAGCGGCGCCTCCAGGCCGTCGAACAGGAACTGCGCCGCGTGGCGAAGGCCCATGCGAAGGGAGCGCCCGTCGGCGACGCCCGGACGCCGCCGGGCGCGCTTCGATTCAGCCCGAAGAGCCTGGCATCGCAACGCCGGCGCCTCGGACTCTCGGCCACCGACTGCGCCCTGCTGCTGGGCACGTCGGGGCAGTCCGTCTACAACTGGGAGGGCGGCAAGGCCCGTCCTCGGGCGGCCCAACTGGCCGCGATCGCAGCGCTCAGGAACATTGGCAAGAAGGAGGCGGCGGCCCGGCTTGCCGCCCTTCGAGAGTCCGCCTAGCCAGGCCGAGGCAGGCGCCGTCGCGCATTTCAAGCTCGATCAGGCGCACTGATCGATGCCATCGCCCCCCGTCCGGCTCGGGCTGCGCGAGAACCTGGGGCAGTTCTCGCTGCTGGTGCTCGTCAACGCCTTCGTCGGGGCGATGGTCGGCCTGGAGCGGAGCATTCTTCCGGCCATCGCGCAGCAGGACTTCCACGTCGCGGCAGCGGCGGCGATCCTCTCGTTCATCGTCGTCTTCGGCGTCACGAAGGCGCTGACCAATTACATGGCCGGGCGCCTGTCGGATCGCTACGGGCGCAAGACCGTGCTGGTGGCCGGATGGCTGGTGGCGATCCCGGTGCCCTTCGTCCTCATGTGGGCGCCGGCCTGGAACTGGGTGATCGCCGCCAACGTGCTGCTCGGCGTGAGCCAGGGCCTGACCTGGTCGACGACGGTGATCATGAAGATCGACCTCGTGGGACCGCAGCGTCGCGGCCTGGCAATGGGGCTCAACGAGTTCTCAGGCTACGTCGCTGTGGCGGGGAGCGCGCTGGCCACCGGATGGATCGCCGCGCATTACGGACTCCGGCCGCAGCCGTTCTACCTGGGCATCGTCTATGTGGCAGCCGGCCTGCTGCTGTCGACGCTGGCGATACGAGAGACCCGGCACCACGTGACCCACGAGCTGCGCACCCATCACGGGGCACCGCAGGACGACGCGCTGTCGCAGCGCGAGATCTTCCGCCGCACCACGTGGGCCGACCGCAACCTGTCCAGCATCAGCCAGGCGGGGCTGGTCAACAACCTGAACGACGGCATCGCATGGGGCCTGTTCCCGCTCGTGTTCGCCGCCGCGGGCATGGGCCTGGCGCGGGTCGGCGCGCTCGCCGCCATCTATCCGGCGGTGTGGGGCGTTGCGCAGATCTTCACCGGCGCGTGGTCGGATCGCGTGGGCCGAAAGTGGCTGATCGCCGGCGGCATGGGGGTGCAGGCGGCCGGCATCGCCGTCACAGCAGGGGCCGCCGGGTTCGCCGCGTTCGCCCTGGGAGCGGTGTTGCTCGGCCTCGGGACGGCGATGGTCTACCCGACCCTGCTCGCTGCCATCGGCGACATCGCGCATCCTTCGTGGCGCGCATCCGCCGTCGGCGTCTACCGGCTGTGGCGCGACCTCGGCTACGCCGCCGGCGCGCTGCTGGCGGGATTCACGGCCGACCTGTTCGGACTGGCGGCCGCGGTGTGGCTGGCGGCGGGGTTGACGCTGCTGTCGGGCGTGATCGCGGCCGTGCGGATGAGCGAGACGCTGGCCCCTACCGGGGCCTGACGGCGCACCCCGTCCAGGGGGTGGAATTCGCCCGGACGATGCCTGTCGCGCGGGCGCCCGCAACGACCGCTGACAGGCCCCTCCCGCCGACGTAGACTTGCAGACCCGGCGCCGAACGCGACGCCGCGGCCCAACGCACAAGGAGTCACCCCATGTCACTGCGCATCAACGACACTGCCCCCGACTTCGAAGCCGAGACCACCCAGGGCAAGATCAAATTTCACGAGTGGATCGGCGACCAGTGGGCGGTCCTGTTCTCGCACCCGAAGGACTTCACGCCGGTGTGCACCACCGAGCTCGGCTACATGGCCAAGATCGAGCCCGAGTTCACCAAGCGCAACGCCAAGCTGATCGGGCTGTCGGTCGACCCGGTCGGGCGCCACGAGGAATGGTCGCGCGACATCGAGGAAACCCAGGGCGCCAAGGTCAAGTACCCGATGATCGGCGACGCCGACCTGAAGGTCGCCAAGCTCTACAACATGCTGCCGGCCGACGAGGTCGGCGCCGACGGCCGCACCGCCGCGAACAACGCCACGGTGCGCTCGGTGTTCGTGATCGGCCCGGACAAGAAGATCAAGCTGATGCTGACCTACCCGATGACGACCGGGCGCAACTTCGACGAGATCCTGCGCGTGCTCGACTCGATGCAGCTGACCGCGAAGCACAAGGTCGCCACGCCGGTGAACTGGAAGCATGGCGAGGACGTGATCATCACGCCGGCGGTCACGAACGAGGAAGCCGCGAAGTCCTTCCCCGGCTTCAAGACCATCAAGCCCTACCTGCGCACGACCAAGCAGCCGGTCTGAACCGGGAACGTCACCCGAAGCGTCGTTGAGCCGCCGCGCGGGCGGCTTGCGGCGGCGCCTCGCCGGCGATCACCGGCGGCGCGAACCCGCACGCCACCGCGGCGACGTCGCCGACGACGATGATCGCCGGGCTGCCCAGCCCCTCGCGCGCGACGGTCTGCGCCAGCTCGGCAAGCGGGCAGCGCGCGTGGCGCTGCTGCGGCAGGCTCGCGTGCTGCACGATCGCCACCGGCGTCGCACCCGCCAGACCCTGCAGCAGGCCGGCCTCGATCGCCTCGACCGTCGCGATGCCCATGTAGATCACCAGCGTCAGCCCCTGCGCGGCCGCGGCGGCGAGCGCCGGCCAGTCGAGGCCCTCGCCATCGCCGCGCGCATGCCCGGTCACGAACATCACACCGTGCGCATGCGCGCGGTGCGTCAGCGGCACGCCGATCGAGGTGGCCGCCGCGAGGCCGGCCGTGATGCCATTGACGACCTCGACCCGCAGGCCCAGCGCGCGCAGGTGCGCAAGCTCCTCGCCGCCGCGCCCGAACATGAACGGATCGCCGCCCTTCAGTCGCACGACGCGCTCGCCGTTCAGCGCCTCGGCCGCCATCAGGCGTTCGATGAAGGCCTGCGGCGTGCTCTCGCAACCGCCGCGCTTGCCGACGTGGACGATGCGCGCCGAGCGCCGCGCATAGCGCAGCACGGCCGCGCCGACCAGGTCGTCGACCAGCAGCAGCGTGGCCTGGCGGATCGCGCGCACGGCCTTGATCGTCAGCAACTCCGGGTCGCCGGGGCCGGCGCCGACCAGGTGCACCGTGGGTGCGGTCTGCCGCGTATCGCTCATTGGGGTACCTTCGTGCTGCGCACTCCGGAATTCGCCCTTGGGGCGGCCCGGCGGGCTCATGTCGTCTCCTGGACGGTTGCCGCGGACTGCGCGCGGATCATCCGCCGCAGCTCGGGCAGGCACGAGCCGCAGTTGGTGCCGCATTTCAGGGCCTGCTGCAACTGGGCCAGCCGCGCGTCCGGCGCGCCGGTGGCGGTGGCGAGCGCCGCGCCGATCTGCACTTCGCTCACGTCGAAGCAGCTGCAGACCTGCCGACCGCGCGGCGCCAGCGCGACCGGCGCCTTCGCCCCCGGCAGCAGCAGCAAGCGGCCGTAGGCCTGCGCCGGAAGCTCGTCCTGCAGCAGCGGGCGCACCCAGGCTTCGGCGCCGATGTCGCCGGCGAGCAGAAAGCCTTCCAGGCGCATTCCCGCGCCCGCGCCGGCCAGGCGCATCGCGCGGCGCTGCCCGCGCCTGGGATCGGCGTAATGCAGCACGCCGGCCGCGGCCAGCCCGAGCTCGGCCTCGATGCGCGACAGCAGCGCCGACGGCGGGGCCTGCGCGGCTGCGGCGCGCAGCAGCACGCCGCAGCGTTCGCGGCCGAAAGGCACCAGCGTGGCGAACGCGAAGTCGCGCATCAGCGGGCGCAGCGCCTCGCGTGCCGCCAGCGCCGCGTCGGCCGGCAGCCAGGCGAGCGCGAGCAGGCGCCACGGCAGTTCGGCCTTCGCGACCTTGACCGCCGCGTTCTTCAGTTCCGGCTGCTTCGAGCGCGGGCAGAACAGCGGCGTCGTCAGCGCATTCACACCGGCAAGGGCCGCGCCGGCCTCGCCGGCGCCGGACAGGAACTCCTCGCCCCAGTGCATCGCGATGAAGACCTGCGCCGGCGGCTGCTGCGCGCTCGCCTGCGCCGGGATCAGGAGCCGGCCGCGACGCGACGCGACCTGCACCAGGTCGCCGTCGACCAGGCCCAGGCGCGCCATGTCCTGCGCGTTCATCTCGAGCGCAGGCTCCGGCACGTGGCCGAACAGCCGGCCGAGCGTGCCGGTGCGGCTCATGCCGTGCCACTGGTCGCGCAGGCGGCCGGTGTTCAGCGCGAACGGGTAGCGCGCGTCGCGCGGCTCGGCGACCGCCTGGAACGGCGTGTCGGCGAACGCGGCGCGGCCGTTTGCGGTCGCAAAGATGCCGTCCTCGTAGAGCCGCGCCTTGCCGGTGCCCGCGCCCTCGGGCCAGGGCCACTGCGCGGGCGCGGCCTCGAGCTGCGCGTAGCTCAGGCCGGTGATGTCGAGGTCGCGGCCCCGCGTGCTCTCGCGGTGTTCGTTCCAGATCGATTGCGCATCGGCGTAGGGAAACAGCGTGGCCCGGTCCGGCCGCAGGCGCTTTTCCAGGCGTTGCGCGAACGCCGTCGCGATCGCCCAGTCTTCGCGCGTGGCGCCCGGTGCGGCCAGCGCCGGGCGCACGCGGCTGATGCGGCGTTCGCTGTTGGTCACCGTGCCGTCCTTCTCGCCCCAGCTCGTGGCCGGCAGCAGCAGGTCGGCGTAGGCGCAGGTCGCGGTGGTCGCGAACGCCTCCTGGACGACGACGAACTCGGCGCGTTCGAGCGCGCGCCGCACCGTCGTCTGGTCGGGCATCGACTGGGCCGGGTTCGTGCACGCGATCCACAGCGCCTTGATCTGGCCGTCGGCAACCGCCTCGAACATCTCGACCGCGGTCTTTCCCGGCGCGGCCGGCACGTCGGCCACGCCCCACAGCGCCGCGACCTCGGCGCGGTGCACCGGGTTCGCGAGATCGCGGTGCGCGCTCAGCAGGTTCGCCATGCCGCCGACCTCGCGCCCGCCCATCGCGTTGGGCTGCCCGGTCAGCGAGAACGGCCCGGCGCCGCGCTTGCCGATCTGGCCGGTCGCCAGGTGCAGGTTGATCAGCGCGGCGTTCTTCAGCGTGCCGCTCGAACTCTGGTTCAGGCCCTGGCAGTACAGCGACAGCGTCGGCGTCGCGTTGGCGAACCAGCGCGCGGCCTGCACCAGGTCGGCCTCGGGAATGCCGCACAGCTTTGCGACGTCCTTCGGCGCGAAGTCCCGCACGCGCGCCTTCAGCGCGTCGAAGCCGCTGGTGTGCGCCGCCATGAAGCCATGGTCCAGCCAGCCTTCCCACAGCATCACGTGCAGCATGCCGTTGAACAGCGCCACGTCGGTGCCGGGCAGGATGGCCAGGTGCAGGTCGGCGGCCTGCGCGGTCTCGGTGCGGCGCGGGTCGGCGACGATGATCTTCAGCGTCGGGTTCGCGGCGCGCGCGTCCTCGATGCGGCGGAACAGGATCGGGTGCGCGAAGGCGGTGTTCGAGCCCGCGATGAACAGCGTCGCCGCGTGCGCGAGGTCGTCGTAGCAGGCCGGTGGCGCGTCGGCGCCGAGCGTCATCTTGTAGCCGGCGACGGCGCTGCTCATGCACAGGCGCGAGTTGGTGTCGACGTTGTTGGTGCCGATCAGGCCCTTGGCGAGCTTGTTGAAGACGTAGTAGTCCTCGGTCAGCAGCTGGCCCGAGATGTAGAAGCCGACCGCATCGGGGCCGTGCCGCTCGATCGTCGTCGCGAAGCGTCCGGTCGCGAGATCGAGCGCATCGTCCCACGCGAACGGCTGCGGCGCCGCGCCGCGCTGCAGCCGCCGCATCGGCTGCAGCAGGCGCGTCTGCATCGTCACCGCCGCGGTCGCGGTATGGTGCAGCGTGCTGCCTTTCGTGCACAGGCGGCCGAAGTTCGCCGGATGCTCGGGGTCGCCGCGCACGCCGGTGATCTGCCCGCCGTCGCTCTCGATGATCACGCCGCAACCCACGCCGCAGTAGGGGCAGGTCGAGCGGGTCTCGTTCACGCCACCGCCTTGGCCGGTTCGCTGCCCTGGGTCGCGGCAGGGGCGGGGCCGTTCAGCTCGTCGAGGTCGAGCGAGACCAGATCACCCTCGACGCGCACGCTGAACTTCTGCACGCAGCCCACATCGGGCGCGGCCGCGCAGCCGTCGCCGAAGCCGATCGTCCAGTTATGCAGCGGGCAGGCCACGCTCTCGCCGAACACGATGCCCTGCGACAGCGGGCCGCCCTTGTGCGGGCACTTGTCGAGCAGCGCGAAGACCTTGTCGTCGGCAGTGCGGAACACCGCCACGTCGCCGCCGCTGGCGCGCGTCACGCGGCGCGCGCCGAGCTTGGGGATGTCGGCCACGCGGCAGAGGGTTTTCCATTGAGCCATGTCGTTCTCCTCAAACCGCCAGCGGCTCGAACTGCCGCACGTCGACCGATGCCTTGTCGAACTCGAACCACGGGTCGGGCAGACCGTCGAGCGAGAAGCGCAGCCGCGCAGCGAGGGCCTTGCGGTTCTCGGCATCGTCGAGCACCCTGGCCTTGACATGGTCGATCCCGACGCGGCCGACGTAATGCACGGTGCGCTCGAGGTACCAGCCCTCCTCGCGGTAGAGCTGCAGGAACGCGGCCGAAACCTCGAGCACCTCGTCGTGCGTCTTGACCTTGCAGAAGAACTGCGCGACATCGGTCTTGATGCCGCCGTTGCCGGCGACGTAGATCTCCCAGCCGGAATCGACACCGATGATGCCGACGTCCTTGATGCCCGACTCGGCGCAGTTGCGCGGGCAACCGCTGACCGCGAGCTTGACTTTGTGCGGCGCGTACATGCGCCACAGCGCCCGCTCGAGTTCCTTGCCCATGCGCGTGCTGTCCTGCGTGCCGAAGCGGCACCACTCGCTGCCGACGCAGGTCTTCACGGTGCGCAGGGTCTTGCCGTAGGCGTGACCCGAGGGCATGCCCAGGTCCTTCCAGACCGCCGGCAGATCCTCCTTCTTCACGCCGAGCAGGTCGATGCGCTGACCGCCGGTGACCTTGACGGTCGGGATCCTGAACTTGTCGACCACGTCGGCGATGCGGCGCAGCTCCGAGGCGCTGGTTTCGCCGGCCCACATCCGCGGCACCACCGAGAACGTGCCGTTCTTCTGGATGTTGGCGTGCGCGCGCTCGTTGATGAAGCGCGACTGCGGGTCGTCCTGCGCCTCGTGCGGCCAGGTGCTGATCAGGTAGTAGTTGATCGCCGGGCGGCAGCTCGCGCAGCCGTTCGGCGTGCGCCAGCTCAGGTGCTCGTAGACCTGGGGGATGGTGAGCAGATGACGCTCGCGGATCGCCTCGCGCACTTGCGTGTGGTTCGCGTCGGTGCAGCCGCACACGGCCTTGAGCTTCGGCGCGGCCGAATAGCCGGCGCCGGCGGTGGCCATCAGGATCTGCTCGACCAGGCCGGTGCACGAGCCGCAGGACGCGCTCGCCTTCGTGCACTTGCGCACCTCGTCGAGCGTGAACAGGCCCTGCTCGCGGATCGCCTTGACGATCGTGCCCTTCCTGACGCCGTTGCAGCCGCAGACTTCGGCCGTGTCGGGCATCGCCGAGGCCTTGTTGTTGCCGGCGTGCCCGGTGTCGCCGAGGTGGGCTTCGCCGAACATCAGGTGCTCGCGGATCGCCGCGACGTTCTTGCGCTCGCGCACCATGTCGAAGTACCACGAGCCGTCGGCGGTGTCGCCGTAGAGGCAGGCGCCGATCAGGATGTCGTCGCGCACCACCAGCTTCTTGTAGACGCTGTTGTACGGGTCGCTGAGCACGATCTCCTCGGTCCCGTCGCCGCCCATGAAGTCGCCGGCCGAGAACAGGTCGATGCCGGTGACCTTGAGCTTGGTCGAGGTCTGCGAGCCGAGGTAGCGGCCGATGCCGAACTCGCCCAGGTGCGTCGCGCAGACCTTGGCCTGCTCGAACAGCGGGGCGACCAGCCCGTAGGCGATGCCGCGGTGCGCGGCGCACTCGCCGATCGAGTAGATGCGCGCGTCGGTGATGGTCTGCATCGTGTCGTTGACGACGATGCCACGGTTGCAGTGCAGGCCGATCTTCTCGGCCAGCTCGACGTTCGGGCGGATGCCGGCGGCCATCACGACCAGGTCGGCGGGCTCCTCGCTGCCGTCCTTGAACTGCACCGCCTTCACGCGGCCGCTCTTGCCATCGTCCGCGTCGCCGATCAGCGCCTGGGTCTGCGCGCCGATGCGGAACTTCAGGCCGCGCGCCTCGAGCGACTTCTGCAGCATCCTGCCGGCCACGTCGTCGAGCTGGCGCTCCATCAGCCACGGCGCGAGGTGCACGACCGTGACCGACATGCCGCGCAGCATCAGCCCGTTCGCGGCTTCGAGCCCGAGCAGCCCGCCGCCGACCACGACGGCGTGCTTGTGCGTCTTCGCGGTCTCGATCATCTCGTTCGTATCCTTGATGTCGCGGTACGCGATCACACCCTGGAGGTCCTTGCCCGGCAGCGGCGGGATGAACGGGTTCGAGCCGGTCGCGATCAGCAGCCGGTCGTACGGCGCCTGCGTGCCGTCGTCGGCGAGCACGGTGCGCGTGCGGCGGTTCACGTCGACCACCTTCTTGCCCAGGTGCAGCGTGATGCCGTGCTCGGCGTACCAGGCCAGCGGGTTCAGCACGATCTCGTCGAGCGTCTGCTCGCCGGCCAGCACCGGGCTGAGCAGGATGCGGTTGTAGTTCGGGTGCGGCTCGGCCCCGAACACCGTGATCTCGTACAGGTCCGGAGCGATCTTCAGCAGTTCCTCGAGGGTGCGGACACCGGCCATGCCGTTGCCGATCATCACCAGCTTCATCTTTTTCATGAACGAATGCTCCATGCGTGCCGCCAACGCGGCGGGCAGACAACCAGGGGGTGTGCGAGGTCCCGGCAGGCACAGGGGCTTGCGAGGACCGGCGGCTCGGCCCGGGGAGCGGGCCGGCAGTGCCGAGGGCTCACGGCGTTGTGAGCGGGACCGCGGCGAGGCGGCCGGTCGGGTGCAGCGTTGCACCCGGCGGATACCACGCAAAGCGCATGCCAGCGGCGCACGTTGCGGGACAATGCCGGCCTGCCTGGCCGAATGTGGTTCGGTCCTTGCAACGCGTCACGCCATGCCCACCCTGCCACCCTTGCCGCTCGCGGCCCCCGATGAAGTCCGCACTGGTTCTTGACAGCTCCTCGCCCCACCCGCCCGACCTTGCCGCCGATCTCGCGACCGTCGGCATTCACGTGCTTGGTGCGGCAACGCGCAGCAACTTGGTGCGCGACGCCATCCGGCTCGCGCCGGACCTGATCGTCGGCCACGCCCTGAGTCCGGACGATGCGCTGTTCGAGGCCTGCGCGCTGCTGGCCTCGACCGCACCCTGCGCCGTCACGATCTTCACCAGCGACCCGGACGCCGCGAAGATCGAACGCGCGCTGCGCTCGGGCATCCATGCCTATGTGGTCAACGGCTACGGCCTGAACCGGCTGCGCTCGGTGCTGCACCTCGCGCAGGCGCGCTTCCAGAGTGAACGCGCGCTGCGCGGCGAACTCGCCGAGGTCAGCCAGCGCTTCGACGAGCGCAAGCTGGTCGACCGTGCCAAGGGCATCCTGATGCGGGCGCGCCAGGTGTCCGAGGAGGAGGCGTTCCGCGTGCTGCGCACCGCCTCGATGCACAGCAACCGGCGCGTCGGCCAGGTCTCGCAGCAGGTGATCGCGGCGGCCCATTACGCGGACGCCGTGAACCGCGCCGGCAAGCTGCGCATGCTGGCGCAGCGGCTGGTCAAGCTGTGTGCGCTCAGACTGGCCGCGCCCGCGTCGGCCCTCGATTCGGTGCTGCTCGCCGAATCGATCGCGCAGACCGATGCCAACATCGCGGCGCTGGCCAGGAGCCTGTCGAAGGCCACCTTCGGCGACCTGCTCGAAGCCGTCGAGGCCGCCTGGCCGCCGCTGCGCAGCCTGGTCGCCGCGGCGAACCTGCCGGCATCCCAGCTGGTCGAACTCGACCGTCTCGCCGAGCACCTGCTGCGGCAGGCCGACCAGCTCACGCGCCACCTCGAAACCGCCGGCCTGGTGACGACACTGCACGTGATCAACGTCTCGGGGCGGCAGCGGATGTGGTCGCAGCGCTTCGCGAAGCAGGCGCTGCTCGGTCTGCTGCTGACCGGCGAGCCCGCACGGCGTGCGCGCGACGATCTCGACGCCACCGTGACCGCGTTCGAGCAGGCCATGGACTACCTGCGCACGATCCCGCTGAGCACGCGCGAGATCCGCGAATCGCTGGACGCCGCCGACGCCGCCTGGACCGCGCTGGTGCAGGCCAGCAAGCAGGTCCGCAGCGCGGCCGGCCTGCAGGCGCTGAGCGAGTCCAGCGAGGCGCTGCTGGCGCTGTTCGAGCGGCTGACGGACCAGTACGAGCGCAGCATGCAGGTGCTGATGGGGTGAGGCCGAGCTGAGGCGGCGGGCGTCAGAAGTACCATGCCACCACCGCCGTCAGACGGCCCTCGGTGATCACCGGGATCGCCGCGAGCGATTGCAGTCCCGCCTGCGCCGCGGCAGCGCCGACACCGGAGGGCTCGTCGGCAACGTTGTCGCTGAAGGCCGGCAACCCGGTGAAGAAGACCCTGCCGATCGTGCCCTGCCCGCGCTCCGGCGACGCGCCTTGCGGCGACGCGGCGAGCACGCCGCCGGCCTCGCAGAAGCCGCCGTCGAAGACCAGACGCTCCCGGCTCGCGTCGGGCACCCACAGCTCGAAGCGGCGCGCGATCGGCGTGCCCAGCGCCGACAGGAAGGTCATCACGTAGTTGTCGCGGCTTCGGGTCGGGCAAGGGAGTGCATAGCCGCGGTTGATGCCGACCTTCAGCGCGGCGTCCGCACGCAGGAAGCGCGCGGACTTGCCCAGGTCCTCGAAGAACACCGGCGCGCCCTTCTCCCAGGCCAGGCCCGGCAGGCCGTTGCCGCGGCGGATCGTGGTGCGCCGCGAGATGAACTCGAAGGTCTCTGCGGTGTTGCCGTAGTAGCCGTCGACCAGCAGCATGTCGGCCGACCTGGCCGGATCGTTGTGCCACAGCTCGATCGCGCCGGCGTGCGCATCGTCGTCGCCGCAGAACATCACCAGCACCGCGTTCAGGAAGTCACCGGCGAAGATCGGCACCGCGATGCCGCAGGTGATGCCCTCGGCGTGCGCGGCCGCTGTGCGCCGGAAGTACGAGCCGTCGAACGCCTTCAGGATGATCGGCCGCTCCTGCTCCCAGGCCTGGCCAGGCAGGCCCTCGCCGCGGCCGAAGCACAAGGTCTTGCTGATCGCCCCGAAGCGCGTCGCGGTGCCGTACAGGCCACCACCGAATTCGAGGATGCTGCGGTCGGTGTTCGGCACCCAGGCTTCCAGCGCGCGGATGAAGGTCTTGACAGCGCTCACCTCAGGCCGCCTTCTCGACGTGTCCGTTGCGCGTGTACAGGAAGTCGAGCACCGCCTTGCGGAAATGCGTGTAGTGCGGGTCCTCGGCCAGCTCGACGCGGTTGCGCGGGCGCGCCAGGTCGACGCGCAGGATCTCGCCGATCGTCGCGGCCGGGCCGTTCGTCATCATCACGATGCGGTCCGACAGCAGCACGGCCTCATCGACGTCGTGCGTGACCATCACCACCGTGCTCTGGGTGCGCGCGACGATCTTCATCAGTTCGTCCTGCAGGTGGGCACGGGTCAGCGCGTCGAGTGCGCCGAAGGGCTCGTCCATCAGCAGCACCTTGGGTTCCATCGCCAGCGCCCGCGCGATGCCCACCCGCTGCTTCATGCCGCCCGAGATCTCGTTCGGCCGCTTGTGCACCGCATGACCCATGTTGACGAGATCGAGCGCCGCGAGCGTGCGCCCGCGCAGCTGCGTGCCCGATTCGGCGGCGCCGAACACGCGCTCGACCGCGAGGTGCACGTTCTCGAAGCAGGTCAGCCACGGCAGGAGCGAGTGGTTCTGGAACACGACGCCGCGCTCCGGACCGGGCGCGGCGATCTCGCGGTTGTCGCACAGCAGCACGCCGCTGGTGGGCAGGGTCAGCCCGGCGATCAAGTTCAAGAGCGTCGACTTGCCGCAGCCCGAGTGGCCGATCAGCGTGACGAACTCGCCCTTGGCCACGGTCAGGTCGATCTCGCGCAGCGCGTGGAAGCGGCCCTTCTTCGTCGAGAAGACCATTTCGACGTTCTGCACCTGGATGAAGCTGTTCATGCGAGCCCCTTGTTCGTCGGGTATGCCGGCCGATTCCCCGAGGCAATCCGGGCCGGTTCGGGAGCGGCCTGGCGCTCGGCCCGGCCATTCGTCGTTGTTCGGTTCATCGCGGTTCCTCAGGCTTCGTCGTGGCTGAAGCGCCTGGCGACCGAGATCAGCGCCCACTCCAGCAGCAGGCCGACGACGCCGATCACGAGGATCGCGATCAGGATGTGCTTGACGTTCAGGTTGTTCCACTCGTCCCAGACCCAGAAGCCGATGCCGACGCCGCCGGTCAGCATTTCGGCCGCGACGATCACCAGCCACGCGGTGCCCACGCTCAGCCGCACGCCGGTCAGCATGTAGGGCAGCACGGCCGGAAACAGGATCTTCGTGAAGACCTTCCACTCGGAGAGGTTCAGCACCCGCGCCACGTTCAGGTAGTCGCTCGGCACGCGCTGCACGCCGACCGCGGTGTTGATGATCATCGGCCAGATCGAGCAGATGAAGATGGTCCAGATCGCGGCGGGGTTGGCGGCCTTGAAGACGAGCAGCCCGATCGGCAGCCAGGCCAGCGGGGAGACTGGCCGCAGCAGGCTGATCAGCGGCGAGACCATGTTGTTCAGGAAGCTGAAGCGCCCGATCATGAAACCCGCCGGGATGCCCACCAGTGCCGCCAGGCCGAAGCCGACCGCGACGCGCTCGAGCGAGAACAGGATGTTCCAGCCGATGCCCTGGTCGTTCGGGCCGTTGCGGTAGAACGGGTCGGAGAACACCTTGACCGCCTCGACGAAGGTCGCCGTCGGCGTCGGGAACGTGGTGCTCTTCAGCGTGGCGAGTTCCCAGATGCCGATCAGCAACGCCAGGCCGGCAATCGGCGGCAGGATTTTCATCAGCCAGCCGCGCCAGTCGAAGGCCGGCGCGGGCAGCTCGGCCGCTGCGGCGGCCGGCTTGGGTCTGGCGAGGACGACCGCGGGCGCGGCCGGGGCCGGTGAGCGCGTGTCGAGCGAGGTGTGGAAGACGGCGCTGACCATGATGTGCTCCTTCAAGCCTTGATCGCGAAGCTGTCGGCGTACTTCCTGGGATCCTTGCCGTCCCAGACCACGCCGTCCATCAGCTTGCTGGAGCGCAGCACGTCCTTCGGCACGCTGATCTTCAGCGCGCCGGCGGCCTGCTTGTACAGGTCGATTTGGTTGATCTGCCTGGCCACCGCAAGGTAGTCGGGGTGCTCCTTGATCAGCCCCCAGCGCTTGTGCTGGGTCAGGAACCACATGCCGTCGGACAGGTACGGGAAGTTGACCGCGCCGTCGTTGAAGAACTTCATGTGGTTCGGGTCGTCCCAGGTCTTGCCCATGCCGTTGGTGTAGCGGCCCAGGATGCGCTGGTTGATCGCATCGACGCTGGTGTTGACGTAGCTCTTCTCGGCGATGGTGTCGGCCATCTTCATCTTGTTGGCCAGGCTCGCGTCGATCCAGCGCCCGGCCTCGAGCACCGCCATCATCACGGCGCGGCAGGTGTTCGGATGCTTCCTGACGAAGTCGGCCGTGGTGCCGAGCGTCTTCTCGGGGTGGTCCTTCCAGATGTCCTGCGTGGTGATCGCGGTGACGCCGACGCCGTCCATGATCGCGCGCTGGTTCCACGGCTCGCCGACGCAGAAGCCGTCCATGTTGCCGACGCGCATGTTCGCGACCATCTGCGGCGGCGGCACGGTGATCAGCTTCGCGCCGGAGAGCGGGTTGATGCCCGATGCCGCGAGCCAGTAGTGGATCCACATCGCGTGGGTGCCGGTCGGGAACGTGCCGGCGAAGGTGTACTCGCGCTTTTCCTTTGCCATCAGCTTGGCGAGCGACGGGCCGTCGACCGCGCCCTTGTCGGCGAGCGCCTTCGACAGCGTGATCGCCTGGCCGTTGTTGTTCAGGTTCATCAGCACGGCCATGTCCCTCTTCGGGCCGGCCGTGCCCAGGTGCACGCCGTAGATCAGCCCGTAGAGCACGTGCGCCATGTCGAGTTCGCCGTTGACGAGCTTGTCGCGCACGCCGGCCCAGGACGCCTCCTTGGACGGGATGATCTTGACACCGTACTTCTTGTCGAAGCCCAGCACCGAGGCCATCACGACCGAGGCGCAGTCGGTCAACGGGATGAAGCCGATCCTGACCTCCTCCTTTTCAGGCTTGTCGGACCCCTGGGCGTGGACGGCGGTCTGCAGGCCGGGCACCAGGCCGGCGGCGCTGGCGGCAGCGGCGGCCTTGATCAGGTTGCGGCGGCCCAGGTCGATGCGCGGAGTCGGAGCGGTATTCGGGGTCATGGCAGGTCTCGTGAAGGCTGAGGAAGGCGGGGTTCGGATCAATGCTCGCGCCGCGGCCGGCACCGACGCCGGTGCGCACGCGCAGACACTGTGTTGGGGAGGAAGCCGGGCTGCGGCCGGGCCGAGAGGCTCCAAGCGCCTACAACCGCGAGCCGGCCGGGCCATCGCGCAGGGCGCGGAAACCGGCCGCCGCTGGCCGATTTCTCGAGGATTCAACGAAGGTCGCCGTTGACCTTTGCCCGAAGAGAATGCAAGCCGTGTGCCAGTGAAAACCCGCAGGCACGGCGCCCGAACCCGGGCTGCACGCACCGGCACGGAGAACGCACGCCGCGTCTTGCACAAGCGCTGTGCATGCGGCCGGGCCGATCCGGCGCGGCTTCGGAATCGGCGGCAAATCGCCTGGACCATCGGCCGCGGCCGTTCTCGGCGGTGCGACCGGAGATGGGTTCTGCAGTGTTCAGTGTGGCGGCGGGTCGGCCACGACGATCTCGATGCCCTCGGTCCGACTCACCCCGGCGACCTGCAGC
Organism: Pseudomonadota bacterium; assembly: GCA_040388965.1. Taxonomy (GTDB): domain Bacteria; phylum Pseudomonadota; class Gammaproteobacteria; order Burkholderiales; family Burkholderiaceae_C; genus LMDS01. The sequence goes on along the minus strand of JAZKAV010000039.1, from coordinate 11,957 downwards.
CGGCTGGCGGCAAGCCGCTGCCCCATCAGGTAATCGCGTGTCGCGAGTGCCCGCTCGCGGGCCAGTTCGAGGCCGGGTGCCCCGGGATCGGACGGCGTCGCCACGCGCAGGGTCGACGCGGTGGCGGCCTGGCTCCTGGCGAGCCGGTCGAGCACCGCACCGAGAGGGCGCTTGACGCGCGCCTGATCGCGGTCGAAACAGTAGCGCAGCGGCACGGTAACGCGCAGGCTGCCGTCGCGCTGCATCGCGAACACCACCGGCGTGCCCTCGAACAGCGCAGCCAGTCGGCGCTGCTCGGACCCGAGCGATGGTGGCGGCGACTGGGCGGGGAGCGCCGGGCCCGCAGGCGCAGGGCGGGTCCCGCAGGCGGCGAGCACCGCGATCAGCGGTGCGGTGGTCAGCAGGAAGCGGCGCATGACGCCATTATTTCGGATCGCCGCTCGCAGCGCGCCGCAAACCTGTACCGATCGGCAACTCGCCACGACCTGCCCGCATCCGCGCGGGCAAGGGCGCCGAAGCGGCAGCGACGGCCGCCAGCCTCAATCCCGCCGTGCGGCCCGCGCCAGCACCTGCCGCGCCAGCTTCTCGGATTCGATCGAGCGCTCCAGCGACGAGCGCGACAAGCCGGACTGTGCGTACTGCATGTTCTCGTAGACCTCGGCCGCGGCCGGGTGGGCACCGAGCACCGCGCGCAACGCCTCGTCGGGCATCTCCTGCGACAGCGCCGCACTCAGCTGCCGTACCAGGGCCCGATATTGGTCGGCGCCGACCGACACCGGGTTCTGATCGACGCGATCCAGCAAGCGCGCCAGCGCGATCACGGTTTCCAGGCGGTTCTTCAAGGTTTCGAATGGTGCGGCGGACATGGTGTGGCTCCTGCGACGAACCCGCGCGTCGATGACGGGCCCCGTACATTGCAGTTGCGGGCGCGGCGCCCGAGTTCAAGGCGCGCCCGGCCGCAGCTCAGTTCGCCTTCGCCGCGTCGTTCGGGTTGATCGTGACGCCGCGCTTGCGCAGTTCCTCGACGATGACGCGCGCGTTGGCGTTGCCTTCGCCCGCGAGTCGGGCGGTGCGGGTGGCCACCGCATCGAGCGAGCCACGCAGCTTTGTCGCGGTCTCCATGGCCGTCTCCTGATTGAGGCGCAGGACCTTCAGCTGCTGGCGCTCGGTGAGGAGTTGATAGGCCTGGAAGGCCAGCCAGACCACGAGCGCCAGCGCCAGCAACAGACACGGCAGGAACGCGCCCCGCACGGGTTCGGCCGCCCGACGAGTCGAAGGTTCATCGCGCATTGCAGGCTCTTGCGTCACGGAACGCCCGGTTCATTTGCTGGCCCCGGATGCCGCGCTGCCGGTCGCGCTTGCCGCGGGCGCGTTCACCGACACGTTGATGCCCTGCGAGGCCAGCATCTGCATGACCTGGCTGTCGCTGTTCTTCACCGCCAGTTCGGCCAGCGCCTTGACGATCTCACTTCATGATTCGCTCATTCCGACACATCCCGGCCAGGGTCATTGCCCTCGGCAGGTCTGCTGTCAGCACCCAGACGCCACGAGCCATCAAAATATGGGGGCACCTCGTTACTATTCCGTTACCCGCAGGCCGAATTTGCGACCCGCGTCGACAAGGCGACCCCCGACTTGCGGGGGTACGTTGAAGCGGCCATCCGGGTTATCCCGGTGCTGCGTTTCGGTGTCGACGCCGACGACGCACCGCTCCATCACGCGGCGCCCCGATCGACGCGCAGGTTAAAGTCGCCGCGGCGATCCAGCCCCGCCCTTCATGCCCACCCCACTGAACATCGACCCCTCCGCGCGCCCGCCCGAGCCCCTGAATCTGCCGAATTCGCGCCACGCCGCGCGTGTGCCGGCGCACCTCGGCAAGGAGCAGCTCAACCGCATCCGTCAGGCCGCGTACACGCTGCCGCAAGTCGTGAAACCGGGCGACTACCTCGACGAGCGCAGCAGCGGCTTCGAGGAACACCTGGACCAGCTCGGCCTCGTGCTGCTGCAGAAGCCGGTGGCCGGCGCGCGCCCGAGCCGCTGGATCGAGCCGGCGCTGATGGACAGCGCGCTGGCGCACCTCGATGCGCTCGGCACCGGCCCCGCCGTGCGCCCCTTGATGCTCGAGCGCGGCGCAGCGCTGGAAGCGCTCGGCGTCTCGCGCCGCGCGGGCGCGTGGACGCGCCTGATCAGCCACGCATTGCAGCTCTCGGAACCCGGCTGGCGCGTGCCGGTGCTGTTTCGCGTGCCGGTGGATGCGCAGGCGGTCTGGGCGTTCTACCGCACTGGCGACAAGCCCGCGCTGCTGGCCGCGCTCGGCCATCCGCCCGCCTATCCGCATGCGGCCGGATTGATCGCCCACCTCGAATCGCTGATCGCACGCAGCCGCGCGGACAAGCCGCGCCACCTCGAATCGCTGCTGCCCCGCCTGCAATCCGAGTGCGCGATGCCGCGGCCCCTGGCCGAGCTGAAGGCGGCCTGCAGCCGTGCGCAGGACCGCTGGGAACACCAGGTCGCCGAGCTCGACACGCTCGAAGGCCTGAACAGCGAGCTCGCGTTCCAGGGCTACCCCGACACCTTCCAGAAGGCGCGCCACCTGCAGCGCAGCGTGACGCTCTACGTGGGCCCGCCGAACAGCGGCAAGACCCACGCCGCGTTCGAGCGCCTCGCGCAGGCCTTCGACGGCGCCTACCTCGCGCCGCTGCGCCTGCTCGCGCTCGAAGGGCGCGACCGGCTGGTTGCGCGCGGGGTTCCGACCTCGCTCCTGACCGGTGAGGAGAACGTGCCGGCCGACGGCGCGCGCGTCGTCAGCAGCACCATCGAGATGGTAGGCACGAACAAGCCGATCGACGTGGCCGTGATCGACGAGGCGCAGATGATCTTCGACCCGTCGCGCGGCTGGGCCTGGACCCAGGCGATCGTCGCGGTGCCGGCGAACGAGGTGATCATCATCTGTTCGGACTACGCGGTGCCTGCGATCGAGAACCTTCTTGGCCTGTGCGGCGAGCGCTGCAGCGTGAAACACTTCGGCCGCAAACAGCACGTGCAGTTGCTGGCACAGCCGGTGCCGATCGCGTCGCTGAAGCTCGGCGACGCGGTCGTGGCATTCAGCCGCCGCGACGTGCTGATGCTGCGCGACCAGATCGCCGCCGGCGGCCACCCCGTCTCGGTGATCTACGGCGCCCTGCCGCCCGAGGTGCGGCGCCGCGAGGCCGAGCGGTTCGCGCAGGGCGAATCGCACATCCTGGTCGCCACCGACGCCATCGGCATGGGGCTGAACCTGCCGATCCGGCGCGTGCTGTTCAGCACGATGACCAAGTTCGACGGCCAGGGAGACCGGCCGCTGAACGAGTCCGAGGTGCATCAGATCGCCGGCCGCGCCGGGCGCTTCGGCATGCACGAGGAAGGCTTTGTCGGCGTGCTGAAGGAGGCCGAGCCTGCCGCGGCGCGGATGCTGAAGGAACTGCTGCACAAGACGCCGCGCGCGCCCGACGATTTCAAGGCGCCGGTCGCACCGAACGGCTGGCACGTCGACACGATCGCGTCGCGCCTGCACAAGACGAAGCTGCGCGAGGTGCTGGGCGTGTTCGTCGAGCAGCTCCGCCTCGACGACGCGCACTTCGCGGTCGCCGAGCTCGACCAGATGCTGGAGCTGGCCGAGCAACTCGACCGCGTTAGCGCGAAGCTGACGCTGAAGGAGCGTTTCATCTACGCGCAGGCGCCGGTCGACACGCGCACCGAATCGCAGGTGCAGGCGTATCTCGACTGGGCCGCCAGCCACGCGCTGACCGGCCAGGCCGGCTCGCCGTGGTTTCTCGACGATGTCGACAGCCACAGCCGCCTCGACCGCATGGAGCAGGCCCTGCGCGCGTGCACGCTGTGGCTGTGGCTGGATCTGCGCTTCCCCGGCGTGTATGGACATGTCGAGCGCGTGCTCGCACTGCGCGGCAACCTGAACGACGGGATCGAAAGGCAGCTGAAGGGCAAGCGACCGCTTGCCCTGGTGCGCCGCGGCACCCGCCGCTGACCGCGGGTGCCGGCCCTTCGATGTGCCGGTGGGGCGGGATGCCCGATATTGCGATACTGCCGAGAGCCGTGCCGGTCAACCCGGGTCGGCGGACCGTGCATCGAGGAAGGGGGGGACGATGGGCGCTGCATCAACCACGGAAGGGGAAACCGTCATGCGATCCTTTCGACACATCGCCTGGCCGCTGCGCCTGTTCCATGGGCCCGACAGCCTGGGCATGCTCGGCCCCGAGCTCGAGCGCCTGGACAGCCGGCGCGCCGTGATCGTTTGTGGCTCGTCCCTGGCTCGCGAGGGTGCGCTGCTCGATCTGGTTCGGTCGGCGGTCGGCGGTCGCCTGGCGGGCGTGTGCGCGGGCGTTCTCGCCCACAGCCCGCTGCCGGCCGTGGAGGCGGCGGCTCGCGCGTTGAAGCGGCTCGAAGCCGATGCGGTGATCGCGCTCGGCGGCGGTTCGGCCATCGTCACCGCGCGCGCTGCAAGCATCCTGATCGCAGAGAACGGCGATGCCAGAAGCCTGTGCACGTCGCGGGACGCGACAGGCCGGCTCAGGAGTCCGAAACTCCTGCGCCCGAAACTGCCGCAGCTGGTCATTCCCACGACACCGACCACCGCCACGGTCAAGGCGGGCAGCGCGGTGCTCGATCCGCTGGACGGCAGGCGCCTTGCCCTCTTCGACCCGAAGACGCGCGCCCATGCCGTCTTCGTCCATCCGGCATCGATCGGGTCCGCCCCGCGTGAACTGGTCGCGAGTGCAGGCCTGAACACGCTCGCGCTGGCCGTCGAAGGGCTGATGTCCCGCTCGGGCAACCCGATGTCGGATGCCCTGCTGATGCATGCCGTGCGCCTGCTGGCGCTGCGCCTTCCCGACGCCGCCCGCAGCGACGACCTGGCGGTGCGCAGCGACCTGATGCTCGCATCCGTGCTCTGCGGCCAGGGCACCGACCACACGGGAGCGGGCATCGCGATTCCGCTCGGCCATGCCATCAGCGCGCGGTTTCGCATCGACAACGGCGTTTCCAACGCGATCGTGCTGCCCCACGTGCTGCGCTTCAATGCCGATGCGGCGGGCGCCGGCCTCGCGAAGCTGGCCCTGGCACTGGAACCGTCTCGAACGGCGGGCGAACCGCCCCTGGAGACGGTCATCGAGGCGCTCGAAGCGATCTTCGGCGGTCTCGGGGTTGCGCGACGCTTGCGCGAGGTCGGCGTGACGCGCGACGCTCTGGCCGATCTGGCCGCGGTGTCGATGGAGGACTGGTTCGTGCGCGACAACCCGCGACCGGTGCGCGACGCAGCGCAGCTTCAGCAGGTCCTGGAAGCGGCATGGTGACCGGTGGTCTGCTCGCGGCGCCGGGCGGATTCAGCGGCCGGCACCCGCGTCGATCGAGCGCGCTCTTGTCGTCCCCGGCCACCGCTCGAGCAGGCAGACTGCTGCGTCGGGCGCGCCGCCCTGCATCAACCGCGAAACCGCCGCCAGAAATGCCGACGGGCCAGAGGCCGAAGCCGCCAACCCGTTGATTCCATTCTTGAATCTTGGTGGTGGAGTATAGCAGCCGGGAGGACGACCCTCCCGCAGTCCTGCGCCGATCACCGTACTGAGTCCGATCAGTTGGGATGTGCGAGGAACGAACGCGATCCTCGCTGATTCCCCACTACTTCCCAGCCCCGTGAATCAGCGCTGCTTGTTGGCCTGGGACAGCACCGACGCCGCAAGTTCCTTCGTGTCTTTGGCATATCGATCACTTGCCAAGACGCGGGCGGCCGTGTCTTCCATCTTCGCGCCGGTCTGCTTTTCGCCGGCGCGCTGGGCCAGGGCCGAAGCGGCAAGGCTCTTGGCAACTTGGGACGCGCTGCTGCTTTGCAGCGTCTCGGACGCCAGTCGGCCGATTCGCGAGGACGTCTGCTTCGTGTTCTTGGACATCACTGTTCCTTTCACATCAAGATTTGGATACGGGTCGAAACTGCACCACCTTGTTGCCTTGACCCGGACGGTCATCGGTTGGCTTCTGGACTGCCTTCAGTCGCGCGAACTCCACGACATTGGTCTTGCCCTGGAAGTAGCCTTCGGGCAGCCCGGCGAGCGCCTCGATGTCCCCGGCTGCCAGGCCGATGTGTCTCGGAATGGCATCCAGCGGCATGACCTTCTCTTCAACCAGCAGGTCAATGGTTCGACGAAGCAGGCGCGGCTGCTCGGGCCTGCGATCATCGTCGCCAGGTTCCGATTTCGCACCCCAGCGGGCAGAGCGGCGCTTGAACAGCATCAGAGCACCATCATCATCCAGCAACTCAAGTGCCTTCAAACGCATGATGATCGCGGCGGCAGAAACGCCCCACCGGCGTTTCAGGAGCAGCAAATCATCCAGCGTCGGCGGCACGCGAACCTCCGGCGCGAAGGTTTCAGCCGGAAGCAAGAAGGCACCTGCGAAGCGGTGCGCCTGCTGCTCCATCAGCTTGTGCCGAGCGCTATCAGTCGTGCGCTGAATGTGACGATGCAAAACGACATGCGCAATTTCATGCGCAAGATCGAATCGACTGCGGTACCCATTGTCCTTATCAGCCGACAGAAGGATGAGCGGGCGGCCCAAAACCTCACTCCAAGCTGAAAGCCCCTCAATCTGCGCGATGCCGGTTTCCTCGCGGACGAGGATGATCCCGGCGCCTTCCACGGCAAGCGCCAAGTCCTGAATGGCCGAACGCCCGAGACGCCACATGTCACGGCATTCGCAGGCGGCCTTCTCGATGTCCTCGGCCGTGATCTCTTCTGGGTCGGTGTAAGTACGAGTCGGCACGTTGACATCGGGGTAATCGACGTACTCCATCAATGCAGCGGCCACGTCCTGGGCCCACTCGAGACGGGCTTCAAGCATTGCCCGCGCCGCGACGTGTGCAGACGCGTTGCTGCGAAAAAGCGGCAACGACACCTTCGCCGACGGCACGCGCGTAAACCACTCCGGCGTGACATTGACTACTCCAGCCAGACGTTCGAGCGCATCGCTCTCAGGGGCCTGGGTCCCCGCGCGCCACTTACTGATGGTCGCGGGCGACACCTCTACCATCGATGCCAGCTGAACTTGGGTCAGACGCCGGGCGGCAAGGATCTGGCTGAGCCGATCCTTCTGAAATCCTTGTACACCACCCCTGCTCATGATCCTGTTCCGTCTTTGTCTTGTTGTTTGCCAATGCTCTTCTTCAGCTTCGGCACTGCCAAGTCGTCTTGGCCCGCTGTCGGTTGCTGGTCGTAGCGTTTGACGAATGCGTCAATCGGCTCACGGAAAAGCCAGCCTTGCATGTGGCGATCTGGGACCGCGATTTCGATGGAGACGGGTGTGTCCGGCTGGCTGTGCAGCGATCCTGCAAAGCAGGCCACGATGAACACAACCGCTTGAGATGGCTCCACGTAGTCTGAAAAAAGCCCGGGTTGAACCAGTGGCTCGATGGCAGCGTTCGCCAGGGACATCTGTTTTCGGGTTTCGCTACGCCGTCCGCTGTTCCAGACCCCATACTTGGTGTTGAACCGCGCCAAGGTGAAGATCCCAGCCCGACCTGTGACGATCTGATTGCCGCGCAGCGGTGAAGGGGATGCGTCTGCAACGGCAAGTGCGCGCTGGAACGACTCATTCATATGGAAGTGGCGCAACTGACCCACCACACTGGGCAAGTGCCCGTCATCCATCCCTCGCGCTGCAGCATAGGCACGTTGAGCGCCGACCAGCTTGGCTTCTTCGAGGCCCATGACAAGCTCACGCGGGATATTCCTCACAAGCAAGTCATGGATCGTTTCTTGGTTCGGCTGGGCCATCGGCAACTCCGTCAGCGGGTTTCGTTCGGCGGGATTTTATCACGATATTATTTCGTTTAACAGGTTTTGATCTGGAAGATGCTGCGACTGGAGCTGGGTCATAGGTGATTTATGGCAGCCGCATCCGGTCGCTTCAACCCCCGGACCTGTGGCTAGACCATGACGGGCATGTTCCAATACTTCTTCGATAAATTGCATTCGACGCATTATTGGAACATACTCCAGTCATGCTCGCCAACACCCACACCCAGCGCGTCCTCGATCTGGTCGGCCAGAAAGGGCTGCTGCGCGCCAGCGATCTGGACGCCATCGATGCGCCCCGGGTCGTCCTGACGCGCCTGACCGCCGCCGGTCTGCTGGAGCGGATTGGGCGTGGCCTGTACCGCCTGCCGGACTCCCAAGGATCCGAACACGAAAGTCTGGTCACCGTCGCCACCAAGGTGCCGCAAGCCGTGTTCTGCCTGCTCACCGCGCTGCAGTTCCACGAGCTGACCACCCAACTGCCACGCCAAGTCTGGATTGCCATGCCGCGCGGCAGCCATGCCCCACGGTTCAACTATCCGCCGATCAAGATGGTGCAGTTCACCGGTGAAGCCTACACGGCAGGCGTCGAGGAAGTGGAACGCGATGGCGTCAAGCTCCGGGTGTACGGCGTAGCCAAGACCGTGGCGGACTGCTTCAAGCACCGCAACAAGATCGGCCTGGACGTGGCGCTGGAGGCCCTGAAGGACGCCCGGGCCCGCAACAAGGCATCCGTCGATGACCTCTGGCGCTACGCCAAGGTATGCCGCGTCGCCAACGTGATGCGGCCCTATCTGGAGAGCATCGGATGAACCCCGCCAATCCCAACGTCGCCGCGTCCGTCCGTGCACGCCTGCTCAACGTTGCCAAAGCTCAGGGTGTCGATTTCAACCAGGTGCTCGTGCGATTCGCGCTGGAGCGCATCCTTTACCGCATGACCCAATCGCAGCACGCGGACCGCTTTCTGCTCAAGGGCGCGCTGCTGTTCACGCTCTGGTACGACATGCCCCACCGGGCCACGCGCGACGCCGACCTGCTCGGCTTCGGTGCGAACGATCTGGCATCGGTCGCCGAAACCTTCCGCGACATCGCTGCCGTGGCTGTAGACGACGGCATTGCATTTGACCCCGCCTCGGTCACGGTCGAGGAAATCCGCAAGGAAGCCGGCTACGGCGGCGTCCGCGTGATCATCGCGGGCGAACTGGCCAAGGCGCGCTGCAAGACGCAGATCGATGTGGGCTTCGGCGATGCCGTCACACCGGCACCGGTGGATTCAGTCTATCCGGTCCTGCTGGACGATCTTCCCGCGCCCAAGTTGCGGGCCTACCCGACGTACACGGTCATCGCGGAAAAGCTCCACGCCATCGCCCTGCTGGGCATGACCAACAGCCGCCTGAAGGACTACTTCGATCTGTCGGTGCTGCTGGAAAGAGAAACACTGGACACCGATTTGCTGGCCCAAGCGATCAAAGCCACCTTCGAGCGGCGCGGCATGTCCGTGCCCGATGCAGTGCCGATTGGGCTGACGGACGAGTTTGCACACGATTCCTCGCGGCAGTCGTTGTGGCTGGCGTTTCTGAAGAAGAACGAGCTTCCCCCCGAGCCCCTGCCTGCCATCGTGGATCGGTTGCGATCGGCCCTGGCACCCGCGTTGAGCCGAGCCGCTCTTTGAACACCGCCTTTTAGAGCAGCAGCTTCGCGTCCATCGCCACGGTCAGTGGCGGTCTCCATACGGACTTTGCATGGAGACCCCGATGATGACCAAACGCTGCGCGTGCTGCGGCCAACCCTTCGAACCCCGTCCGCAGGTTCCTGACCAAGCCTTCTGCTCTTCGCCCGATTGCCAGCGCGCCCGCAGACGCCAGTGGCAGCGGGACAAGCTGAAGTCCGATCCCGACTATCGGAGCAATCAACAGGATGCGCAGCGGGCGTGGACGCAACGCAATCAAGACTACTGGCGCACCCGCCGCGAGATCAGCATCAGCTCCGGGCAACGTGACCCAAAGCAGCCTGAGCAGCCAGATGCGCGGCAACCGCTGGTTGCAAAGATGGACGTGTCGACCTTGCCGTCCGGCATCTACCGAATCACCAGACACCCAGCATTTCCAAGGGAGGACGGCGACTCGTGGGTGGTCGAGATCACGCTGCTGTGCGCGAGCTGTCCATGCAAGATGGACGTGTCAAGAGATGACTTGATCGACACCCAGGCCATCGGAACGTAACTTCGCTTCCAAACGCGTTCTCGAACATCCTGCATGGCAACGATTCCGACCGTGTGCGCCGCCGCCGTCTGGCGACTTCGCGTCCATTGAAAGGAGTGGCAGACCCGAGAACGTCAACCACAAAGTGACCGGGTCTATGCAAGCGATCGAACCTCCTCCAAGTTCGCCGGGGTCAGAACCGGCATTCAGAGCTGCGCAGTACGTGCGGATGTCGACCGAGCACCAGCAGTACTCGACGGAGAACCAGGGCGACAAGATCCTCAAGTACGCCGCCAGGCGCAACATCGAGATCGTCCGGACCTACGCCGACGAAGGCAAGAGCGGGCTGCGCATTGACGGTCGCCAGGCGCTGCAGCAATTGATCAAGGACGTCGAAACGGGCAACGCGGACTTCCAGATCATCTTGGTCTATGACGTGAGCCGCTGGGGGCGGTTTCAGGACGCTGACGAGAGCGCCTACTACGAGTACATCTGCCGCCGCGCCGGAATCCAGGTCGCCTACTGCGCCGAACAATTCGAGAACGACGGCTCGCCCGTGTCCACCATCGTCAAGGGCGTCAAGCGTGCGATGGCTGGCGAATACAGCCGGGAGTTGTCGGCCAAGGTGTTCGCCGGGCAATGCCGCCTGATCGAGTTGGGCTTTCGGCAAGGCGGGCCAGCCGGATACGGACTGCGGCGCGTCCTGATTGACCAATCCGGCTCGGTCAAGAGCGAGTTGGCGCGCGGCGAACACAAGAGCCTGCAGACTGACCGCGTCATCCTGCAGCCTGGACCGGATGCTGAGGTCGCCGTCGTCAATCAGGTCTACCGCTGGTTCGTCGATGACAACTTGCCTGAATCGGAGATTGCGGAGCGTCTCAACTCGCAAGGCACCGTCACGGACCTCGGGCGGGAATGGACGCGCGCCACCGTGCGCGAGGTGCTCTCCAACGAGAAATACATCGGCAACAACGTCTACAACCGCCGATCCTTCAAGCTCAAGAAGCACCGGGTGGTCAACGGCCCCGAGATGTGGATCAAGAAGGAAGGCGCGTTCGAGGGCATCGTGCCTCCGGAACTGTTCTACACGGCGCAGGGCATCATGCGCGCACGGTCGTATCGGTACAGCGACGACGAACTCGTCGAGAAACTGCGCCGGCTGTACCAGCAGCACGGCTACCTCTCGGGCCTGATCATCGACGAAGCCGAAGGGATGCCCTCGGCGGCGGCCTACGCGCATCGATTCGGCAGCCTGATTCGTGCCTACCAGGCGGTCGGCTTCACGCCAGATCGGGACTACCAGTACCTGGAGGCCAACCAGTTCCTGCGTCGACTGCATCCGGAGATCGTCGGCCAGACCGAAAGGATGATTGCAGAGGTCGGCGGCGCGGTCATGCGAGATCCGTCGACCGACCTGCTCTCAGTCAACGGGGAGTTCACCGTCTCGCTGGTGCTGGCCCGTTGCCAATTGCTCGACAACGGGCGACGGCGCTGGAAGGTGCGCTTCGACACCAGCCTCGCGCCGGACATCACGGTGGCCGTGCGTCTGGACGAGAGTAACCAAGGGGCCCTGGACTACTACTTGCTGCCGCGCTTGGATTTTGGCCAGCCTCGCATCCATTTGGCCGATCACAACGGCATCGAGTTCGAGTGCTACCGCTTTGACAGCCTGGACTACCTGTATGGCATGGCCCGGCGCATCCGCATTCGGAGGGCCGCATGAGCCAAGACAAAGAACATCGCCACTCGGATCTGCGAATGATTCCGCTCGAACGCATCGAGGTCTTGAATCCACGTGAACGCAACAGCCGCGTGTTCGAGCAGATCGTCGGCAACATCCAGAGCATCGGCCTGAAAAAGCCCATTGCGTATTTCGGCGAACGTGACCGACGATTTCGGGAACGTGACCGGTTTGGGG
>JAZKAV010000038.1:0-72072 GCA_040388965.1 Pseudomonadota bacterium | reverse complement strand
GGGCGCAGCCCGGCCCGGGGGACATGAGCGGAGTCGGCCGCCCGGCGTCCTTGGCACGCACCAGCGCGGATCACGCACGGCCGCAGCGCGCCGAAATCGGTCGGTCGCGTTCCAGGCACGATCAAAGCTTCCAGTTTCATCCTAGTAGCGCACGCGACGTTGCGGACGCGCCCGCGTACTTCGCGTCGCGCCAGGCCTTGACCTCTTCACGGACTTTTGCCACCAGCGGCGGCAGCAACTTCTCATACGCGGTGCTGCGAAGTTCTTCGGCGGCCGGAAACCACCGCAAGTCTGGGTTCAGGACTTCGTAGGGCGATCGAGGGAATTCTTTGTGCAGCGCCATAAACCGGCCCTACCGCGTGCGGACCGGTTCAAAGCTGATCTTGAGCTTCGCGCCGATAGCCTGCGCGAACTTCTCCAGCGTCCGCGTGGACGGTGTAGTCCGCCCGGCCTCCATGCGCGCGATGTTGCTCTGGGTCGTGTGCATACGCTCAGCCACTTCCGCCTGTGTGAGGCCGGCGCGGCTGCGCGCCTCGGCAATCGCCTCTGCCAGCGCGAACTCCTCTTCCAGTGCGTCGTAGGCCTTGCGATAGCTCGGCTCCTTCGACCACTTCGTGTGTAGGTCTCTCAGCTTGGTCACTTGACCTCCTTCGCCCGCTGCCGGGCAAGTTCCAGTTCGTGCTTCGGTGTCTTCTGCGTCTTCTTCACGAAGACCCGGACGATCACCACCCGCCGCCTTACCGCCGTGACGTAGATCGCTCTCGCGATGCCGTCCTTGCCGCGAAGGCGTAGCTCCCACAGCTTGTCTTCTAGATGCTTGAACGTATCCGACGGCAGGCCATCGAACCCCACCGCTTCGATGATCGAGCCGAGCCTCACAAGGCGGGCTCGCATCTCCACCGGGAGCTGCTCGACCTCGCTGTCCACCACTGCGTTGAGGGTCTCGACAGTCCACATCCGGCAATCATATCAAAAATGATATGCGACGCAAGCGAAATCGTCTGCTGCGCTGCCCCTTTCGACCCTTCAGCGTGCCGCTGCTTTGGTGGGCAGAAAGCTGCAGGTTCAACTGGTATAGGGACAAGAGTCGATCGCCACAGGTGCCGCAGCGCACGGACCGGCAACGCGGCTCCAAAGTTCGTAGAACCAGGCCGCGCCGGCCGTGCCGCAGCGGCGCCGGCATGCGCGGGTCCGGCCGGTCGTGTCGCGCGCGTTGCAGCGCGAAGCGCGAACGTCCGATCAGACCGGCCGCGACCGCTCCTACACCTGCATCTGCATGATGTCGGTATAGGCCTGGACCATCTTGTTGCGCACCGTCAGCGCCGCCTGGAAACCGATCTGCGCCTTCTGCATCGCGACCATGGTCTGCTCGATGCTGACGCTCGGGTTGTCGAGCTGAACCTCGCGCTGCAGCGCGGTCGCGTCGGTCTGCGCCTTGCTGACCGCGCCGAGCGCCTGGGTCAGCGCCTGCTGGAAGCCGGCGCCCTCGACCGCACCGCTCTTGGGCAGCGTCTGGCCGTTCGTGGCCAGGCCGGCGCGCGCCACGGCCTGGGCGAAGTCGAAGGGTTTCAGGGTCACGTTCATCGTGGAGGCAATCCTAAGGTTCCCGGCGCACCGTGTTTGCGCGAACTGACGCCGGTTTGACGGCCTGTTCGCTGCATCCGGCGCGCTCAAGTTCCCGAACAATCGCTTTCAATCGAGGGCCTGCCCGGCCCGGACGGAACCCGACGACCCATGAACGACGCAGTCGCCATCAACCCCGCCCTTCCCCTGGTCGAACCCGCCAGCTTTGCCGGCCGCATGGCCGCATTGCCGCTGCGCAGCAAGCTCAGCGCCGCGATCGGCGTGGCGGCGCTGGCCGGCGTGGTGCTGGCGATGACGCTGTGGAGCAGCAAGGGCGACTTCAAGGTGCTGTACGCGAACCTGTCCGACAAGGACGGCGGCGCGGTGATCAATCAGCTCTCGCAGATGAACGTGCCCTACCGCATGAGCGAAGGCGGCGCGGCGATCCTGGTGCCGGCCGCGCAGGTCCACGACCTGCGCCTGAAGCTGGCGACCGCCGGCCTGCCGAAGGGTTCGGTCTCGGGCTACGAGCTGATGGACAGCGCGCGCTTCGGCCAGACCCAGTTCCAGGAGCGGCTGACCGCGCAGCGCGGGCTCGAAGGCGAGCTCACCCGCTCGATCACCTCGCTGGCGGCGGTGAGCAACGCCCGGGTGCACCTGGCGCTGCCGAACCAGAACGGCTTTTTCCGCGAGCAGCAGAAGCCCAGCGCCTCGGTGCTGCTGACGCTGCACCCGGGCCGCACGCTGGACCGCGCGCAGGTCGCCGGCATCGTGCACCTCGTGTCGAGCAGCGTGCCCGAGCTCGATCCGAAGGCGGTCAGCGTGCTCGACCAGAGCGGTGCGCTGCTCACCAGCAGCGGCGACGGCCAGCCCTCGGCCGGGCTGGACGCGCAGCAGCTGCAGTACGTGAACCAGATCGAGACCGGCTACTCGAAGCGCATCGTCGGGCTGCTCGAGCCCATCGTCGGGCGCGACAACCTGCGCGCCACGGTCGCCGCCGATATCGACTTCTCGCAGACCGAGGCGACCTCGGAGGAGTTCAAGCCGAATCAGGGCGCACAGGCGCAGATCTCGATCCGCAGCCAGCAGGTTTCCGAGCAGAACGGATCCACCGGCGCGCAGCCCAGCGGCGTGCCGGGCGCGGCGTCGAACCAGCCGCCGGTGGCCGCCACCGCCCCGCTGGTCGGCGCCTCGCCGCCGCTGCAGACCGCCCAGACCGGCGGCGGCGGCGCCACCGGACGCCGCGACGCGACCACCAACTACGAGGTCGACAAGACCGTGCGCGTGACGCGCAACGCCAGCGGCACCGTGAAGCGCCTGAACGCCGCGGTCGTCGTCAACAACCGCTCGGTGACCGACGCCAAGGGCAAGACCACGCAGGTGCCGCTCACGCCCGACGAGATCGAGAAGCTGACCGCGCTGGTGCGCGAGAGCATCGGCTTCAAGCAGGAGCGCGGCGATTCGGTCAAGGTGATCAACGCGCCGTTCAAGGTCGAGCCGTTGACGACCGTCGAGGTGCCGCTGTGGAAGCAGCCCGGCACGATCGACCTGCTGCGCAGCCTGGCCGTGCCGGCCGCTCTGGCGCTGATCGGGATGCTGGTGTTCTTCGGCCTGATCCGCCCGGCGCTGAAGGCCGCATTGGCGCCCGCGCCGGCACCGGCCCGGGGCGCGACGCTGAACGCCGTCGTCGACGACCGGCCGGAGCTGCCGGCACTGCCGGCGCCGCAGAGCAGCCAGCATTTGGCCGGCGCTCGCGCGCTGGCCAAGGACAACCCGGCCGCGGTGGCAGGCATCGTGCGCGGCTGGGTCAACGGCGAAGCCGTCGCGGCCAAGGGCTGACGCCGGCGCCGCCAGAACAAGAACGCCAAGGAGCAGTACGTGGACGACCAAGGCCTGGAGAACGCAGCCATCCTGCTGATGTCGCTCGGCGAGGAAGAGGCCGCCGGCGTCTTCAGGCACCTGACGCCGAAGGAGGTGCAGGGCCTGGGCGAGACGATCCAGAAGCTGAAGTCGATCCCGCGCGAGCGCGTCGACACCGTGCTGGAGATGTTCACCACGGTGGCCGCCGAGCAGAGCATGCTGGTCTCGGACACCGACGAGTACGTGAAGAGCGTGCTGCGCAAAGCGCTCGGCGACGACAAGGCGAACCTGCTGATCGACCGCATCATGCAGGGCGGCGGCGACACCGCGGGCATCGAGAGCCTGAAGTGGATGGACCCGGCCTCGGTCGGCGAGCTGCTGCGCGTCGAGCACCCGCAGATCGTCGCGGCAATCCTGGTGCACCTCGACTTCGACCACGCCGCGGACGTGCTCAAGACCTTCACCGAGCGCCAGCGCAACGAGGTGCTGGTGCGCGTGGCCACGCTCGACGGCATCCAGCCCTCGGCGCTGAAGGACCTGAACGAGGTGATGGGCCGGGTGCTCGCCGGCGGCGAGCGCACCCGCAAGACCACGCTGGGCGGCGTCAAGGCGGCGGCCGAGATGATCAACCTGATGGGCACCAGCATCGAGACCGCGGTGCTCGACTACATCCGCGAAGCCGACGGCGATCTGGCGCAGAAGATCATGGACAACATGTTCACCTTCGACGATCTCGAGAAGATCGACGACACGGGCATCCAGGCACTGCTCAAGGAGGTGCAGTCCGAGTCGCTGGTGATCGCGCTGAAGGGCGCGACGCCGGAGATGCGCGAGAAGGTGTTCAGGAACATGTCGACCCGCGCCGCCGAGACGCTGCGCGAAGACCTCGAATCGCGCGGCCCGGTGCGCGTCTCCGAGGTCGAGGCCGAGCAGAAAGAAATGCTGAAGGTCGTGCGCCGCCTCGCCGACGAGGGCCAGATCGTGCTGGGCGGCGGAGGCGACGATGACTTCCTCTGAACCGCGCGATCCGGCGCCGGGCCGCCCCAAGGCGGATAGCGCCAAGGGCTACGAAGGGGCCCCTGCGTGGCCCATGGGGCAAGAGCGCAGCGACAGGGGAGCCCCGTTTCGCCAGAAGAACATCCCGTCCCCGAACGACGCCGCGCGCGGCGCCTACGCGCGCTTCATTCCGCGCGAGGAGCTGAACGGCTTCGCCGCCTGGCAGCCTGGCGACCTGGCCGGCGGCCCGGCGCCGCAGGCCAACGTGCAGCGCGCGCCCGACGAGGCGCCCAAGGTCGACGTCGCCGCCCAGCTCGCCGCGCAACTGAAGGCCGCGCGCCAGGCCGGCTACCAGGACGGCTACGGCGACGGCCTGGTCGCGCTCGACGGCTTCAAGCAGAGCTTCGCGGCCCAGACCACGGCACAGATCGGCGCGCTGCTGCAGTCGCTGGGCGACGAGCTCGGCGGATTGCAGCAGGACATGGCGCGCACGCTGGCGATCTCGGCCACGCACCTGGCGCGCCAGATCGTGCGTGCCGAGCTCGCGAGCCGGCCCGAGCTGGTCGCGCAGGTCGCGCAGGAAGCGGTCGACACGCTGCTGCTCAGCGCCCGGCACATCACGCTGCGCGTGCATCCCGACGACCACGCGTTCGTCGCGCAGGGCGCGGCCGACGTGCTCGCCGCGCGCGGCGCGCGGCTGCTCGCCGACCCTTCGATGTCGCGTGGCGGCTGCGTGGTCGAGTCCGACATCGGCATCATCGATGCCAGCCTCGAGACACGCTGGCGCCGCGCCGCGGCCTCGCTCGGCTGCGACGAAGGCTGGGACGGCGTGCCCGGTGCCGCCGACGGCGAAGGCGCCGCCCCATGATCCCCTTCCCATCCGACAACCTGACGACCGCGCCGGGTCCGAGCGCCGGGCCGCCCCAGGCCGGGCCCGATCCCCACGGGGGATCGCCCGCGGTAAGCCGCGGGCGAGGGGTGGACATCTGGCAGCGCTACCTGGCCGACATGCGCAGCTTCTCGGCCGACCGGGTCGCGCTCGAAACCCAGGGTCTGCTGATGCGCGTGACCGGACTCGTGCTCGAGGCCGCGGGCATCCGGGTGCCGGTCGGTTCGGTCTGCGAGGTGCGCATGGACGGCCAGACGCCGGTGATCGCGGAGGTCGTCGGCTTCTCCGGCGACCGGGCCTACCTGATGCCCACCGGCGAGATCGCCGGCCTGATGAGCGGTGCGCGCGTCGTCCCGCGGCCCTCGCCGGTCGTGCCGATGAAGCTCGGCGCGGCGAACCACCCGTGGCGCCGCAACGAGGACCGCACGCTGCACCTGCCGGTGGGCGACGGGCTGCTCGGCCGGGTCGTCGACTCGCACGGCCAGCCGATGGACCGCAAGGGGCCGATCGTGCACACCCACAAGGAACCGCTGACGCGCCGCCCGATCAACGCGATGGACCGCGACCCGGTGCGCACCCCGCTCGACACCGGCGTGCGCGCGATCAACGCGATGCTCACCGTCGGCCGGGGCCAGCGCATCGGCCTGTTCGCCGGCACCGGCGTCGGCAAGTCGGTGCTGCTGGGCATGATGGCGCGCTACACCGCGGCCGACGTGATCGTGGTCGGCCTGATCGGCGAGCGCGGCCGCGAAGTCAAGGAGTTCATCGAGGACATCCTCGGCGAGGAAGGCATGCGCCGCTCGGTCGTCGTCGCCGCGCCGGCCGACGCGCCGCCGCTGGTGCGCATGCAGGGCGCGAATTACGCCACCGTGATCGCCGAACATTTTCGCGATCGCGGACTGAACGTGCTGCTGCTGATGGACTCGCTGACACGCTACGCGATGGCGCAGCGCGAGATCGCGCTCGCGATCGGCGAGCCGCCCGCGACCAAGGGCTACCCGCCGAGCTGCTTCGCGAAGCTGCCGCAGCTGGTCGAGCGCAGCGGCAACGGCCTGAAGGGCGGCGGATCGATCACCGCGATCTACACGGTGCTGTCCGAAGGCGACGACCAGCAGGACCCGATCGCCGACGCCGCCCGAGGCATTCTCGACGGCCACATCGTGCTGTCGCGCGAACTCGCCGAGGCCGGCCACTACCCGGCGATCGACATCGAGAAGTCGGTGTCGCGGGTGATGACCAGCGTCGCCTCGAGCGAACACATCGACGCGGCGCGGCGCTTTCGCCAGCTGCACGCGCGCCACAACAAGGCGCGCGACCTGATCCAGCTCGGCGCCTACGCGCCCGGCCACGACGCCGAACTCGACACCGCCGTGCGCCTGCACGACCCGATGACCGCACTGCTGCAGCAGGGCATGCGAGAAAGCGCCACGCTCGACGCCAGCCTGAGCCAGCTGCGCGCGGTGATCGGCCACTGAGGAAAACAGATGTCCATGCAGTCTTTGCGGGCCGAGCGCCGGGCCGCTCCAGGGGCCACGAAGCGGCCCCCTTTGCGGACCGCGCCGGCCCGCTTCCCGTTGGGGGATCGGCGGTACTGCGCCGCCGAGGGGCTCCAGTGACTGACCTGCAGCCCTTGACCATCCTGCTGGGCCAGAGCGAACGCCAGCGCGATGCGGCGCTAGCCGAGCACCAGCGTGCCCAGGCCGCGAGCGAGGCCGCCGCCCGCCAGGTCGAGGAGCTGCGCAGCTACCGGCGCGACTACGAGCAACGCTGGAGCACCCAGTTCGCGCGCGAGGGCAAGATCGAACTCGTGCGCTGCTACCAGAGCTTCACCGAGCGGCTGACGCAGGCGGTCGAACAGCAGACGCGCGTCGCCGAGCATGCGGCGCAGCAGCTCGAACGTGCGCTCGCGGCGTTGCGCGCGGCGGAGATGCGCTGCGCCTCGGTGCGCAAGCTGATCGAGCGCCGCACGCTGGAGCAGCACCAGGCCGCCGACCGCCGCGACCAGAAGCAGACCGACGAGGCCGCGACGCGCGCGGCCTGGACCCGCATCGGCACAACCCGCCCGTCGCCCCTGATGTGATCCCGGAGAGCCCCGTGCTGAAAATCAACGCCACCGCGCCGCGCAACCCGATCAACGACGCTGCAGCACCGCCTGCCGACGGCCCCGCCACGGGTGCCGACCCGGCCGGCTTCGCCTCGCTGCTGCGCCAGACCCGGGCCGCGCCGCTGCCCGCCGTGGCGGCCCCGGCCGCACCGCCCATGGCGACCGCGGACGCCCGACCCGACAACGCCGACGCCGCACCGGCTTCGTCCGAGGGCGAACCGGCTGCAGCCCCGAAGGAGTCGCCAGAGCCGCCCCAATCCGACCCGACCCGCCCCACCCGCGCGCTGCTGAAGGGCAAGCTGCGCGCCGCCGACGGCACCGGCAGCACGCCACACGGCCCGAAGACGGACCCGTCGACGCACGACACCGCGAAGGCCGGCACGACCGACACCGCCCCCGCCGACAAGCGCGCCGACGCCGCGCCAGCGAGCACGTCCAGCGCCGACCCCGCGCTCGACCCGAGCGTGATGCATTGGCTCACGAACCTGCAGCAGGCAGCCACCGCGGGCGGTGACGCCGACACCGCGAAAGGCGGCAGCGGCGCCAGGACGGACCCCG
Source organism: Pseudomonadota bacterium (assembly GCA_040388965.1). Lineage (GTDB taxonomy): Bacteria > Pseudomonadota > Gammaproteobacteria > Burkholderiales > Burkholderiaceae_C > LMDS01. The sequence continues at coordinate 64,102 of JAZKAV010000038.1, read as the reverse complement.
ACGCTGCCCAGGCAGCGCTGGGCGACGATCCGGGCGGTCGTGTGCGCGGCCACGCCGCCGGACCGGGCGCAGCCGACCTGAAGGACGCGGCGGCGGCCCAGGCCCCGTCCCAGGGCACCGACCCCCCCACCGCGGGCCTGTTCGCGCAGGCCCTGGCCGAGCAGCGGCCGATCGAGAAGGCGCCCGCACCGTCGACCGGCAGCGGCGGCGGCGCGAAAGACATCGCCGCGCTGAACGCCGCCGCGCTCGCGCCGGCGCCCGGCGCGGCGGCCGAGGTCGCGGCCACGGCGCCGGTCGTGCTGAGCACGCCGGTCACCGCACCCGACTTCGCCCAGGAATTGGGCCTGCGGCTGAGCGTGCTGGCCCGGGACGGCGTGCAACACGCCGAGATTCACCTGAACCCGGCCGAGATGGGCCCGGTGTCGGTGCAGATCGTGATGGACGGCACCCAGGCGCACGTCGCCTTCGGTGCCGATGCCGCCGCCACCCGCCAGGCGATCGAGGCCGGCCTGCCGGACCTCGCGAGCGCGCTGCGCGACGCCGGCTTCACGCTGGCCGGCGGCGGCGTCTCGCAGCATGCCGGCGGGCGTGGCGACGGCGGCGACTCGGGCGCACGCAGCGATTCGGGCCGGCGCACCGGCGCCGGCCCGGATGCAGCGCAGCGTGCCGGCGCGGCCGCGCGTCGCATCGTCACGGCCGGCGGCGTGGACCTGTACGCGTAAGGCCCTGCGGACAGCGCGCGGCGGCGACGCGCCGGGCGGGCGTACTGGGCGCCTTATCCCCTGCTTATCGCCGCTTCGGTCCGGGGCATCGTTTCGATAATTTCCTTCATGCCACCACGCGCCGCGAGCCCTTCGCGGCGCACCGGTGGCGACCCGAGAAATCGAAGGAGTGACGATGTCCGCTGCCGCTGCCCCCACCGTCGACACCGGCCCCGCCGTGCCCGTGAAGAGGGGCAGGAAGAAGCTGATCGTCATCGCCGCCGCGGTCGTGTTGCTGCTGGCGATCGTCGGCGCGGGCACCGCCGTGTTCCTGAAGAAGCGCGCCGCGCACGCCGCCGAAGCCGGCGACACCACCACGGCGCAGGCCGGCGAGCAGCATGCCAAGCCCGACCTGAAGCACCCGCCCACCTTCCTGCCGCTCGATCCGTTCGTCGTGAACCTGTCCGACAAGGAGGCCGACCGCTACGCGCAGATCGGCATCACCTTCGAGGTCGAGGACGCCAAGTTCGCCGAGCAGTTGAAGGCCTTCATGCCGGCGATCCGCAACGGCATCCTGATGATCCTGTCGCACAAGACCTCGGCCGAACTGCTCGATCGCCCCGGCAAGGAACAGCTCGCCGGCGAGATCCTGCGCGATGCGTCGCGCACCATGGGCATCGAGGTCGAGGAGCCGGAGCCCGTGGCGCCGGCGAAGGCCGCCGCCGAGACCGGCCCGGCCGCGGCCGACGACGAGGAGCCGGTCGTGAAGAAGGTGCACAAGAAGGCGCCGGCCGAGCCGAACCCGATCAAGCACGTGCACTTCTCGAACTTCATCGTCCAATGAGTCGCGCCATGCCAGCACAGCGAGCTCGGGACGAGCGCCGGGCCGCTCCCAGGGGCCACCCAGCGGCCCACTCCGTGGACCACGCGGCCCGCATCCCCTCGGGGGATCGACCGACGTACCCGTCGGTCGAGGGGCTCCAATGAATCAGCAGATTCTTTCGCAGGACGAAGTCGACGCGCTGCTGCAGGGCATCACCGGCGAAAGCCAGAAGCTCGACGAGGCGCCGGTCGACGACGGCGCGGTCCGCAACTACGACCTGGCGAGCCAGGAGCGGATCGTGCGCGGGCGCATGCCCACGATGGAGATCATCAACGAACGCTTCGCGCGCAACATCCGCATCGGGCTGTTCAACTTCATCCGCAAGAGCCCTGAGATCTCGATCGGCAGCATCAAGGTGCAGAAGTACAGCGCCTTCCTGCGCGAGATCGTGGTGCCGACCAACTTCAACATCGTCAGCGTGCGGCCGTTGCGCGGTTCGGGCCTGATCGTGTGCGACCCGACGCTGGTGTTTGCGGTGATCGACGCGCTCTTCGGCGGCGCCGGAAAGTACCACACGCGCATCGAGGGGCGCGACTTCTCGCCCACCGAGCAGCGCATCATCGGCCGCCTGGTCGACGTGATCACGGCCGAGTACAAGAAGGCCTGGACCGGCATCTACCCGCTGGAGCTGGACTACCAGCGCTCGGAGATGCAACCGCAGTTCGCGAACATCGCCACGCCGAGCGAGATCGTCGTGGCGAGCAGCTTCACGCTGGAGATCGGCGACGCGAGCGGCACGATTCATTTCTGCATCCCGTACGCCACGCTCGAGCCGATCCGCGACGTGCTGTATTCGACGATCCAGGGCGACGCGGCCGAGCCGGACCGGCGCTGGGTCAACCTGATGAAGCAGCAGATCCAGTCGGCCGAGGTCGAGCTGATCGCCGAGCTGGCACAGGCGCCGGCGACCGTCGAGCAGCTGCTGTCGTTCAAGGTCGGCGATTTCATCGAGCTCGACCTGCACCAGGCGATCCAGGCCAAGGTCGTCGGAGTTCCGGTGTTCGACTGCCACTACGGCACGTCCAACGGCAAGTACGCCTTGAAAGTCAACCAACTGCTGACCAACGCCGAACAGGGTTGGCTGGGAGAATCACATGTCAGCTGAAAACACCGCACCCGCCGACGACACCGACGCGATGGCCGCCGAGTGGGCCGCGGCCCTGGCCGAATCCAAGCCCGAGACGGCCTCGGAGGTCCATGCCCCGGCCGACCAGGTCGCGCCCGCCGCGTTCCAGAACTTCGCGCCGACCGGCGCCACCAGCGCCGGCAACGACATCAACATGATCCTGGACATTCCGGTGCAGCTCACCGTGGAACTGGGCCGCACGCGCATCCCGATCAAGCACATTCTGCAGCTCGCGCAGGGCTCGGTGGTCGAGCTCGAGGCGCTGGCCGGCGAGCCGATGGACGTGCTCGTCAACGGCTACCTGATCGCGCAGGGCGAAGTCGTGGTCGTGAACGACAAGTTCGGCATCCGCCTGACCGACATCGTCACGCCGAGCGAGCGCATGCGCCGGCTGAGCCGCGGATAACGGCGCATGGGTTCCAGCGGATTGAGCGCGCTGCTGTGGTTCGTCGCGATCGTCGCGATGATCCCGGTCGCGCTGTGGCTGCTCAAGCGCACGCCGATGGGTGGCGCGGCATCGGGCGGCCTGATGCGCAGCGTCGCGGCGCTGCCGCTGTCGGCGAGCCAGCGCATCGTCACGATCGAGGTCGGCCAGGGCGACGCGCGCCGCTGGCTAGTGCTGGGCGTGACCGCACAGAGCATCACGACGCTGCACACGATGGAACCCCAACCCGATGCGCCGGCCGGCGCAACGCCGGCGGTGCCTGCGTTCGCGCAACTGCTGGGCCGGCTGCGCCAGGACAAGGGGAGCACCGGTGAGCGCTGAGAGCGCCCCCAGGCCGACGACATACGTCGTCCGCCCCCCAAGGGGGATGAGGAAACTTCGGGCGGCCGGGCGTTTCCTCATGAGCCCTCTTCTTTCGGCGCGCACGCGCCGTGCCGGCGCACTCGCCGCCTTGACGGTTCTTTCGGCCGTTCCGGCGCTCGCTGTAGCGCAAGCCAGCGGCGGCGCGAGCCTGCCGCTGGTGATCGGCCAGGGCGCAGGCGGCACCAGCTACTCGGTGCCGATCCAGACCCTGCTGTTCTTCACGGCGCTGTCCTTCCTGCCCGCGGTGCTGCTGCTGATGACCGGCTTCACCCGCATCGTGATCGTGCTCAGCCTGCTGCGCCAGGCGCTGGGCACGCAGGCGGCGCCGCCGAACCAGGTGGTGATCGGCCTGTCCCTGTTCCTGACCTTCTTCGTGATGGGGCCGACGATCGACAAGGTCTATGCCGACGCGTACCAGCCCTACTCGGAAAACAGGATCGCGTTCGACGAGGCGCTCAAGCGCGGCGAGCTGCCGATGCGCGCGTTCATGCTGAAGCAGACGCGCCAGGCCGACGTGATGCTGTTCGCCAAGCTCGCGAAGGTGGACCCGAGTGTGAAGACCGCCGACGTGCCGTTCAAGGTGCTGGTGCCGGCCTTCGTGACGAGCGAGCTGAAGAGCGCGTTCCAGATCGGCTTCCTGATCTTCATCCCGTTCCTGATCATCGACATGATCGTCGCCAGCGTGCTGATGTCGCTGGGCATGATGATGCTGTCGCCGGTGCTGATCGCGCTGCCGTTCAAGCTGATGCTGTTCGTGCTGGCCGACGGCTGGAACCTGCTGCTGGGGTCGCTCGCAGCGAGCTTCGCGAGCTGACCTCCGGCCCTTCGAGCTTCGCGAGCTGACTCGAGATCCTTCCAGCTTCAACACCTGACTCCGAAACCCCGATGGACGCCACCCAAGTCTTCACCCTCGGCCAGCAGGGCCTGTACATGCTGCTGCTGGTGTCCGCACCGATCCTGATCAGCGTGCTGCTGATCGGCCTGGTCGTCAGCATCTTCCAGGCCGCGACGCAGATCCACGAGGCGACGCTGTCCTTCGTGCCCAAGATCATCGGCGCGGTCGCGGTGCTCGCGGTCGCCGGGCCGTGGATGCTGACCACGCTGGTCGAGTACATCCAGCGCACGCTGCAGTCGATTCCGTCGGCGGTCGGATAGGACACCGAACAGGGACACGCGGCCCGATCGACCCGACGGCCACCGAAGACCTGCCGAGAGCGCACCGTGCTGACCTTCACCGACACCCAGGTCCTGGCCTGGATCACGCCGCTGCTGTGGCCGTTCCTGCGCGTGCTCGCGCTGTTCGGCGCGCTGCCGGTGTTCGCGCAGCGCGGCGTGCCGGCGCGCGTGCGCGTCGCGCTGGCCTTCCTGATCGCGTTCTGCGCCCAGGCCACGCTGCCGGCGATGCCGGTGATCCCGCTCGACTCGGCGGCGGCCCTGCTCGCGGTCGTGCAGCAGTTGCTGGTCGGGCTGTCGCTCGGCTTCGCGGTGCGCATCGTGTTCAGCGCGGTCGAGTTCGCCGGTGAAGTGATCGGGCTGCAGATGGGCCTGAACTTCGCCGGCTTCTTCAACCCGATGACCGGCGGCGAGGCCACCGCCACCAGCCGCTTCTTCGGCGTCTCGGTGAGCTGGCTGTTCATCGTCACCGGCGGGCACCTGATGCTGATCCATGCGGTGGTGCAGAGCTTCGACGCGTTTCCGGTCGGCCCCGAGCCGTTCGCCTTCCTGCGCGCGGTTCAGCCGCAGGTCTGGGGCGCCGAGGTGTTCCGGCTCGGGCTGTGGATCGCGCTGCCGATGATCGCGATGCTGCTGTTCGTGAACCTGGTGCTGGGCATCATCTCGCGCGTCGCGCAGCAGATGAGCATCTTCTCGATCGGCTTTCCGATCACGGTGTCGGTCGGGCTGGTCGGCATGCTGCTGACGCTGCCGATGATGCAGGTGCCGTTCACGATGGCGCTGGAACGGATGCTGCTGTATTTCCGCTAGGACGGCCCGATGGCGCCTCAAGTGCGGGGCGCGTCTGCCGAAGTCCCCTACGCGGTGTCGATGCTGCAGTGCACCAACAGAGCGCACGCCGCGGGGATCACGCCACCCGTCCGCAGACCTTGTTCGCCTTCCTACGGAGCAGTCCACCGATGGCCTCTGACACCGCCACCCTGGCCACCCCGCGCGGGCTCGTCGCGCGGTTCAGCGCACCGCTGGCGCGCCGGCTGGCGAACCTGAGCGTCGGCAAGAAGCTGCTGCTGATCTACCTGCTCGACCTGAGCACGGTGATCTTCATCAGCGGCATCCTGATCCACGAGAAATACATCGCGATCGACTTCTCCCGCAAGGAGCTCGCCGGCACCGCCTACATCGAGGCGCTGCGCCCGACGCTGGTGGCGCTGGCGCGCACCGCACCGCCCGCCGAGATCGGCAGCGCCGCGATCGAGCAGCTCTCCGGCGCCGAGCAGCTGCATGGCAGCGGCATGGGCAGTGCCGACCTGAACCGCCGCTTCGCGCTCGCGCTGCAGCCGCTGTACGGCCCCGCCCCAACGCGCAGCGCCGCACGCCAGGAGCGGCAGCAGACGGCGCTGGAACAGGGGCGAGAACTGGTGACGCGGGTGGGCAACCAGTCCAACCTGATCCTCGACCCGGACCTGGACAGCTACTACACGATGTCGCTGATCCTGCTGCGCTACCCGGCGCTGCTCGACGCCGTCGCGCAGATCACGCCGCGGCTGCACACCGTCGTCAGCGGTGTCGCGATCGAGCAGGCCGAACGCACCCGGTTGTTCGTGCTCGAGGGCGAGCTGCGCGCCGCGGGCGGCGCGATCCATTCCGACTACTCGGAGGCGGTGGCCGCATCGACGCCGCTGCTGGGCGAGCGGCTGTCGCCCGCGCAGACCGAGCTGGCGGCGGCGATCGACAACTTCCGCTCCACGGTACGGCAGATCGCCGCCGGCGCCGCCATCGAACACCGGCAGATCGACGCCGCCGAGCGCAGCGTGCTGGACGCGCTCGACCGCGCCTGGGGGCGCGGCAACGCGGAGCTGACGCGCCTGATCGGGGTGCGCGTGCACGACTTCTTCGTCCGCATGTGGATCCACCTGGGCACGGCCGCCGGGCTGCTGGGCCTGATCCTGCTCGCGGTCTACTACGTCGCGCAGCGCATCTCGCGGCCGCTGCGCGGGTTGTCCAAGGTGGTCGACACGGTGCGCCGCACCGGCGATCACACGCTGCGCTCGGACTGGGCCAGCGGCGACGAGATCGGCCGGCTGGTGCTGGGCTTCAACGAGATGCTGGCGCAGCTCGACCACCAGCGCCAGGTCCAGCAGGAGATGGCGGCGAGCGCGCGCGCCGCCGAGGCGCAGCAGCGCTTGCTCGAGCTGATGCCGGTGCCCCTGATGGTGACCTCGGTGCCCGACCACCGGGTGCTGCACGCCAACCCGCAGGCGCGCGAGTGGCTCGGCGACACCACCACCGATCCCTGGGCCGCCGGCATCACCGCCGAGCTGCGGCGCCGCTTCTTCCAGCAGCTCGCCGACCAGGGCGTGGTGCACGAGTTCGAGGTCCGCTGGAAGCACGGCGCGCACGCCGCCTGGGCCGTGCTGTCGGCGCGCCGGCTCGACTACCAGGGCCAGGACGCGATCGTCACCTCGTTCACGCCGATCAACAGCCTGAAGGCGCTCGAGCAGCGGCTCGAACTCTGGGCCAAGGTGTTCGAGGCCTCGTCCGAAGGCATCGTGCTGCTCGACGCGAACGGCCGCGTGCTCTCGGCCAACCGCGCGATCTGCAAGGCCGGCGCGTTCGACCCGGGCGAGGTGCTGCACGAGGAGCTCGCCTTCGTGCAGGTCGGCGAGCTGACGATGCCGCAGGCGCGCGAGACCTGGGCGACCGCCGAGAGCCGCGGCTGGTGGCGCGGCGAGGTGCTGGTGCACAAGCGTGGCGGCGGCTCGTTCCCCGCCTGGGCGGTGCTGACCGCGGTGCGCGATGCCACCGGCACGGTCGGGCACTACATCTTCAGCTGCCTGGACATCACCGACCGCAAGGCCTCGGAGGAGCAGGTCCGCTACCTCGCCCACCACGACCTGCTGACCGGCCTGCCGAACCGCGGCGTCGCGGAGAAGAGGCTGCGCGAGGCGATGCTGCAGTCGACCCGCACCGGCCAGCCGGTCGCGGTGCTGTTCATCGACCTCGACCGCTTCAAGACCATCAACGACTCGCTCGGCCACCAGACCGGCGACGCGCTGCTCAAGCTCGTGGCGCAGCGCCTGCGCGAGTCGATCCGCGACGCCGACGTCGTCAGCCGCTTCGGCGGCGACGAATTCGTGGTGTTGCTGAACGGCGTGACCGGCAGCGGCGAGGCGCTGCAGATCGCGCAGCGGCTGCTGGCCGCGCTGCGCGCGCCGTGCCTGATCGAGACGCTGGAGCTGAACGTCTCGTGCAGCATCGGCATCGCGATGTTCCCCGACGACGCGGCCGACATGGACGAGTTGATGCGCCATGCCGACACCGCGATGTACCAGGCCAAGGCGAGCGGGCGCAACAGCGTCTATTTCTTCACCCGCGACCTGAACGACCGCGCGCAGCAGAAGCTGCAGATCGAGCTGCTGCTGCGCAACGCGGTCGCGCGCGACGAGCTTCGGCTGGTGTTCCAGCCGCAGGTCAATGCGGTCGACGGCGCACTCACCGCTGTCGAGGCGCTGCTGCGCTGGAACACGCCCGAGCTCGGCGAGGTTGCACCGGCGGTGTTCATCCCGCTGGCCGAGGAGTCGCGGCTGATCGTGCCGATCGGCGAGTGGGTCATCGACCAGGCCTGCCGCCAGCTCGCCGACTGGCGCGCGCGCGGCATCGAGGTCGGCGTGATGTCGGTCAACCTGTCGGCGGTGCAACTGCTCGACGCCGGACTGCTGCCGGCGCTGCGCGCCTCGCTCGAGCGGCACGGCGTGCCGGCAGCGTTGCTCGAACTCGAACTGACCGAGTCGACGCTGATGGCGAGCACCGACGCACGCCTGAGCCAGCTGCATGCGCTGAAGGCGCTCGGCGTGCAGCTCTCGATCGACGACTTCGGCACCGGCTACTCCAGCCTGAGCTACCTGAGCCGCCTGCCGATGGGCAAGCTGAAGATCGACCGCTCGCTCGTCAAGGACATGCTGACCGAGCCCAAGGACCGCGCGATCACCGAGGCCATCATCGCGCTGGCGCACCGGCTGCAGATGACGGTCGTCGCCGAAGGGGTCGAGACCGCCGCGATCCACGCGGCCCTCGCCGAGGCCTGGTGCGACGGCATCCAGGGCTACCACACCGGCCGGCCGATGCCGCCCGATGCGCTCGAGGCCTGGCTGGCGGCGCGCGCCGCGCTCGCCGGATGGGCCGAGTCGCCGTCGGCGGCGTCGCGAACCCGGCCACGCTGAACGCCGAACGGCTGCCGCGGCTGCCGTCGCCCGATCGGCGCGGCAGCACGATCACCTGATCCTGACCCAGGCCCATTCGAGCCAGTTGTCGGCGCGGTGCACGACCTCGACGTTCGCGCGCATCGCCCACGGGATGAACTGGCGGTGCAGCGGGATGTGGTGCACCTGGTCGTTGTGCTCCTTGATCGCGGCCTTGATCAGCGCCTCGCGCCGGACCGGGTCGGCCTCGCGGCTCGACGCGGCAGCGAGCTGGTCCAGCTTGGGGTTGTTGACCTGGCCGTAGTTGAAGTCGCCGATGCCCCCGGGCGCGCGGGTGCGGTAGATCGGCGTCAGCGTGGTCTCGGCGTCGGTCACCGAACCGCCCCAGCCCAGCATGTACATCGAGGTGTCGAGCCTGCCGAGCTTGGCGAAGTAGACCGAGCGCGGCATCGTGTTGACGCGCACCTTCAGGCCCAGCCGCGCCCACATCGAGGCGAGGGTCTTGCAGATCTCCTCGTCGTTGACGTAGCGGTCGTTCGGGCAATCGAGCGTGACCTCGAAACCCTGCGGATAGCCCGCGGCCGCCAGCAGCTTCTTCGCCGCGGCCAGGTCGAACGGCAGTCGCTTCTCGAGCGCCGGGTCGTTGTAGCTGCCCAGCGGCGAGACCATGGTCGCGCCGGTGGGCGCGGCCTGGCCGCGCATCAACCGGGTCTTGATGCTCTCCTCGTCAACCGCCTGGTACAGCGCCTGGCGCACGCGCTGGTCCTTGAACGGGTTCCTGCCCTTGACGCTGCTGTAGAGCAGTTCGTCGCGGCCCTGGTCCATGCCGATGAAGATGATGCGGTTCTCGGGCCCGTCGACGATCTTCACGCCCGCGGTGTTGCGCAGGCGCGGCGTGTCGGCGGGCGGCGGGTCCAGCACGACATCGAGCTCGCCCGAGATCAGCGCGGCCACGCGCGTCGCGTTGCTCTTGATCGGCGTGTAGACCACGTCCTGCACGTTGCCCTCGAACTTGCCCCACCAATTCGGGTTGCGCCTGTAGACGGTCTTCACGTCGGGCTGGCGCGAGACCAGCATGAACGGGCCGGTGCCGTTGGCGTGCAGGGCGGCGTAACTCTGCTCGCCGCCGTTGAAGTCCTGCGGCCTGGTCGCGCCGTTCTTCTCGCACCAGGCCTTGCTCATGATGAAGACCGCGTTCGCGTGCTGCAGGAAGATCGGGTCCACCTCCTTCAGGTTGAACTCGACCGTCAGCTCGTCGAGCTTCTTCGGCTCGCCCATCGCGCTGGCGTAGACCTTGATGTCGGAACTCTTCTCCTGCGCCCGCCTGACCGAGAACACCACGTCGTCGGCGCCGAACGGCGTGCCGTCGTGGAACCGGACGTTCGGGCGCAGCTTCATGCGCCACTGCAGCGGGCCGGTCTGCTGCCACTCGGTGGCGAGCATCGGCACGATCGCGAGTTGCCGGTCGCGCCCGGTCAGCGTCTCGTAGACCTGGCCGTTGAGCGAATTCGTCAGCGACTCGTTGCGCGAGTCCGGGTCCATGGTCTGCAGGTCGCCCTGCGAGGACCAGCGCAGGGTCTGCGCCTGCGCCGGGGCGGCCACGCCGAGCGCCAGCAGCGCAGCGGCCAGCACCGTGGAAGTCGCTCGTTTCATCGCTGTCGCTCCGGCCATCTGGAAGAAACCGAGTTTAGGGTCGCCGCCACCCGGAGCAAGGTTCAGGCCGCCGGTTCCCCACCCGGCGCGTAGCCTTCCTCGGTCAGCGCGGCGCGAAAGGCCTGGGCGTCGCGCCCCGAGCCGATGCGCAGGCGATGCGCGGAGAGGTCGATCTCGACCGTGGCGGCCGGGTCGACACGCTGGACGGTGCGGGTCACGGTCTTGACGCAGTGGCCGCAGGTCATCGTCGGGAGGGTCAGTTCGATCATGGTCGTGGCTTTCTTCGGCGCGAGTTCATCGCGGGTTCGTGGAAGGGCAGGATGCCAGCATCCACCTTGCCACGATGTCAATGTCAAGCGGCATCGGCAACGGCGCGATGGGCATCGTCGCGGGCCGGCCTTGCCGAGGCGCTTGACCTTGCCATGATGCCAAGGTTTAAGCTGCACGCATGAGTTCCGTTTCGGCTTCTGCATCCTCCCTCCCGCCGCCGGTCGTGCTGCGCATCGACGGCATGACCTGCGCTTCTTGCGTCGGTCGCGTCGAACGCGCGCTGCTGAAGGTGCCCGGCGTGCGCGGCGCCTCGGTGAACCTGGCGACCGAGCAGGCCGAGGTGCTGGGCGAGGCCGGCGGCGCGAACACGGAGGGGCTGGTGCAGGCGGTGGTCGACGCCGGCTACGAGGCCCGCGCGCTGAGCTCGGCCGCACCCGAGCCGGCGCCACCGCCGGCCAGCGCCTGGCCGGTCGTCGTCGCGGCGCTGCTGTCGGCGCCGCTGCTGCTGCCGATGCTGGCCGCGCCGCTGGTCGCCGACCCGCACGCCTGGATGCTGGACGGCCGGGTCCAGCTGCTGCTCGCCACGCCGGTGCAGTTCTGGCTCGGCGCCCGCTTCTACCACGCCGGCTGGAAGGCGCTGCGCGCCGGCAGCGCGAACATGGACGTGCTGGTCGCGCTCGGCACCTCGGCAGCCTACGGGCTGAGCCTGGTGCAGCTGCTGCGCGGCGGCGCGATGGGTCACCTGTACTTTGAATCGGCCGCGGTCGTGATCACGCTGGTGCTGCTCGGCAAATGGCTGGAGGCGCGCGCGAAGCGCCAGACCACCGACGCGATCCGTGCCCTCAACGCGCTGCGGCCCGCGACCGCGCGGGTGCGCCGCGACGGCGTCGAACGCGAGGTGCCGAGCGCCGAGCTGGCGGTCGGCGACCTGATCGTCGTGCGTCCCGGCGAGCGCCTGCCGGCCGATGGCGTGGTGCTGGAAGGCGCGACCCATGTCGACGAATCGCTGCTGACCGGCGAAAGCCGGCCGCTCGCCAAGCACATCGGCGATCCGGTCACCGGCGGCGCGATCAACGCCGAGGGGCTGCTGCTGGTGCGCGCCACCGCCGTCGGGGCGGAGTCGGCACTGGCGCGCATCGTGCGTCTGGTCGAGTCGGCGCAGGCCGGCAAGGCGCCGATCCAGCGCCTCGTCGACCAGGTCAGCGCGGTGTTCGTCCCGGTGGTTCTGGGCCTGGCGCTCGTCACCTGGCTCGGCTGGGGCCTGGCCAGCGGCGACTGGTCGGCCGGGCTGATCAACGCGGTCGCGGTGCTGGTGATCGCCTGCCCCTGCGCGCTCGGCCTGGCGACACCGGCGGCGATCATGGTCGGCACCGGCGCGGCGGCGCGGCTGGGCATCCTGATCAAGGATGCGCAGGCGCTCGAACTCGCCCACGCGCTGCGCACCGTGGCCTTCGACAAGACCGGCACGCTGACCGAAGGCCGACCGACGCTGGTGGCCGCCGTGCCCGCGGCCGGCTCGGGGCTGACGCGCGAGGCGCTGATCGCGCTCGCCGCCGGGCTGCAGGCCGGCAGCGAACATCCGCTGGCGCGGGCGGTGCTGGATGCGGTCGGCGCGCCGGTCGCGGCAGCGCAGGAGCTGCGCGCGCTGCCCGGCCGCGGCCTTGCGGGCCGCGTCGGCGAGCGTTCGCTGCAACTTGGCAGCGCGCGCTTGATGCAGGAACTCGGCATCGACGCCGCAGCGCTCGACGCCCAGGCTCTGCCGCTGCAGGCCGAAGGCCGCACCGTCTCGTGGCTGGCGCAGGTCGAGGCCGGCAACCGCGCCCGGCTGCTGGGCCTGCTCGCGTTCGGCGACGCGATCAAGCCCGGCGCCGCGGACGCGCTCGCCGGGCTCAAGCGCCTCGGCCTGCGCACGCTGATGGTCAGCGGCGACTCGCGCGTCAGCGCCGCCGCCGTGGGTCGCGCGCTCGGCATCGACGACGTGCGCGCCGAGGTGCTGCCCGGCGACAAGGCCGCCGTGGTCGAAGCGCTGAAGGCGCAGGGCCCGGTCGCGATGGTCGGCGACGGCATCAACGACGCGCCGGCGCTGGCGGCCGCCGACGTCGGCATCGCGATGGCCGGCGCGCAGGACGGCCGGACCGCCGGCAGCGATGTCGCGATGCAAGCCGCCGGCATCACGCTGCTGCGCGGCGACCTGGCGCTGGTGGCGCGCGCGATCGGCATCTCGCGCGCCACGCACGCGAAGATCCGGCAGAACCTGTTCTGGGCCATGGCCTACAACGTGATCGGCATCCCGCTGGCGATGCTGGGGCTGCTCAGCCCGGTGGTCGCGGGGGCGGCGATGGCGTTGTCCAGCGTCAGCGTGGTGAGCAACGCGCTGCTGCTCGGGCGCGCGATCCGGCGTGCCGACCGAACGGAGGCGGCATGAACATCGGCGAAGCGTCCCGCCAGTCGGCGGTGTCGGCCAAGATGATCCGCCACTACGAAAGCCTGGGGCTGCTGCCGAAGGTCGCGCGCACCGACGCCGGCTACCGGCAATACGACGCGGCGGCGATCCACACGCTGCGCTTCATCCAGCGCGCGCGCGACCTGGGCTTCGGCATGCAGGAGATCGGCGAACTGCTCGCGCTGTGGCGCAACCGCAGGCGCGCGAGCAGCCAGGTCAAGCGCATCGCGCTCGAACACGCCGCCGACCTGCAGCGCCGTGTCGCCGCGATGCAGGCGATGCAGCGCACGCTCGAGCACCTGGCCCACTGCTGCGCCGGCGACGACCGGCCGGACTGCCCGATCCTCGACGACCTCGCCGGCGAGCACCCGGAAAAAAGCCGCTGACCCGCAGCGGCTTCGGCGCGACGGCGGGCTCGCTCAGCGGAAGCGCGACTGCGGCACCGTCTTCAGCTCGCCCGGCAGCGAGGCGAGGTAGTCCGCGAGAACCTTGACCTCGGCATGCGAGAACGGCCGGGCCATGCCCATCATGATCGGGTTGGCGCGCCCGACCAGCGGGTTCTTGTCGGTCTGGTAGGCCTTCAGCGCCTGGGTCAGGTAGTCGGCGTGCTGGCCGGCGAGCTTGGGGTAGCTCGGGTCGATCGGGGTCGTGAAGTTGGCACCGTGGCAGGACGCGCAGTTGCCCTTGGTGAGCAGCGCGGCCACCTCGGCCGGCACCGCGCCGGAGGGTGCCGCAGGTGCCGCCGGGGAACCGGCTTCGGCGGAGTAGAACGCAGCCAGGTCAGCCATGTCCTGGTCGGTCAGCGAACTGGCGATGCCGCGCATCGTCGGGTGCTTGCGCTCGCCCTTCTTGTACTGCGACAGCGCCGAGACGATGTACTTCGCGCTTTGCCCGGCGATCATCGGCACCTTGTAGATCTCGGGGAAGCTGGCCTGGTAGCCGGGAATGCCGTGGCAGCCGATGCACATGGCGGCCTTCTTTTCACCGGCCTGCGCGCTTTGCGCCGAGGCCGCCAGCGACAAGCCGAGGCCGGCCAGGGCGATCAACAAACGAAGGAGGTGGTTCATGGTGACTGCAGACGGTGCGTTCGATTCAGCGCGCGATTATAGGGGGGCGGTTCGGGTCGGTTCGCGGGCGCGGGCCGCGGCGCGCGAGCGCGGGCGCGGGCCGCGGCGCGCGAGCGCGCGCGCGGGCGCAGACGCCGGCACTTTATACTGGCCCGATCACCCAACCGCGCCCACCCCCCATGAAATTCCAAGGCACCCAGAACTACGTCGCCACCCCCGATCTGATGCTGGCCGTCAACGCGTCGGCCACGCTGAAGCGGCCGCTGCTGATCAAGGGCGAACCCGGCACCGGCAAGACGATGCTGGCCGAAGAGGTCGCGCAGGCGCTGAACATGCCGCTGCTGCAGTGGCACATCAAGAGCACCACCAAGGCGCAGCAGGGCCTGTACGAATACGACGCGGTGAGCCGGCTGCGCGACAGCCAGCTCGGCGACGAGAAGGTCAAGGACATCCACAACTACATCGTCAAGGGCGTGCTGTGGCAGGCCTTCACCGCGGACCAGCCGGTGGTGCTGCTGATCGACGAGATCGACAAGGCCGACATCGAGTTTCCGAACGACCTGCTGCGCGAGATCGACCGCATGGAGTTCTACGTCTACGAGACGCGCGAACTGGTCAAGGCCAGGCACCGGCCGCTGGTCTTCATCACCTCGAACAACGAGAAGGAGCTGCCGGACGCCTTCCTGCGCCGCTGCTTCTTCCACTACATCAAGTTCCCCGACGCCGAGACCATGCAGAGCATCGTCAACGTGCACTTCCCGAACCTGAAGAAGGAGCTGCTGTCGGCGGCGCTGAAGAACTTCTACGACGTGCGCAACCTGCCGGGGCTGAAGAAGAAGCCGTCGACCTCCGAGCTGCTCGACTGGCTCAAGCTGCTGCTGGCCGAGGACATCCCGCCCGAGGTGCTGCAGAGCAAGGACGACAAGGTCGCGGTGCCGCCGCTGGTCGGCGCGCTGCTGAAGAACGAGCAGGACGTGTCGCTGTTCGAGAAGCTGGTGTTCATGCAGCGCAACAACCGCTGAGCGGATGAGCGGCTGGCTCGCGCCGATCCGCCTGCACGGCGCGCACTGCGCGCTCGAGCCGCTCGCCCCGGAGCACCACGACGAACTCGTCGCGGCGGTGCGCGATGGCGAGCTCTGGACGCTCTGGTACACCGCGATCCCCAGCCCCGAGACCATGCGCGCCGAGATCGCGCGCCGCCTCGACCTGCAGGCCCGCGGCTCGATGCTGCCGTTCACGACGCGCGCCGCGAACGGCCGCGTGGTCGGCATGACGACCTTCATGAACATCGACGCGGCAAACCGGCGCGTCGAGATCGGCTCGACCTGGACCGCGCGCAGCGCGCAGCGCGGCCCGTTGAACACCGAATGCAAGCTGCTGCTGCTCGGCCATGCGTTCGAACGCTCGCGCTGCATCGCGGTCGAGTTCCGCACCCACTTCTTGAACCAGCCGAGCCGGCGCGCGATCGAGCGCCTCGGCGCCAGGCTCGACGGCGTCCTGCGCAACCACCAGCGCACCAGCAGCGGCAGCCTGCGCGACACCTGCGTCTACAGCATTCTCGACACGGAATGGCCGGCCGTGAAGACACACCTGCGCTGGCAGCTCGACAAGCCGCGCTGACACGTTCACTGGGGGGAGGCGCCTTGCGAAAAAACTACGTCTTCATCGACTACGAGAATGTTCAGCCCGCAAGGCTGTCCGCACTCGACCAGGATCACTTCAAGGTCATGGTATTCGTCGGCGCGAGCCAGACCAGGCTTGCCTTCGAGTCGGCCGCAGCGCTGCAGCGAATGGGGAGCAGGGCCGAGTACATCAAGATTTCCGGCAACGGCTCGAACGCGCTCGACTTCCACATTGCGTTCTACATCGGTCACCTCGCGGCACAGGACCCCACGGCCTACTTCCACATCATCTCGAAGGACGCCGGCTTCGATCCGCTCGTCCAACACCTGAAGGCCAGGAAGATATTCGCGGCACGCTCCAAGGATGTGGCGGACATCCCACTGGTGAAGGCGGCAACCACCACATCACCCCAGGAGAGGCTCGATCTTGTCGTGGCCAAGCTTCAGCAGCTCGCCGCGTCGAAACCCCGCACGCTCAAGACACTGTCGAGCACCATCGGCTCGCTGTTCCAGAAGCAACTTGCCGAGGAGGAAGTCGCCTCGATGGTGTCCGAGCTTCAATCACGCAGCCTGATTGCCGTTGCCGGCACCAAGGTCAGCTACACGCTGCCGGCGCCCAGCGCCTGATCGAGGCGTGAACAACGGCAGTGCGGGACCGACTGTCCGGGCTGCCCGCGACGAGGCCGATCGGCCAGGAGATGGTCCCGCGCCGGCCGGCCGGCCGCAGCGCTGCTGCCGCGCGACGGGGCATGCGCCCCGGCAAGCCGGGACGGCCGGAACGTCTTGTCGGCGCAGCCGGCACAATAGGCGAATCGGCCTCCGCGCCGCCCGAGTCGCCCGCCATGCTGATCAACTTCTTCTTCACCCTGCGCGCCGCCAAGCTGAAGGTCTCGGTCAAGGAGTACCTGATGCTGCTCGAAGCCATCCAGGCCGGCGTGATCGACAACAGCGTCGACGATTTCTACTACCTCGCCCGCAGTTCGCTGGTGAAGGACGAGGCCAACTTCGACAAGTTCGACCGCGCCTTCGCCGCCTACTTCAAGGGCGTCGAGATGCTGACCGACTTCACCCAGGAAGTGCCGCTGGACTGGCTGCAGAAGAAGCTCGAACTCGAACTCAGCGCCGAGGAGAAGGCCGCGATCGAGAAGATGGGCTGGGACGAGCTGATGAAGACGCTCAAGAAGCGCTTCGAGGAGCAGAAGGAGCGCCACGAGGGCGGCAACAAGATGATCGGCACCGGCGGCACCAGCCCGTTCGGCGCCTACGGCTACAACCCGCAGGGCATCCGCATCGGCCAGGAGAAGGGCCGCAACAAGAGCGCGGTGAAGGTCTGGGACCAGCGCCAGTACAAGGACTACGACGACTCGCTGGAACTCGGCACGCGCAACATCAAGGTCGCGCTGCGGCGGCTGCGCCGCTTCGCGCGCGAGGGCTCGGCGGAGGAACTCGACCTCGACGACACGATCCGCAGCACCGCCGCGAACGCCGGCTGGCTCGACATCAAGATGGTGCCCGAGCGCCACAACAAGGTGAAGGTGCTGCTGCTGATGGACGTGGGCGGCACGATGGACGAGCACATCCACCGCGTCGAGGAAATCTTCAGCGCGGCGAAGAGCGAGTTCAAGCACCTGGAGTTCTACTACTTCCACAACTGCGTCTACGACTTCATGTGGAAGAACAACCGGCGCCGCTACAGCGAGAAGTTCCCGACCTGGGACGTGATCCGCAAGTACAACAAGGACTACAAGCTGATCTTCGTCGGCGACGCGACGATGAGCCCGTACGAGATCCTGCAGCCCGGCGGCAGCGTCGAATACAACAACGAGGAGCCGGGCGCCGAGTGGCTCGCGCGGCTCACCCAGGCGTTCCCGAAATTCGCCTGGATCAACCCCGAGCCCCAGGGCGTCTGGGGTTATCGGCAGAGCATCGCGGTGGTCCAGCAATTGATGAACCAGCGCATGTTCCCGCTGACGCTGGCCGGTCTGGAAGGGGCGATGCGCTTGTTGAGCAAATGACCCCGGGCGGCCGGCGGCGGGCCGCGCTCGCCGCGGTGACTGCCGCGCTGTTGACGGGGTGTGCGAACCTGCCGTTCGGGTCGGGCCGGCACGGTGGCGAGAGCGCCTACGTGCCGGCCGGTGCCGCCTCGGCCGCGCCGGCGCCGGCCGATTACCGGTTCGAGGTTCGCGCCCCCGAGCCGCTGCGCGCCCTGCTGCTGAATTACCTGGATCTCGCCCGGTTCCAGGGCGCCCCCGCGACCGAACGCATCACCGGGGCCGAGCTCGAGCGCCTGCTGCGCGCCGCGCCGGCGCAGGTGCGCGCGCTGCTCGAGACCGAGGGCTACTTCAACGCCGAGGTCGGCGCCGAGCGGGCCGGCAGCGAGGCCGGAGCGCCGCTGTTGCGCGTCACGGTGAACCCGGGTCCGCGCGCGACGGTGCACGACGTCGGCATCGAGGCCACCGGCGAGCTGCAGGCCGCCGCCGCGGCCGGCGATCCGGCAGCCCGTCGCACGCTCGCCGCGCTGCGCAGCCAGTGGCCGCTGCGGCCGGGCGACGCATTCCGCCAGTCCGCGTGGTCCGACGCGAAGAACGCCACATTGACGCAACTGCGTGCCGACGGCTATGCGGCCGCCACCTGGCGCAGCACGAACGCACGCGTCGACGCACCCGACAACCGCGCCGATCTCGCGCTCGTCCTCGACAGCGGTCCGCTCTACCGGCTCGGCGCGATCCGCATCGAAGGGCTGCGGCGCTACGACGAAGAGTCGGTGCGCCGGCTCGCGGCCTTCGGCGCCGGCGACCCGTACAGCGAGAAGACGCTGCTCGACTTCCAGGAGCGCCTGCAAAAGCTCGGCCTGTTCGAAGGTGCCTCGGTCGGGATCGATCCCGACCCGCAGACCGCCGGCGCCGCGCCGGTGCTGGTGCACGTGACCGAGCAGCCGCTGCAGCAGGCGACGGTGGGCGCCGGCTACAGCGCCAACACCGGGCCGCGGCTGTCGGTCGAGCACACGCAGCGGCGCTTCCTCGGCAGCCGCTGGATCGCGAAGAACAAGGTCGAGCTCGGCCCCGACAACCAGCACTGGGAGGGCGAGCTCACCTCCTACCCGCTGCCCGGCCTGTACCGCAACCTCGTTTCCGGCAGCGGCACCCGGTTGCTCACCGGCGACCAGCAACTGATCAGCTGGAACGCGCGCGTCGGCCGCACCCGGGACACGGAACGCATCGAGCGCCTGTACTTCGCCGAACTGACCCATGCGCGGCTCGACAGCGACACCCTGGTCAGCCGGGCCGATGCGGTGTCGGCGAACTACCAGTGGGTGTTCCGCGACATCGACAACGTGCTGCTGCCGACCCGGGGGCTGACGACCTCGGCCCAGGCGGCGCTGGGCTACGCACGCGGCAGCCGCTCGGTGGTCGGCGACCCGCTGGCCGAAGACCGCGGCCCGTTCTCGCGGCTGTACGCCCGGCTGACCTGGTACAAGCCCTTCGGTGACCAGTGGTACGGCAACGCCCGCATCGAGGGCGGGCAGGTGCTCACGCGCAGCGTCGTCGGCATTCCCGACACGCTGCTGTTCCGCGCCGGCGGCGACGATTCGGTGCGCGGCTACGGCTACCGCACGCTGGGCCCGACGGTCGCCGGCAACACGATCGGCGGTCGCACGCTGCTGACCGGCAGCATCGAGGTCGCGCGGCCGATCTCGCCCGCCTACCCGGCCTACTGGTGGGCGGCGTTCATCGACGCAGGCCATGCCGCCGACCGCTGGACCGACCTGAAGCCTGCGCTCGGCTACGGCGTCGGCCTGCGCTGGCGCAGCCCCGTCGGCCCGCTGCGCGTCGATGTCGCCTATGGGCAGCAGGTGCGCCAGGTCCGCGTGCACTTCAGCGTCGGGATCGCGTTCTGATGGACGGGATGCGCTCGCCAGCCGTTCCCGCCCCGGCCCCGGCCGCGGAGCCGCCGAGGCGGCGCCGCGCCGGTGCACGCGTGCTGGTCGCGCTGCTGCTGGTGGTGGCGCTGGTGATCGCGCTCGCATCGGCCGGCTGGTGGGCGCTGCGCAGCGAGCGCGGCAGCGCGTGGCTGATTTCGCTGCTGCCAGGCGTGCAGGTCGACGCGCCGCAGGGCCGGCTGCTGGGCGATTTCGCGGCGCAGCGGGTGACGATCCGGCTGCCGGGGGGCGACGACCGGGTCGTTCTCGAAGGGCTCGCCTGGCGCGGCCTGGCGATCGAACGGGCACCGGCGCCGTTGTGGCTGCGTGTCTCCCTCGATTCGCTCGCGGCGCGGCGCGTCGATCTCCTGTTCGCGCCCAGCCCGGGCACGCCGCCGCTGGCCGCGCCGGCCACCCTGCAGCTGCCGATCGAGCTCGACCTGCACGCGCTGCGCATCGCCGAGCTGCACGCGGCTGCGCTCGGCGCGCAGCCGATCCGCGAGCTCGGCGCGCACCTGCACCTGGGCGCGAACGGCGGCGCCGAGCACCGCGTCGACGCGCTGACCCTGAGCTGGGTCCGCCTGCAGGCCAGCGGACAGGCGCGCATCGCCAGCACCGGGCCGATGGCACTCGACGCCGCGCTGACGCTCGTGCAGCAAGGCGCCGCAACGCTGCCGGCCTGGACTGCGCGCGCGACGCTGGCCGGACCGCTGGCCGCACCGGAGCTGCAGGCCACGCTGCGCGCGTCTGCCGTGCCGGAACGCCCAGCCCAGACGCTGGACGCGCGCGCCACGCTGCACCCGTTCGCCGCCTGGCCGCTCGGTGACCTGCAGGTCCGCACCGAGGCACTGGACCTGTCGGCGTTCGACGACGCCGTGCCCGCCACCGCGCTGACCGGCGAGGCGCTCGCGGCCGGCACCGCAGCAGACCAGCCGGCGAGCGTGTCCGTCAGCCTGACCAACGCCCTGGCAGGCCGCTGGAACGAGGGCCGGCTGCCGGTCACGCGGCTGTCGCTGGTGCTCGCCGCCCGCCCCGACCGCCCGAGCGCGCTGGAACTGCGCACGCTCGATGCCGAACTGGGCACGCCGCAGACGGGCGCGGGGCGCCTCCGTGGCCACGGCGCCTGGTCGCCGGATGGCTGGAACATCGAGGCCACGCTGAGCGCATTGCAGCCGTCGCGCCTCGATGCGCGCGCGCCGGCGATGCAGCTCGACGGCCCGCTGACGCTGCGCGGCGGCGCGACCGCCAGCGCCGGCGTCGATGTGAACGCGGCGCTGGCCGGCGTGCTCGCCGAACGCGGCGGCACGCGCGCCGTGCAGTTGCAACTCGACGCCGGACTGCGGCCCCAGCGTGTCGAGCTGCGCGGGCTGCGGGCGATCGCCGGCAGCGCACGCGCGACGCTGTCGGGCCTTCTGACACGGGCGGCGCCCGACGCGCCCTGGTCGGTGAAGGCACAGGCGGCGCTGGTCGACTTCGACCCCGCAGTCTGGTGGCCGGGTGCCGATGACTCGCCGTGGCGCCGCGCGACCCACCAGCTGAACGCCAAGGGCAGCGTCGACCTTGTCGCACCGGCGAACGCACTCGCACCACCGTGGCCCGCGGCGTTCGGCGCGCTGCGCGGCGAGGCCACGCTGACCCTGACCGACAGCGTGCTCGCCGGCGTGCCGCTGCGCGGCGGCGCCAGCCTGCACAGCGCGGCCGGCGAGGCAGCGCAGGTACGGATCAGGCTCGATGCCGGCGGCAACGCCCTGCGGGCCGACGGGCGGGTCTCGGCCGCGGGCAACGGCGCCGACGACGCCTGGGACCTGAACCTGGCCGCTCCCGCATTGGACCGCCTCGCGCCGATCTTCAGGCTGTTCCAGCCGCGCGGCACCGATGCCACGCTCGCCGGCACGCTCAGCGCGCAGGCGCACATCGGCGGTCGCTGGCCCGCGCTGGCGACCCAGGGCCGGCTCGACGCGCTCGCGCTGCGCATCGGCACGCTCGGCGTGCAGGCCGCGCAGGCGCGCTGGACGCTCGGCAGCAGCGCGAGCGCGCCGGTCGAGGCGCACGCGACCCTGACGCAGGCGAGCCTCGCCCGGGGCGCAGCATCCGGGCCGTCGATCGAGACCCTGCAGCTGCAGTTGCAGGGCACCGGCCGCGCCCACACGCTCGAACTGCGCGCCGAATCGAAGGCGCGCCCGCCCGCGTGGGCCGAAACGTTGCTGGCCGGCGCGGCGCCGACGATGGCCGATGCGCGCAGCGTCGCGCTGCTGCAGGCCCGCGGCGGCCTCGTCGAGGCCGGCGCAGCGGCATTCGCCGGCTGGCGCGGCACGCTGCAGCAGATCGACCTGCGCAGCAACGCCCCCGGCGCCGCGCCGCTGCTGCACGCGCGGGATGTCGGCGTCGAAGCGCGCTGGACCGGCGGACCGGCGCGCGTCACCGTACAGCCGGGCCGCGCCACGCTGCTCGGCGGCGCGCTGCGCTGGAGCCGCATCGCCTGGCAGGCCGCGGGCGGCACCGGCGGCTTCGCGCAGATCGAGGCCGAGGCCGAGCTCGAACCGCTGCGCATCGCGCCGCTGCTGGCACGCGCCCAGCCCGATTTCGGCTGGGGCGGCGACCTGACGATTGCCGGCCACCTGAAGCTGCGCACCTCCGCAACCCCGGCCCCCGCCTTCAGCGCCGACATCGTGATCGAGCGCCGCGCCGGCGATCTGAGCGTGACCGACGAGACCGGCACGCGTGCCCTCGGCCTGACCGACCTGCGCCTGGGCCTGGTCGCCGCCGACGGCACCTGGAGCTTCACGCAAGGCCTGGCCGGCACGGCGCTGGGCGTGGTGGCCGGCGCCGAGGTCGTGCGCACCTCGCCGCAGGCGACCTGGCCGGGCGCCGACGCGCCGCTGCAAGGCGTGCTCGAACTGCGCGTCGCCGACCTGGGCACCTGGGGCAACTGGGTGCCGCCGGGCTGGCGCCTGGGCGGCACGCTGCACACCAGTGCGAGCTTCGGCGGACGTTTCGGCGCGCCCGAGTACACCGGCGAGGTCGAGGGCTCGCAGCTGTCGGTGCGCAACTTCCTGCAGGGCGTCGACGTCACCGGCGGCGATGTCGCGATCCACCTGCGGGGGAGCACCGCGCGCATCGAGCGTTTCACCGCGAAGGGCGGCGGCGGCACGGTCCGGCTGGAGGGCGACGCGGATCTGGGCGAAGCACCGAAGGCAGTGCTGAGGCTCGCCGCCGACCACTTCCAGCTGCTCGGCCGCGTCGACCGTCGCATCGTCACCAGCGGCGCCGGCACGCTGACGCTGGACGCCAGGCGCCTCGCGGTCGACGGCAAGTTCGATGTCGACGAGGGCCTGATCGACTTCACCCGCAGCGACGCGCCGTCCCTGGCCAGCGATGTCGAGGTGGTGCGCGCCCGCGGCCTGCCCTCGCCCGCCGCCGCGGCCTCGGCGGCCGCCGCGCCCACCCCGTCGCCCCTGCCGTCGGCGACGCCGGGCCGCGAGGTCGCGCTCGACCTGCGCGTCGCGCTGGGCGAGAAGCTGCGCATTCGCGGACGCGGCCTGGACGCCGGGCTGCGCGGCGACCTGCAGCTGAGCTCGCCGGGCGGCAAGCTCGCGGTCAACGGCACGGTGCGGGCTGTCGACGGCACCTACGCCGCCTACGGCCAGAAGCTGAGCATCGACCGCGGCCTGATCGCGTTCAGCGGCCCGATCGAGAACCCGCGGCTGGACATCGAGGCGACGCGGCCGAACCTCGACGTGCGCGTCGGCGTCGCCGTCACCGGCAGCGCGGCGAACCCGCGCGTGCGGTTGTTCTCCGAGCCCGAACTGTCGGAGATCGACAAGCTCAGCTGGCTCGTGATGGGCCGCGCCAGCGACGGCCTGGGGCGCACCGACACCGCGCTGCTGCAGCGGGCCGCGCTCGCGCTGCTGGCCGGCGAAGGCGGCGGCCCGACCGACCAGATCACCAAGGCGCTGGGGCTGGACGATCTGTCGTTGCGCCAGACCGACGGCGAGGTGCGCGAAACCATCGTCGCGCTCGGCAAGCAGTTGTCCAAGCGCTGGTACGTCGGCTACGAACGCGGCCTGAATGCGACCACCGGCAACTTCCAGCTGATCTACCGCATCGCCCGGCGCTTCACGCTGCGCGCGCAATCGGGCGAGGACAATTCGATGGACCTGATCTGGACCTGGCGCTGGCAGTAGCGGCCGGCGCAATGTCGACACCCGGCCGGCCGGCGCAGCCCGACCGCATCAGGGCGGCATTCGCCGGTTCAGCGCCGATTTTCCGGCTCGTGCATCACGCCCGGAACGGTGTCCAGGAAGGCTTCGCGCCCGGCGGCTTCGCGGTCGGTGAACAGCACTCGCAAGCGTGCGACCCCGAAGGGCTGCGGCTTGGCCGTCGCGGACGGTTCGCCGCGACGGCGAACCGTCCCGCTCCAGAAACTCAGACGCCCCACGGTTGCCATGATTCGCTTGTGCATCGCTTGCCTCGACCCAGCCCCGGATGCGGCTATGATCCGGCACGGCGCCGCTGCAGCCAAGCAGCCGCCTTCCCGATGGCGTGTAGGAATCGAAGACGTTCCCTGATGGGCTGCGGCACCGGCATGGTGCGCCACGCCCGGCACGGCGGCGTGGCCGCGTCGGCGACAATGCGAACGTGACAACGGGCACTCGATGGCCGCCGCTCGCCGTAGTTCAATGGACAGAACGGCCGCCTCCTAAGCGGCAGATACAGGTTCGATTCCTGTCGGCGGGACCAACCGGCACCCGAGTGTCCGCACTCCTTAGTCACACCCCTGAGCCGGGTTATTGGAGGATGGCGCCGAGGGGTCTACGATGTGGCAATTCTGAACCGCGGTCATGGTGTCATCGTGTCCTGACCGGTTCGCCAACGGAGAGAGCCCATGGTTCAGCGCAAGCAGCCCGCACCGGCGAAGAAGCTGGTCTGGCGAATCACCGAAGCCGCGCCGCTGGGAGAATTCGTCGACGCCCGAACGGTGCCGCCGAAGCAGAAATCGGAGCCCGAGCCGCCGCCGCTGCCCGAAGCCACCGTATCGACGGGCGGCTGGGTGGTGTCGTCGTTCGAGTTGCTGAGCGGAGCAGATGTGACCGAGGGCTTCGACACCGTCCCCGGGGACCTGTTCGACCAGCTCTTCGCGTCGCCGACGCCGCCACCGAAATCACCCGGGGCCGGCTAGCGCCGCGCGCTTGGGCGGCCCAGGCCGGAACTTCAGGATTCTTTACGCGGATCCGGGGCTTGCCGCCGGGGCGCGCGCCAGCAACTTTCGCTGCTGCGTGCGGCTCTAACCCAGGGCGCAGGAATATACTCGGCATCGAGGTTTCATTGGACCAGTTTCACGCTGCCGACGGGCATTACAAGGGGTCACTCATGGGTGCCAAACTCAAGGTTGCCGGATGGCTCGCGATCGGCGCAGTCGCCGGTGCGCTCACCTCGATGCAATTGCAGGCCACGGCCCGCAACGGGGTTTCGCAACTCCCGCTCGAAGAACTGCAGCAGATGGCCGCGGTCTTCGGCATGATCAAGACCGATTACGTCGAGCCGGTCGACGAGAAGAAGTTGATCAACGACGCCATCGGCGGCATGGTCTCGGGCCTGGACCCGCACTCCCAGTATTTCGACAAGAAATCGTTCAAGGAATTCCGCGAAGCCACCACCGGCCGCTTCGTCGGGATCGGCATCGAGATGGCCATGGAAGACGGCCTGGTCAAGGTCGTCAGCCCGATCGAGGGCTCGCCGGCGTTCCGCGCCGGCCTGAAGAGCGGCGACCTGATCACCAAGATCGACGACACGCTGGTGAAGGGACTGACGGTCGACCAGGCGGTCAAGCGCATGCGCGGCGATCCCCAGACCAAGGTCGTGCTGACGGTGGTTCGCAAGAGCGAGAGCCGCAGCTTCCCGGTGACCATCGTGCGTGAAGAGATCCGCACCCAGAGCGTGCGCTCGAAGATCATCGAGCCGGGTTACGCGTGGCTGCGCGTAAGCCAGTTCCAGGATCGCACGGTCGACGATTTCGCGAAAAGGCTCGAGGAGATCTACAAGCAGGAGCCGAACCTGAAAGGCCTGGTGCTCGACCTGCGCAACGATCCCGGCGGCCTGCTCGAGGGCGCGGTCGCGGTGTCGGCGGCGTTCCTCCCGGCCGATGCGGTCGTCGTCTCGACCAACGGGCAGATCGCCGAGTCGAAGCAGAGCTTCAAGGCCGCGCCGAGCGACTACCTGCGCCGCGGCGGCAGCGACCCGCTGCGCCGCCTGCCCGAGGCACTGAAGAAGGTGCCGCTGATCGTGCTGGTCAACGAAGGCTCGGCATCGGCCAGCGAGATCGTCGCCGGCGCGCTGCAGGACCACAAGCGCGCGACCATCATGGGCGCGCAGACCTTCGGCAAGGGCTCGGTGCAGACCGTGCGCCAGCTCTCGCCGGAAACCGCGCTGAAGATCACGACCGCGCGTTACTACACACCCAGCGGCGCATCGATCCAGGCCAAGGGCATCGTGCCCGACGTGATGCTCGACGAGACCGCCGAAGGCAACCTCTTCGCCGCTCTGCGCACCCGCGAGGCCGATCTCGACAAGCACATCACCAGCGGCCAGGGCGCCGAGGTCAAGGACGAGGCGCGTGAAAAGGCCCGCGAAGAAGCGCGCAAGAAGCTCGAGGAAGAAGCCGTGAAGCGCGCTGCCGCGCCGATCAAGCCGCAGCCCGAGTTCGGCTCGGCCGAGGACTTCCAGCTCGCGCAGGCGCTGAATCGCCTGAAGGGCAAGCCGGTGCTGGTCAGCAAGACCGCGGTCGAACGCAAGCCCGAGGCCGAGACGGCCAACTGAGCCGAGAGCACCCGGTGGCGCCATACCGCCACCACGCGCCGGGCGGGCCTCGGCCCGCTCGGGAGCGGCCCGGCACCGAGCCGACTCGCACCGGCGAAACGCCCGCGATGCCTGCGGGCGTCTTTGTTCGTATGCTCGGCCGATGAACGACGACCAGCTGCTGCGCTACTCGCGCCACATCCTGCTCGACGAGCTCGGCATCGAAGGCCAGCAGCGCCTGCTCGACGCCCACGCGCTGGTCATCGGCGCCGGCGGGCTCGGCTCGCCGGCGGCGCTGTACCTGGCCAGCGCAGGCGTGGGCAGGCTGACGATCGTCGACGACGACACCGTCGACCTGACCAACCTGCAGCGGCAGATCGTGCACGGCGTCGAGCGCATCGGCCGGGCCAAGGCCGAGTCGGCCGCGCAGACGCTGCGCTCGATCAACCCGGAGGTCCGCGTGCAGGCGCTGTGCGAGCGCGCCGATGCGCAGCGTCTGCTGACGCTGGTGGCGCAGGCCGACGTGGTCGTCGACTGCAGCGACAACTTCGCGACCCGGCACGCCGTCAACGCGGCCTGCGTCGCATGGGCGAAGCCGCTGGTCGCCGGCGCGGCCATCGGCTTCGACGGCCAGGTCTCGGTCTACGACACGCGCGACCCGCAGCGCCCCTGCTATGCCTGCCTGTTCCCGCCGGACGCGGTGTTCGAGGAGGTGCGCTGCGCGACCATGGGCGTGTTCGCGCCGCTGGTGGGCATCATCGGCAGCGTGCAGGCCGCCGAGGCGCTGAAGCTGCTCGCCGGCGTCGGCAGCCCGCTGGCCGGCCGGTTGCAGATGCTCGACGCGCGCACGATGGAGTGGACCGAGATCGGCGTGGCCCGCAGCGCCGCCTGCCCGGTGTGCGCGCAGCGCGACGGCAGGCCGAGGGGCACCGACCCGCACTGAAGCTTGCCGACCGGCGACGCGGAAGCGTCTGGCGGCGACGCGTCCGTGCCGCCGCTGCCGGCCGCCCGGATGGATCGCGATCCTCCGACAGGCTCCGGCCGCCGCCCACCGTCCGTCGTCCATGTCATATGAATGACTTAGTTCACACAAATGATTCAGATGTATACTTGTGCCTCATGCAGACTGCCCTGCCCGCCCCGCTGTTCGAGGCCATCGCGCCCGAGGTGGCCGGCATGCCGCTGTACCGGGTGGTCAAGCGCTCGCTGCTGAGCGCGATCGAATCGGGCAGCTGCCCGCCGGGCGAGACGCTGCCCAGCGAGACCGAGATCGCCGCCGCGATGGGGGTGTCGATCGGCACGCTGCGGCGCGCCGTCGACGAGCTCGCCGCCGAGCACATCCTGGTGCGGCGCCAGGGCCGCGGCACCTTCGTCGCGACCCATACCACGGATCGCTTCCTGTTCCAGTTCTTCCACGTCGAGCGCGCCGACGGCCTGCGCGAGGCGCCGCTGGTCGACCTGGTCTCGTTCGAGCGGCTGCGCGCCGACGGCGAACCGGCCCAGGCGCTGCAGCTGCGCCCGGGCGATGCGGTGATCCAGATCGAGAACCGGCTGCGCCTGCAGGGCAGCGCGGTGATCTACGACCGGCTCACGCTGCCCTCGTCGCTCTTCAAGGGCCTGACCGAAAAGCGCTTTCGCGAACGGCCGGGCACGATCTACCAGCTCTACCAGTCGGACTTCGGCATCAGCGTGCTGCGCGCGCAGGAGCGTGCCCGCGCCACCGCCGCCGACCGCCACGCGGTGCGCGTGCTGAGCCTGACGCCCGGACAGCCGGTCATGCAGGTGCGCCGCACCGCGCTGACCTTCGGCGACCGGCCGGTGGAACACCGGATTTCGATCATCGACACGGCACACCACGACTACGTGAATGTGCTGTCCAGACCGGCAGGGCCAGCATGACCGACAGGACCGACCTTTCCAGGGCCGCGCGCGCGGCCGAGCAGGCGGCCTACGCCGCCGGCACCCATCTGCAGGCCTCACGCTCGCGCCTGTCGGAAGTCGTGATCACGCACAAGGCGCCCGAGGAGGTGATGCGCGCGATCGACCTCGAGGCGCGGGCACTGATCCATGAGGTGGTGCTGAAACACTTCCCGGACCACGGCTTCGTCGGCGAGCGGCGGGACGCCGCTGCGCAGCGCCTGCACGACGATCGCCCGCACTGGGTCGTCGACCCGATCGACGGCAGCGCGAACTACCTGCGCGGCTACCCGCAGTACGCCGTCTCGATCGCACTGGTCGAGGCCGGCGAACCCCAGCTGGGCGTGATCTACGACCCCTGCCGCAACGAGTTCTTCGGCGCGATCCGCGGCCGCGGCGCGGTGCTGAACGGCGAGCCGATCCGCTGCGCTGCGCGCGGCACGGCCATCGCGTCGCTGGCGGCCACCGTGTTCCCGAAGCCGGCCAGCCCGTGCATGCCGGTCTACATGGCCGAGCTCGGGCGCGTGCTGCGCGGCTTCGGCGGCGTGCGGCGTTCCGGGTCGATGGCACTGGAGCTGGCCTATCTCGCGGCCGGCCGCATCGACGCCTTCTGGGAGCACGACACCGGCGCCTGGGACGCCGCGGCCGGCATCGTGCTGCTGCGCGAGAGCGGCGCGCAGATCAATGCCCGCGACGGCCTGCATCTGCTCGCCAGCACCTCGCTGCTCGCCTGCACGCCCCAGCTCTACGAGCCCTTCCTGAGTCTGCTGGCGGAGCCGTGAGATCGGGTGTCGTCGGCGCCCGCTTGCCTTAAGCTGCGCCCATGACGAAACCCCACCTGACCGACCGCAACTTCCCGACCGCGCGCCAGGACGCCACCAAGGAGCCCGCCAGGCCGCTCGCCCGCTACGAGGGCCCGGAAAGCTCGTACCGTCTGGCGTTCACCGACACGGCCTTCCTGCTGCGCGAGGACATGCGCCCGGTGCGCATGCAGCTCGAGCTGCTCAAGCCCGAGCTGGTCCAGAACGAGCAGAGCATCGAGTCGACCATCGTGATCTTCGGCAGCGCGCGCATCGTGCCGCCCGATGTGGCGCAGCGCATGGTCGACGACGCGAGTTCGGGCGGCGACCCGACGGCCCTGGCGATCGCGCGCCGCCACCAGGCGATGTCGGGCTACTACGCCGAGGCGCGGCGCTTCGCCGCACTGGTCACCGAGAAGTCGAAGGCGCTGGAAACGCCGCTGTACGTCGTCACCGGCGGCGGCCCCGGCATCATGGAAGCCGGCAACCGCGGCGCGTTCGACGTGGGCGGCAAGAGCATCGGCCTGAACATCGTGCTGCAGCACGAGCAGACGCCGAACCCGTACATCACGCCGGAGCTGTGTTTCCAGTTCCACTACTTCGGCCTGCGCAAGATGCACTTCCTGATGCGCTCGGTGGCGCTGGTGTGCTTTCCCGGCGGCTTCGGCACGCTCGACGAGCTGTTCGAGACGCTCACGCTGATCCAGACCGGCAAGTCGCGGCGCCGCCCGGTGCTGCTGTTCGGCCGCGATTTCTGGACCCGGCTGCTGAATTTCGACCTCCTCGTCGAGACCGGCATGATCAGCGCGCTCGACCTGCAGCTGTTCCGCTTCGTCGAGACCGCCGAAGAGGCCTGGGACGTGCTCGACGCCGAATACGGCTTCGAGCTGCGCGAGAACGGCAAGGAGCTGCCGCCGGTCGACGTGTAACGAGGATGGCGCGATGAACCACCGGATCAGCCTGATCGGCGCGCCGACCGACATCGGCGCCGGCAGCCGCGGCGCCAGCATGGGCCCGGAGGCGCTGCGCGTCGCCAACATCGGCCCGGTGCTCGAAGGCCTCGGGCTCGACGTGATCGACCGCGGCAACCTCGCCGGCCCGGCCAACCCCTGGCTGCCGCCGGTCGACGGCTACCGGCACCTGGACGAAGTCGTCGCCTGGAGCCGCGCGGTGCACGACGCCGTCCACGCCGAGCTGGCGGACGGCCGCCTGCCGGTCCTGCTCGGCGGCGATCATGCCTTAAGCATCGGCTCGATCAGCGCGGTCGCGCGCCACTGCCGCGAGGCCGGCCGGAAGCTGCGCGTGCTGTGGCTCGACGCCCACGCCGACTTCAACACCCACACGCTCACGCCCAGCGGCAACCTGCACGGCATGCCGGTCGCGTGCCTGTGCGGAAACGGCCCGCAGGCGCTGATCGAGATGAGCGGCAGCGTGCCGGCGATCAGCCCGAAGGTCATCCGGCAGATCGGCGTCCGCAGCGTCGACGCCGGCGAGCGGCGCCTCGTGCACGAGGCCGGGCTCGAGGTCTTCGACATGCGCTACATCGACGAGATGGGCATGCGCCACACGATGGAGCTGGCGCTCGCGACGCTCGACGCCAACACCCACCTGCACGTCAGCTTCGACGTCGACTTCCTCGACGCCGCGATCGCCCCCGGCGTCGGCACCGCCGTGCGGGGCGGCCCGACCTACCGCGAGGCGCAGCTGTGCATGGAGATGATCGCCGATACCGGGCGGCTGGCCTCGCTCGACCTGATGGAGCTGAACCCGGCGCTCGACGTGCGCAACGGCACCGCGATCGTCGCGGTCGACCTGATCGAGAGTTTGTTCGGCAAGAGCACCTTGATGCGCAGGTGAGGGCCTGACCCATGAGCCAGACTGAACCGCACCGGGTTTCGAGGAGGCCTGTTGGCTTGAGTCAGACCGGCGTGGTCTGACAGGCTGAGCCGGGTCAGTCGGCCTTCTTCGGACGACCCGGCTTCAGCGGCGTGAGCGCATTCAGCGCGGCCTGCAGCGAGACGCTGTTCAGCCCGGCCAGCGCCTGCAGCCCGGCGCGCAGCAGTTCGCTCTTCTTGGTCGGGCGCTTGAAGCCGAGGGCGCGCTCCTTGAGCACGGCGATGAGGGCGAAGTCGGAGGCGGGCATGGTGAAGCTGTCGCGCACCAGCTTGGCCTTCAGCTTCGGCGGCTTGGCGGGCGCGGTGGCCTTCGGCGCGGGCGCCGGGGCCGGCGACTTCACCGCGGCGGGCTTCGCCGGCGCAGGCACCGGCTTCTTCGCGGCCGGCCGGGCCACCGCCTTCGGCGCAGGCCTGGCGGGAGCTTTCGCAGAGGCACGGGGTTTGGAAACAGAGGTCCGGCTGGCCATCGAAAGGCTCCTTGTATTGGTGTAAATGATTTATACCATAGCGTCGCGCCGTCATGCTGCTGCCACATGCGCACGCCAGACTCGCGCGCATGAACATGCTGATCGACCCTGCCCTGCCCGCCCCCGGCTGGGACGCCCCGCTGTGCGCCGCGCTGATCGACGAGCTGCAGGTGCTGCGCAGTGCGATGCTCGCGCACGAACAGGCGCTCGCCCCGTGGATCGCCGCGGCCGACCCGCAGCGCAGGGCCAGCGCGCGCAACCTGGCCCATTACCTGGCCATGCGCAGCATCGATGCGCGGGCGCTGCAGGAGCGCCTGTCGCGGCTCGGCCTGTCTTCACTGGGGCGCGCCGAGACCCACGTGATGGCCAACCTCGACAAGGTGCTGGGCCTGCTGCACGTGCTGACCGGCCGGCACTGGGAGCGGCACGACGGTGACGAACCCACCGGCTTCGGCAGCGGCCGGGAGCGGCTGGACACTCACAGCGCACGCCTGTTCGGCTCTCCGTCGCCGCACCGCCGCGTGCGCATCATGGTCACGCTGCCCTCGGAGGCCGCGCACGACGCAGCACTGGTCGGCGCCCTCGTGCACGCCGGCATGGACGTGGCACGCATCAACTGC
Source organism: Pseudomonadota bacterium (assembly GCA_040388965.1). Classification (GTDB taxonomy): domain Bacteria; phylum Pseudomonadota; class Gammaproteobacteria; order Burkholderiales; family Burkholderiaceae_C; genus LMDS01. The sequence continues at coordinate 31,744 of JAZKAV010000038.1, read as the reverse complement.
GCGCACGACGACGCACCGGCCTGGACGGCCATGGCCTCGCACGTGCGCCGCGCGGCCGGCACCAGCGGCCGGCCGGTGCAGGTGCTGATGGATCTGGCCGGGCCGAAGATCCGCACCGGCGCCATCACGTCGGGGCCGAGCGTGCTGAAAGTCAAGCCGGCGCGCGACGAGTACGGCTTCGTCACGGCACCGGCGCTGCTCGGCCTGCGTGCATTCGGCTCGAGCGCGCCGGTCGACGGCGCGGCCGAACTGATCGAGGTCGATCCGGACTGGCTCGCCCAGCTGCGCCCGGGCGACCGCATCGATTTCACCGATGCGCGCGCGGCCACAAGGCGGCTCACCGTCGTCGACGAGCGCACCGGCGGCGTGCTGGTGGGGTGCAATCGCACCGCGTACCTCACCGCCGAGACGAGGCTGCGGCTGCACGGCCGCGACGTCGAGCCGTCGGAGTCCGCGGTGCGGGGCCTGCCCGCGGCGAGCGGGCGCATCCGCCTGTTCCGCGGCGACACGCTGCGGCTCACGCCCGAGGGCGCCGGGCATGCAGCCAGCCACGGCTCGCATGCGCGCCGGGTGGCGCCGGCCACCGTGTCCTGCACGCTGCCGCAGGTGCTCGAGCAGGTGAGCAAGGGCGACCACGTCTGGTTCGACGACGGCCGCATCGGCGGCGTGATCACGCGCGTCGCGGCGCGGGGTGTCGATGTGGAGATCACCGAGGTCGGCGACGGCGGCCAGGACCTCGGCGCCGACAAGGGCATCAACTTCCCCGACAGCGATCTGGATCTGCCCGCGCTGACCGACAAGGACCGCGCCGACCTCGACGTGGTGGCGCGCCACGCCGACCTGGTCGGCCTGTCGTTTGCGCAGTCGGCCGCCGACGTGCGCATGCTGCGCGACGAGCTCACACAACGCGGTGCAGCGCAGATCGGGCTGATCCTGAAAATCGAGACGCGTCGCGGCTTCGAGCACCTGCCCGAACTGCTGTTCGAGGCCCTGGCCTCGCCGGCATCCGGTGTGATGATCGCCCGCGGCGATCTGGCCGTGGAATGCGGCTTCGAGCGCCTGGCCGAGGTGCAGGAAGAGATCCTCTGGGCCTGCGAGGCGGCGCACATGCCGGTGGTGTGGGCCACGCAGGTGCTCGAATCGCTGGCCAAGAAGGGCCTGCCCTCGCGCGCCGAGATCACCGATGCGGCGATGGGCGAGCGCGCCGAGTGCGTGATGCTCAACAAGGGCCCGTACATCCTCGATGCCATGCGCACGCTGGACGACGTGCTCCACCGGATGCAGGACCACCAGTCCAAGAAGCGGCCGCTGCTTCGCGCGCTGAAGTCCTGGAAGCGCGTGCGCGCCTGAACTCCGGGCCCGGCCCGGAATGATCGCCGCCGGCGGTGGCGCGGGGGCCCCGCCGGCGACGACCCGGCCTCAGCCCATGCGCGGTGCCAGCGTCTTGCTGAACACCGAGGCACCGCCGATGTCGCGCAGGTCCACCGTCAGTGCCCCGCTGCGTGCATCGATGTTGACCTCGCCGAAGAACTGCAGCCCGGCATAGGGCGACAGGTTGGCCTGCCCGGCCGGCGGCGCCTTGAAGAACACGACCTGCGGGCCGAAGGTGGCGTCCAGCGTGTTGGGGCCGAACGAGCCGGCGTTCAGCGGGCCGGAGACGAACTCCCAGAAGCCGTCGAAGTCGTTGAAGGCGGCGCGCTGCGGGTCGTAGTAATGCGCGGCGCAGTAGTGCACGTCGGCGGTCAGCCACACGGTGTTGCGCACCCGCTCGCGCTTGAGGAACTGCAGCAGTTCGGCCATCTCGAGCTCGCGGCCCAGCGGCGCTCCGCCGTTGCCGTTGGCGATCGCCTCCCAGCGCGGCTGGCCGGCGGGCGTGGTTCCGTCGCCGACGTTCAGGCCGATCGGCATGTCGGCAGCGATCACCTTCCACACCGCGCGCGACTGCGACAGGCTGCGCTTGAGCCAATCGAGCTGCTCGCGTCCGAGGAAGGCGGTGTCGGTACTCTGCGTGGCCTGCAGGTTGTCGCTGTTGGCGCCGCGGTAGGAGCGCATGTCGAGCACGAAGACCTCGAGCAGCGGGCCGTACTGGAAGCGGCGGTAGACACGCTGCGACTCGCGCGCGTCGAACGGCCGCATCGGCGCGTAGTCGAGGAAGGCGCGGGCTCCGCGCGCCACCAGCAGCGGCACGTTCTTCTCCGTGTAGCGCGTGTCGGCCGACAGGTCCTTCGAGTCCGACCAGTTGTTGACGACCTCGTGGTCGTCCCACTGCCAGATCTGCGGCACCTCGGCGTTGAAGCGGCGCACGTTCGCGTCGAGCAGGTTGTAGCGGTAGCGGCCGCGGAACTCGTCGAGCGTCTCGGCCACCTTGCTCACTTCGGGCGTGACGAGGTTGGTCCAGAGCTGGCCGTTCTCGGCGACGACCGATTCGCGGATCGGCCCGTCGGCATAGATGTTGTCGCCGCTGTGGATGAAGAACAGCGGCTGGCGCAGGCGCATCGACTCATAGATCTTCATGCCGCCGAAGGCCGGGTTGATGCCCCAGCCTTGCCCGGCGGTATCGCCGCCCCAGGTGAACCGCAGGTCGCGCCCGCCGCGGTGCCAGCCTTCGTCGCCTTCGCGGTGGGCCGGCGCCGTGACGAAGCGGCCCGTGACCGGCTCGGAGAGCGCGCGGGCGTTGGTCAGCGACTGGAACATCACGCGCACGAACACTTCGCGGTTCTCGGGCAGGCCGGAGATGTCCTGCCGCGCGGTGAAGTCGGTGCCTTCGAGCGCATAGGGGCCGACGAGGCGGGTGGGCTGCAGGAAGCGTGCATCGAGGCTCCACTCGACGATCATGCGCGCCGGGCGGTCGCTGCGGCTCCAGGCCAGCACCGAGCCGCGCGACGGGTCGCCGAACTGCACGCCCTGCAGCGCGGCCGGCCGCATGGTGTCGGAAGCCACGATGGCCGGCGACGATTGCGCCACGGCCCAGCGGGGCACGGTGGCGGCGCCGAGGGCGGCGCCGGTGAGCTGGATGAACTGGCGGCGATCGGTTCGGTGGGTCTTCGACATGGGTACGCTCCTGATGAAGGGTGACGGGCCCTTCAGGCTAAGAGGCGCTCATGGCATCGGCGTGACGGCTCGATGGCATCTCGTGCCGCCATCGGGCCATTGCCGCAGCGCGGCCGCTCAGGCGAGGATCGCGACGACCCGCGTGAGCGACCAATAGGCCGCCATCGAGCCGATGCCGTACAGCAGCGCTTGCCGTGCCTTCGCCATCGCCGGCATGTCGCGCAAGGCGCGATGCACGGCCCAGGCGAGGCCCACCGTCATCAACTGGCCCAGCTCGACGCCCACATTGAAGGTCAGCAGGGCCACCCACAGGTGTTGCTCCGGCAAGCCGACTTCCTTGAGCGCGCCGGCAAAGCCCAGCCCGTGCACCAGCCCGAACAGGAAGGCCACCAGCGCCGGCCAGCGGCGCGACAGCGTATGCCGGTCGCGCAGCGCCTCGCCGGCCACCAGCATGATCGACAGCGCGATCGTCGCTTCCACCGGCGGCGGGCGCAGCGTCAGCAGGCCGAGGGCCGCGCTGGCCAGCGTGAGGCTGTGCGCGACGGTGAAGGCGGTGATCGTCACGATCAAGCGGCGCTCGAAGCCGACGAGCAGCAGCAGGCCGATCACGAACATCAGGTGGTCGAAGCCGGTCAGGATGTGCTCGATGCCGAGCATGGTGTAGGCGGAGGCGATCTCGCCCATGCCGCGGCGGTCGTCCGCCGAGCCGTACAGGTGCACCTTGGGCTGCGCGCCGGTGAGCGTGTAGACGTGGGACTGGCCGTCGAGCCAGAACACCTTGACCAGCGCGGCGGAGTAGCTCTGGCCCACGCCCTGCACTTCCAGCGTGCCGCGCAGGCCGGCCTCGCCGCAACGCAGCATGTTCGCCTCGGCACGGCAGCCTTCGGGCCACACGGGCGTGAGTCCCTGGCTCGCGGGGCGGTTGCCGCTGGCCGTCCATTGCCAGATGAACTCGCCCGGTGCGAGCTGGCGAACTTCCATCTCGGCCATGCTCATCTCGTGGGCCACCGCGGCCTGGCCCAGCCAGCCCAGCCACAGCGCGAGCAGGCAACGTAGCAGCGCTTTCATCGGGCGGCGCCCTCGAGCCTGATGGTGTACTTCTTCGCCAGCGCCCGCACGGCCGCGCTCCGTTGCTCGGACATGGTGGCGTCAATCCAGTCGTGCAGCAGCACGCCGCGCAGCGCGTCGAAGGAAGCCGGTTTGGCCGCGGTCACGGCATCCAGGCGCATCGCGCGCCATCCCTGGCGCGTGCGAAACGCACGCCACTCGCCGACGGGCGATTGTTCGAAGGAACGCGCGAACTCGTCGCCATAACCCTCGACGAGGTTGGTGTGCGGCCGGCCCTTGAAGACGCGCAGGCCGGCATCGGTCTCGCCCGGCGTGCCCTTGTTGAGCGTGTCGACGAAGGCGCGCGCGGCGCTCTCGGTGGCCTCGCCGGCCAGCACCGCTTCCTGGAAGTCGTAGCGCTGCGGCTCGTCGTAGCGCGCACGGTTCTTCTCGAACCACTCGCGCAGCAGCTTCTCGTCCATCGGCGGCGGCTTGACGTTCGCGTCGACGACGCTCAGCGCCTTGAAGATGACCCGCTCGCGGATGGCGCTGTCTCCCTTGTCGACGCCCAGCGCCAGGCCCTCTCGGTAGAGCACCTCGTTGTCAAGCCAGGCGCGGCGCAGCGACTCGAGTTCCTTGGCGTCCGGATCATGTCCGCGCGCGGCCTTGAACAGCGTGATGGCTTCCTTGTCGACGTCGGCGCCCATGACGATCACGCGCGGGTCGTCGGCACGCGAGACCAGCATGTGATCGATGCCGAAGAGCACGGCCCCGAGCAGCACGAAATGCAGCAGGGGTTCGCGCAGCCACTCGGGCCAGGCGATGGGCCGGCGTACCGGACGGGGAAGCGACGAAGCAGGAGTGGACATGTCAGGACAGGTCGAAGGCTGAAATGCAAACGGCGCCGCGCATCACTGCGCGGCGCGAAAGGCACGGACGCATCCGCACCGAAGGCTCTACCTCAGCGTGGGACTCAGCGGACGCCGGCGACGGCCGTCGAACCGCGCACCTCGATGTAGATCGGGTTGCTGTAGAACCACAGGTCCGACCAGGCCGCCACGTCGTAGGCGACGTACTTGACGCCGTTGATCACCGGCAGGTGCGTCGGGCAACCGTCGATCGGCGCGGCGCCGGCGGGCACCGGCGTGGCGATCGCCGGCACATTGCTGCCCGTCGCGGTGCAGGGGATCTTCAGCGTGCCGATCTGCTGCGTCGCCACGTTGGTGGTGGTGGCGTTGGTGTGCAGGTCGGGCAGCGGGTTGCCGTTGGCGTCGGTCTCGAAGGGCACGTTGGCCGGCATGTTGGTGCCGCGCAGGCGCACGTACTGCGAGCCCTTCACGCCCTTGATGCGGAAGCTCATGACCTTGAACTCGGCGTCGCGCCGCGGCGCCTCCCAGTTGTTCTTGTTGAAGGTCTTGATCAACGACGCCGTCAGGTTCTTCGCCGCGGCCGGCACGGTGGCCAGGTCGGGGTTCTCGAGCCAGGTGCGGGGCCACTCGCCGGCGTAGTCGGCGCTGCCCGGCTGCTTGTAGCCGGTGACGCTGCCGCGGATCACGTCGACGTGGTCGAGCACCGGCTTGTTCAGCGGCTGCTTGACGCCGATCTGCGCGAGCGACGGATTGTCGAAGCTGTAGGGCGAGTAGTTCGTGCCTTCGGGGTCGCGCACGACGATGGCCACGACGATGTCCGCGCCCGGGCGCACGACGAGTTTCTCGCCCATGGTGGCGCAGCCGCGTATGTCGGCGTCGGTGTTGCCGCGCGCCGCCTTCAGGGCCATCTCGCGAACGGCTTCGACGCTGCGGTCGTCGTCGCGGCCGCGGTTCTCGTGCCGGTCGTCGAGGCAGGCGACGAAGGCCAGGCGGTCGATCAGCTGGCCCGAGCTGGCCCAGTTGTTGCCGGTGCGCAGGCCGTCGACGATGGTCTGCGGGCGCAGCTTGTCGTCGCCGCCCTTGCGCACCATGGTGTAGTTGCGCTGGTATTCGCCGGGGTAGAAGTCCTGCGTGGAGCGGCGGTCGTCCGGGCCGAACTGGCCGCGGTTGTGCCAGTCGGAGCTGGCGAAGAACCACCAGTTGCGGCCCTCGCCGAGCAGCGCATCCCACACGCCGCCGATCTGTGCGCCGTAGACGCCGGTGCCGCCGTAGGTCGTGCCGCCGACCGAGTCGACCAGCGTGGTCGTGGTCGCCGAGGTCTGGAAGGAATTGCGCTTGGGGAAGTACTCACCGCGCTCCGACGACGCGCCGTGGCCCGGCTGCGTCTCGAAACCGAACGCCACCTTCGGCGCGGCGTTGTTGAAGTTGCGCAGGTGCTCGATGTTGAAGCCGTTGTTGCCGTCCGGGTTGAACGGGCCGGCGCGCTCCAGGTGCGCGGGGATGTAGTAGCTGCCCTCGGGATGCTGTTCCTTCATCCACTTGATGGCCTCGACCGTCTTGTTGTGCCCCTTGACGCCGATGGCGCCGCCAAAGCCGTTGGCCGGCGTGCCGGCCGGGTTCGTCGGGACCAGCTTCTTCGCCGGGTCGTTCCAGCTCGGGTCGGCCCCGTTGAGGCTGCCGATCACGGAACAGTCCCACTGGTTGGCGGCACCGCGGCTGGTGTCGCTGACCGCGCGGTCGAAGCAGTACTGCCATTGCGCCAGCCCGTTGGCATTGCCCAAGGCGGTGTAGCCCGCGGTCGTCGGCAGCTTGGCGCCGTCCATTGCGATCGGCATCTGGCCGCTGATCACCGACATCGAGCTGTGCTCGTGGCCGGCGACCACCGATTCGACGCCCAGGAACAGCGGCTTGTTCAAATAGGCCGACAGGTACTCGATCAGCGGGTACTGGAATTCCTGGATCGACTGCCAGCGCCACATGGCCTGGTTCGGCGCCGTGCCCGACACGCTGCCCTTGGGCTGCACGGCCGGGTTGGTGTTCTGCCAGGTGGTCGTCGGGCCCTGCACGGCGCCGGTGGTGGACGTCACCAGCGGATAGGCCGGCGTGGCCAGCGTCGCGTCTTCGGCCAGCGTGCAATTGCGGTTGCCGTTGCCGCCGTGGCCGGCCTGCACGAACCAGTCCAGGCCCCAGGGCGTGTCGCCCTTGTCGGTGGACTTCTTCACCAGCTTCTGCATCGAGATCGAGCCGTCCGAGCAGGTCGAATGGTTGTGGAAGTCGCCGGCGGCGTAGGTGCCGGTGGTGCGCGCTTTCGCATCGCCCGCCGTGGCGAGCGTCGGCGACACGGCCAGCGTGGTCGCGCCGAAGGTGGCAGCGGCGGCCAGCGCAAGCTGGCTCCTGGTGAACGGGGACTTCATCGAGGCTTCTCCGAGTGGTTGTGTTGTGGGGATCAGGCTAAGCAGCCGCCGTGACGCGGCCATGACGATGACGTGACGCTGGCGGCATTCAGCGGCCCGCGGCGTTCAGGCGAAACGCGCGAAGTCGACGTTCAGCGTCGCGCGCACTTCGCCGGCGTTCGCGAAGACCAGCGTCATCGGATAGCTGCGTGCCACCTCGAGCGGCAGCTTCAGGCCGAGCAGGCGCAGGTGCACGCCCTTCTCGGCGAGCTCGCTGTCCTGCCCTTGTGGAATCGGGAAGTCGAGCTGTGGCCCGGCCCCCTCGCCGCCGAGCTCCGCGCTGTCGGCGACCAGGGTCTGCACGCCGATCAGGCGGTCGGCCTGCGTGACGTTCTGGAACTTCATCGACACGATGGCCGACGTGGCATCGGGCCGGGAGGCGCGTGTCCACGGGTGGATCAGCGTGAAGTTCGGTGCGTAGAACTCGCAGGCCCGCGAACTCCCGGCCCAGGGCGCGAGCGCCAGGACCAGTCCGGTGCGCATCGCGGCGCGTCGATCGATGTGGGATGGCATGGGGCAGCTCCTCTTGGGCTGCAAGCCTATGCACACGCCATGACGATTTCGCGACAAGGGCACGGCGATCACGGCGGGGCCGTGCCCAGCCGAGTCAGCAGCAGCGCCGCTTCGGGCCGCGCCGGGTTCAATTGCGTGAGCTCCGTCAGCAAGGCACGCGCGCCCGCCGGATCGCTGCGGGCCACTGCGGCGGCCAGGCGCAGCAGGGGGTCGTAGGCGGGCCGGAAGTCCGCGCTGCTGCGCAGGGCAGCCAGCAGCGGCTCGCGCACCTGAGCCAGCATGCGCTGCGCGTCGCCGGAGGCCTGCACGAATCGCCCGGCTTCGAGGAACTGGTCGCGCGCGCGGCGGTAGGCCTGCAGGCGCAACGGCCAGCCGGTTTCGGGTGCGGCTGCGACGACTTCGTCCGGCGCCACCCGCATCTCGCCGAGCAGCGCGAACAGGCGATCGCGCGGCGTCGAGTCGGCGGCATAGGTGATGCGCGGGGCGCGGTAGGCCACCACCGGGTGGTCGTCGCTGTTGATCGGCGCCGACGCGGCAAAGCGCTTCAGCGCCGCGGGGCCGGCCACGAAGCTGCCGAGCAGGGCGTAGTCGTCGGCGATGCCGAATTCGGCGGCCGGCGCTGCGGCGGCAGCCAGGCGTTCGCGCACCCGGCCGAGATCGAACGACTGAGCATCGGCGCGCGACACCAGCCCGAGCACCGGCGTCTCCAGGCTGTTCGTCGCCAGCATCGCATCGGCGCCGGGATAGACCTCGACGAAGGCGCGCACGATGCTGCGCAGCGTGGCGAGGTCGAGCTGGTGCAGCGGCAGCCACTGGCAGAACACGCCCTGCCCGGTCAGCCGTTCGCGCACGGCCTGAAAATGCTCGACGGTGTACAGCGCGCCGGAGCCGCTGCGCGCCGGATGGAAGTTGTCGGAGACGATCACGTCGTAGCGTTGCGCCGCGGTGCGCACGTAGCGCCGCGCGTCGGCCGCCACGACGTGAAGACGGCGCGCGCTGTCGTCCTCTTCGGCCACGAAGTGCGACGACGCCGCGATCACCTCCGGCAGCAGCTCGACGGCATCGACCTGCAGCTGTGGGTCCAGGGTCGCCGAGCGCGCCGTCATGCCGGTGCCGAGCCCGAGGAAGAGCGCGTGCCGCGGTGCCGGGTGCAGCAGCAGCGGCAGCCAGGCCTGCCGCCCATCGGCCAGGCGCGTGGCACTGCTGCCCTCCTGCTGCCGGTTGTTGATGCGCAGGCGCGCGATGCCGTCCGCATCCTCGACCACGCTGACGGCGGCCAGCGGGCCGTCGCGGTAGCTGAGGACGCGGCCGCCCGGCGGCACGTCGACGAAGGCCAGCGGCGGCGCCGCTCCGGCGATCACGATCGCCAGCAGCGCCAGCGCCCAGGCGCCCGGGGCCGCCGCACGCCGCCCGCCGAGCGCGAGGTAACCCGCCACGACCAGCAGCAGCGCGCCCTTCGGCCCCACGGCCGGCGCGAGCACCACGCCAAAGAGCAGCGGCGCGAGCGCGGCGCCCAGCGTGTTGACGCCGATGGCGTGGCCGAGGTGCGCTCCAGCGCCGCGGGCCTGGCCGACGAGGTGCGTGAAGAGCGCACCCATGACGACGGTCGGCAGCGCGAAGGCCACCACCGCCAGCGCGGCCTCGGCCGCCAGCGCGGCGACGAGGCCGCCGCCCAGCGCCTCGATGACGGCATCGCGCAGCATTGGAGCGCCCCACAGGCTGGCGATGCCGGCCAGGCAGGCCGCCGCCTGGGCCAGCAGCAGCAGCCCGCGCAGCCGCTGCGCATCGGCCCGGTCCGCGAGCCATCGCTGGTGGGCCGCTGCACCCGCCGCCGTGCCGAGCAGGTAGACGGCCAGCAGCAGCGCGAAGGTGTAGACGGTGTCTTCGGCGACCTGGCTGAGCACGCGCACGACCAGCACCTCGTAGCCGATGCCGAGCAGCCCGGTGCCGGCCAGCACGAGAAGCGCACTCGACGCACCGCCGTCGATGCGCTCGGCCTTTGGCGCCGACGGCAGGCCCCGCCACGTCAGCACGGCGGCAGCGCACAGCAGGTTGAGCGCGGCACAGAGACCTGCCGTGCACGCCAGGCCGAACTCGGGCACCAGCCAGAACGCGGCGGCCAGCACGCCGACGACGGCGCCGAGGGTGTTGCTGGCATAGAGCGCGCCGATGCCACCGCCCTCGCGGCCCAGGCCGGCCAGCACGCGCTCCATGGCCGGCAAGGTCGCACCCATCGCCGCCGTCGCGGGCAGCAGCACGACGAAGGTGCCGACGAAGGCCACGGCGCCCTGCCACAGCGGCCCGGGCTGGGCCCCGGTCAGCGCGAGCAGGGCCTGGCCGAGCGGCGCGAGCCCGAGCGCGAGCACGACGCTCCAGGCCGCGATCACGGCCTCGCAGGCCGCGTACCACTGCCGCGGCCGCTCGCTTCGTTCGATGCGCGGGCCCAGCGTGGCGGCGCCCAGCGCGAGGCCGCCGAAGAAGGCCGTCACGACCGCCAGCACCGCCGCCGCCTCGTGGCCCAGCCACAGACTGCTCTGCTGCGTCCAGACGATCTGGTAGCCGAGCCCGGCGAAGCCGGAGGCGGCCATCAGCACGAGCGCGAACCGGTGGCGCGACAGCGACACCGTGTGCAGGCGCGGCGTGGTCAGGGAGAGGTCGGCGGACAAGCTCTCGACGCTATCGCCGCCCTGTGTCAGTTTGAAGACGGCGGCATCCGCAGGCTCAGCCGCCGAAGGTGATGCGGTAGCCCCAGGAGTCGAGCCGCGTCGGGATCGCGTTCAGCGCCAGGCTGATGCGCCGCGCGCCCGGGTTCGGTGGCACGGCGTGCATCAGGTAGCTGGGGAAGAGCACCAGGTCGCCGGGCGACGGCGCCGGGCTGATCCACTTGTCGGCGCTGTAGGGCCCCGGGGTGGTCTGCGCGTGGTCGTTGCGGAATGCGAAGTCGTGGCCGCCGGGCGACTTCATGAACACCGTGTGGGCCTGCGGATCGACCGGCGTCAGATAGACGACGCCCGAGACGAAGCTGTTCGCATGGTTGTGCATGGCCTGCCGGCCGCCGGTGTCGAGCACGTTGACCCACATCTCCTTGATCGACCAGCCGATGCGCTCGCCGAACAGCAAGGCACCGAACTCGACCAGCTTGGGCGTGATCACACCGGCCACTTCGACGAGCAGCGGGCTGTCGGTCGGCTGCAGCATGCGCGTGTGCGACAGGTTCGCAGAGGAGCTGTTGTCCTGCACGGCCTGGGCACTGAAGTGCTCGACCAGCCCGCGGATCAGCTGCGCGTCGAGCGCGCCGGGCACGCGCAGCAGGGGCGTGGGAAACAGTCCGATGACTTCGTCCATGGGGTAGCTCTGGAGTTGCTCTTCTGCCCGAGCTCGACGGGCGAATCAGTCGTGGTGCAGCCGGTCCGGCACGTCGCCTGCGTCGGAACGCGGTGCGGCTTCGACCGCCTGCGCCACGACACGCGGCGGTGCCGGCGGCAGCGACAGGTTCGCGCCGGGTTCGGCCGCGGCAACGATCCAGGCCTGGCACCGGTCGCGCCGGCACTGCAGGGCGAAGTTCAGATCGGGCCCGAGCACGGCCTGCCACGCGCCGGCCAGGTCACGGCCCTGCCAGCGCAGATCGAGCGGTCGCGTGCCGGCAATCAGTTCGGTGGCGCCGAGCAGCGGCGAGCCGCTCAGTGCCGCCAGGCGCCGGGCCGCGTCCAGGCGCGAGGCGCTTGCGGCAGCGATGTGCCAGGTGGCGCCGGCACGTTCGACGACGAGCGAGGCCGGCCTCGCATCCTGCCGGGGCGCCAGGCCCGCCGACGGCACGCTCGGGATCGGCACGGGATCCGCATCGACGATGTCGTCGTCCTGCGTCGCCTCGACCGGGCCGGGCCCGGCTGCGATCGCCATCCTTGCCCCCTCGACGGTCGGCTGCGACCCGCCCAGCGCCCAGGTGGTTGCCGCGACGGCTGCAGCCGCCACCATCGCCGGCAAGGCGCGGCGAACGGCGGGCCGCACCGGCACGGGCGCTTGCCACGGCACTGCCGGCCCGTCGCCGAACAACCTCAGCGCTTCGCTCTGCGCCTGCGCCTGGACCCGGGCCAGCGGGTCGCCGGCGCCGGGCGTGTCCGGGCTCACTGCGGCGCGGGCACCGCGGTGCGGTTGCCCGGCACGATCTGCGGCTGGTAGGAGAACACCTCGCGGCTGCGCGGATCGACCGTCACCTTGATCCACTGCACGTCGTTGTTGCCGTTGCCGGCGTTGTCGCCGAAGGTCTCCACCCGGGTGAAGTTCTCCAGGCGCTGCCCGGCGGCGTTGAGGAAGGGCTTGTCGACGCGCTGGTAGTGCGAGTCGCCGTGCACGTAGGCGACCGGCTCGCGGAACGCCACCACCTCGTCGCGCAGGGCGAGCAGGTAGTCGCGGAAGCCGTCCGGCTGGCCGTCGGTCTCGGTCAGCGTCTTCGGGTCGCGCAGCGGTGCGCGCGTCGGGTCGCTCAGGTCCCAGCCGGGGTTGGCCTGCGCGATGATCATCACGGCGACGGAGTTCCTCGCCTTCGCCTGCGCGAAGCTCTCGCGCAGCCACTGGATGTTGGCCGCGTTGCGGGCCGCCCACTCGGCCGGGTTCGGCGCCGTATCGCACAGGTTGTTGCACGAGCCCTGCACGTTGAGCGTCACATAGGTCACGCGGCCGACGCGCCAGCGGCGGTTCTCCACGCAGGGCACCGCGCCGTTCAGGCCCAGGCACAGCGGGGCCGTCTGCACTTCCTGACGCAGCTTGTTCTGGCCGAGCGAGAACGGTGTCGAGAAGAAGATGGCGCGCTCGCGGTCGAGCCGCTCGAGCGAGTTGTAGCCGCCGTTGGAGGGGCGGTCGCAGTCTGTCCAGTCGTTGTCGCCGGGCGTGAACATCGCCGGTGCCTTGAGGGCGTCGAAGAAGCCCAGCGCCCGGTAGTAGAGGTTGTCGTCGCACAGGCTGCCCGAGCCCTGCTTGAGGTCACCGTCGTGCACGGTGAACTTGAGATTCTGCGCGTTCATGTCGGCGATCAGGTTGGGCACGCCGGTGCTCGCCTGGAGCGGCGAGTACGGCAGATCGCCCCACAGGCCGATCGCGTAGGCGTCGGCCTCGTCGCGATCGTCGTCGGCGAGCGCAGGGGCGGCAACGGCCGTGGCCGCCAGGACGAGGGCAACGGCGCGGGCGCATTGGCGCAGCCACGCAGCGAAGGCGGGGCGGGTGCGCGCGGCGGACAGTCGTGTCATGGATTCTCCTGGGGTGGGTGCACGGATCCCAGGGGTCGCACCGAGGGCCGCAAGCGCGGTATGCTCGCCGACGACGGTGACGGCATGGTGACAGCGCGGCCTCGCGCGCGCGCCGCCGCGCGCTCAGCCCGGCGCGTCCAGCAGATCGACCGCGCTGTCGTCCTTCAACGCCACGCCGCTCACCCGCCGCCACGCGGCCTGCGAGAGCAACCAGGCGATGCGCCGTGCCGCCGCTTCCGGCGCCAGGCCCCCGGGGCGGATGTTGCTCACGCAGTTGCGCTGCGCATCGACCCGGCCCAGGCGCGGCTCGAAGGTCAGGTAGGCGTCGAGGCTGTCGGGCGAACTCAGGCCCGGTCGCTCGCCGGTCAGGATGAGCGACAGGCTGGCGCCCAGCAGCGCACCGACCTCGTCGGCCAGCGCAACGCGCGACTGCGTGGCGACGATCAGCGGCGCCCAGCGAAGCGTGCCGCCCAGCGCCTCGCGCAGCGCCTTCAGCACCGGCACGCCATGCCGTTGCACGGCGATGGCGGACAGGCCGTCGGCGAGCACGACCGCCAGGTCGAACGCCGGCCGCGCATCGTCGGTCAGGCGAGCGGCGTCCGCCTCGGCCAAAGCAAAACGCCAACCTTTTGGGTTGGCGTTCGCTACGGCGCTGGGCCGCTTATTTCCTGGCTAATCTGTGGTTGCGAGGGCAGGATTTGAACCTGCGACCTTTGGGTTATGAGCCCAACGAGCTACCAGACTGCTCCACCTCGCGACTGAGCTTTAAAGTATAGCACACAACCCAGGCTCATCGGCGACTCACATCCCGGCGGTCTGCAGTGTCTGCAGGAAGCGTGCGCTGTCCTGGAAACCCGCAACGCGCGCGGCAGGTATCTCGCGCCCACTCGCGTCGAAGAAGATCGTGCCCGGCGGCCCGAACAGCTGGAATCGCCTCAGCAGCTCGCGATCGTCGGCATTGTTCGCGGTCACGTCGGCCTTCAGCAGCAGCGCACCACTCATCCTTCTCTGCACGGCCGGGTCGGTGAAGGTGGAACGCTCCATCTCCTTGCAGGAGACGCACCAGTCGGCATAGAAGTCCAGCATCGCCGGACGCCCGGCCGTGCGCAGCGCGGCGTCGAGATCGGCGACGCTGCGCACGTTCGTGAATACAGGCAGGCGCGCGACGCTCTCGCCAGCACGCGTGCGCAGATGCTCGAGCGGCTGCAGCGGATTGGACCCGCCTGAAGCCGCACCCACGAGCTGCAGCAGCCCAAAGGCACCGAGCACCGCGGCGGCGGCACGGCGCCCCACGCTGTTGGTCCAGCCCGTTCGTTGCCCGTGGTGATGCGACATGAGCACCATGGCTGCGGCGATCGCGAGCGCCCCCCATAGTGCGAGCACCAGCGCGGCCGGCAGCACCGACTGCACGGTCCATAACGCGACCCCGAGCAGCAGCAGGCCGAAGAATCGCTTGATGTCGGCCATCCACCCACCGGCCCGCGGCATCAGGGCGCCGGCCGACGCCCCGATCAGCAGCAGCGGCACGCTCATGCCGACAGCGAGTGAGAACAGTGCCGCGCCGCCGAGCCAGACATCTCGCGTCTGGCTCAGGTAGACCAGCGCGCCCGCCAGCGGGGCCGCCACACAGGGGCTGACGATCAGGGCAGAGACGCCGCCCATGGCGAACACGCCGGCGAACCGGCCTGCCGGCAGGCGTTGCGACACGTTCGACAAACGCCCGGTGAGCGCCGATGGCAGTTGCAGCTCATAGAGGCCGAACATCGACAGCGACAGCATGACCAGCCCCGCCGCGAACAGCATGAGTACCCACGGCGTCTGCAGCGCCGCCGCCAGTCCTTCCCCCGCCAACCCTGCCGCCACGCCAAGCGCGGTGTAGACGACCGCCATGCCCAGCGAGTAGCTCACCGCCAGCGCCAGCCCGCGGCCGCGCGAGACCTGGCCGCCCTGCCCGACGATGATGGACGACAGGATCGGCAGCATCGGCAGCACACACGGCGTCAGCGACAGGAGCAGCCCCCCGAGGAAGAACACGCCGACGACGGGCCAGAACTTCCCGCCGCGCAGGGCACCGTCGATCGCAGCATCATCCGCCACGTAGGGCGCTCGCAATGCCGCGGCAGGCGCCGTGGCCGCCAGCGTGGCCGGCCTTTCGGTGGTGGCCAGCACGCGCGTCGAGCCGTCCCCTCCGAATCCAGCCAGCTTGACTTCGACGACGCGCTGCTGCGGCGGGTAGCACAGGCCCTTGTCGGCGCAACCCTGATTGATCGCCAGCAGCCGGAACCGGGGCGTCGCCTGCTGCACCGGGATCGCGATGCGCACAACGTCTCGATATGTCTCGACGGTCTTCTGGAAGGTTTCGTCGAACTTGGTCTTGCCCGCCGGCAACACCGGGGGGGCGAGCGTCGCGCCGTCGGCCGAGAACTTGAACTGCTCGCGGTAAAGATAGTAGCCGGGTGCTATCGCGTAGCTCACCTCGACCGTGCGATCGTCGACTGCTCTCGCAGCCAGCTTGAACGCGACTTCGGGATCGAGGAAGTCCTCCTCAGCTCTCAGCGGTACCCCCACGAGCAGGAACCCTGCCGCGCACAGCTGCAAGCACCAAGTCAGAAAGCGTCGGTTGCGCATGGATTCAGCAATGGAGACAGCTCCAGTGACCTCGGTCGCCGTCAGAGGTTCCACCTCACTCGAAGGCACGGCGCATCTTCAGCGCCACATGGTAGCGATGTTGCCGGCCCACCGAGCCCCCAATGCAAAGGGCCAGCGCAAGCCGGCCCTTGGTGTCGAGTCCCGGCGCGTTACTCGTCGCCCTTGGCCTCGGTCGCCACGGGTTCCGGGCGATCGACCAGTTCGACGAAGGCCATCGGTGCGTTGTCGCCGACGCGGAAACCCATCTTCAGGATGCGGGTGTAGCCGCCCGGCCGCGTCTGGTAGCGCGGGCCCAGTTCGTTGAACAGCTTGGTGACGATGTCGCGATCGCGGGTGCGGTCGAACGCGAGCCGGCGGTTCGCCAGGCTCGCCTCCTTGGCGAGCGTGATGAGCGGCTCGACGACACGGCGCAGTTCCTTGGCCTTGGGGACCGTGGTCTTGATCGCTTCGTGTCGCAGAAGCGAATTGCACATGTTGCGCAGCATCGCAAGTCGATGCTCGCTGGTGCGGTTGAGTTTGCGGAGTCCGTGACGGTGACGCATGGTGCTGATTCCTTCTGACTGACTTATTGAACCCCGGCCGGATCAGGTACCGGGGCTTGCACGATCAAACGCGTGAGCCTCGGGCATTCAGCGCGTTTGTCATCCGATGACGGCTTCAGCCGTCTTATCCGTTGGAACGAAGCGGATTACCGCTTGTCCAGGCCCTGCGGGGGCCAGTTCTCCAGCCGCGCACCGAGCGTGAGCCCGCGCGATGCCAGCACTTCCTTGATTTCGTTGAGCGACTTGCGGCCCAGGTTCGGGGTCTTCAGCAGCTCGGTCTCGGTGCGCTGGATCAGGTCGCCGATGTAGTAGATGTTCTCGGCCTTCAGGCAGTTCGCGGAACGGACGGTGAGCTCGAGCTCGTCGACCGGGCGCAGCAGGATCGGATCGAACTGCGTGTTGCGGGCGACTGGCGCGTCGGCGAACGAGCTGATCTCGCCTTCAAGCTGCGCGAACACCATCAGTTGCTCGACCAGGATCTTCGCGGAGTTTCGGATCGCTTCCTCGGGCGTGATCGCGCCGTTGGTGTTGATCTCCATCACCAGCTTGTCGAGGTCGGTGCGCTGTTCGACGCGGGCCGACTCGACCGTGTAGCTCACGCGAGCCACCGGCGAGAACGAGGCGTCGAGGACGATGCGGCCGATCGACTTGGTCGGCTCGTCGCCGTAGCGGCGCATCGTGCCCGGCACATAGCCGCGGCCCTTTTCGACCTTGATCTGCATGTCGAGCTTGCCGCCCGACGACAGGTGGGCGATGACGTGCTCGGGATTGATGATCTCGACGTCGTGCGGCGTCTGGATGTCGCCGGCCGTGACCGGGCCCTCGCCCTCCTTGCGCAGCACGAGGGTGACTTCATCGCGGTTGTGAAGGCGGAACACCACGCCCTTGAGGTTCAGCATGATGTGAACCACATCTTCCTGCACCCCGTCGACCGTCGAGTACTCGTGCAGCACGCCGGCGATCGTCACTTCGGTAGGTGCGTAGCCGACCATCGAGGACAGCAGCACGCGGCGCAGCGCGTTGCCCAGCGTGTGGCCATAGCCGCGCTCGAACGGCTCGAGCGTGACCTTGGCGCGGTTGCCGCCGAGCGGCTCCACATGGATGGCTTTGGGTTTCAGCAGATTGGTTTGCATTGAAGTCCTGTTCGTCTCAATACCCTCGGCTCGTTACACCGATAAGGCTGATGGACACAGCGCCGGGCCAGAGATGTCTCGCTGTGTGCCCGGCAAAGCACTAGCGACGCAGTAGCCGAGAAGGGGTGTCGGCGAACGCCGGCACCCCGCTGTCGTCACTTACCTCGAGTAGAGTTCGACGATCAGCGCTTCCTTGATGTCCGCGCCGAATTCGTCGCGGTCCGGCGCCTTCTTGAAGATGCCCTCGAGCTTGCTCGCGTCGACGCTGACCCAGCTCGGCATGCCCTGGCCTTCGGCCAGCTTGACCGCATCGATGATGCGCAGCTGCTTCTTCGCCTTCTCGCGCACCGCCACCGTATCGCCGACCTTGACCAGGAAAGACGCGATATTGACGACCTCGCCGTTCACCGTGATGCCCTTGTGCGAGACCAACTGACGAGCCTCGGCACGGGTCGAGCCGAAGCCCATGCGGTAGACGACGTTGTCCAGGCGCGATTCCAGCAACAGCAGCAGGTTGGCGCCGGTGTTGCCCTTGCGGCGCTCTGCCTCGGCGAAGTAGCGGCGGAACTGGCGCTCCAGGATGCCGTACATGCGCTTGACCTTTTGCTTCTCGCGCAGCTGCAGGCCGAAGTCGGACGTGCGGGTGCCGGAAGTACGGCCGTGCTGGCCCGGCTTGCTGTCGAACTTGACCTTGTCCCCGATCGGGCGGCGCGCGCTCTTCAGGAACAGGTCGGTGCCTTCACGGCGGGAAAGTTTGCCCTTGGGGCCGAGAAAACGTGCCACGTTGATTTCCTTTGTTCAATCTGACGCAGGCATATTGCAGCTTGCGCGAGTCTGGCGAGTGTTGTTGTGTGCGCTCAGACGGTGGGCTTCAGCTTCCGCGGTTGCGAGCACCCGGTAGAAGCGAAAAAGTCGCCGGAGCCACAACGGCTCCGACGACGGCGAAACGGGTCGAACTCAGATGCGACGGCGCTTTTGCGGACGGCAACCGTTGTGCGGCACGGGTGTCACGTCCGAAATCGAATTGATGCGGATGCCGAGCGAGGCCAGTGCGCGCACCGACGACTCGCGGCCGGGGCCCGGGCCCTTGATCCGCACGTCGAGGTTCTTGATGCCCTGGTCCTGCGCCGCGCGGCCTGCCACTTCGGCCGCAACCTGGGCAGCGAACGGCGTGCTCTTGCGCGAGCCCTTGAATCCCTGGCCACCGCTCGACGCCCAGGACAGTGCGCCGCCCTGACGATCGGTGATGGTAATGATCGTGTTGTTGAACGACGCGTGCACGTGCGCGACACCATCAGCGACGTTCTTGCGGACTTTCTTGCGCACGCGCTGGGCTGCGGTGTTGACGGGTGACTTAGCCATGTTGACCTTTACTCAATCTGTAGATGCGATGCGACGACAGCGTCGGATCACTTCTTGACCAGGGCGCCCGACTTGCGCGGGCCCTTGCGGGTGCGCGCATTCGTCTTGGTGCGCTGACCACGCACCGGCAGACCGCGGCGATGACGGAAGCCACGGTAGCAGCCGAGATCCATCAGGCGCTTGATGTTGATCGACATCTCGCGACGCAGATCGCCTTCGATCGTCAGGCGGCCGATCTCTTCCCGGATTTTCTCGAGGTCGATGTCGGTCAAGTCCTTGACCTTGCGATCGAACGGCACATTGCTGTTCGTGCAGATCTTTTGCGCCGTCGTGCGGCCGATCCCGTAGATCGAGGTCAGACCGATCTCAGCGTGCTTGTGGGGCGGAATGTTGATACCAGCAATGCGTGCCATGTTCGTTTCTCTCTTGGCCCGAAGACCTTAACCTTGACGCTGCTTGTGACGCGGGTCCGTACAGATCACGCGCACGACGCCCTTGCGACGGATCACCTTGCAATTGCGACACATCTTCTTGACCGATGCTGCGACTTTCATTCTCTTCTCCTCGGCCCCATCGAGGGCCTTCCAAATTTCGTTTACTTCGCCCTGAACACGATGCGCGCACGACTCAGGTCGTACGGCGTCAACTCGACAGTGACCTTGTCCCCCGGCAGGATGCGGATGTAGTGCATGCGCATCTTCCCGGAGATGTGGCCGAGCACCACGTGCCCGTTCTCCAGCTTCACTCGAAACGTTGCATTGGGCAGATTTTCGAGAATCTCGCCCTGCATCTGAATCACATCGTCTTTGGCCATGTAGTCCTTAGCTCGCCTTGAAGTTGGCCTTCTTGAGCAGGGATTCGTACTGCTGGCTCATCACGTAACTTTGCACCTGGGCCCAGAAGTCCATCGTCACGACGACGATGATCAGAAGCGAAGTGCCACCGAAATTGAACGGCACGTTGTACTTCAGGACCAGGAACTCGGGCAACAGGCAGACCAGCGTGATGTAGACCGCACCGGCGAGCGTCAGCCGCGACAGGATCCGGTCGATGTGGCGCGCCGTCTGGTCGCCCGGTCGGATGCCCGGAATGAACGCGCCACTCTTCTTCAGGTTGTCTGCGGTCTCGCGGCTGTTGAACACCAGCGCCGTGTAGAAGAAACAGAAGAAGACGATCGCGGCCGCATAAAGCATCACGTAGATCGGCTGGCCGGGTCGCAACAGATCGGCGATGTCCTTCAGCCAGCGGAAGCTGTCGCCGGTGGCGAACCAGCCCACCGCGGTGGCCGGCAGAAGAATGATCGACGACGCGAAGATCGGCGGGATCACGCCCGACATGTTCAGCTTCAGCGGCAGGTGCGAAGACTGACCGCCATAGACCTTGTTTCCGACCTGGCGCTTCGCGTAGTTGACGAGGATCTTGCGCTGACCGCGTTCCACGAACACGACCGCAAACGTCACCGCGAACACCAGCAGCGTGATGAACAGCGCTGCGACGATGCTCATCGAGCCCTGGCTCACCAGCGTACCGAACTGGCCCAGCGCGCCGGGAAGTCCAGCCGCGATGCCGCCGAAGATCAGGATCGAGATGCCGTTGCCCAAGCCCCGCTCGGTGATCTGCTCACCGAGCCACATCAGGAACATCGTGCCGGCAACGAGGCTCACGACCGCCGTCATGCGGAAGCCGAAGCCGGGGGAAATAACCAGCCCCGGCGAGCCCTCGAGCGCGGTAGCGATCGCGAGTGCCTGAAACAACGCCAGCCCGAGCGTACCGTAACGCGTGTATTGCGTGATCTTGCGGCGACCCGATTCACCCTCCTTCTTCAGCGCCTCGAGTGTAGGCACCACGTAGGTCATCAGCTGCATGATGATCGACGCAGAGATGTACGGCATGATCCCGAGCGCAAAGACCGTGAAGCGCGACAGCGCACCGCCCGAGAACATGTTGAACAGGCTCAGGATGCCGCCGGCCTGGCTGTTGAACAGCTGCTTGAGCTGGTCCGGGTCGATGCCGGGCACGGGAATATGCGCGCCGATCCGGTAGACAACGAGCGCGAGCAGCAGGAACGTCAAGCGGCGACGCAGATCGCCGAACTTGCCGCTCTTGGCCAGTTGATTCGCGTTGGTTGCCACTGAGATCCTAGAAATGACGTTCCGTAAGTGCCGTCAACGGCATCAGGAGACCGAGCCACCGGCGGCTTCGATCGCCGCCTTCGCCCCGGCCGTCGCGGCTATGCCCTTGAGCACAACCTTGGCCGTCAGCTCGCCCGACTTGATGACCTTGACCACCTTCGCAATCTCACCGACCAGGCCGGCCTGCTTCAGCGTCAGGATGTCGACCTCGGCAGCGCCGAGGCGTTCTAGGTCGGTCAGGTTGATCTCGGCGTTGAACTTCAGCAACTGCGACTTGAAGCCACGTTTCGGCAGGCGACGCTGCAGCGGCATCTGGCCGCCTTCGAAACCGACCTTGTGATAGCCCCCCGAACGCGACTTCTGCCCCTTGTGGCCACGACCGGCCGTCTTGCCCAGGCCGGAGCCGATACCACGACCCACGCGGCGCTTGGCATGCCTGGAGCCTGCGCCCGGCTTGATGGTGTTGAGTTCCATGTTCCTGTCCTTCGGCCAGCCGGTGCTCAGAGCACCTTGACCAGGTACGAGACCTTGTTGATCATGCCGCGCACTGCGGGCGTGTCTTCGAGCGTCGATTCGCTGTTCAGCTTGCGCAGGCCCAGGCCGCGCACGGTCGCACGGTGCGACTCGCGCGTCCCGTTGATGCTGCGGACCAGCTTGATCTTCACAGTTTGCTTGTCAGCCATGATGTTCTCCGAGGCGCGCCGTTCAGCCGAACAGTTCTTCCACCGTCAGCCCGCGTTTTGCAGCGATCTCGGCCGGGGTGCTGGTGTTCTTCAGCGCGTCGAGCGTGGCGCGAACCAGGTTGTAAGGGTTCGACGAGCCGAGGCTCTTGCAGACGATGTCGGTCACGCCCATCACTTCGAACACCGCGCGCATCGGACCGCCGGCGATGATGCCGTCACCCGGCTTGGCCGGCGCCATTAGAACGCGCGACGCACCGTGCTCACCGATCACCTTGTGCTGGATCGTGCCGTTCTTCAGCGACACCTTGATCATGTTGCGGCGCGCCGAGTCCATGGCCTTGGTCACGGCGACGGGAACCTCCTTCGCCTTGCCCTTGCCCATGCCGATGCGGCCATCGCCGTCGCCGACCACGGTCAGTGCGGCGAAGCTCAACGTGCGGCCTCCCTTCACCACCTTGGTGACGCGGTTCACCGCGATCATCTTTTCCTTCATGCCGTCGTCACGACCTTCGTCCTGAACGCGGGGCTGAAACTTTGCCATCTTGATTCCTTAAGGACCTGATTCTTAGAACTGCAGGCCCGCTTCGCGAGCGGCTTCGGCCAGCGCCTTGACGCGACCGTGGTACGCAAAACCGGCGCGGTCGAACGCAACCTTGTCGATGCCGGCGGCCTTCGCCTTTTCGGCGATCCGCTTGCCGATCACCGAGGCGGCCGCGACGTTGCCGCCCTTGCCCGCAGCGCCGAGTTCCTTGCGCACCTCGGCTTCGGCGGTCGAGGCGCTCGCCAGCACCCGGGCGCCATCGTCGGAGATGACGCTGGCATAGATGTGCAGGTTGGTGCGGTAGACGGTCAGGCGAGCCACGCGCTGCACCGCAATGCGCGCGCGCGTCTGGCGGGAGCGACGAACGCGCTGATCCTTCTTGTTCAGTGACATGTCATGCGCTCCTTACTTCTTCTTGGTCTCTTTGATCACGACCTTTTCGCCGACGTAGCGAATGCCCTTGCCCTTGTAGGGCTCGGGCGGGCGGAGTGCGCGGACTTCGGCGGCGATCTGGCCCACCACCTGGCGGTCGGCGCCCTTGATCGTGATCTCGGTTTGCGTCGGGCACTCGACCTTGACGCCGACGGGCATGTCCTTCGCCACCGGGTGCGAAAACCCGATCTGAAGGTTCAACTTCGAACCGGTTGCGGCGGCGCGGAAGCCCACCCCGACCAGCGCCAGCTTCTTCTCGAAACCCTTGCTGACGCCATTGACCATGTTCGACACCAGCGCGCGCATCGTGCCCGACATCGCGTCCGCTTCGACGCTGTCGTTCGCCGGAGCGAACATCAGCTTGCCGTCTTCGGTCTTGATCGTGACCAGGGCATTGACCGGACGCACCAGCGTGCCCAGCGTTCCCTTGACGCTGATCTGCTCCGCCGTGACCGACACATCGACGCCCTTGGGCACCGGCAGCGGCATTTTTCCCACGCGTGACATTGCGAATTCCTCCTTAGGCCACGTAGCAGAGCACTTCGCCGCCGATACCGGCCTGGCGCGCCTTGCGATCCGTCATCACGCCCTTGGGCGTGGTCACGATGGCCACTCCCAGACCGTTCATCACGTTCGGGATGTCGTGGCGACCCTTGTAAACGCGCAGCCCCGGACGGCTGACGCGCTCGATATGCTCGATCACCGGCTTGCCGGCGTAATACTTCAACGCGATCTCGAGTTGCGGCTTGGTAGCCTCGCCCTTGACCGCGAAACCGTCGATGTAGCCTTCGGCCTTCAGGACCTCGGCGATCGCGGTCTTCAGCTTCGACGCCGGCATCGCGACACTGACCTTCTGAACCATCTGCGCGTTGCGGATACGGGTCAGCATGTCGGCGATAGGATCACTCATGCTCATGGGGAATATCTCCTGATCGGGCTCGGCGAATTACCAGCTGGCCTTGACGACGCCAGGGATGTCGCCCTTGAACGCCAGTTCGCGAATCTTGTTGCGGCCCAGACCGAACTTGCGGAAGGTGCCGCGCGGTCGGCCAGTCAACTCGCAGCGGTTGCGCTGGCGCGTCGGGTAGGCGTTGCGCGGGAGCTTCTGCAACTCCAGGCGCGCGGCATAGCGCTCTTCGTCGGACTTCTTCGCGTCGTTGGCGGCGCCCTTGAGCTCCGCGTACTTCTTCGCGTACTTGGCGACGAGCTGAGTGCGCTTGAGTTCGCGCTGAATGAGGGAAGTTTTTGCCACGGGCTATCGTCCTTCAGTTCTTGAACGGGAACTTGAACGCAGTCAGAAGCGCCTTGGCCTCCTCGTCGTTCTTCGCCGTCGTCGTGATGCTGATGTTCAGGCCCCGCAGCACGTCGATCTTGTCGTAGTCAACCTCGGGGAAGATAATCTGCTCTTTCACGCCGACGTTGTAGTTGCCGCGGCCGTCGAAGGCCCGGCCAGAGATGCCGCGGAAGTCGCGCACGCGCGGCAGCGCGATCGTCACGAAGCGGTCCAGGAACTCGTACATCTGCACGCCGCGCAGGGTGACCATACAGCCGATGGGCACGCCATCGCGAATCTTGAAGCCGGCGATCGCCTTCTTCGACTTGGTGACCACCGGCTTCTGGCCGGCAATCTTGGTCAGGTCGCTGACGGCATGGTCCATGACCTTCTTGTCCGAAACCGCCTCGCTCACGCCCATGTTGAGCGTGATCTTCGTGATGCGCGGCACCTGCATCGGCGACTTGTAGCCGAACTTCTCGATCAACTCGGGCGCGATCCTGTCGCGAAAGATCGCCTGGAGGCGAGCCACCTTCGGGGCGGCAGAGCTGGGGCCGGATGCGGCTGCTTGTTGTTTAGCCATGATTCTGCCTCTTAGGCCTTGATCTCGGCGCCGCTTGACTTGAAGACACGCACGCGCGTGGTCTTGTTCGTCTTCGGGTCGGCGAGGAGCTTGATGCCGACACGGTCGGCCTTGCCGGTAGCGACATTGAAGATCGCAACATTCGATTGGTGGATCGACAAGGTCTTGTCGACGACGCCGCCGGTCGTGCCCTTCATCGGGTTCGGCTTGACATGCTTCTTCACGACGTTCACGCCTTCGACGAGGATGCGCTCCTCGTCGACGCGCTGCAGCACGGCACCGCGCTTGCCCTTGTCGCGGCCGGTCAACACGATGACCTGGTCGCCCTTGCGAATCTTGTTCATGGCCTGTCCTGTATCTCTAGGGTTCGCCGCCGCTCAGAGCACTTCAGGTGCGAGCGAAACGATCTTCATGAAGCGCTCGGTGCGCAGTTCGCGCGTCACCGGCCCGAAGATCCGCGTACCGATCGGCTCCAGCTTGGCGTTGAGCAGCACGGCTGCATTGCCGTCGAACTTGACGAGCGAACCGTCCTGGCGGCGCACGCCCTTGGCGGTGCGAACGACCACCGCACTGTAGACCTCGCCCTTCTTCACGCGGCCGCGCGGCGCAGCCTCTTTGATGCTGACCTTGATCACGTCGCCAATGGCGGCGTAGCGGCGCTTGGAGCCGCCCAGCACCTTGATGCACATGACGGATTTCGCGCCAGTGTTGTCCGCGACATCAAGCCGCGATTGCATTTGAATCATGTGGTCCTGTCCCCAACTTGATTCGCTCGGTGGAGAGCGATCAGTCTTGGGCCCGCGTAGGGCAGTGAAAGCAAAGAAGTCTCAGCTCAGAAACCCGCTCTGGTCCCATCCGGGTCAGAAGGAATTTCAGCGAAGCTTTGCATTATGCGGCATATCGAGCCGCTTCGTCAATGGCCTTCGTGCGACACGGGCTACCTGCCGGCAGCCCGCCCATCGGCTGGTCAGACAAGCTTCTGCTTGGCCTGCGCTAGCATGGTGCCGGCATCGCTGACTTCGAACTTTCCGGGTCCCTCGACGTTCAGCGTCTTCACGACACCGTCGACGACCAGCATCGAGTAACGGTTCGAACGCAGACCCATGCCGCGCGCGCTCAGGTCCAGCGTCAGGCCAGCGGCCTTGGTGAAGTCGGCGCTGCCGTCGGCCATCATCCGAACCTTGCCGGCAACGTGTTGCTCGCGGCCCCACGCACCCATTACGAACGGGTCGTTGACCGAAACGCACCAAATTTCGTCGATGCCGGCAGCCTTGAGCGCATCGGCCTTCTCGACGTAACCAGGCAAGTGCTTGGCCGAACACGTCGGCGTGAAGGCGCCGGGCAGCGCGAACAGCGCGATCTTCTTGCCAGCTGTGGCCTTCTGGATATCGAAGGCGTTCGGACCGATCGAGCAGCCGTTGCCTTCGACTTCGACGAACTCGGAAAGGCTGCCTGCAGGCAGCTTGTCGCCAACTTTCAACATGTGCTTCTCCTGGTAAATTTGCAAAAGGCGTGGGCCGAATGGAGAAACGGCCGGACGCCAGTATCGGCGTTCCGACCGTTCGATGCGAGGTGGCCCGGGTTAGACCACGATCGCCTTCTGGACCAGGCGGGTCACCACCCACGACTTGGTTTTCGAGATCGGACGCGTCTCGGCGATCTCGACCACGTCGCCCATCTTGTACTCGCCGCTTTCATCATGGGCGTGGTACTTGCTCGACCTGGCGACGATCTTTCCGTACAGCTCGTGCTTGGTACGGCGCTCGATCAACACCGTGATGGTCTTGGAACGCTTGTCGCTGACCACCTTGCCCACCAGCGTGCGGGTGTTCTTCCCCTGGGCGGCGGGCGCGGCTGCGGCGCTCACTTGCTGGTCGCTCATTTCGCTGCCTCTTTCTTCTTCTGCGCCAGGATGGTCTTGGCGCGAGCAATGGCGCGGCGCGTATTGCCCAGCTGGGTGTGGTTGGTCAACTGCTGCGTCGCCTTCTGCATGCGCAGGCCAAAGTGGGCTTTCAGCAGGTCACCGATTTCCTTCTGGAGATCGTCGACACCCTTGACACGGAGTTCAGATGCTTTCATTCATTCAGCTCCTCAAGCGCCGACCTGGCGCGCGACGAACGTGCACTTCAGCGGCAGCTTCGCTGCGGCCAGGGTGAACGCCTCGCGGGCCAACTCTTCGGCGACACCGTTGATCTCATAGAGGACCTTGCCCGGCTGGATCTCAGCCACGTAGTACTCCGGGTTGCCCTTGCCGTTGCCCATGCGAACTTCGGCGGGCTTCTGCGAGATCGGCTTGTCCGGGAAGATGCGGATCCAGATGCGGCCACCACGCTTGACATGGCGAGAAATCGCACGGCGCGCCGCTTCGATCTGGCGTGCTGTCAGTCGGCCGCGCTCGGTCGCCTTCAGGCCGAAGTCGCCGAACGACACTGCCGCGCCACGGGTGGCAACGCCCGTGTTACGGCCCTTCTGTTCCTTGCGGTATTTTCTGCGTGCAGGTTGCAGCATTCTTATCCTCCTTTGGCGTCAGGCGCCGGCGCCTTGCGCACACGCTTGACGGCCGGTGCCTTGGCGGCGTCGCCAGCCGGTGCGGCTGACGGCGTTGCTGGCGAAGTGTCGGTGGGGCCGGCCGCTTGACGCGGCGCACCCCGGTCGAAGCCACCGCCGCCCGGACGGCCGCCACGGCCACCCGGCGCGCCGCCCGGGCCCCGCGGCGGACCGCGGCGCGGGCCACGGCGGTCGTCTTCGGCTCCCGGGGGCGTGACAATGCCGGGCGATTCGCCATTGGCGAGGCGGTCGCCACGGTAGACCCAGCATTTCACGCCGATGATGCCGTAGGTGGTCTTGGCCTCGGAGAAGCCATAGTCGATGTCGGCCTTCAGGGTGTGAAGCGGCACGCGACCTTCGCGGTACCACTCGCAACGCGCAATTTCGATGCCGTTCAGGCGGCCCGACGACATCAGCTTGATGCCTTGCGCGCCGAGGCGCATCGCGTTCTGCATCGCGCGCTTCATCGCGCGGCGGAACATGATGCGCTTCTCGAGCTGCTGCGTGATGCTGTCGGCGATCAGTTGGGCATCGACCTCCGGCTTGCGCACTTCTTCGATGTTCACAGCAACCGGCACGCCGAGCCGGCGCGTCAGCTCGGCCTTGAGGTTCTCGATGTCCTCGCCCTTCTTGCCGATCACCACGCCCGGGCGCGCCGAGTAGATGGTGATGCGTGCATTCTTGGCGGGGCGCTCGATCAGGATGCGCGAGACGGCTGCGCTTTTCAGCTTGACCTTCAGGTACTCGCGAACGCGCAGGTCTTCGGCCAGCATGGTCGCGAAGTTCTTGTTCGACGCGTACCAACGCGACGACCAGTTGCGCGTGACCGGCAGGCGAAACCCAGTTGGGTGAATCTTTTGTCCCATGGTCTTTGCCTTTAGTTGCCGACGGTGATGTAGATGTGCGCGGTCGGCTTGCTGATGCGGTTGCCGCGGCCCTTGGCCCGAGCCGAAAAGCGCTTCAGCGTGGCACCTTGCTCGACGAAGATCGTCTTGACCTTGAGCTCGTCGATGTCGGCACCGTCGTTGTGCTCGGCGTTCGCGATCGCGGACTCCAGGCACTTCTTGATGATGCCGGCGGCACGCTTCTGGGTGAAGGTCAGGATGTTGAGCGCCTGATCCACCTTCTTGCCGCGTACCAGGTCGGCCACCAGCCGACCCTTGTCGGCAGACAGGCGAACGCCACGGACGATCGATTTGGTTTCCATCGTCGCCATCCTTATTTCTTGTTGGCCTTCTTGTCGGCCGGGTGCCCCTTGAACGTGCGGGTCAGCGCAAACTCACCGAGCTTGTGGCCGACCATCTGGTCGGTGATGTAGACCGGCACGTGCTGCTTGCCGTTGTGCACGGCGATCGTGATGCCGATGAAATCGGGCAGGATCGTCGAGCGGCGCGACCAGGTCTTGATCGGCTTCTTGTCTTTGATGGCAACCGCCTTCTCGACTTTCGCCTGGAGGTGATGGTCGACGAACGGGCCCTTCTTGAGTGAACGAGTCATGCCGTTCCCCTTACTTCTTGCGGCGCGCGACGATCATCGTCTGCGTGCGCTTGTTGTTGCGAGTGCGGTAGCCCTTGGTCAGCGTGTTCCACGGAGACACAGGTGCCTGGCCCTCGCCGGTACGACCTTCGCCACCACCGTGCGGGTGATCCACCGGGTTCATCGCGACACCACGGACCGTCGGACGAATCCCCTTCCAGCGGATCGCGCCGGCCTTGCCGTACTGGCGCAGCTGATGCTCTTCGTTGGAGACCTCGCCGATCGTGGCGCGGCAGTCGATGTGAATCTTGCGGACCTCGCCCGAACGCAGGCGAACCTGAGCGTAGACGCCCTCACGCGCCAGCAGCGTCGCCGAGGTGCCGGCCGAACGCGCAATTTGCGCGCCCTTGCCGGGCAGCATCTCGATCGCGTGGATGATCGAGCCCACCGGGATGTTCTTGATCGGCAGCGTGTTGCCCGCCTTGATCGGCGCCTCGGCGCCGCTCTGAACGGTGGCACCGACTTCGAGACCGCGCGGGGCGATGATGTAGCGGCGCTCGCCATCGGCGTAGCAGACCAGCGCGATGTGCGCGGTGCGGTTCGGGTCGTACTCGATGCGCTCGACCTTCGCCGGGATCGCATCCTTGTTGCGTACGAAGTCGACGACGCGATAGTGATGCTTGTGACCACCGCCGCGATGGCGAATCGTGATGTGACCGTTGTTGTTGCGGCCCGCGTTCTGCATTTGCGGCTCAAGCAGCGATGCCTCGGGCTTGCCCTTATACAGGTGCGGGTGCACCACCTTCACCACGCCACGACGGCCCGGCGAGGTCGGCTTGATCTTGATGACGGGCATTACGCGCCCTCCCCGGAGAAGTTGAGCTCTTGACCCGCCTTCAGCGACACGTACGCTTTCTTGACGTGGTCGCGGCGGCCGGTGGACTTGCCGAAACGCTTGACCTTGCCCTTTTGGATCACGGTCGAGACGGACTCGACGTCGACCTTGAACATCAGTTCAACGGCCGCCTTGATCTCGGGCTTGGTGGCGTCGCGCAGCACCTTGAAGAGCACCTGATTGTGCTTCTCGGCGGCCATCGTCGCCTTTTCGGAGACGATCGGCGCGACCAGCACTTGCGCCAGGCGATCCGCGGCGTGCGCCGGCTTATTAACGGTAGCGGCGGTGCTCATGCCAGCATCTCCTTGAGTCGCTCGACCGCGGCCTTGGTCACCAGCACTTTCTTGAAGTGCACGAGCGCCAGCGGGTCCGCATGACGCGGCTCGACGACCAGCACGTTGATCAGGTTGCGCGAGGCGAGCAGCAGGTTGTCGTCGAGCTGGTCGGTGATGACCAGCACCGAGTCCAGCCCCATCGCCTTGAACTTGGCGGCAAGCTGCTTGGTCTTCGGCGAGTCGACGGTCAGCGAGTCGACGACGGCCAGGCGGCCTTCACGGGCCAGCTGCGAGAAGATCGCCGCCATGCCGGCTCGGTACATCTTCTTGTTGACCTTCTGCGTGAAGTTCTCGTCAGGGCTGTTCGGGAAAATCCGACCGCCCCCACGCCACAGCGGCGACGAAGTCATGCCGGCGCGAGCGCGGCCCGTGCCCTTCTGGCGCCACGGCTTCTTCGTCGAGTGCTTGACCATCGTGCGGTCGAGCTGGGCACGGGTGCCCTGGCGCGCATTGGCCTGGAAGGCCACGACGATCTGGTGCACCAGCGCTTCGTTGTAGTCACGACCGAACAGCGTGTCAGGTGCATCGACCTTGGAGGTCGCCTGGCCTTGGTCGTTGAGGAGATCGAGCTGCATCAGTTCGCTCCCTTGACTGGAGCGGCGGCTGCGCCACCGCGTCTGACCTTGACCTTGATCGCCGGGCTCACGACCACGTGGCCGTTCTTGGCACCCGGCACCGCGCCGCGGACCAGCAGCAGCTGGCGCGCTTCGTCGATGCGGACGATGTCGAGGTTCTGGACGCTCTTGGTCACGTCGCCGCGCTGACCGGACATCTTCTTGCCAGGGAACACGCGGCCCGGATCCTGAGCCATCGAGATCGAGCCGGGAACGTTGTGCGATCGGCTGTTGCCGTGCGACGCGCGTTGCGACTTGAAGTTGTGGCGCTTGATCGTGCCGGTGAAGCCTTTACCGATCGAGGTGCCTTGCACGTCGACGAGCTGGCCGACCGCGAACACACCAGTCGGCACCACGTGCGCGCCCGGCTTGTATTCGGCGGCCACTTCAGCGGCAACACGGAATTCCTGGAGGATTTCGCCGGCTTCCACACCCGCCTTGGCGAAATGACCCGCTTCGGGCTTGGAAACGCGAGACGCCTTGCGCTCGCCGAACGCCACCTGAATGGCGCTATAGCCGTCGATCTGTTCGGTCTTGATCTGGGCGACGCGGTTGTTCGACACATCAAGCACCGTCACGGGAATGGCATCGCCATCGTCCGTGAAGATGCGCATCATGCCCACCTTGCGGCCCAGCAAACCGAGGCGGTGGCCCGGATTGACTGTCGTCATGGTTCTTCTCCAGCCGCGATGCCCCGGATCAACACCCGAAGCAGCGCCAGCCTTTGTTCACGATCCCGACATCGATTGGTCGGGTTGATAGATTCCGTCACACAGGCAAGCCCGAGTGCGGAAAAGCTTGCGATTGTAGCATTTGCTGGAGGACCCGCAACTGCCAACCCTCGCGGCGAGATTTACTGCAGCTTGATTTCGACGTCCACGCCTGCCGGCAGGTCGAGCTTCATCAGCGCGTCGACGGTCTTGTCGGTCGGGTCGACGATGTCCATCAGGCGCTGATGGGTGCGGATCTCGAACTGGTCGCGCGAGGTCTTGTTGACGTGCGGCGAACGCAGGATGTCGAAACGCTGCATGCGCGTCGGCAGGGGCACCGGGCCCTTGACGATCGCGCCGGTGCGCTTGGCGGTCTCGACGATTTCGAGCGCCGACTGGTCGATCAGCTTGTAGTCGAATGCCTTGAGGCGGATGCGGATCTTTTGCTTTTGCATGACGGTTCCTTAAAGAGCGTTGCGGCGCAGTGCGCCGCCGTGTGAGAAGAGGCCGTTGACGCAGCGCGCCTGCTGGCGCCGGGCTGCCCCAAGGCGGCAAGCGACCTCTTCGGGAGGTGGGCGTGTGGTCACGCCCCGGGAGCCTCATCTCACTCGATGATCTTCGCCACGACTCCTGCGCCGACGGTTCTGCCGCCCTCGCGGAT
>JAZKAV010000037.1:0-1468 GCA_040388965.1 Pseudomonadota bacterium | reverse complement strand
CGGACAGGTAGGCGCCGTCCTGGCCGGTCACGCCGGTGATGAGGGCGATTTTGGGTTCGGTTGTTGGGGTCACTGCGTTTGAGGAGTCTTTATGGCGCACCACTGTCAATGCATTAGCGCGCCGCAACGGGATTGAACGTGGCATGACCGCGTAGTGCTGCGACGGTGCACAGGCGGGCGTCCGCGCAGCCGAATGTCGCCGGCCCGTCTTCCAGTAACGCGTCGAACGAGGCAAGCTGAAGTGCATCAAGAGTGCGCAGACCATGCTGCCCAGCGTGGTCGGCCAGCAAGTCGCGCGCGCTTTGCAGCACGCTCGGCGTCAACCCGATGACGTGCCATTCGTGCAGTTGCTCGTCCAGCGTGCCCAGCAGCACGGCTACACGGGCGGCGTCCAACTGGCCCTCCCGGTGTCGCCGCCACGCCAACGAATGAAATTCGAGTGACGCCAGCGCAGAGACCCAGATCTCCAGTCCGTCCTGGGCCATCATCGCGTTCATCTCGTCCGTGCCGGCCTCGGGAACAAACAGCTTGGCCAGCGCGGACGTGTCGAAAAAGACCCTCACCCGCGATCCTCGCGCGAGTCGATGATGTCTTGGGCAAACCCGGGTTGGCCGGCCATCAGGCGTTGAGCGCGCAAAAAGGGTGCGGGCAGCGGGGTTGCCGCCGCCGTATTCTTCAAGCGTTGGGGGCGCGTCAACTGGGTCAGCAGCGCGTCAAGTGCCGCCAACTGCTCTGCATCAAGCGCGTCGATCTGATGGTGAAGGCGTTCACGCAAAGTCATGAGGTGGGCTCCTTGGTGCGGGGCACAAATCCAGAAGCTTGATCGTCCATCTGCGCCGGCTGACAATTCGATACCGGTCGATGTGCGATCTCAATCAGTCTGGCCGAGCGGACGATGCGGCATGGGTCAGGCTGGCTTGTTCAATCGTTGAACGGAAGATTGTAGGTCATTGCGCGCAGGCACTGGGTGTGGCCGTAACCCAGTCTCCAAGGACGTGTCACTCGCAGTCGGCCCATGGGCTGATACGGGCACTGCGTCACTCGTGATAGTCATAGGCTTGGAAGCCGGCGCTCTTGACCAGGCTATCGCGCCGCGCCGCGGCATAGTCGGCAGCCATCATTTCCTTGACCAGTTCCGGCAGGCTGATCTTCGGCGCCCAGCCGAGCTTGAGCTTGGCCTTGCTCGGATCGCCGAGCAATGTCTCGACCTCGGTTGGGCGGTAGTAGCGCGGGTCGACGCGCACCACGACTTGCCCGGGCTTGACGACCGTCTTGTCGCCGTCGACCGACTCCACGGTGGCGGTCTCGAGCGAGCCTTCGCCGTCGAAGCGCAGCCGGATGCCCAACTCGCGCGCCGCCATCTCCACGAACTGCCGTACGCTGTACTGCACCCCGGTGGCGATGACGAAGTCTTCCGGCTGTGCCTGCTGCAGCATCAACCACTGCATCTGCACATAGTCCCGCGCAT
>JAZKAV010000036.1:0-22350 GCA_040388965.1 Pseudomonadota bacterium | reverse complement strand
ATTACACATCCGTTTCATGCGTCGCGGGTCGCGCGAAGCGCGGTGGAGCAACTGAAATGAACACGACCCTCAAGGCCGGCACCATCGTGCCGGCACCCGGCAGCGGCGCCGACATCGCGGACTGGCGACCCGAAGACGAGGCGTTCTGGGAGTCCACCGGCAAGAAGATCGCCTACCGCAACCTGTGGATTTCGGTGCCCGCGCTGCTGTGCGGCTTCGCGGTCTGGGGCATGTGGGGAATCATCACGGTGCAGATGCTCAACCTGGGTTTCCCGTTCACCCAGGCCGAGCTGTTCACGCTCACCGCGATCGCCGGCATCGCGGGGGCCACGATGCGCATTCCGGCCTCGTTCCTGATCCGTCTGGCCGGCGGGCGCAACACCATCTTCCTGACCACCGCGATGCTGCTCGCCCCGGCGATCGGCACCGGCATCGTGCTGCAGCACAAGGACTGGCCGCTGTGGGCGTTCCAGCTGATGGCGCTGTGGTCGGGTGTCGGCGGCGGCAACTTCGCGTCGTCGATGTCGAACATCAGCACCTTCTTCCCGAAGCGGCTGCAGGGAACCGCGCTCGGTCTGAACGCCGGCCTGGGGAACTTCGGCGTGACGACGATGCAGATCGTCATTCCGCTGGTGATGACGCTGAGCATCTTCGGCAGCCTGGGCGGCGAGCCGATGACGCTGCTGAAGGACAGCGGCTGGATCTTCGGCAAGATCCACGCCGGCACGTCCACCTGGATCCAGAACGCAGGGTTCGCCTGGCTGATCTCGCTCGTGCCGCTGTCGATCCTGTGCTGGTTCGGCATGAACAACCTGAAGACGGTCACGCCCGACAGCGGGAACCCGATCGTCGCGTTCGCCAAGATCACCTGGCTCTACACGCTGGCCTTCATTCCGTCGATCCTGGGTCTGTATCTGTACCTGCCCAGGCCCACGGGCATCGGGCTCATCAGCATGTGGGTGGCGATCCCGCTGGACGTGGTCAGCGCGCTGCTGATCATGAAGCTCGCGGCGTTCGGTCCGATGAAGGAAAACGTCGCGAAGCAGTTCGCGATCTTCAAGGACAAGCACACCTGGGCGCTGACGGCCCTGTACATCGTGACCTTCGGCTCGTTCATCGGCTTCTCGATGGCGCTGCCGCTGGCGATGAAGGTGATCTTCGGCGTCAGCCACGTGCCCGACGCCAGCGGCGTGATGCAGCACACGCTGAACAACCCGAACGCGCCGACGGTGCTCGCCTACGCCTGGATCGGCCCGTTCGTCGGCGCAGCGGTGCGCCCGATCGGCGGCTGGATCTCCGACAAGGTCGGCGGCTCCATCGTCACGCAGATCATCTCGGCGGTGATGGTGGCGGCCTCGGTCGCGGTCGGCTACGTGATGATGCAGGCCTACGGATCGGCCACGCCGGAGCAGTACTTCCCGGCCTTCCTCGGCCTGTTCATCGTGCTGTTCTTCGCCAGCGGCATCGGCAACGGCTCGACCTTCCGCACCATCGGCGTGATCTTCGACCGCACCCAGGCCGGCCCGGTGCTGGGCTGGACCTCGGCGGTGGCCGCCTACGGCGCCTTCGTCGCGCCGATCGTGATCGGCAACCAGATCAAGGCCGGCACGCCGCAATACGCGATGTACGGCTTCGCGGTGTTCTACGCCGTCTGCCTGGTGCTGAACTGGTGGTTCTACCTGCGCAAGAACGCGTACGTGAAGAACCCCTGAGCCGCCCCTGATCCACGCTCGACCGACGAAATTCCGGAGCCCGATCCATGAGCCACTTTCTCGACCGCCTGAGTTATTTCTCGCAACCCCGGGAGGCGTTTTCCGGCGAGCACGGCGTCACCACCGGCGAGGACCGCACCTGGGAGGACGCGTACCGCAACCGCTGGGCCCACGACAAGATCGTGCGCAGCACGCATGGCGTCAACTGCACCGGCTCGTGCTCGTGGAAGATCTACGTCAAGGGCGGGATCGTCACCTGGGAAACCCAGCAGACCGACTACCCGCGAACCCGCTGGGACATGCCCAATCACGAGCCGCGCGGCTGCGCGCGGGGCGCGAGCTACAGCTGGTATCTGTACAGCGCGAACCGCGTCAAGTACCCCATGGTGCGCGGGCGCCTGCTGAAGAGCTGGCGCGAGGCGCGCCTCGCGCACGACCCGGTGGATGCCTGGGCGTCGATCGTCGAGGACGACGCGAAGCGGCGCGACTATCAGCAGGTGCGCGGCCTGGGCGGATTCGTGCGCTCAAGCTGGGACGAGGTCAACGAGATCGTCGCGGCCGCCAATGTCTACACGATCAAGCGGCACGGCCCCGACCGCGTGATCGGCTTCTCGCCGATCCCGGCGATGTCGATGGTCAGCTACGCGGCGGGTTCGCGCTACCTGAGCCTGATCGGCGGCGTGTGCATGAGCTTCTACGACTGGTACTGCGACCTGCCGCCGAGCAGCCCGCAGGTCTGGGGTGAGCAGACCGACGTGCCGGAATCGGCCGACTGGTTCAACTCCAGCTTCATCATCGCCTGGGGCTCCAACGTGCCGCAGACGCGCACGCCCGATGCCCACTTCTTCACCGAGGTGCGCTACAAGGGCACGAAGACGGTGGCCGTGACGCCCGACTATTCCGAGGTTGCCAAGCTCGCCGACATCTGGATGAATCCGAAGCAGGGCACCGATGCCGCCGTCGCCATGGCGATGGGGCACGTGATCCTGAAGGAGTTCTACTTCCCCGATTCCGGCGAGCGCAGCGCCTACTTCGACGACTACGTGCGCCGCTACACCGACATGCCGATGCTGGTGATGCTCAAGGAGCACACCCTGCCCAGCGGCGAAGTCATTTCGGTGCCGGACCGCTACGTGCGGGCCTCCGACTTCAACGGCAAGCTCGGGCAGGCCAACAATCCGGAATGGAAGACGGTGGCCTTCGACGAGGCTGGCAAGGTGGTGCTGCCGGTCGGCGCCATCGGCTTTCGCTGGGGGCCGGACGGGCGTGCCGACGAGGGCCGGTGGAACCTGGAGGCCAAGGAAGCGCGCCACGGCCACGACGTCAAGCTGCAGTTGTCGGTGCTGGAAGGCCAGTACCCGAGCACCGAGACCGCGAAGGTCGGCTTCCCGTACTTCGGCGGCATCGTCAGCGAGAACTTCCCGAACAATGAACAGACCGACGTGCTGGTGCGCACCGTGCCGGTCCGGCGCATCCCGCTCGGCAAGGCCGGCGAAAAGCGCGAGACGCTGGTGGCCACGGTGTTCGACCTGCAGGTGGCGAATTACGGCATCGCGCGCGGTATCCCCGGTGAGATGGCCGCCAGGAGCTTCGACGACGACACGCCCTATACGCCCGCCTGGCAGGAGCGCATCACCGGCACGCCGCGTGCCCAGCTCATCACGGTGGCGCGCCAGTTCGCCGACAACGCGCACAAGACGCGCGGCAAGTCGATGGTGATCATCGGCGCGGCGATGAACCACTGGTACCACAGCGACATGAACTACCGCGGCGTCATCAACATGCTGATGATGTGCGGCTGCATCGGCCAGAGCGGTGGCGGCTGGGCGCACTACGTGGGCCAGGAGAAGCTGCGCCCGCAGACCGGCTGGACCGCGCTGGCTTTCGCGCTGGACTGGATCCGCCCGCCGCGCCAGATGAACAGCACGAGCTTCTTCTACGCCCACACCGATCAGTGGCGCTACGAGAAGCTCGGCATGGAGGAAGTGCTGTCGCCGCTGGCCGACAAGACGCTGTACGGCGGGAGCATGATCGACTACAACGTGCGCGCCGAGCGCATGGGCTGGCTGCCGTCGGCGCCGCAATTGCAGACGAACCCGATGCAGGTGGTGCGCGACGCCGCGGCTGCCGGCATGGAGCCCAGGGACTATGCCGTCCAGGCGCTCGGGGACGGTTCGCTGAAGCTGAGCTGCACCGACCCGGACCACCCGGACAACTGGCCGCGCAACATGTTCGTGTGGCGCTCCAACATCCTCGGCTCGTCGGGCAAGGGGCACGAGTACTTCCTGAAGCACCTGCTCGGCACCAGCAACGGCGTGCAGGGCAAGGACCTGGGCGCCGAAGTGGACGACCCCGAGGCGTTGCGCGCCGCCCCGAAAGGGGATCCGGCCGCCCCGGGGCGGCCCGGCGCCGGCCGGGGCGCAAAGCCCACCGAGGTCGTCTGGCACGACAAGGCGCCCGAGGGCAAGCTGGATCTGTTGGTGACGCTCGATTTCCGCATGAGCACCACCTGCCTGTACAGCGACATCGTGCTGCCCACCGCCACCTGGTACGAGAAGAACGATCTCAACACCAGCGACATGCACCCGTTCATCCACCCGCTGTCGACGGCGGTGGACCCGGCCTGGCAATCGCGCAGCGACTGGGACATCTACAAGGGGTTCGCCGCGAAGTTCAGCGAGGTGTGCGTCGGCCACCTCGGCGTCGAGCGCGAACTGGTGCTGACGCCGCTGATGCACGACAGCCCTTCGGAACTGGCGCAGCCGTTCGGCGTCAAGGACTGGAAGCGCGGCGAGTGCGAGCTGATTCCGGGCAAGACCGCGCCGAACATGGCGGTCGTCGAGCGCGACTACCCGAACGTCTTCAAGCGCTTCACCGCGCTCGGGCCGCTGATGAACAAGGCCGGCAACGGCGGCAAGGGGATCGCGTGGAACACGCAGACCGAGGTGAGGCAGCTCGGTGAACTCAGCGGCCTCGTCACGGCCGAGGGGGTGACCTGCGGCATGCCGAAGATCGACACCGACATCGACGCCTGCGAGGTGATCCTGCAACTGGCACCCGAGACCAACGGCCACGTGGCGGTCAAGGCCTGGCAGGCGCTGGGCAAGCAGACGGGGCGGGACCACACCCATCTGGCGATCCACCGCGAGGACGAGAAGATCCGCTTCCGCGACATCCAGGCGCAGCCGCGCAAGATCATCAGCTCGCCGACCTGGAGCGGGATCGAGAGCGAGACGGTCTCGTACAACGCCGGCTACACCAACGTGCACGAGATGATTCCGTGGCGCACGCTGACGGGCCGCCAGCAGTTCTACATGGACCACCCGTGGATGACCGCGTTCGGTGAAGGTTTCACCAGCTACCGTCCGCCGGTGGACCTGAAGACGACCGCCGGCATCCAGGGGATCAAGCCCAACGGCAACCCCGAGATCGCGCTGAACTTCATCACCCCGCACCAGAAGTGGGGCATCCACTCGACCTACACCGACAACCTGCTGATGCTCACGTTGAGTCGCGGCGGACCCTGCGTATGGCTGAGCGAGGACGACGCGAAGAGCGCGGGCATCGTCGACAACGACTGGATCGAACTGTTCAACCTGAACGGCGCGATCGCGGCGCGCGCGGTGGTGAGCCAGCGCGTCAAGCCCGGCATGGTGATGATGTACCACGCGCAGGAAAAGATCGTGAACACGCCGGGCTCCGAGATCACCGGCGCGCGCGGCGGCATCCACAACTCGGTGACGCGCATCGTGCTCAAGCCGACCCACATGATCGGCGGCTACGCGCAGTTCAGCTACGGCTTCAACTACTACGGAACCATCGGCACGAATCGCGACGAGTTCGTCGTCGTGCGCAAGATGAACAAGATCGACTGGCTGGATACGCCGGTGGCCGATGAACTGATCGTGCCGGTCCAGGCGCAAGGGGAAGTCGCATGAAGATCCGCGCCCAGATCGGCATGGTGCTGAACCTCGACAAGTGCATCGGTTGCCACACCTGCTCCGTCACCTGCAAGAACGTCTGGACCAGCCGTCCGGGCATGGAATACGCCTGGTTCAACAACGTCGAGACCAAGCCCGGCATCGGCTATCCGAAGGAGTGGGAGAACCAGGACAAATGGAACGGCGGTTGGCAGCGCCTGGCCAACGGCAGGATCGAGCCGCGCCAGGGCGCGAAGTGGAAGCTCCTGATGCGCATCTTCGCCAACCCGAACCTGCCCGAGATCGACGACTACTACGAGCCCTTCACCTTCGACTACGGGCACCTGCAGTCCGCGCCCGAGATGAAGGCGACTCCGACCGCGCGCCCGCGCAGCCTGATCACCGGCAGGCAAATGGACAAAATAGTCTGGGGTCCGAACTGGGAGGAGATCCTCGGCGGCGAGTTCGCCAAGCGCAGCAAGGACAAGAACCTCGACGGTTTCGAGCAGGTCCAGAAGGACATGCTCGGCCAGTTCGAGAACACCTTCATGATGTACCTGCCCAGGCTGTGCGAACACTGCCTGAACCCGGCGTGCGTGGCGTCCTGCCCCTCGGGCTCGATCTACAAGCGCGAGGAAGACGGCATCGTGCTGATCGACCAGGACAAGTGCCGCGGCTGGCGCATGTGCGTCAGCGGCTGTCCGTACAAGAAGATCTACTACAACTGGAAGAGCGGCAAGGCCGAGAAGTGCATCTTCTGCTACCCGCGCATCGAGGCCGGCCAGCCGACCGTGTGCAGCGAAACCTGCGTCGGCCGCATCCGCTACCTCGGCGTGCTGCTGTACGACGCCGACCGCATCCAGGAGGCCGCCAGCGTCGAACACGACCGCGACCTGTACCAGGCGCAGCTCGACATCTTCCTCGACCCGTTCGATCCGAAGGTGATCGCGCAGGCACGGATCGACGGCATCCCCGACAAGTGGATGGAGGCCGCCCGCAACAGCCCGGTCTACAAGATGGCGGTGCAGTGGAAGGTGGCGCTGCCGCTGCACCCGGAGTACCGCACGCTGCCGATGGTCTGGTACGTGCCGCCGCTGTCTCCGATCAGCGCCGCGGCCAACGCCGGGCACGTGGGTGCGAACGGCGAGATCCCCGACGTCAACCAGCTGCGCATCCCGGTCAAGTACCTGGCCAACCTGCTGACGGCGGGCGACACGGTGCCGGTGGTGCGCTCGCTCGAACGGATGCTGGCGATGCGCGCGTACCAGCGCGAGAAGCACGTCGACGGGCGCATCAACCAGGCCGTGCTCCAGCAGGTCGGCATCAGCCAGGCCGAGGTCGAGGAGATGTACCACGTGATGGCCATCGCCAACTACGAGGACCGCTTCGTGATCCCGACGACGCACCGCGAATACGCCGAGAACACCTTCAACGTGCGCGGCGGCTGCGGCTTCAGCTTCGGCAACGGCTGCTCCGAGGGCACGAGCGAGACCAGCCTGTTCGGCAGCGAGAAGAAGCGCACCATTCCCATCAGGGCGGAGATCTGACCATGCTCGGACTGAACACTGCGCGGCCGATGGCCAACAGCCTGCGCGTCCTGGCCGCCCTGCTGGGCTACCCCGATGCGCAGATGCGGGTCCACCTGCCGGAAATGAGCGAGTTGCTGCGCGACGAACGCGCGCTCTCGTCCTCGCGGCTGGCCGAGCTCGAAACGCTGATGACGGCGCTGCGCCGCGCCGACCCGCTGGAGGCCGAAAGCGACTACGTCGAACTCTTCGACCGCGGGCGCGGCACGTCGCTGCACCTGTTCGAGCACGTGCACGGCGACTCGCGCGAACGCGGCCCGGCGATGATCGACCTCGGCCAGACCTACGAGAAGGCCGGCCTGATCCTGGTCGAGGGGGAACTGCCCGACTACCTGCCGGCGGTGCTCGAGTTCGTCTCGACCCAGCCGGTGCGCGAGGCGCGTGCCTTTCTCGGCGAGATGGCGCACATCTTCAACGCCGTCTTCGCTGCGCTGCAGCAGCGCGGGAGCGCCTACGCCAGCGTGCTCGGCGCGCTGCTCGAGCTGGCCGGCGAGAAGGCGCAGCCGGTCACGCCGCCGGCGGAAGTACCGCTCGACGAGAGCTGGGCCGAGCCGGTCGTGTTCGACGGCTGTTCATCGAAGGGCCAGGCCCGTCCCGGACAGGCCCAGCCGGTCCACATCGTGCGCAAGAGCAACGCGGCATCCGCCGCATCGGGAGCATCGTCATGAACGGCGCATACGGCTTTCTGTTCCAGGTCTATCCGTACGTGTGCTTCACCGTGTTCGTGATCGGCAGCCTGATCCGCTTCGACCAGAACCAGTACACGTGGAAGAGCGACTCGTCGCAGCTGCTGCGCGCCGGCACGCTGCGCTGGGGCAGCAACCTGTTCCACTTCGGGATACTGTTCCTGTTCTTCGGCCACCTGGTCGGGCTGTTCACGCCGCACTCGGTGTACGGCATCTTCATGAGCGCCGGGACCAAGCAGATGCTGGCCGTCGTCGCCGGGGGCACGGCAGGCGCCTTCTGCTTCGTCGGCCTGTCGATGCTGCTGTATCGGCGGGTGTTCGACCCGCGCATCCGGCTGACCAGCCATCGCACCGACATCGCGATTCTCGTGATCCTGTGGATCCAGCTCGTGGTGGGTCTGATCACGCTGCCGTTTTCATGGCAGCACGCCGACGGCGGCACGATGCTGATCCTGGCGGACTGGGCGCAGCGCATCGTCACGCTGCGGCCGGTGGATGCCACCGTGCTGGCCGGCCTGCCCTGGCCCTACCTGGTGCACATCGTGTTCGGCATGACGATCTTCCTGCTGTTCCCGTTCAGCCGGCTGGTGCACGTGTGGAGCGGGTTCGCCACCGTGGCCTTTCTGTTCCGCCCGCACCAGGTGGTGCGCAGCCGACGGCTGAACGTGCCGGCGGGCCACAACCGGCCGCGCCCGCCCGGCGCCAGCGTTTGAACCCTGCGGAGCGACCACCATGCTTGTCGAGACTGTCGATTTCAGCGCCGCGGCGCCATCCGGGGCGGGTCGCGTGGCACGCATCAACGGCGTGGCCCTGAACCGCGCGGCCGAAGATCTCGGCGCGCAGGCCTTGCGCCAGCGCGCCTGCACCGAGCTGCTGCGTCAGGCGGCCGTGCGCGACGGCCTGCTCGATGCGACCGATGCCCCTCCCGTGGACGGCGTGGTCAGCGAGGCGGCGTCCCGGGCCATCGACGCCTGGCTGGAGCGCGAGCTGCAGCTGCCCGAGCCTTCGGACGAGGCCTGCCGGCGCCACCATGCCGCCCGCGCGGCCCGCTACCGCACCGGAGAACGGGTGCGGGTGCGCCACATCCTGTTTGCCGTGACGCCCGGCATGGACGTGGTGGCGCTGCGCAACCGCGCCGAGGCCTGCCTGCTCGACGTGCGCTGCCACGACGGAACCGCCGGCGACGGGTTCGGCCGGTCGGCCCGCGAGTTGTCCAACTGCCCCAGCGGCGAGCACGGCGGCGAGCTGGGCTGGCTGAAGCCCGACGACTGCGCCCCCGAGTTCGCGCGCGAACTCTTCGGCCATGTGGAAGTCGGCGTGCTGCCGCGCCTGGTGCACAGCCGCTTCGGCCTGCACGTGGTGGAGGTGCTGGGGCGCGAAGGCGGCGTCCGGCAGTCCTTCGAGGAAGTGCGTGGCACGGTCGCGATGGCATTGCGTCGGCAGGCCTGGGTGACGGCCTTGCGCCAGACCCTGCAGCTGCTGGCGGGGCAGGCGGTTGTCGAGGGCGTCGATCTGGACGCCGCAGGCACGCCGCTGGTTCAGTGATCACACCGCACTGCGTCCGGGCGTTGCGTCATGCCTGACGAGCTGCTGCAGCGCCTGCGCCGCTTTCACGACGACTACTTCCCCACCGTCCAGGACCAGTTCCAGACGCTGGCGCGGGACGGCCAGCACCCGAGCATCCTGTTCATCGGCTGTTCCGACTCGCGCCTGCTGCCGTATCTGCTCACCGGCGCCGGACCGGGCGAGGTGTTCATGGTGCGCAACGTCGGTGCCTTCGTGCCGCCCCACGATGGCTCGGCCGGATACCACGGGACCGCAGCAGCCATCGAGTTCGCCGTGCTCAAGCTCGGCGTGGACCGCATCATCGTCTGCGGCCACAGCCATTGCGGCGGTATCCGCGCGCTGTATGAAGAAGCCACGCCGCAGGCCACCAACCTGCAAGCGTGGCTCGAACTCGGGCGCGAGGCGGCGCTGCCGGTTCAGATGACGCCCGAGGCGCTGCGCCGGACGGAGCAGCGTTCCATCGTGCTGCAACTCGAACGTCTGATGGGCTACCCGATGGTTCGCGAGCGTGTCGAGGCCGGCCGGCTGACACTGCACGGGTGGCACTATGTGATCGAGGACGGCGAGGTGCATGTCTTCGACCTGCGCAGCGGCAGCTTCCTGCCCGCGTCGATCGCCGAGCACAGCGGCACCGGCCCGTTCGACCCGGCGCCCGTGGACGACGGCGGCAGCATCTTC
Organism: Pseudomonadota bacterium; assembly: GCA_040388965.1. Taxonomy (GTDB): domain Bacteria; phylum Pseudomonadota; class Gammaproteobacteria; order Burkholderiales; family Burkholderiaceae_C; genus LMDS01. The sequence continues at coordinate 12,202 of JAZKAV010000036.1, read as the reverse complement.
AACGAGATCGACGCGGCACTGGCGCCCGGATCGCCCGGCACTCGCGCGGCGCCGCTCCCGACCGACGCTTGATCCCGGTCAAGACCATGGGCGCGTCGGGTCGCTACCTTGCCTGCATCGAAGCAGATGCGGCGCACCGGTGCCCGCCCGAACCGTTCATGACCTGCCCGACCGACGCTGCCGGCATCGCCGGCGATCTGATGACCCTGCTGGCGGCCGGTGGCCTCACGCCGCTGCGCCTGGGCGGCCGCACACTGCTTCCGGTTGTGCAGGGCGGCATGGGCGTGGGCGTGTCGGCGCACCGGCTCGCCGGCAGCGTCGCGGCGCTCGGCGCCATGGGCACGATCTCGTCGGTCGACCTGCGTCGCCACCACCCCGACCTGATGCAGAAGACGCGCGCCCTGCCTGCGGGCGCGGCGGCCACGCAGGCCGCGAAGCAGGCCATCGACGCGGCCAACCTCGAAGCGCTGGAACGCGAGATTCGCGCCGCGCGTGAGCGCTCGGGCGGACGCGGGCTGCTCGCCGTCAACGTGATGCGCGCAGTGAGCGAGTACGGCCCGTCGGTGACGCGCGCGCTCGAGTGCGGGATCGACGCGGTGGTGGTCGGCGCCGGCCTGCCCCTCGATCTGCCCGACCTCGCGCAAGACCACCCCGACGCGCTGCTCGTGCCGATCCTGTCGGACGCGCGCGGCGTGCAGTTGCTGGTGCGCAAATGGGAGCGCAAGAAGCGCCTGCCCGACGCGATCGTGATCGAACACCCGCGCCTGGCCGGCGGCCACCTCGGCGCTGCAAGGATCGCCGATCTGACCGATCCGCGCTTCGAGTTCGACCAGGTGATTCCGCAATCGCTGGCGTTCCTGCGCGCCGCGGGCATCGCCCAGGACGTTCCGCTGATCGCGGCCGGCGGCATCCGCACGTTCGAGGACATCGCCCGCGTGCAGGCGCTGGGCGCCGCCGCCGTGCAGCTGGGCACGCCCTTCGCCGTGACACACGAATGCGATGCACACGCCGAATTCAAGCGCGTGCTGGCGCGGGCGCAGGACGCCGACCTGGTCGAGTTCACCAGCGTGGCCGGCCTGCCCGCGCGCGCCGTCGCCACGCCGTGGCTCGTGAACTACCTCAAGGCCGAGCCCAAGCTGCAAAGCGTGGCGCATGTCAAGCCGCGCTGCACCCTCGCCTTCGATTGCCTGGCGCAATGCGGCTTGCGCGACGGGCTGCCCGGATGGGGCCAGTTCTGCATCGACACGCAACTCGCCGCCGCCTTGCGCGGGGACCTGAAGAAGGGCCTGTTCTTTCGCGGTGTCGGCGCGCTGCCGTTCGGCGACCAGATCCGCGGTGTGATCGAGTTGATGCAACGCCTGCTGACACCGCACGCCGCCGTGGCGGCCTGAGCTTGCCTCGAAACCGCCTCTGCGCAGACGCAGCGCCTCACGTGAACCGGACCGGTTGACCCCGCACATCGAACGGGATGAAGCCGCCGATGCTGCCGGACTTGATCGACTCGACCATACGCTGCAATGGCGCCTCGGCTTGCGCGGCGGTCGGGCCGAGATCGCCGGAGCCCGACAGCGCCGCGACGAACACGATGTCCCAGGCCTGATCGAACTGGCGCGATTCTTCCAGCAGCGCCTCGAACGACCCCAGCTCCTGCGGCGTCTTGTCGACGCACATCAGCGGCGTCAGCGTGCCGCCTTCGCCGGCCTCGAAGCGGGCGCGCTGTTCGGGCGTCGCGTTCTCCGGGACGCCGGCCGTGGCGAACACGAACAGCAATCGCTGGCGCTGCGTCTGTTCGCGAGCCGAGCGCAGGAGATCGTCAAAGCTGGAGATGGTCATGGGTCGCTTTCGAGGCAGAGTCGGTCGGCCGGGCCCGGCGCGGCTCGCGGGATGCCGGGCGTCCCGGTCATCGGGTGTGCAGCAGGACGGTGACCAGCAGGGACGCATCCGTCACGGCCTCGACCGCATGAGGCTCGCCGCCCGCCAGCATCACGAGTCGGCCCGCCTGCAGCGTGCAGGTGCGCGACGGCGTGACGACGACCGCCTCGCCCTCCAGGCACAGCACGGTGATCGCGCCCGGCACGCTGTGTGTCGGCAGGCCCCGCCCTGCCGGCAACACCAGGCGCATCAGCTGCAGCGCTTCGGTCTTGAGCAGGCTGGTGGTGACCGCGTCGCGCAGCCCGGTGCCGAGCGGCCGAACATCGATGACATCGAGGGGTTGCGCATGTTGCAGTGCCATGGGACCTCCGTGGGCGATGGGCCTGCGGGCCCGCGCCCGACCATTGTGTGCCTTCGGCGCCCGGGCGGTGGCCCCGTTGCCGCTCGTCAGGTCAGCCGTCCTTGCCGTCCAGCCGGGTGCTGATCAGCCACGGAGTGAAGACCCAGAGGTAGACCGCAAAGGCGCTGCTCCAGGCCACGGCCGCGGCAATCAACGGGACGCCGTAGGGGACGCTCCCCGGCGTGACCAGTGGCACCAGCGAGCGCAGCAGCGCCGCCGCCAGCACCAGCGCGTAGGCGATGACCTCGGCCTTCGACGCCCGCATCGGCCGGCCTGTGTGGCCGCGTGCCGTGCGGGTCATCATGCCGATGATCAGGCCGCCGGTGGCCCCCACCCCGAGTGCATGCACGCCCGCCGACACGCCGACCACGCCCGACGCGGCCAGCGCCAGAAGCGCCAGCCCGACCGGAATCCACGCGTAGGCGGCGTGCAGCACCCACAGGATCGGACGGCCGCGCGTGACGAGCGGCTGCCAGTTCCAGAGGCGGCGCATGTGCAGCACGGCCGCCAGGCCCAGCGCGACGGCCGCTGTCGGGCCCACCGGCGTGACCACCCAGCACCCCAGGCCGATCGCGGTCAGCGCCAGCGTGAACCGCTCCAGCCGCGGCTGCGATCTCAATCGCAAGCCGGGTGTCGCGCTCATCGTGAATGCGGGGATGACCCGGCCGGCCAGCACGCTTTCGATCAGGACGATCAGTCCGAGGCCGGCGTGCAGCGCGGCCATCGGGGCGAGGTCCAGGACGCCGAGGGCGGCGAGGTGGAACACGCCGTTGGCCGCCGCGAGCAGCAACAGGAACAGCATCAGCGGCAGGTTGCGCCGGTTGCCGGCGCGCAGCAGCACGGCGGTCAGCAGACCGGCCACCCCGGGCAGCAGCAGCATGTCCAGCGCCGCGTACACGGGATAGGGCGCCGTCAGCGCGGCCACGCGCGCGGACAACCAGAGCAGCGCCAGTGCCGCCAGCGTGGCCCCGCGCGGCGTGGCCAGACCGGTCCACGCCCTCGCCGCGGTCAGCAGGAAGCCGACGATGACCGCCGCCGCGAATCCGAACAGCATCTCGTGCGCATGCCAGAGCATCGGCGGCATCGGCATCGGCAGGCTGATCCCGCCGAGGACGACGGTCACCCACAGCGGAATCGACAGCGCGGCAAACGCGGCGGCCCCGACGTAGAACGGACGAAAGCCCAGTCGCAGGAAGGGCATGCCTCGCGGCGGCCGGGCGCCTGTCTCGGCGGGGGCGGCAGCGAGGATCGGGATCGGGGCGGAACGCATGGCTTCGATGACGCGCGTCGCGACAGTCGTCGGACTGCCGATCGGCGTTGGTTAAGATGTACGATTGGTGCATGTTATCGCGCGGCCGTGCATCCGGCAATGTGCTGCGCGCATTCTTCACGGTGCCCCTGGCGATGCGACTGTCCGACTACACCGACTACACCCTTCGCGTGCTGATGTACTGCGCGGCCAACCCGGGTCGCCTGGTGACCATCGCCGAGATGGCCGACCGGCACCGTTTGTCGAAGAACCACCTGATGAAGATCGTCAACGATCTGGGGCGCCAGGGTGTGCTGGAGACCACGCGCGGGCGCGGCGGCGGGCTGCGACTGCTGAAGCCGCCGTCGGCCATCCGTGTCGGCGACGTGCTGCGAAGCGCCGAGACCGACTTCCGGCTCGTCGAGTGCTTCGATGCGTCGACCGACACCTGCACGCTGACCCCGACCTGTCGATTGAAGAGCGTGCTGGGCCATGCCCTGCGGGCCTATTTCGCCGAACTCGACGCCGTGACGCTGGCCGACATCGCCGGGCCGGTCGCGCCCGCTGCCAAGGCCGGCAAGACCGCGGCGAAGCCATCGACCGCGACCAGGCCGATCCAGGGCCCGGCTCCTCGCCGGCTGCCGGCGAAGAGGCCGGCCCCGACCGGGTGATCTGCGGCCGGCTCTGGCAGCCCAAGTCTTGACCTGCCTCAACGCCCCGAACCTCGTCGCAGCGCAAGCTGCCGGTCTGCGGTGCTGCTGTGGCGCCCGTGGTCATCGGAGAATTCAATGAAGCTCGTCGTCGTCGGATCGGGTGCGTTGGTGCTGGCCTTGCTGGGGGGGTGCACGTCCCTCCCGGGCGGCGCTGCCAAGGAAGCGGATGAACATGCGGCCCACCATCCGCCGCAGGCGGCTGCCAGGGTCGACGCCCCGAAGTTCGACCAGCAGATGAAGACGATGCAGGAGATGCACCAGAAGATGCAGTCGGCCAGGACGCCCGAGGAGCGCGCCGCGCTGATGCAGGAGCACATGAAGACCATGCGGGACGGCATGGCGATGATGGGCCAGATGCGCGGCGGCGGCATGGGCATGGGAGCCGGCAAGGGCCCGATGGGCGGCGGCATGCCCATGGACCACGAGACCATGCAGCGGCGCATGGACATGATGGAAGCGATGATGCAGATGATGCTGGACCGCGAGCCCGTGAAACCCCCGGCGGCGAAGTAACGCCGCGCGTTGCGTGCACACTGGAGGCACCTCCAGTGCCGACGAACGATTCATGGACCATTCCGATACACGCACGCCCGGCGCTTCCGGGGCCGAAGCCCCCGCACCCGCCCGACGCACGCCCCAGCAGACCGCCGAACACGTGCGCGCCGGCATGCTCGAGAACGACCGCGCGACGAAGATGCTGGGCATGTGCATCGACGAAGTGCGGCCCGGCGGCGCGACGCTGTCGATGACGGTGCGCGACGACATGCTGAACGGTCACGACATCTGCCACGGCGGCCTGATCGCCACGCTCGCCGACTCGGCATTCGCGTTCGCCTGCAACTCCTACGACGAACTGACGGTCGCGTCCGGCTTCGGCATCGACTTCGTCGCGCCCGGCCGCGGCGGCGACGTGCTGACCGCACGCTGCGTCGAGGTCTCGAAGGCGGGCCGCACCGGCCTCTACGACACCGAGGTCACGAACCAGCGCGGCGAGCGCATCGCGATCTTCCGCGGCCGCTCGTACACGATGAAGGGCAAGCCCGCGGTCCGCGCCGGCGACGCCGGCTGACGACCGCCGCGAGGGCCGGCGCGCGCTTCAGTAGCCCAGCGCCAGCCCGCTGCGGCGGCGCGGGTCGTTGGCGCCGTAGAAACGGTTCGCGCTCACCGGCTGTCCGCCCAGCGTCGGCGCGCCGACGAGGATGGCCGCCAGGTGGCTCGCCGGCGGCGGCCCGGCGAACCGGTGGCCCATGGCTTCGAGCAGGCGGCGCGTGTCGGGGCCGAGCGCGAACGGCTCCAGGTTCGTCGCCTCGGGCAGCCACTGCTGGTGCACCCGCGGCGCATCGACCGCCTCCTGCACGTCCATGCCGTGGTCGACGAGGTTGACGATGGTCTGCAGCACCGCACTGACGATGCGGCTGCCGCCCGGCGTGCCGAGCACCAGCACCGTCTGGCCGTCCTTCGTGACGATGGTCGGCGTCATCGAACTCAGCGGGCGCTTGGCCGGCGCGATCGCGTTCGCCTCGCCCTGCACCAGACCGTACAGGTTGGGCACGCCGGGCTTGATCGTGAAGTCGTCCATCTCGTTGTTCAGCAGCACGCCGGTGGTCGCGGCAGTGACCTTGGCGCCGAACCAGTCGTTCAGCGTGTAGGTCACCGCAACGGCGTTGCCCCAGCGGTCGGCGATCGAGTAGTGCGTGGTATTGCTGCCTTCGTGCGGCGCCGTGCCGGGCCGGATGTCGTTCGAGACGCCGGCCCGGTCGGGCGCGATCGCGCGGCGGACCTTCGCGGCGTAGTCTTTCGAGGTCAGGCGCGCGACCGGGTTGGTCACGAAGTCCGGGTCGCCGAGCCAGGCGTTGCGGTCGGCATAGGCATGGCGCATCGCCTCGATCCCGTAGTGCACCGCCTGCGCCGAGCCGAAGCCCAGCGCCTGCAGCGGGTAGCCCTCGAGGATGTTCAGCATCTCGCACAGCACCACCCCGCCCGAACTCGGCGGCGGTGCCGAGACGATGCCGTAGCCGCGGTAGCTGCACTCGACCGGCGTCAGCTCGCGCGCCCGGTACTGGTCGAGGTCGGCCTGGGTGATCAGCCCCGCGCCGGCCCGGCTGCTCGCGACGATCGCGGCGCCGACCGGGCCCTGGTAGAAGCCGGCGGCGCCGCGTTCGCCGATCGCCTGCAGCGTGCGCGCCAGGTCCGCCTGCACGAGGCGCTGGCCGGGACGGAACGGCTCGCCGCGGTTCAGGAAGATCGCGGCCGAGGCCGGATCGGTGCGCAACGCATCGGTCGCGGTCGCCAGCATCGCGGCATCAGCGGCGTCGAGCACGAAGCCGTCGCGCGCGTAGCGGATCGCCGGCGCGATCAGCGCGGCGCGCTTCATCGTGCCGTACCTCGTCAGCGCCAGCTCCAGCCCGGCCACGCTGCCCGGCACGCCGACCGCGAGATGGCCGCGGGTGCTCGCGCCCTTGACGACCTGGCCGTCCTTGTCGAGGTACATGTCCGCGCTCGCCGCGAGCGGCGCCTTCTCGCGGAAGTCGAGAAACGTCCGGCGCCCGTCGGCGAGCCGGATCGTCATGAAGCCGCCGCCGCCCAGGTTGCCGGCCGCCGGGTAGACGACCGCCAGCGCATAGCCGACCGCCACCGCCGCATCGACCGCATTGCCGCCGTCGCGCAGCACATCGACGCCCACCCGCGTGGCCAGTTGCTGGGCCGTGACGACCATGCCGTGCTCGGCCGCGACCGGTGCCTGCGATGCGGCCCGGGCCGCCGGCAGCACCGTGGCCAGCAGCAGTGCGCCGGCGACCCAGGCGCGCGCGGCGCGGGCGACGTTCATCGGTGTACCCTCGTGCTGCGCACGCCGGTATTCGCCCGAGGACCCGCAGGGGCCACCTTGTGGCCCATGGCGGCCCGGCGCGTTCATGGCCGTGGCCGGATCACCGCTGTACCCAGCCGCCGCAAACCGGGAACACCTGGCCGACGAAGCACGCGGCCGGCTCGCTGCACAGGTAGGCGGCGAACTCGGCGTCTTCGCGCGCGCTGACCAGGCGGCCCAGCGGCACCTCGCGCTTCAGGCGCTCGCGAAAGCGCGGGTCGGCCTGCACCTCGGGCGGAAAGTAGGTCGGGTTGTCCACGAAGTTCTGCGCGATCGCGTTGACCTGCACGTTGTGCACCGCGACCTCGACCCCGACCGCCTGCACGTAGGCGAGCTGCGCGCCGCGGGCGGCGCTGTAGGTCGATGCCCGCCGCATGCCGCGCAAGGCCGACGCGCTGCCCAGCACCAGGATCCTGCCCGCGCGCCGCTCGATCATCGCCGGCAGCACCGCTCTGACCAGCCGCGGCAGCGGGTCGACCAGCGCCGCGAAGATGCTGCGCCACTCGTCGTCCGACGCGTCGGTCGCCGCGGTCGACGGCGCCGGGACGGCGAGGTTCGCCACCAGCACATCGACCCGTCCCGCCGCGGCGACGACGGCCTGCGGCGCACCGGCCTCCAGCAGCGCGGCGGTGCTGGCGATCACGGTCGCGCCGTGCGCCGCGAACACCTCGCAGAGCATCGGGCCCATGAACTCGCCGGCCTGGGTGATGAGGACGCGCCGGTCCCGAAGGGTTCGATGCGGCATGGACTTCCCCTGTGCAACAGAGCCGGGCCGCGGGCCCGGCGACCGGTTCAGGCGAACGGCGACGGATCGAACTCGCCGGCCAGCGCGCGCCACACGCGCGGCGGCGTCAGCGGCATCTGCACCCGCTCGGCGGCGCGGCCGTGGCCGGCGTGGGCCAGCGCGTCGATGACGGCGTTGACGGCCGCCGGCGTCGCGCCGATCGTGCCGAGCTCGCCCACCCCCTTGACGCCGAGCAGGTTGGTCGTGCACGGGATCGAGGTGTCGAACTGCGTCCTGAAGAAGGCGCTCGCCACGTCGGCGCGCGGCATCGCGTAGTCCTGGAAGCTCGCGGTCAGCAGCTGCCCGCTCTCGCGGTCGTAGGTGATGCCTTCGTACAGCGCCTGGCCGATGCCCTGCACCGCGCCGCCCTCGATCTGGCCGGTGACGATCGCCGGGCTGACGACGCGGCCGATGTCGTTCACCGACGCGTACGCGGCCACGTCCACGTGGCCGGTGTCCGGGTCGATCTCGACCTCGCAGACATGGCAGCCGTTCGGCCAGGTCGGCCCGCCGACCGCGCTCGTCGAATCGATGCAGATGCGCCGCTCGGGCTGCCTGGCGGCGAGCTCGAACAGGCCGATGCCGACGTCGGTGCCCACCACCTTGAAGCGCCCTTCCAGGTACTCGATGTCGGCCGGCGCGACCTCGAGCACCTCGCCGGCGAGCTCCTTGCTCTTGTCGATCGTGCGCTCGGAGGCGACCCGCAGCGCCGAGCCGCCGGTGAACAGCGAGCGCGAGCCGGCGCTGCCGAAGCCGTTGGCGCGGTCGGTGTCGCCCTGCAGCACGCGGATGCGCTCGGGCGGCACGCCGAACACGTCGACCGCGAGCTGCACGAAGCTCGTCACGATGCCCTGTCCCATCGCCTGCGTTGCCGAGCCGATCTCGATGTAGCCGTCGGCCGAGACGTCGACCGTCACGCGCTCCTCGAACGCGTTGCCGCCGGTCCATTCCAGGAAGGTCGCGATGCCGCGCCCGCGCAGCAGGCCCTTCGCCCGGCTCGCGGCGCGGCGCGCCTCGAAGCCGTTCCAGTCGGCAAGCGCCAGGCCGGCGTCGAGGATCTGCTCGAAGCGCCCGCTGTCGTAGGTCTGCGCCATCGCGTTCTTGTAGGGCATCTGCTCGGGCCGGATCATGTTGCGGCGGCGCAGCTCGGCCGGGTCCAGGCGCATCTCGCGCGCCGCGGCGTCGAACAGCCGCTCGGTGAGGTAGATCGCCTCGGGCCGGCCCGCGCCGCGGTAGGCGCCGAGCGGCGTGGTGTTGGTCAGCGCGGCGCGGAAGTGCAGGTCGATGGTGCGGATGTCGTAGATGCTGGTCGAGACCCAGGGCCCGATCAGCACCTGGATCGCCACCGCGGTGGTCATCGCATAGGCGCCCACGTTGCCCAGCGAACGCACCCGCATCGCGAGCACCTTGCCGTTCGCGTCCAGCGCCATCTCGGCGTGGCTGACGACATCGCGGCCGTGCACCGCCGACAGGAACTCCTCGACCCGCTCGGCCTGCCAGCGCACCGGGCGATTCAGCGCCCGCGCCGCGTGCGCGACGACGATGTCTTCCGGGTACGCGCCGGTCTTCATGCCGAAGCCGCCGCCGACATCGCCGACGAGGATGCGCACGGTCTCGGCGCTCAGCCCCGGGAGCGCGTCGACGATCGCGGTGCGGATGTTGGTCGGCGACTGGGTGCTCAGCCGCACCGTCAGGCGGCCGGTGGCGGCGTCGAACGCGGCGACGATGCTGCGCGGCTCCATCGGGGCGGGCGCGAGGCGCTGGTTCACGATGTCCAGCGCCACGGTGTGCGCGGCCGCCGCGAACGCCGCCTCGGTGGCCGCCGCGTCGCCGTGGCGCATCTCGGCGGCGATGTTGTCCGGCGCCTCGGGGCACAGCACCGGCGCGCCGGGTGCGGTCGCGCGCACCGCGTCGACGACGGCCGGCAGCTCGGCGTAGTCCACCGCCACCGCCTCGACCGCATCGCGCGCGGCCTCGCGCGATTCCGCCACCACCGCGGCGACCGGCTCGCCGACGAAGCGCACCGTGTCGATGGCCAGCGCATGGCGCGCCGGCGAGGCGGGCCGCTGCCCGTTGGCGCGCTGGAACCCGGCCACCGTCGGCATGCGCTTGACGCCGGCCGCGGCGAGCTGCGCGCCGGTGTAGACCGCGAGCACGCCCGGCATCGCCGCCGCGGCGGCGGTGTCGATCGCCGTGATGCGCGCGTGCGGGTAGGGCGAGCGCAGGAACGCGATGTGGGCCGCGCCGGCGACCGGCACGTTGTCGGTGAACTGGCCCTTGCCGGCCAGCAGGCTCGCGTCCTCGACGCGCTTGACCAGCTGGCCGCTGCCGAAGCGCGCAGCCTGGGTGATGGGGGTATTCATGGGCGGGTGTCCTCGCAGTGGGCCGAGCCGCCATCGTAGCCGGGCCGCGCACGCGCTGCACCTGGCCGCTACATCTGGTCCAGCGGACTGCGCACGCCGCGCCCGCCGCGATTGAGCACGTGGGTGTAGATCATCGTCGTCGACACGTCGCTGTGGCCCAGCAGCTCCTGGACGGTGCGGATGTCGTAGCCGGCCTGTAGCAGGTGGGTCGCGAAGGAATGGCGCAGCACGTGCGGCGAACAGGGCTTGACGATGCCGGCGCGGCGCGCGGCACCCGCCACCGCCTTCTGCACCGACACCTCGTTGAGGTGATGGCGGCGCCGCACGCCGCTGCGCGGATCGATCGACAACGCCGCGCTGGGAAACACCCATTGCCAGCCCCAGGCCACCGGCGCGCGCGGAAACTTCACCGCCAGCGCGTCCGGCAGCCAGACCCGGCCGAAGCCTTCGGCCAGGTCGCGGTCGTGCCGCGCCCGGGCCTGCGCCAGCTGCTGCTGCAGGGGCAGGATCAGGTTCTCGGGCAGCACGGTGACGCGGTCCTTGCCGCCCTTGCCGTCGCGCACCAGGATCTCGCGGTGCTCGAAGCCGACATCCTTCACCCGCAGCCGCAGCGCCTCCAGCAGGCGCAGGCCGGTGCCGTAGAGCAGGGCTGCCACCAGACCGGTGGTGCCGCTCGTCTCGTGCAGCAGCCGGCGCACCTCGGCGGGCGTGAGCACCACCGGCAGGTGCCGGCGGTCCTTGGCGGCGACGACCTCGTCGAGCCACGGCAACTGCTGCGCCAGCACGACACGGTAAAGGAAGAGCAGCGCCGACTTGGCCTGGTTCTGCGTCGACGCCGAGACCCCACGCTCCACCGCCAGGTGCGTCAGGAAGGCCGCGACGTCCGCAGCGCCCAGCTCCGACGGATGGCGCTTGCCGTGGAACAGGATGTAGCGCCGCGCCCAGTCCGCATAGGCATCCTCGGTGCGTATCGAGTAGTGGCGCACGCGGATCGCCTCGCGCAGGCGCTCGAGCAGGCGCGGCGGCGCCGGCGCGGCGCCAGGATCGGCCAGGGGGTTGACGGCCGGCCCGGGCACGGGCGACAGTCCGGCAAGCCCGGGACGACCGGGCGGCGCATCGTTGGAAGTGCTGTCCATGCCGGGAAATTCAGGCCGCCCATATCGGCACCGCCATCACCCGCGAGCGGGGACAATAGGGGCCCCTGCATGGGGGAACGCACGGGAGGCAAGGATGAGGTCAGTTCGATTTAGGCCAACCGCGGCGCAGCCGCATCAATTGTCCATTTCTCGTTAGGCCCCACATTGGAGACTGCACCGATGAACAAAGTTCTCTTCTACCTCAAACCAGGCTTTCGAGTCGGGAACTACGTAGTCAAGAGGCGACTTGGCAGCGGGTGGACGGCAGAAGCATACTTGGTCGAAGAAGTTCCGACGCAAGCGAAGCGCGTGTTAAAGCTTTACGAGTTGCACGATGACGCTCAGCAGATCAAGAACCTTCGCGACTTTGAGCATTATTGCTGGGTCGTTGAGCAATTGTCTGATATTGGTCTGCTGCCTCGCTACTATCACATGGGGCATGTCTTCTTGAAATCAGGAGAGGGCATCGGTAACTACTACATGATTCAGGAGTTCATACAAGGCAAGCCATTCCGAGTCAAGGACTGTACTTCGTCGATGATTAGTTCGCTTCAAAGTCAAGTCGCGCGCACCCACAAGTTGGGCTTTGCACTCGGGGATTGGTCCAAGGAAAACCTCCTGCTCCAAAAAGGCAGTATTCGAATGGTTGACTGTACATATGGGCGTCACGACAAGCCCAACGACAGAATTGCAGCAGATCTGAAGGCGTTCAATTCGCTATTCGGCAAGCACATCAAGGCAGAGGCCGGCGCATCGAGCGCCAGTGGGGCCTAACGATTAAGGATAGATCGCGCGAAGCCGCGATCTGATCCGTTTGTT
>JAZKAV010000035.1:0-18518 GCA_040388965.1 Pseudomonadota bacterium | reverse complement strand
CCAAACCGGTCACGTTCCCGAAATCGTCGGTCACGTTCGCCGAAATACGCAATCGGCGCGCCGGCGCTGCTCACTGTGTTGGCGCGAGTGGGTGTGAATGTTCGGCGCGAACCGTGTTGCCGAGCCGGATGCCGCACGCTGTCGGCGTCATATGGCCCGCAGGCACGAGCGAGGCCATCGCCGCGTCGCGAGCGACGGGCAAGGCGAGCGACAGTGATGGCCCTGCGATGCAGCATCATGGCGGCCCTCTGCATTGAGCGGCATCGCCGTGGCGGCTGTGCGTGGTCGGCTGCAACAACTCGATGGTCTGCCAGTGTCCCAGTCTGCAGTGCGGGCAGCACGCGATCTCGATGCCTGCCACGCGTTTGATGAACGCGGCTGCATCTTCACGCGCCTGCGCGTTCGCCGCCGGCATGGCCAGGGCCGCGCGCGCCTTGGTCAGCCGCTCGGTCTTGGTCGCCGCACTGAGCATCCCATAGTGGCGGATGCGTTTGAAGCCCCGGGGCCACGAAGGGGCCCCTTCGTGGCCCTTGCAGGACATGCTGCAGGAAGCGGGCGATGAATGTCTGGCCATCGATCAGCGTCGTGCGCTTGCCGCCGCGGTCGTCAGCGCGAACTCGCAGGCGCACGCCCTTGGCGTCGATGCCGACGATACGTTCGTTGGAGACGGCCACGCGGTGCGTGTAGCGCGACAGATAGTCCGGCACCACCTCGGGTCCGGCCAGCGGCGTCTTCGCATACACCACCCAGTCGTTGCGCGTCAGCTCCTTCAGCCGCGCCTGGCGCAGCAGGTCTGTGTCCGCCGGATCGCGCGGCAACTCGCCGGCCTGGCTGGCGCGTCGCAGCGCGTCGAGGAACCTGCCGCGGAACACGCTTGACAGCGCATGCACCGGGAACAGGAAGGTCGGGCTGCGCTTCGGGGTGCGCCACCGACCGTCGGCGTCCAGCCCGCCGCAGGCCATCAACGCGTGCACATGGATGTGCCGGCGCAGGTCCTGCGTCCAGGTGTGCAGCACCAGGGTGAACGCGCCCATGGCACCCAGCCAGCGCGGGTTGGCGCCGGCCAGCTTCTCGAACGCCGGCGGATTCTGCAGCGGGTCGTTCTTCAGAATGTCGAGAAGTTCCTCGGCCCGGGGCTCGAGGCCCGCCGCCTCGAGCTTCTTCGCGTCCTTCAGGGCCTGCTTGGAGTGGACCGGCAGCCAGCTCACCAGTCGAGTTTCCTGGCGCTCCTGGACAAGGGCTCGGCCATCGCGTCACGAATGGACTTTCTCATTCCCGGGATGGACGAGAGGAACAAGGTCTCCTGTATCGCCTGCCAGTCTTCTTCGGACACCAGCATACTTACGTGTCGTCAAGGCATGCGGCACCCGGGCATGACGCCCGATTGCGCCGCCAGGCGATTTCACTACACTGCCGCATCCAAGAATTGAGCGGGTCCCGCCATGGCCGCCGACATCCGATCCCCAGACCTCGCCCAGGAACCCGCCTACCGCCCGGCCGAGGCGGCGCAGATTCTCGGCCTGCCGTCGGGAACGGTGCAGGCCTGGTGCTTCGGGCAGGACTACCACCACAGGCACGACGGCAGCCGCAAGCTCTTCGCCCGCGTCGTCGAGCCCGCCGACGAGCGCCGGCGCCTGCTGTCGTTCGTCAATCTGTGCGAGCTGCACCTGCTGGCCGTGATCCGACGCCACCACCGCGTGCAATTGCCGCAGGTCCGCAAGGCGGTCCAGTACATGCGTGAGCGCCTGGGGGACGATCGCCCGCTCGCGTCGGCCCGGTTTCGGACCAACGGCATCGACCTGTTCGTCGCCCACGCGGACGAGCTGATCAATGTCTCGCAGCAAGGCCAGCGCGCCTTGCGCGAGGATTTCGAGCGCACCCTGGCTCGGGTGGACTTCCAGGGATCGGGCGGTGGGCCGATCCGCCTGTTCCCGTACACCCGACCGCCCTCACGACCCGATGCCCAGCCGCGAACCGTGCTGGTCGATCCGGCGCTGTCGTTCGGCCGGCCTGTGCTGACCGGCGCGTTCGTTCGCACCGAAGTGATCGAAAGCCGCTTCCGCGCGGGCGACTCGATTGCCGACATGGCGGCCGACTACCGCGTCGACGCCGGGCTGATCGAGGAAGCCCTGCGCTTCGAGCAGCGGCGTGCCGCCTGATTCGACCCGCGAATCCCCGGCGGGCGCGGTCCCGACCCTCTTCATCGACCGCGACACCTGGAGTCATGTGCTGGACAGCGTGCTGCGCGCTGCCGGCATTCCGTTCATCGCGCACCGCGACGCATTCGAGGACGACACGCCCGACCCCGAGTGGATTGCCGAGGTCGGGCGGCGCGGCCTGACGGTGATCACCCGCGACAAGAACATCCGTCGCCGCCCGAACGAGTTGCGGGCGGTGCGGGCCGCCGGCGTGCACCTGTTCGCGCTGACCTCGGGCAACCTGTCCGCGGCCGACACGGCCTCGGCGGTGGTCAAGGCATGGAGGGCGATCCAGCGCGAAGTGCGGCGCACGCCCGCACCGGCACTGTTCTCGATCTCGCGCGCCGGCGAGGTGCGCCTGCCGAAAGCCTGAGGCTCAGTCCGCCGCGCGCCGCGCCCGGGCCTTCGCGCGCGGCGGCGCGGCCGGCAGCAGCGAGGTGCTGCGCTGGTACAGCTCGAACAGGAAGGCGACGCGCTCGGCGTCGGTCTTGAAGCCCTTGCGGCCGTAGGCGGCGTCGACCGCGGCGTCGAGCGTGCGATGCGCCTTCAGCAGCTCGGGCGGCATGGTCAGCGGGTCGTAGAGGTCGGCCAGCGTCGAGCCGGGGAACCGGGCACGGGTGTCGAGCACGGCCTGGGCGGCGGCGGTGATCGCGTCGCGCTGCTTCTCGGTCGGCGACTCGGGCCAGGGGTAGTTGTTGTAGACGATGTCCTTGGAATAGCGGTAGCGGCTTTCGAGACGGCCGCAGGTGTACCGGACCCACGCGTTGTGCATCGTCGACAGGAGCACGCCGAGATGGAAGGGCGTCGCGTTCGGGCACATGAACACGAGGTCGCTGCAGAAGGTTTCGGGGCCGAGGAAGGCCATCGGGACGTGTCCGCGGCGCTCCGACGACACCTTGGCGATGACGAGATAAGGCGCGGTCGGAATCAGCTCGGTGCCGAAGTGCGCAGGGCGTGCCGCGGCGGCGATTGTCTGCGCCCGCCTGCTGCTGCGGCGAAACGCCTTGACGGCCTCGACGCGGCGCAGTGCGTGCGGCATGCGGCGAAGCTCGGAGGGCGGGCAATCACCCAACCACAGCACCCACCGCTCGACGCCGTTGATGAGTTCCTCGGCGCCGATCCAGCGATGGAAGAAACGCGCGGCCGACGGCTCGAGCGCGAGAAACGCCGCCTTCTCGGCGTGCGTGAACAGATAGTTGCCGTCGTCGATGGGCTGGCTGCCGATGCCGATCTCGGGCACGTCGCCCATCGGATGCGATCGGCGCGCCAGCACGACATCCGGGCCATCGACCAGGTACGGATTGATGTTCCTCGCCGCGACCGGATGCGGCTCGCCGCGGATGTCCTCGTACTCGTAGATCGTCTTGCCCGCGAGATCGGCCAGCCCGAAGCCGACGATCACGCAGTGAACCGCGGCCTTGCCGCTCGCCTCGTTGCTCCACTGGAACGTGCGGTGCGCAAAGTGGATGTGCAGACCCTGCGCCAGCAGCCAGCCCCACAGCACGCCGACCTGCTCGCCCTGCGTGATGCTGTTGGTGGACACGAACGCGAACCGCGGCGCTGCGCCATCGGCCGCGGCCTGCTTGGCGTAGCGCGCCGACTTCACGTACCAGGCCGCCACGAGGTCGAGCAGGCCGCCGTTGGCCACCCCGTCGAACACCGCCTGCGCGTCGGCGCGCTGCGCTGCGTCCATGTACTTCGCGCCGACGAACGGCGGATTCCCCAGCACGTGGCTGCACCGGCTCGCCGGCAGCACGTCCTCCCAGTCCAGCCGCAGTGCATTGCCGTGCACGATGTGCGGCGTCGCCTTCAGCGGGATGCGGGTGAAGTACTGGCCGAACTCCTCGCCGGCCAGCACGTTCATCTGGTGGTCGATCAGCCACAGCGCGACCTGTGCGATCTGCGCCGGGAACTCCTCGATCTCGATGCCGTGGAACTGGTCCACGTCCACCGCCAGGCGCTGGTGGATGTCCAGCAACTGCTGGCCGTCGTCGTAGGCGGCGCGCAGCAGCTCGAGTTCGAGCAGGCGCAGCTCGCGGTAGGTGATGACGAGGAAGTTGCCGCAGCCGCAGGCCGGGTCGAGGAAGTTCAGCGTGCGCAGCTTCTTGTGGAACTCGAACAGCCGGTTCCGGTTGCCCTTGATGCGCTCGAACTCGGCGCGCAGCTCGTCGAGGAACAGCGGCCGGATCAGCTTGAGGATGTTCTCCTCGCTGGTGTAGTGCGCGCCCAGGTTGCGGCGCGCCTTGCCGTCCATGATGCTCTGGAACAGCGCGCCGAAGATCGCCGGGCTGATGCCGCTCCAGTCGATCGCGCAGGCGTCGAGCAGGCTCTCGCGCATCGCACGGTCGAACGCGGCCAGCGGCAGCGGCTCCTCGAACAGCCTGCCGTTGACGTAGGGGAAGGCGCGCACCTGCTCGTCGAGCGCGGGGCTGCGCCGGTGGAGCGGCGTGTTCAGCACCTGGAAGAGCTGCGCGAGCTGCGGGCCGAGGTCGGCGCCGTCGGCCGCGGTACGCTCCTCGACCCAGGCGCGGAAGGCCTGGGCCGGCTGGAAGATGCCGGTGTCGTCGGCGAACAGGCAGAACAGCAGGCGCACCAGCAGCACTTCGAGCGCGTGGCCCTTGGGCCCGCCCGCCGCGCCGGGCTCCTGGCCGTAGCCGCCGGCCTTCAGCGCATCGTGCAGCCGGCCCATCTGCTCGGCGGCACGGATGTTCACCGGGTCCTGCGGCTTGATGGTCTGCGCCCGGTAGCCGGCGATGAAGCCGAAGCGCTTGATGTGCTTGTGCAGGTCGCGCAGCGCGAACTCAGCCTCGTCGCCGCGCTCGAAGTCGCTCAGGCGCAGGCGCTCGAAGTCGCTGACGAGCACGTAGCGCGGCAGGTCGCGCTCGGGCAGGCCGTCGAAATAGTCCACCGCCTGGGCGAAGGCGCGGTCCAGGCTCTGGCCGGCGCTCTTGTGCTCGATCAGCAGCATGCCCTTCCAGAAGCCGTCGATGCGGCCGGTCTTCAGCCGGTGCCCGGCGCGCTCGATGGCCACCTGCTTCTCGAAACTGGCGACGCGCCGGCGCTCGATGCCGAAGACATGGAAGAAGCCGTTCCAGAAGCTCTGCGCCTCGGCGCGCTCCGAGGTCTCGGTCGACCACTCCTTGCTGAAGGCGATCGCGCGCGACTTGATCTCGTTCCAGCTCAGCGGCATCGGCCTCTTTCTCAGTCGAGCAGCGGCAGCAGCCCGTCCTTCAGGCTGCCGCGCGCCTGCTCGTAGTCGGGCAGCACCGAGCGCACCACGTCCCAGAAGCGCGGGCTGTGGTTCATCTCGCGCAGGTGCGCCAGCTCGTGCGCGACGACGTAGTCGATGCTGGCCATCGCGAAGTGCACCAGCCGCCAGTTCAGGCGGATCGACCCGCCGGCGCTGGCGCTGCCCCAGCGCGTCTGCGCCGACGACAGGCTCAGGCGCGTGACGCGCACGTTCAGCTGCTGCGCGAAGTGCGCGCAGCGCGCCTCGAAGATGCGCCGCGCCTGGCGCTGCAGCCAGCTCTGCACGGCGTCGCGGATCTGCTCGGGCGCCGCGCCGTGCGGCAGGCCGACGTGCAGGGCGATGCGCGGCACGCCGGGCAGCGCCTCGCCCCGGGTGTTCAGCACGGCGCCGGTCGCGCGCGGGTCGAGCACGACGATCACGGGCTCGCCGAGAAACGGGAGCGAGGTTCCGTCGCGCCAGTCGACCTTCGCCGAGCGCAGGCGTTGCGCGCGCTCCTGCTGCTCCTGCAGCTTGCGCAGGATCCAGCGCGCCTTCCCGTGCAGCGCGGTCTCGATGTCGTGCACGCCGACCCACTTCGGCGCGTTCACGCTCAGCCCCTCGGTGCCGACGATGAAGCCGATGCTGCGGCGGCGCGCGCGCTTCAGCGCATAGGCGACGATGTGGTCGTTCAGGCGGATCTCGCGTGCCGCCTGCGGGTGGCGGAACACGGCGGGGGCGAGCCCGCTGGCGCGGGGCCCCGATTCGGCGGGCTCGGCGGGCTCGGCGGGCGGGGCCGCGGGCACCGGCCCGGCGCCAGGCGCTGCCGCACCGGCGGGCGCCGGCGGCACCCGCGCCGCGGGCGGCTCCTCGAACAGGCCCAGTTGCCGGATCGTGTCGAGGGCGGCGGCGCGGCGGCTCATCGCGGCGATGTCAGGCGCGCGGCGCGGGCGCGGGCGCGGCCGGGCCGGCATAGGCCTCGGGGTCCAGGCGGTGCATCTCGGTCTCGATCCAGGCTTCGACCTCGCGCATCAGCTCGTCGGGCCGGCGGCCGGTCGACGCGATCGGCTTGCCGACCGACACGTCGATCACCCCCGGGCGCAGCACGAAGCTCTTGCGCGGCCAGCAGCGCGCCGAGGTCACGGCCACCGGCAGCACCGGCCGGCCGGTCTCGATCGCCAGCCGCGTGCCGCCGCTCTTGTACGTGCCCCTGGCACCGCGCGCGGCGCGTGTGCCTTCGGGGAACATGATGATCCAGTGGCCCTTCGCCATGAACTTGCGGCCCTGCTCCGCCACCAGGTTCCAGGCCTGGGCGCGCTTGCTGCGGTCGATGTGGATCATGTCCATGCGCGCCATCGCCCAGCCGAAGAACGGGATGTAGAGCAGCTCGCGCTTGAACACGTAGCACAGCGGGTGCGGCATCAGGCCGGGGAAGGCGAAGGTCTCCCAGGTCGACTGGTGCTTGGGCAGCATCACGACCGGCGTGTCGGGCAGGTTCTCGAAACCGTGCAGCCGCGCCTGCACGCCGCAGATCACCTTCGCGCCCCAGATCGCGGTGCGCAGCCAGCCCACGCACATCCAGTAGACGACGTTGCCGCTCGCGAAGACCGACACCAGCAGCACCGCCAGCGCCCACGGGATCACCGTGACCGCCAGGAACAGCACGAAGATCGCCGAGCGCACGGCGCAGAAGAACCGAACGATCAATCGAGCCTCCCGAAGCCGGAGTCGGACTCGCCGGTGGCGGCGCGGATGCGGCGTTCCTCGTGCACCAGGTGCTCGGCGAAGGCGCCGAGGTCGGCGTGCACGCGCGTGCCGGGCACTTGCGCGCACAGCGCGGCGATCGCGTCGCTGCTCATGCGCGCGGCCTTGCCGGTGCGCACCAGGTGCGGCCGGCAGCCGACCGCGGCGCCGGCCTGCAGGTCGCGCAGCGTGTCGCCGACCACCGGCACGTCGCGCAGCGACACGCCGAAACGCTCCCCGATCTGCTCGAACAGGCCCGGCAGCGGCTTGCGGCAGCCGCACGCGTCCTCGGGCGCGTGCGGGCAGAAGAACACCGCATCGATGCGCCCGCCCTGCTTGGCGAGCAGCTGGTTCATCTTGACGTGCATCGCGTTCAGCGTCGCCATGTCGAAGGTGCCGCGGCCCAGGCCCGACTGGTTGGTGGCGACCACGGCGTGCCAGCCGGCGTGGTTGAGCCGCGCGATCGCCTCCAGCGCCCCCGGCAGCGGCACCCACTCCTCGGGCGACTTGACGTAGTCGTCGCGGTCCTCGTTGATCGTGCCGTCGCGGTCGAGGATGACGAGTTTGATCGGGGTCATGTCTCAGCTTCCCGGACGCGGCGCCGCGCCCATGCGACCAGTTTCTCGATCGGAGAACCGGCTGCGTCGAGCGAACGAAGCCACCCGGCAGGGCTCGCAGTGGGTCGGGCCGCCGGTCTGCCGGCGCCAGCGCTCGATGACATCCGCGGCCTCGGCCATGCGCGCCGGATTCTCGCGCAGCCGGTCGATCGCCAGGCGGTGCGCCGCCAGGGCGAAGGCGTGAACTTGATCCTGGCGATCCATGCCGTCGATCATCTGCGCAGGGTTCTCAGCTCGCCAGCTTCGACAGGTCCGCGACGCGGTTCATCGCCGCGTGCAGCGCCGCCAGCAGTCCGAGGCGGTTCTTGCGCAGTGCGGCGTCGTCGGCGTTCACCATCACGGCGTCGAAGAATGCGTCGACCGGCGTGCGCAATGCGGCGAGCGCGTGCAGCGAGCCGGCGTAGTCGCCGCGCTCGAACGCGGCGTCGGCCTGCGGCGCGGCGTGCGCGAGCGCCTCGTTCAGCGCCGCCTCGGCCGGCTCGTTCAGCAGCCCCGGGTCGACGTGCGCGGCGACCGCACCGTCGACCTTCTTCAGGATGTTGCCGACGCGCTTGTTCGCCGCGGCCAGCGACGCCGCCTCGGGCAGCGCGGCGAACGCGCGCACCGCCGCGAGCCGCGCCGCCACGTCGGCGAGCCGGGCCGGGCGCAGCGTCAGCACCGCGTCGACCTCCTGCGCGCGGTAGCCCTGCTCGCGCAGGCTGCCGGCGAGACGTTCGTAGACGAAGTCCGCGAGTTGCGCGGTCGCGCGCGGCTCGGTCAGCAGCGCGCCCATCGCATCGGCCGCGAGGCCGATCAGGTCGTCGAGCGCCAGCGGCAAATCGCGCTCGACCAGCATCCGGATCACACCCAGCGCATGCCGGCGCAGCGCGAACGGATCCTTGTCGCCGGTGGGCAACTGGCCGATGCCGAACAGGCCGACCAGGGTCTCGAGCTTGTCGGCCAGCGCGACCGCGAGGCCGACGTTGTTGCGCGGCAGGGCGTCGCCGGCGAAGCGCGGCTTGTAGTGGTCCTCGATCGCGATCGCGACCGCCTCGCTCTCGCCGTCGTGGCGCGCGTAGTAGCCGCCCATCGTGCCCTGCAGCTCGGGGAACTCGCCGACCATGTCGGTCACGAGGTCGGCCTTCGCGAGCTGCGCGGCACGGTCGGCCGCGGCGGCGAGCGCCGCGCCGCCGAGGCGCTCGCCGATCGCCTTCGCGATCGTGCGCACGCGCGCCGTGCGTTCGCCCTGCGTGCCGAGCTTGCCGTGGTAGACGACCTTGTCGAGCGCGGCCACGCGCGATTCGAGTGTGCGCTTGCGGTCCTGGTCGAAGAAGAACTTCGCGTCGGCCAGGCGCGGGCGCACGACGCGCTCGTTGCCCTCGATCACGCGGCCCGGATCGGCGGGGCGGATGTTGCTGACGATCAGGAAGCGGTTCGTCAGCTTGCCCCCGCGGCCGCTCGCGGCCGCTTCCGGTGACACGTCGAGCAGCGGGAAGTACTTCTGGTTCGCCTTCATCGTCAGGATCAGGCATTCGGGCGGCACCGCGAGGAATTCTTCCTCGAAGCGGCACACGAGCACGTTCGGCCGCTCGACCAGCGCGGTGACTTCGTCGAGCAGCGCCGGATCGTCGATCGGCGCCAGCCCTTGCGTCGCGGCGGCGGCCTGCAGCTGACGCGCGATCTCGGCACGGCGCGCGTCGAAGCCGGCGATCACCGCCCCCTGCGATTCGAGCGCCGCGGCGTAATGGTCCGCATCCCGCAGTTCGATCGGGTCGAGCGCGGCCTCGAAGCGGTGGCCGTGCGTCGTGCGGCCGGCCTGCAGGCCGAGCGCCGTCACCGGCACGACCGCCTCGCCGTGCAGCGCGACCAGGCCGTGCGCCGGGCGCACGAAGTGGACGCTGGTCCAGCCGTCGGCGAGCTGGTACTGCATCACCTTGGGGATCGGCAGCTTCGCGAGCGCCTCGGCCAGCGCCGCCTGCAAGCCTTCGGCGAGGGTCGCGCCGGTCACGGTGCTGTCGAAGAACAGCGCCTCGGCCTTGCCGTCCAGGCGGCGCTGCAAGTGCGGCACGGCCGATGCATCGGCGCCGACGCCGGCGAGCTTCTTCAGCAACGCGGGCGTCGCCTCGCCCGCCGCGGTCAGGCCGACGCTCACCGGCATCAGCTTCTGCGACACGGCCCGGTCGGCCGCCTGGGCACGCACTGCGGTCACGTGCGCCGCAAGCCGGCGCGGCGAGGCGAACGGTGTCGTGACCGACGCGCCGGTCGCGAGCCCCTGCGCCTTCAGGCCCTCGGCAAGACCGCCCGCAAACGCCTCGCCCAGCTTCTTCAGGGCCTTCGGCGGCAGTTCCTCGACGAACAGTTCGACCAGCAGGTTCTTCGTCGCGATCTCTTGCGTCATGACTCAGGCCGCCTTCTTCAAGGCGAGCTGCGCGCCGACTTCGTCGGCCCAGGCCTTCGGCGCCATCGGGAAACCCAGGCGCGCGCGGCTGTCGAGGTAGCTCTGCGCGACGGCGCGCGCGAGGTGGCGGATGCGGCCGATGTAGGCGGCGCGCTCGGTCACGCTGATCGCGCCGCGCGCGTCCAGCAGGTTGAAGCTGTGGCCGGCCTTCAGCAGCTGCTCGTAGGCCGGCAGCGCGAGCTGCTGTTCCATCAGGTGCTTCGACTGCCGCTCGTGCGCGTTGAACGCGGTGAGCAGGAAGTCCACGTCGCTGTGCTCGAAGTTGTAGGTGCTCTGCTCGACCTCGTTCTGCTTGTAGACGTCGCCGTAGGTCAATCGACGGCCGTCCGGGCCCTCGGTCCAGGTCAGGTCGTAGACGTTGTCGACGCCCTGCAGGTACATCGCGAGGCGCTCCAGCCCGTAGGTGATCTCGCCGGTGACGGGCTTGCAGTCGATGCCGCCGACCTGCTGGAAGTAGGTGAACTGCGTCACCTCCATGCCGTTGAGCCAGACCTCCCAGCCCAGGCCCCAGCAGCCGAGCGTGGGGTTCTCCCAGTCGTCCTCGACGAAGCGGATGTCGTTGGCCTTCAGGTCGAAGCCCAGCGCTTCGAGCGAGCCGAGGTAGAGCTCGAGGATGTCGGCCGGCGCGGGCTTGAGCACGACCTGGTACTGGTAGTAGTGCTGCAGCCGGTTCGGGTTCTCGCCGTAGCGGCCGTCCTTCGGGCGGCGGCTCGGCTGCACGTAGGCGGCCTTCCACGGCTCGGGGCCGATCGCGCGCAGAAAGGTCGCGGTATGGCTGGTGCCGGCGCCGACCTCCATGTCGTAGGGCTGCAGCAGCGCACAGCCCTGCGAGCCCCAGTAGTCCTGCAACTCGAGAATGATCTGCTGGAAGGTGAGCATCGGCCGGGTCTGCTTAAACATTCGATTCTAGAGGGCGCGCGGGCCGGCGACCGGGCGCCCGCGCGGCACCGGAGACGATCGCCGCCGCCAGCAGCCACAGCGGCCACAGGCCGAAGCGCGAGGCCCAGAACGCGAACGGCGTGAGGCCGGTGCGGCCCTGCACCTGCGCGTCGAGCACGCCTTGCGTGTAGCGCGGCAGCGCCGCCGTCACGCGGCCGGTGTGGTCGATCACCGCGGTCGCGCCGGTGTTGGTCGCGCGCAGCATCGGGCGCTGGAATTCGAGGGCCCGCATGCGCGAGATCTCCAGGTGCTGGGCAATCGCGATCGTGTCGCCGAACCAGCCGATGTTGCTGAGGTTGGCGAAGATCGTCGGCGCGCGGCCCTCGTCCTCGAAGCGTGCCGCGAGCTCCTCGCCGAACAGGTCTTCGTAGCAGATGTTCGCGCCGATGCGCTCGCCGCGGAACGGGAACGATGCCGGGCCGACCGGCCCGCGGTTGAAGTCGCCGAGCGGGATGTTCATCAGCTCGGTGAACCAGCGAAAGCCGGGCGGGATGAACTCGCCGAAGGGAACGAGGTGGTGCTTGTCGTAGCGGTAGATGCCGCCCGGCAAGGTGGCGGTCGCGGCCGAGACACCGGCCGCCGAGTTGGTGTAGCCGGCCTCGTCGTTGCCCAGCGGCAGGCCGAGCAGCACCGCTTGCGGCCCGCGCTGGAAGTGGTCGGCGATCGTCTTCCAGTACCCGGGGTCGAGCTGGCTCGGCAGCAGCGGGATCACCGTCTCGGGCGCCAGCACCAGCTCGCCGCGCGCGGCCAGCAGCTGGGCGCTGGTCCAGGCCAGCGCCTGCGGCATCCGCGCGAGCGCGAACTTCTCGTCCTGCGCGACGTTGCCCTGCAGCAGCGTGACCGTCAGCGTGCCGCCGGGGCGCGAGAAGCTGCCCGGACCGAGCAGCGCGGCGGCGCCGAGCACGACCGCCAGCGCGCCGATCGGCACGGCACGCCCGCGCCACGAGCCGCGCCAGCCGAGCGCCAGCCACGCCGCCAGCACGGCGCCGACGAAGCCGATGCCGTACACACCCAGCCACGGCGCGAGCGCGCGCAGCGGGCTGTCGACATGCGCATAGCCGCTCGCCAGCCACGGGAAGCCGGTGAAGATCACGCCCCGCGCCAGCTCGGCGAGCAGCCAGAGCGCGCCGAACAGCAGCGCATCGCGACCTGCCTCACCGCTGCGCCAGCGCGCGAACACGGCCAGCGCAGCGGCGAGGTAGAGGGACAGGAATGCACTGAGCAAGCCGACCGCGAGCACCGCGAGCCAGGCCGGCAGGCCCCCGTAGGTGTGCAGGCTGACGAAGAGCCACCAGGTGCCGGCGGCGAGCCAGCCGGTCCCGAACCCCAGGCCGAGCGCCGCCGCGCGCCACGGCGTCGTGATCGAGGCCCGCCCGGCCAGCAGCGCGACCAGCGCCATCTGCAGCGGCCACGCCCCGGTGTGGACGAAGGACAGGCTGTGGGCGGCGCCCCCGAGCGCGGCGAGCAGCAGCTCCGCGAGCAAGGGCACGCGCCGCGAGCGCGTCAAGCGCCGTCCGCCCCGGGCTCTGCCTCGGGGGCGCGCGTGACCTTGAACCAGCGCACCGCGCCGCCGCGCGTGAGCATCACGTTGAACACCAGATCGCCCACCGTGACCGACTCGCCGCGCCGCGGCACGCGGCCGAGCTCGTGCGCGACCAGGCCGCCGATGCTGTCGAACTCGTCGTTGGGCAGCAGCGTGCCGAAGGCCTCGTTGACCTTGACGATGTCGACGTCGCCGGCGACGCGCTGGCTGCCGTCGGCCAGCGTGTAGAGGCCGGACTCGGCGTCCTTGTCGTCGAACTCGTCCTCGATCTCGCCGACGATCTCTTCCAGCACATCCTCGATCGTGATCAGCCCGGCGGTGCTGCCGAACTCGTCGATCACGATCGCGAGGTGGTTGCGGTTGGAGCGGAAGTCGCGCAGCAGTTCGTTCAGCCCCTTCGATTCGGGCACGAACACGGCCGGGCGCAGCAAGGTGCGCAGGTTCAGGTCGGGCGAGCGCTGCAGCTTCAGCAGGTCCTTCGCCATCAGGATGCCGATCACGTTCTCGCGCTGGCCCTCGTACACCGGGAAGCGCGAGTGGCCGGTGGCGATCACCACGTGCAGCAGGTCGTCGTAGGCGCAGGCGATGTCGAGTTGGTCCATGCGGCCGGCCGGCACCATCACGTCGCCGGCGGTCATGTCGGCCATGCGGATCACGCCTTCGAGCATCATCCGCGACTCGGGCGCGATCAGCGACTTGTGCTCGGCGTCGGCCAGCGACTCGATCAGCTGGTCGCGCGAATCCGGCCCCGGCGCGACCAGCTCGATCAGCTTCTGGAACAGCGTGCGCCGCGCCGCGGGGGGGGCGGCGTTCTTGTCGCCCCAGCGAGAGGGGCGACCGGGATGCGGCTCGGACATCGCGCGGCGGAGAGTTCAGACCGCGCGAGCTTAACTGAAGCGCGCAGCCCGGCGCCGCGCGGCCGGGCGCGGTCTTGACACATCTGCTACCTTGAAAGAGAGTCGAAGACCCTCATCTGTGCGGGCCCCTGCGCGCGCACCCATTCTTTTCAAGGCGGATTCCCATGGCACTGATCCCGGCAACCATCCTCACCGGCTTTCTCGGCTCGGGCAAGACCACGCTGCTCAAGCGCGTGCTGACCGAGGCGCACGGCCAGAAGATCGCCGTCATCGAGAACGAGTTCGGCGACGAGAACATCGACAACGAGATCCTGGTCCAGGATGCCAAGGAACAGATCATCCAGCTCAACAACGGCTGCGTCTGCTGCTCGATCCGCGAGGACCTGCGCACCACGCTGAGCGATCTGGCCGAGAAGAAGCGCAAGGGCGAGCTCGACTTCGACCGCGTCGTGATCGAGACCACGGGTCTCGCCGACCCCGGCCCGGTGGCGCAGACCTTCTTCATGGACGACGAGATCGCCGAGAGCTACCTGCTGGACTCGATCCTGACGCTGGTCGACGCCAAGCACGGCGACCAACAGCTCGACGACCGCCAGGAAGCGCGCCGCCAGGTCGGCTTCGCGGACCAGATCTTCATCAGCAAGACCGACCTGGTCGACGCCGCGACGGTCGATGCGCTGATCCACCGCATCAAGCACATGAACCCGCGGGCGCCGCAGACCCGGGTGAATTTCGGCGAGGTGTCTCTGGCCGAGGTGTTCGACCTGCGCGGCTTCAACCTGAACGCCAAGCTCGACATCGACCCGGAATTCCTGAACGCCGACGCGCACGGCCACGACCACGACCACGAGCACGAGCACGGCGAGCACTGCGACCACCCGCACCACCATGTGCACGACGACGACGTCAAGTCCTTCGTGTTCAAGGCCGACAAGGCCTTCAACCCGGCCAAGCTGGAAGACTTCCTCGGCGCGATCGTCCAGGTCTACGGCCCGAAGATGCTGCGCTACAAGGGCGTGCTCCACATGAAGGGCAGCGACCGCAAGGTCATCTTCCAGGGCGTGCACCAGCTGATGGGCAGCGACCTCGGGCCGAAGTGGGCGCCGGGCGAGAAGAAGGCCAGCAAGATGGTCTTCATCGGCCTGGACCTGCCCAGGGAAATCTTCCTGCAGGGCCTCGAAGGCTGCCTCGTCTGAACGTCGCGACAGCCCGCGGGGGAGCGTGAAATCTCGGCGCCAGGCCACGGTGCAAGCTGGCTACAATCCGCGGCGGCCGAAGACCCGCCCCTGTGCGCAGGGTATAACCGCCGTCGCGAGGAGAACGCTGTGAGCAAGACACCGGCCCCGAAAGCGCCCCCCAGGAAGACCGCCGGTGGCAAGGCCGCACCCGCCGTCGCGACGCGGGCGAAGGCCGCCAAGACGACCGCGAAGACCACCGCCAAGATCGCGAAGACCGCGAAGACCTCCAGGACACCCCCGCCCGCCGTGAAGAAACCCGTGGCCCCCGCCAAGACTCCCGCGCCCGCACCGGCGCGCACCCGACCCGTGGCGGCGCCCACCGTCGCGGCCAACCCTCCCCCCGTGGCCAAGCCGGCCGTGACAAGGCCCGCGCCCGCCCCTGTGGTCGCATCGCCCGCACCCGCCGTCGGCGGCCTGGCGCCGCTGATTCCGCGGAAGTCGGGCCGCGGCGCCTCCAAATACCCCGCGCCGGCGGCCCAGGCCCCGTTGCCGCCGCCGACCTCCCGATTCGCCGACCGGTTTGCACCGCCTCGGCCCCCGACCCGTCAGATGAACAACCTCGAACTCGACACCCCCCGCCAGGTACAGAAATCCGACCCGCGCCTGGCCAACGCCTGGAAGTCCAAGGCCGGCCGCGATCTGACCGAAGCCGAGGTCCTGGCCATGCCGGAATCGGAGTACATGAACGACAAGCAGCTCGAATTCTTTCGCGTCAAGCTGCAGACGCTGAAGGACGACCTGCTCAGCAACGCCGGCGAGACCACCGAGCACCTGCGCGAAGACACCTCGATCGTGCCCGACCCGGCCGATCGCGCGACCATCGAGGAGGAGCACGCGCTGGAACTGCGCACCCGCGACCGGGAGCGCAAGTTGCTCAAGAAGATCTCGCAGTCGCTGCAGCGCATCGATTCGGGCGAGTACGGCTTCTGTGACGAAACCGGCGAACCGATCGGCCTGGGCCGCCTGATCGCCCGCCCGACCGCTACACTGTCCCTCGAAGCGCAGCAGCGGCGCGAACTCAAGCAGAAGATGTTCGGCGACTGAACCGGCCCGGCCCGCGGCGCGCGGGCCGGCTGTTGTGAATTCCAGCCCAGGAGCCCGCGAGTCCCGCGACATGTCGGAACCGAAAGACACGACAAGCTTCTTCCGCAAGGTCGTCAAGTTCGTCGCCAACCCGACCACGGAGTGGGCCGAGCTCGACACGCCCGCCGAGGAAGCGCGCGAGACCGAGTTCGCCAAGGGCGAGCTGAAGGCGATGATCGAGCGCAAGCGGCGCAACGATTTCGTGCGCAAGCGCGAGTTCGACATGCTGCGCAAGGTGCGCC
This sequence comes from Pseudomonadota bacterium, assembly GCA_040388965.1. Classification (GTDB taxonomy): domain Bacteria; phylum Pseudomonadota; class Gammaproteobacteria; order Burkholderiales; family Burkholderiaceae_C; genus LMDS01. The sequence goes on along the minus strand of JAZKAV010000035.1, from coordinate 2,395 downwards.
GCGAAGGCCTGACCAGCGAGCAACTCGCCGCACTCGGCGGCTCGTCGCGCCTCGACGACTCCGAGGGCCGGCTGGTCGACAGCGGCGCCAAGGCCGAGCTCGGCGTGAAGGCCAAGATCGACGAGATCGAGCAGCAGATGGTGGGCGACGCACCCTACGCCCACACCGGCACCCGCCGCCCGCCCGAGTTCTACAACGCGCCGACGGTGCCTGCCGCGATGGACGCACGGCCGGTGCGCCCGTCTTCGCGCAGTCACTTCGATGCCGGGCCGGTCGACGAGGTCATGGCCGACCGCGCAACGCCGATGGCGAACTCGCCGGTCGTGATGGGCGCCGGCGTTTCGCCGCTGACGAGCGCCCGGCCCGCGGTCGACCCGGCGCAGGCGCCGACGCAGGAGCCGGTCGATGTCGCGCACGATCCCGAACTCGACGAGGCCGTGATCGCGTTCGCGAACGCCGATTTCGAGCAGTGCGAGCAGGCCCTGCTGGCGCTGACGAACCCGGGCGGCGCCCGCGCCCAGCACGCCGAGACCTGGCTGGTGTTGTTCGACCTCTACCGCGCGATCGGCCAGCAGCACAAGTTCGAGAGCCTCGCCCTGGACTACGCGCAGCAGTTCGGCTGGTCCGCGCCGCACTGGTTCTCGCTGCCCAAACTCGTCGCCGAAGCCGCCAGCGCGGACCGGCCGCACCGGCCGCGTATCGACGGCCAGGTCGGCTGGGTCAGCCCGGAGCACATCGACGCCGACGCGGTCGCGAAACTGGTCTCGCTGTCACTGCAGATGCCGCTGCCCTGGGTGTTCGACTGGAGCGCGCTGCGCAGCATCGACGCCGAAGCCTGCGCGCGCCTGAGCGAACTGTTCCGCCACTGGATCGGCCAGGACCTGGACATGCGCTGGCTCGGCGGCGAACGCCTGTTCATCGTGCTGGCCGAGTCGGCGCCGACCGGCGTGCGCGATGCCGACCCGGCGTTCTGGCAGGTGCGGCTCGACGCGCTGCGCATGGCGAACCGCCCCGACCAGTTCGACGAAGCGGCGATCGATTACTGCGTCACCTACGAGGTGTCGCCACCCTCGTGGGAGCCGGTGCGCTGCGCGGTGCGCGTCAGTGGCACCGGGACGACGACCGCGTCGCAGCCGCTGTCCATCGTCAGCGACGTCGCGACCAGCTTCGTCGAATCGCGCTTTCCGCAGGACGCCGGCCTGGTGCAGGTCGGCACCGTCGAACTGTCGGGCCAGCTGGTCGGCGACATCGGGCCGACGCTGAAGAAGATGGACGGCGAGCTCGGCTCGGCCAGCATCGTCAACGTGTCGTGCGCGCGCCTGATCCGGGTCGACTTCATCGCCGCCGGCGACCTGCTGAACTGGGTGCTGGCGCGCCGCAGCGAGAACCGCAGCGTGCACTTCATCGAGGCGCACCGCATGGTGGCGCTGTTCTTCGGTGCGATGGGCATCAACGAGCACGCCAAGGTGAAGGTCCGCACCGTTTGAAATGGAACCCCCGGCTGCAAGTACGCAGCCACCCCCGAAGGGGTTCGCCCCTGGTCAGGGTCCCGAGTGCGGGCCCCTTCGTGGCCCTTGGCGGCCCGGCGCTCAGGGGTGTGCGCGCACCACGGTAGCTGTGCCCTTGCCCTCGCCGCAATCAACCCTATGTTGGTCAGATGGAAAACTATCACGGCACGACCATCCTGAGCGTGCGCCGCGGCAGCGTGGTGGCGCTCGGCGGTGACGGGCAGGTCACGCTCGGCACCATCGTCGTCAAGTCGTCGGCCCGCAAGGTGCGCAAGCTGCATCGGGACCAGGTGCTGGCGGGCTTCGCCGGCGCCACCGCCGACGCGTTCACCCTGTTCGAGCGCTTCGAGGCCAAGCTCGAGAAGCACCAGGGCCACCTGGTGCGCGCCGCGATCGAGCTGACCAAGGACTGGCGCACCGACCGCGTGCTGCGCCGCCTGGAAGCCATGCTCGCGGTCGCCGACCGCGAGGCCTCGCTGATCATCACCGGCAACGGCGACGTGCTCGAACCCGAGCACGGCATCGTCTCGATCGGCTCGGGCGGCGCGTATGCGCACGCCAGCGCGCGGGCGCTGCTGTCGAACACCGAACTCGCGCCGCACGAGGTCGTGAAGAAGTCGCTCGAGATCGCCGGCGAGCTGTGCATCTACACCAACCAGAACCACATCATCGAGACGCTGGAATGAAGTCGAGCATGACGCCGCAGGAGATCGTCTCCGAACTCGACCGTCACATCGTCGGCCAGTCCGGCGCGAAGCGCGCGGTCGCGATCGCGTTGCGCAACCGCTGGCGGCGCCAGCAGGTCGCCGAGCCGATGCGCGCCGAGATCACCCCGAAGAACATCCTGATGATCGGCCCGACCGGCGTCGGCAAGACCGAGATCGCGC
>JAZKAV010000034.1:0-1656 GCA_040388965.1 Pseudomonadota bacterium | reverse complement strand
GCCCAGCGCCCTGCGGGTGTTCACGCAGCATCAACTCGTTCCACACGCGCATCAATTCGAGCCGGTCGACGATGACGAGCGTCAGGGCGCGAACATCGCCGGCCTGCGCAGGTACATCGATCGCAGCAGGCACAGCTTGATCAAGACGCCGCGGGCTCTTGACGGTGCCGCCGCAATGCACAGCTGCCGGCAGCACAATGTGCCCTGCTTGCTCCAGTTGCCTCAACGCCTTGACGCAGCCCGCCCTTTGCGGGCGATGACGGGCATCAAGGAAACCGAAATGCCGACAGACCGAATCCGCAAACGAAGCCCGAGTCTCGTACTCCTTGTCTGCCAAGAGCTGTTGCACCGCTTCAATTGAGGCATCCCGCTTTAAGGTCCGCTTGATCTCGTTCTGTGCATCCATCCACGACGATAGGAGATGCGATTAGAAATGTCCAGCGGTTTTTTGAGGTAAAGGGCAGGGCTAGGCAGCGTCGAGCTCCTGCGAAATCGCCCGCACCAGGGTCTGCGCCATGTCGTTGCGTCCGACTCGCGCCGGACTGTCCGATCCGGGTTCGGAAAACGAGAACGCGTTGTCGTCGTCGACGAGTTCGACGACGCGCAGTCGCGGCCGTGCTGCACGCACGTCGTCGAGTAGCGCGGCGACACCGAGGTCATCGACCGACATGCCGGTGACGACCACGTCGGGCGCACCATCACGCAGACTGGCACGCGCCTGCCCGATCGTTGCGGTCGCGTCGACCTGCATGCCGACCTCACGCATCAGCCGATTGGCATAGACCCTGACCGCGTCCTGCGGCTCGAGCAGCAGCACGCGCCGGCCGACGACCGGCGCGGAGCGCGGCAGTTGCGCCTGACTCGGCTCGGACTCGGCCTCGCCCGGCGCGTCGGAGGACGGAAAGCCGAGCATCAGGGTCACGGTCTGCCCGGCCGCGACGCGCTGCGGCGCCAGGCCGACGGCGCGTGCCAGATGCGCGAACAGCAGCCAGTGGAGTTCATTGAAATCCTCGTCGGCACCGGCACCGGACAGCTCCTGGGACCGCTGCACCTGGATCGTCAGCATCGGGTGCGGCGGAATGCCTTGCCGACCCGCATCCACCTCGATGCGCGAACCGATGTTGAGTGCGTACTCCAGTCCGAGGTCGAGCAGCTGCTCAAGCACCGCGGCATCGACCTCGAGTTCGAACGACTCAACTGGACCGCGCAACTCGACGCCCCTGCGCTGCGCCGCCTGCTTCCACTCGGCCAACGCCTCGCGCGCGGCGCGCGCCAGATCGACGCGCTCCGGCGCCATCGGTGCGTCGCCAGCGAGCACGCGCGCCAACTCCTGGATCTGCACGCCGAGTTGCTCGAGCCGCGCAATCTCCGCCAGCCCGGCGTCCAGCACCGATTGCTGCGGCGGCGCCAGCGAACCCAGCGCGGCGAGCGCCTGCTGCAACTGCGACAGTGCGCCGGCGAAGGTCTCTCCCACCTTGGCCAGCACACTGGCCGGAACACGCGCCGGCACCAAGCGGGCGCTGTAGGGAATCGTCTCGCGAGAATGGATCGCGGCGTCAGGGTGGCGGGCGTCGAACGACATGGCAGGTTCCGTAAAGACAGAGTCTTGTCCAACGAGGTGTGAGCCTGGAGCCGGGCGCGAGATTCCAGCGAGGA
>JAZKAV010000033.1:0-82650 GCA_040388965.1 Pseudomonadota bacterium | reverse complement strand
AATTCGGCGGTCACGATGCCGAAACGGTCGGTCACGCTCTTCCGAAATACGCACATGACGGAACCCCGTCGCACAGCGGGGCGGCTGCCTCGATCGCACCAGGGGCGATCTTGCCGAGTCCGACAACCCGCGTCAGGCAGGTGCGCCGATCGGCATCATCACGACCGGCAGTTCGCCCGCAGGAAGGCGCAGAGCCCTGGCGACCGCGGCATCGTCGACGCCACCGATCACGACGGCCCCGAGCCCGAGGGCGGCTTCCTGCAGCGCGAGGTTCTGCGAAGCCGCGCCCGCCTCGAACGCGGCGTAGCGCCCGGCATTCGCACCGTACTTGCCGGCGGATGGCGCGGATCGAGCAGGACAGGCCCGTGGTGAGGCCGCATTGATCTGCCTCAACGGCTGCGAGGCGACTCGCGCGCACATTCTCCCGCGGGATGGGCGGGTGCGTGACCAGCGGCGGCGCGAACCTGAGTTGTGCAGGCCTTCGGGTGCCGAACGAATGGAAGGGGACAAGCATGGTCACGCATGTCGATTTGATGACCCGGAACATCGAGGAGTTGGACGCGCTGTTCCAGGCGTCGCGGAGCGACGGCGAAGCGCTGGCGCAACTGGAGGGCGAGTTGCGTTACCGGCTCGCACCGCAGGCATTGACACTGCTCGTCGAAGTCCGGGGCGTGCGTCATGACGCCTTGGCGGCGGCGCACGCTTCGACCGGCTCGTCGGCCGGGGCGGACTACTCGTGCCGAAGTGCCTCGATCGGATCCATCCGCGCGGCGCGCCGGGCCGGGAAGTAGCCGAACAGAACGCCGATGCCGGCCGAGAACACGAAGGACAGCAGGTTGATGGCCGGGTCGAACAGGTAAGGTACCTCCATCGCCCCCGCGAGCAAGAACGACGCGGTGGTGGCGATCACGATGCCGACGAGCCCGCCCCCCAGCGCCGCCAGTGCGACCGCCTCGATCAGGAACCGCAGCAGCGGGACGAGGACCGTGTCGTCCTGGTCCTTGCCCATCGCCGCCGCCCGGCCCAGGCGCTGGCCCGGACGAACCATCAGCAGGTTGGTGCCGAGGCTGGAAATCTGCATCTGCACCGCCTGCGTCGCCCCCCCGCCGCTGCGGGCGCTGCTCTGGTGGAGGCAATGCCGCACTCGCGTGGAGCGCGCGCGCAACCGAATGGCTCACCTACCCGTTGGGCCGGATCCTCGGCGACATGAAGGAGGAGACATCGGTCCGGCAGGTGGTCTCAGGCTACATTGGCGCGGTATTCAAGCAGTTCGATCAACCCACGAAGGAGACAAAGATGAAGACGAAAACAAGGATTCTTGCGTGGCTGGGGCTGTCCGCCCTGGCGGCAGCCAGTTTCAGCCCAACCGCGTTGGCACAGCAGATCAAGCTGCGCGTGGGAGATTCCTTTCCGGTCGGGCATTACATCCCCGAGGTCGGCGCCAAATACTGGATGGAGGAAGTGACCCGCGCCACGAACGGCGCCGTGACCTTCGAATACTATCCGGCCGAACAGCTTGGCAAGGCCAAGGACATGCTGGCGCTGACGGCTTCCGGCGTGGTGGACGTCGGCTATGTTGGACCCGGCTACGTGAGCGACAAGCTGCCCCTTTCTTCCGTCGCCGAATTGCCCGGAGCTTTCCCGAACGGCTGTGCCGGCACGCTGGCGTACTGGAAGTTGGTCAAGGAAGGCGGCATTCTCGCGACCCGCGAGTTCGCTCCGAACGATGTGCGCGTGCTGTTCGCCTTCGTGCTGCCGCCCTACCAGCTCTATGTCACCAAGGCCAAGCTGGAAAACCTCAAGTCGCTCGAAGGCCTCAAGCTTCGTCCGACCAGTGGCGGCGTGGAACTGGTGAGCAAACTGCACGCCGTGCCGGTACAGATTGCGGCGCCCGATCTGTTTGAATCGCTGTCGCGCGGGACCATCGACGGCGGGCTGCTTCCGAGTTCCAGCGTCTTCGCCTACAAGATCGAGACCCTGGTCAAGAACGTTATCGTGGGCGAGAACTTCGGCAGCTTCGCGGGCACCTACACGATCAGCGAGAAGCGCTGGAAGACCCTGCCGGCGAATGTGCAGAAGGCGATGACCGACGCCGCCGAGGTTGCCGTGCGGCGCGTCTGCGAGTACTCGGACAATAACCAGGTCAAGGACCTGGACCGGCTGCGCCACCTGGGTGTGACGATGGTGACGCTGCCCGCGGCGGACAAGAAGACACTGGCCGATCTGTTGAAAGACGGTGGCGCAGTCTGGGCGGCAAACCTCGACAAGCGTGGAAAGCCTGGAACCGAAGTACTCAAGGCCTTCACCGCGGCGCTGCAATCGGCAAAGTGATGCAGGACGGCAGCACGCAGCCGCCTCCCGGGCGGGCCGTGCTGCAGCGGCGCGGCGCGCCCGCGACTCAGGCGGCTTCGAGCAGCACCGCGCAGCGGGCCGCTGGCTCGCGCACCTGCAGCGGCGGCACCTCGAGCCGGTCGAGCGGGCTGGCGGCGCCCCCGGCCGCGAGCTCGAGCACATGGGTGTAGATCATGGTCGTGCTCACATCGCTGTGAGACGGTGAACACAATTTACGGACAACTTGCAAGGATAGATCGCGCGAAGCCGCGACCTGATCCGTTTGTTGGACAAGCCCGGGCCAGCGCCTGGGCGGTGCCCAAGGCACTGCAAATATGTTCGGCTGATCCAGCGGCAAGCACTGCGCTGGGGATGGCGGTGATCGCGTCGAGGGCGCCGCCGGAGGGTGCCGAGCGTGGTGGCGCGGGGTTGTTCGCAGGGTACGACCGATTCTCGGGCGAGCCGGTGCGGCGCGCTGGTGTGCAGCCCGCTTGGACGATGGTGGCGAATGCGTGCTCAGTGCGTCGTGCGGGCCTGGGCGGCGTGGGCAATGTCGGGACGGATCACGCGCGAGGGCTTGCGCTGGCCGACGACATCGGGCTGCAGCGCCGGCATGTGCCTGCACATGACGAACATGGGCCTCCTGGATCACGCCGCGGTACAGATAGCGGCCAGGTACAGCAGCGCCTTGCGGCCGCCGCCCACGGCCCTGCAATCGACCACCCAGGTCGCCGGCAGCTTGTCGGGCAGCACCAAGCCGGCGCGCTCGATGGCGTCGAGCACCTTGGCGCGGAAGACCTTGGCCAGCGCCTTGTTGTGTAGCGCGGCATCGAGCCGTCCCGCACCGAAAGGTGCGGGATCGCATGGTCGACCAGGTGCGCCGCGGTCTGCGACATCCGGCGCGCGCCGCATGACGGGCAGAACCCCCGGCGCTTGCAGCTGAAAGCCCGCCGCTTGTCGTGGCCGCGCTCGCCGCAGCGCAGCCTCAGGAAGCCGTGCGCCAGGATGCCGCACTCCAGGTGAGCTGAACCCCAACCGATCTGCCTCAACGGCTGCGAGACGACTCGCGCGCACATTCTTCCGCAGGACCGACGGGTGCGTGACCGGCGGCGGCGCACGCTTCGACCGGCTCGTCGGCCGGGGCGGACTACTCGTGCCGAAGTGCCTCGATCGGATCCATCCGCGCGGCGCGCCGGGCCGGGAAGTAGCCGAACAGAACGCCGATGCCGGCCGAGAACACGAAGGACAGCAGGTTGATGGCCGGGTCGAACAGGTAGGGCACCTCCATCGCCCCCGCGAGCACGAACGACGCGGCGGTGGCGATCACGATGCCGACGAGCCCGCCCAGCGCCGCCAGTGCGACCGCCTCGATCAGGAACTGCAGCAGCACCTCGCGTTCCAGTGCGCCGATGGCCAGGCGCAGGCCGATCTCGCGGGTGCGTTCGGTCACGCTGACCAGCATGATGTTCATGATGCCGATCCCGCCCACCAGCAGGCTCACCGCAGCCACCGCGCCGAGCAGCGTCGTCATCACCTGCGTCGTGCCCGACAGCGTCTCGGCAAGTTGCTGCGTGTCGAGCACGTTGAAGTTGTCGTCGTCGCCGTCCGCCAGCTTGCGGCGCTCGCGCAGCAACTGGCGCAGGCCGGCCTTCAGGCGTGTGCTGTCGCTGCCGTCCTCCATCGACACCAGCAGCGTGTTGACCCGCTGATTGCCGGTCACGCGGCGCTGCAGCGTGTGCAGCGGCACGAGGACCGTGTCGTCCTGGTCGTTGCCCATCGCCGCCTGGCCCTTGGCCGCCAGCACGCCGATCACCTCGCACGAGAACTGCTTGATGCGCAACTGCTCGCCCAGGCCGCGCGTGCCGCCGTAGATCTCGCGCCGCACCGTCTCGCCGACGATGCAGACGGCGGCGCCGGCGCGCTGCTCTTCGTCGCTGAACGGGCGCCCGGACGCGAGCTTCCAGTTGCCGGTCTCGAACCAGGCGTTGCTGCTGCCGGTGACGCTGGTGGCCCAGTTGCGGCCGTTGCCGACCACCGTGACGCCCGAGCGGCCTTCGGGCGCGACCGCCGCGACACCGCCGATCTGCGTCTGGATCGCCAGTGCATCGGCTTCCTTGAACGACGGCACGCCCGCACCGCCGCCGCCCGGCCCCAGGCGCTGGCCCGGGCGAACCATCAGCAGGTTGGTGCCGAGGCTGGAAATCTGCATCTGCACCGCCTGCGTCGCCCCTTTGCCCAGGGTCACCATCGTGATGACCGCGCTGACGCCGATCACGATCCCCAGGATGGTCAGGAACGAGCGCAACAGGTTGCGGCGGATCGAACGCAGCGCGAGGAACAGCGTGTTCAGCAGCATCAGCTCGCCCCTGCCGCCGCCGCTGGAGCCGTGGGTCCATCCGGGACGACGGGATGCGGGTTCGAGGCATCGCTCTCGATGCGGCCGTCGACGAAGCGCACCAGCCGCCGCGCATAGGCGGCCATGTCGGGCTCGTGCGTGACCATCAGCACGGTGATGCCGTGGTCGAGGTTCAGGCCGCGCAGCAGCGCCATGATCTCGCGGCTGCGCTGGGTGTCCAGATTGCCGGTGGGCTCGTCGGCCAGCACGACGGCCGGCTCGGTGACGATCGCGCGCGCGATCGCCACGCGCTGCTGCTGCCCGCCGGACAGCTCGGCCGGCGTGTGATGCTCCCAGCCGCCCAGGCCCACCGACTGCAGTGCGCGGGCCGCGGCCGCATGCCGCGTGGCCGCGTTCTCGCCGCGGTACAGCAGCGGCAGTTCGACGTTCTCCTGTGCCGACGTGCGCGCCAGCAGGTTGAAACCCTGGAACACGAAGCCCAGGTAGCGGCGGCGCAGCCGGGCGCGCTGGTCGCGCGACAAGGCCTCGACATGCGCACCCCGGAACAGGTACTGGCCGGTGCTCGGCGTGTCCAGGCAGCCCAGGATGTTCATCGCGGTCGACTTGCCCGAGCCGCTCGGCCCCATGATCGCGACGAACTCGCCGGCGGCGATGTCCAGGTCGATGCCATCGAGCGCCATCAGCCTCGCCTGGCCGCTGCCATAGGCCTTGGTGACGCCGCGCAGGCGGATCAGCGGCACGCCGCCGGCGGCACTCATTTCGCAGCCACGCTCTTCTGGTCGGTGATCACCGGCATGCCGGCCTGCAGGTCGCCGCCGATGATCTCGGTCAGGCGTCCGTCGCTGATGCCGGGCATGACCGCCACCGGCACGGCCTTGCCGTCGCGCAGCACCCAGACCTGCCGCGCCGCCGCGATGCTGGCACCGGCTGCGGCCGGACTGCGCGTGCCGCCCCTGGGCATGCGCGGCGTCAGGCTGGAGACGATGCCGCCGCCGGCGGCCGGCTTCGCGGCGGCCGCCGCGGCGTCGGTCGGCGCGAAGCGCAGCGCGCTGTTGGGCACCAGCAGCACGTCCTTGCGCCGGGTCGCGGTGATCGTGGCGGTGGCCGTCATGCCGGGACGCAGGCTGAGGTCGCCGTTGTCCACGTCCAGATGGGTCAGGTAGGTGACGACGTTGTCGGTGATGGTCGATCCGAAACCCACGCGGGTCACGCGCGCCGGGAAGTGGCGGCTCGGGTAGGCGCTGACGGTGAAGGTGGCGTTCTGGCCCGTGGCGACCGAGCCGACGTCGGCCTCGTCGACGTAGACCCACAGGCGCAGTTTCGCCAGGTCCTCGGCGACGATGAACAGCGTCACCGCCTGCAGCGATGCCGCCACCGCATTGCCCGGGTCTACGTTGCGGGTCAGCACCACGCCGTCGGCCGGCGCGCGGATCGAGGCCTTCGAGAGGTTGGTCTCGTCGGTGGACAGTGCCGCCCGGGCATCGTCGACGCCGGCGCGGGCGCTGGCTTCGTCGGCGATCGCGCGGTCCAGCGTCGCGCGTGCGCTGTCGAGCTCGGCCTTCGACGGCACCTTGCCGCCCGACAGGCGCGCCACTTCCTCGAGACGGTCCAGGCTGGCCCGGGCCTCCTTCACTGTCGCGACGGTCTGCGCGACCTTCGCATCGGCGGCGGCCAGCGCCGCGCGGGAGCGCAGGATCTGGTCGCGCAGCTTGGCGGTGTCGAGTTCGACCAGGACCTGGCCCTTGCTGACCTTGTCGTTGACGTCGACATTGACCTTCGACACCGTGCCCGACAGCTCGCTGCCGATATTGATCGAGCGCGTGGGTTGCAGCGTGCCGTTGGCCGTGACGGTCAGTGTCAGGTTGCCGCGCACCGCGGCCTGTGTCGTGTAGCTCGGCGCCGTGCCGGCGGTCTGCCGCGCCTGCCACCACCACAGCCCGGCCGCTGCCAGCACCAGCAGCAGCACGCCGCCCCACAGCGCCGGACGCCGGTACCACGCATGTGCCGCGGGCTCGTCGAGCAGGGCCGCGAGGTCGGTCCCGGCCTCGACCTTCGACGTCGACGCGCCGGCAGTGGCGGGGTTCGTGGTGCTCATGAGCGGGGCGTCCGGCTGGCGTTGTCGGTGGCGGAAGGTGTCGAGTCGCTGCGGTCGGGGAGCCAGCCGCCGCCGAGCGCCTTGTACAGGCGCACGTGGTCGGCGCTGATGTCGGCAGCCGCGCCGGCCACACCGTCCTGCGTGCTGAGTTGGGTGCGCTGGGTGTCGAGCACGGTCTGGAAGTCCACCAGCCCGCTGCCGTAGCGCTGGCGGGCCAGCAGCGCGGCGTTGCCGGCCGCCTCGGCGGCCTGCTCCAGGTGGCGCAGGCGTTCGCGGTCGCCGCGCAGCGCGACCAGCGCGTCTTCCACGTCCTTCAGCGCCGTCAGCACCGCGGCCCGGTAGGCCACGCGCGCCTGGTCCAGCGCCGCTTCCTGGGCGTCCAGCTGGGCCCGGGCGGCGCCGCCGTCGAACACCGGCATCGAGACGCTGGCGACCAGCGCATTGACGACCGACGCGCCGCTGGTCAGCGAGCCCAGCGTGAGGGCATTCAGGCCCAGCGAACCCCCGAGCCTGAACGACGGCCAGCGTGCCGCATCGGCCTGGTCGGCGCGGGCGGCGGCCACCGCCACCTGGTGCTCGGCGGCACGCACATCGGGCCGCTGGCGCAGTGTCTCGGCGGGGATGCTCAAAGCCAGGTCGTCGGCCGGTTGCGGCACCGGGACCGCCGCCGCCAGCTCGACCGACAAGGCCGCCGGCGGCCGGCCGGTCAGCACCGCGAGCGCATGGCGGGCCTGCTCGATGCCGGTCTGCAGGGCCGGCAACTGGGCGCTGGTCTGTTCGGCCGCGGCGCGCGCCTGCTCGGCCTCGAGCGAGGTGACGAGTCCGGCCTGCAGCCGCCATTGCGTGAGCTGCAGCGTCTCCTGCTGGCTGGCCAAATTGGCACCGGCGATCGCCAGGCGTGCCTGCGCGCTGCGCAGCGCGATGTAGGCCAGCGCCACCTCGGCCGCCATCGACACCTGGACATCGCCGAGGCTGGCAGCGCTGGCGCGAGCCGTGGCCTCGGCGGCGTTCAGCGCACTGCGGTTGACACCGAAGACATCGATCTCCCAGTTCGCGTCCAGGCCCGCCTGGAAATCGTTGCCGGTGCCATTGCGACCCTTGCTGCGTTGTGCCGATGCCGAGCCCGCGACCGCGGGCAGCAATCCGGCCGCCGAGACCTCACGCAGCGCACGGGCCTGTCGCAGCGCTGCCTGCGCGCTCGTCACACTGGTGTTGGCGAGCAGCGCCCGATCGACGAGACCGGTCAGCAGCGGGTCGCCGAGCCGTGTCCACCACTGCGCGAGCGAGGACGCCCCGGTCGCCACCGCAGCCTCGCTGACCGACCATTCGGCGGGAACCTCGACCGCGACGAAGGCAGGGCGTTGCGGCGACACCGATGCACAGCCCTGCAGGGCCAGTGTCAGCACGGTCAGGAGCGTCGGGCTGCAGATCTTTCGCGCAACAGTCATCTGGAGCTCGGCGCGCAGCGATCTCATGGACCACGCCGGGATAGTGAATCCGGAGCCCAGTGTGCCGCCGTGGCGCACCCCGTGCGTTTGTCCACGATCAATTCTTGCGACGAATGCGCGGCAGTCGGTGCAGCGGGTCGCTGCGGCCACCGCCGGGCCGCGCACGCTGTCTGCTCACGCTTGTGCCGGAACGGACGTCACTGCGGCCGCACTGGCAGCGCGTTCAGCGGGATCCGAAGATAGGCGACACCGTTCTCGTCGGCCGGCGGCAGCTGGCCGGCGCGCACGTTCACCTGGATCGACGGCAGGATCAGCGTCGGCACCTCGAGCGTCGCATCGCGCGCGGTCCGCAGCGCGACGAATTCGTCTTCGCCGATGCCGTTCTTCACATGGATGTTCGTCGCGCGCTGTTCGGCCACCGTCGTCGTCCACGCCGCCTGGCGGCCCGCCGGCGGGTAGTCGTGGCACACCTGCATCACGGTCTGCGGCGGCAACGCGAGCAGGCGCCGCACCGAGCGGTACAGCTGGTGCGCGTCGCCGCCCGGAAAGTCCGCCCGCGCGGTGCCGACATCGGGCATGAACATCGTGTCGCCGACGAAGACCGCGCCGTCGACGAGGTAGGCCATGTCGGCAGGGGTGTGCCCCGGCACCAGCAGGGCGGTGGCCTCGACCTCGCCGATCCTGAAGGTTTCGCCGTCCTCGAAGAGGTGATCGAACTGGCTGCCGTCGGGGAGGAAATTGCGTTCGAGGTTGTAGATCTTCTTGAAGGTCGCCTGCACTTCGCGGATGTTCTCGCCGATGGCGATCCGGCCGCCGACACGATCCTGGAGGTAGCGGGCGCCGGACAGATGGTCCGCGTGCGCATGGGTCTCGAGAATCCAGTCGACCTGCAACCCGGTCTCGGCCAGATAGGCCAGCACGCGATCGGCTGACGTCGTGCTCGTGTGGCCGGACTTGAACTCGTAGTCGAGCACCGGGTCGATGATGGCTGCGCGCCGGGTCGCGTGGTCCCACACGACGTGGGAGACCGTCCAGGTCTTCGGGTCGAAGAAGCCTTGCGTCGTGGTTCGGGTGCTCATGGCGTTCCTGAGTCAATCACTATGTTGAACAACATTATATTGTTTGATATACTGATGTCAATTGGAACCTCGCCGCCACCTCCTCATGCCCGCCTCGAAGACGATCATCGACCCGGAACGCCTGCGCCGTGCGGCGGGCCGTGCCGTCGCGGCGCTCAAGGTGCTGGCCAACGAGGATCGCCTGCTGCTGCTGTGCCAGCTGTCGCTGGGCGAGATGTGCGTGAGCGAGCTCGAGGAGCAGCTCGGCATCCGCCAGCCCACCTTGTCACAGCAACTGGGCGTGCTGCGCGGCGAAGCGGTGGTGACCACCCGCCGGGAGGGGAAACAGATTTTCTACAGCATCGCCGATCCGGCGCTGCTGGACCTGCTGACGGTGCTCTACCGTCTTTATTGCCCTGAGGAGTGACCCATGACCATCGCCTGGAACACATTCACCCCCTGGACCGCATTCGCGGGCGGGATGCTCATCGGCCTGGCCGCAGCGCTGTTCGTGCTGCTCAACGGCCGCATCGCCGGGATCAGCGGCATCCTCGGCGGGCTGCTGCGGCCGGCCGGCGGAGACATCGCGTGGCGCGCCGCCTTCATATTCGGTCTGGTGGCCGCGCCGCTCGTCTACCTGCTGTTCGCAGCGCTGCCCCGGCCGCAGATCGACGCGTCATACGGCGCCCTGGTCGCCGCCGGTCTGCTGGTGGGCATCGGCACGCGCTACGGTTCGGGCTGCACCAGCGGTCACGGCGTCTGCGGCCTGGCACGCCTGTCGCCTCGCTCCCTCGTGGCAACGCTCGCCTTCATGGGTGCGGGCTTCGTCACGGTGTTCGTCGCGCGCCACCTGTTCGGCATCTGAGGAGTCCATCATGAGTGTCTTCACTTCCCTTCTTGCGGGCCTGGTCTTCGGTCTCGGGCTGATCGTCTCGGGCATGGCGAATCCCGCCAAGGTGCTGGGTTTCCTGGACCTGGGCGGTCCATGGGATCCGTCGCTGGCCCTGGTCATGGCCGGTGCCATCGCCGTCGGCTCCGTGGCCTTCGCGGTCGCGGGCAAGCGCGCGAGGTCGTTCATCGGCGCCGAGATGAAGTTGCCCGCGGCAGGCCGCATCGACCGCCGGCTGGTCGTGGGCAGCGCCGTGTTCGGCATCGGCTGGGGCATTGCCGGCTTCTGTCCGGGCCCGGGCCTGGTCGCGCTCGGCATGGGGGAAGTGAAGGCCCTGGTGTTCGTCGTGGCCATGCTGATCGGCATGGCGGCCTTCGAACTGCTGGAGCGCCGCAAGCCGGGGGTGACCGCCCCCGCGACATGAGGCCGTCGCCATGACGACGGCGTGGACCTGGCTGGCGGCCGCCGCGACCATCGCGACGCTGGTCCTCTACGAGGTGCTCGTCGCGGTGGCGCAGGCACACCGCCCGGAACGCCTGGCGAGGGCTGCCCACGCGGGCCTGCGGGAAGACTGGTTCGCCGCGGTGTCCGCGCAGAAAGGCTCGGAACTGCTGGCTGTGCAGACCCTGCGCAACTCGCTGATGTCGGCGACCATGACGGCCTCGACCGCAGCGCTGGGGCTGATGGGAACCGTGACCCTGGCCTCGCCCTCGCTGCACGCGAACTTCGGCGAGTTGACGACGGGCCTGCCGACCTTCACGCCGCGGCTCGCCCTCGAGCTGGTGCTGATGGCACTGCTGTTCGCCTCGCTGGTGTCGTCGACGATGGCGGTGCGCTACTACAACCACGCGGGCTTCATCAGCGGCATGCCGATCGAGTCCGCGGCGCGGCAGCGCTGGGCCGGAGCCGGCGCCGCCTACGTGCGCCGGGCGGGGCTGCTCTACAGCTGGGGGCTGCGGCATCTCGTGATGGTCGCGCCCGTGCTGGCATTCATCCTCCACCCGGTGGCCGGGCCTGTCGCAGCGCTGCTCGCCGTTGGCGTGCTGTTCGCTTTCGACCGTGTCCACATTCAGTGAACTGCGCAGCCGACCGGGCTGGGCGTGACGGCGGCGGGCCCGAGCGGCCCGGCGCGAGCGACGCTCCCCGGCGAATGCGTCGAAGCGCCCCCGGCGTCGGCGATAGACGTCGCCCATCCCCAAGAGGGGGTGAGGAACCTTCGGGCAGCCGGGCGCTTCTCCATGAGCGGCCTCGACAGGATCGGCGCCGCGCCGCTCAGCGCGACAGCGCGAGCTTGACGCCGAAGCCGATCAGGAACACGCCGGCCAGCTTCTGCAACGCGCCCGACACCATCGGATTCGCGCGCAGCCGCTCGGCCAGGTGGTGCGTCAGCAGCACGACCATCAGCCCGTAGAGCAGGGTGAGCGCGGCGATCGTCGCCGCCATCACGCCGAAGGTCAGCAGGCCGCGGTGCCGGGCCGGGTCGACGAACAGCGGGAAGAACGCCATGTAGAACACGATCGCCTTCGGGTTCAGCACGGTGATCAGCAGCGCCTGCCGAAAGTAATGGTGCGGCCTGATCTGCAGCACCGGCTTGTCGCCCGCCCTGGCGAGCAGCATGCGCGCGCCCAGCCACGCCAGATAGGCGGCCCCCAGCCACTGCACCGCGTGGAACGCGGGCGGGTAGGCGCTCAGCAGCGCGGCAACGCCCGCGACCGCGAGCCACATCAGCACCTGGTCGCCGGCGATCACGCCGAAGGTGCAGGCCAGGCCGCCGCGCCGCCCGCCCTTGCCGGTCGACGTGATCAGCGCCAGGTTGCCGGGCCCCGGGATCATCAGGAACACGATCACCGCAACGACGAACGAGGGGTAGTCGGCGATGCCGAACATGGGCGGCTCCGGGGTGAAGCGGAAGATCGGGCATCGTAAGCCAGCCGGGGGGGCACACGCTAAACTTGGCGCCATTCATCACTACGGCAGCCACTGGATGAACACCATGTACCGCGGTGCCCTCGCCGCCCTGGTTGCGGTCTGCGCCGCCGCCCCGGCGGCGGCGCAATCGCGCGCCTTCCCGCAGAACACCCTGCGTGGCGCGATGGTCTTCCGGGACGACGGGCAGGTCGTTCTGAACGGCCGCGTCACCCCGCTGTCGCCCGGCTCGCGCGTGCGCAACCAGGACAACATGGTCGTGATGGCCGGTTCGCTGACGGGCGCGAAATGGCTGGTGAACTACACGCTCGACATCGGCGGCGGGCAGGTGCGCGACGTCTGGATCCTGCGCCCCGACGAAGCGGCGATCCGGCCCTGGCCGACGACGCTGGAGGAGGCCCGGACCTGGACCTACGATGCGACGACGATGAGCTGGACCAGGCCATGAGCGCGCACGACGCCTCGGGCAAGAAGGCATTCATCGAGACAGAACCGGTGAAGAAGGTCTTCATCAAGACCTTCGGCTGCCAGATGAACGAGTACGACTCGGACAAGATGGCCGATGTGCTGCACGCCGCGCAGGGTTACGAGCCGACGACCGACGTCGACGCGGCCGACCTGATCCTGTTCAACACCTGCTCGGTGCGCGAGAAGGCACAGGAGAAGGTGTTCAGCGACCTCGGTCGCGTCAAGCACCTGAAGAGCAAGGGCGTGCTGATCGGCGTCGGCGGCTGCGTCGCGAGCCAGGAGGGCGAGGCAATCATCGCGCGCGCGCCCTACGTCGACCTGGTGTTCGGCCCGCAGACCCTGCACCGCCTGCCCGAGATGCTGAAGCAGCGCGCGCTGCAGCAACGCCCGCAGGTCGACATCAGCTTCCCCGAGATCGAGAAGTTCGACCACCTGCCGCCGGCGCGGGTCAGCGGCGCGACCGCCTTCGTCTCGATCATGGAAGGCTGCTCCAAGTACTGCAGCTACTGCGTCGTGCCCTACACCCGCGGCGAGGAGGTTTCACGCCCGTTCGACGACGTGCTGGCCGAAGTGGCCGGCCTCGCCGACCAGGGCGTCAAGGAGGTGACGCTGCTGGGCCAGAACGTCAACGCCTACCGCGGCACGATGGGCGGCACGGCCGAGATCGCCGATTTCGCGCTGCTGATCGAGTACGTCGCGGCGATTCCCGGCATCGAGCGCATCCGCTACACGACCAGCCACCCGAACGAGTTCACGCAGCGGCTGATCGAGGTCTACGCGAGGGTGCCGCAACTCGTGAACCACCTGCACCTGCCGGTGCAGCACGGCAGCGACCGCATCCTGATGGCGATGAAGCGTGGTTACACCGCGATGGAATACAAGAGCACGGTGCGCAAGCTGCGCGCGGTGCGGCCCGGCATCTCGATATCGAGCGACTTCATCGTCGGCTTCCCCGGCGAGACCGAGGCCGATTTCGCGCAGTTGATGAAGCTGATCGACGACGTCGGCTTCGACGACAGCTTCAGCTTCGTCTTCAGCCCGCGCCCCGGCACCCCGGCCGCGAACCTCGCCGACACGACGCCACAGTCCGAGAAGCTCGAGCGCCTGCACCTGCTGCAGAAGGCGATCACCGAGAGTGCCCGGGCGATCAGCAAGTCGCGCCTGGGCACGGTGCAACGGCTGCTGGTCGAAGGCCCGTCGCGCAAGAACCCGACCGAACTGAGCGGCCGCACCGAGTGCAACCGCATGGTCAGCTTCCCGGGCGGGCCGGATTCGGCGCGGCTGGTCGGCCAGATGGTCGACGTGACGATCACCGAGCTGAACTCGCACTCGCTGCGCGGCGAGGTGCTGCAGCGCGCGCCCGAAGCGCTGGCGCTCTGAGCGCCGTCAGCGCCTGAGCGGCCCGAAGCCGACGCACCACAGCGTCAGCGCGCAGGCGGCGACCATCGCCGCGTAAGTTGCCATCTTGCCGTCGCGGCCGAACCCGACCAGGCCCGCGATCAGGACCGCCGCGCAAGCGGCACTCGCCCAGCCGGCAAGGCGCGTCCAGGCCACGCCCTTCAGCTCGCGCCGCCACAGCAGCTTCGCCAGGCCGCTCGCCAGGATCGCGACGCCGGCCGCCGGTGCGAAGAAGTTCAGCAAGTGCCAGAAGGCATCGATCGGGCCCAAGCAGTGTCCTTCGGATGACTTGACGGCGCGCAAACGTGCGCGACCCGGGGATTTTATAATTTGCCTATGAGCGTCTTCGCCCTCGGCCTGAACCACACGACCGCGCCCGTGGACCTGCGCGGCCGGTTCGCGTTCTCGCCGGAGCAGCTCGCACCGGCGCTGCGCGCGTTTCGCAGCCGGCTGCGGCGTGTCAGCGAGGTGGCGATCGTCTCGACCTGCAACCGCACCGAGCTGTACGTCGGCGCCACCCCCGGACTGGTGAGCCCGGCGGTCGACTGGCTGGCCGGCATCGGCGGCGTCTCCAGCCACACCTTGCGCGAACACGCCTACGTCCTCGAGGGCGGCGCCGCGGCACGCCACGCGTTTCGGGTCGCCAGCGGCCTGGATTCGATGGTGCTCGGCGAGCCGCAGATCCTGGGCCAGCTGAAGCAGGCGGTGCGCGAGGCCGAGACTGCCGGCACCCTTGGCGGCGCGTTGCACCAGATGTTCCAGCGCTCGTTCTCGGTCGCGAAGGAGGTGCGCAGCTCGACCGAGATCGGCGCGCACTCGATCAGCATGGCCGCAGCCGCGGTGCGTCTGGCTTCGCACCTGTTCGAGGATCTGCACGACAGCAAGGTGCTGTTCGTCGGTGCCGGCGAGATGGTCGAGCTGGTCGCGACCCACTTCGCGGCACGCAACCCGCGCGCGATGGCGGTCGCGAACCGCACGCTGGAGCGCGGCGAGAAGCTCGCCGGCCGCTTCGGCGCCGAGGCCCTGCGCCTGGCCGACCTGCCGGCGCGGCTGGCCGAGTTCGACATCGTGATCTCCTGCACCGCCAGCAGCCTGCCGATCATCGGTCTGGGCGCGGTGGAACGCGCGCTGAAGCAGCGCCGGCACCGGCCGATGTTCATGGTCGACCTCGCGGTGCCGCGCGACATCGAGCCCGAAGTGGCGCGCCTGTCCGATGTGTACCTCTACACCGTCGATGACTTGTCGACGCTGGTGCAGCGCGGCAGCGAGCAGCGCCAGGCCGCGGTCGAGCAGGCCGAGGCGATCATCGAGACCGGCGTGCAGAGCTTCGTTCACTGGATGGGCCAGCGCGGTTCGGTGCCGCTGATCCAGGCGCTGCATTCGCAGGCCGACGACTGGCGCGCGACCGAGATCGCACGCGCGCGCAAGATGCTGGCACGCGGCGAAAGCGTCGACGCCGTGCTGGAAGCGCTGTCGCGCGGTCTGACGCAGAAGATGCTGCACGGCACCCTGGCCGAATTGCATGCGGCCGATGGCGAGCAGCGCACGCAGCTGGCACAGACGGTCTCGCGCCTGTTCCTGCGCCAGAGCGCCCGCCCGCCGTTCGACGAGCCGCGCTAGCGGCGCGCGACCCTCCGCACGCCGGGGATCGGCAGCGCGCGGGTCTGCCGCCGCGCCGCTCGCCGCCTTCACCCTTCGGGCACCGCATGAAAGACTCCCTCCGCCAGCAATTCGAGCGCCTCGCGTTGCGCCTTTCCGAGCTCGACGCGACGCTCGCCGATCCGGCGGTCGCCGGCGACATGAAGCGCTACCGCGAACTGTCGCGCGAGCATGCCGAGGTCGCGGGGCTGGTCGAGCGGTTCCAGCGCTTCGAGCAGCGCGAGCGCGATCTGGCCGATGCGCAGGAGATGCTGTCGGACCCCGACATGGCGGAGATGGCGCAGCAGGAGATCGCCGAGGCGCGCGCCGATGTAGACCGCCTGCACCTCGAGCTGCAGAGCGCGCTGCTGCCGCGCGACCCCGACGACGGGCGCAATGTGTTCCTCGAAATCCGCGCCGGTGCCGGCGGCGACGAATCGGCGCTGTTCGCAGGCGAACTTGCGCGCATGTACCTGCGCCACTGCGAGCGCCGCGGCTGGAAGGCGGAGGTGCTGAGCGAGAGCGTCAGCGACCTCGGCGGCTACAAGGAAGTCGTGATCCGCATCGAGGGCGACAACGTGTACGCACGGCTCAAGTTCGAATCCGGCGGCCACCGCGTGCAGCGCGTGCCGGTCACCGAGACGCAGGGACGCATCCACACCAGCGCGTGCACGGTCGCCGTGCTGCCCGAGGCCGACGAGGCCGAGGAGGTGACGCTGAACCCGGCCGAGCTGCGCATCGACACCTTCCGCGCCAGCGGCGCCGGCGGCCAGCATGTCAACAAGACCGACAGCGCGATCCGCATCACCCACCTGCCGACCGGCATCGTCGCCGAGTGCCAGGACGACCGTTCGCAGCATCGCAACAAGGCGAAGGCGCTTGCCGTGCTGACCGCGCGCCTGCGCGATCGGGACCGCAACGAGCGCGCCGCTTCGGTGGCCGCCACCCGCAAGGGGCTGATCGGCAGCGGCGACCGCAGCGACCGCATCCGCACCTACAACTTCCCGCAGGGCCGGCTGACCGATCACCGCATCAACCTGACGCTGTACAAGCTGCAACTCATCCTGGACGGTGATCTGGACGACGTGACCGAGGCGTTGCAGGCCGCACAAGCTGCCGACCAACTGGCAGCCCTCGAGACTGGCGAATCGTGACGGTCACGCCACCGACCGTGGCCGACGCGCTGCGCGCCGCGAAATCGCAAGGGCTGGACCGGCTCGACGCTCAATTGCTGCTCGGGCATGTGCTCGCACGCCCGCGCAGCTGGCTGCTGGCGCACGACGATGCGCCGCTCGGCGCGGAGCAGCAGCGCGCATGGCAGGCGCTGCTGGCGCGGCGCGTGGCCGGCGAGCCGGTCGCGTACCTGGTCGGCGAGAAGGAGTTCCATGGCCTTGCGCTGTGCGTCGACACGAACGTGCTGGTACCGCGGCCGGAGACCGAACTGCTGGTGGACTGGGCCATCGAGCGGCTGGCGGCGATGTCGATCGCGAACCCCCGCGTCGCCGACCTGGGCACCGGCAGCGGCGCGATCGCCCTGGCGGTCAAGCATGCCTGGCCTGCGGCCGGGGTCGTCGCGGCCGACATCGATTCCGGGGCACTGCAGGTCGCACGGACGAATGCCCGGCGCACCGGCCTGGATATCTCGTTGCGGCAGGGCGACTGGTGGCAGGCCCTGGCGGGCGACCGCTTCGACCTCGTTCTCGCGAACCCGCCCTACATCGCCGGTGGCGACCCCCACCTCGCCGCGCTGCGGCACGAGCCGATGCTCGCACTGACCCCGGGGGGCGACGGACTGGACGCGCTGCGCGCGATCGTCGCCGGCACCCTTGATCATCTGGAGCCCGGCGGCTGGCTGCTGCTGGAACACGGCCACGACCAGGCCGACCCGGTACAGGCCTTGCTGCGCGCGCAGGGCTTCGTCGGCATCGAGACGCGGCCCGACCTGGGCGGACACCCGCGTTGCACCGGTGCCCGGTGCTGATCGCCAACGTCCGTGACGGACACCACGCCGGGCACCCGGCCTGGGGGGCGACATTCGCCACACGGCGGGCGGTCTGCAGCGTAGGATGGAGCCGCAATGCGGCAGCCCGGGAGGGGGCTGCTCAGCGATGCCGGACCCTGTCGTGCAAAGGAGCCTGCGATGCGCCATTCAGCATGGATGATTGCCGGGGCGTTCGCCCTCACCACGGCGGCGATGGCCGCCGGTGCCGACGGCTCGGGCGCAGCATCCGGCCAGAGCTCCTGGGCGCGCTGGCAAGGTCGCCTGTCGCTCGGCACGACATCGGCGCCCTGGCGCCCGGGCGTCGACAACCCGGCACCCACGCTCGGCAGCGCCAGCCTGATGGGCGACTACTACTTCAGCCGGTGGCCGGCCAGTCCACATGGTCTGGGCGGCTTTCGCGCCACCAGCGGACTGATCTTCGGTTCTCGCTCGATGCTCGGCAGCGGTCAGCCCGGCCTGGCAAACGGCAGCGCATTGGGCATCGGCACGCGCGCGATCGGCCGCGCGACCGCACCCTACGCCAGCGATCAGACCAGCGACAACGCCACGCTGCCCTACCTCGGCCTCGGCTACACCGGCCTGTCGCTGCGCAACGGCTGGGGCTTCAGC
This sequence comes from Pseudomonadota bacterium, assembly GCA_040388965.1. GTDB lineage: Bacteria > Pseudomonadota > Gammaproteobacteria > Burkholderiales > Burkholderiaceae_C > LMDS01. The sequence goes on along the minus strand of JAZKAV010000033.1, from coordinate 64,432 downwards.
GCCGACCTGGGCCTGGTGGGGCAAAGCGCCGGGGATGCTGCGCGCCTAGGGCGCAGCCTGTACAACGGCCAGAGCCTGGACGATGCAGTGCGCCAGATGCGGATGACGCCGCTGCTGCAACTCGGCGTGTGGTATTCGTTCTGAGCCCGGTCGACCCCCGGGGCCTTGTGCAGTGCCCGCCCGCCCCGCCGCCGGTTTGCCGTATAAAGTCGGCTCATTCTCATTCTCGCGAACCAGACCATCATGAGTGACGTCCAACAACGCATCGCCGACATCGTCAAGAGCAACCGCGTGGTGCTCTTCATGAAGGGCACGGCACAGTTTCCGCAATGCGGGTTTTCGGGTCGCGCGGTCCAGGTGCTGAAGGCCTGCGGCGTCGGCGACCTGACCACCGTCAACGTGCTCGAAGACGAAGGCATCCGCCAGGGCATCAAGGACTACGCGCAGTGGCCGACGATCCCGCAGCTCTACGTCAACGGCGAATTCGTCGGCGGCTCGGACATCATGATGGAGATGTACCAGGCCGGCGAACTGCAGCCGCTGCTGACCACTTGACCGCAACGCCTGCCGCGCAGGTCGTCGTCGGTATCACCGGCGCCACCGGCGCGGTGTATGCGCTCAGGCTGCTGCAGCGGCTGAGGACGGCCGGCGCGCAGACGCACCTGGTCGCGAGTCCGGCCGGCGTGCTCAACGTGCACCACGAACTCGGCCTCGACCGCCGTGCGCTGGAAGCGCTCGCCGACCACGCCTACAGCCCCGCGGACATCGGCGCCCGGATCGCCAGCGGCTCGTTCGCAACCGACGCGATGGTCGTCGCGCCCTGCTCGATGCGCACGCTCGCGGCCATCGCGCACGGCCTGTCGGACAACCTGCTGACGCGCGCCGCCGACGTGGTGCTGAAGGAGCGCCGCCGGCTCGTGCTGATGGTGCGCGAAACGCCGTTCAACCTCGCGCACCTGCGCAACATGACCGCCGTGACCGAGATGGGCGGCGTGATCTTCCCGCCGCTGCCGGCCTTCTACCACCGGCCCCGCAGCATCGACGAGATGGTCGACGACACGGTCGAGCGCGTGCTCGCGCTGCTCGGTGTCGAGGGCGCCGCGCCCAAGGCCTGGACCGGGCTGTAGCAGGTCAGGCGACGGACGGCTTGTAGACCCACTGGCGCTGCGACGCGAACACCGCGTTCGGGTACTCGGGCCGGCCGCGGCTGCCGTTGTAGCGGCCCAGCGCCATGTAGAGATCGCCGCGTTCCAGATCGAGGTAGTGGCGCAGGATCACGCAACCGAAGCGCAGGTTGGTCTGCATGTGGAACAGCCGCGCCGCATTGCCGTCGCCGATCAGCCGGGCCCAGAACGGCATCACCTGGGTGTAGCCGCGCGCCCCGGCGCTGCTGACCGCGTACTTGCGAAAGCCGCTCTCGACCTGGATCAGGCCGAGCAACAGCGACGGCTCGAGTCCGGCGCGTGTGCTCTCGTACCAGGCGGTCGCGAGGAACTCGACGCGCCGCAGGTGCTCTGATTCGCGCTTGCGCAGCCGCTGGCTCATCTCGCCGAGCCAGCGCAGGTAGACGAGGCGCGCATCCATCGTGTCGAACGCCGGCCGCGGCGGCGCGGTGTCGTTGACCGCCGCCGACAAGGCCGAACGGACCGCGTTGGCCAGCGGCTCCTCGATCTGGGCGCCGGCCCAGGCCCGCCCGGGCAGCACGGCGGCCAGCGGCCCTGCCGCCGCGACGACGACGAGGCCACGTCGCGCTCTCCCGGTCCGGGAGAGGACCTCGTTCATGCGCCCAGCGTGGCCTTCAGCGACGGCAGCAGGTCGGCCATCGCGATCGCGGTCGCCCGTGCGTCGCGCCGGCCCTGGTACTCGGCCTGGCCCTCCTTGAGTCCGCGATCGGACAGCACGACACGGTGCGGCACGCCGATCAGTTCCCAGTCGGCGAACATCGCGCCGGGGCGCTCGCCGCGGTCGTCGAGGATCACGTCGATGCCGGCACCTTGCAGTTCCTCGTGCAGCCGATCGGCGGCACCCTTCACATCGGCCGAGCGGTCATAGCCGATCGGGCAGATCACGACGGTGAACGGCGCGATCGCCGCCGGCCAGACGATGCCGCGCTCGTCATGGTTCTGCTCGATCGCGGCACCGAGGATGCGGGTCACGCCGATGCCGTAACAGCCCATCTGCATCAATTGCGGCTTGCCGTTCTCGTCGAGGTAAGTCGCGTTCATCTTCTCGCTGTAGTAGCCGCCGAGCAGGAACACATGGCCGACCTCGATGCCGCGCTGGATCGCCAGCACGCCTTTGCCGTCGGGCGAGGGATCGCCCGCGACGACGTTTCGGATGTCGGCGACCAGATCGGGCTCGGGCACATCGCGCCCCCAGTTGACGCCGGTGTAGTGAAAGTCGGCCTCGTTCGCACCGCAGATGAAGTCGCTCATGTTCGCGACGCTGCGGTCGGCGACGACCCTGACCGGCCGCTTCAGGCCGATCGGGCCGAGGTAGCCAGGCTTGCAGCCGAAATGGACTTCGATCTCGGCCCCGGTCGCGAAACGGAACCCGTTGCCCAGTCCCTCGACCTTGCCCGCCTTGATCTCGTTCAACGAGTGATCGCCACGCACCAGCAGCAGCCAGACGGTGGTCTTGATCACGTCGCCAGCGACGTCGGCCTCATCGGTCGCGAGCACCAGCGACTTGACCGTGTGCTGCAAGGGCACGCGCAACAGCTCGGCCACTTCTTCGCAGCTGCTCTTGCCCGGCGTCGGCGTCTTCCGCAGCGCAGCGACAGGCGCGGCTCGCGGCGCCGTCGGGGCGACTGCCTCCGCCATCTCGATGTTGGCTGCGTAGTCGGAATTCGGGCAATAGATGATCGCGTCCTCGCCGGTGTCGGCGATGACCTGGAACTCGTGCGAACGCACGCCTCCGATCGAGCCGTTGTCGGCGGCGACGGCGCGGAAGGTCAGCCCCATGCGTTCGAAGATCCGCGTGTAGGCCGTGAACATGCGGTCGTAGCTGCGGCTCGCGGCCTCGAGATCGCGGTCGAACGAGTACGCGTCCTTCATCGTGAACTCGCGCCCGCGCATCACGCCGAAGCGCGGCCGGCGCTCGTCGCGGAACTTGGTCTGGATGTGATAGAAATTCTTCGGCAGCGCCCGGTAGCTGCGCAGCTCCTGGCGCGCGATGTCGGTGATGACCTCTTCGCTGGTCGGCTGGATCACGAAGTCGCGGTCGTGCCGGTCCTTCAGGCGCAGCAACTCGGCGCCGTACCGCTGGAAGCGGCCGGTCTCCTGCCACAACTCGGCGGGCTGCACCACCGGCATCAGCAGCTCGATGCCGCCGGCGCGGTTCATCTCGTCGCGGATGATCGCCTCGACCTTGCGGATCACGCGCAGCCCCATCGGCATGTAGCTGTAGATGCCCGCGCCCAGGCGCTTGATGAAGCCGGCGCGCATCATCAGTCTGTGGCTCGCCACCTCGGCGTCGGCGGGTGCTTCCTTGAGGGTGGAGACGAAGAACTGCGTGGCTTTCATGCGGCGGGTCAGGGAGGATGTGCGGCGGTGCGCGGCACCGGCGGAAAACCCCGGTTCGTGACCCTCGGGGCTGCGGGAAACCCGCGGGCTTGTATCCCGTCACACCGGTGTAATAATGAATTCAACGAATGAATTGGGGTTGATTATGCTCGACCGTGAAGGGTTCAGACCCAACGTCGGCATCGTTCTGCTCAACCAGAGAAACCAGGTGTTTTGGGGCAAGCGCATCCGCACCCACTCCTGGCAGTTCCCGCAAGGGGGCATCAAGTATGGCGAGACGCCCGAGCAGGCGATGTACCGCGAGCTCCACGAAGAAGTGGGACTCGTGCCCGAGCATGTGCGCATCGTCGCGCGCACCCGCGACTGGTTGCGCTACGAAGTCCCCGATCACTTCATCCGGCGCGACGCGCGCGGCCACTACCGCGGCCAGAAACAGATCTGGTTCCTGCTCCAGCTGATGGGCCGCGACAGCGACATGAACCTGCGCGCCACCGACCGCCCCGAGTTCGACGCTTGGCGCTGGAACGAGTACTGGGTGCCGCTCGATCTGGTGATCGAGTTCAAGCGCGACGTTTACCAGATGGCGCTGACCGAGCTGGCGCGGTTCCTGCCGCGAGGCCCGCACCACAACCGTTATCTCCGATCGGGGATGCGCCCGCACTATCGAGACGAAATCTCTCAACCCCCATCGGCCGATCCGAACGCGCCCCTGCCGCTCGGCGGAAAGCTGCCCGACTGATTCCCTCCGCAACGAAGCGGACGTCAGGCCAGGACCATGTTGTCGCGGTGGATGAGTTCGGGTTCCGCCGCGTAGCCGAGCAGTCGCTCGAATTCGCTCGAGGGTCGGCGCGCAATGAGGCGCGCCTCGGCACTCCCGTAGTTCGCGAGGCCTCGCGCCAGCTCGTCGCCGGCCGGACCGCGCACGGCGATCACGTCGCCGCGATGGAACTCGCCCTGCACGTCCGTCACGCCGATCGGCAGCAGGCTCTTGCCTTCGGCGCGCACCTTGTGTGCCGCGCCGGCATCGACGACCACCGCGCCGCGCATCTGCAGATGATCCGCCATCCAGAGCTTGCGCGCCGCGAGCTTCTGCGTCGGCGCGATCAGCGCCGTCCCGATCGCTTCGCCGCCGGCCAGCCGGATCAGCACGTCGGTCTCGCGCCCGTAGGCGATCACGGTGCTGGCGCCGCTGCTGGCAGCGCGCTTCGCCGCGAGGATCTTCGTGATCATTCCGCCGCGGCCCAGGCTGGATCCGGCGCCACCCGCCATGCGTTCGAGCTCGGGAGCGCCGGCCCGGGCTTCGGCAATGAAGCGCGCATCCGGATCCTCGCGCGGGTCGGCCGAGTACAGGCCGCGCTGATCGGTCAGGATCACGAGCGCGTCGGCTTCGACCAGGTTCGCCACCAGCGCACCGAGGGTGTCGTTGTCGCCGAACTTGATCTCGTCGACGACCACCGTATCGTTCTCGTTGATCACCGGGATCACCTGGTGCGACAACAGCGTCAGCAGGGTCGAGCGCGCATTCAGGTAGCGCTCGCGGTCGGCCAGGTCGGCGTGGGTCAGCAGCACCTGCGCGCTGCCCATGCCGTGCTCGCGCAGCTTCGATTCGTAGATCTGCGCCAGGCCCATCTGGCCGACGGCGGCGGCGGCCTGCAGTTCGTGCACCTCCTTGGGCCGGACGGCCCAACCGAGGCGTTTCATGCCCTCGGCGATCGCGCCACTGGAGACCATCACGACCTCGCGGCCCTGCGCGGCCAGCACCGCCATCTGGCGGCACCAGTTGCCCACCGCCTCCGCATCGACGCCGCGGCCCTCGTTCGTCACCAGGCTGGAGCCGACCTTGACGACGATGCGGCGCGCGCGCTGCAGCGCCGTGCTCATGTCGCCGTTCCGCCGGCGGGCGCCGCGTCGAAGCGCGGATCGGGGTCGTCCGGCACGACGTTCTTCAGGCTCGCGACGTGATCGTAGATCGCGCGGATCAGTGGCTCGCAACCCTCGCGCGTCAGCGCCGAGATCTGGAACACCGGACCCTTCCACTTGAAGCGCTTGACGAAATCCTTGACGCGCTTCTCGCGCTCCTCGACCGGCACCATGTCGATCTTGTTCAGCACCAGCCAGCGCGGCTTCTCGTACAGCGCCTGGTCGTACTTCTTCAACTCGGCCACGATCGCCTTGGCCTGTGCGACCGGGTCGACCGACTCGTCGAACGGCGCGAAATCGACCAGGTGCAGCAGCAGGTGCGTGCGCTGCAAGTGGCGCAGGAACAGGTGGCCGAGGCCGGCGCCTTCGGATGCGCCTTCGATCAGCCCCGGAATGTCGGCGACCACGAAGCTCTGCTCGGGGCCGACGCGCACGACGCCGAGGTTGGGGTGCAAGGTCGTGAACGGGTAGTCGGCGATCTTCGGCCGCGCGTTCGAGATCGCGGTGATCAGCGATGACTTGCCGGCATTGGGCATGCCCAGCAGGCCGACGTCGGCGAGCACCTTCAGTTCGAGCCTCAGCTTCTTCTGCTCGCCGGGCCAGCCGGGCGTCTTCTGGCGCGGCGCGCGGTTCGTGCTGGTCTTGAAATGCAGGTTGCCGAAACCACCGTCGCCGCCCTTGACGATCAGCACCTTCTCGTCGGGCACCAGCAGCTCGGCGATGACCTGGTTCGTCTCGGTGTCGGTGATCACCGTGCCCATCGGCATGCGCAGCACGATGTCGTCGGCGGCGGCACCGAACTGGTCGGAGCCACGCCCGTTCTCGCCGCGGCGCGCCTCGTGGCGGCGCGCGTAGCGAAAGTCGATCAAGGTATTGAGGTTGCGGTCGCCCATCGCGTAGACGCTGCCGCCGCGGCCGCCATCACCGCCGTTCGGGCCGCCGAACGGCAGGAATTTCTCGCGCCGAAAACTCATGCAGCCGTTGCCGCCTTCGCCGGCGACGACGTCGATGGTGGCTTCGTCAACGAATTTCATGGGTGCGGGTCCGGTAGAGCGCGAATGTTAAGCCCGCGCCGCAAAAGCAAAGCCCCGGCAGACCGGGGCTTCGTCGTGTGGCGCACCGCTCGCGCGGCGTTCGAATCAGATCGCCTTGACGAACACCGTCTGGCGATTGCGCGGGCCCTTGACGGCGTAGCTGACTTCGCCATCGACCAGCGCGAACAGCGTGTGGTCCTTGCCGATGCCGACGTTGGTACCGGCATGGAACTTGGTGCCGCGCTGGCGCACGATGATCGAACCGGCCGGGATCTTCTGGCCGCCGAACACCTTCACGCCGAGCATCTTCGGTTGCGAGTCGCGGCCGTTCCGTGTGGAACCGCCGCCCTTTTTCTGTGCCATGGTTCTAGCTCCTAGCCTTGAGTTGCTGCACGCTTACGCGTTCACCGCAGCGATCTGGATCTCGGTGAAGTTCTGACGATGACCTTGCCGCTTCTGGTAATGCTTGCGGCGGCGCATCTTGAAGATGCGCACCTTGTCATGCCTGCCGTGAGCCACGACGGTGGCCACCACGCTTGCGCCCGTTACCAAGGGAGTCCCGATCTTCAGATCAGTGCCGGCACCAATGGCCAGCACCTGGTCGATCGTGATCTCTTGGCCAACATCCGCAGCAATCTGTTCTATTCTGATCTTTTCGCCAGCAGCAACCTTGTATTGCTTGCCACCGGTTTTTATGACCGCGTACATATCAGCCCTTTCAGTGCAGCCGCCAGCGGCGGCCTTCCAACTCGGTCGCCGACAGGGCGACCGTCCCGCTTGCCTGAAGCCGAGGCGACATCGCAGCATGCCAGCCTCGAAACACGCAGAGCCGGCGATTCTAGCATCACGCCTGTTTTCGAGCTGAACCCGATCGCGCGGCCAACGCACTTTCTATAATCACACGCTGCAAGACGAGCGCAGCGTGCATCCAAGCCCCCCACCTTCCGTACTTCCCGCCGTCGAGACCCCCGCTCCCGGCGCCGCGGCCCTGATGGCCGCCGACATGAAGGAAGTGGACGCCGTGATCCGGGACCGCCTCGGCTCCGATGTGGCGATGATCAACCAGGTCGCCCACTACATCATCAGCGCCGGCGGCAAGCGGATTCGCCCGATGCTGGTGCTGCTGTTCTCGAATGCGCTGGGCTTCACCGGCCACGAACGGTTCGACCTTGCGGCAACCGTGGAGTTCATCCACACGGCCACCTTGCTGCACGACGACGTGGTGGACGAATCCGCGCTGCGCCGCGGCCGTCAGACCGCGAACGCGCTGTTCGGCAATGCCGCGAGCGTGCTGGTTGGCGACTTCGTCTACTCGCGCGCGTTCCAGATGATGGTCTCGGTGAATCGCCTGCGCGTGCTCGAGGTGCTGGCGGACGCGACCAACGTGATCGCCGAAGGCGAAGTCCTGCAGCTGATGAACATGCACGACCCCGACCTGTCGGTGGACGACTACCTGCGCGTGATCCGCTTCAAGACCGCCAAGCTGTTCGAGGCCAGCGCCCGCATCGGCGCGGTGCTGGCCGATGCCGGCGCCGAGATCGAGGAGTCTTGCGCCGCCTACGGTCGCTCGCTGGGCACCGCGTTCCAGCTCGTCGACGATCTGCTCGACTACGAAGGCGCGACCGAACAGCTCGGCAAGAACGTCGGCGACGATCTCCGCGAAGGCAAGCCGACTCTGCCCTTGCTGCTCGCCATGGAGCGCGGCACGATGGACGAGCGCGAGCTGATCCGCCACGCCATCGAGCACGGGGAGATGGCGCGCCTGCCGGAAATCGTCGAGATCGTCCGGCGCACCGGGGCGATCACCGCCACGCGCGACGCAGCCCGGGCCGAGGCCGACAAGGCCGCCCAGGCGCTCGGCATCCTGCCGCCGTCGGCCTATCGGGAGGCTCTGCTAGAATTGTGTTTTCGTTCCGTCGAGCGTTCGTCCTGAATGCTCGGGCATTGGTCCCGCTGCATGCGCGACCACGAAATCGGGGTGTAGCTTAGCCTGGTAGAGCGCTACGTTCGGGACGTAGAGGCCGGAGGTTCGAATCCTCTCACCCCGACCAAATTTTCCTTTGCCGCAGGCCGGCTCACGGCTGACCCCTCGCCAGCACCGACCGCAATGCCGCCCCGGTGTGACTGGCCGCATTGCCGACCAACTGCTCCGGCGTGCTCTGCCCCACCACTGCACCGCCCTTCACACCGCCCTCCGGCCCGAGGTCGATGACCCAGTCGGCCTCGGCGATCACGTCGAGGTCGTGCTCGATCACGACGACGCTGTGGCCACCGTCGACGAGGCGGTGCAGCACGCGGATCAGCCGCTCGACATCGGCCATGTGCAGCCCGACCGTCGGCTCGTCGAGCACGTACAGCGTGTGCGGCGCCTTGTTGCCGCGGCGCGCAGGCCGCGGCGCCGGGCCGCTCCCGGGCAAGGCCGTGCCCCCCTCGGGGGGGCGATCGCCGAAGGCGATGGGAGGCGGCATGAATTCGTCCCGCACCTTGCTGAGTTCGGTGACGAGCTTGATGCGCTGCGCCTCGCCGCCGCTCAGCGTCGGTGACGGCTGGCCGAGCGTCAGGTAGCCCAGGCCCACGTCCTGCAGCAGTTGCAGCGGGTGCGAGATGCTGGGCATGGATGCGAAGAACTCGACCGCCTCGTCGACCTCCATCGTCAGCACGTCGCCGATGTTCTTGCCGCGCCAGCTGACCGCCAGCGTCTCGGCATTGAAGCGCTCGCCGTGGCACACGTCGCACGGCACCTTCACGTCGGGCAGGAAGCTCATCGCGATCGTGCGCACGCCCTGGCCTTCGCAGCCGGCGCAGCGGCCTTGGCCGGTGTTGAAGCTGAAGCGGTTCGGCGCGTAGCCGCGCGCGCGCGCTTCGAGCGTGTCGGCGAACAGCTTGCGGATCGTGTCCCAGAAGCCGATGTAGGTCGCGGGGCACGAACGCGGCGTCTTGCCGATCGGCGTCTGGTCGACTTCGAGAACGCGGTCGATGAAACCCCAGCCCTCGATGCTCTCGCAACCCTGCCATGCGGCATCGGCCCCCGGGCGCCTCGCGCCAGCCCCCCGAGGGGGCCCGCTGCCATCCTGGGGCGGCCCGGCGCCGACACCGGGCGGCGTGCCGCCGCGCGTGTTGATGAACTGCAGGTTCGCGAGCAGCACGTCGCGCGCGAGCGTGGACTTGCCGGAGCCGCTGACGCCGGTGACCGCGACCAGGCGCTTCAGCGGCAGGTCGACCGTCACGTTGCGCAGGTTGTGCAGGAAGGCGCCGCGGATCGTCAGCAGCCGATTCGCCTCGCTCTCCTGGCGCACCGTGGCCGCCGTCACCGGCTCGACGGCGCGCCGTGCCTGCAGCGGGTGCACCAGCGGGTTCGCGAGGAAACGGCCGGTCACCGACTCGGGGTTGAGCGCCAGGTCGGCCACGCTGCCAACCGCCACCAGGTGGCCGCCGCGCTTGCCGGCGCCGGGACCGATGTCGATGATGTGGTCGGCGCGGCGGATCGTGTCCTCGTCGTGCTCGACGACGACCAGCGTGTTGCCCTTGTCGCTGAGAGTCTGCAGTGCGTTCAGCAGCACCTGGTTGTCGCGCGGGTGCAGGCCGATGGTCGGCTCGTCGAGCACGTAGCAGACGCCCTGCAGGTTGCTGCCGAGCTGCGCCGCGAGGCGGATGCGCTGGGCCTCGCCGCCGCTGAGCGTGGGCGCGGCACGGTCCAGCGTCAGGTAGCCGAGGCCCACTTCTTCGAGGAATTCGAGGCGACTCCTGATCTCGCTGACCACGTCGCGCGCGATCTCGGCGTCGCGGCCTTTGAGTTGCAGCGCGCCGACCCAGACCCGCGCATCGGCGACCGACCACGAACCGATCGTCGTGATCGGCTCGTGCTCGAAGGTCACAAGGCGCGAGGCCGGGTTCAGCCGCGTGCCGGCGCAGTCCGGGCACGGCGCGTCGACGACGCCCTCGACCTCCTGCTCCTCCGACGGAAACGATTGTTCTCGGCCCTTGTTGTCGTCGTCCCTGATCGAATCGTCGTAGGCCTTGCGCTGCTCGCGCGTCAGCGCCAAGCCGGTGCCGACGCAGGTCGTGCACCAGCCGTGCTTGCTGTTGTAGCTGAACATGCGCGGGTCGAGTTCGGGGTAGCTGGTGCCGCAGGTCGGGCAGGCGCGCTTGGTCGAGAAGACCTTCACCGCGCCGATGTGCGCGGTCGACGTCTCGGCGAGCATCGCGCCCTTCAATCCGTCGAGCGGTGCGAGCAGGTGCATCACGCCCTTGCCGAGATCGAGCGCGCTCGCGAGCAGCGCGCGCAGCGCCGTCTCGTTGTCGGCGCTCACCACGATGTCGCCGACCGGCAGCTCCAGCGTGTGTTCCCTGAAGCGGTCGAGGCGCGGCCACGGGTCGAGCTCGAGGAACTCGCCGTCGACACGCAAATGCGTGTGGCCGCGGGCCCTGGCCCACTTCGCCAGATCGGTGTAGACGCCCTTGCGGTTCACGACCAGCGGCGCGAGCAGGCCGACGTGCTGGCCCTTGTGATCGCGCAGCAGCTGCGCCGCGATGCTCTCGGCGCTCTGCGGCTTCACGGGCGATCCGTCGTTGACGCAGTGCTGCAGCCCGAGCTTCACGTACAGCAGGCGCAGGAAGTGCCAGACCTCGGTCGTCGTCGCGACCGTGCTCTTGCGGCCGCCGCGGCTCAGCCGCTGCTCGATCGCGACCGTCGGCGGGATGCCGTACACCGCATCGACCTCGGGCCGCCCCGCCGGCTGAACGATGCTGCGCGCGTAGGCGTTCAGCGATTCGAGGTAGCGGCGCTGGCCCTCGTTGAACAGGATGTCGAACGCGAGCGTTGACTTCCCTGAGCCCGACACGCCGGTGACGACGCTGAACTTGCCGCGCGGGATGCTGACGTCGAGCGACTTCAGGTTGTGCTCGCGCGCATTGACGATGCGGATCGTCTCGTCGCCGGCGCGCCGCTCGGCACGGGGGGCGCGCAGCAGGTATTGCAGCGGCGTGCCTTCTTCTACCTTGTGGCCGTCCAGGCCCATCGCGATGTCGTAGTCGGCGAGCGCCTTGCCGGTGTGCGACGCGGGATGGCGCTTCACGTCCTCCGGCGTGCCGGTGCACACGACCTGTCCACCGGCGTCGCCGCCTTCCGGGCCGAGGTCGATCAGCCAGTCGGCGGCGCGGATCACGTCCAGGTTGTGCTCGATCACGATCAGCGAATGGCCGACATCGAGCAGCTTGCGGAACGATCGCATCAGCTTCGCGATGTCGTCGAAGTGCAGCCCGGTGGTCGGTTCGTCGAACATGTAGAGCGTGCCGCGCTTCGCGACCGGCTGGCGACTCGCGCTCTGCGCCTGCGAGCTTTCGGCGAGGAAGCCGGCAAGCTTCAAACGCTGGGCCTCGCCGCCCGACAGCGTCGGCACCGGCTGGCCGAGCTTCACGTACTCGAGGCCGACATCGACGATCGGCTGCAGCACGCGCAGCACCTCGCGGTCGTCGCGGAACAGTTGCACCGCCTCGCTGACGGTGAGTTCGAGCACGTCGGCGATGCTGAGCTCGCGGATTGCCGGCCGCTGGGCCGCCCCGAAGGCGGCGGCGCCCGCCTGGGGGGCTTCGTTCGGGCCGGGCAGGCGCCGGCCGATCTTCACATCGAGGATCTCGGCGCGGTAGCGGCGGCCGTCGCAATCGGGGCAGCGCAGGTACACGTCCGAGAGGAACTGCATCTCGACGTGCTCGAAGCCCGAGCCGCCGCAGGTCGCGCAGCGGCCGTTGCCGGCGTTGAAGCTGAACATGCCGGCGCCGTAGCCGCGCTGCAGCGCCAGCGGCGCCTGCGCGAACAGCTTGCGGATCTCGTCGAACGCGCCGACGTAGCTGGCCGGGTTCGAGCGCGCGGTCTTGCCGATCGGCGACTGGTCGACGAAGACCGCGTCGCTGAGCCAGTCGGCACCGAGCAGCGCGTCGAACTCGCCCGGCGTTTCCGTCGCCTTGCCGAAGTGGCGCTGCAGCGCGGGGAAGAGCACGTCCTGCATCAGCGTGCTCTTGCCCGAGCCCGACACGCCCGTGACGCACACCAGGTGCAGCAGCGGGAACTCGACCGTGATGTTCTTCAGGTTGTGGTCGCGCACGCCTTCGAGGATCAGCTTCGGCGTCTTCCCGCTCATCGACCGCTTGATGCCCATGCCGACATGCTTGCGGCCGCCGAGGTAGGCGCCGGTCAGCGTGTCGGCCTGGCGGATCGCATCGGGCGTGCCGTCGAACACGATCCGGCCGCCGCGCTCGCCGGGGCCCGGGCCCATGTCGATCAGGCGGTCGGCCGCGAGCATCACGGCCGGGTCGTGCTCGACGACAACCAGCGTGTTGCCGGCGTCGCGCAGCCGGTGCATCGCCAGGATGATGCGGTTCATGTCGCGCGGGTGCAGGCCGATGCTCGGTTCGTCGAGCACGAACATCGTGTTGACCAGCGAGGTGCCCAGCGCGGTCGTCAGGTTGATGCGCTGCACCTCGCCACCGCTGAGCGTGCGGCTCTGGCGATCGAGCGTCAGGTAGCCGATGCCGACGTCGACGAGGTACTTCAGGCGCGTGCGGATCTCGTCCTGCAGCAGCTTCAGCGCGTCGTCGAGCATCGTGCTCGGCAGGCTGAGCCGATCGAAGAAGCGGTGCAGCCGCTCGATCGGGATCAGCATCAGGTCGTGCACGGTGAGACCCGGCAGCGCTTCGAGCTGCGCGCGCGTCCAGTGCGTGCCGCGCGGCAGGAAACGCTGCGGCGCAGGCAGCACCGCGTCGGCGTCTTCCTTCGTGCCCAGGCGCCACAGCATCGCCTCGGTCTTCAGCCGCGCGCCGCCGCAGACCTCGCAGGGCGTGTAGCTGCGGTACTTCGACAGCAGCACGCGGATGTGCATCTTGTAGGCCTTCGATTCGAGGTACTCGAAGAAGCGCCTGACGCCGTACCACTGCTTGTTCCAGTTGCCCTTCCAGTTCGGCGTGCCGTTGATGACCCAGTCGCGCTGCGCCTCGCTGAGCATGTTCCACGCGGTGTCGCGCGGAATGCCGGCCTCGCCGCCGTACTTCAGCAGGTCGTCCTGACAATCCTTCCAGGCCGGCGTCTGCATCGGCTTGATCGCGCCGTTTCGCAGCGTCTTGCGCGGGTCCGGAATCACCAGCCCATAGTCGACGCCGATCACGCGGCCGAAGCCGCGGCAGGTCTCGCAGGCGCCGTAGGCCGAGTTGAAGCTGAACAGCGCCGGCTGCGGGTCGGCGTAGCGGATGTCGCTGTCGGGGCAGTGCAGGCCGGTCGAGAAGCGCCACAGCGCCGGTTCGCCCTCCTCGGCCACGACGTAGACGTTGATCCTCCCGCCGCCGCGCTTCAGCGCCGTCTCGATCGCCTCGACCGCGCGGACCTTCTCGGTGCCCTGGATCCGGAAGCGGTCGGCGACCACGTCGAGCAGCTTGCGCGGGCCCGTCGGCGACGCGACCTCGCGCTCGGCCTGCACGCGCGTGAAGCCGCTCGCCGACAGCCATTGCTCAACTTCCTCCTGACTCGTGCCGCCGGGCAGCTCGACCGGAAAGGTCACGACCAGGCGCGGGTCGCTGCCGGGATCGACGGCCCCCAGGCGCTCCGCGCCTGCCCCCCGCGGGGGTGCGCCGCCATCTCGGGGCGGCCCGGCGATGGCGGCGGTGCGCTCCATCAGCTCGGCATAGATCGTCTCCGGGGAGTCGTGGCGCACCGGCTGTGCGGTCTGCCTGTCGAACAGCTGCGCCGCACGCGCGAACAGCAGCTTCAGGTGATCGTTCAGCTCGGTCATCGTGCCGACCGTGCTGCGCGAACTGCGCACCGGATTCGTCTGGTCGATCGCGATCGCCGGCGGCACGCCGTCGACCCGGTCCACCGCCGGGCGGTCCATGCGGTCCAGGAACTGGCGCGCGTAGGCGCTGAAGGTCTCGACGTAGCGCCGCTGGCCTTCGGCGTAGAGCGTGTCGAATACCAGGCTGGACTTGCCCGAGCCGCTCGGGCCGGTGACCACCGTCATCTCGCCGGTGCGGATGTCGAGGTCGAGGTTCTCGAGGTTGTGCTGGCGCGCACCGCGAATGCGGATCAGACCGGAAGTCATGCGGGAACTGCTTTCCTGAGCGAGCCGGACATTCTAGGGACCGCGTGGCACTGGAGCAGCGCGACCGACACGCGACCCCTGCGGCGGCGCATTCGGCGACCTCGTCGCGAGCGGGATCGAGGCTGGGCCGACGTGATGCGGAGTTCCAGCGCGAAAATGGCGGAATGACCGGTACCCTTCACGTCCACCGCGATCCGGGCCACGGCGCCGCGCACACTTCGGCGATGGCGACAGCGCCCGACACCGCGAACGCGTGATGGCCTTCATCGAGAAACGTCCTCCCCGCTCCCGCCCATGACCCCGAACGCCAACCTCTTCGTCGCGCTGCGCGCTGCCTTTCCCGCCGAGCTCGACAGCGTCGCGATCGAGACCGCCGACGGTGCACCCCGCTACTACACCTGGCGCGACCTCGACCGCGGCACCGCGATGCTCGCGAACCTGCTCGAGGCGCTCGACCTGCCCGCCGCCAGCCGCATCGCGGTGCAGACCGAGAAGTCGGTCGAGACGCTGATGCTGTACCTCGCGGTGCTGCGCGCAGGCTTCGTCTACCTGCCGCTGAACACGGCCTACCAGCGCGACGAGATGGCCTACTTCATCGGCAATGCCGAGCCGGCCGTCGTCGTCTGCGCGCCGAAGAATTTCGGCTGGGTCAGCCGGCTCGCGTTCGCCGCCGGCACCGCGCACGTGTTCACGCTGGGCGACGACCGCAGCGGCAGCCTGCTGCAACGCGCCGCGGTGCACAGCGACCGGCATGTGCCGGCGCGGCGCGCGCCCGGCGAGCTCGCCGCGATCCTCTACACCAGCGGCACGACCGGGCGCAGCAAGGGCGCGATGCTCAGCCACGGCAACCTGCTGAGCAACGCGCTGGTGCTCAAGGACTACTGGGGCTGGCGATCGCCGCAGCAGGGCGGCGACGTGCTCATCCACGCGCTGCCGATCTTTCACGTGCACGGCCTGTTCATCGCCTCGCACGGCGCACTGCTGAACGGCAGCAGGATGATCTGGCTCGACCGCTTCGACCCGAAGACCGTGATCGCGCAGCTGCCCAAGGCGACCGTGTTCATGGGCGTGCCGACGCTGTATGTGCGCCTGCTGAACGAGCCGGCGCTGACGCGCGCCGCGTGCGCCCGCATGCGCCTGTTCATCAGCGGCTCGGCGCCGCTGCTGATCGAGACCTTCGACCTGTTCCGCGAGCGCACCGGCCACACCATCCTCGAGCGCTACGGCATGAGCGAGACCGCGATGCTGACCTCGAACCCGTACGATCCGAAAGACGGCGAGCGCCGCGGCGGCACGGTGGGCTTCGCGCTGCCCGGCGTCGGCCTGCGGGTGCTCGACGACGCCGGCGCGCCCTGCACCGCCGGTCAAGTCGGCAACATCCAGGTGCGCGGGCCGAACGTGTTCCAGGGCTACTGGCGCATGCCGGAGAAGACCGCCGAGGAGTTCAGCGCCGACGGCTGGTTCAGGACCGGCGATGTCGGAAGGATCGACGCGCAGGGCTACGTCACCATCGTCGGCCGCAGCAAGGACCTGATCATCAGCGGCGGCTTCAACGTCTACCCCGCCGAGGTCGAAGCCACGCTGAACGACCTGCCCGGCATCGCCGAGAGCGCGGTGGTCGGCGTGCCGCACCCGGACTTCGGCGAAGCGGTCGTCGCGGTCGTCGTCGCGCGACCCGGCAGCACACCGGACGCGACCGCATTGATCGGCGAGCTGAAATCGAAGATCGCGAACTTCAAGGTTCCGAAGCGCGTCTTCGTCGTCGACGAGTTGCCGCGCAACGCGATGGGCAAGGTGCAGAAGAACCTGCTGCGCGAACAGTACCGCGGCCTGTTCGCATGAACAGCGCCGGCGGGATGCCAGAGAGCGCCCCAGGCCGACGACATGCGTCGTCCGCCCCCGAGGTCCGGAACGGGCCTCTTCGTGGCCCATGGGGATGAGGAAACTTCGGGCGGCCGGGCGTTTCCTCATGAGCCCCGAGAGCCGCTGCCCGCGGTGCGGCGGCGCCTTCCATTGCGGCGCGCGCGATCCGCAACCCTGCGCCTGCACGACGCTGAGCCTCGACGCCGCGCTGCTCGCGCGTCTGAGCGAGCGCTACGACCGTTGCCTGTGCCTGGCCTGCCTGGCGCAGCTGCACGCCGAAAGCGCAGCCCCGAGATGAAGCAGGCCGGCCCGGTCTGGCGACCGGCCGGCCTGCGAAGAACGAATCGCCGCCGGCGCTTCGCGCGCCGGCGGCAACGGGATCAGTCGTTCCGGTAGATGTCGACGTCCTTGGTTTCCTTCACGAACAGCATGCCGACCACGAAGGTGATACTCGCGAACACGATCGGGTACCACAGGCCGTTGTACATGTTGCCGGTCTGCGCGACGATCGCGATCGCGGTCGCCGGCAGCAGGCCGCCGAACCAGCCGTTGCCGATGTGGTACGGCAGGCTCATCGACGTATAGCGGATGCGCGTCGGGAACATCTCGACCAGCATCGCCGCGATCGGCCCGTAGACCATGGTCACGAAGATCACCATGATGGTCAGGATGCCGACCACCGTCCACCACTGGCCGCTCAGGAACGCGATCGGCTTGGCCTTGACCGGGTAGCCGTGTTCCTTCAGCGCGCCGGTGACGGCCTTCTTGAAGTCGGCGTCCTTCTTCTTCGCTTCGTCGGCCGGCAGGCCCTTCGCGGCATACGACTCGATCACCTTGTCGCCGATCGTGATCTTGGCGTTGCCGGTGGCCGGCACGTCCTCATAGCTCACCGAACTGGCGGTCAGCACCTGCTTGGCGACGTCGCACGAGCTCGTGAACTTCGCCAGGCCGGTCGGGTTGAACTGGAACGAGCATTCGTTCGGGTCCGACGCCAGGGTCACCTTCGAGTTGGCCTGGGCCGCCGCGAGCTCGGGGTTCGCGGCCTGCGTCAGCGCCTTGAACAGCGGGAAGTAGGCGAGCGCCGCAATCAGGCAACCGGCCATGATGATGGGCTTGCGGCCGATCTTGTCCGAGAGCGTGCCGAACACGATGAAGAACGGCGTGCCGATCACCAGCGACGCGGCCACCAGGATGTTGGCGGTCGGCCCGTCGACCTTCAGCGAGCCGGTCAGGAAGAACTGCGTGTAGAACTGGCCGGTGTACCAGACCACTGCCTGGCCCATCGTCAGACCGACCAGCGCCAGGATCACGATCTTCAGGTTCTTCCATTGGCCGAAGGATTCGGTCAGCGGCGCCTTCGAGGTCTTGCCCTCTTCCTTCATCTTCTTGAAGGCCGGCGACTCGTTCATGCTCAGTCGAATCCAGACGCTGACACCGAGCAGAACGATGGACACCAGGAACGGCACGCGCCAGCCCCAGTCCGCGAACGCTTCTTCGCCGATCGCGGTGCGGGTCCCCAGAATCACGACCAGCGAGAGTGCAAGGCCGAGCGTCGCGGTGGTCTGGATCCACGCGGTGAACGCTCCGCGCTTGCCCTGCGGCGAGTGCTCGGCAACGTAGGTCGCGGCACCGCCGTACTCGCCGCCGAGCGCCAGGCCCTGCATCAGCCGCAGCCCGATCAGGATCACCGGCGCCGCGACGCCGATCGCCGCGAAGTTGGGCAGCAGGCCGACGATGAAGGTCGACAGGCCCATGATCAGGATCGTCACCAGGAAGGTGTATTTGCGGCCGATCATATCGCCCAGGCGGCCGAAGAAGATCGCGCCGAACGGGCGCACGATGAAGCCGGCCGCGAACGCGAGCAAAGCGAAGATGGTCTGCGAGGCCGGGTCGAGGTTCGAGAAGAACTGCTTGCCGATGATGGCCGCGAGCGTGCCGTAGAGGTAGAAGTCGTACCACTCGAACACCGTGCCCAGGCTGGAGGCGAAGATGACCTTCTTCTCTTCCCTGGTCATCGGCTGGCCGACCTTCGAGCCGGCTGCCACTGTGGTTGCCATGTTGACGTCTCCTGTTTTGAACTTGACCGGCATCACCCCCTGGTGACGCATGGCAGGATGTTCGGCGCCGGCTCTGACCCTGCGCTTACGCAGAGCTGAACCGGGGCTGACAAACTCCGTATCAACCCTGATGCCGCATTTCTCAATGCGGCAAATCGACGCCAGAATGCACGTCCGCGGGTAAACACCCAGGAACGATTCGGCGCCGCCGTCAGCGCCGGATGCCGGCGCGTGGCGCGCCTTCGCGGGCCCAGGCCGGGCCGTCGAACCACGGGTCGCCACGCAGGTAGGCACTCAGCATCGGCAGCGCATCGACGCCCCAGAACAGCCGGCCATCGACCGCGATCGTCGGCACGCCGAAGACGCCGCGCGCGAGCGCGTCGGCAGTGGCGTCCTTCAAGGCCTGCTTGATCGACGCATCGTCGGGCGCGATGCGCGGCGCCAGTTCCGCCGTCAGCGCGGCCAGGCGCTGCGGGTCGTTCGCGTCGACGCCGCCCCGCCAGATCCGGCGCAGCACGGCTTCGCAGCTGCGCCGGTTCGGCGTGCCGCCCGCCGGCGCGCAGGCCAGCAGCAGGCGCAGATGCGCGAGCGGGTTGAACGGGTGCTGCACCGGCGTGGCCATCTCGATGCCGTGGTGCTGCGCGAGCCAGTGCACGTGACGGAAGGTCCAGGCACGCTTGGGCTCGATCTCGGCCGGGCCCTTCTGACCCCAGTGCTCGAGCAGTCCCGCGAACAGGAGCGGCCGGTAGCTGACTTCGTACGAAAGGCCGTCGAGCACCTGCGGCAGACGCTCGAACGCGAGATACGCGAACGGCGAGACGGGATCGAACCAGAAGTCGAGGTACTTCATCGTCAGCGACCCTCCGGCGCCGGAAACGGCGCCGCGATGCGGCGCTGCGCCAGCGCCTGCCTGACCGCGCGCTTGCGGGCATCGTCCATCGACGCCCAGCCCGCGATCTCGTCGATCGTTCGCAGGCATCCTTCACACCAGCCGGTGGCTGCGTCCATGCGGCACACGTTGATGCACGGCGACGCGACGCCATCGACGCCGGACAGCACCCGTCCCTGCCCCATCTCGGCACGCTCTTCGGGCATCGCCCGAGTCCCGGCAGAAACCGCACCGCTTGCGAGCCGGGCTTTCATCCCTGTGCCTGCACCACGTCCATGACCGGGGCGCCGGTCAACTCCGCGAGCGCCGCCGGGCTGAGGCGGAACACGCCGTTCGGGTGGCCGGCGGCGGCCCAGATCTCGTCGAAGCGGAACAGTTCGCGGTCGATCAGCAGCACCGGATCGATGGCATGGCCGACCGGCGACACACCCCCGATCGCGAAACCGGTCTTGGCCTTCACGAACTCGGCATCCGCGCGACCCACACTGCCCACGAGCGCGGCGACCTTCTTCTCGTCGACCCGCCGGTCACCCGAGGTGACGACCAGCACCGCCGCGTCGTCGCTTCGGCGCCGGAACACGACGCTCTTCGCGATCTGGCCGACACCGACGCCGAGCGCATCGGCGGCCTCCTGCGCGGTGCGCGCGGCGACCTCGAGGAACACCGGCGCATGGGCGTGTCGCCGCTGCGCGAGCAGCGCGGCCACGCGGCGGAAGCCTTCGGGCCGGTTCTGCAGATCGACCGTCATGCACAGACCTTCACGCGTGCGCGGCCTGCGCCTTCGCCGCGCGCTTCGCAAGCAGCGCATTGCCGGTGCGCGACACCGGCTTGCGCCCGACCACTTCGGAGATGAACGCGGCGGCGTCGACGAGCTTCTCGATGTCGACGCCGGTCTCGATGCCCAGGCCGTCGAGCATGAACAGCACGTCCTCGGTGCCGACGTTGCCGGTCGCACCCTTCGCGTACGGGCAGCCGCCCAGGCCGGCCACGCTCGCGTCGAAGGTGTGGATGCCCATCTCCAGGCAGGCGTAGACGTTGGCCAGTGCCTGGCCGTAGGTGTCGTGGAAATGGCCGCTGACCTCGGCCAGCGGAAAGTGCTTCAAGGCCCGCGCCATCGCGGCCTGCACGCGCCGGGGCGTGCCGACGCCGATCGTGTCGGCGACGCCGCAGTGATCGGCGCCGATGCCCTTCAGCAGCAGCACGACGCGCTCGACCTCGTCGGGCGTCACCTCGCCCTGGTACGGACAGCCGAACGCGACCGAGACCGCGCTGCGCACCTTGATCCCGTTGGCGTGCGCCGCCTCGACCACCGGCCGGAAGCGCTCGATGCTCTCCTCGATGCTGCAGTTGATGTTGCGCTGGCTGAAGGCCTCGGTGGCGGCGGCGAACACGACGATCTCGTCGGGGCGGATCGCCGGGTCGGCAATCGACGCCTCGAAGCCCTTCAGGTTGGGTGTCAGCACCGAGTAGCGCACCCCCTTCTTGCGCCGCACGCCGCTCATCACCTGGGCGTTGTCGGCCATCTGCGGCACCCACTTCGGGCTGACGTAGCTGGTGACCTCCAGTTCGCGCAGGCCGCTGTCCTGCAGCATGTGGACGAGTTCGATCTTGGTCGCCGCGTCGACCGGCGATTTCTCGTTCTGCAGCCCGTCGCGCGGGCCGACTTCGACGAGGGTGACGTGGGAAGGAATCATGGCAAGGACCTCTAAGTTTGCGGACTCGCAAGCGCAGCGCGAGCGGCCATTCTGCCCCGCTTCGCGACCCCGTGCGGCGCTGTCGTCATGCGGCTGCGGGCGCCATGCGCAACAACTCGCCGCCTTCGCTGACCTGGTCGCCGACCGCGTAGAGCAGTTCGGCGATCGTGCCGTCGCGCGGCGCGGCGATCGTGTGCTCCATCTTCATCGCTTCCATCACCGCCAGCGGCTGGCCCTTCGTGACCGTGTCGCCCGCCTTCGCGAGGAACGCGACCACCTTGCCGGGCATCGGCGCTGTCAGGCCGCCGGACTCGACCGCGCCGTCGGCCGAATGCGCGATCGGATCGAACTCGTCGACCACGGCCGAGCCGTCGGGCGCGAACACGCTGTAGCGTTCGCCGGTGGCGTAGACGGTCAGGATCAGGCGGCGTTCGGCGAGCGTCAGGTCGTAGCTGTTCGAGCCGAGCGGACGCGTCGCCAGCGGCCAGCGCTGTGCGCCCGCCACCAGCGTCTGCACACCCGCGCTGCGCTCCAGCGAGAAGACGTGGTGCACGCCCTGCGCCGACAGGTCGAAGCGGCGCATCGCGCTGCCGTGCAGGCGCCAGCCGTCGCGGCGCGACCACGGATCGCTGCTTTCGAGCACCCGCTCCGCGGCCAGCGCATGCGCGACCACGCCGGCCGCCGCCACCTCGATCGGCAAGGGTGCGGCATCGAACAGCACGGCGCGCTCGCGCTCGATCAGCGCGGTGTCGAGATCGGCCTGCGCGAACGATCGGCTCGCTGCCACACGGCGCAGGAATGCGACGTTGGTGTGCAGGCCGACGATGTGCGTGCCGGCCAGCGCCGTGTCGAGCCGCGCCAGCGCCTGCGCACGGTCCGCGCCCCAGACGATCAGCTTGGCGATCATCGAGTCGTAGTGCGGCAGGACCGCGTCGCCCTCGCGCACGCCGGCATCCACGCGGGTGTGGCCGCGCTCGAAACTCACGGCGCCACCCGGCGTGCGATACACATCGAGCCGGCCGGTCGCGGGCAGGAAGTTGGAGTCCGGGTTCTCGGCGCAGATGCGCGCCTCGATCGCGTGCCCGTGGATGCGCAGCTCGTGCTGCCGCAGCGGCAGCGGCTCGCCCGCGGCGATGCGCAGCTGCCACTCGACCAGGTCCAGGCCGGTGATCGCCTCGGTCACCGGGTGCTCGACCTGCAGCCGCGTGTTCATCTCCATGAAGAAGAATTTCAGGTCGCCGCCCGCGGTCGGCTCGGCGATGAACTCGACGGTGCCCGCGCCGACATAGCCGACCGCCTTCGCCGCCGCGACCGCCGCCGCACCCATCTCGGCACGGCGCGCCTCGCTCATGCCGGGCGCGGGCGCTTCCTCCAGCACCTTCTGGTGGCGGCGCTGCACCGAGCAGTCGCGCTCGAACAGGTGGATGCAGTTGCCGTGCGCATCGCCGAACACCTGAATCTCGATGTGGCGCGGCCGGGTCACGTAGCGTTCGATCAGCACCGCGTCGTCGCCGAAGCTGTTGATCGCCTCGCGCTTGCAGGAGGCCAGCGCGGCGTCGAACTCCTCGCCCTTCGTGACGATGCGCATGCCCTTGCCGCCGCCGCCGGCACTGGCCTTGATCAGCACCGGGTAGCCGATGGCGTCGGCCGCGCCTCGCAGCATCGCCGGGTCCTGGCCCGCGCCGTGGTAGCCCGGCACCAGCGGCACGCCGGCCTTCTCCATCAGCTGCTTCGACTCGGCCTTCAGCCCCATCGCCTTGATCGCCGACGGCGGCGGGCCGATGAAGACCAGCCCGGCATCGGCGCAGGCCTGCGCGAAGTCCTCGTTCTCGCTGAGAAAGCCGTAGCCCGGGTGCACGGCCTGCGCGCCGGTCGCCTGCGCAGCGGCGATCACCCGGTCGCCACGCAGGTAGCTCTCGCGCGGCGACGATCCGCCGATGTGCACCGCTTCGTCGCAAGCCAGCACGTGCTTCGCGTTGGCGTCCGCGTCGGAGTACACGGCGACGGTACGAATGCCCATCTTGCGCGCGGTCGCAGCAACGCGACACGCGATCTCGCCACGGTTGGCGATCAGGATCTTCTTGAACATGGTGTCTCCGTGGCTCGATCGCCCGCGCACGCTGCGCGTGCCAGGCAATGTGACTTCGTCGCTGCGCCGCTGCGCGGCTGGTCGCCACGGTTGGCGATCAGGATCTTCTTGAACATGGTGTCTCCGTGGCTCGATCGCCCGCGCACGCTGCGCGTGCCAGCCAATGTGACTTCGTCGCTGCGCCGCTGCGCGGCTGGTCGCCACGGTTGGCGATCGGGATCTTGTTCAACATGGACTCCTCACGTCGACGGTTGACCCGCCCCAAACCACCCAGAGAAGCGCCGCGCGAGTCGACGCAGGAATTTCGCGAACACCCCGATGAGCGGCCCCATCGCCACCAGCGCGAGCGCGAGCCTGGCCGTGTCGATCGGCAACGCCTGCATGGCTCAATGGCGCCACGCGCGCAGGCCGCGCAGGTCTTCGAAGGCGTCGAAGGCGCGGTCCCGGTGCAGCAGCGCGTAGTCGTTCTCGATGCAGAAGGTGGCCACCAGCACATCGACGGGGCTGCGCACCGTGATGCCCTGGGCGCGCAGGGCACGGTAGTGCTGCGCCGCGGCCAGCGCCAGCGCCGCACCGCCCGCCTGTTCGATGCTCAGGGTCTCCAACAGCAGGCGCGCCTGGCGGTGGTCGCGCTCGTGGCGAAAGCCGCGCAGCACCTCAAACATGACGAGGTCGGGCACGACCAGCCGGACTTCGCCGTGGTCGAGCAACTGCTCGAGCAGTTCCGTGGCCGGATCGCCGGCAGCGTTGAAGAAGTCGATCCAGACACCGGAATCAACGACCAGCACGGCGCTTCCTCGGCGCGGGCTCGCGCGCGGCGACTGCACCGGGGCGTTCCGCCGGGACGGTCCAGTCGATCCGCTCGTCACCTTCCCATTTGAGCTTGCCGCGCCATTTCAGGATCTCGCGGTACGCCGCCTGGCGGGCGAGCAGCTTCAGGCCCGCCTCGACGGCGTCCTTCTTGGTCTTGTATGGCCCGGCCTTCATGGCCTCGGCCATGAGCTTCTCGTCGATCACGATGTTGGTACGCATGATGTGTACAGTGTAGCCACTTCAGGCACAACGTGCATCACATCCGGAACACGCCGAACTTCGGCTCGGGAATGGGCGCATTCAGGCTCGCCGAGATCGCGAGCGCCAGCACCTGGCGGGTCTGCGCCGGGTCGATCACGCCGTCGTCCCACAGCCTGGCACTGGCGTAGTACGGGTGTGCCTGGTGTTCGAACTGGTCGAGGATCGGCTGCCTGAAGGCGGCTTCCTCTTCCGCGCTCCAGCTGCCGCCCTTCGCCTCGATGGCGTCGCGCTTGACGGTGGCGAGCACGCTCGCCGCCTGCACCGCGCCCATCACGCTGATGCGCGCGTTCGGCCACATCCACAGGAAGCGCGGCGAGTAGGCGCGCCCGCACATGCCGTAGTTGCCGGCGCCGAAGCTGCCGCCGATGATCACGGTGAACTTGGGCACCGTGGCGGTCGAGACCGCGGTGACCATCTTCGCACCGTGCTTCGCGATGCCCTCGGCCTCGTACTTCTTGCCGACCATGAAGCCGGCGATGTTCTGCAGGAACACGAGCGGGATCTTGCGCTGGCAGCACAGTTCGATGAAGTGCGCGCCCTTCATCGCCGACTCGCTGAACAGCACGCCGTTGTTCGCGACGATGCCCACCGGCATGCCTTCGATGTGGGCAAAGCCGGTCACCAGCGTCGTGCCATAGCGGGCCTTGAACTCGTCGAACTCCGAGCCGTCGACGATGCGCGCGATGATCTCGTGCACGTCGTAGGGCTTCTTGGTGTCGACCGGGATCACGCCGTGCAGCTCGTTCGCGTCGAACAGCGGCGGTCGCGGCGGGACGAGGCGCTGGCCGTGCGCCTTGCTCCAGTTCAGGTTGCCAACCGAGGCCCGCGCGATCGCGATGGCATGCGTGTCGTTCTGCGCCAGGTGGTCGGCCACGCCCGACAGGCGCGTGTGCACGTCGCCACCGCCCAGTTCCTCGGCACTGACGATCTCGCCGATCGCCGCCTTCACCAGCGGCGGGCCGGCCAGGAAGATCGTCCCCTGGTTCTTCACGATGATGGACTCGTCGCTCATCGCCGGCATGTAGGCGCCGCCCGCGGTGCACGAGCCCATCACGACCGCGATCTGCGGGATGCCCTGGGCGCTCATGTTGGCCTGGTTGAAAAAGATGCGACCGAAGTGCTCGCGGTCGGGGAACACGTCGTCCTGGTTCGGCAGGTTCGCGCCGCCGCTGTCGACCAGGTAGATGCAGGGCAGGCGGTTCTGCTGCGCGATCTCCTGCGCGCGCAGGTGCTTCTTCACCGTCATCGGATAGTAGGTGCCGCCCTTCACGGTCGCATCGTTGCAGACGACCATGCAGTCGACGCCGCTGACGCGGCCGATGCCGGCGATCAGGCCGGCGCCGGGCGCATCGTTGCGGTACATCTCGAGCGCGGCCAGCGGCGCGACCTCGAGGAACGGCGTGTCGGCGTCGAGCAGCATCTCGACCCGCTCGCGCGGCAGCAGCTTGCCGCGCGCGACGTGCTTGGCGCGCGGCGCCTCGCCGCCGCCGAGCGCGATCTGCGCGAGCTTCGCGTTCAGGTCGTCGACCAGCGCGCGCATCGCCGCGGCGTTGGCCTTGAAGTCTTCGGAGCGGGGGCTGAGCTTGGAGGCGAGTGCGGGCATGCTGTCTTTCATGGCGCCTCGGAGGACGCCGGCGGTTCGGACGCCAGGGCGGCGCGATTGACGTATACGTCAATTCTAGGCGGCACGCGCGGACACGCCGCGGCGCGAGCCGGTCAGAACGGCCCCTTCTCCAGCCAGCGCTCGATCTGCTGCCGCCGGTCGTTGCCCCAGAAGGGCTCGCCGTCGACGATGAAGAAGGGTGCACCGAACACACCGAGCGCGATCGCCGCGTCGTTGGCGGCCTTCAGCGCGGCCTTCCATTGCGGATCGTTCCAGACATCCGGCGCCTGCGAGGCATCGAGTCCGAACTCGACCGCGAGCGTGCGCAGCGACGGCGCGTCGCTCAGGTCGACACCGCGCGCGAACAGCGCGCGCAGCGCATGCCGGGCCCAGTCGCGCGCGCGCACCGGGTCCTGCGCATCCAGCCACCAGAAGATGCGTGCGGCGTTCTGCGTCGCGATCGGGAACTTCTCCGGCAGCTTCAGCGGCACGCCGGCGAAGCGCGCCGAGCGCTCGACGTCGAGCATCGTGTACTCGCGTTTCAGCGGATACGACACCGGGCTCCTGATCTCGGTGACCTGAAAGGTCGCGCCGAGCAGGATCGCCCGCCAGGCCACCGTGCGGCCGTGGCGCGCGGCCAGCGCCTCGATCCATTCGGACGCGATGTACGAGTACGGCGACGAGAAGTCGAAGTAGAAATCGATCGGGCGGTGCGGGGCGTTCATCGAGCCAAGGCTACTGCGAAGACGGCAGCGCCGGCTGGGCATTTTCCCCGAGCGATGACGCCCCGGGGACCTGTCCGGGCCGCGGCACGGCAGCCTGTCAGCGCGGCCCCGCGCCGGCACTCTTGTCCGTGCCGAGTTCCACGACATTGGCGGCGGCAGCCGGCGCATCCGACGTGAGCAGCTGCCCTCGGAGCGCGGCACCGACGTCCATCTGCAGGTGCCGGTAGCGGACGGTTCCGCTGACCCGCGCGTTCGATTGCAGCTCCAGCAGGTGCTCGACCTCCAGGTCGCCGGTGACGGTGCCGTTGATCACCGCGTCGCCGCAGATCACGCCGCCCTCGATGCGGCCCTTGTCGGACAGCACCAGCAGCGCGCGCGTCTGGCCCTCGGCGCCGCGCGCGATCACGTTGCCCTTGATGCGGCCGTCGATGCGGATGCCGCCGCTGAAGTGCAGGTCGCCGGTGATCTCCACGTCTTCGGCGATCAGGCTGGACAGCTTGGTCTGTTCGATGACCGGGCGCTTCTTTCGTCTTGCGAACATGGGTCGATCTCCGGTGGCTTCGGGGTGGTTCAGCGTTTGCCGTCACGGGCCTTGCGGAAGAAGACGAGTTCCTCCTGGCATTCGCGCAGACGCCGGTTCAGTTCATCGAACTGGCGCTCCAGTTCGTGGCCGCGCGCCTCGGACACGCGCAGCTGCAGGCGCGCCTGCTCCAGTGCCCGCTGCAGCGGCGGCAGCTGCGCCAGCGCGGCGTCCTCGCTGCGCGCGAACCCGGTCCGCGCGCTCCAGTACAGATGACTGCCCGCGGCGCCGGCCAGCAGCGCGGCAACGACGAGCGCGCCCGAGGCGACCCGGCGGCGCCGCGTCCGTCCGGGCGACAGCTCGAAGCGGATCCGGGCCAGCGGGTTCGGCGCGGCGCGCGGAGTCGACAAGCCGGCCGCCGCTCAAGGAAATGTGGCTTCGCCACTTTTCTTGACCCCCCGCGGGGGGCGGGCTGGGCGCAGCCCGGCCCTGGGGGTGCTCACAGGCCGGCCAGATAACGCCGCGGGTCGGTGGCCTCGCCGTTGCGCAGCACCTCGAAATGCAGATGCGGCCCGGTCGATCGGCCGGTGGAGCCGACCGCCGCAATCGGCTCGCCCGGCGCGACCACATCGCCGGCCCTGACCCACAGCCGCGATGCGTGCGCATAGCGTGTTCTCAGTCCGTTGCCGTGTTCGATCTCGACGACCCAGCCGTAGTCGGGCCTGAACCCGGCCACCGCGACCGTGCCGCCGGCCGCGGCGCGGATCGTGCTTCCCGCCCCGGCGGCGAAGTCCAGGCCGGCGTGGAACGCACGCCGGCCGGTGAGCGGATCGTCCCGGTTGCCGAACAGCGACACCAGCGCCGCATGCTCGATCGGCGGGCGGCTGGGCATGCGCATCAGCGCCAGGCTGCGCAGCGTGGCCGCGTCGGACAGGCGGGCAATCAGCTGCTCGATGTCGCCGAGCCGGGCCTGCAGTGCGGACAGGCCATCGGACGCATCCAGTTCCGGGTGCGGTGGCAGCATCGGCCCGCCGCTGCCGTCCGGCTTCGTCGCGCTCGCGCTCGCGCTCGCAGGCTTCGGTATCGGACCCGGCACCGCGCCGAGGCGCGCGCTGAGCTGACCCGCCAGGCTCTCGAGCGTGAACAGGCGGCCGGAGAGCGCGCCGAGCTGCTCGACGGCGAACGGCAACACCGGGCGCGAACGCTCCCGGGCCACCTGCACCGGCAGTGCCGGTGCCAGAACCCGCACGGACAGCCAATACCCCAGGCCGGCGCCGATGGCCAGCAGCCCGAACGCGGCCAGGCCGCCGCCCAGCAGCAGGGCGCGGATCGACACGCTGCGCAGCGGCGAGCCACGCGTCGAACCGGCTGCAAACATGATGACCGACATCTGGACTCCTCGCGCCTACCGCACCTCACGGCCCGGCGCATCGTAGGTCCCAGAAGCCGTTGGATCGTGTGAACCCGCGCAACCGGATGTTCTTGCATGCCGCGGCGGTACAACTCCACGCTTTCCAGGCCTGCGCAACCGCCCCGACCAGCTCGCCGTCGCGAAGACAATGCGTCCTTTCGCCTCCCGGACCTCGAGCGCATGAACACCCCGACCCGTCCCCGCATCCTGCAGCTGCAGGACCTGAGCTTTGCCTACCCGGCGCAGCCCGCGCTCGCTTCCCACTGGTCCGTGTCGATCGGCGCGGGCGTGACGCTGCTGCACGGCGACACCGGCAGCGGCAAGTCCACGCTGCTGCGCGTGCTGGCGGGCACGGTGCCTGCCAGCGGGCGCCTGATATTGGGAGGTGTGCGGCTCGACGACGACCCCGGCGCGTATCGGCGCCAGCTCTTCTTCTGCGACCCGGCGACCGACGCGTTCGATCAGCTCACGGCGCGCCAATGCACGGCCTCGCTGTCCGCGGACGACACGCATTTCGGCGACAAGCAGTGGTCGACCCTCGTCGAGGGATTCGCCCTGACGCCGCACCTCGACAAGCCGCTCTACATGCTGTCGACCGGCTCGAAACGCAAGGTGTTGCTGGCCGCCGCGCTCGCGTCGGGACGCGCGCTGGTCCTGCTCGACGAGCCGACGGGCGGGCTCGATGCCGCCTCCGTGCGCTGCCTGTGGCAGGCGCTCGCCCGCCTGGCGCAGCAGCCTGACCGCGGCATCGTCATCGCGAGCGCCGAGCGGATCGATCAGGTTCCGCTCGCCGGAACGATCGAGTTGCCGCTGCCCTGACGGGCCCGCGGGCCGGACAAACCGCGCCTGTGCGACGCAGCGTCAGCGCGCCAGGTAGGCGAGCAGACCCTGCATCGTGTGCAGCTTCGGCGTATCGGCCTCGGGAATCTTCAGGCCGGTCTTCTCGCCCAGGCCGATGACGAAGTTCAGGAAGTCCATCGAGTCCAGGTCCAGTGCTTCGCGCAGGTCCTCGGTGTCGCCGACGGTCGCCAGGTCGACCTCGGGCGCAATGCCGGCGAGCACCTCGGCGGCCAGCGTGCGAATCTGCTCTTCTTCCATGTCTGCTCCAGGTTCACAGCGTGCCGGGGGCTTGCAGCGCCCGGTCGATCGCGGCCAGCAACTGGCCGCCCAGGTGCCCGTCGCTGGCACGGTGGTCGGCGGCCAGCGTGGCCGCCACCAGCGGCCGCGCGACGACCTGGCCATCGACCACCCATGGACGCAGCGCGACGCGGCCGAAGCCGACGATCGCCACCTGCGGCGGGTAGATCACGCCGAGCACGCTCTCGGCCCCGCGCTCGCCCAGGCTGGTCACGGTGATCGTCGGGTCGCTCAGCTCCGAACTGCGCAGCCTGCCGGTCCGGGCCCGCTGCACCAGATCGCGCAGCGCGGCCATCAGCGCGGGCAGCGACATCCAGTCGACATCGTGGATCGCCGGCGCGACCAGCCCGCCGCCGCGCAGCGCGATCGCCCAGCCGACGTGGATGCCGGTGGCGGGACGGACCACACCGCCCTCGCAGAAGCCGTTGAGCTGCGGCACCTCGGCCAGTGCCCGGGCGGTGGCCTTGAGCAGAAGCACGGCAGGCAGCAGCCACTCGCCCGGATCGCGCTCGCGGTTGCAGGCCTCGAGCCAGGCGCCCGCGGTCGCGAAGTCGATCGTGCTCGTCAGGTAGTAGTGCGGGATCTCGCGTTTCGAGCGCGCCATCGCCGCTGCGATGGCCTGCCGCATCTGCGCCGGGTCGAACCCGCGCGGCGCGGCGCGGGGCGCGGCGGCCGGGACGGCCCGGCCTTGCGGCTGTGAGGCGGCGAGATCGACATCGGCCAGCGTCACCGCGCCGTCGACGCCGGTGCCGTGCAGCGCATCGGCGTCGAGACCGAGATCGCGCGCGCGCCGGCGTGCCGCCGGGCTGACCCTGGCGCGCACCGAGCGGCCTGCGGCGGCGACGGGTGCAGGCGCGGTCGGCGGCGGCGGTGCGACCTTCGGCGCTGCGGGGGGCGTTGGCGTTGGCGTTGGCGTTGGCGTTGGCGTCGGCGTCGGCGTTGGCGTTGGCGTTGGCGTTGGCGTTGGCGTCGGCGTCGGCGTCGGCGTTGGCGTTGGCGTTGGCGTTGGCGTCGGCGTCGGCGTCGGCGTCGGCGGCGCCTCGCCCGCGGTGAGCACGCGGGCCAGCACCGCACCGACCGGCAACTCCTCGCCCAGCGCCACCAACTCGTCGATCACGCCGTCGAGAAAGCACTCGACGTCGATCGCGCCTTTGTGCGTCTCGACCACCGCGACGACATCGCCCGGCCGCACACGGTCGCCGGGCTTGACGAGCCATTCGACGACCTTGCCGGTTTCCATGTCGGCGCCGAGCGACGGCATCGTGAAATCGGCCATGCGGGCGGTCCTCAGCGTGGCTTCACCAGCGCGCGGGCGGTGGCGACGATCTCTTCGACGCGCGGCAGCGCGGCTTCCTCCAGGTGCGCGGCGTATGGCACCGGCACCTCCCGGCTGCACACGCGACGCACCGGCGCGTCGAGTTCGTACAGCGCGTCCTCGGCGAGCCGCGCGGCGATCTCGGCCGAGACCGATCCGCTCTTCCAGCCCTCGTCGACGATCACGACGCGCCGCGTGCGCGTCACCGATTCGACGACAGTGGTCATGTCCAGGGGCCGCAGCACGCGCAGGTCGATCACCTCGGCGGCAATGCCCTCGGCCGCGAGCGCATCGGCCGCGGCCAGGCATTTCGGCAGGCTGTTGCCGTAGGTGACCAGACTCACGTCCCGGCCGGCGCGGCGCCGCCTGGCGTGCGCGATGTCGACGGCGCGCACCGCCGGGTCGAGTTCGCCCTCGACGTTGTAGAGCACGATGTGCTCGAAGATCAGCACCGGGTTCGGGTCGGCGAGTGCGCCGGCCAGCATCCAGCGTGCGTCTTCCACCGTGCCCGGCACCAGCACCTTGAGCCCGGGGATGTGCGCGTACCAGCCTTCGAGGCTGTGCGAATGCTGCGCCGCCAGCTGCCGCCCGCCGCCGGTGGCCATGCGGATCACCAGCGGCACCGCGAACTGGCCGCCGCTCATGTGCGGCAGCGTCGCCGCATTGTTCATGATCTGGTCCAGCGCCAGCAGGCTGAAGTTGCAGGTCATGATCTCGACGATCGGCCGCAAGCCCGCCAGCGCCGCGCCGACGCCGAGGCCGGTGAAGCCGTTCTCGGCCAGCGGCGTATCGACGATGCGCTGCGGCCCGAACTCCTCCAGCAACCCCTTCGTCACCGCGTAGCAGCCGCCGTACTTGCCGACGTCCTCGCCCATCACGAAGCAGCGCTCGTCGGCCAGCAGCGCGTCGCGGATCGCCTGCCTGCAGGCCTCGCGGTAGCTGATCTTCATCGCGTGGCCTGCGGCGCGTGGTCCTGCACCACCCGGTCCATCAGCACGAAGCGCTCGAGGTCGGCCACCGGCTCCGGCGTGCCGGCCTCGGCGAAGGCCACCGCCGCATCGATCTCGGCGCCGATGCCGGCGTCGATGGCTTCGGCCTCGGCGGCCGTGAGCTGATGGTTGTCGCTCATCCAGGTGCGCAGCCTGGCGATCGGGTCACGGTGCTTCCAGCCCTCGATCTCCTCGCGCGTGCGGTAGGCCTGGGTGTCGAACATCGAGTGCGCGCGGAAACGGTAGGTGCGGCATTCCAGGAAGTACGGGCCTTTGCCGGCGCGGACGTGGTCGAGCGCACGCCGCGCCGCGGCTTCCACCTTGACCGGGTCCATCGCGTCGACCTGTTCGGCCGCCATGCGGTAGGCCTGCGCCTTGCGCCAGATGTCGGTCTCGCTTTCGGAATCCTCCAGCGGCACGCCCATCGCGTACAGGTTGTTCTCGCAGACGAACAGCAGCGGCAGGGCCCAGAGCCCGGCCAGGTTCATCGTCTCGTGGAACGCGCCCTCGCCGACCGCGCCCTCGCCGAAGAAGCAGGCGGTGACGGCGCCGGGGCGCAGCCGCCGGTCGGCCATCGCGATGCCGGCCGCCAGCGGCAGGCCGCCGCCGACGATGGCGTTGCCGCCGAAGAAGCGCCGCTCGCGCTCGAACAGGTGCATCGAACCGCCGCGGCCGCGGCAGCAGCCTTCGACCTTGCCCAGCATTTCGGCGAGGATGGCGTTCATGCCCACGCCGTGCGCCAGCGCGTGGCCGTGCTCGCGGTAGGTGGCGACCACCGCGTCGCCAGGCGCCAGCGCGGCCATCACCCCGGCCGCCACGGCCTCTTCGCCGTCGTACAGGTGCATGAAACCGCGGATCTTCTGCGCCTGGTAGAGCTCGACACACCTGGCCTCGAAGCGGCGGATGCGCAGCATCTGCCGGTACAGCGCGTGCAGGTGGGCGCGATCGAGATGGATCTTCTGCGTCACCGCGTGTCCCTCACTTCTGCTCGTCGCTTTCCAGCGTCGACAGGTCGCCTTCGGGCAGCCCGAGTTCGCGCGCCTTCAGCAGCCGCCGCATGATCTTGCCGCTGCGCGTCTTCGGCAGGTTGGCGCGGAAGACGATGGCCTTGGGCGCCACGGCGGCACCGAGGCGCTTGCGCGCGTGGCCGAGCAGCTCGCGCATCAGCGCCTCGCCGGGTTCGAAGCCGGGCTTCAGCGCGACGAAGGCCTTGACCATCTCGCCCACCGTCGGGTCGGGCACGCCGATGACGCCGGCCTCGGCCACCGCGGGGTGTTCGAGCAGCGCGCTCTCGACCTCGAACGGGCCGATCAGGTGGCCGGCCGACTTGATGACGTCGTCGGCCCGGCCGACGAACCAGAAGTAGCCCTCGGCGTCGCGGCGGGCGAGGTCGCCGGTCAGGTACCAGCCGTCGGCGAAGCACTTGCGGTAGCGCTCGTCCTCGTGCAGGTAGCCGCGCATCATCGACGGCCACGGGGTCTTCAATGCCAGCTCACCGTCGACGTCGGGTTCGGCGATCGGCTCGACCCGGCCCGCTGCGTTGCGGCGCACGATCGCGGCCGTGATGCCCGGCAGCGGCTTGCCCATCGAACCGGGCTTGATGTCCATCGACGCGTAGTTCGACACCATGATGCCGCCGGTCTCGGTCTGCCACCAGTTGTCGTGGAAGGGCAGGCCGAAAGCCTCGATGCCCCAGACCACGGCCTCGGGGTTCAGCGGCTCGCCGACGCTGGCCATGAAGCGCAGCGCCGACAGGTCGTGACCGCGCAGCGCGTCGGCGCCGAGCTTCATCATCATGCGGATCGCGGTCGGCGCGGTGTACCAGACGCTGACGCGCTCCTGCGCCAGCACCGTGTACCAGGTGGCGGCATCGAACTCGGCCTCGACGACCACGTTGGTCACGCCGGCAACCAGCGGCGCGATGATGCCGTAGCTGGTGCCGGTGACCCAGCCGGGGTCGGCGGTGCACCAGAACACGTCGTCGTCGTGCAGGTCGAGCGCGTAGTACCCGGTCACCGCGTGCGCCAGCACCGCACCGTGCACGTGGATCGCGCCCTTCGGCCGGCCGGTGGTGCCGCTGGTGAAGTGCAGCAGCGCCATCGTGTCGGCGCCGGTGGCCACGGTCGTGAAGTCGGCCGGCGCGGTGTCGACCACCGCGTCCCAGCGCTGCACGCCGGGGCCCTCGACCGCACCGTCACCGACGACGATCACATGCTCGAGCCCCGGCAGCCGCTCGCGCAGCCCGGCGATCTTGCGCTGGTACAGCTCGGGCGTGGTCACGAGCAGGCGCGCGTCGCCGACCTCGCAGCGCGTCGCGATCGGCTCGGGGCCGAAGGCCGAGAACAGCGGCGTCACCACGCAGCCGGCCTTCAGCGCGCCGAGCACCGCCACGTACAGCTCGGGCAGCCGGCCCATCAGCACGAACACGCGCTCGCCGGGCTGGACGCCGAGGCCGCGCAGCGTGTTGGCGAAACGGCCGGTGGCCTGTGCGAGCTCGCGATAGTCCAGCTCACGGCGCGCGCCGGACTTGCCGATCCAGCGGATCGCGGTGCGCTCGGCACGCGCGCTGCCGAGATGGCGGTCGACCGCCTCGTGCGCGATGTTCAGCCCGCCGCCGGGCAGGCCGCAGAGGTGTTGGCGCGCACCCTCCCAGCTGAAACCGGCGCAAACCGTGTCGTAGTCGTCCAGGTTCGGTCGCACGCGCCAGGCCGTTGCCTGCTTGGAAATGCGTGGCGGGATGCGTCCCGCGGTGCGCCCGCCTGTCTCCTCGTTCATTCGACCACCTGTCATCGCAGCGACCACCCGGAGCCATTGCCGCCAGCGAGCGGCGGCACTTCGATTCATGATGCTCCGTGACTCGCCGGCGAACTTGATCGCCGTCAAGATCGACCATTGGCAGCAGCCCGATCGCACGCCGTCGAACAGCCTGTTCCACCTCGAGCATGGCGCAGCAGCAGGTTCGCCCTGCCGCTGAGCACCAGCCCGCGCGGCGTGTGGACCTCGCCGGTGCACTGCGTCACGAAACCGGCCAGGCTCTCCTTCCAGGCACTGCTCTCGACCGTCCAGCGTAGCTGGATGTCCTCGTCCGCCAGCACCACCGCGCAGAAGCGGATGTCGAAACCCAGCCCGAGCACCGAGCGGGCGGTGCCGTCGGGGGCGGGCGCCGAGAAGTGCGTCGCCGTCATGCCCATGAAGATCGCGCCGGTGTGGGCGCCGCTGGCGATCACCCCCGGGTAGCCGGCCGCGCGCGCCGCGGCGAGGTCGTGGTGCAGCGGGTTGCGATCGTGGACCTGGAGCGCGAACGCGCGGATCTCGGCTTCGCTCAGCCGCACTTGCAGCGTGCAGGTCTCGCCGACCCGCGCGGGCGGAGCGCGCCGCTCAGCGGGCGATGCGGCTGCCGTCATGGTTCAGCGAGCGGCCGGTCACCGGCACCCGCATCTCGCAGCGTCCGGTCAGATCAGTTCGAGCGACAGGGCCGTGGCTTCGCCGCCGCCGATGCACAGCGCGGCCACGCCCTTCCTGAGGCCGCGCTTGCGCAACGCACCGAGCAGCGTGACGACGATGCGCGCGCCGCTGGCGCCGATCGGGTGGCCGAGCGCGACCGCGCCGCCGTGCACATTGACGATCTCGTGCGGCAGCTTGAACTCGGTCATCGCGGCCAGCGTGACCGCGGCGAAGGCCTCGTTGACCTCCCAGAGGTCGACGTCCTTCGCGGCCCAGCCGGTCTTCTTCAGCACCTTCTCGATCGCGCCGACCGGCGCGGTGGTGAACCAGTTCGGCGCCTGCGCGTGCACGGCGTGCGCGAGGATGCGGGCGATCGGCGCGAGACCGAGCTTCTGGGCGGTGCTCTGGCGCATCAGCACCAGCGCGGCGGCGCCGTCGGAGATGCTGGACGAGGTCGCGGCGGTGATCGTGCCGTCCTTCGTGAACGCCGGTTTCAGGCCCGGGATCTTGTCGAGCTTGGCCTTGAAGGGCTGCTCGTCGAACTTGATCACGGTGTCGCCCGACTTGCCGGGCAGCGTGACCGGCGCCATCTCCCAGTCGAAGCTGCCGTCCTCGTTGGCCTGCTTGCTGCGCCGGGTCGAGTCGATCGCGAACTGGTCCATCTGCTCGCGGCTGAACTTGTACTTGGAGACGCACTCCTCGGCGAACACGCCCATCGCCTTGCCACCGCCGTTCGGGAGCTTCTCGTAGGCGTCTTCGAGGCCGTCGATCGCCATGTGGTCGTAGAGCGCGGCCATGCCGTACTTCACGCCCTTGCGGATCGGGGTCAGGTGCGGCGCGTTGGTCATGCTCTCCATGCCGCCGGCGACCATCACGTCGGCGGTCTCGCTGCGCAGCATGTCGTGCGCGAACATCATCGCGCGCATGCCCGAGCCGCACATCTTCGACAGGGTGACGGCACCGACCGACTGCGGCAGCCCGGCGCCGAGCACCGCCTGGCGCGCCGGCGCCTGGCCCTGGCCGGCCATCAGGCAGTTGCCCATCAGCACCTCGTTGACGGCGTCGCCGGTGATGCCGGCACGCGCGACCGCGGCCTTGATCGCGATCGCGCCGAGCTGGTGCGCCGACAGCGAGGAAAAATCACCCAGCAGGCCGCCGATCGGCGTGCGGGCAGCGGAAACGATGACGATGGGGTCGGCCATGATGGGCTCCTTTCGGTTGAATCGGGTGGGTCAGGTGGAGGCGACCGGCGCGCGCCGGTGCCGGAAGCGCTTGTGCGCATCGTAGGGGAAGACATCATGCACGTATCCGGCCAGGATGCGGTCCTTGTGGCCTTGCCAGAACGAGGCTTCGAGCAGATCGGCGTGGTGCTTCATGAAGACGCTCTTCACGCCCGGGTTGCCGAGCAGGAACGGGCCGAACGTTTCGGGGAACACGTCGCGCGGACCGACCTTGTACCAGACCTCGGCGGACATCTCCTCCTCCTCGTTGCGCGGCGTCGGCACCTTGCGGAAGTTGCAGTCGGTCAGGTACTCGATCTCGTCGTAATCGTAGAACACCACCTTGCCGTGGCGCGTGACGCCGAAGTTCTTCCACAGCATGTCGCCGGGGAAGATGTTGGCCCGCAGCAGATCCTTGATCGCATTGCCGTATTCGATCACCGCGGCCTCGATCTGCGCCAGCGACGCTTCCTGCAGATAGATGTTGAGCGGGATCATGCGGCGCTCGATGTAGAGATGGCGGATCACCAGCTGCTCGCCATCCTCCTCGAGCAGGCTCGGGCAGAAGTGCTGCAGCTCGGCCACCAGTTCGTCCTCGAAGCGCACGCGCGGAAATGCGACGCTGCTGTATTCGAGCGTGTCGGCCATGCGACCGACGCGGTCGTGCTGCTTCACCAGCAGGTACTTGCCCTTGATCAGCTCGCGCGTCGTCTCCTTCTGCGCGGGGAAGAAGTCCTTGATGACCTTGAACACGTACGGAAAGCTCGGCAGGTCGAACACCAGCATCACCATGCCCTTGATGCCGGGGGCGATGCGGAAGCGGTCGCTGGAGTGCTTCAGGTGGTAGAGGAAGTCGCGGTAGAAGGAATTCTTGCCCTGCTTGGCCAGGCCGAGCGCGTTGTAGAGCTCGCTGCGCGGCTTGCGCGGCATCATCGAGCGCAGGAACTGCACATAGGCCGACGGCACCTCCATCGTCACCATGAAATAGGCGCGCGCGAAGCTGAACAGCAGCAGCAGATCGTCCTCGCCGAACAGCACGGTGTCGATGATCAGGCGGCCCTCGTCGCCATGCAGGATCGGCAGCGCGAACGGCGTCTCGGAGAAGCCGTTGATGATCTTGCCCACCATGTAGGCGCCCTTGTTCCGGTAGAACAGCGAACCCAGCACCTGGATCTGGAAGTTCGCGCGCACCCGGTAGTCGCCGAGCTGCGCGTTCACCGCGGCCAGCAGATCGCCGACATCGCGGCCCAGGTCCTCGAACGGCCGCGCGAGCCGGCAGTCATCGACGATGCGCAGCCAGGTCTCGCGCATCGTCGCCTTCGTCGGGTAGTAGGCGTGGTAGGTCGGCAGCGACGCCGGCTCGTCGTTCTCGATGTACTCGGTCGAGACGGCGGGGCGGACGAAGATGAAGTCGTTGTGGAAGTAGCTGCGGTGCAGGATCTTGGTCGTCACCGAGTTGAAGAAGGTCTCGGCGAGCTCGGGCTGGTGGTGGTCGATCAGCAGACCGATGTAATGCAGCTTGACCTGCTGCCAGGTGTCCTTCGGCAGCTCCGAGGCCTGGTACTCGCGCTGCAGCCGTTCCGCGGCTTCGTCGACGCGCAGGTCGTAGAACTCGATGCGCTCGCGCTGCGCGCGCTGCTGGCCGTGCCAGTCGGCCTGCTCAAAGCGGCGCTTGGCGTCGGCGCTGGCTTCGCGGAAGAGCTGGTAGTGGCGGTCGAATCCTTCGAGCATCGCCGCCGCGATGTCGAACGCACGCGGGTCGCTCAGCGCGGCCGGGAAACTCGCCGCCGGCTTCACGTCGGTGCCGCTGCCGGCGTGTGGCGCGCATGCAGCGCCGCGATCGCCGCGTCGAACGCGCCGGCCATCGCCGCGGCACCGGACACGGTGACCTTCAGGTCGTGCAGCAGCCCGTTGTTCAGGCCGTAGAACCAGCCGTGCACGACCAGCTCCTGGCCGCGCGCCCAGGCGTCCTGCACGACGGTTGTCTGGCAGACGTTGCGCGCCTGCTCGATCACGTTGAGTTCGCCGAGCGCGTCGATGCGCTGCTCCGCGGACAGCCTGGCCAGCCAGTCCCAGTGCCGGTTGCGCACGTCCTGCACATGGCGTATCCAGTTGTCGGCCAGGCCGACGCGCGTGTCGTCGAGCGCCGCGGTCACGCCGCCGCAGCGCGAGTGGCCGACGACGATGATGTGCCCGACCTTCAGCAGGTCGGTCGCGAACTGGATCACCGACAGGCAGTTCAGGTCGGAGTGCACGACCACGTTGGCGACGTTGCGGTGCACGAACAGCTCGCCCGGCAGCAGGTCCACCAGGTCGTTGGCCGGCACGCGGCTGTCGGCGCAGCCGATCCACAGGTACTGCGGCGCCTGCTGCGCCAGCAGACCGGTGAAGAAGCCGGGGCTGCGCGCCTCGACCTTGGCGGCCCAGCGCCGGTTGTTGTCGAGAAGCTCTTGGAGATGGGGTGTCATGGTGGAGTGCGGCAGAAGTTGCCGAAGTGTACGCACAGCGCGCGCCGCCGGCCTGGTCGCGTGACGCCCGCAGCGCCGCTGCCGCGGGGTCGCCCCGGGAGTCAGGCCGGCGAGCCAGGGCGGTGCACCGCGGGCCGGCGGGGCTCGTGCAGGCCGGCCCGCGGCACTGGGGCCCTCACCACGCCGCCTTGTCGCGGCACAGCGCGCGACGCGCCATCAGAAACGCCGCCGCGTTCCAGCTCTGGCCTGCCATGCCCATCGGCGCCAGCGTGCGGCCGTGGAACCATTCGGTGAATCGCCAGGCGCCGAGCGCGTTGACCTGCGCGAGCCGCACGAGCTCGGCCCGGGCCATGTCGTCCAGGCCGAGTCGCGCCAGCGCCATCACCCAGAAGCCGCCGACGAAGGGCCAGAGGCCGCCGTTGTGGTACTGGTGCACTTCGTTCTGCCGGTGGCGCGCCATGTACGGCCGCCACAGTTCGTGCTGGCGCGACAGCGGGTGCAGCACGACCCGAATCGGATACGGCTGGCTGGCCCCCGCGTCGGTGATGGTCCCGACGATGCGACGGCCCATCGCCGGCGTGGCGAGCCCGGCGAGGATCGCCAGCACGTTGCCGAACACGTCGCCCTCGTTGCCGACGACGGCCAGGTTGACAAAGCTGAGATACAGACCGGGGTCGCGCCGGCCGCGGCGGGCGTAGTGCCGCAGCAGGCGCGCCCGGTGGTACTCGGGCAGGTCGCGCTGGAAGGGGTCGAACAGGTGGTTGAAATGGTGGTGCGTCGCCTCGGCGTCGGCCAGTGCGTAACGTCGCTTCACCTCGTGCCACAGCGCGTTGCTGTACAGCACGTAGCCCGAGCGCGGCATGATGTCGGCCCAGTCGCTGGCCTCGTTCTGCTGCAACAGCCGGAAGCGCTGGTGTTCCTGGGCGAGCAGCCAGGCGATCGCGCGTTCGACCCCGGTGCGCCAGTGCGAAGACCCGACACGGCCGTGGCGGCGCACATGGTCGACCGCGATCAGCCACCACAGCGTGGCATCGATGCAGCCCAGGTACCAGAAGTCGGCGTCGCGCCCGTCGGGATCGACGTATTTCGGGATCTGGCCGTTGGCGGCCTGCTGCGCCGCCAGCGCGTCGAGGCTGGCCACGGCGCCCTGCTCCAGCGCGTCGACCCCGCTGCCGCACATCGCCATCGCGCAGATCGCGGCGTCGCGCCCGAAGATGCGGGTGTAGCGCCGCGCCTCGGCCGCCTCGGTGCGGCTGGCGGCCAGGATGCCGTGCGGCGTCAGGTTGCGCTGCAGCAGTTCCAGCGAGGCTTGCGCACAGGCGTCAATCAGTGCCAGCGACGGCGCGTCGAGGTTCGTCATGGATGTCACCGGCATCGCCGAAAAGCGCCGCCACCGGAAATTCTCGCAGCAGCTCGGCCAGCGGCAGCACGCCATCGCGCAGCGCATGGCGCCGGCCCCCGATGGCGTCCGCCAGCCACCCGGTCGACGCTGCGGCGCCGGCGGCGTCGGCGACCGGCCACACGATGGCCGTGTCGCCCCAGGCGGAGCCGGTGGGTGCCTGGCCGACCGGCAGTCCGAACGATGCGCTGAGCCGGGTCCCGACGACGACCAGCCAGCGCGGGCCGTCGCGGCGCGCGAAGGCCACGGCGTTGCCGGAGCGCTCGCCGCGCAGCTCGAGCGGCACGTAGCCGGCGCGCGCCAGCAGGGCCTGGTGCGCGCGGCACAGCTGCAGCGCGCGCCAGGTGACCCAGAACTTGGCACG
This sequence comes from Pseudomonadota bacterium, assembly GCA_040388965.1. Classification (GTDB taxonomy): domain Bacteria; phylum Pseudomonadota; class Gammaproteobacteria; order Burkholderiales; family Burkholderiaceae_C; genus LMDS01. The sequence goes on along the minus strand of JAZKAV010000033.1, from coordinate 23,609 downwards.
CCCGTCGACCGCCTGCGCCAGCAGGGCCTGCAGTGCCGCCGAACGGTCGGGCAGCGCCGCGATCGTGCGCGCCTCGTCGAGCATCGCGCGCCGCCGGGCGAAGTCGACCGGGCGCCGGTTGTCGGGGTCGACCAGCGACAGCTCGATCGCCTCGTGGCCCTGGTAGAAATCGGGCACCCCCGGCGACAGGCTCTTGACGAGGGCCACGGTCAGGCCGTTCAGGGCACCGTGCCAGGCGAGCACCGCGGCGTTGGTCTGCAGGTCCTCCAGGAACAGGTTGCGGTCGCGGCGGCCGAGCAGCGCCTGCACGAAGGACGCGAGCGCCGTTTCGTAGGCCGCGTTCGGATTCATCCAGCTCGTCACCGCCTTCGACTCGCGGGCCGACTTCAGCATCACCGGCTCGATGCGCCGTGCGTAGGCGAGCAGCGTGTCATCGGTCAGCGCACCGGCCGGCAGGCTCCCGGCCAGCAGCTGGTAGAGCAGGTATTCGTCGCTGCGCGTCGGCGCGCGGGCGCCGTCGACGATGCGTTGGTGGCTGCGGTTCATGCGGCTCCAGCGCCGCACCGCCAGGCGCCAGGCGGCCGGCATCTCGCTGATGACGTCGATGCGCAGGCGCACGTCCTCCGAGCGCTTCGCATCGTGGGTCGAGGTCGCCAGCATCGTGTGCGGCCAGTGGATCGAACGGTCGAGACTCGCCGCGTGAAAGGCGGCAACCGACATGCCGAACGCGTCGGGCTCGCCGCCGACGTCGTTGACCGACACCAGCCGGTGGTGCCGGTACAGCGCGGTGTCCTCGATGCCCTTGGCCGCCACCGGGGCGGTGTACTGCTGCAGCCGCCGCGCGAACGCCCGGTAGCGCTCGCCCAGGCCGGCGGGCGCACCCGGCAACGGGCGCCCGAGCAGCACCCGGCGCAGGAAGTCGAAGCCGCCGGCATCGGCCGCGAGACTGCGACGCCGCGCCCGACCGATCGCCCAGTCGATGAACTTGCGGTCCTGCGCGCTCGGGGTGTCGACCATGTAGGTGCGGTAGACGGGGAAACACGCGACCACGTCGGCGAGCATGCGGCGCAGCGCGTTGAGCGTGAAGTCGCGCGTGCGCCGGTCCTCGCGTGCGAGGCGCAGCAGGCTCGCGCTGAGTACCGTCAGCTCCCCGGCCAGGCTGCCGTCCATCACGGCCTGACGGCAGGTGCGGGCCAGCGTCTCGAAGTCCTCGGCTTCGTCGCGCACGAAGGCGCGCCAGCTGCGGTCCAGCCGGCTCCTGGCGTCGGCGTCGATCATCAGGCCGTTGATGACGTTGGCGAAGCGGTAGCCGGTGGTGCCGTGCACGGCCCAGTCCGCCGGCACCTCCTCGTGCGGGGCGACGATCTTCTCGACCACGACGTACAGCGGCAGCGCGGCCCCCGACCCCCGGCGCGCCGGTGCCGGGACGGGCAGGCCGGCCAGCTCGGCGTAGCGCTGTTGCAGCCGCTGGAAATAGCCGGCCGGGTCGGCCATGCCGTCCGGGTGGTCGATGCGCAACCCGTCGACCGCACCGCTGGCCGCGAGTTCGAGCACCAGCCGGTGCGTGGCCTCGAACACGGCGCTGCGCTCCATGCGCAGGGCCGCGAGCTCGTTGATGTCGAAGAACCGGCGGTAGTTGATCTCGTCGGCGGCGATGCGCCAGTGCGCGAGCCGGTAGGCCTGCGCGTCGATCAGGCGGTCGAGCGCGTCGACGCTGGCGCGCTCCCCCGGCCGGCCGTTGATCGCGGCGACGACGACGCCGATCGCCGTCGAGAGTGCCGGCAACTCGTGCACCTGCTTCGCCAGCGCGGCCTTCAGCTGGGTCTTGTCGCGCTGGCGCCGGACCCGCGCCGCGCCGTCGACTTCGGCCTCGGCGCGCGACGGCAGCCGATCGAACCGGCCGGCGAGATCCGTCAGCACGGTCAGCGCGGCGCCCGGCACGGCCTGCGCCGGCAACGCCGCAAGCGCCTGACGCAACAAGGCGCCGTACCCGGCGGGGTCGACCGGCAGCCGGTGCTCGTGGCAGCTCAGCGTGAAATAGCCGCGGCTCGCGTCGAATGCCAGTTGCAGGTCGCCGCGCTCCAGCACCACGCCGTACTGGTCGCCCAGGATCGGCAGCAGCACCTTGCCCGCCAGCGCGGGATCGGCGGCATGCCAGTCGATGTCGAAGAACCCGGCGTGGTCGGACGCCGCGCCGTTCTCGAGCACATCGAGCCACCACGCGTTGTCACCGCCGAGCACGCCCATGTGGTTGGGGACGACGTCGATCAGCAGACCCATCTCGTGGCGGTGCAGGCACGCGACGAGCCGGTCGAAATCGTCGCGGCTGCCCAGTTCCGGGTTCAGCGCGCCGTGGTCGACCACGTCGTAGCCATGCTGGCTGCCGGCGCGCGCACGCAGTGGCGGGGAAATATAGAGGTGGCTGATGCCCAGCTCGGACAGATAGGGAACCAGCTGCATCGCGTCCGCGAAGCGAAAGCCGGCGTGCAGCTGGACGCGGTAGGTCGCGCGCGGCACGATCGCCTGTCGCGGAGCGGCGCGCCGGGGCACGGCGGACGAGGCGTCCGTCATGCAAGCTCGATCGCGACCTGCACCGACCAGGCCGGCACGGTCGCATCCGGCGCGTGGCTGCGGTAGACCAGCTCGCCGGGCAGATCGGCGGCGAGCTGCGCCGGCCCGTCGTGGGCGGCGAGCTGGGCGCGCAGATGCCAGCGGCGACCCGCGCCGAGCGGCCAGGCGATGCGCAAGGTGCCCGGCGCCGGCAGCGTCATCGCGCCGCCACCCGCATCGGCGAGCCAGGGCAGCAAATGGGCGTGACGGCGTTGCAGCAGGTCGCGGTACAGCGCGAGCCACCCGGCATGTGGCTCGCGCTGCGCCTCCGACCAGTCGAGCTTGCTCGCGAGGAAGGTGGCGAGGGCGTTCGGGTCGGGGATGCGCTCGCGCGCGGCCGGGTCGCCGAAACGCGTGAAGCGGACAAATTCGGCGCGCCGCCCCCGGGTGACCGCCTGCGCGAGTTCGCCTTCGTAGTCGCAGAAATACAGGAAGGGCGTGCTCGCCGCCCACTCCTCGCCCATGAAGAGCATCGGCGGCGACGGCGCCAGTAGCACGCAGGCCACCAGCGCGCGCAGCGCGTCCTCGCGATCGGCCGCCGCCGCGAGCATCGCGATGCGCTCGCCGAAGGCGCGGTTGCCGATCTGGTCGTGCGTCTGCATCGAGTTCACGAAGGCCAGCGGCGGCAGATGTGCCGAAGGCGTGCCGCGTGCCGCGCCGCCCCGGTACGGCGAGGGGTCGCCCTGGAACGCAAAGCCCTCGGCGAGCGCGCGACCGAACAGCCGCACCGGCTCGGCCGCGTAGTCGAGGTAGTAGCCGTCGGACTCGCCGGTCGCGATGACGTGCAAAGCGTGGTGCACGTCGTCGTTCCACTGCGCGTCGGCGAGCCGCGCGCGACCCGCGTCGTCGCGCCGCAAACGGCTGGCGTCGTTGCGGTCGTTCTCGAGCACGAGGTGGACATGCCGGTCGCGGCCGGGCCCGGAGCGGACCGCCAGCGCCAGCTCGTCGACGAAGTGCGGCGTGCTGCCGTCGTGCATGGCGTGCACGGCGTCGATGCGCAGGCCGTCGACATGAAACTCCTCCAGCCAGTAGAGCGCGTTGTGGATGAAGAAGTCGCGCACGGTGCGGCTCGCCTCGCCGTCGAAGTTGATCGCCGCGCCCCACGGCGTGGTCACGGCCGCATTGAAGAACGCCGGCGCCGAAGCGTGCAGGTAGTTGCCCTGCGGCCCGAAATGGTTGTAGACCACGTCCAGCAGCACCATGAGCCCGCGCTGGTGGGCCGCGACGACGAGCCGCTTCAGGTCGGCCGGCGAACCGTAGGCGGACTTCGGCGCGAACGGCAGCACCCCGTCGTAGCCCCAGCCGCGCCGGCCGGGGAAGTCGGCGATCGGCATCAGCTCGATCGCGGTCACGCCGAGCGCGACCAGGTCGTCGAGCCGCTCGATCGCCGCGCTGAAGCTGCCGGCCGGCGTGAAGCAGCCGGCGTGCAGCTCGTAGATCACCGCCTCGTGCCAGGGCCGGCCGGTCCAGGCGTCATCCGGCCAGTCGAACGCCAGCGGGTCGACGAAGGCGCTCGGGCCGTGCACGTCGAAATGGTTGCTGCGCGAAGCCGGGTCGGGCACGACGATCCGGCGGTCGATGTGGAACGCATAGTCGGTGCGCGCGTCGACCCGTGCCATGTCCAGCTCGAACCAGCCCGCCGGCCGCGCCTGCATCGGGTAGGTGCCTTGGTCGAGGCCGCCACCGCTGCGGATCAGCTCGACCCGCTGCGCGCCCGGCGCCCACAGCCGAAACCGCGCGCCGCCCTTGCCGTCGGGCCGCGCCCCGAACGGCATCTCGTGCATCCGCTTCATGGCGCCGCCTTCCCCTTCCGCTCGAACCGCACCAGCGCGAGCGAGCGCCCCGTCAGCGCATAAGCCTGGGCCGGGTCGAACGGGGCGTCGTCCCGGGCCGTGTCGACCGAGGTGTCGAGCAGCAACAGGCCCGGTCCCGGCGCGAGACCGGGCGGGATCACGAACCGGACCTCGTTCGCATCGGCATTGAACAGCAGCAGGAAGCTGTCGTCCAGCACCGGCCGGCCGCGCCCGTCGTCCTCGTTCAGGCCGTCGCCCGAGAGGTAGACGGCGAGCGCGCGCGCATGGTCCTGGCCCCACTCCTGCTCGGTCATCTCGGTGCCGTCGGGCTGAAGCCAGACGATGTCGCGGACTGTGCTGCCGTGCAGCGGCCGGCCCTGGAAGAAGTCGCGGCGCCGGAACACCGGGTGCGCGGCGCGCAGCGCCGTCAGCCGCCGCGTGAACGCGAGCAGGGTGCGCCGGTCCGCGCTCGGCGGCCAGTCGAGCCAGCTGATCGGGTTGTCCTGGCAGTAGGCGTTGTTGTTGCCGGCCTGGCTGCGGCCGAACTCGTCGCCGGCGAGCAGCATCGGCACGCCCTGCGACAGCAGCAGCGTGGCGATGAAGTTGCGCTGCTGGCGCGCCCGCAGCGCCCGGACCTCGGCGTCGTCGGTCGGTCCCTCGGCGCCGCAGTTCCACGACAGGTTGTGGTTGTGACCGTCGCGGTTGTCCTCGCCGTTGGCCTCGTTGTGCTTGTCGTTGTAGGAAACCAGGTCGGCGAGCGTGAAGCCGTCGTGCGCGGCGACGAAGTTGATGCTCGCGTAGGGCCGGCGGCTGCTGCGGTTGTAGAGATCGCTGGAGCCGGTCAGGCGCTGCGCGAACTCGCCGATCACGCCGCCCTCGCCCTTCCAGTAGGCGCGCATCGTGTCGCGGTACTTGTCGTTCCACTCGGCCCAGCCGACCGGGAAGTTGCCCACCTGGTAGCCGCCCGCGCCGAGATCCCAGGGCTCGGCGATGAGCTTGACGCGCGACAGCACCGGGTCCTGGCGCAGGATGTCGAAGAACGCGCTGAGCCGGTCGACCGCGTGCAGCTCGCGGGCCAGGGCCGAGGCCAGGTCGAAGCGGAAGCCGTCGACGTGCATCTCGGTGACCCAGTAGCGCAGCGAATCCATCAGCATCTGCAGCACGCGCGGGTGCTGCATGTCGAGGGTGTTGCCGCAGCCGGTGAAGTCCTGGTAGTGGCGCGGGCTGTCGGGCGCGAGGCGGTAGTAGGCGGCATTGTCGATGCCGCGGAACGCCAGCGTCGGCCCGAGCTCGTTGCCTTCGGCGGTGTGGTTGTAGACCACGTCGAGCAGCACCTCGATGCCCGCCTCGTGCAGGGTGCGCACCATGGTCTTGAACTCGCCGACCTTGCCGGATGCGCTGTAGCGGTGATCGGGCGCGAAGAAGCCGATCGTGTTGTAGCCCCAGTAGTTGCGCAGGCCGCGCTCGACGAGGTGGCGGTCGTCGAGGAAGGAATGCACCGGCATCAGCTCGATCGTGGTCACGCCCAGCCGCTTGAAGTGGTCGACCACCGGCGCGCAGGCCAGGCCGGCGTAGGTGCCGCGCAGCGCCGGCGGGACGCCGGGGTGCTGCCGCGTGAAGCCGCGCACGTGCAACTCGTAGATCACGGTCTCGTGCCAGGGCACGTTCGGCGGCCGGTCGTCGCCCCAGGTGAACGCCGACTCGACCACCTTGCAACGCGGCAGGTAGGGCGCGCTGTCACGCCGGTCGAACGAGAGATCGCCCTGGGCGTGGCCGACACGGTAGCCGAACAGCGCGTCGTGCCAGCGGATCGTGCCGACGATGTTGCGCGCGTATGGGTCGAGCAGCAGCTTGTGGCCGTTGAAGCGGTGGCCGTCCTGAGGCCGGTACGAGCCGTGCACGCGGTAGCCGTAGAGCAGGCCCGGACGCGCCTGCGGCAGGTAGCCGTGAAAGACCTGGTCGGTCTGCTCGCGCAGCGCGATGCGCGCCACCTCGTTGCGCCCGCTCGCATCGAACAGGCACAGCTCGACGCGCTCGGCCGATTCGGAGAACAGCGCGAAGTTCACCCCCATGCCGTCCCAGGTGGCGCCGCGCGGGTACGGCTGGCCGCGCCACAGCGTGTCGATGACGGGCGGCGCGGCCATCAGCGCACCCGGTCCGCCGGATCGCGCGGGAACCAGCGCTCGATCAGTTCGGCCGCACGATCGCGGGCCCCCAGGCCGAAGGCCAGCGCGAGCGCGAACACGACGCCCGCCAGCAGGATCAGGAAGGTCTGCTGGATCAGCCCGCCGCCGATGTCGAGGTGGTCGATCGCCAGCAGCAGCACGAAGGTCATGACCGCGTAGCGCACGATCCGCCCGAGCACCTCGGCGTCGCTGATCCCGGCGGCGCGGAAGTAGCGCTGCACCGCGTTCGCGACGAAGCGCGAGAAGTAGGCGCCGAAGACGACGACCAGCAGCGCCACCAGCACGCGCGGCACGAACAGCAGCACGCGGCCGAGCAGGTCGGTGACCTGGGTCAGGCCCAGGCTGTTGAAGGCGACGATCAGCGAGGCCAGCAGCACCAGCGCGTAGCCGATGATGCCGACCCACTCGGCAGTGTCCTTGTCGGTGCCGCCCTCCTTCAGGAAGGCGTCGATGCCGGCGCGCTCGGTGAGGACGTGGAAGTTCAGCGCCCGCAGCGCCTTGACGACGCTGAAGCGGAAGGCCTTGGCCAGCAGCCAGCCGACCACCAGCACCGCCAGCGCCACGCCCAGCCGCGGCAGGAAGTTGCCGATCTCGCTCAGGAACCCGCGCACGGGCACCAGCATCACATCGAGGTTGTCCATGTCAGCTCCAGTCGTTCATTGCGCAATGCCGGCCAGTGCAGCGATGCCGGCGAGCGGCACACCGACCCAGTCGGGCCGGTTGTCGAGCTCATAGCGCAGTTCGTACAGCGCCTTCTCGAGTTCGAACAGGTCGAGCCAGGGCCGCACCTGGTCGAAGGCCGCCTCGCTCGCATACAGCCCACCCGCGACCGCCACCTCCCGGTAGGTCTGCACGAAGGCGTCGCGCATGCGGCGCTCCCACTGGCGCGCCACCGGGATCAGGCGCTCGAACTCGATGGCGCCGTGCGCGGTCTGGTGCAACGCCGTGTGGCGCGCGTAATCGAACGAGCGCAGCATGCCGGCCACGTCGCGCAGGGCCGAGTGTTTGGCGCGCCGCTCGGCGAGGCTGCGCTGCGGCTCGCCTTCGAAGTCGATGATCAGGAAGTCGTCGCGCGCCAGCAGCACCTGCTGCAGGTGCAGGTCGCCGTGCAGCCGCGTCTTCAGGCCGATCGGGGCGGCGTCGGCGGCCTGCGCGATGCGCGCGCCCAGGCCGGCCTCGGCGCCGACCACGCGCGCCGCCAGCGCGGCCAGCGCCTCGCCCAGGCCGGCGCTGCGCTGGCGCAGCAAGGCGAGGGTTCGCGTGCATTCGACGCCCGCCGCCGCGGACCAGGCGGCCAGATCGGCAGCCCGGACCGGCTCGGGCTCGAACGCCGGCGTGCCGGTGCGCCGGGCCAACGCGAGGTGCAGCTCGGCGACGCGCCGGGCCAGCACCTGCACGCGCTCGGCCATCGCATCCATGCCGGGCTGCGGGCTCACGTCGACATTGCGCTGCGACTCCAGCAGCCGGGCCAGCTGGTCGACGACGAAGCTCCATGCGTCGCCCTGGTTCACGACCTGCGCCTGCAGCAGCGCCAGGACCCAGACCGCACCCTGCGGGTCGACGAATTCGACGCTGCCCGCCACCGGCACGCAGTGCGCGTAACCCGCCACATCGGTCAGGAACCGGCCCATCTCCAGCTCCGGGCCGATGCCGGCCTGCAGGCGCCGATAGCATTTCAGGAACAGGCGGTCGCCGAGCAGGCTGATCGAATTGCTGCTGGTCGTGAGCCGGTGCAGCGGCGTGGCGCCGGCGAGCGCATCGCCGACGATGGCCTGGAAGGCATGGGTCGGCGAGAAGCGCAGCGTGCCGCCCTCGCCGGGGGTCTGGCGCCCCGCGCCGATGGCTTCGACCAGGGCCCGGCAGAAGCGCTCGTCGCCCATCGCGTCGGCGAGCACGCCCATCGTCGCCTGCTGGCGCACCCTGGTCACGGCCAGCGGGGTCAGGGTGCGCACGCGCTCCTCGTCTTCTTCCTCGAAGGCGATCACGAGCGGCGCGAAATACCGCGCCGGCTCGGCCGGTCCCTGGGTGTCGACGAGTGCCAGCAGCCAGGGCGACTCGCCGGCCTGCAGGCTTGCACTCGCCGCCAGCACGGCGCGCTGCAGCGGCTCGCCCTTGGCGGCATACCAGCGCTGGCGCAGCATGAAGCGCGGCATCAGTTCGCACTCGAACTGCAGCCGCGTCTTCTCGGCCATGTTCATGCGCCAGGGCACGGCCCGGCCGCGGAAGAAGCTGTTCCAGCCGTCGAACAGCACCAGCACCGGCAGGTCCTCGGCCGCCAGGCGTTCGACATGCCATTGCGGCGGTGAGGCATCGGTGGCCAGGCGGAACCAGAAGAAGCCGTGCGCCGGCAGGGTCATCAGGTAGGGCAGCTCGCCGATGGTCGGGAACGCGCTGCGCCCGAGCATCTCGACCGGGACCCGCCCCTTGTAGGCCTCGAGGCCGAGCTCGACCGGCTGCGCGACGCGGCTGAGGTTGAAGACGCACAGGACGACGTCCTCGCCGTGCTCGCGCACGTAGGCAAGCACCTTGCGGTTGCCCGGATGCAGCATCGTGAAGCGGCCGCGCCCGAAGGCGTGGGTGCCGCTGCGCACCGCGAGCAGCCGCCTGGTCCAGTTCATCAGCGACGAGGGCTCGCGCGCCTGCGCCTCGACATTGACCGCCTCGAAGCCGTAGATCGGATCCTGGATCGGCGGCAGGTACAGGCGCTGCGGATCGGCGCGCGAGAAGCCGCCGTTGCGGTCGCTGGTCCACTGCATCGGCGTGCGCACGCCGTCGCGGTCGCCGAGGAAGATGTTGTCGCCCATGCCGATCTCGTCGCCGTAGTAGAGCACCGGCGTGCCGGGCATCGACAGCAGCAGTCCGTTCATCAGCTCGATGCGGGCGCGGTCGTTCTCCAGCAGCGGCGCGAGGCGTCGCCGGATGCCCAGGTTGATGCGCGCGCGGGCGTCCGACGCGTACATCCGGTACATGTAGTCGCGCTCCTTGCTGGTGACCATCTCGAGCGTCAGCTCGTCGTGGTTGCGCAGGAAGATCGCCCACTGGCAGTTGGCCGGGATCTCGGGGGTCTGGGCCAGGATCTCGACCACCGGGTGCCGGTCTTCCTGGGCGATCGCCATGTACATGCGCGGCATCAGCGGGAAGTGGTATGCCATCTGGCACTCGTCGCCGTCGCCGAAATACTCGCGCACGTCCTCGGGCCACATGTTGGCCTCGGCGAGCAGCAGGCGGCCGGGGTAGCGCGCCTCGACCGCGGCCCGGATCGCCTTGATCACGACATGGGTCTCGCGCAGGTTCTCGTTGCTCGTGCCGTCGCGCTCCACCAGGTACGGGATCGCATCGAGCCGGAACCCGTCCACGCCCATGTCGAGCCAGAACGCCATGGTCTTCAACACCGCCTCCAGGACCAGCGGGTTGTCGAAGTTCAGGTCGGGCTGGTGGCTGAAGAAGCGGTGCCAGTAGTACTGTTGCGCGACCTCGTCCCAGGTCCAGTTCGACTTCTCGGTGTCGGTGAAGATGATGCGCGTGCCGGCGTAGCGCGTGTTGTCGTCGCTCCAGACATAGAAATCGCGCTCCGGCGAACCCTTGGGCGCGCGCCGCGCGGCCTGGAACCACGGGTGCTGGTCCGAGGTGTGGTTGACCACCAGCTCGGTGATCACGCGCAGCCCGCGGCGGTGCGCCTCGACGACGAACGCGCGGAAGTCGTCCAGCGTCCCGTAGTTCGGATTCACGCCCTCGTAGTCGGCGACGTCGTAGCCGTCGTCGCGCTGCGGCGAAGGGTAGAACGGCAGCAGCCAGATCGTGTTGACGCCCAGCGCCTGGACGTGGTCGAGCCGTTCGGTCAGGCCACGGAAGTCGCCGATGCCGTCGCCGTTGGCGTCGGCGTAGGCCTTGATGTGCAGTTCGTAGATGACCGCATCCTGGTACCACAGCGGGTCGCTCGCGGTCTCGGTCGGCGGCACGGCGGGTGCGAGGGCGGTCTCGGCGTCGTCGGTCGCGGCTTCAACGGTCACGGAAAGTCCTCAGAGGAAGTAGTCGAAGTCGTGCTCGCGCTTCATCCGGGCCCGCAGCTCCATCACGTGGGCGGGCGTGCGCTGCGGATCGAGGCTGACATAGTTGCGCGCACCGTGCCACAGATAGTGGGCGCCGCTGATGACATCGTGCAACTGGTAGACCTGATCCGGCTGCAGCCCGAAGGCCGCCAGCTCGATCTCGACCCAGCCGCTCTGCGTGTGATGCGGGTCGAGGTTGACCACGCACACGACGGTGTTCGCGCCGTCCGGCGAGGTCTTCGCATAGGCGATGAGCTGGTCGTTGTCGACTGCCAGGAAGCGCAGGCCGGCATCGCCCTGCAGCGCCGGGTTGGCGCGCCGCGCGCGGTTCAGCACCGCGACGAACTCGGCCAGCGACTCGGGCCGCGCGCGGTCCCAGACGCGCCGCTCGAACTTCTCGGAGTCGAGGTATTCCTCGCTGCCTTCGCGCAGCGCGCGGCTTTCGAGCAGCTCGAAGGCCGGGCCGTAGATGCCGTAGCTGGCGGCGAGCGTGGCCGCCATCGCGAGCCGCGCCATGAACACCGGCCGGCCGCCATACTGCAGCGCCGCGGGCAGGATGTCGGGCGTGTTGGGCCAGACGTTCGGGCGGAAGTACTCGCGCCCCGGGCCCTGGCTCAGCTCGGTGAAGTAGGCGGTCAGTTCCTGCTTGGTGTTGCGCCAGGTGTAGTAGGTGTAGGACTGGCTGAAGCCGAGCTTCGCCAGGCGGTGCATCACGCGCGGACGGGTGAACGCCTCGGACAGGAAGATCACCTCCGGTTGCGCCGCGCGCACCCGCGCGATCACCCACTCCCAGAAGCCGAACGCCTTGGTGTGGGGATTGTCGACGCGGAACACCCGCACGCCCTGCGCGATCCAGTGCTCGATGACCCCCGCCAGCGCGAGCCACAGCTCCCGCCACGCCGGCGTCTCGAAGTCGAAGGGGTAGATGTCCTGATACTTCTTGGGCGGGTTCTCGGCGTACTGGATGCTGCCGTCGGCGCGCTTCCTGAACCACTCCGGGTGTTCGCGCACCCACGGATGATCCGGCGCGCACTGGAAGGCGATGTCGAGCGCGACGTCGATGTCCAGCTCGGCCGCGCGCTGCACCAGGCGCCTGAAGTCGTCCAGGGTGCCGAGTTCGCCGAGGATCGCGTCGTGGCCGCCCTCGGCCGAGCCGATCGCCCACGGGCTGCCGACATCGTCGGCGCCGGCGTCCAGCGCGTTGTTGCGCCCCTTGCGGCGCGCACGCCCGATCGGGTGGATCGGCGGAAAGTACAGCACGTCGAACCCCATGTGCTTGACGTAGGGCAGCCAGGCCTCGCAGTCGGCAAACGTGCCGTGACGGGCCGGGTCGTCGGAGGCCGAGCGCGGGAAGAACTCGTACCAGGCCGAGAAGCGCGCGCGCGCGCGCTCGACCGTCACCGTGAAGAGCTGCGGAAACGTCTGTGCATGGCGCAGGTCCGGATGGCGGCGCGCGATCGCGGCGCGCGCCGGGTCGCATCCGATGCGCCGCAGCGTCTCGATCGCGTGCGGCCCGTCGAGCGCAGCGGCGTGCGCCAGCTCGCGGGCCCAGGCAAGCAGCAGCCTGCCATCCGCACCGCGCCCGGCACGCGCCGCGGCCTGCTCGATCAGCAGCACGCCGGTGGCTGCCGCGATGCGCAGGTCGTCGGCATCGACGCGCCTCGCATGGTCGTGCAGCCACGACTGGAACGGATCGACCCAGGCGCAGACCGTGTACTCCCAGGGTCCGAGCGCGTCGACGACGAAGCCGGCACGCCAGCGATCGTGGACGAGCGGCTGCATCGGCACGCGCCGCCAGCCGGCCGCACCCGCGCGGCGCCACTGCAGCACGCAGTCGACGATGTCGTGGCCATCGGCGAAACAGTCGGCCTCCACCGAGACTTCGTCGCCGACGACGCGCTTGACCGGGAAGCGCCCCGCGTCCACCACCGGCTGGATGTTCTCGATGACGACGCGCACCCGGCCATCGGCCAGCGCGATCGGGTCGACCCGGGAGTCGCGGCCCCTCACGACGGCGTCCCCTCGTGCTCGAGGATCAGCACACCGAGCGGCGGCAGCCGCAGGTTCAGCGCCTGGTAGCGGCCGTGCGCCGCGACGGGCACGCTGTGCGCGCCGCCCTGGTTGCCCACCCCGCTGCCGCCGTACAGCGCGGCATCGCTGTTCAGGCACTCGCGCCAATGGCCGGCCCGGGGCACGCCCACCAGGTAGTTCTCGCGCGGAACCGGCGTGAAGTTCGCCACCACGAGCAGCACGTGGCCGTCCGGCGACTTGCGCAAGTAGTTGATGACGCTGCCCTCGGAGTCCGCGCCGTCGATCCACTCGAACCCGGCGGCGTCGAAGTCGAGCGCGTGCAGGGCCGGCTCGGCACGGTAGGTGCGGTTCAGATCCTCGACCCAGCGCTGCAGCCCGCGGTGGGCAGCGTCGGCGTCGAGCAGCCACCAGTCGAGTTCGCGGTCGTGGCTCCACTCGCGGCGCTGGCCGAACTCGCCGCCCATGAACAGCAGCTTCTTGCCGGGGTGGGCCCACATGTGGCCGTACAGCAGGCGCAGGTTCGCGAACTGCTTCCACGCGTCGCCGGGCATCTTGCCGATCAGCGAGCCCTTGCCGTGCACGACCTCGTCGTGCGAGAGCGGCAGCATGAAGTTCTCGTTGAACGCGTAGGCGAGCGAGAACGTCAGCTCCCCGTGATGCCAGCGGCGATGGACCGGGTCTTCGTGCATGTACTTCAGGGTATCGTGCATCCAGCCCATGTTCCACTTCATGCCGAATCCGAGACCGCCGAGGTAGGTCGGGCGCGACACCATCGGCCACGCCGTGGATTCCTCGGCGATGACCTGCACGCCAGGGTGATCGCGGCAGGCCGACTCGTTGAGCAGGCGCAGAAACGAGATCGCCTCCAGGTTCTCGCGGCCGCCGTGGCGGTTCGGGATCCATTCGCCTTCCTGGCGCGAATAGTCGAGGTACAGCATGGACGCCACGGCATCGACGCGCAGTGCGTCGATGTGGTACTCGTCGAGCCAGAACATCGCGCTCGACAGCAGGAACGCGCGCACCTCGTTGCGGCCGTAGTTGAAGATCGACGAGTTCCACTCCGGGTGGAAGCCCTGGCGCGGATCGGCATGCTCGTACAGGTGCGTCCCGTCGAAGCGTGCAAGTCCGTGGGCATCGGCCGGGAAGTGCGACGGCACCCAGTCGAGGATCACGCCGATGCCGGCCCGGTGCAGCGTGTCGACGAGGAACTTGAAGTCCTGCGGCGTGCCGTAACGCGAGGTCGGCGCGAAGTAGCCGGTGGTCTGGTAGCCCCACGAGCCGTAAAACGGGTGCTCGGTGACCGGCATCAGTTCGACGTGCGTGAATCCCAGGCCGGCGACGTACCGGGCCAGCGGATCGGCGACGCTGCGGTAGTCGAGCATCGCGCCGTTCTCGTCCCGGCGCCACGAGCCGAGGTGCAGCTCGTACACCGAGATCGGCGCGCTCGCCGCATCGGCCGAGGCGCGCCGCTCCATCCAGGCCGCATCGTTCCACTCGAAATCGCCGATCGGCCACGCGATCGAGGCCGTGGCCGGCGCCAGCTCGGCGCGCATCGCGAACGGATCGGCCTTGTCCAGGCGCTCGCCGTCGTGCGTGAAGATCGCGAACTTGTAGCGCTGACCGGCGCCCACGCCCGGCAGCTCCAGCGTCCACAGGCCCGAGCCGTCGCCGCGAACGAAGGCCCGGTCGGTCTCGGCGTTCCAGCCGTTGAAGTCGCCGATCACGGAAACCGATCGCGCATTCGGTGCCCACACCGAGAAATGCGCGCCGCTGCGGTTCAGGTGGCAGCCGAGTTTCCGATACAAGCGGCCGTGCGTCCCCTCGCGAAACAGGTGCAAGTCCTGCTCGCCCATCATCGGGCCGGCCGCCTCCGGCCCATCGGCGTGCCCGCCCGATCCGGGCCCCAGGGATCCGCCCGTCGTCGCTTGATTCATTCGATTCCGTCCTCTCGATGCGCCATCGGGCCGGGCAGGGCGCGTCGTCCGATCGGAAGTGTCGCGCCGAATCGCCCTGCCCTGTTCGACGCACCTTAACGTCCGATCGGTGCGAAGGGAAACGCCGGGTTGTCGGCGTGACGGCCGCCTCGCGGTAGGCCATCGCCTCGTTCGTCCCGGCCCGGCCCGGCGGGCCCGGGCGGCTCAACCCTTCGGGTCGGGCACGAAGCCAGGAAAGGCCTGCGGTGCCGGGGCGGCCGGCACCAGCCGGATCACGCCCAGCGCGACCAGCTTCGCAACGCTGTCGCAGCGCAGCTGCACGATGTCGTCGGGCCGCTCGCTGGCGCGCTCGAAGGCGGTGTGCGTGACGGGGGCGAGTTCGCGCTCGCCGTGGCCGGTGCCCAGGCGCTCGTCGCGCAGCGCGCCCTCACAGGGTCTCGGCGAACAGCTCGCGGCCGATCAGCATGCGCCGGATCTCGCTGGTGCCGGCGCCGATCTCGTAGAGCTTGGCGTCGCGCCACAGCCGGCCGAGCGGGTAGTCGTTGATGTAGCCGTTGCCGCCGAAGATCTGCACGCCCTCGCCGGCCATCCACGTGGCCTTCTCGGCGCACCACAGGATCACGCTCGCACAGTCCTTGCGGACCTGGCGCACGTGGTCGGCACCCAGCAGGTCGAGGTTCTTCGCGACCGTGTACGCGAAGGCGCGGCCGGCCTGCAGCACGGTGTACATGTCGGCGACCTTGCCCTGGATCAGCTGAAACTCGCCGATGCTCTGGCCGAACTGCTTGCGGTCGTGGATGTAGGGCACGACGTTGTCCATCACCGCCTGCATGATCCCCAGCGGCCCGCCGGTCAGCACCGCGCGCTCGTAATCCAGCCCGCTCATCAGCACCCTGGCGCCGCCGTTCAGTGCGCCGAGCACGTTCTCGGCCGGCACCTCGACGTTGTCGAAGACGAGCTCGCCGGTGTGGCTGCCGCGCATGCCGAGCTTGTCCAGCTTCTGCGCGACCCTGAACCCCTTCATCCCCTTCTCGATCAGGAACGCGGTGACGCCGCGCGGGCCCAGCCCGGGCTCGGTCTTGGCATAGACGACCAGCGTGTCGGCGTCGGGGCCGTTGGTGATCCACATCTTGCTGCCGTTCAGGAGGTAGCAGCCGCCCTTCGGCTGCGCCTTCAGCGTCATGCCCATCACGTCCGAGCCGGCGCCGGGCTCGCTCATCGCGAGCGCACCGACGTGCTCGCCGCTGATGAGCCTGGGGAGGTACTTGGCGCGCTGCGCGGCACTGCCGTTGCGCTTGATCTGGTTCACGCACAGGTTGCTGTGCGCGCCGTAGCTCAGGCCGACCGAGGCGCTGGCGCGGCTGATCTCCTCCATCGCGATCATGTGGGCGAGGTAGCCCATGCCGGCGCCGCCGTACTCCTCGCCGACCGTGATGCCGAGCACGCCGAGCACGCCCATCTTGCGCCACAGGTCCATCGGGAACTGGTCGCAGCGGTCGATCTCGGCCGCGCGCGGCGCGATCTCCGCCTGCGCGAATGCGCGCACCGCCTCGCGCAGCGCATCGACGTCCTCGCCGAGCTGGTGGTTCAGTCCGGGCAGCGTGTTCATGGTCGTCTCCTCGTGGTTCAGTGCCGCAGATCGTCGCGCCCGCGCACCGCCATGATGGTCGCCGTCATCGTCGCGACCAGCTTGCGCGCGTCGCTGCCGGGCTCGAACTGGTAGGCCCGGCCCTCGACAACGCTGATCGTGCGCCCGGCCTTGGTCACGTCGCCCTCGATGCGCAGCAGCGGGCCGCGCGCCGGCGCCAGCAGGTTGATCTTGAACTCGACCGTCAGCGCGCCGGCGTC
This sequence comes from Pseudomonadota bacterium, assembly GCA_040388965.1. GTDB lineage: Bacteria > Pseudomonadota > Gammaproteobacteria > Burkholderiales > Burkholderiaceae_C > LMDS01. The sequence goes on along the minus strand of JAZKAV010000033.1, from coordinate 7,158 downwards.
GTCCGGCATCAGCGTGAAGGCGGCGAAGCCGCAGGCCGAATCGAGCGCGGTCGCCACCATGCCGGCGTGGACGAAGCCGTGCTGCTGGGTCAGCTCCGGGCGATGCGCCATCCCGATCACGATGCGGCCGGGCTCGATCTCCTGAAGGCTGGCGCCGAGCGTGCGCATCGCGCCCTGCAATGCAAACGCTTCCTGCACGCGCGCGACGAACGACGGATTGACAGCCTGCATCACGGGGCGCCTCGGTTGGTGTGGACGAAAACTGGCCGGGATGATAGCGGGCGCCCTAGCCGCGCCTGCGGCGCGCGTCGAGCGCGAGCAGGCGCCGGCCCTCCTTCTCGTGCGCGCGCACCTCGTCGAGCGTGGCGTGCAGGTCGGACATCTGCTGCTCCAGCTGTGCGCGGTGCGCGGCCAGCACGGCGAGAAACTTCTCGAGCTGCGGCAGCGTGTCGCGCGGCGACTCGTACATGTCGACCAGCTCCTTGACCTCGGCCAGCGTCAGGCCCAGGCGCTTGCCGCGCAGCGTGAGCTTGAGCCGGGTGCGGTCGCGCTGGGTGTAGACGCGGTTGCGGCCGCTGCGCTGCGGCGCGAGCAGGCCGCAATCCTCGTAGAAGCGGATCGCGCGGGTCGTGAGGTCGAACTCCCGCGCGAGTTCGCCGATCGTCAACGTGGCAGGCATGTGGGATGACAGCAGCGCCGGAACAGTCGGCTTACACTCGGCAGGATTGACGTTTACGTAAAGTGCGCCGAGTGTAATTGGGAACCCTGCCATGACGATGAATGCGCTCGAGTTGCAGCTGGACTATCCGTTCGGCGACAGCCTGCCGGCCCTCGGCACCACGATCGAGGTCGCTCCCGGCGTGCGCTGGCTGCGCATGGTGCTGCCGTTCCAGCTCAACCACATCAACCTGTGGCTGCTGCGCGACCGCATCGACGGTGTCGAGGGCTGGAGCATCGTCGACTGCGGCATCAGCAACGACGACACCCGCGCGGCCTGGGAGACGATCTTCGCGAACGAGCTGCAGGGGCTGCCGGTGCTGCGCGTCGTCGTCACCCACATGCACCCGGACCACATCGGCCTGTCGCACTGGCTCACCGAGCGCTGGAACGTGCGGCTGTGGGTCAGCGCGACCGACTACAACGCCGCGCGCGTCGCCAGCGGCGGGCTGGCCCCGATCGGCGGCGAGGCGACCGCGCGCTTCATGGCCAGCCACGGCCTGACCGACCCCGACTCGCAGGCTCAGATCAAGGCCCGCACCAGCTACTACCCGAACATGGTGCCGAAGCTGCCGGCGAGCTACCGCCGGCTCATGGGCGGCGACACGCTGCGCATCGGCGAGCACGACTGGGTCTGCCACGCCGGCTACGGCCACGCGCCCGAGCACATGTCGCTGCACTGCCCGGCGCTGGGCGTGCTGATCAGCGGCGACATGGTGCTGCCGCGCATCTCCACCAACGTCAGCGTGTACGAGACCGAGCCCGAGGCGAACCCGCTGCGGCTGTACCTGTCCTCGCTCGGGCGCATGAAGGCGCTGCCTGCGGACACGCTGGTGCTGCCCGCGCACGGCCGGCCGTTCCGCGGACTGCACACGCGCCTGGACCAGCTCGTCGCGCACCACGACGAGCGCTTTGCCGACGTGCTCACGGCCTGCGCCGAGGCGCCTAAACACGCGGCCGACCTGCTGATGCTGCTGTTCCGCCGCAAGCTCGACCTGCACCAGACGACCTTCGCGATGGGCGAGTCGGTCGCGCACCTGCACGCGCTGTGGTTCACCGGCCAGCTCGCGCGCCGGCGCGACGCCGACGGCGTCTACCGGTTCACGCGCGCCTGAGCGAGCGGGTCGCCCGGTGGCCGCCGCCCACCGCGTCGGTGCCGGTCGGAACGTCGTTCACAGCTCGTCGATCGCGCTCGTCCCTGCTTCGAAGCTGAACCGCTCCCGCGTCCTCACGTAGAAGCTCGCGCCAAAGCGCGCCACCGGGAAGTAGTCCTGCAGCCGCACGCGCCACGCCTGCGTGTCGATCAGCCCGTCGCGGGCATGCAGCCAGCGCACCCGGCCGATGAAGATCTGGCGGCTCGCGGTCTCCAGCAGCTCCCACAGCGTGCATTCGAACGCGACCGGCGCCTGCGCAATGCGCGGCGGCGCGACCGCCTTGCAGGGCAGCGTGGCCAGGCCCACGGCCGCGAGTTCGCTCACGCCGGGCGGGAGCCGTTCGCCGCAGCGGTGCATCTGCTCGGCCATCGCCTCGTCGGCGATGTGGACGACGAACTCCTTCGTGCGCACGATGTTCGCGGCGGTGTCCTTGAGGCGCCCGTCCTGCAGCCGGTTGATGCTGATCATCACGATCGGCGGCTCCTCGCCGAGCATGTTGAACATGCTGAACGGCGCTGCGTTGACGACCCCGGTCTCGCCCAGCGTGGTCACGAGCGCGATCGGGCGCGGCACGATCAGGCTGGCCATCAGCTTGTAGCGCTGGTATTCGGTGAGGGCGGCGAAGTCGATGTCCATCAGCCGGCCCCGGCCGCGCCGGGCATCGCGTCCAGCGCCTCGACGATCCGCCCCGGCGTCGTGAGCCACACGTCGCCCGGCGCGGTGATCGTCGCGCATGCGGCGATGTGCCGCAGCGCGCGCCGCAGATGCCGCAGCCGGTACGGCTGGCCGACGATGTACGGGTGCAGCGCGATGCCCATCACCAGGCCCTGTGACCGGTCGCCGCGCCGTGCCTGTTCCAGCATCTCGTCGAACTGGTCGACGACCATCTGCGCGAAGTCCTTCGCGTCCATCTGCCGGCCGACGATCATCGGGATGTCGTTCAGCTCCTGCGGGTAGGGCACCGCCCACAGGCCGCCGGCGCGGGTGCGCATCCGCGTCGGCTGGTCGTCGTGGCACCAGTTCAGCGTGTAGCGGAAGCCCGCCTCGCGCAGCAGGTCGGGCGTGTGCACGCTCTCGGCGATCCACGGCGAGAGCCAGCCGGCGGGCGCGCTGCCGTGCTCGGCCCGCATGCGCTCGCGGCAGCCTTCGATCAGGGCGCGTTCGTCGGACTCGGCCAGGTCGCACTGGCGCTGCGAATTGGTGTGGCCGTGCGCGATCAGCTCGTCGCCGCGCGCGGCGAAGGCCGCGACCACCTCCGGGCAATGGTCGTACAGCGCGGTGTTGATCAGCGCGCCGGTGGGCAGCGCGAGCTCGTCGAACAGCTCCAGGCAACGCCACACGCCGACGCGGTTGCCGTACTCGCGCCAGGCATGGTTCAGCACATCGGGCTCGGCCGCAGCCGGCGCGATGCGTGCACCCAGGCCCTCGCCGAACGCGAAGTGCTCGACGTTGAAGCCGATGTAGACCGCCAGCCGGGCGCCGTTCGGCCATTGCAGCGCCGGCCGGTGCGCGATCGCCGAATAGTCGAACCGGCCGTGCGATGGCAGCGCCGCGCTCATCCGGCCGCCTTGTAGGCCTTGAACACGTCGCGCAACGGCAGCGCGGCCCGCGCGGCGGGCTGCGACAGCGAGCGTTCGATCTCGTTCAGGTGCCTGCGCATCTCGGTCGCCGCCGCGCTGCCGCCGCCCTGCGCGAAAGTGCCGAGCAGGCGCTTGTGGCTGTGCGCCACGCACATCGGCTCGCCGGGCGCCTTGTACAGCGCCATCAGCAGCGAGGTGGTCGGCAGCAGTTCCTCGAGCAGCCGCACGAAGATCGGGTTGCCGCTCATCTGCGCCAGCTTCAGGTGGAACTCGCCGGACAGGCGGATCGCCTCCTGCTTGTTCTGCGACCGGGTCGCCCGTGCCTCGGCCTCGACCACGCGGCGCAGTACCGCGAGCTGGTCGGCCCCGAGCTTGCCGGCCAGGCGGCGCGCCACCTCGCACTCGACGACGCGGCGTGCGTCGAACACATGCTCGCCGTCGCGGCGCGTCGGCTCCGGCACCATCGCGCCGCGGTTCGGGCGCAGCGTGATCACGCCGTCCTGCGCGAGCTTGTGCAGCGCCTGGCGCACCAGCGTGCGCGAAACCGCGAAGGCCTGCGCCAGTTCCTCCTCGCGCAGCCGCGAGCCGGGCATCAGGCGGTGGTCGATCACGGCGGCATAGATCGCGTCGTAGACGCGGTCGGCGGCCATCACGGGCGCGGTGGCGGCGTCGGGGGGAGGCAATGCGGCGGATCGGGGCTTGCGGGTCGTGGCCATGCGCCATTGTCAGGCGGCGGGCGATCGGCCGCGGCGCGCGCGCAGCAGCTTCATCAGCGCCAGCGTGGCGCCCATCACCGCGAACGAGACCACCGTGGTGACCGTGCCCAGCGCGTAGATCGCCGGCGTGGTCACGGTGCTGGTCAGGCCCTGCAGCTCGAGCGGCAGCGTGTTCACGTCGCCGATCGCCTGCGAGGTGCGCGCGATCTCGTCCCAGCTCAGCGTGAAGCCGAACATGCCGACCCCCACGAGGCTCGGAGCGATCAGCGGCAGCACGACGTGGCGGAAGCCCTGCCAGGGCGTCGCGCCGAGGTCGGCCGCCGCCTCCTCGTAGGCCGGGTTGAAGCGGTTGAACACCGCCAGCATGATCAGCAGCCCGAACGGCAGGGTCCAGGTCAGGTGCGCGCCGAGCGCCGAGGTGTACAGGCCCATCGCGGTACCGTAGCCCGCGAGCAGGTCGCCCAGGCCCCAGCGGTCGAGCAGCGCCTTCACGGCCGTGTCGATCAGCCGGAACTGCAGGCCGATGCCGAGCGAGACGACGATCGACGGCATGATCAGGCTCGCCACCGAGGTGTAGAACAGCACGCCCGCGCCGGCGAACTTCTTGCGGAAGGCCAGGCCCGCGCCGAGCGAGAGCAGCACGGTGCAGACCATCACGACCGCGCCGAGCCCGACCGAACGGCGGAACGCCGCGGCGATGTCGACCACGCCCATGCCCTCCCAGAGCCTCGCGAACCAGTGCAGCGAGACGCCGCGCATCGGGAACGTCAGCCCGCCCTCCGGCCCCTGGAAGCTGAGCACGAAGATCGTGATCATCGGGCCATAGAGGAACAGCACGAACAGCGCGAACACCGCGGCCAGCGCGTAGAACGAACCGGGCCTCGGGTCGGCGCGGCGGTCGGCGGCCATCAGAGTTCCTTGCGGATGTCGACCAGGCGCGTCAGGCCCCAGATCATCATCAGCGTGATCGCGAGCAGGATCACCGCGTTCGCCGCCGCCATCGGGAACTGCAGGTACGAGGTCTGCACCTGGATGATCTTGCCGACCGAGGCGATCTGCTGGCCGCCCATCACGCCGATCGTGACGAAGTCGCCCATCACGATCGTGATGACGAAGATCGAGCCGATGATGATGCCGGTGCGGCTCAGCGGCACCACGACGTTCCAGACCGTCTGCCGGCCCGATGCCCCGGCGTCGCGCGCCGCCTCGATCAGCGCGCGGTCGATGCGCATCATCGAGTTGAAGATCGGCACGATCATGAACATCGTGTACAGGTGCACGAACGCGAGCACGACCGAGAAGTTCGAGAACAGCAGCCACTCGATCGGCGAGTCGATCAGCCCGATGCCCTGCAGCCCCTGGTTGATGACGCCGTTGCGCCCGAGCAGCGGCACCCACGAGATCATCCGGATCACGTTGCTGGTCCAGAACGGCACGGTGCACAGGATGAACAGCAGCGTCTGCGCGCCGACCGAGCGCACATGGAAGGCCAGGAAGTACGCGACCGCAAAGCCGATCGCCAGCGTGATCGCCCAGACCAGCAGGCAGAACTTCAGCGTCGAGAGGTAGGTCTTCAGCGTGACGCACAGCTCGTTCGTGTTGCCGCAGCCGCTGAAGACGTCGACGTAGTTCTGCGCCGAGAACGCCGGGATCAGCTCGTAGTCGGTCGCGCGCCAGAAGCTGACCGCTGCCACGAGCAGCAGCGGCAGCACCAGGAACAGCACGAACACGATCGAGAACGGCGCAGCCTGGAGCCACGCCGCCGCCCGGGCCCGCCCCAGGCGGGCAGCGGCTGGCGGCGGCGCTGCGCTCATCGGGCCCGGCCGCAGGCTCAGAAGCTGTGGCTCATCCCCAGTGCGTAGACGTTCTGCGTCTTGCCCGGACCGTTGATGCCGTAGAAGCTTTCCATCGCGCTGCCCTTGTTCTTCAGCGAGACGATGTTGGCGTTGAGCTGGGTGCGCTTGGACAGGTTGTACTGCAGCAGCACGCGGATGAAGTGGGCGTCGTCACCGGAGTCCTTCACGTCCTTGGCCACGTAGTCGACATTGACGACCGCCAGGGGGGTCAGCTTGTAGTCGACGCCCACGTCGTAGGCCGCGGCCTTGGGGAAGCCCGGCACGCCGACACCCGACAGCTGGTTGTTGGCGCTGGAATAGCCCGCACGCAGGTTCCAGGCGCCCATGCCGTAGCTGACGCCGCCGGACGTGAGCTTGTCCTTCAGGCCGGTGCTCTTGTTCTCGGTCTGCGCGTAGGTCAACGCCGCCTTCAGCGGGCCGCCGTTGTAGCTCAGGGCCGCCTCGGCGCTGCGCGGCTTGCCCTCGCCCAGGGCGCCCAGCGCCTCGAACGTGAAGCCGGCGAAGCTGGGCGACACATACTTGGCCGAGTTGTCGTACAGGTCGCTGGTCTTGCCGAAGCCGTTGTACGAGAACACGGCGTAGCCGCCGAAGATGAAGAAGTTGCCGAGCAGGTCGTCGTTGACGTTCCACTGCCGGCCGAAGGTCAGCGTGCCGAAGCCGCCCTTGAATCCGACGTAGCTGCCGCGATTGAAGAAGGCGCCGGGACCGCCGTTGGCCGCACCGGTGTCGGGGTTGATGCCGCTCTCCAGGCCGAAGATCGCGGCTAGGCCGCCGCCGAGATCCTCGTAACCCTTGAAGCCCAGCCGCGACGCGTTCAGGCGGCCGTTCTCCAACATGTAGCGCACGCCGCTGGCGGTGTTGGTCGTGCGGATCGCGTCCTGCGAGACGATGCCGTACAGCGTCACGTTGGACTGCGCCTGTGCCGCGCCACAGGCGGCCAGCGCGGCGCCGGCGAGCAGCGAACGGGTGGTGGTGTGAACAGTCATCTTCATGGGCTCTCCCTCGGTGGTTGGGTTGGAATGGGTGATGCCGGCGAGCGCGTCGTCGCGATCGCTCAGGCTGCGACGAACTCGTTCCATTTCAGTCTTTTCCAAACGAGGTATGAGCCTGGAGAGGCCTGACCTCGGGGACGCGC
>JAZKAV010000032.1:0-117673 GCA_040388965.1 Pseudomonadota bacterium | reverse complement strand
CCCAAACCGGTCACGTTCCCGAAATCGTCGGTCACGTTCGCCGAAATACGCAGTCATGCGCGTCGGTGTATCGAAATCGAAGCGGAAGGGGCCTGTTCCGGTGTCATGGGCGGCCCCGCCGGGTGCCGGCCGATGTCGGCCCGCCTTGACCATGCTCACCGTCGACCGCTGTCGATGGGGCCACACTGTGCCGGGACAGGACAAACAGGGAGCCCGACGGTGAAGATGCCCTTGCAGATCGCGTTCCACGGTTTCGGCCGTTCCGACGCCGTGGAAGCGGTGGTGCGCGAGAAGGCGCAACACCTCGACCGTTTCAGTACCGACATCATGTCGTGCCGGGTGGCGGTCGACCTGCTGCAGAAACACCGCCATCAGGGCCGGCCCTTCGGCGTGCGCATCGACCTGACGCTGCCCGGCCGCGAGCTGGTGGTGAACCGCGTCGAGAACGAGGATGTCTACGTCGCGCTGCGCGACGCGTTCGACGACATGAAGCGCCAGCTCGAGGACACCGTCAGGCAGCGGCGCGGCCTGGAAAAGCTGCATCCGCGGGAATTGCACGGCGAAGTGGTGCGGCTCGACGGCGACGGCAACTTCGGCTTCATCCGCACTCCGGATGGGGAGGAGTACTACTTCGGCCGCGACAACGTGGCCGGTGGCGCATTCGAGCGCGTTCGCGTCGGCAGTGCGGTGCAGTTCATCGCGGAGCTTGCCGGCGAGGGGCCGCAGGCCAAGCGGGTGACCCTGGGCAAGCACAAGGTCGGGTGAACCAGCGAGCACCGGACCGCGCCGCCGCGACTGGTTGTGCCCGGGGGCATGTTTCCACGGAGGACATCATGGGTGAACGATTGAATGCCGGTGACATCTGCAAGCGCGACGTCGCGTTTGTCTACAGGAGCACGCCGGTGGACGACGCGGCGCGGCTGATGCGCGAACACCATGTCGGGTCGGTGGTGGTGGTCGACGAGACCGACCAGGGCCGGGTCGTGGTGGGCATGCTCACCGACCGCGACATCGTGACCGGCATCGTCGCCAAGGACGTCGATCCGGGCGGGGTTCGGGTCGGCGATGCGATGAGCGCCGAACTGCTCACGGCGCGCGAGGGCGACGCGATCACCGAGCTGCTCGGCGCCATGCGGCGCAAGGGCGTGCGGCGCGTTCCCGTGGTGGACGCGGGGGGAGTCCTGGTCGGCCTGGTGGCGCTGGACGACGTGCTGGAGATCGTCGCGCAGCAGCTGAGTCTGGTCGTCCAGGCCATCGCCACCGGTCGCCAGCGCGAGCCGGCCACCCGTCCCTGAGGCAAGACCCGTGACTGATGCCCTGCCCGAACCGCCGGTCGACGAGACCGGGCCCGGCGAGATCGTCAGCCGCCCCGACGGCTACCACTGGATCGCCCCCGACGGCCGGCAGGAGTTCGGCCCGTTCGAGACGCTCGAAGCGGCGCGAGCCTTCGTCGATGAATACGACGAGGACGCGCTGGAACCAGCCGAGACGCTGCAGGAGGCCGAGGGCGATATCGGCGTTGCCGACTGGATCGATCCCGAGACGGGCGAGCCCGCAGAAGGGCAATGCCCGCCCCACCTGCAGGAGGAATGACCGCGCAGAAGGTCGATGCCGCTCGGAGACTGGTCTGTCGTCGGGCGACCTTGAACGCCCGCCGCGGTCCAAGGGCCGTCGCCAGCGAGCGTCGATCCGCGCAGGGATTCCTGCCCGCGTATTCGGCGTCGTGGCAACGCCGCCCGGCCGGCCGATGCTGCGGCGCTACTCGTGCCGCCGAAAGATCAGCCACTTCGGCGTCCTGAAGCGCACGATGCGGGCGTACAGCCACACATACAGCAGGACGAACAGCAGCAGGAACCACGACAGCACGGCGGTGCTGTGCCACCACAGCACGCTCGGGATCACCGAGGTCAGGCACAGCAGCCACAGGTAGGGGGAGGTCATCGAATTGCGCCGTGTCAACCGGCGGCGCTCGCGGTTTTCCGCCAGGGTCCAGCGGATCAGGCGGCGGTGGATCAGCGTGTGCAGGTGAATGCCGTCCGGCGCGCCCGTCGCGACACCGCGGACCACCTTGCGCCGATACATCGTGAAGATGGTTTCGAAGATCGGGTACGCGCACAGCAGCAGCGCGAAGATCGGCGAGACGCCCGGGTTCCGATGAACCAGCAACACGCTGAGCTCGGCCAGCAGGAAGCCCAGCAGGTAGGCGCCGCCGTCGCCGAGGAAGATCAGGCCGGCGGGAAAGTTCCAGACGAAGAAGCCCAGCACCGCGCCGGCCGTGATCAGCGATGCGGTGAAGACGAAGCTGTCGCCGACCTGAAAGGCCACATAGCCCAGCGCCAGGATCATCATCAGCACGCACATCGAGGCCAGGCCGTTGAAGCCGTCGATGATGTTGACGGCGTTGGCCACACCCGCGATCACGAACACCGTCAGCAGCACCGCTGCAGGCACCCAGCGGATCAGCTGATCGACGCCCGGGATGTCGGTTCGGGTGACCACGGCGCCCAGCAGCCAGATGCCCAGGCCGGCGGAAACGGCGGTGGCGACAAGACGCCTGCGCGGCGACACGTTCTTCGTCAGGTCCTCCGTGATGCCCGCGGCAAACGCGGGCAGGCTGCAGGCCAGCAACAGCCACAACGATGCCGCAACGGGCGACCCGTTGAGCTGTGCGATCCCGACCCCGGCCAGCACCGCCGCCATCACGCCCGCGCCACCGATACGCGGCACCGGCCGGGAATGGAATTTCTGCGGGCCGCTGAGGTCATGGTCGGCCGACAGATGGGCGTGCCGCATCGACGATCGCATGATGAACAGCGTGGCGAGCAGGCCGACCACGAAGCAGCTGACGAAGTAGGTCATTGAGTGTGAGTGGCTCGAGGCTGGTGCCGGCGAAAACGGTGGGCGATTGTCGCTCGCACGGCGCCAGCCGAGCCAGCATGCCGCTCGGTGGGGTTGAGGATGCTGGTCGATACCGACTACTGATCTGGCACCTGCACGGCTATGCGCGTGCTCATCGCCCGGGCGACCGGTGCCGGCGACAGGACGAGCTTCAGCGCGAGTGACATCGGCGCAGACTCAGAATTTCGAGAAGTCGGGCCGGCGCTTCTGGAAGAACGCGCTGAACGCCTCCTGCGCCTCGGGGCTGCGCAGGCGCTTCGCGAACAGGTCGCCCTCGACCGCGACCGTCTCCGCCACGAGTTTCTCGCGTGCGCGGCGCATCAGCATCTTGCTGTCGCGCACCGCGCCCGGCGGCAGCGCGTTGAAGCGCTCGGCGACGCGGCGCGCATGGCCCGCGACCTCGCCCGCCGGCAGCACCGCGTTGGCGATGCCGCACTCGACCGCGTCGGCCCCGGTGAACGGGTCGCCGAGCAGCAGCTTCTCGGCCGCGCGCACGTTGCCCATCAGCTGCGGCACGATCAGGCTGGAGGCGAATTCGGGCACCAGTCCGAGGCCGACGAACGGCATCGCGAGCCGCGCTTCGTCGGACACATAGACGAAGTCGCAGTGCAGCAGCATCGTGGTGCCGATGCCGATCGCCGCGCCGGTGACGGCCGCGACCACCGGCTTGTCGCAGGCCAGCAGCGCACGCATGAACGCGAAGGCCGGCGGCTCGCCGGCCGGGCGCTGCATGAAGTCCTCGAGGTCGTTGCCGGAGGTGAAGATGCCGGGCTGGCCGGTGATCAGCACCGCGCGCACCGCGGCATCGGCGGTGGCGGCTTCGAGTGCCGCGGCCATCTGCCGGTACATCGCGCCGGTGAGCGCGTTCTTCTTCTCCGGGCGTGCGATCTCGATCGTGGCCACGCCGTTCAGCGTGGCGGTCCTGATGTTCATGCTCTGGTCTCCTTGGTCGTCGGTTCAGAGGCGGTGGCGGCGGTCGTCGATGGCTGAGGACGCGATCGCCGGGCTCCGCAGTCGACGGGGCGGGCCGCGATCTGCGCGCCCATCACGCCGGCGCCGGGCACGGCGGCCTTGTGCACGGGGAATCGGTTCATCGAATGCTTCCTCGGGTTGATTTCAGAACATCAGAACAGCGCCTCGTCCATCGCCATCAGCGGCGCCGCGCCGGCGCGCGCGCTGCGTATCAGCCCCGCGGTCTCGGGCAGCAGCTTGGCGAAATAGAAGCGCGCGGTGGTCAGCTTGGCCTGGTAGAACGGGTCGCCGCCGCCCTGCTTCGCGAGCGCGACCTTGGCCATGCGGGCCCAGAAGTAGGCGAACACCAGGTGGCCGCAGATGCGCAGGTAGTCGACTGCCGCGGCGCCGACCTCGTCGGGATTCCTCATCGCCTTCATGCCGATTTCGGTCGTCAGCTTGGTCACCTTGTCGCCCAGGTCGGCGAGCGGGTTGACGAACTCCTGCATCGCCTCGCCGGCGCCTTCTTCCTCGATGAAGCGGGAGATCAACTTTCCGAATTTCTTCAGCTTCGCGCCGCCGTCGCCCAACACCTTGCGCCCCAGCAGGTCGAGCGACTGGATCGTGTTGGTGCCCTCGTAGATCATGTTGATGCGTGAGTCGCGCACGAACTGCTCCATGCCCCACTCGGCGATGTAGCCGTGTCCGCCGAAGACCTGCAGGCAGTGCGAGGTCGAGATCCAGGCGTTGTCGGTCAGGAAGGCCTTGACGATCGGCGTGACCAGCGCGACCAGATCGGCGCACTCGGCCCGCACCGCCGCGTCGCCGCTGGCGAGTTCCTTGTCGAGCTGCAGCGTGGTCCACATCGCCAGCGCGCGGCCGCCTTCGGCGTAGGCACGCGCGGTCAGGAGCATCTTGCGCACGTCGGGATGATGGATGATCGGGTCCGCCGGCTTGTCGGGCGCCTTCGGGCCCGACAGCGAGCGCATCTGGATGCGCTCCTTCGCGTAGGCCACCGCGTTCTGGTATGCGACCTCGGTCAGCCCCAGGCCCTGCATGCCCACGCCCAGGCGCGCCGCGTTCATCATCACGAACATCGCCGCCAGGCCCTGGTGAGGCTTGCCGACCAGCGTGCCGATCGCACCGTCCAGGTTCAATTGCGCCGTGGCGTTGCCGTGGATGCCCATCTTGTGTTCGAGCGCGCCGCAATGGATCGCGTTGCGCTCGCCGAGCGAGCCGTCGGCGTTGACCAGAAACTTCGGCACGACGAACAGCGAGATCCCCTTCGAGCCGGCCGGCGCGTCGGGCAGCCGCGCGAGCACCAGGTGGATGATGTTGGCCGCCAGGTCGTGCTCGCCGGCCGAGATGAAGATCTTGTTGCCGGTGAGCGCGTAGCTGCCGCCGGCCTGTCCTTCGCTGGCGAAGGGAACGGCCCGGGTGCGCAGCAGCCCGAGGTCGGTCCCGCATTGCGACTCGGTCAGGCACATCGTTCCGGTCCATTCGCCGCTGACCAGCCGGGGCAGGTAGGTCTTCTTCTGCTCCTCGGAGCCGTGCGCGACCAGCGCCTCGTAGGCGCCGTGCGACAGGCCGGGATACATGGTCCAGGCCTGGTTGGCCGAGTTCATCATCTCGTACAGGCACTGGTTCAGCAGCTGCGGCAGACCCTGGCCGCCGTGGGCCGGGTCGCAGCTCAGCGCCGGCCAGCCGCCGTCGACGTACTGCTGGTAGGCCTGCCTGAAGCCCGCCGGCGCGGTGACCTCGTGGGTGTTCTGGTTCAGCACGCAGCCCTGCTGGTCGCCGACGCGGTTCAGCGGCGCGAGCACGGTGCTCGCGAACTTGCCGCCCTCCTCGATCACGGCGTTGATGGTGGCCGCGTCGATGTCGGCGTGCGCCGGCAGCGCCTTGAGTTCATCGACGACGTGGAGAAGCTCGTGCATCACGAACTGCATGTCGCGCAGCGGCGGCGTGTACTGGGGCATGGAACCTCCCGAAGATTGGGATCAGGTCGGCGCCGGGCCGCGCCTGCGGCGCGCGGCGGGCCCGGGCGCGGACACGGCGTCCGGCCCCGGTGCGGCGATGCAGCGGGACAGCACGTTCTCGAAGCCGGCGCGCGCCCGCGCCTCGGCGCCCGGGTGACGCAGGAAGCGCGCGTCGTGGTGCAGCGCGAGGATCAGGCCGTGGATCTCGAACAGCATCTGCTGCGGATCGGTGTCGGCGCGCAGGTGGCCTTCGGCGATCGCGATGCGGATCGCGCGCTCCAGCGCGTCCTGCCAGGTCTGCACCATCGCGACCAGCGCGTCGCGCACCGGGCCGGGCCGGTCGTCGAACTCGACCGCGCCGCTGATGTAGATGCAGCCGGCGTCGATCTCGACCGAGACGCGCTTGAACCAGCGTTCGTAGAGCGCGCGCAAGCGCGCCAGGCCGCGCGGCTCCTTCATCGCCGGCTCGAAGATCTCCTGCGCGAACCTCGCGTGGTACTCGCGCACCACCGAGATCTGCAACTCCTCGCGCGAGCCGAAATGCGCGAACACGCCCGATTTGCTCATCTGCGTGACCTCGGCGAGCGCGCCGATCGACAGGCCTTCGAGCCCCTGGTGCGAAGCCAGTGCAAGCGCGGCGTCGAGGATCGCCGCGCGCGTCTGCCGCCCCTTCGGCAACGGCCGGAGTGCCGCCGCGCTGTCGCGGGCGGCTTCGTTCAGGAGCGTGGTCGGATCGGTCACGGTGGGCTTGGTCGGCGGGTTGGCGAGCTGACGATAAGAACGAACGGTCGTGCTATTTTGCACGGAATGGTCGAGCCCGGGCGCATCGGGTGGAACAAGAGTCCCTGCCTTCTTCCGGGCGTGCAGGCTCGAACGCGACACGGGGCCTGCGGGCGTCCGCGGATGTGCCCGTGAGCCGGCACGCCGCGGCGCCGTCGCAACCACCTTCCGAACACAGGCACGCGGCCGGCGCGGTGCACGAGGTCGGCGCGCGCCCCGGGGCTGGCGATGCCGGACATCGGCAAGCTGCTGGCCCTGACGCGCCTGACGGCGCGCGAGCGCGGGCTGCACCCGCCCGCCGCGTGACGCATCGATGACCGTGGCGCCGCTGCACCCGCGCTTCGGGGCCGGACTTGAGCGAATGCGGCGTCTGCATTACGCTCGAAGCCTCATGGAAGTACTGCAACTCGATGTATCAGGCCGGCCGCAGGCCTGGATCTCGGCCAAGGAAGCGGCGGTCCTCTACGCAAGCGACGGCGTCGCCTGGACGCTCGGCGATACCTTCTACGTGCTGCGCGGCGGCTATCAGCGCACCGGGCTGCAGTCGCGCATCGAGGTGCACCCGATCGTCGCGGTGCGCGGCTCGGTGCCGAGCCGGGCCTGGCGCCAGACACCGGCGCTGTCGAACCCGAAGCTGTTCGCGCGCGACCGCGGCATCTGCGCGTACTGCGGCCACCACTTCCGCGTCGAGGACCTGACCCGCGAGCACATCGTGCCGACCTCGCGCGGCGGTCACGACACCTGGATGAACTGCATCACCGCCTGCCGGCCCTGCAACGGCCGCAAGGGCAACCGCATGCCCGAGGAGGCGAACCTGTCGCTGATGTACCTGCCCTACGTGCCCAGCCTGCACGAAGACATGATCCTGCGCGGGCGCCGCATCCTGGCCGACCAGATGGAGTTCCTGCTCGCCAGCGTCCCGAGGCACAGCCGGCTGCACGGATGACTCGAGGGTCCGGCGCGCCCTCTCGGCGCCCCGCTCGTCGGCCGTGCAGCGAGCACGCCGGCGCTGCGTCATCCCGGGATCAGCTGCCAGACGCCGTTCGTCGACGGCATCGGTTCGCGGCCGCGCCGGGCCGGATGGATGGAGAGCTATTCGATCAGTAATGCGGCGGCAGATCGTCGCGCAGACTGCGCGGCGCACCGCCGTCTGCCGCCGCGCCCTGCCGCCCGAGCGCTGCCAGTTCGCGCAGCAGCAGGTCGATCTGGTCCTGCTGGCGCGCGACCAAGCGATTCAGCTCGTCGACCAGGTCTTCGGTGAAGCTGGCCTTGATTTCGAGGTCGGTCAGGCGCTGGTCGAGCCGGTCGTTCGTCATCGCATCGGTGCAGTGTCGGCCCGCCGCGCGGGCGGTAGAGATGCCGGCAGCCAGCCCGTGCGTCGAACACGGCACCCACCGGTTACCTGATCGGCAACGAACCTCGGCCACCCCCACGTCATGCCACTCGTCGAGACGTGCGCAGGCATCTCGGGAACGAACTTCTCCGCGAAAACCCGCAGGCTTCGGGGACTCGGCGCTTCGACGTCGCCTTCGGCGCGCCAGGGCTGAGCGTCGTTGCCAATCACGGGACGGATCATGAGCAAGTCTAGTGGCGGATCTTGTAGCCGGTCTTCAGCAGGTGCAGGCACAGGCCGCAGACGACCAGCAGGCTGCCGCCGACGACCGCCAGCCCGGTCCACGGCGAGACGTCGCTGACGCCGAAGAAGCCGTGGCGGAAACCGTCGATCATGTAGAAGAACGGGTTCAGGTGGCTCACGCCCTTCCAGAACGGCGGCAACGAGCCGACCGAATAGAACACGCCGGAGAGGAAGGTCATCGGCATGATGATGAAGTTCTGGAACGCGGCGATCTGGTCGAACTTCTCGGCCCACAGCCCGGCAATGAGCCCGAGCGCACCCATCAGCGCGGCGCCCGCCAGGCCGAACACGGCGATCCACAGCGGCTGTGCCACGTGCAGCGGCGCGAACCAGACGGTCGCGAGCATCACGCCGGCCCCGACCGCCGCGCCGCGCACCACCGAGGCGCCGACATAGGCCAGGAACCAGGCCCAGTGCGACAGCGGCGTCACCAGCAGGAACACCAGGTTGCCGGTGATCTTGCTCTGGATCAGCGAGGAGCTGCTGTTCGCGAACGCGTTCTGCAGCACGCTCATCATCACCAGGCCCGGGATCAGGAAGCTCGTGTAGCCGATCGCGCCGAACACCTTCACGTGGTCTTCGAGCACGTGGCCGAAGATCAGCAGGTAGAGGATCGCGGTGAGCACCGGCGCCGCGACGGTCTGGAAGCTGACCTTCCAGAAGCGCAGCACTTCCTTGTAGAGCAGGGTGCGCGTGCCCGACAGGACGTTCATCACACTCATGCCCGTACCCGCTCGACCGTGCGCGCCGGGCCGTTCATGATCTCGAGGAACACGTCTTCCAGGTCGGCGCGGCCGATCTCCAGGTCTTCCGGCTGGCAGCCGGCCTGGCGCAGCACGCCCAGGATGGCTTCGATCTCGGCGGCATCGTGGGCCGTGATCTGCACGATGCGGCCGGTGACGCGCGATTGCGCGGCCAGCGAGGGCGGCAACGGCGCATCCGTCTTGAAGCGCAGCATCGTGCTCGCGGTGCCGGCGAGCAGCGCCGAGGTGCGGTCGAGCGCGACCACCCGGCCCTGCTTGAGCATCGCCAGCCGCCCGCACAGCGCCTCGGCCTCTTCGAGGTAGTGCGTCGTCAGCAGCACCGTGTGGCCTTCGCGGTTCAGGCGCGCGACGAAGTGCCACAGCGTCTGGCGCAGTTCGACATCGACGCCGGCAGTCGGCTCGTCGAGCACGATCACCGGCGGGCGGTGCACCAGCGCCTGTGCCACGAGCACGCGGCGCTTCATGCCGCCGGAGAGCTGGCGCATGTTCGCGTCGGCCTTGTCGGCCAGGCCGAGGTTGGCGAGCAGCTCGTCGATCCACGCGTCGTTGTGGCGAATACCGAAGTAGCCGCTCTGGATGCGCAGCGCCTCGCGCACGCTGAAGAACGGGTCGAACACCAGCTCCTGCGGCACGATGCCCAGGCTGCGCCGCGCGGCGGCGTAGTCGGCGACGACGTCGTGGCCGAGCACCGTGACCGTGCCGCGCGTCGCGCGCGCCAGGCCCGCGAGGATGCTGATCAGCGTGGTCTTGCCGGCGCCGTTCGGCCCCAGCAGCCCGAAGAACTCGCCGCGCTCGATGTCGAAGCTCACATCGTCGAGCGCGTGGACCGCGCCGCGCGCGCTGCGGTAGGTCTTGCCGACGTGCTGGAATGAGATGGCGGGCATGCAGCGCGGGATTGTAGGGTTGCGCCCGCGTTCGGCGCGCCGGCCGCGCAAGCCGACACGCCCCGCACGGCCGAGCGCACTGTCGAAGTCAGGCTGCGCCGATCAGGGGCCGGTGCGACCGCCACGAGCACGCGCCGCGGAGCCGCCGCCCGGAGGGCCCGCTGCGGTCCGCACGCCAGGACAGGGGTAAGGCGGTACAACGTCAATCCGACGGCCTGGCTGGCACGTGGCAGCGCGATGCGCGTGGGCAGTGCCGATGTCGATCGGTTCGCCATCGCCATGATGGCCGTGGCGACCTCCTGGCCGCGCCTCGAATGCGTGCGCGATCCGCGCAACGCTTTCGAGCCCGAAGGTGCGGGCGTTGGGCGGCTCACGTCTGCGCCGCACCGGGACCCCCCGAACGACCGGCCCTCATCAGATTTGAGGATGCGCGGGCGAGGCTAACCAGGTAGGTTACAGAGAGCGTCGAGGCCTCGACAACAACGGGAGAATTCATGAAGGCAGGACATTGGAACGGCACGCACGCGTGCCTGGTGTTGGCGGCAGCCGTGCTGACCGCCTGCGGCGGCGGTGGCGGCTCGTCGGACAATCCCTCGCCACCCGCGGCCTCGCTCACGCTCAGCGGAACGGCCGCCACGGGTGCGGCGATCGCCGGCCAGACCGTCGAGGCCAAGTGTGCCACCGGCACCGGCAGCGCCACCACCAAGACTGACGGTACCTATACCTTGTCCATCACCGGCGGGGTCTTGCCCTGCTTGGCCAAGGTCACCGCCGGCAGCACGGTGCTGTACACGGTGGTCGCCACGGGCTCGGGCAGCGCGGCCACGGCCAACATCACGCCGCTGACCCAGCTCGTCGTCGCCAGCCTCGCCGGCACCGACCCTGCCACCTTCTATACCGCCTTTACCAGCAGCACCGCCGGCGCGGTGACCAGCGCGACAGTGACCGCCGCGACAACGGCCGTCGTGACCACGCTCGGCGCCGCGGGCATCACGCTCACAGGGGTGGATCCGATCTCGGGCACCCTGGTCGCCGGCAGTTCGGCGAACCCCTATGACGCCGCGCTGGAAACGCTGGCCAAGACGCTGGCCAGCACCGGCACCACGCTCGAGACGCTGACCACGACCGTGGCGGCGACATCGCCCGCCGCAACAACCACGACCACCGGCAGCGGAAGCGCCACGACCAGTGGCGTGGCGTCGCTGCCGGCCGACCTGTTGCTCCAGCCCGCGGCCAGCAACTGCTCGGCGCTGCGCAGCGGCAAGTACCGCGTGGTGCATCCGGAGCCGGGGACGACTCTGGCCAACCAGTACGGCCTGGTCACGATCAATGCCAGCACGCTGGCCATCGTGTATACGGATGGCACGACTGGAACCTGGGCCGTCAACGGACCCTGCCGCTATTCCGACGATGCCGGCAAGACCGACATCGTCGTGACCCCGGCCGGCGTGATCGTGGTGCGCAGCCTGGACACCGGTACGACCTTCCGCCCCGCGATCGGCTTCCCGGTTCAGACCCACACGCTGGCTGAGCTGGCCGGCACCTGGAACACCCTGGGCCTCGAACGCAACAGCGCCAACACCGCCTACACTGCGATTGCCGCGACTGGCACGATCGACTCGGCGGGCGCGCTGAGCGCCGTGACTGGCTGCCAGAACGACACCACGTGGAGCGTCTCGGGCGCGGATTGCAGGAGCTTCACGCCAGACTCTTCCTTGAAGGCCAACGCCGACGGCGGCTTCGACGTGGTAGATCTCGCCAGCAGCTCCGTGGGGGCACGGGGCTTCGCCTACCGCTCCGGGAGTGGCGACCTGATGTTGGTCCAGGTCGATGGCGACGGCAGCTTCCAACTGTTCACGCGGCAGCGCACCCTGTCCCTGCCAACCGTCGGCACGTCGACGACGTTCTGGAACCTCACGATCAACAACCAGCTCCTGATGCCCGGCGCGGTGGGTCAGACCAGCAATACGATCCAGTCGGTCGACAGCGCCGCGGGGAGCTATGTGCGGATCCAAAAGACCGTGGGTGGTACCAACGACCATCCGGAGACGCTGCTGCAGAACAGCCCGCGCAATGGGTACTTCTTCCGTGCCGCAGGGTCGGCGCTTGCCATCGATGGCACGACCGTTTCCATCGGCGAATTCACCGGACTCAACATGCGCAGCATGGGCTTTAATCCCCTGATCTCGCCGGCCTCCAAGACCTTCACGATCTCGGCGGTCCAACCCTGAGTTGACCGTGCCACTCGAAAGGCCCGCCACCGGCGGGCCTTTTTTTCATCGAGGCGGAAAAGGCGAACGTGGCGCGGGGGCGGCCACTTCGCGCGGTCACAGCAGCCCGAGCTGGTGCGCCTCGAACACTGCCTCTGTCTTGTTGTGCACGCCGAGCTTGGAGTACACGCTGCGCGCGTGGCTGTACACGGTCGTGACGGACAGGCCCAGGCGCTGCGCGCTGTCGGCATAAGTGAAGCCGCGCGCCACCAGCTCCAGCACCTGGTGCTCCCGCGGGCTGAGGCGCTCGTGCACCGGCGGCGTCGGGTGAATCTCGCGTTCCTGCACGTCCCGCGCACCATGAATCGCGGCGCAGAGCCGGCGCGCACACTGCCAGTGCGGCAGCAGCGCCTGGAACAAGTCGCGCTCGCGGGCGCCGAAGGGGCGGTCCGCAGGGGCGCGGTAGGCGGTGATCCAGGAGACGGCAGCATTCGCCGCCGCCCCGGATTCGCCTGCCGGGCAGTACGGCACCCCCATCAGCATCAACTGCCCGACATCGTGGGCCTGCAGGTAGTCGCGCACCGGCCGGACCCCGGCGGCCTTGTAGTCGCGCAGCACGTCCACGGTCTGCAGCCGGTGCGGCGCCTGTGCAAAGGCGGCGGTCACCGGGTCGAAGGCAGCCACTGCCGCGTACTCGCTGAGCAAGCGGCTCGGGCGATCCAGCAGCGTGGCGTGCGATATCTCGAACACGCCGGTGCTGCGGTTGCTGCCCCCGATGCCCCAGACCCCGCCGTCGAAGCCGACCAGGCGGCCGAGCTGGCGCACAGCCGCCAGCTCGAACTGCGGCAGCGACAGGACCCGAGCCGATTCGTAGAGGATCAGCAGTTCCGCCGGCAGCGCGTGCGCGGCCGAACGAAGGGGGTCGGGATCGGCGGCATGGTGCGAGCGCATCGGTGCTTCCGCCGTCTGCTGCCGGACCTCCGCGATTCCCGCACGGGCCGCGTCTCGCCAGCTCCGCTCCGCGGCTCTTCCCAAGAAGGTCCTTCCGGCTCGTACCGCACGAGCAGCTTTGCACACTGTAATAACTATCCCGCTGGGTGCCGAGCCCCCAAGCCTGGGGGTTTCCCTCGCGTCGGGTTTGTGTCACGTCCGTCGTGTCCATGTGCGGCCCGTCGGAAGAACCGGCTCATGCCAGGGCGCCATCGTCGTCAGCCGCAGCAGCTTCTCGAACCCGGCCCAACGCGGTCGATGATCCCCGGAGATTGACACCCTTCGCCATGTACATACACGGTCATATTCAACTTGACGGCCTTGAAGCGGCCACCTGGAAGGGTCGGCTGATGGGTGTGACCGGCAAGATCCGGGGTGCGCTCACCTCGATGATCAAGCTCGAGGACAAGGTGATGCGCCAGGCCGACGCGATGACGGCGCAACAGGCAGGCATCGAGGACCTGACCGGCCGCGTGATCCGCCTCGAGGCGCTCCTGGACTGCTCACCGGGGCGGCCCTCGTGAAAAGACTCGTGAGGCGGCCGAGCCCACCCAAGCGATAGGGTCCATGCCGGCGATGTGGAAGGCAGGCGCCCCGACCTCATGAGGAAACGCCCGGCCGCCCGACGTTTCCTCATCCCGCTCGGGGGGCGGACGACGTATGTCGTCGGCCTGGGGGCGCTCTCGGGCGCGGTCGAGCCCCTGACGCAGTCACCGCTTCTTCGGCGTCTTGACGGCCACCTTCGCCGCCGCGGGCCCGGGCGCGGCTTTCACCCCTGCGCCCTTGGCCAGCAAGGCGTCGAGATTCTTCTCGATCTCGGATTCGATCGTCCGGCTGAACGCGCCGAGGAGAAGGCCGAGCCTGGCCTCGATCGCGAAGTGGTCCGCCGCGACGATCAACTCGCCGGCGACGCCGGCACGCTTGAACGTCACCGTGTCGCTGGTCTCGCCCGCCAGGATCGAGCACTGCATGTCGAGCTTCTTCTCGGCATCTTCGGCCCACCGCAGGGCGATCCTGCGCGCCTTGGCGAGACCGAGATGGTGGTCGCGGCGAATGTGGATGTCGGGCACGAAGAATTCTCCTCAGGGCAATGCGTTGCGCCGGTCGGGCAGGGGCAGCGCCGCGATCCGCCTGACCTCGGCGTAGAAACGCGGGAAGTCCCGGCCCTCGCGCTCGAACAGGCGCTCGAAGTTCGGCACCAGCTGGTTGTAGGCCGCGAGCATGCCGAGCGCCGCATTGTTGGCGCGCGCGAACCAGCCGTCGTACCCGGAAAACCCGCCCCAGCGCTCGCGCTTCATGGTCTCGTGATCGGCGCGCAGTCCGGCCAGCAGCGCGGCCTTGGCACTGCGTTTCTCGGCCACGCTGGCGGTGCTGTCGTACAGCGCCTGGAAGCGCTCGCGGTAGCGCGAGGTCAGCGCCCGGAAGTCGGCCCGTCGCGCCTCGGCCTGCTCGTACTCGGCGCGCGCCTGCGGCCCTGCACGCTCGCCCAGCCAGCGCTCGGCACCGAGGCGCTCGACCGTGGTCGCAAACGATTCGTTGAAGACCGTGTCGCCTTTCGCGAACGCGACCTGGTGCGCGAGTTCGTGGAAGATCAGGCGCGCGAGCTCGCCTTCGGGCTGGTCGATGAAGGTGTTCAGCAGCGGGTCCTTGAGGCTGTCGCCTGGCAGCAGCCCGAGCGTCGAGTAGGCCGGCACGCCGTAGACGCCGACCTCGAGCCCCTGTTCGCGCAGGCCCCGCGCGAACGCATCCGCCTCGGCCCGATCGTAGTAGCCGCGGTAGCCGACGCAGCCGACCACGGGAAAGCACCAGGTCTGCAGCGTCAGGCTCAGCTCCGGCGCGGCGACGACGTTCCAGACCGCGCTCGGGCGCTTCAGGTCGGCATAGCGGCGGTAGCTCGCGTTGTCGGGCTCCTTCAGCGCGCTGACCGCGAAGTCGCGGATGCGCTGGCTGAGTTCGAGGCGCGCCTTCAGCGCCGCGCTCGTGTGTTCGTCGGCGAGCCACTCGGACACCGGCCGGGCGGCGCGCACGATCGCGAGGTGGCCGCCGACCGACTGCGCGTAGTAGCCGATCGTGCTGCAGCCTGCGCTCAGGCAGAGCGTGCCGGCTGCCAGCAGCGCGACACCGGCCGCGCCCGGACCCGCCACGCGCAGTGCCCGCCAGACCCGGCTCACGACGCGGCTGCGTCGGCCGGCCGCACATCCACGAGGCAGTCGTAGAAGCTGGGCGCACGGCCGAGGTCGGTGAGCCGCTGGTGGGTCAGCTCGTTGACGTTGGTGCCGTCCGCGCCGAGCTTGCGCCACCAGACGCCCAGCCCGTTGACGACGCCGGGGCGCGCGCGCGGGCTGACCGCCGCCCGGCACAGGGTGCTGCCGCGGTCGTTGAAGACGCGCACCATCTGGCCGCTCGCGATGCCGCGGCAGCCCGCATCGGCCTCGTGAATCTCGACGACCGGCTCGCCTTCGATGTCGCGCAGGCTCTTCACGTTGACGAAGCTGGAGTTCAGGAAGTTGCGCGCCGGCGGCGAGATCATCGCGAGCGGGTAGCGCCGCGCGAGCTCGGGCGTGCTCGCGACCGACTCGTGGTTCGGGACGAAGTCGGGCACGCCGAACGCGGGCGAGGCCACGATGCAGCGGCCGTCGGCCGTGGGGAAGCCGCCTTCGGCGAACGGCGCGTCGGCCAGCGGCAGCTCGAGCCAGCCGGCCGCGCGCAGCGCGTCGAAATCGAGTTCGGGCCGGAACGCGGCGCGCGCCAGCGTCTCGTCGTCCTCGGCGAAGCAGGGCTCGGCAAAACCCATCTGCAAAGCCAGCTCGCGGAAGATCTGCGTGTTCGGCTTCGCCTCGCCGAGCGGGGCGATCGCCGGCTCGTTGATCAGTGCCCAGGTGTGGCCGTAGCTGGTGTGCACGTCCAGGTGCTCGAGCTGCGTGGTCGCGGGCAGCACGTAGTCGGCGAGGTCGGCGGTGTCGGTCATGAACTGTTCGAGCACGACCGTGAACAAGTCCTCGCGCGCGAAGCCGCGCACCACCTTGCCGGACTCCGGCGCCACCGCGACCGGGTTGCTGTTGTAGACGATCAGCGCCTCGATCTTCGGGCCGAAGGCGCTGCCGTCGGGAAGAGCTTCGTGAGCTTGGCGCAGCAGGTCGTCGCCGATCGTGCTCATGTTGACCGTGCGCGGCAGGCGCCCGGCGAGCAGGTCGGGCCGCTGCAGCGCGGCGTCGTTGCGCACGCTCCTGAACCAGCCCGAACTCGACAACAGCAGCCCGCCGGCACGGTGCCGCCATGCCCCCACCAGGCAGGGCAGCAGCGCGATCAGCCGCACCGCGTTGCCGCCGCCGCGCGCGCGCTGCATGCCGTAGTTCAGGCGGATCGCGGCGGGCCGGGTCGTGCCGTAATCGCGCGCCAGGTCGCGCACCTCGCCGGGGCCGATGCCGCAGACCTCGGCCACGCGCTCGGGCGGCCATTGCAGCGCGCGTTCGCGCAGCGCCGGCCAGCCGGCGGCATCGACATGCTGCGCGAGGTAGTCGTGGTCGAGCCAGTCGTTGACGATCAGCTCGTGCATCAGCCCGAGCGCGAGCGCGCCGTCGGTGCCGGGCAGCAGCGCGATGTGCCGGTGGCACTTGTCGGCGGTCTCGGTCTTGCGCGGGTCGATGCAGACGAGCTTCGCGCCGGCCCGCTTCGCGGCCTGCGCGAAGGTCCAGAAGTGCAGGTTCGACGCGATCGAGTTGCTGCCCCAGATCAGGATCAGCCGGCTCTCGGCATAGAACGCCAGGTGCATGCCGACCTTGGCGCCGTAGGTCGCGGCCAGCGCCTCGCCGCCGGCGCTGGAGCAGATCGTGCGGTCGAGCAGCGACGCGCCGAGCCGGTGGAAGAAGCGCGCCGCCATGCTCTCGCCCTGCACCAGCCCCATCGTGCCGGCGTAGCTGTAGGGCACGATGGCCTGCGCCGCGCCCGGTCCGCGGGCGGCGATCGTCTTCAGCCGGCCGGCGATGTCGGCCAGCGCCTCGGCCCAGCTCACACGCACGAACCGGCCACTGCCCCTGGGCCCGCTGCGCTTCATCGGATGCAGCACGCGCTCGGGGTGGTAGGTGCGCTCCGGGTAGCGCGAGACCTTGGTGCACAGCGCGCCGTGCGTCGGCGGGTGCCCGGGGTCGCCCTGGACCTTGACCGCGCGGCCGTCCTGCACCGTGACCCGGATCGCGCAGGTGTCCGGGCAATCATGCGGGCAGGCCGCCCGAACGGTCGTGGTGTTCATGGCCGAACTATTGCACAGGGCCTGCTCGGCCGGCCCGCGCGGCGCGGTACCCGCCGCCGGCCACGAGACCCGCCGGGCCGTCCCGAGGCCGAAGCCGCAGTGCCCGGCACGAAGCCACACCCGTGACCCCGGCCCGGCCGGATCGCCGGGGCGACGCTAAACTGGTCCCTTGCCGGCCCGACGAACCCACCCTGAGGCGCCATCGGCGCCGGGCACGCTGCATGCAAGGAGCCGCGCGATGCGCCTGATCGAATCCATCCTCGCCGACGCGGCCTCCATCGCCGCCGTCCGGCGCGACCTCCACGCCCACCCCGAGCTGTGCTTCCGGGAGCAGCGCACCTCCGACGTGATCGCGAAACAGCTCACCGACTGGGGCATCCCGATCCACCGCGGCATGGGGACTACCGGCGTGGTCGCGATCCTCAAGAACGGCAGCAGCGATCGCGCCGTCGGCCTGCGCGCCGACATCGACGCGCTGCCGATGACCGAGCACAACACCTTCGCGCACGCCAGCCGGCACCCCGGCAGGATGCACGCCTGCGGCCACGACGGCCACACCGCGATGCTGCTCGCCGCGGCCAAGCACCTGAGCCGGCACCGCCACTACGACGGCACGGTGTACCTGATCTTCCAGCCGGCCGAGGAAGGCGGCGGCGGCGCGCGCGAGATGATCAGGGACGGGCTGTTCGAGAAGTTCCCGATGGAGGCGATCTTCGGCGCGCACAACTGGCCCGGCATGGCGGTGGGCCAGTTCGCGCTGAAGAACGGCCCGGCGTTCGCGGGCAGCAACGAGTTCAGGATCACGATCCACGGCAAGGGCGCGCACGCGGCGATGCCGCACCTGGGGCTCGACCCGGTGCCGGTGGCCTGCCAGCTGGTGCAGGCCTTCCAGACCATCATCACGCGCAACAAGCGGCCGATCGACGCCGGCGTGATCTCGGTGACGATGATCCACACCGGCGAAGCCACCAACGTCGTGCCCGACAGCTGCGAGATCCAGGGCACGGTGCGCAGCTTCACGCTGGAGGTGCTGGACCTGATCGAGAAGCGCATGAAGGCGATCACCGAGCACACCTGCGCGGCCTTCGACACGACCTGCGAGTTCCAGTTCAGGCGCAACTACCCGCCGACGATCAACCATCCTGCCGAGACCGAGTTCGTGCGCCGGGTGATGGGCGAACTGGTCGGCGCCGACAACGTGCAGGAGTTCGAGCCGACGATGGGAGCCGAGGACTTCAGCTTTTTCCTGCAGCGCAAACCCGGCTGCTACTTCCTGATCGGCAACGGCGACGGCAGCCACCGCGAGGGCGGCCACGGCATGGGCCCGTGCATGCTGCACAACCCGAGCTACGACTTCAACGACGAGCTGATCCCGCTGGGCGCGACGCTGTGGGTGAATCTGGCCGAGAAGTGGCTGAACACGGTGCGTTGAGCGCACCGCACCTGCGCCGTCCGCCGGCTGTGCCGACGCCGCGCGTCAGGCGCGCAGGCGCTTCAACAGCCCCGCGGTCGATCCATCGAGGCCGGCCGCATCGCCCGAGGCGAGCCGCGGCAGCAGCTCGTTGCACAAGGCCTTGCCGAGTTCCACGCCCCACTGGTCGAAGCTGTCGATGCCCCACAGCGCGCCGCTGGTGAACACGCGGTGTTCGTAGAGCGCGATCAGCGCGCCGAGCGATCGCGGCGTCAGCTGATCCAGCAGCAGCGTCGTGCTCGGCCGGTTGCCGGGGAAGCTGCGGTGCTTCGCGAGCGTCGCCGCATCCAGCACCTTCGACGCGGTCGGCGCGCTTTCGGCGCGCGCCTGCGCGCTCGTCTTGCCCTGCATCAGCGCCTGCGACTGCGCCAGGCCGTTGGCCAGCAGCATCGTGTGCTGGCGCTCCAGCTGCTCGAGCAGCGGCCCGTGCAGCGAACCCATGCCGTGCGTCACGCGCTTGACGAGGATGAACTCGACCGGGAGCACGTCGGTGCCCTGGTGCAGCATCTGGAAAAACGCGTGCTGGCCGTTCGTGCCCGGCTCGCCCCAGACGACCGGGCTGGTCGCGAACGGCAGGGTCTCGCCGCCCAGATCGACACGCTTGCCGTTGCTCTCCATCTCGAGCTGCTGCAGGTAGGCCGGCAGCCGCTTCAGCCCCTGGTGGTACGGCGCCACGCAGCGGCTCGCGAAGCGGTGGAAGTTGCGGTACCAGACGTCGATCAGCCCGAGCAGCAACGGCAGGTTCTTCGCCGCCGGCGCGTGCGCGAAGTGCTGGTCCATCGCGTGCGCGCCGGCGAGCAGCGCGCGGAAGTGCTCGGCGCCGATCGCCAGCGCGATCGGCAGGCCGATCGCCGACCACAGCGAGTAGCGCCCGCCGACCCAGTCCCAGAAGCCGAAGGTCGTGGTGATGCCGAAGGCCGAGGCGGCCTCGATGTTGGTGGTCGTCGCGACGAAGTGCTTCGCCGTGTTCGTGCCGCCGTTGGCCTCGAACCACGCCTTCGCGGCGTGCGCGTTGGCCATCGTCTCCTGGGTCGTGAAGGTCTTGCTGGCGATGATGAACAGCGTCTCGGCCGGTTTCAGGTGGCGCAGCACGGGCACGATGTCGTGGCCGTCGACGTTCGAGACGAAATGCAGCGTCAGCCCCGGGTGCGCGAACGCGTCGAGCGCCGGGACGACCATCTGCGGCCCGAGGTCGCTGCCGCCGATGCCGATGTTGACGATGTGGCGGATGCCGCTGGCCGCGGTGTCGCGCACGGTTTCGACATGGGCGAGCATCGCGTCGAGCACGCGGTGCACGTCGTCGTTGAACGGCGCACCCGTCGCACCCGAGCCTGCGCGCGGCGCCCGCAACGCGGTGTGCAGCACCGCGCGGCCCTCCGTCGTGTTGATCGGCTCGCCGCGCAGCATCGCGTCGCGCCGCGCCTCGACGCGGCATTCGCGCGCCAGGTCGAGCAGGAAATGCAGGGTCGCGGTGTCGACCAGATTCTTCGACAGGTCGGCGAAGACCTCGGGCGCCTCGACGCCCAGCGCCTCGAAGCGATCCGGGTCGCGCCCGAACGCCTCGCGCAGGTCGAAGCCGCGGCCGTGCGCCTCGAAATGCCCGGCCAGCGCGGCCCAGGCCTGCGTGCGGTCGCAACGCGGCGTCATGACAGCCTCTCGGCCGGCGCATGCGCCGGCCGATCTCCCGCGGGGATGAGCCCGGCGCGCATCACTGCAGCGCCTCGATCATCGTCTCGAGCCTGCCCGCGTCGGCCGCAAAGGCGCGGATGCCCTCGGCGAGCTTCTCGGTCGCCATCGCGTCGTCGTTCAGCGCGAAACGGAAGCTCGCCTCGTTGAACGTGACGGCGTGGATCGGCGCCCGCTTCGCGACCTCGGGGTCGAGCGCGCGCGCAAGCGGCGCGTCGCTGGCCTGGAGTTCGCCGAGCAGTTCGGGGCTGATGGTCAACAGGTCGCAACCGGCGAGCGCCCGGATCTGGCCGATGTTGCGAAAGCTCGCGCCCATCACCTCGGTCTCGACACCGAACTTCTTGTAGTAGGTGTAGATCTGCGCGACCGACTTGACGCCGGGGTCGTTCGCGCCGGCATGGGCCTGCTCGTCCCAGGCCGGGCCGGCGCCCTTCTTGTACCAGTCGTGGATGCGTCCGACAAAGGGCGAAATCAGCCGCGCGCCCGCGTCGCCGCAGGCCACCGCCTGGCAGAACGCGAACAGCAGCGTCATGTTGCACTGGATGCCCTCGCGCTGCAGGACGCGCGCCGCCTGGATGCCCTCCCAGGTCGACGCGAGCTTGATCAGGATGCGCTCGCGCGCGACGCCGCCGGCCTCGTACAGCCCGATCAGGCGCTGCGCCTTCGCGACGCTCGCGGCGGTGTCGAAGCTCAGCCGCGCGTCGACCTCGGTCGAGACGCGCCCCGGCACGATCTTCAGGATCTCCAGGCCGAAGCGCACCAGCACCTCGTCGACGATCGCGTCCAGCGGCCTGGCCTTGTGCGCCGCGACGGTTTCCTTCAGCAGCGGCGCGTACTCGGGCTTGCCCACCGCCTTCAGGATCAGCGACGGGTTGGTCGTCGCGTCACGCGGCGCGTACTGCGCCAGTTGCCGGAAGTCGCCGCTGTCGGCGACGATGGTGGTGAACTGCCTGAGCTGATCGAGTTGATTCATGGGGGAAGACTCTGTGAGACCACAGGCTGCATTAGAGCGCCAAAACCGCGCGGTCGCGGCACACATCGCCGACACGACGCCGGGGTGCGCCGAGCCCCCACGGGGGTGTTTGCTATCTTGTCGCACCTTTCACATCGGGAAATGCCCGGACCACCGCCCGGGAATCCCGCGATTCGAGACCCACGTGACCCTTCCCGACCTCAGCACCTCCCCGTGGGGGGCCTGGCTCTCGCTGGGATGGAGCCTCTACATCGCCGCGCTGTCGGTCTGGATCGTGCTGCAGAAGCGCGCGCCGGTCTCGACGATGAGCTGGATCCTGTCGCTGGCGCTGCTGCCGGGCATCGGCTTCCTGATCTATTACTTCCTGGGCCCGCAGCGCCTCAGAAAACAGCGCATCCGGCGCCTGCGCAGCGGCGTGGTGGCGCGTGCGCCTACCGATCTCGACCGGCTGCGGGCCGCCGTCGAGACGGCGCCCCCGGCGTTGCGGCAGCTGGCCGCGCTCGCCACCGCCGCCTGCGGCAACCCGGTGTCCAGCGCCACGCGCGTCGACCTGCTGGTGGGCGGGGCGAGCACCTACGAGGCGATCTTCGAGGCCGTGCGCGCCGCGCGCGACCACATCCACCTCGAGTACTACATCTACCAGCCCGACCGGATCGGCACCGCGCTGCGCGACCTGCTGATCGAACGGGCGGGTGACGGTGTGCGGGTGCGGTTGCTGGTCGACGCGATCGGCTCGAAGAACCTCGGGGGCCACTTCATGGCGCCGATGCGGGCCGCGGGCATCGAGATCGCATTCTTTCACGACACCCGCATCGGCCGGCGGCTGCGCCCGGTGACCAACTACCGGTCGCACCGCAAGATCGTCGTGTGCGACGGCGCGGTGGGTTTCACCGGCGGCGTCAACATCACCGACGAGGAAGACCTGCGCACCCGGCCCGACGCTTACCACGACGTGCACCTGCGCGTCGACGGCGCCGCAGTGCGCTGGCTGCAGACCACCTTCATCGAGGACTGGGTCTACGCCACCCGGCAATCCCCGCGCGTGCTCGAGGCGCTGCTGCAACGCCTGATGCCCGCGCTGCCCGCCGGCGACATTCCGGTCCAGTTCGTGACCAGCGGCCCCGACTCGCCGGTCGAAGCGATCCATCGCGTCCAGGTCGAGGCGATCCACAGCGCGACGCAGCGCGCCTGGCTGACCACGCCGTACTTCGTGCCGAGCGAGGCGGCGCTGATGGCGCTGACGAGCGCGGCGCTGCGCGGCGTCGACGTGCGCCTGATCGTGCCGCGGCGCAGCGACTCGGCCATGGTGAGCGCGGCGGCGCGCTCCTACTTCGACGAACTGATGCAGGCCGGTGTCAGGATCTGGGAATACAGGGCGCGGATGCTGCACTCCAAGACGCTGCTGATCGACGACCACTGCGCGATGGTCGGCACCGCGAACTTCGACAACCGCAGCTTCCGCCTGAACTACGAGGTGATGTCCGTGGTGTACGGGCCGCACCTGGCGACCCGGCTGGCGCGCCAGTTCGAGACCGACCTGAACAGCGCGTCGGCCGTGCCCGCGCGGCGCCGGCAGTCCTTCGGCAGGCGGCTGGCCGATGCGACGGCCCGGCTGCTGTCGCCGCTGCTCTGAGCACCGCGTCGGCGCCTGTCTCAGTGCTTGTGGTTGCCCGCATCGTCGGGCCGGCCCTTCGGCACCTGAACGACGGCCTTGACCTCGACCTTGCCGCCGCGCTCGAACTCCAGCGTCAGCGGGACGCTGTCGCCCTCCTTCAGCGGCTGCTTCAGGCCGATCAGCATGAAGTGAAAGCCCTCGCCGGGGCGCATCTTCACCGCGGCACCCGGCGGCAGTGCGATCTCGGCCACCTCGCGCATGCGCATCACGCCGCCGGCGTCGACCGCCATCGTGTGGATCTCGACGCGTTGCGCCAGCGCCGTGCTGGCGCGCACCAGCCGGTCGGGCTGCGTGCCGGTGTTCTGCAGCGTCATGACGTAGGCGGCGCCGTTGACCGCGCCGGGCGGCGTCGGCGTCGCGAACGGGTGCGAGATTTCGATGTCGCCCGCACGCCCGCCGTGGGCGTGTGCGGCGGTGATCGAGGCGATGGCGAAGAACGCGGCGCACAGGGTGCGCCCGAAGAGGTCGAAGGACATGGTGGCTCCTGGGGTGGTGACGGGGAACGGGGTTCAAAGATCGAACGTCAGCTCGGCGCTGTAGCTGCGTTGCGGATAGGGGTGGAAATTCCAGTAGCGGTCGTTGTTCAGGTTGTCGATGCCGAGCGCCGCGGACCACTGGCGGTCGATCCGGTAGCGCACGCGCAGATCGGTCGTGAAGTACCGGCTGACGCCCTGGTACGTCGAGCCGTTGACATCGGCATTGTTCAGCGTGCGGTACTGCGTGCCGCTGTAGCGCGCGCCGCAGGCCACCGACCAGTGGCTGTCGAAGCGGTAGCTGGCGAGGGCCGTCGCGCGCCACTTCGGGATGTTGGGCTGGCGCTTGCCGATCGTGTCGCCCGGCGTGACGACGAAGCCGTCATTGGCCTCGATGACCGAGTCGGCGTAGGTCATGCTGCCGCCGAGGTCCAGGCCCTTTGCCAGGACATCCGTGCCGTTGAAGGCGAACTCCAGTCCGTTCGTCTCGATGCGGCCGACGTTCTGCACCCGGCTGATGTTCTTGTTGGCCACCGGATCGAAAGTGGTCTGCGAATAGAGCGAATCGCGCGTGTCTTCGGTGAAGAAGGTCAGGCGCAACAGCGCGTTGCCGAGATCCCTCTCGGCCGTCAGCTCGGTCGTCCATGACTTCTCGGGCTTCAGGTTCGGGTCGTTGATGTACTGCGCGTTGGTCGTCGAGGTCGCGCCATAGAGCTCGCCGACCGTCGGCATGCGCACCGCACGACCGATCGAGGCCTTCAGCACCCAATCGGGCGCGGCCTGGTACGAGAGCGCAGCCTTCGGCGAGAAGAAGCGCTCGCTGCGCGACGGGTGGGCCAGCGCGCTCGTCGCCGAGAACGCCGTCGCGCCATCGTCCGCCCGCCAGTCCTCGGCGCGCAGGCCGAGCACCGTCTTCCATCGCTCGGCGAAGGCCCACGCGTCCTGCGCGTAGACGCTGCGCAGCCGCGTCCTGCCGGCGACCTTGCTGGCCAGCGTGCCGGCCCCATCCTCCAGCCAGTCGCCGGTGATGTTCGAGGTCAGGTACTGCAGCTTGTAGCGGTCCTGCTGCACGCCGAAGTCGACGATGTGCTCGCCGCGGATCCCCGCGGGCCGCCAGATGCCCTTCAGCGCCAGGTTGTTCCAGCCGGTGCCGCTGCCGTCGGCCAGCGTGCCGGCACCACCCGCGAGCGCATTCGGCAGCGTGTTCGAGGCCGCGTTCTGCCGCTTGTCGTCCTTGCGGTAGTCGTACAGGCTCGCGTCGGCCTCCCAGTCCCACACGCCCTGGGTGTTGCTCTTGACGCTCAGGCCGTGCATCACGTGCGTCAGGCGCTCCTTCGTCGCCGCGAAGTCGGCACCGGTCAGGCTCGCGAACGACTGGCCGCCGATGTTGACCATGCCACTGGAGACCGGCTGGCCGGCTGCGTTGCGCAGGTACGAGACGGGCGTGTTGTCGGCAGTGTTCTGCCAAACGCCGACCATGTAGTTCGCGCGGAGCGTCGGCGTGATGTCGTAAGCCAGCCGGGCCTTGAAGTGGTCCTGCCTCGTGCGGTACTCGGTGCCGGTGCCGAGCACGTACCAGGGCTGGTTCGCGTTGTTGGCGCCGAGCACCGCGCCGGTCACCGGCGTGCCGGCATTGCCCGCCGTGCCGCTGCCCAGCAGGCGCGTCGGGAAGGTCAGCGGCTGGCCGTGGCTGTCGGCATGGTCGAAGTGCAGCAGCCACGAGAACGCGCCCGCCTTGTTGCCGACCGAGGCGCTGGTCTCCCACGCGCGGTAAGTCGCGCTGGTGTTGTAGAGATCGAAGGGCTGGCTGCCGTAGCCGGCTTTCGCGTGCACTTCGAAGGCCTTCGGCATGTGGGTCGTGAACACCACCACCGCGCCGATCGAGTTGCCCGGGTAGGCCGCGGAGAACGGCCCGTACATCACGTCGACGCGCTCGATCTCCCCGGGCCCGACCATGCCCCAGCGCGGCGGAAAACTCAGACCGCCCACGCCGTTGCCCAGGTGGTTGGACAGCAGGATGCCGTCGGCATAGACCGCCGAGCGCGCGCTGTTGCCCGTGCCGGACGCGCGGCTCGACAGGATCGCGTGGTTGTAGTCACCGACGTAGCGCTTGCGCACCAAGAGGCTGGGCAGGTACTTCAGCGCGTCCTCGCTGTCGCTGGCGTTGATCGTGCGGTCGATCTGCTCGCGGGTCACGCTCTCCATCGTGGCGGGGATCTGCGTCGGCAGCGAAGTCGGCTGGCCGCCGACCACGGTGACGACGCCGAGCGACCGGACCGGCGCAGGGTCCGCAATCCCGGCTTGGGCGTGCACGACAGTGGAGAAGGGGGGCAACAGCGCCGCGAGCGCGAGCGAGCGGCGCAGGCCGGCGCGGAGCGGCGCGGCGGGAAGGGGCGAAGAAGACATGTTGGCGACATCCTGAACGGGACACCGGGGCGAGGCCGGTGACCCTCACATGGACCGGCGGCGCGCGCCCTGCGAGAGGGTCGGCGCGACACCGGCGGCGACGTGGGTTCAGGCGAGGATCGGTGGCCCGTGCTTGAGCCGCGCAACCCAGGTGGCGCAGGCATCGGGCGCCTGCGACGAGGGATGCGCACGCGGCGGCGAAGCGGCGCCAATCGGGACCGGCACCGGCGCGTGCACGCCCGGGGCAGCACCCGCCAGCGCCGCGAACGCGCTCAGCGCGCAATGTTCGCTGCCGTGATGCAACCCATGATCTTGCGCCGGCAGGGGGGTCGCATCGTCGGCCTGCCCGGTCAGCGGCACCAGCGACACGCCGTAGACCGAGCAGACCTCGACCAGTGTCTTGCCCTGCATCTGCGCCGACGCACTCGCCAGCCACGGCATCGCCGACTTCAGCAGCAATGCCGCGGCGAAGACCCACAGGGCCCAGCGCGACGACGGCTTGCGCAGCTTCATGGCCGGCGATTGTGTCAGAGCGCCGGCAACCCGAACCGCCGGCGCGGCCGTCGGAGATCCATCTCCGTACTCCGATGCCGCAGCCAGTCCTTGCGTTCGCGGAAAGCGGGCCACCTTGTGGACGTCCTTCCGGCACAGGCTGGTGTGGTCTCGGAGCTGCACATTGCACGGCTCGTGGACGACGCTGCAGTCGGCCCTGCAAAGTCTTGTGTGGCGCAGGCCTTGTGCGCAGCATCCGCCGCAGCAGTTCATCGAACCCGATCCCGTCGTCGCTTGAGCAGCCAGTGGCCAGACGTACTCGGCCTGTTCGCCGACGGGGAGGTGCGGATTCGTCGTCCGGCCCACGAGGCTCTTCGCCATCCGTCGGGTCGGCGCCCCGACCCTCGGCGGCGCGCCGCACGCCTCATCGCAATGAATGCCAATATGGCGATTCGATGGCGAGATCGATGCGCCGCGTTGCCCCCACAACGAGTCATGGGCGACCCGCAAGACGATCAGGTGCCTCGAAGCGGCCGAAGCCGCCCCGAGGCGCCGCGAAGGCGGGCCCGTCGTCAGCCACCCGGATCCGCGTGGCTCAAGTCCGACAGGCTCCTCGACTAGCGGTCGGTCTCGGCCGACGCGATCGCATCGACGACCGCCCGGAACTCGTCGCGGTTCACATCCGAGATCACCCAGTGGTTCATGCCGTGGCGCGACCAGTGGGCGGTCAGGTATCCACGCTCGGTAGAGAAACTCGGCTTGGCATCG
The DNA here is from genome assembly GCA_040388965.1 of Pseudomonadota bacterium. Classification (GTDB taxonomy): domain Bacteria; phylum Pseudomonadota; class Gammaproteobacteria; order Burkholderiales; family Burkholderiaceae_C; genus LMDS01. The sequence continues at coordinate 90,388 of JAZKAV010000032.1, read as the reverse complement.
GACGCCACACCCGGCCACACGAACGAATCGACGACATGCTCGCCCTGCTTGTAGACCAGCGCCGCCACCGGGCGCCCGTCGAGGTAGTCGACGCGTCCGCCGAGGAACACCGAGCCCGAAATCCCGAGTTCGCTCACCGGCGGCGAGAAACCCAGCTTCGACGAGAGAAAGGGCTTGACGGTGTGATGGTCGGAAGAGGACACGTCCACCAGGCGCTGCCCGAGTGTCGCCCGGACGTGGCTTGCCACGACATCGTCCGCCAGTCGATCCTCGCGGGCTGTCTGAAGCCACAGCAGGTTCGAGGTCACCGCCAGCACGGCGGCAAGGCCCAGCGACGCGGCCAGCGGCCGCCAGCCGAACCAGCGCCGCACCGCCGCGCCGATCGCGCGAGCACGTGCCGGCGGGGGCGTGGACGGCTGTCCCGCCTGCGCCATCGATCTCGCCCACTGCTGACGGCATCCCTCCGGTGCGCGATGGTAGTCGGCGTGTTCGCGCACAGCCTCGCGCAGCTGGCGTATCTCGTCGACCTGCCGGCGCAGATCGGCATCTTCTGCCAGCTGCCGTTCGAGATCGAGCCGGCTCTTCAGGTCCAGCTCCGCGTCGACGAAGGCGCCGAGTTCGCGAGGGTCGTTCCGCGTGCTCATGGCTTGCCGGCGCCTTGGGTGGTTCGCGGCACCGGGCGCAGCTGGGGGCGCGTGGCCGGCGCCAACGCGAGCCTCATCAGGGCGCGGGCCCGGGACAGGCGCGACATCACCGTGCCCACGGGGATCTCGGCGATGCGCGCGATGTCGATGTACGACAGATCTTCCAGTTCACGCAGCACGAGAACCTCTCGATAGGCCACCGGAAGGCCGGCGATCGCCGCATTGATCTGCACCCGGTCGGCCTTGCGCATGGCGACGGCAGGCGGCTCGTCCGTGGATGGTGCGGCGATCTCCCGCCACGCGTCGTCGGACTCGTCGAGCACGAGCTTCTCCACGGGGCGGTTCTCCTTCAGCCATGAATAGCAGGTGTGCCGGACGATCTGCAACAGCCAGGCGCGCGCACCCTCCCCACGAAGCCCGTGGATGTGGCGCATGGCGCGCACCAGGGCGTCCTGGACCACGTCCTGCGCGTCGTGGTCATTGCGGGTCAGCCAGCGCGCAAGGTTGTAGGCGGCGTCGAGGTGGGGCATCGCCAATTGCTCGAAGCGCCGCCGGTTCTCGTCATCGCTCATTGCCGGCCCTCCGTCGGGAAACAGACCGTCCCGGCGCCGGCCTTATTCCATATGTCCGACTGCCGCGCCGGGATGTTCGACGCGGGTCTGGAATATTTTCCGGCCGTCCCGGGTCTGTTCTGGAAGGCCAACGCGCCGAACGCCTTCGGCACGCTGGGTGCCGACCGACCAGGAGAGCGACCGTGATGAACCCATTCGATCGAAGGCAGTTCCTGCAATTGGCGGGCTTCGGAGGCGCCGTGTTCATGTCGGGCGTATCGGTCGCGGCGCGCGGAGCCGACAGCATGGGCACAGTGCCAGGAGAAGACTTCTTCTTCGTGCAGCTGTCCGACAGCCACTGGGGTTTCGAAGGCCCTCCCAATCCCGACGCGCGCGGCACGCTTCCGAAGGCCGTCGCATCCGTCAATGCGCTGACCCGGGCACCGGACTTCGTCATCTTCACCGGTGACCTGACCCACACCACCGACGATCCCCGGGAGCGCCGCAGGCGCATGACCGAGTTCCGGGGCATCGTGGGCGGGCTGGAGGCAAAGACCGTGCGCTTCATTCCCGGCGAGCATGACGCATCGCTGGATGGCGGACGGGCCTTCCGAGAACTCTTCGGCCCGACGAACTACACGTTCGAGCACAAGGGGGTTCACTTCATCGTGCTCGACAACGTGAGCGACCCAGGCGCGCAGCTCGGCGAGGCGCAGCTCGCGTGGCTGGCCGACGACCTGACGAAGCAGGCCAGGGACGCGCGCATCGTGGTGTTCGCGCACCGCCCGCTGTTCGATCTCTACCCGCAGTGGGACTGGGCCACGCGCGACGGCGCCAAGGCTGTCGAGCTGCTGATGCCGCACGACAACGTGATCGTGTTCTACGGCCACATCCATCAGGAGCACCACCAGATGACCGGGCATATCGCGCATCACTCGGCCAGGTCGCTGATCTTCCCGCTGCCGGCGGCGGGCTCGCAACCCAAGCGCACGCCATTGCCCTGGGACCCGGCTCAGCCGTACCGCGGGCTGGGCTTTCGCGAGGTCGAGGCCGAGCCGAAGAAGGCCGACTACCTCATCACCGAACTGCCGGTGCAGAAGGCCTGAGCCATGGCCATCGACACCGGCAGGCGAGGGCTCGTGAGCGCGGCCGCAGCGTTGGTGCTGGGCCCCGTGGTGATCATGGCGTCGGCCAGGCCGAAGGCCCGCGTGATCAAGATCGTCGCGAAGAAGTTCGAGTTCGTGCCGGCCGAGATTCATGTCAAGCAGGGCGAGACCGTGATGCTGCAGTTCAACGCGCCGGAAGTGCCGATGGGCTTCAACCTGCCCGACTTCAAGCTTCGCACCGACATCATGCCGGGCCGGGTGATCTCGCTGGAACTCAGGCCGGACCGGGCCGGGACCTTCACATTCCTGTGCGACGTCTTCTGCGGCTCGGGCCATGAAGACATGAACGGGACGCTCATCGTCACCTGAGCGCAGGGTGAGCGCAGCGTGCGCACGCGCTTCGCGCGATGATGACGGGCGGGACGCGTCGGCGCGGCGTCCGCACGCGCCGCGTTGCCCGCGGCCTGGCGATCCCGCTTGCAGCCACCACCGACGAAAGGGCCCGGTCCATGAGCATCCCCACCACCCGCCTCGGCCGCACCGGTCTGACCGTGTCCCGGCTCGCGCTCGGCACGATGACCTTCGGCCTGCAGACCGACGAGGCGGTGTCGCACCGCATTCTCGACAAGGTGGCCGAGCGCGGCATCAACTTCCTCGACACCGCGAACGTCTACCCGCTGGGCGGCAGCATCGAGACCGCGGGGCGCACCGAGGCGATCATCGGCCGCTGGTTGCGCGCGCAGGGGCCGGGCGGGCGCGGTCGCTTCATCGTCGCGACCAAGGCGGTCGGCAGGATGGGCCCGCAAGCCTGGAACCAGGGAGCTTCGCGCAAGCACCTGCTCGATGCGATCGACGCGTCGCTGGCGCGCCTGCAGACCGACCACGTCGACCTGTACCAGCTGCATTCCGACGACCGCTCGACGCCGCTCGACGAGACCCTGGAGGCGCTCGACGTGATCGTGCGGTCCGGCCGGGCACGCTACATCGGCGTCTCCAACTTCATGGCCTACCGGCTCGCGCTGGCGCTGGGCCGCGCCGAGTTGCACCGGCTGACGGCATTCGTCTCGGTGCAGCCGCGCTACAGCCTGCTGTTCCGCGAGATCGAGCGCGAGCTGCTGCCGCTGGCGGGCGAGGCGGGCCTGGGCGTGATCCCCTACAACCCGCTCGCCGGCGGCCTGCTGACCGGCAAGTACCGCGGCGCCGACGCGCCGCCCGAGCCGAACACGCGCTTCACGCTCGGCACCGCGGCGACGATGTACCAGGATCGCTACTGGAACGAGCGCAGCTTCGCGACCGTCGCGCAGCTCCACCGGCTCGCCGACGAGGCCGGCGTGCCGCTCGCCACACTCGCCGTCGCCTGGGTCATGGCGAACCCGCTGATCACCGCGCCGCTGCTCGGCGCGAGCCGCCCGGAGCAGCTCGACGCCACGCTTGCGGCAGCCGAGTACACGCTCGACGCCGGGCTCAAGCAACGCCTCGACGAGCTGACTGCCGAGTACCGCAAGGGCGACGCACCGCGCTGACCGGGCGCCGGACGCGCCGCGGGCGCTGCGGCACGGGTGCACTGCCGCAGCGTCCGCGCGGGCCGTTGCTTCAGGCGCCGGCGCTGCGCCCGAGCAGCTCGCGCAGGACGTTGCGGACCAGCGCCATGCCTTGCGTGGTCGGCATCCAGGTCAGCGCCGGCGTGTCGGTGCCGCGAGCCAGGCCCATGGGCGCCGCTTCGACGCGGATGTCGCCGCCTGCGGCCGCCTCGAACGCCCGCAGCGCGCGCGGCATGTGCCAACCGTGCGTGACCAGCACGATCCGCCGGATGCCGGCGGCGCGCAGCAGGGCCACGCTGCGTGCCGCGTTCTCGCGCGTGTCGCGCGAGCCGTCCTCGATCCACTTCAGCGGGCGGCCGAATTCGTTCGCGGCGATCCGCGCGGCAACCTGCGCCTCGGGCATCGCATCCGGCTGGGCCCAGCCGACACCGCCGCTGAAGGCCAGCGGCAGCCCGGTCTCGCGGCCCAGCCAGATGCCGTAGCGCAGGCGCTCGAGCGAGTAGTGGTGCAGGTTGGCGACGCCGTATTCGGGTGCCAACGGTTCCATGCCGCCGCCGAGCACCACGATCGCGGTCGGCGGGTTCGCCGCCGCCTTCAGCGCCTGGATGCGGTGGGCGCCGAGTGCCGGCGGCGGGCGCAGCGCGTGCTGCGACAGCAGCTGTGCCGTGCCGGTGCAGGCGCCGAGCCAGATCAGCGCGACGCTCGCGAGGATCAGCAGCCAGCCGAGGCCCCGCCGGGGCTGGATCAGGCGCGCACCGATCAGCACCAGCACCAGCAATGGCACCGGCGGCAGCAGCAGTGCGGTCAGCACCGGCTTCCAGGATTCGATGCCGAGCAGGACGAAGAGACTGTTCACGGGCGGCCCTCGGTCGGCAGTCGGGTTCGGGGAGGTCACGGACGCAGCGGATGCGGCGGGATTGTGCAGCAGAGGTCCGCCGCGGCAAGGCATCATCGTGGGCGGGGCGCGCAGACGATGGCATGGCGCCGGGATGGCGGAGGACGGTTCATGGTGATCTGGCTCAGGCGATTGGCGTGGGGCGTGGGCGCGCTGGCGCTGCTGTGGCTGATCCTGTGGCTCGGATTGCTGGCGCTGCTGAAGTGGCAGTTGCCCTTGCGCGCCGGCGAGGCGCTGGGCCGCCAGGTGACGGTCGGCGACGTGAGTTTCCACCCCTGGAGCCTGGACCTTGCCCTGGATGGGCTGGCGATCGCCGGGCCGTCGGCCGGGGCCGAGCCGCTGCTGAAGGTCGCGCGGCTGCATGCCAACCTTTCGGCGGCCTCGCTGTTCCGGTTCGCGCCGCTGATCGAGGCGCTCGAGGTGGGCGGGCTGCCAGTGCGCGTCGCCCGCACCGGCGAGGATGACCCTCCGTATGTCAGACGGGCGGCCACGCTGCGACCTATCCATTTTTCGGAGAAATCGATGACTTCCACGACCGACACGATCACCCTGGGCGGCGGCTGCTTCTGGTGCCTCGAAGCCGTTTACGAACGCGTCAGGGGCGTGGTCGCGGTCGAGTCGGGCTACGCCAACGGCCGGGTCGTGAACCCGAGCTACGAGCAGGTCTGCAGCGGCACGACCGGCCACGCGGAGGTCGTGCGTGTGCGTTTCGACCCGGCGCACATCACGCTGCGCGAGGTGCTCGAGATCTTCTTCGTGATCCACGATCCGACCACGCTGAACCGGCAGGGCAACGACATCGGCACGCAGTACCGCTCCGGCATCTATGTCCAGAACGCGGCGCAGGAAGCGGTCGCGCGCACGGTGCTGGCCGAGGTCGACGCGCTGCACCAGGGCGGCGTCGTGACCGAGCTGCTCCCCGAGCAGAACTACTGGCGCGCCGAGGACTACCACCAGCACTACTTCGCCAACCATCCGAACCAGGGCTATTGCGCGATGGTGGTGGCGCCCAAGGTCGAGAAGTTCAGGAAGACCTTCGCGGCGCGCGTGCTGCCGGCCTGATGAGGCTCGATCTCAGAGCGCCCCCAGGCCGACGACATACGCCGTCCGCCCCGAGGTCCGGAACGGGCCCCTTCGTCGCCCATGGGGATGAGGAAACTTCGGGCGGCCGGGCGTTTGCTCATGAGCCGGTCAGGGCGCGAGCCGTTCGCGCAGCCAACGGCCGGCGTCGAGCCGGTAGCGCAGCCGGTCGTGCAGGCGCGAGCGCCGGCCCTGCCAGAACTCGAACGCGTCGGGCACGAGCCGGTAGCCACCCCAGTGCGGCGGCCGCGGCGGCTGCAGCAGGAACTGCGCGCCGAACTTCGCGGCGTTCGCGACCAGCACCGCGCGCGACGCGATGACCTGGCTCTGCGGCGAGGCCCAGGCACCGATGCGCGAGTCGAGCGGGCGCGACGCGAAGTAGGCGTCCGATTCGGCGTCGGACGTCCTCTCGACCCGGCCCTCGATGCGGACCACGCGTTCCAGCTCGACCCAATGAAATTGCAACGAGGCGTAAGGGTTGGCGGCGAGTTCGCGGCCCTTGCGGCTGTCGTAGTTCGTGTACCAGACGAGGCCGCGTGCATCCACGCCCTTGATCAGCACGACCCGGCTCGACGGGCGGCCGTTCGCGCCGACGGTCGCGAGCGTCATCGCGTTCGGCTCGGGCAGCCTGGCGTCCAGCGCCTGCTGCAGCCACGCGGCGAACTGGTCGACCGGATCGGGCAGCGAAGCCGACTCGTCGAGTTCGGCGCGCTCGTAGCTCTTGCGAAGGCTGGCGATGTCGTCCATGCGCCGAGTATAGGAAGCCCGCTGGCCGGCGCGCCGCTTGCATGCGGCAGGTCGGGCCGGCGCGCAATCCCTGCATGCTGTAAGGGGTAGGCCTTAGGTAGAGCCACCACTAGCTCAAAGACCCTGCGGCTCTCATTCTCCTCACGATCGCCGGGCGCGGCGTGGTGAACATCGGCACAACAACCTGGGAGGTTCTGGAATGGGCGCGCGGCCTGCGGTGATCGTGTTGGCGGCCGGCAAGGGGTCGCGCTTTCTGGGCGCGGACCACAAGCTGGCGCAGACCCTGGGTGCGTCGACGGTGCTCGGCACCACGCTGCAGCATGCGATCGCGAGCGATCTGCAGGTCGTCGTCGTGACCACCCAGGCGCTGGCCGACCTGGCCTGTCGCAGCGTCGCCGCCCGCGACGTGATCGTGCTGCCCGAGGTCGGCGCACCGGGCGAGACCGCATTGGGCATGGGCTATTCGATCGGTGCCGGGGTCAGCGCCCGGCCCGAGGCGGGCGGCTGGCTGATCCTGCCCGGCGACATGCCGCAGGTCCAGCCCCTGACGCTGCAGGCGGTGGCGCGCCAGCTGGCGCACGATGCGGTCGCGTATGCGCAGTACAAGGGCCGGCGCGGCCATCCGGTGGGCTTCTCGCCCGAGCTCTACTCGGAGCTCATCGGGCTGCGCGGCGACGAGGGCGCACGGCGTCTGGTGGCGCGCTACCCGGCGGTCGGGGTCGAGGTCGACGATCCCGGCGTGCTGGTCGATCTGGACACGCTGGCCGACCTCGACACGCTGCGCCGCGCCGATCTCGCGGTGGCGGCGCCGGCGCCGCGCTGGTAGCGCTCAGGTGAGCGCGTGGCGGTCACGCGCCACGAAGATACCCCCGTGCAGGGACGCGGCAGCCTGAGCAAGCGCTCGGCGGGCGGGTTCGTGCAACCGTGAAGCCCCGGGTGTCCCGCGTCCTCAGGCAAGGCGGTGGTGGCGCGCGAGCGCGACCAGCCGCTCGATGTCCCGGTCGCGGATGCCGCATCCGCGCAAGGATCGGGCGGTTTCCAGCAGGTAGTCCAGCGTGCTGCCGAAGCGGCCTGCGGCGCAGCGCAGCACCTCCACCATCTGGGCCTCGGACAACGGCCCGGTGTGCGCCGGGCTGCGCCGGCTCAGCGTGAACGCCAGCGCGCGCACCGTGCCCTGCGGGGTGCGGCAGGCGAGCCACTTCGGGTCGTAGACGCCGGTGGGCATCTCGCGTGCCCACAGTCGCTCCAGTTCGGCCGCCGCACGCGGCCGGCCGATGCGGTAGGCCATGCCGCGGCACGAGCCGCCGGGCACCAGCGCGAACACCAGGCCGGGGCATTCCGGCGTGCCGCGGTTGACGCGCGAGCGCATCTCCAGCGCGCGGTGCCAGCCGTGGACGGCCGCGGGCCGCTGCTCGTCGGCATCGAACTCGGGGCGCCAGATCAGCGACGCATAGCCGAACACCCAGAGGTCCTGCTCGCCGCCCCAGGCCTGCAGCGCGCGGTGCAGCATCGGTTGCGGGTCGCGCAGGTGCAGCGCCGAATGCGATGAGTAGTCCATGGCGCCACTCTAAAATGAAATTTCGCCTGCGGGAGGCCGGAATGAGTGATCAAAGCGACGACAGCCAGAACTATGCACTGATGGTGCTGGCCGGCCTCGTGGCCCTGGTGCTGGGCGGCGTGCTCGGGCTCGCCGCCCACACCGGCACGGGCGCAGCGGCGAAGGCGTCCGGCGGCGCCGGTGCGGCGGTCGCGGCCGTGCTGGCCGGCGAACCGGACGGCAGTGTGTATTTCGCGCTCGGCTCCGCTGCGCTGCCGGCCGCGGCGTCCGAAACCCTGGTCAGGGTTGCCGACGCGGCACGGGCGCAGTCCGACCGGATCGTGCTGATCTCGGGGTTCCACGACGCCAGCGGCGACGCCGCGAAGAATGCCGAACTGGCAAGGAGCCGCGCGCTGGCGGTGCGCCACGCGCTCGAGGCGAACGGCGTGGCGCCCGAGCGCCTCGTGCTGGACAAGCCGCTCGTTGCCGCGAGTGGCGCGGATGCGCGCGACGCGCGACGCGTCGAGATGCGGCTGCGCTGAGAGTGCCGCCCGGGGGCCGACGACATGCGCCGTCCGCCCCCCGGGGGCTTCCGGGGGTGCCCGGCCTGCGAGCCGGGCACGGCGCTTGCCTGTGCCAGCGTGCGCAGCACGCCGAACCATGCGCCGCTGTAAGCTGGTCGCCCGACATCGGCGATTCGCTCGCCTGCAGGAGCCCGCCATGAAACCCGCCGTCGCCCAGGTCACCGAACGCATCCGCGAGCGCAGCGCCGTGACGCGCGGCGCGTATCTGGCGCGGGTCGAGGCCATGATCAGCCGCCCGCGCGGCGCCGAGCGCATGGGCTGCGCGAATGTCGCGCATGCCTTCGCGGCGCTGCCCGGGCAGGACAAGCTGCGCATCGTCGCCGAGCGCGCGCCCAACCTCGCCGTCGTCACCGCCTACAACGACATGCTCTCGGCGCACCAGCCCTACGAGGGCTTCCCCGCGCTGATCCGCGACGAGGCGCACCGGCACGGCGCCACGGTGCAGGTCGCCGGCGGCGTGCCGGCGATGTGCGACGGCGTCACGCAGGGCCTGCCCGGCATGGAGCTGAGCCTGTTCTCGCGCGACACGATCGCGATGGGCGCCGCGGTCGCGCTGACCCACGACGTGTTCGACGGCGCGCTGCTGCTCGGCGTGTGCGACAAGATCGTGCCGGGGCTGCTGATCGGCGCGCTGCACTTCGGCCACCTGCCGTGCGTGTTCGTGCCCGCGGGGCCGATGAGTTCGGGCCTGTCGAACACCGCCAAGTCCAGGGTGCGCGAGCAGTTCGCGCAGGGCCTGGTCGGCCGCGACGAGTTGCTGCGCGCCGAATCGGCGGCCTACCACGGCGCCGGCACCTGCACCTTCTACGGCACCGCGAACAGCAACCAGATGCTGCTCGAGGCGATGGGCCTGCACGTGCCCGGCGCGGCTTTCGTGCACCCGCATGCCCAGTTGCGCGAGGCGCTGACGCGCGAGGCGGTGCGCACGCTGCTGGGCATCCTGCCGCGCGGCCGTTTCACGCCGATCGGCCGGCTCGTCGACGAGCGCGTGATCGTCAACGCGATGGTCGCGCTGCTCGCCACCGGCGGCTCGACCAACCACCTGATCCACTGGGTCGCGGTCGCGCGCGCGGCCGGCATCCTGATCGACTGGACCGACTTCGCCGACCTGTCGCACGCCACGCCGCTGCTGGCGCGCGTCTACCCGAACGGCCTGGCCGACGTGAACCAGTTCCAGGCCGCCGGCGGGCCCGGCTTCGTGATCCGCGAGCTGATCGACGCGGGCGCGATGCACGGCGATGTCGCGACCGTCGCGCCGGGCGGCCTGCGCGCCTACGGCAAGGTGCCGGAGCATGCCGGCACGGGCCTGCGATGGTGCGAGCTGCCTGCCGCGCCGATCGACGATGCGATCGTGCGCACCGCGGCGCGGCCCTTCGGTGCCGAGGGCGGCCTGAAGCTGCTGACCGGCAACCTCGGTCGCGCGGTGATCAAGGTCTCGGCGGTTCCAGACGATCGGCACATCGTCGAAGCCCCGGCGATCGTGTTCGACACCCAGGAGCAGCTGCTCGAGGCGTTCAAGGCCGGCGCGCTGGAGCGCGATTTCGTCGCCGTGCTGCGCTTCCAGGGGCCGGCCGCCTGCGGCATGCCCGAGCTGCACAAGCTGACGCCGCCGCTGGGCGTGCTGCAGGGCCGCGGCTTCAAGGTCGCGCTGGTGACCGACGGGCGCATGAGCGGCGCGTCGGGCAAGGTGCCAGCCGCCATCCACGTCAGCCCGGAGGCGATGCACGGCGGGCCGCTGGGCAAGCTGCGCGACGGCGACCCGATCCGCCTCGATGCGGTCGCCGGCACGCTGGCCGCCCTGGTCGATGCCGAGGTCTGGGCCGCGCGCGAGCAGGCCGTGCTCGGCGAAGCGCAGGCGGCGGTCAACGGCCACGGCCTGGGCCGCGAACTGTTCGCCGGCATGCGCCGCAACGTGCTGAGCGCCGAGCAGGGCGCCTGCACCTGGCTGTAGACCCTGTCTTCCGAAACCCCGCCGGATCTGCACACCATGATGAACACCCTGGACCTCGTCCCCCACGGCCCGGTGATCCCGGTGATCGTGATCAACCGGCTCGACGACGCGGTGCCGATGGCGCGCGCGCTGGTCGAGGGCGGTGTGCGCGTGCTCGAGGTGACGTTGCGCACGAGCATCGCGCTGCAGTGCATGGAGCGGATCGCGCGCGACGTGCCCGAGGCGATCCTCGGTGCCGGCACGGTGCGCAGTGCCGCCGATGCGCAGGCCGCGAAGGATGCCGGCTGCACGTTTGCGGTCAGCCCCGGCTACACGAGCGCGATCGGGCAGGCCTGCCGCGACATCGGCCTGCCGCTGCTGCCCGGCACCGCGACCGGCAGCGAGGTGATGCAGGCGAACGCCGACGGCTACTTCTTCCTGAAGTTCTTCCCGGCGATGCAGGCCGGCGGCATCGCGATGCTGAAGGCGCTGGCCGGGCCGTTCACCGATGTTGTGTTCTGCCCGACCGGCGGCATCACGCTGGCCAGCGCACCGGAGTTCCTGGCGCTGCCGAACGTCGAGGTCTGCGGCGGCTCGTGGCTGACGCCGGCCGACGCGGTCGCGGCGCAGGACTGGGCGCGCATCACGCTACTCGCGCGCGCGGCGAGCGCGCTGCGCCCGTGAGTCAGGCGACCGCGACCTTGACCGGCTGCGCCTGACGGCGGATCGCCAGCACCATCACCGCGGCCACGAGGCACGCGGCGCCGGCGGCGAACAACGCCGGGTTGTAGGTCAGCAGCAGCGTGCGCGTCAGGCCCGCGCCGTAGGCCGCAACCGCAGCGCCGAGCTGGTGGGCCGCGAAGACCCAGCCGAAGATCATGCCGGCGCGCTCCTTGCCGAATTCCTGCGCGGCGAGCTTGACGGTCGGCGGCACGGTGGCGATCCAGTCCAGACCGTAGAACATCGCGAAGGTCGACAGGCCGAACAACGTGAAGGTCGAGTACGGCAGCCAGAACAGCGACAACCCGCGCAAGCCGTAGTACCAGAACAGCAGCTTGCGGTTGTCGAAGCGGTCCGAGAGGTAGCCCGACAGCGTGGTGCCGAACAGATCGAACAGCCCCATCATCGACAGCACCGAGGCCGCCGGTACCGGCGACAGGCCGTTGTCGCCGCACAGCGAGATGAAGTGCGTCTGCACCAGCCCGTTGGTCGACAGCCCGCAGATGAAGAAGCTGCCGGCGAGGATCCAGAACGTGCGGTTGCCCGAGACCTCGGCGAGCACCTTGAACGGGCCGAGGAAGTTCAACGGCGCGGGCGTGGCAGGGATCACGTCCTGCGGCGTGCCCTCCGGCTCGCCGTACGAGCGCAGGCCGACATCGCGCGGGTGGTCGCGCATGAACAAGGTCGCCAGTGCCGCGACCACCGCGCAGGCGATGAACACCGGGATCACCGCATAGCGCCAGCCCAGGTGCTCGATCATCCACGCCGCGACCGGCAGGAAGATCAGCTGCCCGGTGGCCGTGCTCGCGGCGAACAGGCCGACGACCAGGCCGCGGCGCTCGGTGAACCAGCGGCTCGCGACCATCGCGCCGAGCACCAGTGCCGTCAGGCCGGTGCCGCAGCCGAGCACCAGGCCCCAGAGCAGGAACAGCTGCCACAGCTGCGTGATCTGCGTGGCCAGCACCATCGCGATCGCGATGAAGCTGGCCGCGGTGACCATGACGCGGCGCAGCCCGAAACGCGCGATGAAGATCGCCGCGAACGGCCCGAGCAGGCCGAACAGCGCGAAGCGCACCGCGAACACCGACGAGAGCTGGTCGGTGGTCCAACCGAATTCCTTGCTCAGCGGCTGCAGCATCGCGCCGGGCAGGCCGAGCGCGGCCGAGGTCGTGAGCATCGCGAAGAAGGTGACCGCGGCGATCACCCACGCGTAGTGGATGCCACGGCGCGTCAGCGAACCGGAGACGAGTTGAGCCAGCATGGTGGAAGCGTCGGGACAGAGGTCAGAGGTTCGGCCGCTCGATCAGCTCGATCTTGTAGCCGTCGGGGTCGGTGACGAACGCGATCACGGTCGTGCCGCCCTTCACCGGGCCGGCCTCGCGGGTCACGCTGCCGCCGCCGGCGCGAATCCGCTCGCAGGCGGCGCGTGCATCGGGCACGCCGATCGCGATATGGCCGTAGGCCGTGCCCAGCTCGTAGGACGAAACGCCGTGGTTGTAGGTCAGCTCGATCTCGGCATGCTCGGGGTTGGGGCCGAAGCCGAGGAACGCGAGCGAGTAGTGCTGCGACGGGTTCTCGGAGCGGCGCAGCAGTGTCATCCCGATCACCCGGGTGTAGAAGTCGATCGAGCGCTGCAGGTCGCCGACGCGCAGCATGGTGTGGAGCAATCTCATCGGGTGGCCCTCAGGGTGCGTCGAAGATGAAGCAGGTGGTCGAGGCATGCGCGTACAGCTTGCCGTCCGGACCGACGAGGCGGCCGTCGGCCGTCGCCATCCGGTTGCCGACGTGGATCACGCTGCCGATCGCGCGCAGCATCGGCACCCGCGTCGTCACCGCCCGCACGTAGTTGACCTTCAGCTCGGCGGTCGTGAAGCTCTTGCCGGCCGGCAGCGTGGAGTGCACCGCGCAGCCGACGCAGGAATCGAGCAGCGTCGCGATCCAGCCGCCATGCACCGTGCCGAGCGGGTTGTAGTGGCGCGCCAGCGGCCGGCCCTGGAACACCGCGCGACCGCGCTCGATCTCGACCGGCAGGAATTCGAGCGTCTCGCTGATCGGCGGGTAGGGCAGCTCGCCGCTGAACATGCGCTCGAACAGCTGCATGCCCGTCAGGCCGGCGATGTCCTGCGGCTGGCAGACGCCGCTGTGGCGCATCGCCCGGCGGCGCTCGGTCTCCAGGGCTTCCCATCGGGCCAGCGTCTGCGCGGCGTCGGGTGTCGGTTCCATCGAGGGCTTGAAAGTTGCAGCTGCAATGATTGTAGCTACAATGGAAAGTTATGCATCGTCCAGCACGCGACAGGCTCGCGAACCGGCCGTCTCCGGCCGCGGTCTCGCCTCAGGGTTGCAGCAGCCACAAGCTGCGGCAGCTGTCGCGCCGCGTGAGCCGGCACTTCGATCGCATCGTCGCGGCGAGCGGGCTGAAGACGACGCAGTATTCGCTGCTCTCGAACATCGTGCGGCTCGAGCCGGTGCGCCCCTGCGACCTCGCCGAGCGGCTGGAGATGGACGCGTCGACGCTGACGCGCAACCTGCAGCCGCTGGTCGCGCAGGGCTGGGTCGTGGTCGGCCCGGGAGACGATGGGCGCAGCCGTTTCGTGAACGCCACGCCGGCGGGCCGCGAGAAGCGGTCGCAGGCGCAGCGCGAATGGAAGAAGGCCCAGCTCGCGTTCAACGCCCGCGTCGGCGAGGCCACCGTGACGCGCCTGCACGCGCTGGTCGACGAATGTCTGGCACGGATGAACGAGGCGCCCGATCCCTGAGGGTCCGGCGCGGCTTCAGCGCTGCCTGCGGTTCAGCCACACCGCCATGCCCTGGGCGTTCAGCTCGTTGTCGAGCGCCAGCAGTTCGCGCACGCGGTCTTCGGGCAACGTGCAGCCGTGGGCGCGCAGGCTCTTCAGGTGGATCGCACAGAAGCCTTCCGTCAGCGCGCGATGCCGGTCGGCGTCGTCGGGCAGCGCGAGCGCGAACGCGACCATCGCGTCGAGCTGCGTCATGAACAGGTCGGCGAGCCGCGCCACGTCGCCGACGCGGCCGTAGTGGGTCAGGTACATGCACCGGGGCCGGTACGACAGCATGCGCTGTACCGAGCGGCGCAGCGGTTCGGGCTCGAACTGCACCGGCGTGGTCGTCGGCATCAGCCACGCGCCGGCCGCGGTATCGAACTCGCGGTACGACAGGCCGAACGTGTCGCCGGTGAAAAAGCCGCTGCTGCGCGCATCCCAGATGCAGTGGTGGTGACGGGCGTGGCCGGGGGTGTCCAGGAACTGCAGCGGCCGGCCGGCCAGTTCCAGCGTCATGCCGTCCCCGGTGCGCAGCACGCGCGCGGCGGGCACGCCGATCACCTCGCCATAGGTGCGCGCCACCTCCTGGTCGCCGTAGACCGCACGCGCGCCGTTCAGCAGGCGGCTCGGCTCGATCAGGTGCTGCGCGCCCTGCGGGTGCACGACGAGCTGCGCGTCCGGCAGCTGCCGCATCAGCAGGCCGGCGCCGCCGGCGTGGTCGAGGTGGACGTGGGTGGCGACGACGAAGTCGACCGCCTCGGGCGCCAGCCCGGCGGCGCCCAGCGCGGCCAGCAGGCGCGGCACCGAGTCGTTGGTGCCGGTGTCGACGAAGGCGGCACGGCCGCGCTCGACGATCAGGTAGCTGGCATCGAACACCGGGCGATGGAAGCCGGTGTCGATGACATGGATGCCGTGGTCCAGCGACTGGACGAAGGGCAGCGGGGCGAGGGTGGCGGCGTGCATGCGCCGATTCTATGGAGGCGCCGCGAGTGCGACGTGGCGGGCGCGTGTCCGGCGGCAGAATGCGAGCGAATCCAACGCGTGGAGATGACGATGCCCAGGCTACCGGAATGCCAGAACCTGCAGGACGGGACCGCTCGCCGCCGTCGCGGCGATGGATCGTCAGGCGAACGCCGATGACCACCGCGCTCACGCTGTACGGCATCCCGAACTGCGACACGGTCAGGAAGGCGCGCGCCTGGCTGCAGCAGCGGGGGTGCGAGGCCCGCTTCCACGACTTCAGGAAGGACGGTGTGCCGCCGGACCACCTCGACGCCTGGTTGCACGCGGTCGGCTGGGAGCGGCTGCTGAACCGCAAGGGCACGAGCTGGCGCCAGCTCGACGAGGCGGTCCGCGCCGGTGTCGTCGACGCCGCCGGCGCGACGCAGGTGATGCTCGCGCACCCGAGCACGATCAGGCGGCCGGTCGTCGAGTGGCCCGACGGGCGGGTCAGCGTCGGCTTCGACCCGCAGGACTGGTCGCGCCGCTGAGCAGCGCGCGCTCAGGCCGCCAGCAACTGCCTCAACACGAACGGCAGGATGCCGCCGTGCTTGTAGTAGTCGACCTCGATCGGCGTGTCGATGCGCAGCGTCAGCGCGACCTTGCGCGCCACGCCGTCGCGGTGGATCACGAGCGTGGCTTCCTGCTGCGGCGCGATCTCGTCGGCGAGCAGGATGTCGAAGCGCTCGTCGCCGCGGATGCCCAGCGACTCCCATGAATCGCCGCCCCTGAACTGCAGCGGCAGCACGCCCATGCCGACGAGGTTGCTGCGGTGGATGCGCTCGAAGCTGCGCGCCACCACGGCCTTCACGCCGAGCAGCTGCGAGCCTTTCGCGGCCCAGTCGCGGCTCGAGCCGGTGCCGTACTCCTCGCCGGCGAAGATCACGGTCGGCGTGCGTTGCGCGATGTACTTCATCGCGGCGTCGTAGATGAACATCTTCTCGCCGCCGGCGACGAAGCCGGCGCTACCCGGTTCATGCTGGAACAGCGTCACACCGCCTTCCTCGCGCGAACCGTCGGCGCCGGGCGGGATCATCAGGTTCTTGATGCGCACGTTCGCGAAGGTGCCGCGCACCATCACGTCATGGTTGCCGCGGCGCGAGCCGTAGGAGTTGAAGTCGGCCTTCTGGACGCCGTGGGCCTCGAGCCAGGCGCCGGCGGGCGACGACTCCTTGATCGAGCCGGCCGGCGAGATGTGGTCGGTGGTGATCGAGTCGCCGAACAGCGCCAGCGCGCGCGCGCCCGTGACGCCGGCGACGAGCGTCGCCGGCGTCATCGTGAAGCCGTCGAAGAACGGCGGCTTCGCGATGTAGGTCGAGGCCGGCCAGTTGTAGATCTGGCCCTGGACGCCCCTGATCTTCTGCCACAGCGGGCCGGGCTCGCTGGCGACCTTGTCGTAGTTCGCCTTGAAGGCCTTGCCGTTCATCGCGTATTTCATCAGCGCATGAATCTCGTCGCTGCTCGGCCAGATGTCGCCGAGGTACACGTCGCGCCCGCCCTTGCCCTTGCCGAGGGGCTCGGTCATGACGTCCTTCAGAACCGTGCCGGCGATCGCGTAAGCCACCACCAGCGGCGGACTGGCGAGGAAATTCGCCTTGATGTTGGGGTGGATGCGCGCCTCGAAGTTGCGGTTGCCCGAGAGCACCGCGGCGCAGACCAGGTCGTTCGTCGTGATCGCCTCGTTGAACTCGGGGCGCAGGTCGCCGGCGTTGCCGATGCAGGTCGTGCAGCCGTAGGCGGCGACGCTGAAGCCCAGCTTCTCGAGGTAGGGCAGCAGGCCGGCCTTCTCGAGGTATTCGGTGACGATGCGCGAGCCCGGCGCGAGCGAGGTCTTGATGTGCGGCTGCACCTTCAGACCTGCTTCGACCGCCTTCTTGGCCAGCAACCCGGCGGCCAGCAGAACGCTCGGGTTCGAGGTGTTGGTGCAGGAGGTGATCGCGGCGATCAGCACGTCGCCGTTGCCGATCGAGATGTCGCCGACCCTGGGCTGCACCGATTTCGCCTCGGATTGCGCGGCTTCGAGCGTCGGGTGGTTGGCGGCCATCTCGACGACCTGACGCGGTGAGCCCGGCATCACCGCAGGTGCCTCGGTCGGCACCTTCGCAGCAGCATCCTGCGCGCGCACGACATGTCGCGTGTGGAGTTGGGCGGCCGGCTGGTTGAAGCCGTTCTCGGCCGGCGACTTGCCGAACAGCGAGGTGAACTGCGTCTTCACCTGGCCCAGCTCGATCCGGTCCTGCGGGCGCTTCGGGCCGGCCAGGCTGGGGGTGACCGTGCCGAGGTCCAGCGTCACCACACGGGTGTAGTCGACCTCGCCGCGGCGCGGCGCGCCGAACAGGCCCTGCGCCCTGAAGTAGGCCTCGAAGGCCTCGATCTCGGCCCGCGTGCGGCCGGTGCCACGGAAGTACTCGATGGTCTTCTCGTCGACCGGGAAGAAGCCCATCGTCGCGCCGTATTCGGGCGCCATGTTGCCGATGGTCGCGCGGTCGGGCAGCGCGAGGCCGGACGTGCCCTCGCCGAAGAACTCGACGAACTTGCCGACGACCTTCTCGCGGCGCAGGATCTCGGTGACGGTGAGCACCAGGTCGGTCGCGGTCACGCCCTCGCGCAACTGGCCGGTGAACTCGAAGCCGACCACGTCCGGCGTCAGGAAGTACACCGGCTGGCCCAGCATGCCGGCCTCGGCCTCGATGCCGCCCACGCCCCAGCCGACCACGCCGATGCCGTTGATCATGGTGGTGTGGCTGTCGGTGCCCACCAGCGAGTCGGGGTAGTACACCGGCGTGTCGCTCTTGTCGGCCGGGCTCTTGTAGACGCCGCGCGCAAAGTACTCGAGGTTGACCTGGTGCACGATGCCGAAGCCCGGCGGCACGACGCCGAAGGTGTCGAAGGCCTGCATGCCCCACTTCATGAACTGGTAGCGCTCCTGGTTGCGCTTGAACTCCAGCTTCATGTTCAGGTCGAGCGAGTTCTTCTTGCCGTAGTGGTCGATCATGATCGAGTGATCGACGACCAGGTCGACCGGAACCAGCGGCTCGATCGTCTTCGGGTCCCTGCCCATCGCGGCGGCGACGTTGCGCATCGCGGCCAGGTCCGCCAGCAGCGGCACGCCGGTGAAGTCCTGCAGCACGACGCGCGCGACGACGAACGGGATTTCGTTCGTGCGCTCGGCGTTCGGCTTCCAGTTCGCGAGTTCGGCGACGTGGTCTTTCGTCACTTTGCGGCCGTCGCAGTTGCGCAGCACCGACTCGAGCACGATGCGCAGCGACACCGGCAGGCGGCCCACGTTCGGGAACTGCTTCGCGAGCGCGGGCAGCGAGTACAGCGCGCCTTCCTTGCCGGAAGCGGTCTTGAAGCGCATGCGCGTGTGGGCGAAGGCATGCGCGGGGCGGATGGGAGCTTTGGGCATGGCGGGGACCTCGTCGATGGGCTGGCGGAAGGGGCTGGCGCGGACGAAAATCGCTGGTGTCGGTGGACGATGCGGCCTGCCGGCTCAGGCCGGCGGCTGCGGCAGGTAGCGCACCGACAGCACGCCGGCGATGCCGCGCAGCGCGTCCAGCACCGACGCGCTCACCGGGCTGTCGACATCGACCAGGGTGTAGGCCATGTCGCCGCGCGACTTGTTGACCATGTTGTGGATGTTCAGTCCGGCGCTGGCCATCGCGGTCGAGATCTGGCCCAGCATGTTGGGCACGTTGGCGTTCGCGATCGCCACGCGGTAGGCGGACTCGCGCGCCATCGCCACCGACGGAAAGTTGACCGCGTTGCCGACGTTGCCGTGCTCGAGGTAGTCGCGCAGCTGGTCGACGACCATGATCGCGCAGTTCTCCTCGGCCTCGGCGGTGGAGGCGCCCAGGTGCGGCAGCGCGAGCACCCGCGGGTGCGCGTTGACGGCGGCGCTCGGGAAGTCGCAGGCGTACCAGGCAAGCCGCTTCGCTTCGAGCGCGGCGAGCACGGCGGCCTCGTTCGCGACGCCTTCGCGCGAGAAGTTCAGCAGCACCGCGCCGGCCCGCATCAGGCCCAGGTTGTCGGCGTTGACGAGGTTGCGCGTGGCGTCGACCAGCGGCACGTGCAGGCTCACGAAATCGGCGTGCCTGAGCACGTCGGCGACGCTCGCCGCCTTCCTGACCTGCGCCGGCAGGCTCCAGGCCGCGTCGACCGTGATGTGCGGGTCGAAGCCGTGGACCTCCATGCCGAGCTTGATCGCGGCGTCGGCCACCAGGCAGCCGACCTTGCCCAGGCCGATGATGCCCAGCGTGTGGCCGGCGAGCTCGAAGCCGGCGAAGGCCTTCTTGCCGTCTTCGACGGTCTGGTCCATGTGCGGGGAGCCGGCGTCCAGACCGGCGACGAAACGCAGCGCCGGTGCAAGGTTGCGCGCGGTCATCAGCATCGCGGCGAGCACCAGTTCCTTGACGGCGTTGGCGTTCGCGCCCGGCGCGTTGAACACCGGCACGCCGCGCTCGCTCATCGCCTTGACCGGGATGTTGTTGGTGCCGGCTCCCGCGCGCGCGATCGCGACCACGCTGGCGGGAATCGTCAGTGCGTGCATGTCGGCGGATCGCACCAGCACCGCATCGGGAGCCTTCACGTCCTTGCCGACCTCGTAGCGGTCGGCGGGCAGCCGCTTCAGCCCGCTGGCCGCGATCTGGTTCAGCACCAGCACCTGGAAATGGGCCGCCGCGTCGCGGCTCCGTGTCATCGCGTCAGCCATGGGAAGCCTCGAACTCCTTCATGTAGGCGACCAGCGCCTTCACGCCTTCGACCGGCATCGCGTTGTAGATCGACGCGCGCATGCCGCCGACCGAGCGGTGACCCTTGAGCTGGACCATGCCGCGCGCCTCGGCGCCTTTCAGGAAGGCGGCGTCCAGCGACTCGTCCTTCAGCTTGAACGGCACGTTCATCAGGGAGCGGTCCTCGCGCACGACCGGGCTGCGGTAGAAATCGGTCGCGTCGAGAAAGTCATACAGCAGCGCGGCCTTGGCGCGGTTGTGCGTCTCCATCGCAGCGAGGCCGCCGCGCTCCTTGATCCAGCGGAACACCAGGCCGGCGATGTAGATCGCATAGGTCGGCGGCGTGTTCAGCATCGAGTCGTTCGCGGCCTGCTCGGTGTAGTTGAAGGCCGAGGGCGTGATCGGCAGCGCACCGCCGAGCAGGTCCTCGCGCACGATCACGATCGTCAGACCCGCGGGGCCGATGTTCTTCTGCGCGCCGCCGTAGATCAGGCCGAACTTCGACACGTCCATCGGCCGCGACAGGATGTTCGAGGACACGTCGGCGATCAGCGGCACGTCGCCCACGTCGGGCGTGAAGTGGTACTCGACGCCGCCGATGGTCTCGTTGGCGCAGATGTGCACGTAGGCGGCGTTCGGGTCGAGCTTCCAGGTCTCGCGCTTCGGGACGCGGTCGAAGTTCGTCGCCTGCGAACTCGCGACGACATTGACCGTCGCGTACTTGCCGGCTTCCTTGATCGACTTCTTCGACCACTCGCCGGTGTTCACGTAGTCGGCGCCGGTGCGCCCGCGCAGCAGGTTCATCGGCAAGAACGCGTTCTCGCCGATCGCGCCGCCCTGCATGAACAGGACCTTGTAGTTCGACGGCACCGCGAGCAGTTCGCGCAGCAGCGATTCGGCCTCGGCGTGGATCGCGATGAACTCCTTGCCGCGGTGGCTCATCTCCATCACCGACATGCCCGAGCCGTGCCAGTCGAGCATCTCGTCCGCCGCCTGGCGCAGCACGGATTCGGGCAGCGCTGCGGGGCCGGCGCTGAAGTTGAAAACACGGGTCATGGGAAACGGTCTCCGAGAGGCAGGAACGGGAGCGCAAGCTTAGCCGAAGCCCGCGGCGCGCGTGCCCTGTTAGATTCTGCGCATGACTTCGACGACCCTCCCGGGCTCACTTCGTTCGCTGCGCCCCGAGGGGGCGGCCGGCACCCTGGGGCGGCCCGGCGGCGTCGGCATGAGTTTCTTCTGGCACGACTACGAAACCTTCGGCCGCGTGCCGCGCCGCGACCGGCCTTCGCAGTTCGCCGGAGTGCGCACCGACGCCGAACTGAACGAGATCGGCGCGCCGCTGATGCAGTATTGCCGGCCCGCGCCCGACTTCCTGCCCGATCCCGGGGCCTGCCTGCTGACCGGCATCACGCCGCAGCAGTGCCTGGAGCACGGCGTGCCGGAACACCTCTTCGCCGACGCGATCGAGCAGCAGCTCGCGCAGCCCGGCACCGTCGGCGTGGGCTACAACTCGATCCGCTTCGACGACGAGGTCACGCGCTTTCTCTTCTGGCGCAACCTGATCGATCCGTATGCGCGCGAGTGGCAGAACGACTGCGGCCGCTGGGACCTGCTCGACGTGGTGCGCTGCACCTGGGCGCTGCGGCCCGAGGGCATCGCGTGGCCGGTGCACGACGACGGCAAGCCCTCGTTCAGGCTCGAGCACCTGACTGCCGCGAACGGCCTCGCCCACCAGGCGGCTCACGATGCGTTGTCCGACGTGCGGGCGACGATCGCGCTGGCCCGGCTCGTCAGGGCGCGGCAGCCGCGGCTGTGGGAGTTCTGCCTGCGGCTGCGCAGCAAGCACGAAGTGGTGAAGGAGATGGGCGTCGGCAGGCCCTTCCTGCACATCTCCGGGATGTACGGCACCGAGCGCGGTTGTCTCGCGCTGGTGTGGCCGCTCGCGCCGCACCCGGTCAACAAGAACGAGGTGATCGTCTGGGATCTGTCGGTGGACCCGGCCGAGCTGTTCACGCTCGGCGTCGACGAGATCCGCACCCGCATGTTCACGCGCGGCGACGAGCTGCCCGAAGGCGTGACGCGCCTGCCGATCAAGACGATCCACATCAACAAGTCGCCGATCGTGATCGGCAACCTGAAGACGCTGAGCCCGCAGCGGGCGGCCACCTGGGGGCTGGACATCGCGCAGGCGCTGCGCCATGCCGAGATCGTCGCGCGCCAGGCGAACCTGCTGGCGGGCATGTGGCCGGCCGTGTTCGAGCGGCCGGCGCACGAGGGCGCGACCGATGTCGACGAGGATCTCTACGGCGGCTTCGTCGGCAACGAGGACCGGCGCACGCTGCAGCGCCTGCGCGCGCTGCCCGGCGCGCAGCTCGCGGCCAGGCGCCCCGCGTTCAGCGACGCGCGCCTGGACGAACTGCTGTTCCGCTACCGCGCGCGCAACTTCCCCGACACGCTGGACGAGGCCGAGCGGGCGCGGTGGCGCGAGCATTGCGCGCGCCGCCTGCACGACGGCGCCGGGGGTGCGCTGACGCTGCAGGTCTTCTTCGACGAGATCGACGCGCTCGGCGAAGAGGCCGACGAGCGCGGCCAGGGCATCCTCGGCGCGCTGGTCGATTACGCGACCGAGATCGCCCCCGAGCGTGACTGAAAGCGGTTCACGCCAGCCGCAGCGCCTCGCACGGCGGCGGCGCGACGGGCACGGCAATCGTCGGGCAAGCAGCGCTCGACTGTCCGGGCTCGTCCATGAACACCCGGTGCGTACTCGGCCTCGAGACGACCGGCTGGCCCTTCGCCGGGGGTAATGCCGGCCCGATCTGTTGGGCGGAACGGTCCCGGTTGCCGCCCGGCAGCGGTGCCGGCGTGCGCGACGCCAGCCCGCGTCCGGAATACGATCGAGCGTCCATCGGTCACATTGGCCCGACTAGAATCCCGGCCACTGCGAGGCACCCACCCGATGATCTACCCCGAACTTTTCAAGCAGCTCGAAGCCGTGCGCTGGAACATGGACAAGGACATTCCTTGGGACCACTTCGATGCCAGCAAGCTCACCGACGAGCAGGCCCAGACGGTCAAGATGAACGCGATCACCGAGTGGGCGGCCCTGCCGGCCACCGAGATGTTCCTGCGCGACAACCAGGACGACGCCGACTTCTGCGGCTTCATGAGCGTGTGGTTCTTCGAGGAGCAGAAGCACTCGCTGGTGCTGATGGAGTATCTGCGCCGCTTCCGGCCCGATCTGGTGCCCACCGAAGCCGAACTGCAGGCCGTGCGTTTCGAGTTCGACCCGGCGCCGGCACTCGAGACGCTGATGCTGCACTTCTGCGGCGAGATCCGCCTGAACCACTGGTACCGGCGCGCGGCCGAGTGGCACACCGAGCCGGTCATCCAGGCGATCTACGAGACGCTGGCGCGCGACGAGGCGCGCCACGGCGGCGCCTATCTGCGCTACATGAAGCGCGCGCTGCAGAACTTCGGCGACGAGGCACGGGCCGCATTCGCGAAGGTCGGGGTGCTGATGGCGAGCGCCCGGCGCACCGCGCAGGCACTGCACCCGACGAACCTGCACGTCAATGTCAAGCTGTTCCCGCGCGACACGGTGCAGAGCCGTCTGCCCAACCCCGAGTGGCTGGAGAAGTGGCTGGACAAGCAGATCCAGTTCGACGCGGTCTGGGAGACCAAGGTCGTCGAGCGCATCCTGCACAACCTGAGCCTGCTGATGGAGCGCAGCTTCGCCAGCGTCCAGGAACTGAACCGCTTCCGCAAGGAGATGACGGGCGCGCTCGCCGCCGCCAAGGGCACGGCGGCGGGTCTGCAACCAGCCTGAACACGAGACCGGCTCGGCCGGCCGGAACGGTAGCCCGCGGGCTCTCAGCTGCCCTTGGCGGCGGCTGCGCGCTCCTGGTCGGCCTTGCGGTCGGCGGTCACGCGCTGCGCGCTCGGGCGCTCGCCGACGACCTTGACGTAGGCCTTCCAGTCGACGCCGCCGGCGCTCAGCAGGTCTTCGCCGCAGACCGCCTTCGTCGCCATCGCGATGAGCGGCAGGCTCGGCCACGCCGCGCAGTCGGCCTGCGTGAACTCGGCACCCGCGACGAAGGGCGCGAACTTCGCCAGGCGCCGGAAACCGGCGATGTTCTTCGTCAGCAGCTTGCGGATCCGCTCCGCATTCGCAGCGCTGATCTCGCCGCCGAAGAAGGCCTTGCCGTAGAGCTCGCGGGCGACCAGCTCGAGGTGCAGGTCGATGAAGGTGATCAGCTCGCGCACCTTCGCCGCCTGCCACGCGCCGGCCGGCATCAGCGGCGGGTTCGGATACGCGGCCTCGATGTACTCGAGGATCGCCTGGCTCTCGCACAGGTTGCCATGCTCGGTGCGGATGAACGGCACCTTGCCCAGCGGCGTCGCTTCGAGCACCGCGTCGTCCTTGGTGCCGGTCTTCACCACCTCTTCGGTGAACGCGACGCCTTTTTCCAGCAGCGCGAGCTTGACCTTGTTGTAGTAGTTCGACATCGACAGTCCGCAAAGCACGAGCATGAGAGTCTCCTGGGGGTTTGGTGTGCGCAGAGTCTATCGGCTCGGCGGCGCGGGCGTCTGGCGCGCAGGCGACAATCCGCGCAATGACCCCGAGCTTCCTGGACAAACTCTGCCCCCGGGCCGATCTCGCCGCGCGCGTTGCGGCGCTGCCGCGTCCGGTGGTGTTCACGAACGGCGTGTTCGACATCCTCCACCGCGGCCATGTCAGCTACCTCGCGCAGGCGCGCGCGCTCGGCGCGAGCCTGGTGATCGGCCTGAACAGCGACGCCTCGGCGCGGCGGCTGGGCAAGGGGTCGGACCGCCCGCTGAACACCGAAGCAGACCGCGCCTGCGTGCTCGCGGCGCTCGAAAGCGTGAGCCTGGTGCTGCTCTTCGACGAAGCCACGCCGGTCGAGCTGCTGAAGCTGGTGCGGCCCCAGCTCTACGTGAAGGGCGGCGACTACGACATCGAAACCCTCGAAGAGACGAAATGGGTGCGCCACTGGGGCGGCGACGCGCTCGCGCTGCCGTTCGTCGAGGGTTACTCGACGACGGCGCTGGTCGGGCGCATCCGCGCCTGAGGCGCGCGCTGACGGGCCGAGTGCGCGCTCACCGCCGGTTCACCAGCACGATGCCGGTGGCGACCGCGGCCAGCGCGATCACCAGCCGCGGCGTGATCGGCTCGCCCAGCAGCAGCGCACCGAGCAGCAGACCGAACACCGGCGTCAGCAGCGTGAACGACGCCAGCCGCGTCGCCGGGTAGCGGCGCATCAGCCAGAACCAGACGAGGTAGCTGGCGGTGACGATGATCACCACCTGGAAGCCGAGCGAGGCCCAGGCCAGCACCGACAGCCGTGTCGGCAGCGGCGCGCCGCGCACGATCGCGGCGGGCAGCAGCAGCGCGCCCGAGATCGCGAGCTGGTACAGCAGGGTCTTCTCGGCCGGGGCGCCCGACAGCCGGGTGCCGCGGATCGCCAGCGTCGTCGCGCCCCACAGCACGCCACCGAGCACGCCGAGCCCGTCGCCGAGCAGCTGGTGGGCCCCGGCGGCCGGCTTCGTGAAGCCCTCGGCAAAGGCCCAGGCCACACCGGCGAACGCGATCAGCAGTCCCGCCACCTGCGCGCGCGAGAGTCGCTCGGCGTGCGCGATGAACGGCATGCCCAGCGCCACGACGAAGGGCGAGATGTAGATGAACACCACCATCCGCGACGCGGTCGTGAACTCCAGCCCGACGAAGATGCACAGGAACTCGGCCGCGAACAGCGTGCCGGTCAACAGCCCGCCGCGCAGGGTCGCGTCGCGCGTGAACATCGGGATCCCGCGCAGCCGTGCCCACACCGCCACCAGCGCGGCGCCGCCGAGGGAGCGCGCGGTGGCCTGCCACAGCGGCGGCACCTCCGGCAGCGCCGCCTTCGCCGCCACCTGGTTCAGGCCCCACAGAAGGCAGCACACGACCAGGGAGGTCACCGCCAGCGTGTCCAGATGACCCTTGCGGTCAGGCATGTTCGGTCGGGGTTGACGCGGCGCGCAGCGGCCACGATGCGATCGTGGCGCACAGCGCGCCTGCGAGGGCGCCGGTCGCGTGCGCGAGCGGGACCACGGCGATGTCCCAACCGGGGGGGTGGCGCAGCGTGTCCCCCCAGGGGGATTCGCCGACGATCTTTGCGCACAGGCCGAGCAGTGCCGCACCGCCGGCCCAGCGTTGCGCGCGCGTGCCGGTGATCAACAGGAACACGACGACCACGGCGAAACCCGCATGGAGCACGCCCGACAGGCCGCCGTAATGGGCGAGGTCGGGCCGCACCAGCAGACCGAGCTGCGTCAGCGGCCAGGCTGCCAGCCAGGCCCAGGCGAGCCGCGCCGGCACCTGCGCGACCATGCCGAACACGCCAGCCAGCGCTGCGCCGGCCAGGTTGGCGACGAGGTGCTCCACGCTGTAGTGCACGCCGAGTGCGCTGACCGCGCGCCAGGGCTCGCGCGCTGCGAGGGCTGGCTGCCAGTCGATCGCCTCGCGCGGCAGGGGCCAGCCGGCGAGCGCACACGCGCCGAGCAGGACCGCCAGACCGGCCCAGGCGCGGCTGCCACGCTTCACGGCGCCGGCTCGGCGGCGCTGCCGAACACGACCTGCCACAAGGCCAGCACCGCCTCGCGCTGTGCCGCCATCGCCTCGGGCTCGACCTGCGTGGGCTGCTCGTCGAGGCGCGCCCGGTGCTGCGCGCGGCGCAACTCGCGGTAGGCATCGGCGGCATGGCTGCCGACATCGTCGGGCAGCAGCCCGCCCTGCTGTGCGCGCTGCAGCAGCGCGATGTTGCCGACGTCGTCGAGCAGCTCCGGGTGGATCGCGCCGTGCGCGAGCACGAGGTACTGCACCGCGAACTCGGCGTCCATCATGCCGCCGGCGCTGTGCTTCACGTCGAAACGGCCGCTCGGGACCGGGCGCGCGGCGCGCACCTTCTCGCGCATCGCGCGCACCTCGGCGCGCAGCGCCTGCGCATCGCGCGGCGCGCACAGCACCGCGCGGCGCACCGCGTCGAAGGCCGGCTCGAGCGCGCGCCAGCCGGCGCACCAGCGCGCGCGCGTCAGCGCCTGGTGCTCCCAGGTCCACGCGGTGTTGCTGCCGCGACCGGTCTGGTAGCGCTCGAACGAAGCGAGCGAGCTCACCAGCAGGCCCGAGTTGCCGTTCGGCCGCAGCGCGGTGTCGATGTCGAACAGTTCGCCGGCCGCGGTGCGCAGGGTCAGCCAGTTGATGACCTTGCGCACGAACGCGCCGTAAATCTCGGTGGCCCGGTCGGGGTCGGCCTCGGCACTGTCGTCGTAGAGGAAGACCAGGTCGAGGTCGCCGCCGTAGCCGAGCTCCTTGCCGCCGAGCTTGCCGTAGGCGATGACCGCCAGGCGCGGCTCGGCGAGGTGCGCCTGCTTCAGGTGCTTCCAGGCCCAGCGCAGCACGAGGCACAGCGTCGCGTCGGCGAGCGCCGACAGATCGTCGGCGACCTGCTCGACCGTGATGTGGCCTTCGACATCGCGCACCAGCGTGCGGAAGACCTCGGCCTGGTGCGCGCGGCGCAGCGTGTCGAGCAGCGATTCCTCGTCGGCCTGGCCGGAGCGCTCCCAGGCGTCGTGGCGCTCCTCGAGTTCGGCCGCGAACGCAGCCGGCTCGAACCGGTCGTGCAACTGGCGCTCGTCGGCGAGCTCGTCGATCACGCCCGGGTGCAGCATCAGATAACGCATCGGCCAGCGCGCCAGCCCCAGCAGGCGCAGCAGCCGGGTCTGCAGCGCGGGCCGCTCGACCAGCATCGCGAGGTAGCTCTCGCGCCGCAGCAGCGGTTCGACCCAGTCGGTGAAGCGGATCGCCGCGTCCATCGTGCAGTCGCCGTCGCGCACCGCATGCGCGGCACGCCTGATCAGCCGCGCCAGCCGCAGCTTGCTCTCGTCGCGCAACATCCTGATGCGCGGCTGCTCGCGCCAGGATTCCACCCGGGCCGCGAGTTCCGCCGGCAACTGTTCGGCGAAGGCCTCGCTGTCGACCGGTGGCGGCGGCGTGCCGCAGGCACGGCATGCGCCGGTGGCGGGCTGAGCGTCGGCGGCGCGCCCGTCGTGCAGCAGCGCGTCGAATTCGGTGGCGACGAATTCGCGGGTCGCACCGAGCACGTCCAGCAGGTCGCAGGCGTCGCCGCCATTGCTGCGGCAGCCGAAGCCCAGGCTGCGGGCGATCCAGGCGAGGTCGCCGTCGGCGGTCGGCAGCAGATGCGTCTGCTGATCGTCGAGGTACTGGATGCGGTGCTCGATGCGGCGCAGGAACTCGTAGGCCTCGGCGAGCCGGGCCGCGCTCGCCGGCTTCATCAGCCCGCCGGCCGCGAGCCGGGTCAGCGCCTTCAGCGTCGAGCGCGCGCGGATCTCGGGGAACTGCCCGCCGCGCACCACCAGCAGCAGCTGCACGATGAACTCGATCTCGCGGATGCCGCCGCGCGAGAGCTTCACGTCGTTCGCGCGCTCGGGCCGGCCGGCGGCGCGGCGCTGCGCCTCCTCGCGCACCTTGGCGTGAAGCTGGCGCAGGCCCTCGAATACGCCGTAATCGAGGTAGCGCCGGTAGACGAAAGACGTGACCAGCCTGCGCAGCGGGAGCGCGCGTCCGTTCCTGACGCTTTCGGCCGGCGCGACGATGCGGCTCTTCAGCCACGCGAAGCGCTCCCACTCGCGGCCCTGCACCTGCAGGTATTCCTCGAGCATCGCCAGGCTGACGCACGGCGGCCCGGAGTTGCCGTTCGGACGCAGTGCCAGGTCGACGCGGAACACGAAGCCGTCCTCGGTGGTGTCGCCGATCAGCGTGTACAGGCTCTTGCAGACCCGCGCGAAATATTCGTGGGCGCTGACCCGCTGGGCGCCGTCGGTCTCGCCGTCCTCTTCGTAGACGTAGACCAGGTCGATGTCGGACGACACGTTCAGCTCGCGTGCCCCCAGCTTGCCCATGCCGACGATCCAAAACTCGATGCGCTCGCCGGCCGCGTTGCGCGGCGCGCCATAGCGCGCGTCGAGGTCCTGCTGCGCCTGCGCGAGCGCGCGTGCGAGCGTGCTCTCGGCGAGATCGGTCATCGCGCGCGTCACGTCGCTCATCGATGCGCCCTGCTCGACGTCGAGCACCACGAGCCGCTCCAGCACGAGCTGGCGTGCCACGCGCATCGCGCTGGCGAGGCCGCGGCCATCGGCGCGCAGCCGCTCGATCAGCGCATCGATCGGCGCGCGCGTGGGCAGCCCCGGCGCCAGCAGCGGCAACTCCTCGGCGTAGCGGCGGCGGATGCGCTGCACGAAGCGGCTGTGGTCGGCGCGCGCGCCGGCCGGCGCGGCGACCGCCTGCAGCAGCCCGGTGTCGGCAACCGGGGAAGTGGGGCGGGAACCCATGAGGTGCGGCGAGGCTCTGTGCTAGATTGACCCGTCAGCGGCGAGCGCCGACGGTCTCGCCGGCAGCATGCTGCCGGGCACACTGCCGATCTGCGAATGGCCCAACCCATGGCTGGCGCACCGATGTTTCCATGTCATTGATCCCGCCCGCCACGCCCCACTCCGACGCGACCGCTGCTCCAGGGCAGGTCGGTGGGGCGGCCTCCGATCGAGGCGCGTCGCGCTGGGCGACCTTGCGTTGGGCGGCGCGCGCGTTGCTGGGCCTGGTCATCACCGTGTGGAGCCTATTGCTGATCGCCTGGCTGACTCTCCATTGGGGGATTCTGCCCCACATCCAGCAATGGCGTGAGCCGATCGAGCAGCGTGCCAGCTGGGCGCTCGGCGTGCCGGTGCGCATCGGCCGGATCGAGGTTCGATCGAGCGGCTGGGTGCCCTCGTTCGAACTTCGCGACGTGCTGCTGCTGGACGCGAACCAGCGCCCCGCGCTGCGCCTGCCGCGCGTGTTCGCGGCGCTCTCGCCGCGCTCGCTGCTGTCGCTGGACCTGCGCTTCGAACAGCTGCTGATCGACGGCGCGCAGCTCGAGGTGCGGCGCGATGCCGGGGGTCGCATCTTCGTGGCCGGGCTCGACTTCAGCGGCGCCGGCGTCGGCAACGGCAGCGCGGCCTCCGACTGGTTCTTCGCCCAGGGCGAGTTCGTGGTCCGCGGTGGATCGCTGCGCTGGACCGACGAGCAGCGCCAGGCGGCGCCGCTCGCGCTGACCGAGGTCCAGCTCGTCGTGCGCAACGGCCTGCGCCGGCACGAGATCCGGCTCGACGCGACGCCGCCCGCCGAATGGGGCGAGCGTTTCACCGTGACCGGCCGCTTCACGCAGCCGCTGCTGGCGCGCCGCGGCGACTGGCGGCGCTGGAGCGGCACCGCGTATGCGAACCTGCCGCGCGCCGATGTCCGCGCGCTGCGCCAGCATGTGACGCTGCCGTTCGAGCTGGGCGAAGGCATCGGCGCGCTGCGTGGCTGGTTCGACCTGCAGCGCGGCGAGCCGGTCGCCGCCACGCTCGACATGGCCCTGCGCGCGGTCACCTTGCGGCTCGCGCCGAGCCTCGATCCGCTCGTGGTCGAAGAGGTCGAGGGCCGGCTGGTCGCGCAGCGCAGCGCCGAGGGTGTCACCGTCACGCTGCAGCATTTCACGTTCGAGACCGGCGACAACATCCGCTGGCCGCAGGGCGACATGATGCTCGGCTGGCGCCAACGCGAGGGGCAGCCGGTGACGGGTGGCCAGTTCAGCGCGCAGCGCCTGGACATCGGCCTGATGGCGCAGGTCGCGTCCCGCGTCCCGCTGGGTGCGGCGCTGCGCAAGCTGCTCGCCGGGGCGAACCCGCGCGGCATGGTCACCGAGCTCTCCAGTTCGTGGGACGGCCCGCTGGACGCGCCGGCGCGCTACCACGCCAAGGGCCGCATCGGCGGCCTGGCGTTCGCTGGGCTCGCGTCCGACGCGCCGCACGGGATCGGCCGCCCCGGCGTGCGCGGCGCCACGGTGCGCTTCGAGGCGACCGAGGCCGGCGGCAGCGCGCTGCTCGCGATCAACGGCGGCGCGCTCGAACTGCCGGGCGTGTTCGAGGACCCGCTGCTGGTGTTCGACCAGCTGAATGCACCGCTGGCATGGAAGATCGAGCCGGCCAGGACCGCCGGCACGCCGCCCGGACTGAGCGTGCAGCTCAGTGGTGCGCGTTTCTCGAACGCCGACGCCAGCGGCGATCTGACGGCACGGTGGAGCACCGGCAGCGGCGTGGGCCGGGAGGCGCGCTTTCCGGGCCGGCTCGAACTCGACGCCAGGCTCGCCAACGGCGTCGCGAAGAACACCTACCGCTACCTGCCGCTGGGTCTGGCCCGGGGCACGCGGGCCTACCTCGAACACGCGATCCAGGCCGGCCGGATCGCGGACGCCAGCTTTCGCGTCAGGGGCGAGCTCTCGGAATTTCCGTTCTTCGGCGCCAGGACCAGCCAGGGCGGCGAGTTCCGCATCAGCGCGAAGGTCGAGGACGCGAGCTTCGCGTTCGTGCCGGGCATGCCGGCCGAGGGCAGCACCCCGGCCTACGACTCGCCGTGGCCGGCACTGGGCAACACCAGCGTCGAGCTGCTGCTCGATCGCGGCACGCTCGAGCTGCGCAACGGCCGCACCCGGATCGGCGGCATCGACTGGCCCAAGGTGCAGGGCGCGATCCGCCACCTCGACACCGACCCGGTGCTGACGCTCGACGCTGCCGGCCGCGGGCCGCTCGTCGAGATGCTGCGCATCGTCAACGCCTCGCCGGTCGGCGGCTGGATCGACAAGGCGCTCGCCGCGAGCACGGCCAGCGGCGCGGCCGACCTGACGCTGAACCTCGGCATCCCGCTGAAGAAGCCCGAGAGCGCGACCGTGAAGGGCAGCGTCACGCTGGCCGGCAACGACCTGCGCATCACCCCCGACAGCCCGCTGCTCGCGGCGGCGCGCGGGCGCGTCGACTTCACGAACAAGGGCTTCGCGGTCGTCGGTGGCGGCGCGAAGATCTACGGTGGCGACGCCAGCTTCGAGGGCGGCACCCAGCCCGGCGGCGCGGTGCGATTCAGCGGCCAGGGCAGCGTCAGCGCCGACGGCCTGCGGCGCTCGGCCGAACTCGGCGCGCTGGCCCGGGCCGCGGGCTCGCTGGCCGGGCAGGCCAGCTACCGCGCCAGCCTGGAATTCGTGCACGGCCAGCCCGAGCTGAACATCACCAGCAACCTCGTCGGCCTCGCGATCAACCTGCCGGCGCCGCTGGCGAAGGCGGCCGAGTTGCCGCTGGCGCTGCGTTTCTGGACCAGCGTCGATGCCGCCGCGCCGGGCCCGGCACAGCGCGACACGCTGCGCTTCGAGCTCGGCAACCTGATCCGGGCGCAGTATGTGCGCGACCTTTCCGGCGAGCGCGCGCGCGTGCTGCGCGGCGGTGTCGGCGTGATGGAAGCGGCACCCGAGCCGGCCAGCGGTGTCGCGGCGAGCATCAACCTGCAGAAGCTGGTGGTCGAGGAGTGGGAGGCCGCCAGCGACCAGCTGCTCGGTGCCGGCGACGCCGGCGACACCGCCGCGTCCTCGCCCTATATGCCGGGCACGATCGGCCTGCGGGTGCAGGAACTGGTCGCGACCCCGCGGCGGCTGACCCACGTCACGGCCGGCCTGTCGCAGGACGCCGGCGTGTGGCGCGCCAACGTCGACGCCGACCAGCTCAACGGCTACATCGCCTATCGGCTGCCGAGCGGGCGCGGCGGTGCGGCGACGGCCGGCGGGCGCGTCTACGCGCGGCTGTCGCGCCTGTCGCTGCCCAAGGGCGACGACGCGCAGGTCGAAAAGCTGCTCGACCAGCAATCGGCGGCGATACCGGCGCTCGACATCGTGGTCGAGGACTTCGAGCTGCGCGGCAAGCGGCTCGGCCGCGTCGAGATCGAGGCGGTCAACCGCCAGAGCGGCCAGGAGCGCGACTGGCAACTCTCGAAGTTCAACGTCAGCACGCCCGAGGCGCAGCTGACCGCGACCGGCCACTGGGCCGCGGTCGGCGGACCGCCGCTGCGCGGCGCGCCGACACCGCGGCGCGCCGTGATGGACTTCAGGCTCCAGGTCAGCGACAGCGGTGCGCTGCTCGACCGGCTCGGCACGCCGAAGGCGGTGCGCGGCGGCAAGGGCGAGCTGTCGGGGCAGATCGCATGGATGGGCTCGCCGTTCGCGCTCGACTACGCGAGCCTGGCCGGCCAGGTCAACGTGGCGATCGACGCCGGCCAGTTCCTGAAGGCCGATCCCGGCGCGGCGCGCCTGCTCGGCGTGCTGAACCTGCAGTCGCTGCCGCGGCGCCTGTCGCTGGACTTCCGCGACCTGTTCCAGCAAGGCTTCGCGTTCGACAACCTGACCGGCGACGTGACGATCGCGCAGGGCGTGGCGAAGACCAACAACCTGCGCATGCGCGGCGTGCAGGCGCTGGTGCTGATGGAAGGCAGCGCCGACATCGAGCACGAGACCCAGGACCTGCGCGTCGTCGTCGTGCCCGAGATCAACGCCGGCACCGCGGCGCTCGCCTATGCGGTGATCAACCCGGCCATCGGGCTCGGCGCCTTCCTCGCGCAGAGCATCCTGAAGAAGCCGCTGACGGCCGCCGGCACGCGCGAGTTCCACATCAGCGGGCCTTGGGCCGACCCGAAGGTCGAGCGGGCCGAGCGCAAGTTGGGCGATGATGTGCCGTCGCCCGAGGCCGCAGGCTCGGCCCCGGCGAAGAACCGATGACCCTATTCGCGAGGCTCGCATGAAGATTGCCGCACTGCAGATGGTGTCCACGACCGATGTCGCGCAGAACTGCGACAGCGCACGGCGGCTGATCGCCGCGGCCGCGCGCGACGGTGCCGAACTGGTCGCACTGCCCGAATACTTCTGCCAGATGGGCCGCAAGGACACCGACAAGCTCGCCGTCGCCGAGGCGCCCGGCGACGGCCCGATCCAGCGCATGTTGTCGGACGCCGCGCGCGCGCACCGCGTCTGGCTGATCGGCGGCACACTGCCGATCCGCACCGACGACCCGGACCGCGTGTTCAACGCGAACTGCATCTACGCGCCGGACGGCTCGCTCGCGGCCCGCTACGACAAGATCCACCTGTTCAAGTACGACAACGGCCGCGAGCGCTACGACGAAGGCTGCGCGATCCGCGCCGGCGGGGCGCCGGCCGCGTTTCAGGCCGGCCCGGTTCGCGTCGGTCTGAGCGTCTGCTACGACCTGCGATTCCCCGAGCTGTACCGCGCACTGATGCACCCGCCCTGCGACCTGATCTCGGTGCCGGCCGCCTTCACGCACCCGACTGGCCTGGCGCACTGGGAGCTGCTGCTGCGTGCCCGCGCGGTCGAGAACCAGTGCTACGTGATCGCGGCCGCGCAGGGCGGCCGGCACGAGAACGGCCGCCGCACCTTCGGCCACAGCATGGTCGTCGACCCGTGGGGCGAGGTCGTCGCGATGCAGGCCGAAGGCGAGGGCGTGGTGCTCGCCGAACTCGACCCGGCGCGCATCGCGTCGGTGCGCGTCCAGTTGCCGGCGCTGGAGCACCGGCGGTCGCTCTGAATCTCAGGCGAGTTCGGCGTTGATCGCCGCCAGCGCCGCCGCGCCGGGGCACAGCTGAGCGTCGCCGAGCCGGTTCAGCGGCTCGTCGACGGTGTTCAGGTGGTCGTGCAGGTCTTCGGCTTCGCCGTTCACGTACAGCAGCCCGGTCAGGATCTCGCCGCGCGACTCGTGCGCGGCGATGTGGCTCATCGCCGCGAGCCGGTCGCCGGCGTCGTAGCCGGCGGCGAGCTTGCGCAGGCGCAGCACGCTGCCGTCGTGCTGGGTGACCTCGATGACCTCGCCGGGCGCGTACATCGCGGTGATCGCGTCGCGGCGCGGCATGAAGTCGAGCCGGTTGACCGCCTCGTTGTGGGCGCGCACGTGCTCGTAGCTCTTGGTGCTGCCGGCATGGTTGTTGAACGCGACGCAGGGGCTGATGACGTCGAGCAGCGCCGCGCCGTGGTGGCGCATCGCGCCCTTGATCAGCGGCACGAGCTGCTCCTTGTCGCCCGAGAAGCTGCGCGCCACATAGCTCGCGCCGAGCTGCAGCGCGAGCGCGACCAGGTCGATCGCGGTGTCGGTGTTGACGACACCCTTCTTGCTCTTGCTGCCCATGTCCGCGGTGGCCGAGAACTGGCCCTTGGTCAGCCCGTAGACGCCGTTGTTCTCGACGATGTAGGTCAGGTTCACGCCGCGCCGCATCGCGTGCGCGAACTGGCCCAGGCCGATGCTCGCGGAGTCGCCGTCGCCACTGACGCCGAGGTAGAGCAGCTCGCGGTTCGCGAGGTTGGCGCCGGTCGCGACCGACGGCATGCGGCCATGCACGGTGTTGAAGCCGTGCGAGTTGCCGAGGAAGTAGTCCGGCGTCTTCGACGAGCAGCCGATGCCGGAGAGCTTGGCGACGCGGTGCGGCTCGATGTCGAGTTCCCAGCAGGCCTGCACCAGTGCGGCCGAGATCGAGTCGTGGCCGCAGCCGGCGCACAGGGTCGAGACGCGGCCCTCGTAGTCGCGCCGCGTGAAGCCCAGCGCGTTCTTCTGCAGCGTCGGGTGGTGGAGCTTGGGTTTGGCGAGGTAGGTCATGCTGCTGTTGTGCCTGTGCG
Organism: Pseudomonadota bacterium; assembly: GCA_040388965.1. Lineage (GTDB taxonomy): Bacteria > Pseudomonadota > Gammaproteobacteria > Burkholderiales > Burkholderiaceae_C > LMDS01. The sequence goes on along the minus strand of JAZKAV010000032.1, from coordinate 54,960 downwards.
TTTGGCGCGCGCCACGGACACCGGGTGGCCGGCTGCGCTCATGTCCCTCGGCCCGGGCTGCGCCCGAGCCTCCTGCTCGACTTCGCTCCGTCGGCCACCCGGCCTCCGCGGCGAAGCACCGGCGGGGCGTGGCGTCGAGGAGCGCTGGCGGTTCAGGATCAGGTCGGCGGGGTGTGCTGCGGAGCGAAGCAAAGGAGGAGGCGTTCGCCGCAGGCGGACGACGGGGGACATGAGCGCAGCAGCGCACCCCGCCGGCCTGATCCCGCTCGCAGCGGAGATTGAACAGGCAATACGCGTCACGCCGCCTGCCCCTTCTTGATCGGCTCGACCTTGCGCGCCCGAATGTGCTTTGCGATCGCCTCCGTGATGAAGCGCGCCGTGATCGGCGTGCCGTCGTAGTGCAGGACGGGCTGGAGCTTGGCCGGGTTCACCTCCTGCTCGGTCACGATCAGCGTGCGCAGCTGTGCGTCGCGGTTCTGCTCGACCACGAACACCGTGTCGTGCGCCGCGATGAAGGCGTCGACCGCGGCGCTGAACGGGAATGCGCGCACGCGCAGCAGGTCGACATGCACGCCCTGCGCCTGCAGCGTGTCGAAGGCCTCGTTCATCGCCGGGCTGGTGGAGCCGAAGTGGATCACGCCGATGCGTGTCGGCCTGGCCGCGTTGCGCTGCACCGGCTGCGGCACCAGCGTCTTCGCGGTCTCGAACTTGGTCAGCAGGCGCTGCACGTTGTAGAGGTAGTCGGGCCCGGCCTCGGAGTAGCGCGCGTAAGCGTCGCGCGTGGTGCCGCGCGTGAAGTAGGCGCCCTTGTCGGGGTGCGTGCCGGGGTAGGTGCGGTACGGGATGCCGTCGCCGTCGACATCGAGGTAGCGGCCGAAGTCGCGGCCCGCGTCGAGATCGGCGGCGGTCATCACCTTGCCGCGGTCCATGCGCTGCGCATCGTCCCATTCCAGCGGGTCGCACAGGCGATGGTTCATGCCGATGTCGAGGTCGGTCATCAGGAACACCGGCGTCTGCAGCCGGTCGGCGAGGTCCAGGCAGGCGGCGCCGAACTCGAAGCACTCCTTCGGATCCTCGGGGAACAGCAGCACGTGCTTGGTGTCGCCGTGCGAGGCATAGGCGCAGCTGAGGATGTCGGCCTGCTGGGTGCGCGTGGGCATGCCGGTGCTGGGGCCACCGCGCTGCACGTCGATGATCGTGACCGGGATCTCGGCGAAGTACGCCAGCCCGATGAACTCGGTCATCAGCGACACGCCGGGGCCGGATGTGCAGGTGAACGCGCGCGCGCCGTTCCAGCCCGCGCCGGTGACGATGCCGATCGACGCGATCTCGTCCTCGGCCTGCACGATCGCGAACCGGTTCTTGCCGGTGGCCTTGTCGACGCGCAGCTTGGAGCAATACTTCTGGAACGCCTCGGCGACCGACGAGCTCGGCGTGATCGGGTACCAGGCGCACACCGTCGCGCCACCGTAGACGCAGCCGAGCGCGGCGGCCGCGTTGCCCTCCACGAAGATGCGTTTGCCCACCGCATCGCGGCGCTCGATTCTCAAGCCCAGCGCGTCGTCGAAGTACTCGCGGCCGTGGTGCAGCCCCATCATGAACGCGTCGAGGTTGGGCTGGATCAGCTTGGCCTTGCCCTTGTACTGCTCGCCGAGCAGCGTGGCGATCACCTCGGGCTCGATGCCCAGCATCGCCGCGAGCACGCCGACGTAGACGATGTTCTTCAGCAGCTGGCGATCGCGCGGATCGCCGTAGCGCGTCGCGCACAGGTCGGCCAGCGGCACGCCGAGCAGGTGGATGTCGCCGCGCAGCGTCGACGCCGCGTCGTGCGGCAGCGGCTTGCTGCTGTCGTAGAGCAGGTAGCCGCCGGGCTCGATCTCGGCCAGATCCTGGTTCCAGGTCTGCGGGTTCATCGCGACCATCAGGTCGACGCCGCCGCGCCGGCCCAGGTAGCCGCGCTCGTTGACGCGCACCTCGTACCAGGTCGGCAGGCCCTGGATGTTGCTCGGGAAGATGTTGCGCGGGCTCACCGGCACGCCCATGCGCAGCAGGCTGCGCGCGAACATCTCGTTGGCCGAGGCGGAGCCCGAGCCGTTGACGTTGGCGAACTTGACGACGAAGTCGTTGACGGCTTCGATGCGGGGTTTGGGGGGCTTCGTCACTTCATTCCCTATTCATGTCGGAGTGGCGTGCGCGAGGGCAGGCAGGCCACCTAGGGCAGAGCTTTGGCCGGTGCCTGAACGGGCCGAGCGAAAGCTCTGCCCGCCGGGGCCGACACCCCGCCGCCCGCACCGCTCGACCGATGTGCAACACCACATTCAGGCCGCCTTCCGGGAACTGCCGTCGCGGCAGCCGCGCCCGGCCTGCGTCAGATCGATCAGGAACTTCTGCATGTCCCAGGCGCCGGTCGGGCAGCGCTCGGCGCACAGCCCGCAGTGCAGGCAGACGTCCTCGTCCTTCACCATCACGCGGCCGGTCTTCAGTTCGCTCGAGACGTACAGCGCCTGGTCGGCGTGCCGCGCCGGCGCGCGCAGCCGGGTGCGCAGGTCGGCCTCGTCGCCGTTCGCGGTGAAGCTGATGCAGTCGGTCGGGCAGATGTCGACGCAGGCGTCGCACTCGATGCACTGGCCGGTGTTGAACACCGTCTGCACGTCGCAGTTCAGGCAGCGCTGCGCCTCCTTCCACGCCGCCTGCACGTCGAAGCCGAGTTCGACCTCGACCTTGATGTTGCGCAGCGCCGCGTTCACGTCGCGCCACGGCACCTTGTGGCGGATGTCGGGCGACACGGCGTTGTCGTAGCTCCACTCGTGGATGCCCATCTTTTGCGACACCAGCGTGACGCCGGGCGCCGGGCGCTTCGACACATCTTCGCCGTGCAGGAACTTGTCGATCGAGATTGCCGCGGCGTGGCCCTGCGCGACGGCCCAGATGATGTTCTTCGGGCCCAGCGCCGCGTCGCCGCCGAAGAACACGTCCGGCCGGCTCGACTGCAGCGTCACGTCGTTCAGCACCGGCATGCCCCACTCGTCGAACGCGACGCCGGCGTCGCGCTCGATCCACGGGAATGCGTTCTCCTGGCCGACCGCGACCAGCACCTCGTCGCACTCGAACACCTGCTCGGGCTCGCCGGTCGAGACGAGCTGGCGCCGGCCGCCGGCGTCGCGCAGCGCGCGCACCTTGTCGAAGCTCATGCCGGTGAGCCTGCCGCGGCCGTCGTGCAGGAAGGCCTTGGGCACCAGACAGTCGAGGATCGTGATGGCCTCGTGTGCGGCGTCTTCCTTCTCCCACGGCGACGCCTTCATCTCGTCGAACGGCGAGCGCACGATCACCTTCACCTCAATGCCGCCGAGGCGCTTCGCGCTGCGGCAGCAGTCCATCGCGGTGTTGCCGCCGCCGAGCACGATCACCCGCTTCGAGATGCGGGTGACGTGGCCGAACGAGACCGACGAGAGCCAGTCGATGCCGATGTGGATGTGCTTCGCGGCCTCGGCGCGGCCGGGGATCTTCAGGTCGCGCCCGCGCGGCGCGCCGGAGCCGATGAAGACCGCGTCCCAGCCGCCGCCGGTCCGGTCCTCGAGCAGTGCCTTCAGCGAGTCGATGCGCGTGCCGGCGCGGAACTCGACACCCAGGTTCAGCACGTAGCCGGTTTCCTCGTCGATCACCGCCTCGGGCAGGCGGAAGCGCGGGATCTGCGAGCGGATCATGCCGCCGGCCTTGGCGTCGGCGTCGAACACCGTGACCGAATAACCGAGCGGCGCGAGATCGCGCGCCACCGTCAGCGCGGCCGGCCCGGCGCCGACGCAGGCGACGCGCTTGCCGTTCTTCACGGGCGCGGGCCGGGGGAAGCGGCTGCTGATGTCGTCGTCCTTGAAGTCGGCGGTGACGCGCTTCAGGCGGCAGATCGCGACCGGCTCGGGCTTCTCGGTCTGCGCCTCCTCGACGCGCCCGCGCCGGCAGGCCGGCTCGCAGGGCCGGTCGCAGGTGCGGCCGAGGATGCCGGGGAACACGTTCGATGCCCAGTTGACCATGTAGGCATCGGTATAGCGGCCCGCCGCGATCAGGCGGATGTACTCGGGAACCGGGGTGTGGGCCGGGCAGGCCCACTGGCAGTCGACCACCTTGTGGAAGTAGTCGGGGACATGGATATCGGTCGCTTGCAAGCAATCCCTTTCCGCGCGCTCGTGCCGGTGGGGAATGCCGTCCGGGGCCAACGCGCTGTTGCGCATCTGCGGTGCGTCGATGCTAGGCCCCGCACCAGGGGCTGTCAGCGAGGGTTTGCGCCAGTGTAGCGTCGGCGACGCGTCGGGGCCGGCCTCTCAGCCCAGTGTGTCGGCCCAGATCGAGCGCGCCCAGCTGAACGCGAGCGCCGCCTCGAGTTCGTTCGGCGCGCTCGACAGGCCGCCGGCGCCGGCCACCGGCTTGAAGGTCTTCTCGGAAGGCAGGTAGGCATGCACGCTGGCGACGTGCATCGCGCGCTGCGCGTCGACGAAGCTGTAGCAGGTGTTGGTCAGCATCGGCGCCGGGTCGATCTCCCAGCCGTTCAGCTCGGCGACGATGGCCGCGGCCGCGACCTTGGCCTGGCTGTTCGCCATGTGGCCGCTCTTGGGCATCAGGGTCGCGATCTGGATCGAGTCGCCGATCACGTGGAGGTGCCGCGCCGCGGTCGACTCGAAGTTCAGGAAGTCGACCTCGCACCAGCGCGCGTTCGCGTTCGCCAGACCGGTGCGCAGCGCGATCGCGCCGGCGCGCATCGGCGGCAGCACGTTCAGCACGTCGGCGCGCACGTCGTCCTGGATCTCGAACCGGACGGTGTTGGTCGCTGCGTCGACGCTGGTCGCCCTGGACTGCGGCCGGTACTCGAGCAGGCCCGGGTACGACTCGGCCCAGGTCTTCTTGAACAGCGCGCCCTTGCTCGTCACGTCCTCGTTCGCGTCGAGGATCAGCACCTTCGAGCGTGGCTTCGCGGCCTTGAAGTAGGCGGCGACGACCGAGGCGCGCTCGTAGGGCCCGGGCGGGCAGCGGTACGGCGCCTCGGGGATCGCGATCGCGAACACGCCGCCGTCGGGCATCGCCTCGAGCTGGCGACGCAGCGCCGCGGTCTCGGAGCCGGCCTTCCAGGCCTGCAGGATGCGGCCCTGCAGGCTCGCGTCGCGCAGCCCCGCCACCTCGTCCCACATCATCTCGACGCCGGGCGACAACACGAGCTTGTCGTAGCCGATCGTGCTGCCGCCGGCCAGCGTCGCGACGCGTTTCACCGCGTCGATGCCCGCGACGCTGTCCCTGACGACGCGCACGCCGTGCAGTGCGCCGAGCTTGTCGTAGGGTCGCGTGATGTCGGTCATCGCACGGCTGCCGCCGAGCACCAGGTTCGACAGCGGGCACGAGACGAACGCCGCGTCGGGCTCGACCAGCACCACGTCGATCGCATGCTGCGAGAACAGGCGCAGGTACTTCGCTGCGGTGGCGCCGCCGTAGCCGCCGCCGACGACCAGCACGCGGGCACGGTCGGGCGCGCCGATCGGCGTCATCGCCGGCGTCGCGGCGCAGCCTGTCAGGCCAAGGCCGCCCAGGCTCGGTGCGAGCGCGCCCGCACCGGCGAGTTTCAGCAGATCGCGCCGTTGCATCGCGGGCCTCAGGGTCGGGGGGCGACAGCGGGCACACCGGCGAAATACCCGGCGAGCCGCGCGATCTGCGCATCGCCGTAGCCCTTCGCCAGTTGCGGCATCACGATGCCGGGGCGCTCGCCGCTGCGAAACGCCAGCAACTGCTCGGCGAGGTAGGGCGCCGGCATGCCGGCCAGCGAGCGCATCGCCGAGCCCGGCGGCGTGCGGCCGTCGGTGCCGTGGCATTGGGCGCAGCTCGCGGCGAGGCTGCGAACTTGCAGCGTGGCGGCGTCCTGCGCGAATGCGGCGGCGCCGGCCGCGAACAGCGCGGCGGTGAACATCGGGGGGCGCGGGCGCGGCGTCATACGGGTTTCTCCAGCACTCGGGTGGCGTAGTGTCGCCCGAGTCGGGCTCCGGCGCCCGCCTGGATCAGCGCCACAGCTCGAGGCGCTTGGTGAGCACGGCGATGTTCCTCGATCGCCGCTCGCGCGGCGAAGGATTCTCGATCTGCGGGATGACCGCCGCCCGGCGCAGTGCGCCGGATCGGCTCGGCGGCAATCTGCGTCACGGACGCAACTGCGGCGCGTCCCTGACGCGCCGCGTCACGCGCACTGCGCGGCGATCAGGGCCGCCGTGGCAGTGCGCACATGGCGGGTCAGCGCTTGCGGCGACGCGCCATGAACCCGACCACGCCGAGGCCCGCGAGCATGAGGGCGTAGGTCCCGGGCTCCGGAATGCCGGGCACGACACTGCCGCCTGCGGCGCTGAGGCCCGCGACCGCGTCGATCTCGTCTTCGTCCCCGAACACGGGTTGAAACGCCTTCGAGCCAATTGCCTGGACCGACACGTAGCGGAACGTGTCCGACGGCGACGCCAACGTCCACACCGTCGTGAAGCCGTCCGCCAGCGCGATGTTGTCGGCCTGCCAACCCTGCATATAGACCTCGGCCAAGGTGGCCAGGTGCCAGTCGGCCAGGTTGGTCGAGAAGGGCGAATCGGTGAGGTAGACCGTGTACTCGAGCGCCTCGTTGGGCAGCGGCCCGTGGTCGATGATCGGGAACACGACCGCCTTGTTGGCCGGTCCGCCGAGGTCGAACACACTGCCCTTCCAGGGCTGGTCGTTGGCTGGATTCGTCGTGAAGTTGGTGCCGGTGTTCTGGCCCCAGGCATAGTCGCGCGCGTTGATCGAGACCGTGTTGGTGGCCGTGATGCTGTACGCGTAGTTGAGCAGGCCGGTCGTCACCCCGGAGGCATTCAGCCCGCCGGTGCCCAGCGCGGTGCCGTAGATCAGCCCGGCCGGATCGGTCCAGGTGCCGATGCTGACGTGCAACTGCCCGGGGCCGGTGCCGACCGAAAAGCCGAACGACGACGCAAACGTGCTCGCGCTCGCCCCCTGGAACGGCGTGTTGTAGTTGGGATCGGTCGGTCCCGAAATGAACGGCGGGTCGGCCATCACCTGCGCGCTCGCTCCCAAGAGGCCGACCGCGGTCAGGCCACACTGAATCGTCTTCTGAAGTCGCTTGATGCCCATGTCGATCCTCCGTTCCATTGACCCCGCCACGCTTCGGCTCATTCGGGACCGTCACGGTGCGCCTGTCCTTCGGCCTGTGCAACCCCTTACTTGCGGGGGGGGGGGCGGGGCCGGTTGTTTCGGGCCGCTCAGAGCGCGGTCGCGCTGCGAAAACCGAACAGGCCGACCAGCAGCAGCGTCGGGAACTGCTTCACCGCCCGGTTGTAGTCGGTCACCGCGTCGTTGAACTGGCGGCGCGCGAACGCCAGCGTCGCGTCGCTCTCCAGCAGCAGCAGGTTCAGCGCCGCCAGTTCGCTGCCCGGGGCACTCGGCACGGGCAGGCGCGCGCGCGCCTCGCCGAGAATCCCGTCGGCCAGGCGCAGGCTGGTGATCGCGCCGGCCGCCCCGGGGCGCCGCCTGGCCTGCGCGCAGGCGCTGGCCACCTGGGTGCAGGCGGCGCGCAAGGCATCGATGCGCGGTGCGGCGTGCACCAGCATCGGCGCGAGAGCGTCCAGCAGCTGCAGCAGCAGCGCGTGGCGGCGCCGGAACTGCTCGTCCACCGGTGCGAACTGGCGCACGATCGCGCCGCGCAGCCGCACCAGGCGGTTGTAGGCGCCGACGGCCCAGAACAGCAGCAGCGCAGCGACTGCCCAGCCGACGATTTGCGAGGCCGTCATCGCCAGCCCTCGTAACCCTGGCGCCGCAGCGCGCAGGCCGGGCACCGGCCGCAGCCGTAGCCCCACGCATGGCGTTGCGTGCGGTCGCCGAGGTAGCAGGTGTGGGTGTGCTCGACGATGAGATCGGTCAGTGCCGCTCCCCCGAGCTGCTCGGCCAGCGCCCAGGTCTGCGCCTTGGTCAGCCACATCAGCGGCGTCTCGATCGTCATCGGCGCGTCCAGCCCGAGGCTGATCGCGACCTGCAGTGCCTTGAGCGTGTTGTCGCGGCAGTCGGGATAGCCGGAGAAATCGGTCTCGCACATGCCGCCGACCAGCACGCTCAGGCCGCGCCGGTAGGCGAGCGCCGCGGCGAAGGTGAGGAACAGCAGGTTGCGCGCGGGCACGAAGGTGTTGGGCAGCCCGCGCGCGCCGGTCTCGATCGCGCGCGCATCGGTCATCGCGGTGTCGGAGATCTGGCCGAGCAGCGCGAGGTCGAGCAGGTGGTCGTCGCCGAGCCTGCGCGACCAATGTCCGAATCCGGCGGTCAGCGCCGAGCGCACCTGCAGCCGGCAGTCGAGCTCGACGCGGTGGCGCTGGCCGTAGTCGAAGCCTATGGTCTCGACACGGGCATAACGGTCCAGTGCCCAGGCGAGACAGGCGGTCGAATCCTGCCCGCCCGAGAACAGCACCAGCGCGGACCGCGGGTCGTCGCGCCCGGCGCGCCGACCCGGGGTGTCAGCCATGCTGGACGATCCTGGCGATCAAGTGCGCACCTCGCCGTGACCCAGCACGATCCATTTCAGCGAGGTCAGGCCCTCCAGGCCGACCGGCCCGCGGGCGTGGAACTTGTCGGTGCTGATGCCGATCTCGGCGCCCAGCCCGTACTCGAAGCCATCGGCGAAACGCGTCGACGCGTTCACCATCACGCTGGCCGAATCGACCTCGCGCAGGAAGCGCATCGCGTGCGTGTGCGTGTCGGTCAGGATCGCGTCGGTGTGGTGCGAGCCGTAGCGGTTGATGTGGGCGATCGCCGCGTCGAGGTCGGCGACGACCTTGACGCTGATGATCGGCGCCAGGTATTCCTCGGCCCAGTCCTGTTCGGTCGCGGCCGACAGCACGGCGCCGGGCACGCCGCGCAGCAGCGCGAGCGCCGCCGCATCGCCGCGCATCGCCACGCCCTTGGCCGCGAACAGCGCGCCGATGCGCGGCAGGAAGGCCGGCGCCATTTGCTCGTGCACGAGCAGCGATTCGGCCGCATTGCAGGGGCTGTACTTCTGCGTCTTCGCGTTATCGGTCACGCGCAGCGCGAGATCGAGATCGGCGCTGGCGTCGACATACACATGGCAGTTGCCGTCGAGGTGCTTGATGACGGGCACCTTCGCCTCGCGCGAGACGCGCTCGATCAGGCCCTTGCCGCCGCGCGGGATGATCACGTCGACCGCGTCGGGCGAAGCGATCAGGTGCCCGACCGCGGCGCGGTCGGTGGTCTGCACGAGCTGCACCGCGTCGGGCGGCAGGGCGGCGTCGTCGAGCGCGGCCTGCACCACGTGCCACAGTGCGAGGTTCGAATGGATCGCCTCCGAGCCGCCGCGCAGGATCGCCGCGTTGCCGCTCTTGATCGCCAGCGACGCGGCCTCGATCGTGACGTTCGGCCGGCTCTCGTAGATCATGCCGAACACGCCCAGCGGCACGCGCATGCGGCCGACCTGGATGCCGCTCGGGCGCTGCGCGAGGCCGGAGATCTCGCCGATCGGATCGGCCATCGCGGCGATCTGCTCGCAGCCCTGCGCGACGGTCTCGATGACCTGGTCGGTGAGCCTGAGCCGGTCGACCAGCGGCGCGGCGAGGCCGGCCGCCGTCGCGGCCTCGATGTCGAGCGCGTTCGCGCGGCGCAGCGCTTCGGATCCGGCACGCAGGCGGCGCGCCAGCGCGAGCAGCGCGGCGTTCTTCGCGGCGGTCGGTGCTGCCGCCATGCGCGCCGCGGCGGTGCGCGCCGCCGCGCCCATGTGGGCAATCATCGCAGGCAGATCGGTCGGACTCATGCCCGGATTGTCGCAAACCGGGCGCGGGCCCGCTGCCGGCGCTCGTGCGGCGTCGCTAATCGACCCGGTCGGTGGCGCGCAGCCGAATGCATTGCGGGTGCGCCGACCAGCGCGTCGAATCGCACTGCTGCTGCATGCAGCGGTACAGCGCGAAATCGCTCTTCGACGCGCACGCGCTGCGCGGCCCGCCGGCTTGCCGGACCGGCAAGGGGGCGGCGCGGTGGCGCGGTGCGGCGCCCGACACCCGCCCGGGGGCTGCGTCACTCGCGGCGACGCCAGGCGGCTCGGCCGGTGCCGCGGCACGTGGCGCGGTCCGCGCCAGCTGCGCCGGCAGCGGCGGCGCGGAAGCCGGCGCGACGTAGGCCACGGGCGGCGCGAGAGGGGCGGGCGCGGATGCGGCCGCCGCGTCGATCGCCGGTGTGGCCGCCTGGGTGCCGGGCTCCGCCGGCGCGGCCAGGACCGGGGCGGGGGCCACAGCCGCAGCCGGGTTCGGCATCGGTGCCGGCGCGTCGGCCGTGCGCTCGGCAGGACGCTCGGCAGGACGCTCGGCGCTCAGACTCGGCAAGCGGTCCAGCGCGATCGCCGGCACATGCTCCCAGGCGCCGCTGACGACGGCCAGCACGCCGACCGCGAGCAGCGTCAACACGCCCGCCATCGCGAGCTTCAGGGCGCGCCGCGTGCGCGCGGTCCGGCGCACCGGCGGCGCCACCCAGGGCGCCCGGTCGGTCGTCATCGGATCCGCGAGCGGCTCGGCGGGCGGACGGATCGCCGCCGCCGGCCGCAGCGCAGGGGGCTCGCTGGGCGCTGCCGGCAGTGGCGCGGCGGCCGGTGGCGCGCTCGCCGGCGGCGCCGGGGCGAACCGCGGCTCGGCGTGCCGCCGCATCGGCGCGGCACCGCGCGCCAGCCAACTGCGGAACTGCGCCGCGCTGAGCGGCCAGTCCTCGGCGACCGGCGACAGTGCGGCGTCCAGCGTGCCGAGCAGCTCGGCGCTGTAGCGCGGCCGCGCGGCCGGCTCGAAGCTGCGTGCGAGCAGCCCGGCGAGCGGCTCGTGGCCGCGGCCCGGGCCGGGCGCCGGCGGCAGCGCGCCGGTGATGCAGAAGCGCGTGACTTCGGCGAGCGCGCACAGGTCGGCGATCGGCCCGGCGGGCACCGGCACGGCCGGGTCGGACGCGAGCGGGGTCTCCAGGCTCGCCATCAGCGAATCGACCAGGTCGCTGCCGATTTCGCGGCCGGCCGCGCCGGGGCCGAGCAGCAGCGGGCGGTCGTCGCCGAGCAACAGGATGTTGCCCGGCGTCACGCCGCCGTGCGCCCGGCCGTTGCGGTGGATCGCCTCCAGCGCGCCGAGCAGGTCGTCGAGCAGCGCGCGCAGCGACGCCTCGTCGGGCGCCTCGGGCATGTCGCGGCGCAGCTCGAGCAGGCGCCGTCCGCCGTAGTACGGCATCACGCGGTAGGCTGTTCCGTGGGCCTCGAACAGGTGGCTCACACGCACCAGCGCCGGGTGGTCGCAGTGCGCCAGCAGGCGGGCCTCGTCGATGAAGGCGCGCAGCCCGCGGGCGATCATGTCCTCGTGCCACGGGTCGGTCGAGCGCAGCCGCAGGCCGGGTTCGCGCTGCACCAGCCGCGCCGGCAGGTACTCCTGGATCGCCACCGTCAGCGCGAGCGCGTGGTCGGTGGCGAGGTAGACGACGCCGCTCGCGCTGCGCCCGATCACCCGGTGCAGCTCGAACGAGCCCAGGCGCGCGCCCGCGGCCAGGGCGAGGTCGGCCAGGCCGGTGTCGGCCAATGGTGGGATTCGGCGGTCGTTCATCGGGCAGGTCGGGCGGGCGGTGGGTGCGTGCGGCAATGGATTCCGGGCGTGGCAGCTTAGCGCCGCCGCGGGGCGCGGCCTGTTCCGATTTGTAGGCGCATGGCGGATGGGCGTGCAGACGCAGCGCGCAACCGCCTCTTGCGCCCGCTACATCTGCAAACGCCTGCCGCGCGCATGGCGGGCAGCATGCAGGGGTGCGCGACTTCGAAGAATCCACGCTCTGGCACGTGAGCGAATACGAGCGGGTCCGGCAGCAGACCGGCGGCAGCGGATTCTCGCGCCTGCGCGGCGAAACCGTGCTGCCGACCACCTTGCTCGCCGACCTGCGCCGCATCGACCGCGCGGCCACCGGCACCGACCTGCTCGAAGTCGTGGCCGCCTGCATGCGCCACCACGAGCCGGCGCTGCTGCTTCTGCAGTATGAACAGCTGGTGTGGCCGGTGACGCTGTTCCCGGGGCAGATGCTGTACCACTCGCCGCGCGACCTGGCGCAGGCGCCGCGCTCCTCGCTGGCGACCCTGAAGCTGCTGGACACCGAGCCGCCGGGCGTGCGACCGCCGGGCCACTGGATGCACGAGCGCATCGCGCTGTCCCGGCACTATCGGCCGCTGTCGCCGCTGCTGTGGTCGCTCGCGCTGTACGGGCCGCGGTCCAGCCTGCTGGCCGAGATCGCCGGCACCGCGGCCTACCGCGCGCTGCGCGATGCCGAGGGCGTGTCGCTGAGCGGTGCCCTGGGCCCGGCGGCGCTGCGGCTGCGCCGCGAGACCGTGTCGCTGCGCACCGTGAGTCGCTGGCCCGGCATGAGCGTGGAGCGCGCGAGCCGGTTGCTCAACGGGCTCTACCTCGCATCGTCGCTGCTCGCGACGCGGGCGCACCCGGCCGCGCGGGCCGAGCCGCGCGGCCTGCGCGCGCTCTGGAGCCGGACCCGGCCGTCGCGGTGATCCGCGCCGCGGCGCGCCAGGGGACTCATGAGGAAACGCCCGGCCGCCCGAAGTTTCCTCATCCCCCTGGGCCACGAAGGGGCCCGTTCCGGACCTCGGGGGCGGACGACGCAAGTCGTCGGCCTGGGGGCGCTCTCAGCCCAGCCAGCCCAGCACCACCAGCCAGGCCGGCGCCACTGCCACGAATGCCAGGGTCGAGAACACGGTCGCCGCGGTGGTCTCGGCCTCGAGCGTGCGGTAGCGCTGCGCGAAGATCAGCGCGTTGCTGCCGATCGGCAGCGCCGACAGCATCACGACCACCGCGAGCGGCATGCCGGTCAGGTGGAATCCCCACTTCGCGATCACGAGCACCAGTGCCGGCAACAGCACCATCTTGCAGGCCGACAGCCAGACCGCGGCCCGCGCCGCGCCCTGCACGCCGTAGTACGCGAGCGACATGCCGATCAGCACCAGGCACAGCGGCACGACCGCCTGGCCCAGCGTCTGCAGGATCTCGTCGGCCATCGCCGGCAGCGGCAGCCCGAGCGCGTTCCAGCCCAGCCCGATCAGCACCGGCAGCACGACCGGGTGGATGATGGTGTTGCGCGCGGTCACGCGCAGGGTCGCCGCCAGCTGCGTGCCGGCCGCGCCGCTGCGCTGCTGCGCACGGGCGAGGTCGAGCTCGACCAGCGCGGTCGTCACGGTCAGCAGCACCAGCGCGTGCAGGCTGACGATCGCGAGGTGAATGCCCAGGCCGGCCTCGCCGAACAGCGCCGCCGCCATCGGGATGCCGACCTGCACGGTGTTGCCGAACACCGCGCTGATGGCGCGCACCGCCGGCGCGGCCACCGGCAGGCGGCCGTCGCGACTGGCGCGCTTTTGCAGCAGGTAGACGGCCAGCAGCACCAGCAGCAGCGGCAGGAACGCCGCGGCCAGCGTGGCCCAGGGCATGGTCTCGAAGTCGATGCGCGCGGTGGTCCGGAACAGCAGCGCCGGCACGAAGATGTAGAAGGCCGCGTTCGCGAGGATGCGCGCCGGATCGGCGTGGCCGTCGGCAGCGCCGAGCCAGCGCGCCTTGCCGACGATCCAGCCGATCGCGACGATGACGAAGATCGCGAGCAGCTTGAAGAACACCGGCGACGACATGCCCGCGAGTATCCGCGAACCGATCGGCGCGGCGCGCTCGGGTAAGCTGCGCCGGCCTTTCAACATCCGCATCGCGCTCTCCCTTATGAGGAAACGCCCGGCCGCCCGAAGTTTCCTCATCCCCCTCGGGGGGCGGACGACGTATGTCGTCGGCCTGGGGGCGCTCTCTTGACCCGAAACTTTCCCGGCCGGCTGCGCCCGGCGCTGCGACTGGGCGTCGCCGTCGTGCTGGCCGTGCTGCTGCTGCTGACACTGGCCCAGCGCGCCAGCCCGCCGAGCCCCTGGTGGCTGGAGCTGACCCGCTACCTGCCGTATCCGATGTGGCTGGTGCCGGCGCTCGCCGCGCTGGGCGTCTCGTGCGGGCTCGGGCGGCGCTGGGTGCTCGCGAGTCTGGGCACGCTGGCGCTGGTCGCGACCGTCGGGATGGGGCTGGTGTGGAATCGCCCCGCGCCGGGCGAACGCCCGTTCCGGCTGATGACCTACAACATCAAGGCGGCCAACGCATCGCGGCGCCTCGGCGGTCTCGAAGAGCTGGCGCGGGAGATCGCGCGCCACGACCCCGACATCGTGATGGTTCAGGACGCCCACGGGATGTCGGCCGCGCGTGTCGGCGACCGCGCGCCCGAGGCCCTGCTGTTCGGCGACCGCGAGCGGCACCGCGTCGGCCAGTACGTGATCGCGAGCCGCTTTCCGCTGCGCGACTGCACGCCCGGGCGGCTGCCGGTGCGCGGCGAGGACGTCGGCTACCTGCGCTGCGTCGTGCGCGTGGGCGGGGTGGACCTGACGCTCGTCACGGTGCACTTCCAGTCGCCGCGCACCGGGCTGAACGCGGCGCGGCGCGAAGGGCTGGACGGCGTCGACGAATGGCGCGCCAACTACGCGGAGCGGCTGGAGCAGGCGCGGCTGCTGGCGCGCATCGTCGCCGCCGGCCCGCGCCCGCTGGTGATTGCCGGCGACCTCAACGCGCCGCAGGCGTCGCCCGTGGTGCAGACGCTGCTCGCGACCGGCCTGCGCGACGCGTTCGCCGAGGCCGGGCGCGGCTACGGCCACAGCTACGGCCAGGCGCTGCGCCTGGGCCTGTCGTTCCTGCGCATCGACCACATCCTCGTCAGCGACGAGATCGGCGTGGCCGCGTGCGAGGTCGGCGGCGGACAAGCCTCGGACCACCGGCCGGTCGTCGCCGATCTCTGGTTCAGGCGGCCGTAGGCGAGCGCGGGTTGCGCACGCGAGTGCCGGCCACCCGCTGCGCGCCATCGGCGCGACGGCCGGGTTCTCTATGATGGTGTCTCATCGTCGCCGCCCCGGCCGGCGCCCCACGGAGTTCGCATGGCCACTGCCGTCAAGACCGTTCGCACCGCACCCATCGACGGCCAGCGACCCGGCACGTCCGGGCTGCGCAAGAAGGTCGCGGTGTTCCGGCAGCCCGGCTACCTGGAGAACTTCGTCCAGTCGATCTTCGATTCGCTGGCGGGCATCGAAGGCCAGACGCTGGTGCTCGGCGGCGACGGCCGCTTCCACAACGACGCGGCGATCCAGACCATCCTGCGCATGGCGGCGGCGAACGGCTTCGGCCGCGTGCTGGTGGGCCGGCAGGGCATCCTGTCGACGCCGGCGGCGAGCTGCGTGATCCGCAAGCGCCGGGCCTTCGGCGGGATCATCCTGTCGGCCAGCCACAATCCCGGCGGACCGGACGGCGACTTCGGCATCAAGTACAACACCGGCAACGGCGGGCCGGCGCCGGAGAAGATCACCGAGGCCGTCTTTGCGAACACGCAGAAGATCACGCGTTACCTGACGGTCGATGCGCCCGACATCGATCTGGCCGTGCAGGGCGAGACGACGGTCGCCGGCATGGCGGTCGAGGTCATCGACCCGGTCGCCGATCACGCCGACCTGCTCGCCACGCTGTTCGACTTCGACCGGATCGGCGCGCTGCTGCGTTCGGGTACGTTCAGGATGTGCTTCGACGCGATGCATGCCGTGACCGGCCCGTCTGCGCACGAGATCTTCGTCAGGCGCCTGGGCGCACCGGCGGCGAGCGTGATGAACGGGGTGCCCCTGCCCGATTTCGGCGGCGGCCACCCGGACCCGAACCCGACCTACGCCGAAGACCTGATCGCGCGGATGTTCGCCGAAGGATCAGGCCCGCAGAGCGCTCCCGACTTCGGCGAGGGCAGGGAGGCGGCGCCCGACTTCGGCGAAGACAGGGAGGCAGCGCCCGACTTCGGCGCTGCGAGCGACGGCGACGGCGACCGCAACATGATCGTCGGCCGCCACTTCGTCGTCACGCCCAGCGACAGCCTCGCGGTGCTGGCCGCGAACGCGCACCTCGTGCCCGGCTACGCGGCCGGCCTGAAGGGCGTCGCGCGCTCGATGCCGACGAGCGCGGCGGTCGATCGCGTCGCCGAGAAGCTCGGCATCGCCTGCTTCGAGACCCCGACCGGCTGGAAGTTCTTCGGCAACCTGCTCGACGCCGGCCAGGTCACGCTGTGCGGCGAAGAGAGCGCCGGCACCGGCTCCGACCACGTGCGCGAGAAAGACGGCATCTGGGCCGTGCTGTTCTGGCTCGACATCCTGGCGGTGCGCGGCATCTCGGTCGAAGCGATCCTGCGCGACCACTGGAAGACCTATGGCCGCCACTACTACTCGCGCCACGACTACGAGGGCGTGGACAGCGCCGCGGCGAACGGCCTGATCGCGCACCTGCGCGCGTCGCTTGCGACGCTGCCGGGGCGGACGATCGCCGGCGCAACGATCGCGACGGCCGACGACTTCGCCTACACCGACCCGGTCGACGGTTCGGTCAGCACCGCGCAGGGCATCCGCATCGGCCTGGCGGACGGCTCGCGCATCGTGTTCCGCCTCTCGGGCACCGGCACCGAAGGCGCGACGCTGCGTGTCTATCTCGAGCGCTACGAGCCCGACCCGGCGCAGCACGCGATCGAGACGCAAGCGGCGCTGGCCGGGCTGATCGCCCTGGCCGACGCGCTCGCGGGCATCCGCGAACGCACCGGGCGCAGCGCGCCGACCGTGATCACCTGAACCGGGCCGTTCCGCGGCCGGCTGGCCGGCTACAGGCTGGGCATGGCCTGCAGATAGGCGGCCACATCGTCGATGTTCTGCTGGGTGAGCGCGTGCGCGACCGTCTTCATGATGGCGCCCTCGGGCCGCTCGTCGGTGCGCTGGAACACCACCAACTGCTTGACGATGTAGTCGGCGTGCTGGCCCGCAATGCGCGGGAACGCGGCATTGCCCTGGCCCTGCGCACCATGGCAGCCCGAGCAGGCCGGGACGCCGGCGGCCGAAACGCCCGTCTCGAAGATCGCCTTGCCAGCCTCGAGCTTGCCGTGATCACCCTCGAGCGCCTGCCGCACAGGGGTCTGGCCGGCGTAGTAGGCCGCCAGTCCCTGGATCTGCGCGTCGGTCAGGCTGCGGCTCAGGCCCCACATGTACTCGAAGCCGGCCGGGTCGCGCCGGTCGTGGCTTCTGAAGGCCTTGAGCTGGGCGACGACGTAGGGCTCGGTCTGGCCTGCCAGGTTCGGGAAGTTCGGCGAGACGGCGGTGCCGTTCATGCCATGGCAGTTCGAGCAGACCTGCTGCGCCAGCGTGATGCCCGCGATGTTCGGATTGCCGAGATCGCGCGAGCGCTCGGTGTTGGCGCAGCCGGTCGCCAGCAAGGCCGCGGCGACGATGGCAAGGGTCACGATCTTCATGGGTATCTCCCGGCGGGCATGGACATCACGGGAGGCATTCAGTAGGCCAGCCACGTGTAGAGGAACAGCGAGTTGTTGTCGCTCGCATTGCGGCCGAAGCCGTCGTAGTTGTGCGAGGCGCCGTTGAACGTGCCGTACGCCGTGTATTGGGCGCCGATGCGCAGATACTGGATCGGCATCCAGAACGCCTCGAGCGTGAAGCCGCGCGTGGCAGGGCTGCCGGTGACGTTGCCATCGGGCTGGCCCGCCGAGGGCCCCGGGTTGTTGCTCAGCAACGCCGTGTTCCTGCCGCCGGTGAGGTTGAAGAAGCCGAGGCTGCCGCCGTACCTGGCCTGGTACACGTAGCTCAGCTTGGCCCGCAACAGATGCGTGGTGTCCGACAGATTGGTGCTCGCCAGCGCATTTCCGGTTGCATCCGTCACCGGCTGATTCGCCTGATCGGTCGGATAGCGGACGTGGTTGCTGGTATAGACGAGCTGCGCCGTCACCGCATGCGGATCCAGCAGGTACTGGTACTGGGCGTCGATGGCCAGATCCCTGTAGCGGTAGGTGCTCCCCGGGTCGGACGTGTCAAGCGGGTTTTCATAGACGACGGCCGCCATGCCCGAGGTGCCGATCATCAGGTTGTGCGGACCCCACTCGTGGTTGAACGCCAGGCGCCAGTAGGGGTTGACGCCACGCAGATGGGTCCTGTCGGCGTCGGCGACTCCGGCACTCATGAACGAGCCCAGTCCCCTGGAGGTTCCGTAACCGCCCAGCTCGGCGTAGATCGTCTTGTTCCAGAACGCGTAGGCGGTGACACCGGCGATGTTGCCACCCGCGCCGAAGCCCGGGTACGGCGTGCTGCCATCGATGAACCGGCTGCTGGTCGGGCTGGGCACCGGCACGTACTGCATCCAGGCCGCGGCGGTGTTCCAGGGGTCCGACACCGAGGGGTTGTTGTTGGCGCTGATGCCGAAGATCAGGTCGCGCTTGTCGTCGACGAAGCGATCCGCGTAGCGCAGGTCGATGTTGTCTGCATTGGTGTGACCATGAAAGCTGCCGTCCGGCGACTGGGTCGCGTAGGGGTCGTAGGTGACCTGGGCGAAGGCGCCGATGTTGTCGGTGACCTTGCCGCCGAGCAACAGGCTCGCGGTGGCCAGGATGGCCGCATCGTTCTTCTGGAAGTCGCCCGACGGATCGTCGCTCTTCGAGGTGTTCGCCACCTTGGAAAGGCTGGCCACCACCATCGCGGAGATCGGCACGGCACGCTGGCCGATGGTGTAGCCGGTCAGCTTGAACAGGCGGCCGTAGGGCGTCAGCTCCGGAAACTGTCCGCCGGCATGGCACGCGACGCAGTTCTGACCGGTCTGGCGATTGAAGGCCGGAATGGCGCGGGCGCTGCCCGGCAACAGGACCAGGGCCAGTGTCGCCAGGGCCAGCAAAGCCCGCAACGTCCTCGCGGCGGGTTGTGCCTTCGGGTTCGAGACGCTCATTCAGTGATCTCCTTGACAACATGCACGATGAACATCTGACACCGGCGGTCAGTTGCCGAAGTTGATGCATGTCAACCGGCAAATCGATTGGATATGGATTCGCTGCCGAATGACACGACCTGACGCGACGGTTCGCCCGCATCCAACAAGCCCCGCTTGCGCCGTCTCGGCCTAAGGAAGACTTAAGTGTTTCGGGTGTAGGGCTTCGCCCCGGTGATCGCAGGGATGCCGCAGGAGTCGGGCGTCCCGCTCGGCTGACCGATCGTGCCCCCGGGTGCCAGCGGTGGACTGCGCCGCCTGACCAGCGACGCCGCCGGCGTCGTGTCGGCGCGCTCTCAGCGCCGCCCGAACATCATCTGCCGCGCCAGCGCCGACTTCAGCGGCGACAGCAGCTGCAGCGCGGCGATCCCCAGCCCGCGCGCCGCGCCGGCGCCCGGCAGCTTCCAGGTGAAGCTGCGCGCGAGGAAATCGGTCGCGGCGATCATCGCCCAGCGGTCCGGGCCGCGCTGCCATTCGAGCCGCTTCAGCACCGCATCGACATCCGGGTTGCGCGCGAGCGCATGCACGAGCTCGAACGCATCGCGCAGCCCCAGGTTCAGGCCCTGGCCGGCGACCGGGTGCAGGGTCTGCGCGGCGTTGCCGATGCGCACGCTGCGGCCGTCGGTCAGCGTGCGCTCGGCGTTCAGGCCGAGTGCGAAGTCCTTCAGCGGCGTGATCGAGGCGATGCGCCCGGTCGCGGGGTGGAAGATGCTGTTCAGCACGGTCACGCGCTGGGCGTCGTTCAGTTCGCGCACCGGATCGTCGTCGCTCGGAACGCACCACACCAGGCCGGCGCCGCCATCCTTCAGCGGCAGCAGCGCGGCCGGGCCGTGGCGCGTGAAGCGCTCGAACGCCACACCGTTCGCGCGCGGTTCGGTGGCGGGCTCGAACGCGACCTGGCCGACCCACGCGGTCTGGTGGTAGTCGTGGCGGATCGGCGAACGATTCTTCGGGCCGAGCGCCCGGCGGGGCCGGTCGGCGAAGACACCACCCTCGGCGACGATCGCCAGGTCGAAGCGCTCGGCGATGCCGGCGTCGACCTCGACGCCGTCGCCCAGGTTCTTCAGCGCCGCGACCGGCTGGCCGAAGCGGCTGTGCAGGCGCGCCGGTTCGGCCGCCGCAGCCGCCATCCAGACCTGCTGCAGCGGCGCCACGACGCTGCCGTAGCTCAGCACCGCGCCGAGCAGCGGCACCGCCTCGTCGACGGCGCGGATGCGCAAGCAGGGCTCGCCGAGCCAGTCGCCGAGCAGCGGCAGCGTCGACGGCGGCTGTTGCGACACGTGCACCTCGAGGATCGGCTGCGCCAGATCGGCGCGCCATGCCCCCAGGCGCTCGAGCAACTGCACGCTGCCCAGCGACAGCGCGAGCGTGCGCGGGTCGCCCGACACGTCCTTGTCGGCGGCGCGGGCGTCGAACAGCGTGACCTGCGCGTCGGGCAGCGCGCGCGCCGCCTGCAGCGCCAGCGCCAGCCCGACCGGGCCGGCGCCGATCACCGCGATCTGCAGGCTGCGCGCACGCAAGGCATCGTTCATCGGACACACCCTTTCACGGGGTTGGAAAGCAGGGACTCCGACGTATTATTCGCCGCACCCGGGGTTCCGGGGCAACTCATCGGGAGCGTGACGCCATGGCGCTGATGGATTTCATCAAGAAGCAGTTCATCGACATCATCGAGTGGCTGGAGCCCGGCGACGGCACGCTCGCCTGGCGCTTTCCGATGCAGGACCGCGAGATCCAGAACGGCGGCTCGCTGACGGTGCGCGAATCGCAGGTCGCGGTGTTCGTCAACGAGGGCAAGGTCGCCGACGTGTTCGGCCCCGGCCGCTACACGCTGACCACCGCGACGCTGCCGGTCCTGACCTACCTGAAGAACTGGGACAAGCTGTTCAAGAGCCCGTTCAAGAGCGATGTGTATTTCTTCAGCACGCGCCAGCAGGTCGACCAGCGCTGGGGCACCACGCAGCCGTTGACGATCCGCGACAAGGACTTCGGCGCGGTGCGGCTGCGTGCGTTCGGCAACTACAGCTACCGCATCGCCGACGCGAGAGTCTTCCACACCGAAATCTCCGGCACGCGCGACACCTACACCGTCGCCGACCTCGACGGGCAACTCCGCGGCCTGATGTTGCAGCACATCTCCGACGCGGTCGCGAGCAGCGGCGTCGCGTTCCTGGACCTGGCCGCGAACCAGGTCGAGTTCGCGAAGGCATTGCTGGAAGCGACCGCGCCGTCGTTCGCCGCGCTCGGCCTGAAGCTCGAGGGCGTGACGATGCAGAACGTCTCGCTGCCGGAAGATCTGCAGAAAATCCTCGACCAGAAGATCGGCATGGGCATGGTCGGCGGCGACATGGGCAAGTTCATGCAGTACCAGACCGCGCAGGCGATCCCGAAGTTCGCCGAGGGCGCGGGCCAGGGTGGCGGTGTCGTCGGCGACGCGATGGGGCTGGGTGCCGGCGTCGCGCTGGGCCAGGTGATGGCGCAACAGCTGAGCCAGGGCCTGCAGGGTCAGCCGGCGGCCGCCGCGGCGGCCGCCGGCGTCAGGCCCGAGGAGGTGATGGCCACGCTCGAGAAGCTCGGCGAGCTCAAGGCCAAGGGCATTCTGACCCAGGGCGAGTTCGACGCGAAGAAAGCGGAGCTGCTGAAGAAGCTCGTCTAGCGTCGGGCCCGCCTTGGCCACCGAACCCACACCGCAGCGCGCCTACCGCGCCGCGTGCCCGAACTGCGGCGCGCCGGTCGAGTTTCGATCGGCCGCGTCGGCGTTCGCCGTCTGCAGCTTCTGCAAAAGCACGGTGGTGCGAGAGGGCGAGGCGCTGCGC
Source organism: Pseudomonadota bacterium (assembly GCA_040388965.1). Lineage (GTDB taxonomy): Bacteria > Pseudomonadota > Gammaproteobacteria > Burkholderiales > Burkholderiaceae_C > LMDS01. The sequence goes on along the minus strand of JAZKAV010000032.1, from coordinate 33,233 downwards.
AGGATCGGCGAGAGCGCCGAGCTGTTCGACGAACACTCGCCGCTGCAACTCGGTGCCGCCGGCGCCCACCAGGGCGCGGCCTTCACGCTGGTCGGCCGGCTGCAGTACCGCTACGACGGGGGCACCTGGAACGAATGGCATGCGCTGTTCGACAGCGGCAAGTCGGGCTGGCTGAGCGAGGACAACGGCCGCTGCGTGATCGGGTTCGACGCGCCGCTGGAGGGCGCCGCACCGAGCGCCGAGGGCCTGCGTGCCGGCGCGCCGGTGGTAATCGGCGGGCAGGCGTGGTCGGTCGCGTCGGTCACGACCGCGACGCTGATCGCGGCTCAGGGCGAGCTGCCGTACCCGCCGAATCTGCACAGCGGTTTCGTCGTCTCGGACCTGCGCAACGCGCACGGCGAGGTCGGCACGCTGGACTACAGCGAACCCGCGGCACCGCGCTGGTCCATCGGCCGCTCGGTCGCGATCGGCGAGTTGGCGATGACGGGCCTGGCCGACGTGGCCGACAAGACCCTGGGCGGGCGCAGCGTCGAATGCCCGAACTGCGGCGCCGCGCTCGAGATCCGGCTCGCGACCACGCAGTCCATCGCCTGCCACCAGTGCCATTCGGTCGTCGATCTGGCGGGAGCAGACAGGCAGGGCGTGGGCGCCGACCTGCAGCACTACGCCCAGGCCAACGGCACCGAGCCGCTGATCCCGCTGGGCAGCGTCGGCACGCTGGCGCTCGGCGGCCCGCAGGCGCTGCCCTGGCAGGTCGTCGGCTACGCCGAGCGCTGCGAGGTGGCGGGCAGCGACGAGGACGAGCAGAGCTTCTGGCGCGAGTACCTGCTGTACCACCGCAGCGAGGGCTTCGCGTTTCTCGTCGACGCGCAGGACGGCTGGAGCTGGACGGTTCCCGTCACCGGCGCGCCCTCGGGCAGCGGCCAGGTCGTCAACTACCAGGGCGTCGTCTACCGCAAGCTCTACGACTACACCGGCATGGTGACCTATGTGCTGGGCGAGTTCTACTGGCAGGTGACGCAGAACCAGCGCACCTTCAACACCGACTACCAGGGCACCGGCAGCGCCTCGGCGAAGCGGCTGAACCGCGAACAGACGGGCAGCGGGGACACGCAGGAAGTCGTCTGGTCCGCCGGCGAGACCCTCGCGGCCGACGCGGTGGCGAACGCATTCCGCCTGGCGCCCGACAAGAAGGCGGCCCTGCAGCGCGACGCGCTGCCGACCTCGCTCGGCCGGGCGTCGCTGCTGGTGAAGATCTTCTTCTGGGCCTCGGTCGTGATCGTCGTGCTGATGCTGTTCCGCTGCGGCAGCGGCGCAGGGCCCAGGAACTGCGACGATGCGCTCGCCACCTTCGGCGCGGCGTCGGCCGAGTACCAGAATTGCCTGAACGCGAACCGCGGCGGCGGGGGCTACGGCACCAGTGGCGGCGCGTTCGGCGGGTTTTCGAGCGGCGGCGGGCACAAGTAGTGACCGCCGGGTTTCCCAACGTGTTTGAACTGGAGGTTCGCGATGATGGGATTGGAGTGGATGAAGCCCGGGGTCATCGCCGGATCGATCGTGTACGCGCTGATCGGCGTGGCGATCTTCTGGATCTGCTTTGTCGTCGTCGACAAGCTCACGCCGTACCGGCTGTGGGAGGAAATCACCGAGAAAAAGAATGTCGCGCTGGCCATCGTCGTCGGATCGATGTGCATCGCGATCGGGCTGATCGTCGCGGCGGCGGTGCACGGATGATATGGGCAAACGGGTGCTACGATATGGGTGCCCATATCGGAGCCATTCATGAAGACGACGCTGGAAATCCAGGATCCCCTGCTCGAACAGGTCCGGAAGATCGCCGCGCGTGACGGCGAAACCTTGCGCTCGCTCGTCGAGCAGGGCCTGCGCAAGGTCGTTGCCGAGCGAACTGCGAAGGCCAAGCCGTTCAAACTGCGCGATGGCAGCGTCGGGACGCCAGGCGTTCAGTCCGAATACGAAACGCTCTCCTGGGAAGAAAAGCGCGCGCTGATGTATGAGGGTCGCGGCGGGTGATCGCCGTCGACACGAACCTGCTGGTCTACGCGCATCGGCGCGAATCGACCTTCCATGACAAGGCGCGGCAGGCCATCGCAGCGCTCGCCGCATCGGGCTCGGCCTGGGCGATCCCGTGGCCGTGCCTGCACGAGTTCTACGGTGTGGTGACGAACGCGCGCGCGTTCGCGCCGGCTTCGACCATCGCGCAGGCGAGCACTCAGCTGTCGGCGTGGCTCGCCTCGCCGTCGCTCGTGATGCTGCACGAGGGTGCGAGTCACTGGGCGGCCTTGCACAAGTTGCTGGTCGCCGGCCGCGTGATCGGCGGGCAGGTGCACGACGCGCGCATCGCCGCCATCTGCATCGAGCATGGGGTGCGCGAGTTCTGGTCGGCCGACCGCGACTTCAATCGGTTCCCGGCGTTGACCGTGCGCAATCCCCTGGTCGGCTGACGCCGCGTTCATGACCGCGGTGCTGCACGATCCGCCGCCGCCGACGTCGGTGCGCCCCGCCGAAGTCGCGCTGCTCGCTTCCGTCTTCGTCGTCGCCGCCTGCGGGCTGGTCTACGAACTCGCTGCCGGCACGCTCGCGAGCTACCTGCTGGGCGACTCGATCCTGCAGTTCTCGACCGTCATCGGGACCTACCTGTTCGCGATGGGGATCGGCTCGTACCTGTCGCGCTTCTTCGAGCGGCAGCTGGTCGCGCACTTCCTGCGCATCGAGCTGCTGGTCGGGCTGGTCGGCGGGCTGATGCCGGCGCTGCTGTTCGCGCTGCAGTCGCTGGCCAGCGGTTCGTTCCGCTTCGCGCTGTACGCGATGGTGCTGGCCGTGGGCATCCTCGTCGGGCTCGAGATTCCGCTCGTGATGCGGATCCTGAAGCGGCACCAACCCGGCGCCTTCAGGAATCTCGTGTCGCAGGTGCTGACCTTCGACTACCTCGGCGCGCTCGCGGTCGCGATCGCGTTCCCGCTGCTGCTGGTGCCGCATCTCGGGCTGATCCGAACCGGGGCCTTGTTCGGGCTGATGAACGCCGCGGTCGCGGTCTGGGCGCTGTGGCTGTTTCGCGGCGAACTGCGGCGCTTTGCCTCGCACGCGTTCGCCTGCGCGCTGACGGTCGGGGCGCTGCTCGCGGCCTTCGTCGCCGCGGATCACGTGACCACCTGGGCCGAGGACCGCTTCTACGCCGACCACGTGCTGTTCAGCGAATCGACGCCGTACCAGCGCGTCGTCGTCACCGCGAGCGCGCAGGGCGTGCGCCTGTTCCTGAACGGCAACCTGCAGTTCCATTCGCGCGACGAGTACCGCTACCACGAGGCGCTGGTGCATCCGGCGATGGCCGCGCACGGTGCGCCCAGGAATGTGCTCGTGCTCGGCGGCGGCGACGGCATGGCGGCGCGCGAGATGCTCAAGTATCCGAGCGTCGAGAAGGTCACGCTGGTCGAACTCGACCCGCGCATGACGCAGCTGTTCTCGACCCAGCCGCTGCTGCGCGGCCTGAACCGCGACGCGCTGCTGTCGCCGAAGCTGGCGGTCGTCAACGCCGACGCGTTCGAGTGGCTGCAGCACAGCGCCGAGACCTACGACGTGATCGTGATCGACTTCCCCGATCCGACCAACTTCGCGATCGGCAAGCTCTACACGCTGAGCTTCTACCGTCTCGTCGAGCAGCACCTCGCCGCCAGCGGCTATGCCGTCGTGCAGACGACCTCGCCGCTGATCGCACGCCGGAGCTTCTGGACCGTGGCGACCACGCTCGAGGCCGCCGGCCTGACGACCACGCCGTACCACGCGCACGTTCCGAGCTTCGGCGAATGGGGATTCATCCTCGCGAGCCGGCGGCCGTACCGGATGCCGGCGATGCTGCCGCCGGGCCTGCGCTTCCTGAGCCCGGCCGACCTGCCGGCGCTGTTCGACTTCCCGCTCGACATGGCGCGCGTTCCCACCCAGGTGAACCGGCTGTCGAACCAGGTGCTGGTGCAGACCTTCGAGGAAGAATGGGGCAGGGTCCACCAGTGAACCGGTCCCGGCGCGCGCTGCTGGCCGGCGCTGCCCTCGCGCCGCTGGCAGGCTGCACGCGCAGCGAGGCGCCGGCCTGCGGCGGCGGCTGGGTCGGCGCGAACGTGGAGCTCGGCCACGCGCTGCGCGACCGCAAGGCGGGGGGCTGGCCCGCACCGTCGGTGCGGCGCCGTGCCGGCGCGATCGTCGTCGGTGCCGGTATCTCGGGGCTGGCCGCGGCGAGCGCGTTGACCCGGGCCGGCATCGACGACGTGCAGGTCCTCGAACTCGAGGAGGAGGCCGGCGGCAACAGCCGCGGCCACGCGATCGCCGGCATGCGTTGCCCGCTCGGTGCGCACTACCTGCCGGTGCCGGGCGAGCGCGCGATCGAGGTCATCGAACTGCTCGAAGCGCTGGGCCTGCGCCGCACCGTGCGCGGCCTGCCCGTCTACGACGAGATGGCGCTGTGTCACAGCCCGCAGGAGCGGCTGCACATCGGTGGCTTCTGGCGCGACGGGCTGCTGCCGCCGCTCGATGCGCTGCCCGCGGCCGAGCGTGGCGAGACGCTCGCGCAGTACCGCCGCTTCGGCGCCGCGGTCACGGCGGCGAGTGCCGGCGACGCGTTCGCCATCCCGACTGCCCGCAGCCGCTGGAGCCCGGTGCTGGACGCGCTCGACGCGCAGACCTTCAGTGCCTGGCTCGATGCACGGCAACTGACCGCGCCGGCGCTGCGCTGGTACCTCGACTACTGCTGCCGCGACGACTACGGCGCCGGCGCCGCCCAGGTCTCGGCCTGGGCCGGGTTGCACTATTTCGCGAGCCGGCACGGCTTTCACGCGCCCGGCGATGCGAGCGAGGAGCGCGACGCGGTGCTGACCTGGCCCGAAGGAAACGCCTGGCTCGCGCGTCGCCTGGCCGAGCCGCTGCGCGAGCGGCTGCAGACCGGGTGCGTCGTCTGGCGCGTCGACGAAGGCCGCGACGTGGTGGTCGTCGACCTGTGGAATGCGCGCGCCCAGCGCGCCGAGCGCTGGAGCGCGGCGCAGGTTGTGCTCGCGCTGCCGCTGTTCATCGCCGCGCGGGTGCTGGCCGCGCCGCCGGCCGCGCTGAGGCAGGCCGCCGCCGCGATGCCGCACGCGCCGTGGCTGGTCGGCAACCTGCACCTGGGGGCTGCGCTCGACGAGCGGCCCGGCGCGCCGCTCTCATGGGACAACGTGGTCTACGAGCCGGACCGCCGCAACGGTGCCGATGCCGTGCCGACGCTGGGCTATGTCGACGCGATGCACCAGAGCACGCGCGCCGTGCCGGGACCGACCGTGCTGACGGCGTACTGGGCGCTCGGCGGCGACTCGCTCGCGCAGCTCGCCGCGCAGCGCGCCCGGCTGTTGGCCGAGCCGTGGTCGGCCTGGGCGGGCGCGATCGTGCAGGACCTGGCGCGCGTGCATCCCGACCTGCCGGCGAAGCTGAAGCAGGTCGACCTGATGCGTTACGGCCACGCGATGAGCGTGCCGGTGCCCGGACTGCGCAGCAGCGCCGCATTGCGCGCCCTCGCCGGGGACCAGCCGCGCGTGCAGTTCGCGCACAGCGACCTGTCGGCCTGCTCGGTGTTCGAGGAGGCGCTGTACCAGGGCACGCGCGCCGGTGCGGCCGTGGCGCGGCGCCTGCGGGCGGCGCCGCGCCGCTGAGCGCCCCAGGCCGACGACATGCGTCGTCCGCCCCCCGAGTCCGTAACGGGCCCCTTCGTGGCCCGGGGGATGCGAAAACTTCGGGCGGCCGGGCGTTTCCTCAAGAGCGCCCCCAGGCCGACGACATACGTCGTCCGCCCCCCGAGGGGGATGAGGAAACTTCGGGCGGCCGGGCGTTTCCTCATGAGGCCGGCACGGCCCCGGTCGCGCCGGGGAGGGCGAGGCGGCGGCGCGCCGGCAGCCGGACGGCGCCGCGTTCAGTCCCGCAGCGGCGCCGGCCGCGTGACCCGCCGGTCGAGCCCGGCAGCGAGGTAGAAGTCGCGTTTGGCCTCGAACATGCGCTCGTCGGCGCGCGACATCGCGGCCTCGAGCCGTTCGCCGGGGTGCGCCGTGGCGCAGCCCATCGCCAGGCTCAGCAGCGCGCCGGCGTAGTACTGGTTGTTCAGGTCGACCAGCGACTGCACCCGCTCGATCATCGTCTGGCCGGCGCGCTCGTCCCCGCCCGGCAGCAGCAGCACGAATTCGTCGCCGCCGATGCGCGCGGCGCAGGCCGGCGCGTCGACCGCCTTGCCGAGCACCTCGCCGGCGCGCCGCAGCAGCGCGTCGCCGGCGGCGTGGCCGCTCTGGTCGTTGGTCGCCTTCAGCCGGTTCAGGTCGATCGCGACGATCGTCACCGGCCACGGCCCCTTGCGCTCCAGCCGGTTCAGCTCGTCCTCGAAATAGGCACGGTTGCGCAGCTGCGTCAGCACGTCGTGCTTGCCGAGGTATTCGAGGTAGGCCTCGGCCTTCTTGCGCGCGGTGATGTCGACCAGCGCGACCTGCACCAGGCTCCAGTCGGCCTCGGCGCCGGGCAGCACCGAGAACTGCAGCAGCACGTTGATCAGCTCGCCGTCGAGGCCGTAGTTGACGACCTCGCGGTGCTGCATCAGCTTGCCGTGCCAGAGGTCGATCAGCTGCTCGGCGAACGGCGTGTGCATCTCGCCGCGGAACACCTGGTCGAGCTTGCGCAGCAGCGTTTCCTTGTCGGGCGCGCGGAACATCTCGAGCGTGCGCCGGTTCACGTCGATGACGCGGATCTCCTGCATGCAGCGCGTGACGAACTCGGGGTGCACCTGCGTGAAGACGCGGAAGTCATCGATGCCGCGCGCGCGCACGTCGTCGATCAGGCGCTTGATCGCGCTGAAGTCCTCGACCCACAGCGACACCGGCGAATCCTCGAACAGCCCGCGCGCGTAGCGCTCCGACTGCGCCAGGCGCGCCTCGGCGCGGGTGCGCTCGGTGATGTTCTCGATCGCGACCAGCACGCGCGACCAGTCGTCCTGGTGGCCGGGCAGCACCGTGCCGCGCAGCAGGATGTCGAGCCGCTCGCCCGCGAGGCTGTGGTTCACCGTCTGGCTGGCGAAGCCGAGCTTGCCGTCCCACAGCGCGACCAGCTCGTCGATGTGCGCGTCCAGCATCTCGGCGCGGAAGACGCGGTCCAGGTTGGCGACGAGCTGCGCGGTGTCGGTGGCGCCGTACAGCTCGAGCGTGCGGCGATTCACCGCGACGACCTTCAGGCAGCGGCTGCACTCGGCGACGCGCGCGCGGTCGGCGCGCAGGTGCGCGCCCAGATCCGTGACGCCCGCGGCGCGCCAGCGCGCGAACAGGGCATGCAGCGCGCTGTAGTCCTCGAGCCAGAGCGACACCGGCGCCAGCTCGAACATTTCCTCGTGGTCTCTCGTCATGGTGCTTCGCGCATCAGCGCTTCGATGTCCTGTGCGGCGACCGATTGTGGCCGCCTGCCGCCGCGCGCAGCGGACCGGCGCGCGGCCAGGCCCGTCGCGCGGGCCCGGCTCAGCTCAGACCCTGTGGTTGCGCGGCTGCGCGAGGCGCCAACCGGCGTAGAGCGAGGCCGCCAGGCTGCCCAGCCTGAAAATCCGGCGCCAGCCACCGCGCCCGCGCAGCGCCGGCGCAAGGCCGCCGAGCAGCGCCACCGCGACGCGGTAGCGCCGCAGCAGCGACAGCGCCAAGGCGAGCCAGCCCCCCGGGCCCGCGGCGCCGGACGCGCCGGATCGGCCGAACAGCGAGCGCGCCAAGTTGACGCCGAGCGTGCCGCGCAGCAGGTTCGGCAGCTGCGCTGCCTCGTGGACCTGCGCCAGTTCGCTGCGCAGCGTCGCCCGCTCGAAGGCGATGCGTGTGAGCAGCACCTGCTTGCGGGCGTGTCGGTCGATCGGATTCATCATTGCCCTTTTCGGCCTCTTGCTCAGATCAGCTCAGGTCGCGAGGCGGCGGCGCTTCGCCGCGCAGCATCGCGGCATCGGCGCGCAACTCGGCCAGCGTGTCGGCCAGCAGCGGCGGATCGCTGCGCAGCCGGGCGCGCAGCCACGCCAGCAGGCCGGCACCGGCCAGCCCGTAGGCGAGCGCGATCCCTATCAGCACCGCGGGGCCCAGCACCGGCCAGAGAACGAAGGCGATCCAGGCCGACAAGGCCACGACCGCGCCGCCGAACAGCAGCACCGCCGCGAACCTCGCGACGAGCATGAACAGCAGCCGATCGCCGGCCTCGCCGATCTCGATGCCGGCGAGCTCGAGCCGGTTCTGCAGCGTGCCCCACACGCTGCCGACGACGCGCGTGACGGCGTCCAGCAGGCCCGGTTCCTCGCGGTTCATTCGGGCACGCGGATCAGCGGCGCGCGATCAGCAGCCCGACGACCACGCCGATGCTCGCGGCGGCGACGATCGAGCGCCACGGGTTCTCGTGCACGTACTCGTCGGTCGCGTGGGCAGCGGCCTTGCCCTTTTCGAGCGCGGTGGCCTGCATGTCCGTCATGCGCGCCTGCAGCGCCTTGAGTTGGTGCAGCGCGCGGTCGCGCAGCTCGCTGGCCTTCTCGCCGGTGGCGTTCGCGGCCTGGGTGAGCATGTCTTCGGCACCGGCGATGGCCTTGTTGACGTCGGCCTGGATGTCGTCGGCGAGAGAGGATGTGGTGGTCTTGGCGTTCATGGCAGTTCCTTCGATCGGTGGCGCAGGCAGCGAGGGCCGGCCGATGCGCTCTGTGCGACCGGCCCGGGGAGAGGGCTACAACAATCGGCACCCGGCGTGCCGCGCTCCCGTGTCGATCGGGGCCACCCTCCCTGAAGACATCATAGTCCGCGATTGAGTGCTTCCAGCTGTGCCGGGGTTCCCACGTTTTCCCAGGCGCCGCGGTAGACCTCGGCGGTGATGCGGCGCGCGCGCATGCCGTCGAACAGCAGCGGGCCGAGCGCCGCGCGCGTGCCCGGCGCGATGCCGGCGACGAGCGAGGCGCGCGCCAGCGCGAGGTTCGCGTAGGTCCAGGTGCGGCCGTCGGGGCCGGCGCCGCCGGCCAGGCCGTGGCCGTCCGCCGACAGGCCGAAATCGCCCTGCGGGTGGAACGGCGGATTCGGCACCAGCCACAGGTGCGCCTGCGCGTCGCTCGCGGCGAAACGCCGCGCCGCGTCGGGGTCGAAGCCGAACGCGGGTGCGTGGATGTCGCCCGAGACGATCCAGAACGGGTCGTCGGGCCGGTCGATCAGCCACGGCAGCGCGGTCGCGATGCCGCCGGCGGTCTCGAGCGCGCCGCCGAAGTCGCGCCCTTCCATCGAGTAGCGGATCGACACGTTGAAGCGCGCGCCGTCGCCGAGCGCGGCCACGATCCGGTCCTCCAGCCACGCGGTGTTCACGACGATCTCGCGCACGCCGGCGCGCGCCAGCGCCAGCAGGTGCCATTCGATCAGCGGCCTGCCGTGCACCGGCAGCAGCGGCTTGGGCGTGTGGTCGGTCAGCGGGCGCATGCGCTCGCCGCGCCCGGCCGCGAGGATGATCGCCTTCATCGTGGTCCCACCCTGCCGCGGTTCAGCGCGTGGCGCTCGATGTGTTTCGGCTCGAAGGCCGCGATCATCGCGGCGAGCAGCGCCTGCGCGCGCGCCGAGTTGTCGCTGCCGAGGTTGCAGACATAGGCATCGAGCGTGACCGCGGCGATCTCGGGCCAGGTGTGGACCGCGAGATGCGATTCGGCCAGCAGCACGACGCCGGTGACGCCCACCGGCGCGTCGGCCGCCGCGCCGGGCGCGCGCGCGAAACGGTGGAACAGCTCGCCGACCGGCTGCAGGCCGGCGCCACGCACCGCGTTCAGGCAGACGGTGCGCAGCGCGTCGGGCTCGGTCATCGCGGCGCGGCCGGCGGGGCAGTCGCTCAGGTCGGCGGTCAGGTGCAATCCGTGCATCGCGCGAATTATCCGGGGCATCGCGCCGGGCCGCGGAGTGCCGACCGGCGGCCCGTAAAATGACGCGCTTTCGCCCACCGCAACCCGGACCCGCATGGCCATCACCCCCTTCCCTTCGAACGCGACCCTCATGGCCAATTCGATCCGTGCGCTCGCGATGGACGCGGTGCAGCAGGCCAACTCGGGCCACCCGGGCGCGCCGATGGGCATGGCCGACATGGCGGTCGCGCTGTGGGGCCGGCACCTGCGCCACAACCCCGGCAACCCGCAGTGGGCCAATCGCGACCGTTTCGTGCTGAGCAACGGCCACGCGTCGATGATCCTGTACGCGCTGCTGCACCTCACCGGCTACGACCTGGCCTTGAGCGAGCTGCGCAACTTCCGCCAGCTGCACAGCAAGACCCCGGGCCACCCCGAGCACGGCCTGACGCCGGGCGTCGAGACCACCACCGGTCCGCTCGGCCAGGGGTTGGCCAACGCGGTCGGCATGGCGCTGGCCGAGAAGCTGCTCGCGAAGGAGTTCAACCGCGACGGTCACGCGATCGTCGACCACCACACCTATGTCTTCCTCGGCGACGGCTGCATGATGGAAGGCATCAGTCACGAGGCCTGCGCGCTGGCCGGCGCCTGGAAGCTCGGCAAGCTGATCGCGCTGTACGACGACAACGGCATCTCGATCGACGGCAAGGTCGCGCCCTGGTTCATCGACAACACGCCCGAGCGCTTTCGCGCCTGCGGCTGGAACGTGATCGCCGATGTCGACGGGCACGACGCCGATGCCGTCGACGATGCGATCAAGCAGGCCATCGCGCAGGGCAGCAGCACCGCCCCCGGCGGCGGCAAGCCGACGCTGATCTGCTGCAAGACGACGATCGGCCAGGGTTCGCCGAACCGCGCCGGCACCGCGAAGGCGCACGGCGAGGCGCTCGGCGCGGACGAAATCAAGCTGACGCGAGCCGCGCTCGGCTGGACGAGCGAACCCTTCGTGATCCCCGAATCCGCCTACACCTTGTGGGACGCGCGCCGCCAGGGCCTGGCCGACGAGACGGCCTGGGTCGATGCGTTCGCGGCCTATGCCAGGGCCTACCCCGAACTCGCGGTCGAGTTCGCGCGCCGCATGGACAACGAGCTGCCGAAGGACTGGTCGCAGACCGTCGTCGATGCCGCGGTCGCGGCACAGGCCAAGGCCGAGACCGTGGCGAGCCGCAAGGCCAGCCAGCTCGCGCTCGAAGCCTTCACGAAGGCGCTGCCCGAGTTGCTCGGCGGCAGCGCCGACCTGACCGGCTCGAACCTCACGAACACCAGCAGCACCGCGCCGTTCCGGCTCGAGGCCGACGGCAGTTCCAACGGCGGGCGCCACATCAACTACGGCGTGCGCGAGTTCGGCATGGCCGCGATCATGAACGGCGTCGCGCTGCACGGCGGGCTCGTCCCCTACGGCGGCACCTTCCTGACCTTCAGCGACTACAGCCGCAACGCGATCCGCATGGCGGCGCTGATGAAGCAGCGCGTGATCCACGTCTTCACGCACGACAGCATCGGTCTGGGCGAAGACGGCCCGACGCACCAGAGCATCGAGCACGCGGCGTCGTTGCGGCTGATCCCGGGCCTCGATGTCTGGCGCCCTTGCGACACTGCCGAGACCGTGATCGCCTGGGCCTGTGCGATCGAGAGCAAGGCGCGTCCGAGCGCGCTGCTGCTGTCGCGCCAGAACCTGCCGTATGCGCCGAAGAGATCGCTCGACGGCATCGCGAAGGGCGCCTACGTGCTGGCCGAGCCGAGCGAGGTCGGGCTGAAGCGACGCGCCCAGGCGGTGATCATCGCGACCGGCTCCGAGGTGCAGCTCGCGCTGCACGCGCAGCAGGACCTCGCGAAGAACGGCATCGCGGTGCGTGTGGTCTCCATGCCGTCGACCACGGTGTTCGACCGCCAGAGCGTCGCGTACCAGGCCAGCGTGCTGCCCAAGGGCCTGCCGCGCATCGCGGTCGAGATGGGCGCGACCGGCGGCTGGTGGAAATACGGCTGCGCCGCGGTCGTCGGCATCGACACCTACGGCGAATCGGCGCCGGCGCCGGTGCTGTTCAGGCACTTCGGCTTCACGCCGGAGAATGTGGTGGCCACCGTCAAGGCCGTGCTGAAGCGTCGATAGTTTTCGTCCCTCAAGGAGCAATTCAATGACCATCAAGATCGGCATCAACGGCTTCGGCCGCATCGGGCGCATGGTGTTCCGTGCCGCCGTCCAGAACTTCGGCGAGATCGAGATCGTCGGCATCAACGACCTGCTCGAGCCCGAGTACCTCGCCTACATGCTGCAGTACGACTCGGTGCACGGCCGCTTCAAGGGGCACATCGCGGTCGACGGCAACACGCTGATCGTGAACGGCAGGAAGATCCGCCTGACCCAGGAGCGCGACCCGGCCAACCTGAAGTGGGGGGAGGTCGGCGCTGCCATCGTCGTCGAGTCGACCGGCCTGTTCCTGACCAAGGAAACCGCCGAGAAGCATCTGGCCGCGGGCGCGAAGAAGGTCATCATGTCGGCGCCGTCGAAGGACGACACGCCGATGTTCGTCTACGGCGTCAACGACAGGAGCTACAAGGGCCAGGCGATCATCTCGAACGCGTCGTGCACGACCAACTGCCTGGCGCCGGTGGCCAAGGTGCTGCACGACAAGTGGGGCATCAAGCGCGGCCTGATGACGACGGTGCATGCCACCACCGCGACCCAGAAGACCGTCGACGGTCCGAGCAACAAGGACTGGCGCGGCGGCCGCGGCATCCTCGAGAACATCATCCCGTCGAGCACCGGTGCCGCGAAGGCGGTCGGCGTCGTGATCCCGGAGCTGAACAAGAAGCTCACCGGCATGTCGTTCCGCGTGCCGACCTCCGACGTGTCGGTGATCGACCTGACCGTCGAGCTCGTGAAGGAAGCCAGCTACGCGGACATCTGCGCCGAGATGAAGGCGCAGTCCGAAGGCGCGATGAAGGGCGTGCTCGGCTACACCGAGGACAAGGTCGTCTCGACCGACTTCCGCGGCGAGGCGATGACCTCGGTGTTCGACGCCGAGGCCGGTATCGCGCTGGACAGCACCTTCGTCAAGGTCGTCTCCTGGTACGACAACGAATGGGGCTACTCGAACAAGGTGCTCGAGATGGTGCGCGTGATCGCGAAGTAGGCAGTCGTCTCGCCCATGAAAAACGCGCCCGCGGGCGCGTTTTTCATGGCGGCGTTGCCCGGATCAGCGCCAGTGGCGCCCGCCACGGTAGCCGCCGTAGTAGCCGATGCCCAGGCTGATCGCCGGCGCGGTGTCGTAGTACGAGTACGGCGCAGGCGCGTAGTAGACCGGCGGCGGCAAGGGCTGGTAGTAGTACACCGGGCTCGCCGGCGCCGTGGCGTAGACGGGCGCCGCCGCCTCGTCCTGCGCGGCCGGCGGCACCGGCGCGGAGTACACCGGTGCCGGCCGACCGCCGCCGCTTGCCTCCAGCGGCTGCACGCTGACCGCAAGGCGCTGGCCGGGATCGCGCGCCATGCGCGTGCTGTAGCGCTGGCCGGCGTAGTCGTACGTCACGTCGTAGCCGACGACCCGGCTCTCGTAGCTCGTGGCGGTCTGGCAGCGGCGCACCGGCACTTCGGTCACCGGGTTGCTGTCGGCCTCGACCTGGTTGCCGATCACCGACCCCGCGACGACGCCGAGGCCGGTGGCCGCCGCGCGGCCGAAGCCGCCACCGACGCTGTTGCCGAGCACGCCGCCGGCGATCGCGCCGATCACCGCACCGGCACCGCTCGGCGCCCGCTGGACAGACTGCTGGCCGTCGCTGCAGACCTGCCGGCGCACCGGCACCGATGCCGTCACGGCTGTCGACGACACGACGGTGGCGTAGTCGGCCGCCCACGCGGCCGGGGCGGCGAATGTCGCGGCGGCTGCCGCAACGACTGCCCATGCCGGGCAACGGGCTTGGCGCATGGTCGGGCTCCTGGCAGAGGGAATCATCACGATATCGGCGAAGGATAGCGCCACGTGTCCCTCGCGGTTGCGAATCCGGCGTAAAGAACGGTTGCGCCCACCCGCGGCCCGTGATCGCTGCCCATGATCGGCAGCACCGTGCCGCTGCTGGCGTGGCGCCCATCCCCGCCCCTGGGGAGCGCCACCCTGTCCGTGGGCCGACACGTTCTCGCGCCCGGACCCGTTCTGCAATCATCTGGACCCCGGGGCGGGCGAATCCAGATGCCTTCCGCCCCGGCTGCCGATGGCCCGATACGGCGGCATTTCCGCGCGCTTTTGCGCGGATGCGCCGCCCGTCTTTCCACCTACACTCGGAGCCGAGTTCCCCGCAGCGTGGGCGCATCGCGCGCGCCCGGGGCGATCGGCAGGTGCCGTTGCGGGCGTCTGTGTCTCCCGGTGATTTGCTCATGAAGACACTCTTCCGTCGTGCCGTTGCCCGGGCCGCCTGCGTGCTGGCGCTGGTCTCGGCCGGCGCCATGGCAGGGCTGCCGCTGCATGGCAGCGAACGCGGGCCGGTGCGCCGGCCGGTGCCGGTCGCCACGGCCGAGAGCGAGGCGCGCGTGATCGTCAAGTACAAGGCCGACGCGGCGCTGATGCACGCGCTGTCCGCCCGCGCTGTGGTGCTTCCGCAGCACGCGCAGGCCTTGTCGGTCCGGCTCGGGCTGAGCCTGATCGACGGCCGCACGATCGGCGCGCGGGCGCAGGTGCTGAAGGCCACGGGACTGAGCTCCCGCGAACTTGCCGACAGGCTGGCTGCGCAGGCCGATGTGGAATACGCGGTCGTCGACGGCCGCCAGTACGCCCTCGCGGCTCCCAACGACCCCTTGTATCCGGCCAGCCCGGCGACCAGCCCGGCGGTCGGCCAGTGGTACCTGCGTGCACCGACCAGCACCGCCATCGTCGACGCGACCAGCGTGGTGTCGGCGATCAACGCGCAGGCGGCCTGGGACATCACGACCGGGAACCCTGGTGTCGTGGTCGCCATGCTCGACACCGGCGTGCGCTTCGACCACCCGGATCTCGCCGCCAAGCTGCTCCCCGGCTACGATTTCGTCAGCGACAGCCGCAACGCGAACGACGGCGATGCGCGCGACGCCGACCCGTCTGACCCGGGCGACTACGTGACATCGGCCGACATCGGCGTCGTGCCGGGCTGCACCGCCGGCACCGCGGTCGCGGACAGCAGCTGGCACGGCACCCAGACCGCCGGCCTGATCGGCGCCGCCACCAACAACGGCGTCGGCATGGCCGGCGTCGGCCGCGACGTGATGCTGTTGCCGGTGCGCGTGCTCGGCAAGTGCGGTGGCTACGACTCCGACATCCAGGCCGGCATGCTGTGGGCCGCTGGCCTGAGCAGCACGCCGACGTCCAACCGGGACCGGGCCCGGGTCGTCAACCTCAGCCTGGGATCGACCGGCGCCTGCAGCCTCGCCTATCAGGACGTCATCCGGCAGTTGAATGCAGCCGGGGTCGTCGTCGTCGTGGCCGCCGGCAATGAGGGCCTGGCGGTCGGCACCCCGGCCAACTGCCCCGGCGCGATCGCCGTGGCCGGCGTGCGCCATGCCGGCACGAAGGTCGGCTATTCCGATCTCGGCCCGGAAGTGGCGATTGCGGCGCCCGCCGGCAACTGCCTCAACACCACCGGCCCCTGCCTGTTCCCGCTGCTGACCGCCAGCAACAGCGGCACGACCACGCCGGTCGCCGGCGCGGCCGGAGCGATCTACACCGGCGGCGGCAGCGATGCCTCGCTGGGCACCAGCTTCTCGGCGCCGCTGGTGTCGGGCACCGTCGGGCTGATGTTCTCGGCCAATCCGTCGTTGACGCCGGCGCAGGTCCTGGTGGCCTTGCAATCGACGGCACGGACCTTCCCGGCAACCGGGTTCGACCCCGCCGTGAAGGCGTGCGCCGCGCCTACCAGTACCGCACAGGACAAAGAGTGCTACTGCACGACCGGCACCTGCGGTGCGGGGCTACTCGATGCGGGCGCCGCGACCGCCACCGCGGCTGCCATTCACGCCAGCGTGAGCGCCTCCGCAACATCGGTGGCTGCAGGTACCACCGTGACCCTGGATGGCTCCGGCTCGTGGCCGAGCGGGGGTGCGAATGCGAGCTTGACGTATCAGTGGGCATTGAGCGGAGACGTCGGCGTCGGCAGCTTGACCGACTCGAGCTCGTCGACGGCGGCCGTGCAGACAGTCGCACCGGGCAACATCGTTGTGACCCTGACGGTCACCGACAGCACGGGCCAGCAGGCCCGCCGCAGCGTCACGCTGAACGTCGTCGCCGCGCCTGCCCCGAGATCGTCCGGCGGTGGCGGCGGGGCGATGGATGTCGCCTGGCTGCTGGGCTGGCTGGCCAGCGTGATCGGCGTGCGCCGGGTCACGCCGCGCCGCCGCTGAGCGTTCCCCCGGCGGATCAGGTTCCGGGCGGCGGGTCGCAGGCCGCGAAACCCCGGCCGAGCGCCTCGGCCTCGAGCGCAGCCAGCTTGGCCGACAGTGCCGCATCGGCCTTCGCGACGCGCAGCACATGCCGGTTCGACGCCGGCGCCAGCTCGACGACGCGCGCCGTCTGGATGCCCTGCTGCGCGAACCGGTCGAGCGCCTGCGTCGCAGCGGCGCGCGCGTCGAACCGCCCCAGCGACAGGCCGGGCGCGAGCGTCGGGTGGTCGCGCAGCTCCTCGTAGGGCAGCTTGCGCCGCTCGAGCTCGTCTTCCTTCTTCGTCAGTGCCTCGCGACTCGCGTACCGGCCCATGTAGACGAGCCAGGTGCCGGGCTGTTCGGTCCGGATCGTCACCCAGCTGCCGGCCGGCAGCGCTGCCTGCGCGGCGGCCTGCGCGGCGGCAACCTCGGCGTCGCCGAACGGGCCGGCCTCGAAGCAGCGCCCGGCGCCGATCGCACCGACCGCGACCGCCGCGCTTGCCGCGCTCGCCGCGCCGGGCGGCAGGATGCGGATCAGCTCCGGATGAACCTGGCGCAGCATCCGCTCGGGCTCGCGGTCGCCGGTCGAGCGCGGGCCGACGACGTTGTCGAGCCAGCCCTGCGTCCAGGCGAAGAACGCCAGGTTGGCGAACAGCAGCAGCGCGACCAAGGCTCTCAGCACCGCGCGCCCTTCATTGCGCAGCCGCCAGCCGCACGCTGACCTCGCCGCTGGAGACGCTGGCGATGCCGGTCGCGGACTCGACCAGCAGCGCCCCCTCGCGCGACACGCCGCGCGCGATGCCCTCCGGCACCTCGGCCAGCGTGGTGCGCACCGGACGGCCGCGCAGCACGTCGCGCGCCGCGAAGCGTTGTGCGAACGCGGCAAAGCCCTCGCGCTCGAACTGCTGCAGCGCCAGCACCAGCGGCCGCGCGACGCGCGCGAGCACCGCGGGCGCGTTCGCCGCCGGATCGAGTTCCTGGAGCGCCGCGAAGCCGCTGCTGGCGTCGACCGCGTCGAAGGGCTGCACATTCAGCCCGACGCCGATCACGACCAGGCGTTGCGCGCCGGCGGCCACGGTTTCGATCAGGATGCCGCCGAGCTTGCGGCCGCTCGCCGCGTGGTCGAGCGGACCGTCCATCAGCCACAGGTCGTTCGGCCATTTCAGGCCGATGCGCGGCGCGCCGGTCGGGGCCGGGTCCAGCGCCTCGCACAGGGCCACGCCGACCGCGAGCGACAGGCCCGACCAGTCCGGCACCGCAAGCGCCAGGCCGAGCGAGAAGGTGAGCGACGCCCCGGCCACGGACTGCCAGGTCCGGCCTTGCCGGCCGCGCCCGCCGGTCTGGTGTTCCGCGACCAGCAGGCAGGGTTGCAGGTCGATCGCGCGGCGCCCGAATGCGGCGCCCTCGAGGCTGCGGCGCACGATCACGCCGCCCTCCTCGCGACTGTCGCGGTACTCGGGCAGCGCCCGGGCGCGCTCGAGCAGCGCCGAGTTGGTCGACAGCGTGCGCCGCAGGACCTCGATGCTGAGCCCCGGCAGCAGCGGCACCAGCTGCTCCCACAGCGCCTCGGCACCCCAGTGGATCGTCGGTTGCTCGGACATCACGCGGGGGGAGGGCGGGTCGGTTCAGCGCTTCGGCGCCAGCATCGTGCCGCGGCAACCCGCGGTTGCGCAGCGGCACTCGAACTGCTTCTTCAGCTTCTTCGTGTACGGCTCGTCGATGATCAGGCCGTAGTCGTAGAACAGCTCGGTGCCGGGCTTGATCGCGCGCAGCGCCTTGATGAAGACGCGGCCGCCGATCTCGTCGGCCTCGCAGTTGGGGGTGCAGGCGTGGTTGATCCAGCGCGCCGCGTTGCCGCCGAACTTGGCGTCGATCACATGCTGGTCGTCGATGTGGAAGTAGAAGGTGTGGTCCGGGTCGGCGGGATCGTGCGGGTGCCGGCGCAGCGCCTCCTTCCAGCTGATGACCTCGCCCTTGTACTCGATCAGCACCTCGCCCTTGCGCAGCGGTACGACGGCGAACACGCCCTTGCCGTGCACGCCCGACTTGCGCACCTGGATGCGCCGGCCGCCGGCCTTGGGCTTCACCTGGGGAGCGGGGCTGCGCGGGGCGCCGTCTTGCGTCATCGGATTCTTTGGGTACATTGAATTCATGGGGGCGCGCGCGTGTGCACGTGCGCGCGAGAAGCCCGGATTGTATGGATGCGCGGCGCGAGACCGCACGCGAACAACGAAAGAACCATGAGCAAGTCACTGATCATTGCCGAGAAGCCTTCCGTCGCCCAGGACATCGTGCGCGCGCTCACGCCGCTCTCGGGCAAGTTCGAGAAGCACGACGACTACTTCGAAAGCGAGGGCTATCTCGTGACCTCGGCCGTCGGCCACCTGCTGGAGATCAAGGCCCCGGAGGAGTTCGACGTGAAGCGTGGCAAGTGGAGCTTCGCGCACCTGCCGGTGATCCCGCCGCACTTCGATCTGAACCCGATCGACAAGAGCAAGGGCCGGCTCGCAGCGATCGTCAGACTGGTCAAGCGCAAGGACGTGGGCGAGCTGATCAACGCCTGCGACGCAGGCCGCGAGGGCGAGCTGATCTTTCGCCTCATCCAGCAGCACAGCAAGAGCAAGCACCCGGTCAGGCGCCTGTGGCTGCAGAGCATGACGCCGGCGGCGATCCGCGACGGCTTCGAGCACCTGCGCAGCGACCAGCAGATGCTACCGCTGGCCGACGCCGCGCGCTGCCGCAGCGAGGCCGACTGGCTGGTCGGCATCAACGGCACGCGCGCGATGACGGCGTTCAACTCGCGCGACGGCGGTTTCTTCCTGACCACCGTCGGCCGGGTGCAGACGCCCACGCTGTCGATCATGGTCGAGCGCGAGGAGAAGATTCGCCGCCACGTCGCGCGCGACTACTGGGAGATCAAGGCCACGTTCGCCGCGCAGGCGGGCGAGTACGACGGCAAGTGGTTCGACCCGAAATGGAAGAAGAATCCGGACGACGCGGAGCAGCGCGCCGACCGCCTCTGGAACGAGCGCGACGCCCAGGCGATTCGCGAGGCGGTGCTCGGCCAGCCGGCCAGCGTCACGGAAGAGGCCAAGCCCAGCACGCAGAGCTCGCCCGGCCTGTACGACCTGACGACGCTGCAGCGCGAGGCCAACTCGCGCCTGGGCTTCTCGGCCAAGACCACGCTGAGCATCGCGCAGGCGCTGTACGAGAAGCACAAGGTGCTGACGTATCCGAGAACCGACAGCAAGCACCTGCCCGAGGACTATGTCGACGTCGTCAAGCAGACGATGAAGATGATCTCGACCGAGGACCTGCCGGGCCCGCTGCGCGCGCTCGCGGTGCACGCGAAAACCGCGATCAAGGAGGGCTACGTCAAGCCGAACAAGAAGATCTTCGACAACGCCAAGGTCTCGGACCACTTCGCGATCATCCCGACGCTGCTGGCGCCCAAGAGCCTGTCCGAGATCGAGGCCAAGCTCTACGACATGGTCGTCAAGCGCTTCCTCGCGGTGTTCTTCCCGCCGGCCGAGTTCATGGTGACGACGCGCATCTCGACCGTGAAGGCCGCCGTGGGCGGGCAGGAGCGCGAGCACAAGTTCCAGACCAACGGCAAGGTGATGGTCAAGCCCGGCTGGCTCGCGATCTACGGCCGCGAGGCGCAGGAAGACGACGCGAACCTGATCGCCGTGGCGCCGGGCGAGATCGTGCGCACCGAAGACGTGGTCGTCAACGCACTCAAGACCAAGCCGCCCGCGCGCTACACCGAGGCCACGCTGCTCAGCGCGATGGAGGGCGCCGGCAAGCTGATCGACGACGACGAGCTGCGCGAGGCGATGCAGGAAAAGGGCCTGGGCACGCCGGCGACGCGTGCCGCGATCATCGAAGGGCTGATCTACGAGAAGTACATCCACCGCGAGGGCCGCGAGCTGGTGCCCGGCGCGAAGGCGTTCCAGCTGATGACGCTGCTGCGCGGTCTGGACATCGAGGACCTGACACGGCCCGAGCTGACCGGCAACTGGGAGTTCCAGCTCGCGGAGATGGAGAAGGGCCGGCTGGAGCGCGGTGCCTTCATGGCCGAGATCGCGCGCATGGCCGAGCGCATCGTCAAGAAGGCCAAGGAGTACGACCGCGACACGATCCCCGGCGACTACGCGACGCTGGCCGCGCCGTGCCCGAACTGCGGTGGCGTCGTGAAGGAGAACTACCGCCGCTTCGCATGCACCGGCAAGCCGGGTGCGTCAACTGGCGCTGGGCCGCTCCCGAGCCAGTTGCCGGCCCCCTCGGGGGGCGGGCACGGTACACCGCGACCGGGGGTGGACATCACCGAGGGCTGCGGCTTCAGCATCAGCAAGATCCCCGGCAGCCGCGCGTTCGAGCTCGACGAGGTCGAGAAATTCCTGACCGACAAGAAGATCGGCCCCCTCGAGGGCTTTCGCTCGAAGGCGGGCTGGCCGTTCACCGCCGAACTGCGGCTGGTGTTCGACGATGAAATCAAGAACTGGAAGCTCGAGTTCGATTTCGGCGAGGACGCGAAGAAGGACGGCGAGTCGGGCGTTCCCGTCGACTTCTCGGGTCAGGAAAGCCTGGGCGTGTGCCCGAAGGACCAGGGCCACGTCTACGAGCATGGCGCGAGCTACGTCTGCGAGCATGCGGTCGGCGCGAACGTGACCTGCGACTTCAAGAGCGGCAAGATCATCCTGCAGCAGCCGGTGGCGCGCGAGCAAATGAGCAAGCTGCTCGCGACCGGCAAGACCGACCTGCTCGAAGGCTTCGTCTCGAACAAGACGCGCCGCAAGTTCAAGGCGCGCCTGGCCTACGACAAGAAGGAAGGCAAGGTCGGTTTCGAGTTCGAGCCGCGCTCGCCGCGCGTGCCGGCCGCGAAGAAGGCCGCCGCGAAGAAGGCGGCGTGACGACGCCGGCCGCGCCGGCGGGAAGGGCGGCGTGGCCCTGCCTGTCGATGCACGGCGAGGCGCTGTGGCTGGCGGTCAGCGTGCAGCCGAACGCGAAGCGCACGGCGGCCGATGGATGGCACGACGGCGCGCTGCGCATCCGCCTGTGCGCGCCGCCGGTCGACGGCAAGGCGAATCAGTTGCTGATCGAGTGGCTGGCGGGTGAACTCGGTCTGCCCAGGCGGGCCATCGAACTCGTGCGCGGCGAGACGTCCCGGCGCAAGTGGGTGGAGATCGATGCGCCGGTCGAGCGGGTTGCGGCCTGGCTCGCGAGGGTGGCGCCATAGGCGCATCCGCAGCCGGGCATGGGACCGCCGGCTCCGTTCAGCCAATTCTCATTCACTCCGCCGGCGGCCCCATGCCCGGCTGGGTCGGAGGACTCCGAGGCGCATAGCTCGCTGACCACTAAGCTGGTGTCCACGATCAAGCGTTCGCGTGTCACGGCTATTCGGCGCGCGAAATTGGAGTAGTGCTGTTGTCTATCCATTGGATTGCCGCTCGGATGCTGTCGGTACGCATGACTCGATCTTCACCTCCGTGATCGAACTGATGACCGCGAATTTCGACCCGTCTTTCAGGGTCGGCCTGCATTCGGCTCAGTGTCCATTCCCAAAGGTCTCGGTAGATTGCGTAGCTCCACCAATCGGAAAAGTGGCAAAGCAAGACGGGACAGTCTGCGGTTGAACTGAGTTCACCCCTTAGGTATGGCCAGTACTTCAAGATATTCGAGATCGGAACTTGCCTGCTCTCAAACTCGACGACGATCTTCCAGCCGCGAAACCTTGTTGTCAGATCACCCAGTTCAAAGCGCTCAGCCTTCTTGACACCAACGGGCCTGCGCCCCGACACGTGGGTTACCAGTGCGGCTGTATTTTCAAACGCCTGACCGCCGTTCCACTTGATCTCAGAGCCGAAGTGATCGCGAAAGGCATCCGTGAACTCATCGAGAAAGGTGGTTTGCTTCAGTCCCAAGGATGCCTCCCGTGGTGCAACTCATTTGGTCTAACGTCGCGATCAACCCCAACGGTGCGGGCAAAGCCGGCAGTGGGATGGCCGGCGGAGTGAATGAGAATTGGCTGAACGTAGCCGGTCGTCCCGCTGCCGGCTTTGCCCGCGCAACGGATCAGTTGCGCAACTCACCCCAGGCACATCACCGACGCCGTCGCCACCAGCTCGTTGAACAGCGCCATCGAGACCTTGCCCGACACCGCATACGGGTCGAGCACCGCGGCCTCGGAATACTTCAGCAGCAGTGCCGGGTTCAGGCGCGCCATGTTGACCTGGCCCATCGCCCAGCCGGCGAAGCTGCGCTCGTCGATCTCTTCGTAGCCGAGCAGCACCACGTCGCTGTGGCGCGGGTCCTGCGCGATGCGGTTGTAGAGCCGGCTCACCTGGGATCGGCCGCCCTCGAGCACCTGCAGGAAGACCGCGCCCGAAAAGCACAGCACGCCGGTGACGCCCAGCGCCGGGTTGTTCGTCGTGGACTTCTTCAAAATCGCGTTCACGGCCTCCGGCTTCAGGCCCTCGGCGGCGCGGCTCGCGTACATCAGTCGGACCAGCATGGCGTTTTCCTTCAGACCTTCTTGCTCAGCAGGGACAGGAACTCGCGCCGCAGGTTGGCGTCCTTCAGGAAGGCGCCGCGCATCACGCTGTTCGTCATCATCGACTCGTCGTCCTTGACGCCGCGCCAGTGCATGCAGAAGTGGTCGGCTTCCATCACGATCGCCAGCCCGTCGGGCTTGACGCGCTCCTGCAACTCGTTGGCCAGCATCGTCACCGCCTCTTCCTGGATCTGGGGCCGGCTCATGATCCAGTCGCAGATGCGCGAATACTTGGACAGGCCGATCAGGTTCGAGTGCTCGTTGGGCAGGATGCCGATCCAGACCTTGCCCATGATCGGGCACAGGTGGTGCGAGCAGGCGCTGCGCACCTTGATCGGGCCGACGATCATCAGCTCGTTCAGCCGCTCGGCGTTCGGGAACTCGGTGACCGCGGGCATCGGCACGTAGCGGCCACGGAACACCTCGGTCAGGAACATCTTCGCGACGCGCTTGGCGGTATCAACGGTGTTGTGGTCGCTGTCGGTGTCGATCACCAGCGCGCGCAGCACCTCCTGCATCTTGGCCTCGACCTCGCTGCGCAACTCGTCGATCTCGCCGTCCTCGATGTAGGCCGAGATGTTGTCGTTCGCGTGGTAGCGGCACTGCGCGCCGACCAGCCGGTAGCGGATGCGCTCCGACGCGGCGAGCCGGCTCAGGTCTTCTTCGCTTCTGAAAATCGGGGTGGGTTGTTCGCCGCGCATGCGCCGCCTTCGGTGCTTTACATGCAACGAGCGTACCGCACAGGGGGCCTCGCGACGGGCGGCGAGGAGGCAGACCGTAGACTGCGCGCGGTGAATGCCGCCGCCCAGTCACCGCCCGCCGTCGCCTCGTTGCCGCTGGCTCGGCTCCTGAACCACACCGCCGACGCCGTGCAGGCGGTGCGTGCCGGCCAGTCGCTGAACGTTGCGCTGGCGAACTGCCCGGCCGCGGCGCGGCCCGGAACGCAGGCGCTGAGCTTCCATGCACTGCGCTGGCTCGGCGCGGCGCAGGCCCTGCGCACGCAGCTGGCGCCGAAAGCGCCGCCGCCGGCGGTCGACGCCCTGCTGCTGACCGCGCTGGCGCTGCTGTGGCCGCAGGCCGGGGCGCCGTATGCGGATCACACGCTGGTCGACCAGGCGGTCGACGCTGCGCGCCAGCGGGCCCGGCCGAGCGCGGCCTTCGTCAATGCGGTGCTGCGGCGCTTCCTGCGCGAACGCGATGCGCTGGTCGCGACCGCGCTGCGCGATCCGGTGGCGCGCTTCAACCACCCGCGCTGGTGGATCGCCCGGCTGAAGGCCGACTGGCCGGCGCACTGGCAGGCGATCCTCGACGCCGACAACCAGCACCCGCCGATGACGCTGCGCGTCAACGCGCGCCGCGGCGACGCGCCAGGCTATGTCGCGCGGCTCGCGGCGCAGGGCATCGCCGCCACGGCCGTCGGTGCGCAGGCGGTGGTGCTGGCCCGGCCCTGCGCGGTGACGGAACTGCCCGGCTTCGCGCAGGGCGAGGTGTCGGTGCAGGACGCCGCCGCCCAGCGCGCCGCGCCCTTGCTGATCGGCGCCGGGCTCAGGCCGGGCGCGCGCGTGCTCGACGCCTGCGCCGCCCCCGGCGGCAAGACCGCGCACCTGCTGGAACTGGCCGATCTCGACGTGCTCGCGCTCGACCGCGACCCCGCGCGCCTGGTTCGCGTGCACGAGACGCTGGCGCGCCTGGGCCTGAGCGCCCGCTGCCTCGCCGCGGATGCCGGCGATCCGGCGGCCTGGCACGACGGCCGCCCGTTCGACGCGATCCTGCTCGACGCCCCGTGCAGCGCAGCCGGCATCGTGCGCCGCCACCCCGACGTGCGCTGGCTGCGCCGCCCGAGCGACATCGAGACGCTCGCCGCGATCCAGGCGCGGCTGCTGGGCGCGCTCTGGCCGCTGCTCGTGCCCGGCGGTCGCCTGCTCTACTGCACCTGCTCGGTTTTCAAGGCCGAGGGTCAGGACCAGATCGACGCTTTTTTGCAACATCAGCCCGACGCCAGGCTCGCCGCAAGCCCGCCGTCGCCCGGCCACCTGCTGCCGCTGCCCGACAATCCGGGCGAGCGCTCCGTGCACGACAACCGTGCGGCCGCCGATGGATTTTTCTACGCCCTGCTCGAGAAGACGACCTGAGGTTCACGGCCCCATGCACTGCGCGGCACCCCAAGACGGCCCACCCCGGCCCGGCGCGTTGCGGCGCGGGCGGAGGCTGGCCGTCTTCGTTCTGGCCCTGGCGGTGCTGCTGGCGCTGATCGGCGGGGCGCCGCCCGTGCGCGCTGCCGAACCCGAGCTGACGAGCTTCGAGCTGGTGCACAACGACGACGGCCTGTTCCTCAGCTACGCCGTCGACATCGAACTCTCGCGCAGCGTCGACGATGCGCTGAGCAAGGCGGTGCCGCTGTTCTTCGTCGCCGAGGCCGAGCTGTTCCGCAACCGCTTCTACTGGCGCGACCAGCGCGTGGGCTACGCGGTGCGGCGCTGGCGCATCGTGTTCCAGCCGCTGACCTCGACCTACCGCGTCACCTTCGACGGCGGCCTGAGCCAGAACTATGCGAGCCGCGCCGAAGCCTTCGCGGCGATCGGCCGCAGCGGGCGCTGGAAGATCGCGGAAGGGCCGCAGATCGAGGCCGGCAGCCGCCACTACGTCGAGTTCAGCTTCCGACTCGACACCTCGCAGCTGCCGCGACCGATGCAGATCGGCATCGGCGGCCAGACGGACTGGGCGATGTCGGTGCAGCGGACACAGAAGATCAACCCGTGACATGACCAAGGCACAGCGCTGGGCCTGGCTCATCTCGACGGTGGCCGCCACCGGCGCCGGACTGGTGCTGGCGTTCCTGCTGTCGATCGCGACCAACAACCCGGCGCTGTATGAGCGCCACTACGTCTGGCTGTTCTGGGTCAACGTCACGGTCGCCACGCTCTTGGTGCTGGTGATCGGCATCGCCGGCGTGCGCCTGCTGGTGCGGGTGCGGCGCGGCAGGTTCGGCAGCCGGCTGCTGCTCAAGCTGGCGGCGATCTTCGCGCTCGTCGGGGTCGTGCCGGGCGTGCTGATCTACACCGTGAGCTACCAGTTCGTCTCGCGCAGCATCGAGAGCTGGTTCGACGTCAAGGTCGAGACCGCGCTCGACGCCGGCCTGAAGCTGGGCAAGGGCACGCTCGACGCGATCGTCGCCGATGTCGCGGTCAAGACCCGCCTGGCCGCCGAGCGCCTCGGCGAGACGCCGGGATCGGCCCAGTCGCTGGCGCTGGAACGCGTGCGCGAGCAGCTCTCCGCGCAGGACATCGCGATCGTCGGCGCCGCCGGCCAGACCGTGCTGAGCACCAGCGGCAGCGCGGCCAGCCTGATGCCGGAGCGGCCTTCGCTGACGCTGCTGCGCCAGGCGCGCAACCAGCGCGTCGTCAGCGAACTCGTCGGCCTCGACGAAGACGCCTCGGCCAACGGTGCCGGCACGGCGCGGGTGCGGGCGATCGCGTTCATCCCGACCACGACCTTCGTGCTCAACGAGGAAGACCGCTACCTGCTGGTCAACCAGATGTTGCCGCGCACGCTCGCCGCCAATGCGCTGGCGGTGCAGGCGGCCTACCGCGAATACCAGCAGCGCGCGCTGGCGCGCGGCGGGCTGCGCAAGATGTACATCGGCACGCTGACGCTGGCGCTGGTGCTCGCGGTGTTCGGCGCGCTGCTGCTGGCGGTGACGCTGTCGAACCAGCTCGCCCGGCCGCTGCTGCTGCTGGCCGAAGGCATGCGCCAGGTGGCCGGCGGCGACCTGTCGGCGAAGCCGGTGTTCGCGTCGCGCGACGAGCTCGGCGGCCTGACGCGGTCGTTCGCCGACATGACGACACAGCTCTCCGAGGCGCGCGAACTGGTGCAGCGCAGCGTCGTGCAGGTCGAGGGCGCGCGCGCGAACCTGCAGACCATCCTCGACAACCTGACCGCCGGCGTGATCGTGTTCGACCGCCAGGGCAGGATCGACACCGTCAACCCGGGCGCGACCCGCATCATGCGGCTGCCGCTGTCGGCCTACCGCGGCCAGCGCCTGACCGACGTGCCGGGGCTGGAGGCGTTCGCGCAGGCCGTCGGCCAGCGCTTCGAGCTGCACAGCACCAGCCCCGAGGCCGGCGAGCGCGACCACTGGCAGGATTCGTTCGAGTTGCAGACGCCCGCCCAGCCCGGCCGCGAGCGCGACTCGATCACCCTGCTGGTGCGCGGCGCCGCGATGCCCCAGGGCGCGACGCTGATGGTCTTCGACGACATCACCGAGCTCGTCTCGGCGCAGCGCAGCGAGGCCTGGAGCGAGGTCGCGCGGCGCCTCGCGCACGAGATCAAGAACCCGCTGACGCCGATCCAGCTCTCGGCCGAACGGCTGCAGCACAAGCTCGGCCCCAAGCTCGAGGGTGCCGACCAGGCCATGCTCGGCCGCTCGGTGGACACCATCGTCAACCAGGTCCAGGCGATGAAGACCCTGGTCAATGCCTTCCGCGACTACGCCCGGCTGCCGGCCGCGCACCTGATCGCGATCGACCTGAACGCGCTCGTCGTCGAGGTGCTCGCCCTGTACGGCGCGGCCCAGGAGTCGGGGCTGCTGCAGGCCGATCTGGCGCCGGAACTGCCGGCGATCGTCGGCGACAGCACGCAGCTGCGCCAGGTGATCCACAACCTGGTGCAGAACGCGCTCGACGCGGTGGCCGACCAGCCCGACGGCCGCGTGTGCGTGCGCACCGAGATCGCGCGCAGCGAGCAGGGCGAGCTGCGCGCGGTGCGGCTGCAGGTCGTCGACAACGGGCCGGGCTTTGCCGACAAGGTGCTCAAGCGCGCCTTCGAGCCCTACGTGACGACCAAGTCCAAGGGCACCGGTCTGGGACTCGCGGTCGTGAAGAAGATCGCCGACGAGCACGGCGCGCGGGTGCGCATCGCCAACCTGGTTGCCGGCGGCGAGGGCGCCGCGGCCGGCGCGCTGCCGCGCGGGGCGCAAGTCTCGCTATCATTTGCGAAATTCGCTCCGGGAGTCGGCGCCTCCCATTCCGCAGCTTCTGCAGGTTCCAACGGCATCCCCGCCGCGTCCGGCGCGCACTGAGTAAATGACAACCCCCACGTCACTTCGTTCCTGCCCCCGGAGGGGGCACTCAGCCGCGAGGGCCACGCAGGGGCCTCTTCGCGGCCCTTGGCGCCCCGGCACCGTCTGAGATTCATGGCCACCATTCTTGTTGTCGACGACGAACTGGGCATCCGGGCCCTGCTTTCCGAAATACTGGCCGACGAAGGCCATACCGTCGAACTGGCCGAGGACGCCGCACAGGCCCGCGCCTGCCGCGAGCGGCTGCGGCCCGATCTCGTGCTGCTCGACATCTGGATGCCCGATGTCGACGGCATCACCCTGCTGAAGGAGTGGGGTGCGACCTCGATGCTGACGATGCCCGTCATCATGATGAGCGGCCACGGCACGATCGACACCGCGGTCGAGGCGATCAAGTACGGCGCGATGGCCTTTCTCGAGAAGCCGATCACGCTGCAGAAGCTGCTGCGTGCCGTCGAGCAGGGCCTGGCCAAGCCGGCTTCGCGCCCGCCGGGGGCTGCGAATGCCGGGCACGCCCACGCTGCCGAGAGCCGGCTGACCATCGAGGCTGCGATGACCGGCGGCAGCCCGATGCTGGCCACCCTGCCGCTGATGCTGGGCCCCCAGTCCGAGCAGAGCTTCGACCTCGACCGCCCGCTGCGCGAGGCGCGCGATGCGTTCGAGAAGAGCTACTTCGAGTTCCACCTCGCGCAGGAGAACGGCAGCATGACCCGCGTCGCCGAGAAGACCGGCCTGGAGCGCACCCACCTGTACCGCAAGCTCAAGCAGCTTGGCGTCGACCTGTCGCGCAACAAGCGCGGCAACGGCCCGTGAGGTGCGCCCCACCCCGTCCGCTATAATCGCGGGCTCACGGCCTGGTAGCTCAGTTGGTAGAGCAGCGGATTGAAAATCCGCGTGTCGGTGGTTCGATTCCGCCCCAGGCCACCACCAATTGACGCCCAACCGTTCTCGGTTGGGCGTTTTCACTTCCAGACCCCACACGGTACGCGGGGTTCACGCGCATTCTGCGTGTGCCAGGGGGTGGTCAGTGCCAGTGCCCGTGGTGGCTGGTTCGACCCTTTTCTGCCCTCTGTTCTCTGGAAATCTCCGCCAACTTTTTCGCCGTAGCACACGCACATCGCCTTGCGTGACAACGGCTTCTGCTTGTGTCGGCTTTTCGAGTTCGCCGACCGGCTTGGATGGGCAAACAGTCAGGCCGAAACGAAGTCCGAGGCTGCGCACGGCATCCAGTACACACCTTGGCGCCGATTGGACTTCACGAGTGCTCGGTAGGCATGCAGTGGACCCTCGTACTCCGGCTTCCCCTTGTTCGCGGTCTTCACCTTGAACAGGTCGATCGGCTTGTCGCTGTCCTGGCCAGCGCGCGCCATGATCCGCTCGCCATCTACCTCGGCGCCCTTGAACGACCACAGAGCGCTGAAGACTGCCGCCTGACCGTCCGTGCACCGGATCGGCCCATGGGTCCAGTCATCCAAAGTCACCCATCCGAAGTCGGCCGAGAACGGCCCGTGCACGGGCGTCCAGGGATCGGCAGCGGCCGCTGGTTCCGGAGTCGTGCCCGGCCGGATGTGGGCGATGCCGCCGCCGTAGAAGGTGAAGCGCTCCTCCAGCGGCAGCCACTCGATCCCGGTGGGAAACGGCGCACCGCGCATCTGGGCTGCCCTGGGCGCGATCACCCGGATGCTGGCGCCAGGCACGCGGATCCGATCAAAGACGGCTGGCTCGGCCCAAAGGCGGGTCAGACTCCTGGAAAGTAGCACCGGCTCACGACGTGCCTCGCCCAGTCTCCAGATTCCATCGCTGAGGTCGGTGACGCCATCCCGGCTTTCAATCTCCAGAGCGATGCGCAGCTTCGAACGCAGCCACCCCTCGTCCAGCATCACTGCAGCCCGATCGCCAGCGGCTAGTGGGATGGGGCCGCAGTCCGGGCACTGGCAAACCTGCCCTCCCTGGCCGTCGCCGAAGATCTGGCCGTTGCGCAGTTGGCAGTACGGGCACAGCGTGAAGGTGCGGTTCACGACGGTCGGCTTGATCGCCGGCCCGAGAGACGTGCAGGCCCTGATCTCGGTGGGCGACAGCGCACCCCGGAAGACCGGCGTGCCACCCGCGAACAGGCGGCAGACCAACGACCACGCTTCGTGAGCCGACACCGGTCAGTGCTCGAAGGCGGGCTGCAGATCGTGCACGTCCTCGCTGGGCGGCGTTTCCTGCGGGTTGAGCGTCTGCCCCTTCTGGAGGATGCCCAGAGAGACCAGGTACCCCTCCAACTGCGCCTGCAGTGCCGCATCGAATTTGTGCAGGTTCAGCCGGCCTTTGCGCGTGACCTCGATGGTGACGACCTTCGGACGCGTCTTGCCGGGCTCGGGCGGGTAGTACAGGTTGATGTGCGCGCCGGTGACGAGCCAGTTTTCGGCCAGCGGGCCCGGCAGCTTTTCGGCCAGCAGATCGGTCACGCAGCGGTGTTCGCTGGATGCCATCGCGGTGCAATCGACCTTCAGCTGCGTGTCCGGGCTGAGCAGGCTGATCGACTTCACCTGCAGCACGTTGAACCCGTCCACCTCCGCCTGCGGAACATCGAAGCCCAACCGGAGCACAGAGAGGTCCAGCGTCGGCGGCATCAGGCGGTGGGCATCAACTTTCACATGAAGCAGGTGCTCGGCAAAGGCCTTCAGCAACATCTGGTGGTACTTGGCGCCACCCTTGACCAGCGACCGGGTGACGCCCGTGATGGCGGAGTACTCCAGGACCGAGTGGATGTTCGGGTTGCCGACGCGGCGCTTCAGGTCATCGCCCTCGAACTCAAGGTGCACCATCGACAGGTCCTTGATGTGGACGCTCAACAGGTACACGCTGGGGCTGCGCTGGACGACGTAGGCCTTGCTGCGGTCGCCGCACTGCATCTCCCGCTGGTAGAAGGCCGAGACGTCAGCACGCAGGGCCGCCAGCGCAGCATCGGACGTGTCGGGAGTCTTCTTCACGCCCAGGTCATGCTGCTGGGCGTGGGCGACCTGGCGCTCGAAGTGGTCGACGTCGCCGGCACGGTCGAAGAGGTCCGGGTGCTTCACGTAGAGCCAGAACGACCGGTGCGTGTCGCTCTTGCAGGTCGCCAGGCTGGTCAGAACCGCGCCATTGCCGGCGGCCACCTGGAACATCGCCTGCGTCCCCGCAGAATCACCGAGGGCGACGCTGGCGCGGAGCTTGGCCGCCACCGGGTCGCGCACGGCCGCGTCCGGGCAGGCAACCAACGCGTCGATCAACGCCTGCGTGGTTTCCGGCAAGTCGGTCCACGCGAAGTCGTCGGGCATGTTCAGCCCATGGCCAGTCAGGAACTCACGCAGCGTGGTGTCCACCGGCAATTCGTGCAGCAGCTCGATCCAGGTTTTCTTCATGATGGCGGTCCTTTCCGAAGAGGTGTCGGAGGTCTGCGGACCGAAGGTCTGGGTGCGCTGGCCGGCGACAGAGGTTACTAAACAAAGCTCCCGCAATAGTAAAGTAGCGAGATACAGCGTGATTGTGTCTCCCGGATTCCCGCTTGTCAATCTGTGTGGCACATTTGACCGACACAGGTATCTCAGGGCTATACTAGCGGGCTGTAATCACACTTAGACAGGAGCATCGCTATGGCTTCGGGATTCGGAGCACGCCTGCGGCGCTACCGTGAGGCTAAGAAGCTGACCCTGCAGCAAGTTGCCGACGCGGTTGGCTGTACTAAGGCGTACATCTGGGAACTGGAGATGAAGGAAGGCCAGCGCCCGTCTGCGGAACGAGTTCAGGCCTTGGCCAAGGCGCTGGGCGTGACGATGCAAGACGTGATGGGTGAGCCATTTCAGGAAGTCCCCGACGCGAGTCCGGAGGACGTCCGCTTCTTCCGCGAGTACGCCGGAATGACCGACGAAGAGAAGGACCGCTACCGGCAGGCCCTCCAGATCATGTTCCCCGACAAGGGCAAGAGCGGAGACTGAGCGTTGAGCGCGGCGCAGACTCTCACCGGCTCGATCGCGGCCAACACCGTCCAGAAGTGGTTGCGGGCGTGGCACCAAGGTGGCGTGCCTGACGCCATTGATCTGGAGATCGTTCGGCAGATGCTGCCTGGCACGCCCTACGGCACGGGCGTCCGCGAGATCAAAGCCCCGACGTTGCTCGCGATCGACAGTTGCGAAGGCATGCTGGTGCGCAACCCGAAGGATGCCGCCGAGTGGGGAATCTTCTATAACGGCAAGGCCAGTCCCGAGCGCCGGCGTTTCACGATCGCCCATGAGTTGGGCCACTTCATCCTGCATCGCAGCCAGCGGCCCAGCTTCAGTTGCGACAAGGAAAGCGTCTACTCCGGGGCGGACACCATCCGAACCATCGAGCGCGAGGCCGACGATTTCGCCAGCAACCTGCTGATGCCAGGCGATCTACTGCGTGAGTGGATCTCCGATCAGCAGATCGACCTGCACGTCCTCAGTGCCATCGCGAAGCGCTTCGAGGTGTCGTTCGAGGCGCTGTGCATCCGCTTCATCAAGTTCACACCGCAGCGGGCCATCCTGGTGTATTGGGACAACGGCTTCGTGAAGTACGAGTGGCGCAGCAGTAGTGCCGTCAGAACACGGGCGCGAATCCGCCGCAATGGCGATCCTGCGGAGCCTCCGCCCGGCACCCTCGCCGCTGATGCCGGCGTCGACCAGGAGTGGGATGGCGCGGAGATGTCCGCCGCAATGTGGTGTGCCGAGGAAGCGCCGCACATGAAGCTGCGCGAGTTCAAACACAGCTACGGCGCACGAGATCGTGTCCTCACGCTGCTCCTGCTTGAAAGCGCCGAGCCGCGATCATGGGACCGGTCGTGGCACGACGAGGAAACCACTGACAGCTTTGACCAGTTCGTCTCGAACGGTCAGTTGCCAGTACGGTAAGCAGCGCGCGATAACAGGCATGGCGGCGCAACCCACCAGCGAAGAACTGCAGACCCTACAGCACGATGTGCAGCGCATGTTGGGCCGTTGCCTTTTGCGCTTGCAGCAGTACGAGAGGCTGATGAAGGCCATCGTGGCACACCACGAAATCTCAGCGTCAGGATCACCCCTCGAATCGAACCAAGCAGAGCGCATCGCGGATGCCGCCGGCAAGACACTGGGCACGTTGGTCGGCACGCTCTTCGGGACATATGTCACCACCGAAGAGGTGGAAGATTCTGTCGAGCCAGATGCCCCTGACAACATCATTTCGGTCAAGGTGAAGGTGAGTGCGTATTTCGGAAGAGCGTGACCGACCGTTTCGGCATCGTGACCGCCGAATT
>JAZKAV010000031.1:0-66466 GCA_040388965.1 Pseudomonadota bacterium | reverse complement strand
CCAAACCGGTCACGTTCCCGAAATCGTCGGTCACGTTCGCCGAAATACGCAGCAGCGCTTCCTCGGCCCACTTCAGCTGCTACGCCATCTTGTGCAGCGCGTCTTGCGCAACAGTGTCTTGGTCTCCGGCGAAGCGCCCGTTCCAACAAACACTTGGTGGCGGCTCCCTGGGACGCGTACCGAAGCGAATATAAAAGGGGGGCCTATATGCAATGCGAGTCGTTAACCAGCCCGGCCCGCATGGCAGTGCTGTCGCATTGCTGCAGCACGTTTTTGAACTAGCGACTCTTGTCGCTTGTTGCTAATGAAGCGCAGAGCCTCCCTCTTACCAAGGCATAGCATCCGACCAATCAGAAAAAACGCAAGTGAATCAAGGGCTACCCCGTGCCGCATCATTACGTTCCGCCGGTATCAGTTAATGTGAACTCGCCGATACCGAAGAAGCTGTGCGGCCGGGCGCGAAGAAGCCCAATGGATTCCGAAAATATCACCTTCAAAACTCTCAAACAAATCGCAGCGCAGCGCTTGGCAAGCGGAATCGGCCCATCGTCGGCGTCCGCCTCGAATCTCACGAGCGCGCTGGGAGCCTTCATGGCGGAGCGCGGTTTCTCAGATGACGACCCCGTCGGGTCGACGCTTCGAGCCAGCTACCGACGCCATACGACTGAACATATAGCTCAGTTGAAACGTGAGGGACGCGCGGCATCGTACATTTCGAACCGAAAGTCGCTCTTAGCCCACTGGCGGCGCGTGCTCATCGACAGCGACAAGGCTTCCGCCGCACAGATGGGTCGCGAGTCTCCATTCCAAGTCTCCGTCCGCCAGCTGTTCAATCAGGGCGCTACGTTAAAGGGGACCAGCCGCAACACCGGGGTGCCTCTGGCAACACTGAAGCGGTGGCTTGCCGGTGGCGTACCTAACGCGCGGTCGGCGCGCTGGATACCCTGTATCGAGCGCCATTTCGCTTTGCCGTCTGGAACGCTTGGCGACCTCCTGCCCTATCGAATGCAGCCGAACCAATCTGGTCAGTCCACCACAGCGCCAATCGCGTACCGGGAGCGTTTGAAGACTCAGGTGTCGGAACCGTACGCACTCAGGTCTCCGAGCGACGCGCTGCGTCAAGAATGGCTCGAATACGTGGCATACAAAACAAAACTGGGTTCGTCTGGCAGGGGGCCGAGGCGAGCAAAGTCGGGGCGTTGGTCGACAACGGCGGACCCGGTCCAACCGAAGACCGCCGCCACTTGGCACATGTTCCAGGGGGACCTATACGTGCCGACGGCTGGCCTCACTTGGTCCATGCTTTCGCAGTTTCTTGGCTGGCTGCAGCTGGACAAAACTAAAGGAGGCTTGGCCTTGGACTCCGACCACGCATTGACCATGGCCAACTTGGCGCGAGAAGACTATGTCGAGTCTTACGTCAATTGGCGGATGGCTCGGAGCGACGGCGCCGCCCACGACGGAATTTTCCGCCTCCTCAAGTTCGTCTCGAGCCTTTGCAACCCTGTCATGGGGTATCTGACGCAGCACCGGGAACGATACACGGCGGCCGTCGGGGCTGCCAGTAGCGAAACCGACTGGCTCGCGATGTGCACCGATGCGCACAAGTTTGCCAAGAGCTTTCACGACGACCTCTTAGAGGATGCAGCGCCATCGCGCAGCTCACTGGAACCTATTCGCGCGGTTTTGGCTCTTCCGAATCCGCTGGATGCAATCGCGGACGCGGTGATGCGGCTTGATGCCGACCGCCCGACGACTGGCGGAGCAAACGAGGCTGTCTGGGCTAGGGACCGCCTGCTACTGAAGCTGCTCGCGTCGAACCCCCTTCGGGACAAGAACGTGCGGCTTCTGACTTACCGGTCCGACGGAACCGGTCACCTTCGCAAAGTGGACGGTACGTGGCGCATCGCCATTCCCCGGAAGGATTTTAAAAATGCCCGTGGGGCTGCGCGACATCGACAGTACGACATGCCAGTCCGAAAGGAGGTGTGGGCCGACATTGAACGCTATCTCAGAGACTACCGGCCAATGCTCGATGCGGGCGACAGTCCATACGTATTCGTCTCGAGTCGGCGGGGCGATGGCCCGCTGCCGATGCGCGGACTTCGGCGCCGCTTCGAAATCCTCACGCGGCGGTATCTGTCGGGTTGCGCGGGCGTCGGCCCGCATGCGATTCGCCACATCGTCGCAACTAGCATCTTGAAACAGAGGCCAAACGACTGGGCCGCAGCTGCGTGGGCGCTCCACGACCTCGAGGAGACAGTTCGAACACACTACGCCCACTTGGCAAGCGACGATGCGCACATCTGGCTCGACCCGGCCATGTCCGGACCGTTTTCTCGCATGTAGGAAACCTGCTCGACATAGCGCCTGCCCACGAATCCTTACGCGGGAGACCACCAGTCTCTGCTTGGGCGTCCACTCAGCGCCGCCTGATATGGTCATCTTGACCAACAATCATCATTAGACCCCCATAACAGCCCCTCCCCGGAGGGGCTTTTTCAGAAATTAGGCGATGAGAACGGAATCAGCGGGTCCCGGCAAGTTTCACGGTATTTCATCGCGTGTGACATAAAGCCAAGGTGGCGAGACTAGCTGTGGCGCTCGCAATGCCGTCGGCGCCGCAGTACTCTTCTGCCATGGTCGCCACCTCGTCATCACGCCGCGTCACGACACGGGTCCATGCCTGCATTGGCGCGAGTTCGAGCTGGTCTACGTTTGGTCGTCGAATGGCATGCAATACGCTCTCACACCAGACACCGCCGGAATCTGCCTGGCGGACCTCCACGAAGGTCAGACTGTCGAGTGCCTGCTCTCTGCTAAGCGAACTCGCGTGCTTTCAGCCGAACTCATCGCCAGCTAGGCGCGAACCGCGTCGTCGGGCCCGAGCTCGTGGTGCAGAGCGGGGGCTCACCGGGGAAGGTGTGGGTGGTTGTCGGCTGGCAAGAGCGTCCGCAGGTTTTGGTGCATCTGAAGTTGGACGTCTGGAACCGGCAGACCCCAAACGTCAGCCAGTCTCTCGCACGCTTCCCACGCCTGCCACGGCATTAGCGGAACACCCCGGTCTTGAGTAAACGGGCCATCGGTTTCAGGGAGAACGCGACTGCGGGGCATGAGCGCCGCCAGTTGCCGACCCCGAGCGCCTCTGAGCATCGCCGGTCCGACGCTAAACCAAGCCCCCAGCTTGATGGCCGTCTGCAGCTCGCGCTGTGAGCCGGAGAACCAGTGAAGAACGGGTATCCCTGCGTTCTGATGATGCGCTATAGCCTCGAGAACCTCTGCTTCCGCGCCCCGCGAGTGGATGCTCATTACGCGGCCACCTTGCGTCTGACACTCGATGAGTGCCGCCTCGAAGATGCGCCGTTGAATCGGCAACGTATCTTTAAATCGCTGAGAACCGTCAAGACCTATCTCACCGATAAGAGGCGCGTGTCGGATGAGCGCCACGAGTTGGTCGAGCTCTCCCACTTTTGACTGTGCCACCTCAGGATGTAACCCAAGTCCCACATGAACATGCCGAAGACCGGAGAAGACGCGCGAAGTTGCCAGGAACGCACGAGGACTCGTTGTCACGGCAAACGTGAACGAATTCCGTTGCTCCACCTTAGGCAACAGCGCGAGCGCGTCTGGGTAGAGGTCAAGGTGACAATGAAAATCAATCACAAAACGCCCTGATTGCGCAACAGGCTTCCAAGCTCACTCATCCCTCGAACGACCACCCTCTCGTATCCGCCGCGTTCGGCTGGAGTCGCGAAGCTGAGCTGCCCCGCAGTGAGGCTTCGCGGACCCTCACGCTCAATCCGAAGAACTGCGCCGGCAACTGCGCCGATGTCATTCGCGCCCGATTTGCGGCCAGACACTCGTAGATTTGTGAAGTGATACCCGCGGGTCGTGTCCTCCATCCTCGCCGCCTGGAACGATGCGCGCCGCACCAAGCATGGCACACAGCGCCCACAATGTTGGTAGTTGTAGTAACCATACCGACCACAACTGGTAGACCTGCCAACAAGTTGAGTCAAGAGTCCACGGTCGGCACATTCGGCCATCAGTTCGCCTTTCGTCTTGAAGGCATATGGCCGTTCAAGTGAAAGGGGCAAGTTAAGCGCTCCGAACACTTGCTGTAGCCGAGCCAGAAACACCGGGTGCGTTGTCTTTGTGCTCAAGCTTCCGGCGCGGCCCGCGTTCAGAGGCACGTTCAGGCTGATGAATCCATTCTCAGGAACATACACCTGCACGCGTCGACCACTCTCGCCGTGCAGTTCTCCAGCCGCCAAGACTGCGAAGGCGAAGAAGACAATGGACCGTGCCCGTGTCGACCGCTCAGTAGGATGGTTCACCCGGATGTTGTGGTTCCACTGAAGATGCCTGTCCGCCCCTCCCAGCTGCTTTGCGTAAGCCACTTGAGTGTCCGAGTCACCCTTGGCCATCTGCGATACAAACAGCGGCTTGGCACCATTTGCTACTAGGTCGATTGCACCCACCAAGCTGTCAACGCCACCCGATAGGAGAGACACACAATCTGCGTCGAAAGGTGCTGGCTTCCTTGAGCGCGGTGCTTGCTCACCACCGTCCACGAAGGTCAAGGACCAGAAATCTCCTGTCAGGTACCTCAGCATACTTTCCAGCTGTGCTTTAGCCGCCCGGAAGGGCGCTGGGTCAGCAAGTGCCACGGAAAGGTCCATGACCCGCGTCCAGCCGTCCGGTGAGCGGCTTCTGACCACCGCTTGGTCCGCTGCGGATACCGAGAGAGCGAAGGTCATGAAGTCCCAGGGTGCCTGGGTTGGACTCAGCCCGTTCTTGTCGATGTCGTACAGCAGGCCGGTACCGACCGTACTCGCGCGCGCGTTTCCGGAACTCCTGTACACGGTGAAGTAATCGACATCGGCTTCGAGGTTTTCAGGTAGAAGTTCCGGTGATACGCAGATGACCTTGCTCATACCAGCCCCTCGTAGACTTGAAATGTCAGGCGCAACGCCTCCTGCATCAAACCGTCAAGCTGTCGTTGTGAAGGGTTCGGAGTTGTCGTGCGCAACGCAGAGAGCTGCACGCCGACCTCGTTGCGAACAAACTGGCGCATCTCCACCTCTCGCTGCACCACCACTGCTGGACTCAGCTTGGCGCTCTCAAGCGATTGCCCCATGTCGAAGCGCAATCTGTTGCACACCTCCTGACTGAGGTACAGCTGCATGAGCGTCCACGTGTCGTCGGCAGACATGTGCAGAGGGTTGCACTCGGGCGACAGCACCATCAAGTCCGACAGCGCGTTCGCCATGGAGTCGCGAATTGACTCTTCATCCACGCTGCCGCCGGCCGGCATAACGGCCTCGACGATGGCATCCACGACAGCATCTGCAGACGGCTCCGTCGCCAACAAGTCTTGAACCCACTGAAGCGCCTCGGCAGTTGAAGCACTGCCAACTTGCTGCAAGAACGTGACAAGCCCTGCACCCGCACGGGTGGAAGCGCGCATCCGATTGGCAGCCTGTTTGGCGCCGCCCATGCCGGTGCGCGAGTAGTGGCCGATGCCGCGCCCTAGGGTACGGGTATCACCACTTCGTGCGAACGATGAGACGTCGCGGCGTGCGGACCCGAACCGTCTTGCCGCTGCCACCTGCGGTGGATGCGCGGCCCCGGGCTCAGGGTCAGCTGGACCATCGTTCTGAGGTTGTCCGTCCCTAGGTCGATTCTGGCTACTGGCTTCCGTTGTCGCGTCCTCTGCCACGCTCTCGCCGCCCCCGATTGCATCGAGCCAAGGCGGGTCAAGACTTACGCCAGGGCCCGGCCCCGAGCTAGAAGTTGATGTTCCCAATTCCCTTACCTCCCTTTCAGGCCGAGCACTCGTCGCAGCTGCTCTGGCGTATCTTTATCCTCGGTCCATTGAGAGACCAGTTCGGCCGCCCAACTCTTTCCCCGAAGTAGCGGCCCTACCTGAGAAGGTCGCTGCTTCGCCGAAATTTCTCTGAGAGCGCCGACCACCAGGCTGCCCAGGTTGGGGTGCGCGTCTGTGCAATTGAAGAGGCGCGTTGTCGAGCCGCCGCTCCAGTTATCGGAACGTGCCCGTCTGACAAGACGAACAAGAATCTGCTCCGCTTCTTGCTCGGACAAAGCCTTGAGTTGCGAAACCAAGCCGGGTATGACTTGGTCAACCTGTAGTGCGGCCTCAAGTACCGAGCGTGCTTCGGCAGACATTTGGTCGTACGCCGCCACCGAAGTGGCTCGGTCCCGGCTAAGGTACAAGAACGGCTTCAAATTGGTTCCCGCAAGCGGCGGGTCAAGTCTCAGCCATTGTTCGTAGAAGCTGCCAGCCCAGCTTGGGTCAGGCGCTTTGTATTCATCCCCTTTGCGCAGGCCTGCCTCTACGTCGGACAGGGCGTCGAGGTGCCCTTCGTCGTGCGCGGACACCTTCTTAGCCAGATACTCGAAAGCCGCGCTCGAAGCGCACCGTTCGAATAGCTGCATCTTGACGAGCGTATCGAAACCCGTCGTCATGCCTTGGGCTTTGGCCAGTGCTTCGCGAATGACCAGGTTGTTCAAGAAGCGCTTGATGAGGCGAGGGTTCCCGGCAATCTGTTCGGCACTAACCAGCAGGAACGCAAGCTGGTCTGCCATGTCAATCTCTGTTGTCAGGGCCTTAGCACCGGCCTCACCGAACGCGCGCTTCAAGACATCATGAGTGATGCCGCCGGACCAGGCGCGCTTCAACGATTCCAAAAGCGACTTTTGCGCGTCGGCGAACACTTGGGCCGGTATCTGCCCACGCCTCTCGGCGCGCTCCGCGAGCAGCAGCATGACATAGACCTTAACTTCGTTGATGCCAAGGCGTGGGACGCGCAAGGGCACTTGAATCAGCTTGTCGAAGTAGCTGGTGACCAGGTCATCAGAGATGTCGCCGTCGCTAAAGTGAACTCGGACGGCGCTGCGAATCATCTGTTCATCGGCGGCGATGATGAAAGCCGACCGTGGAACATGAAGCAGAAGTCGCATCGCCTCGAGCGTGGCGATTGCGGTGTTTGGCAAACACCGGTCGAGGTCATCGACCAAGACGACCAATGTCACGTCGAGCTTAGCCAAGATGCTCGCGAAGGTGTCACGGAGGCCTTGAATTTCCTTTGGCAGAGAGTCAGGCGGCTCCTCTTTTAGGGTGTCAGCGAGCTCTGGATGCAATTCCCCGTAGGCATCCTTGAGCTTCTCAAGCTCCTTTTCTCGGTCGGCAGCATCCGTGCTTCTTATGAAGCCGCCAGCCGCTCCCAACACCGCGCCAACTGGCCCCCCGAGGGTCCCTCCACCGACTAGGCCCACCAAGGTTGGAAGGGCCATGCGCCCGAGCTTCAACCACTTGACTCTGCGCGCAAACGCGACGACATCCTCAACAAAGGTCTTCCGCTCCTTCGCTACTTCCAAGAGGCGGTCGGAGACCGATTGCAGCAGCGCGTGGCGGGCATCGTCAAAACCTTGGTAGAGCCAGGCGTTGAACTCAAGAAAGATATACTTCTTCGCTGCGTCTTTGTCAGCTTCTAGCGTTCGTCCGACCATCTTCACAAGGGAAGACTTACCGACGCCCCAGCCGCCAGATACCCCAATGGTGATAGGCGCTCCGCCTGACTCCCGAATCAGTTCTGCCGCTGCCTGCGCGACAAGGCTGAAGTTGAGCAGGTCTACCTTCGCTTCGATGTCGTGCCACATCCTGGTCCTCCGATTCTTAATGTCCGTTTAGTAAGTCGCTTTAGCCGTCGCTTCGTTTCTCAAGAAGCTTCCGCGCCTCTGCCAGGAGCAGCCCTCGCCAGCCCGGAGAATCGGGAGCCCAGGCCTTCAAATTGAAGAACGTTGAACGCATCGCTGCCAAGATTCGCATGAACGTCTCGACAACAGGCGCCTCGGCCACGAATCGGCAGTGAATCTCCGACGGCGCGCACAAAGAACGTTCAGCAGAGTTCAGACGACATTCGGCCTAGTTTTCTAACGCCAATCTCGCCAGCTTCTCCAACACGCTCATCTTCGAGTTGTCCCCGCCGACCAAGACTCCGTTGGTCATCGTGTGCAAGTACAACTGGACAAGCTGACGGTCGAGCAAACCGCTTTCGATGAGCGAACCGTCGCCCGCGTACACCATCAAGTCGCGCATGCCTGACAGCGAGTCGCCAGAACCGTTGATGCCGCCCTCCGGAGGCACGAAGACCCGCAGGAACGACGCGCAGTCCTGCACGGGGATTCGAATGCCGGTGCGCTCGCTTGTGACCTTGTAGTCCTCCTGGTACATCGACATGTAGTACGGCAAGAGGTTGAACTCACGGCTCTTCGAGTAGAAGCGGCCCCCGCCCTCTTCCCGCCGTGCTGAAAGGAAACGCTCCTGAGCGGCCAACGCCGCTTCGATGCCGGCGTATCCGTCATTCAAGATGAGCTTGGGCACGAACGTGCCGGACCACACCGTCAGACGCTCGCGCGACGCGCGGTCGACGACCCAGAACTGCCCGTCGCGAATCCACTCCTTGCCGTCCGACTGGAGAAACGGAAACTCACCGACGAAGTCGATGGCGGCCATTGCGTCCGAAGACCAAGGGGACCTCCGAACTCGCTCGACACTGATGCCTTCGCCTGAAACTTCCACGTCGACGACCGCTACCAGCTGCTTGCGCGGTTGCTTACCGGCCATCCGAATCTGTCTCGTCGCGATGAGTGTCAGTGCCGAGGGCATCAGCTCTGCCGGCATCGTCGGCGTCGACACGGCCTTGTGGCCGAGCAAGCATTCCTTCAGCGACAGCTCGACGAGGCACCGCTTGACTGCCTCCTGCAATTGAAGGTCGTCGTCCTTGGCCTTTCCCGGCATCAGTGACGCTAACGCGCCCGGCCCGAAGTCCAGGCCTTGCATGGAGACGGACACGGTGTCTCGTCCCATCAAGTGCCGAAACTTGCTTTGCGTGTACGGGTCGGCGACCGAGTCGCCTCGGGCGAGTGCCGCGTACGCCGTGCTGGCGCGGACAGGCTTGAACTCGGGAACTGCGGCCGATTTGGCGACGCGGATGCTTCCATGGTCCTCATCGCCAACGCCGTTCAGGAACAGGTAGTTGAGCCCGGCATCGAGTTCTCCTGGAGACGTGGCTGCCCGCACATCAAGTGCTTGGAAGTACGCCTTCTTGTTGCCGGCCACGTGATAGCCACCGGGGAAGAACTCGGAGAAGCGCGCGAGCGGCTTCAACGCCTCATCATCCATCGGTTCCGTCGTTGCGTTTACCACGACGAGGGGTCGCTGTAGGTTTGCCAGCGGCCCCAAGGGGATGTATCCGTCATCGACACAGTGGGTTGCCACGAACGTATCGCGGGCAACCGGTACGCCGGCCTTCTCAAAAAGCGCGAATGCGAACTCGGCCAGCACGTTCAGGTAGTACAGGCGACTCTGCCGAATTTTTACCGTATCGAGGCTGACGCCCACCAACGGATGGCGCCGGCCGTCCAGCTCGAAAAAGTCCTCGGGCACGATGCGGGTCACGCCGACCATGAACCCTTCGCCGGCATCGATTGCGAGAGTCGACGCAGACGGTCCTGCAACCACCTTGGTCTTCTTGGCAAAGACCTTCGACGTGATGTCGCAAAGCAACAGACCATGCTTTGCGTTCACACTGAAACCGGCTTCGGCCAAGTGGATGCGCCGTTTGACAGCCTGGCTGAAGCTGCCAAGGTAGACGCTCGGCCCGAAGCCTCCCGTGACGAACGTATGGTCTGGGTCGAAGGCCGCGGCCTCAATCAGCTCCTTCTGGAGCATCAGTTCGATGAACTTGGCCGGTGTCGCGCGTACTGCAGCCAGCATTGCCGCACGGTCAAGGTTCGGGCGAGGTCCGAGATACCACGCATCCTTGGAGGTCATCGTGAAAGTCAGGCGGCTCGCAGCTTTGGCATCGAGCTTCAGCGCAGCCCCAATCACAGCCCGAACTTGGCGGGCGCGGTCTCGGAAGAAGTCGGCCGAGGTAGCAGCATCCGACCCGTTGTCACCACTAGCGGGCGCGCGCGGCAGCGGTATCGAAATCGGCACCAGTAGGCCGTCCTTCCCCGATTGCCAATCAGCCAGCTGCTGCGCGGCCTCCTCGACCGGAACAGTGAAACGCAGCGAGCTTAGCCGCGCGACGGCTCCCGTATCCCCGAGACTTCTAATCGGCATCTGCTGGGTGCTCAGGTCATTTGCCGAGCAGCACGCCGGCGAGGTTCTGGTTCGCAATCCACGTCTCGAAGCCCGCTGTGTTGGGGACAAAGAGCGACATGAAGCGGATGCTGCCGCTGGGCGGGTGCTGGACAGTGAACTTGTGCGCTCCG
Source organism: Pseudomonadota bacterium (assembly GCA_040388965.1). Taxonomy (GTDB): domain Bacteria; phylum Pseudomonadota; class Gammaproteobacteria; order Burkholderiales; family Burkholderiaceae_C; genus LMDS01. The sequence continues at coordinate 56,164 of JAZKAV010000031.1, read as the reverse complement.
TACAGGTTCACGTAGACCGCGTGGACCGTCTGGTCAGGCAGCAGTTCGCGCAGGCGGGCGTGCTTTGCGTTCGCCTCGGCCTGCAGTTCCACCTTCTTCAGCCGGTCGGTACTACGAGCCCAGTTCTTCATGTCGATGGCGACCACCGTGTCGTTGCCGACCTCGAGGTAGTAGTCGAATCGCTGGTACAGCTCGCCATACTGCGGATGTGCCGCGACGTCGAGGTACTGCAACTGACCGCCTCCCAACGAAAGCTCCTGGGTCGAAAGGCCGAACTGGTCGCGGACGTACTCTTCGAACTCGAGCTCGGCGATGTACCCCTTCATGATTTCAGTGACGAACCACGGCTGCGGGAACATCTTTCGCTTGCCCTGGGCGGTATTTACCTCGAAGCCGTCCCAGCCGCGCAACAGCGCTCGGGTGGCCGCGGAGAGATGCGCCACCAGCCCGTCGGGCGCGAGGCTGCCAATCCAGTCGTAGGTGTCCGTGCCGTCGAAGGAGTCGGTGATGACGGTCTCGGACATGCCTGCGATGGAGACCTCCTTGGTGTACGGCTCGGCGGTCACGGGCACCTGCAGGTAGCAGCCGTCGCGAAAGTCGGCGGGGATACCTTCTTTTTCGAGCTTGGCCAGGTACTTCACGGGGTCCTTGAACATGAGTGCGTCGAACAGCTTTGTCCAAGATGACCGCGCGGCCGCGTCCGACCGGAACCGCTTTGGCATCTCACTCGTGTACTGGCGAAACTTGACGGCCAGCTTCAGGCTATCGCTCGCGTGGGCTTTGCGTTCCTCAGACGTCTGGAAGACGGCTGTTTCGATGTTGTGCTTCTCGAGCTCGGCAAGGACCGCGCGCTGAGCCGGTGAAGCCCGGCGCCTGAGTTCGTCGGCGTGCCGCAACCCCAGGTGGACAGTGCGAGCAGCTTCAGAGCTCAGGAAAACCAGCTGGCGAGGCATTTCCTCGTGCGGACGACGCTCGCCCCGCCCCAATGCCTGGAACACCGTGCGCGTGATGTCGATGACATGCTCCTTGCGAAGCCGCTTCCATCGATTGCGCGAGTACTGGAACAGCAGGTCGCCGCGCGACATCGCCGCCCAGTCTTCGTTCTCGTCGCGAATCACCTGAGCGAAGCTCTGGAACATCTCCATCGAGAAGCCACGCGAACCAGGCCTCGTGTGGCGCGTGTAGTAGGGGTCGTTGAGCAGGCAGAACAACTGGAAGTCCCGCTCCACGCCGTTCTGCGTCGTGACGAAATTGATGCCTCGGGACGCCGAGCCGTATGCCGACCAGAGCAGGACCTTCTTGCGGGTGACGTCCAGCGCGTCGACCAGGTCTTGGCTGAATTGCCCGGAGTCGTCAGCCTCCTGCACCGCGCCGGTCTTCGAGGTGTCCTTCCGCCGGAAGCGCGGCCCGTTGTAAAGGATGAGCGTGACGTCCTCGTTGCTGCCGCTGTTGCGGTAAGCAGGCAGCATGCGAGCCTTGATGACGAAGTGGTTCCCCGTGGAGTCCTTCTGCTTGACCCAACCATCCTCTTTGTTGGCCAATCGGATGAGGCACTTCTGAATGCGCGTGACCGTTTGGCAGAGCACGAGCCCCGAACGCATGTCGCTCGACAGCAGCCGGTCGAGGCTGGCGACCAAGCCTTCGATTTCGTTCTGCTTGTGACGGTTGAGCATGGCGTAGCCGGGCTCGTCCTTCTTGGGAAGCGCCTCTTTGAATTGCGCCACGAGGCCGCGGTAGCCGCCGGAGACGCCGAACCGTGCTGACGGGTCCGTGTCGTCGAGGATGGTGACATGCCGGTCACGCTTGTCGAGCATCCGCCGCGCCTCTTCGGACACGATGTCGAGCTCCTCGTCCGACATCTCGCTGAAGACGCCATCCTTGGCTTGCAGCACGCGGCGAAGTTGCTTGGTGTTGAAGGCGCCCGCCGATGCCGCGGAAAGCCCTCCGGTGGCACTCATCAGAAAAACGCCGTTGGTGCGCCCCAGCGCATGCACGATGTCCTCTTCCGGAGTCGCGCGCAGTGTCGTGATGGTCAACGTCAGGCTGACGTCTGCCGGCAGGTTGTATTCCTCAGCCTGGCGCCAGCTCTCCTCGAGCGTGACGACGCTCTTGGTCTTGTTGAAGAAGAACGCTTCTGTCAGGAGCTCATCGCTGCTTGTCTCCTGAGCCAGGCCTTCGCTCGTCACCGGGTCCTTGAACAGCCGCCGTACATCGTTGCGGAACCGGTAGAGGTTGGGGTACCGCTCGATATCGGGCTTGGTAAAGTCCACCGCGTCCTCGCCGTCGCGCACCGCGAGCACCCGGGCTACGAACAGCACAAGCTCGAGATAGTGCAGCAGCGTGTACGCGTCCGCCGGAACGTCGTCCTCGTGAAAGTGAAGGCGGACGGTCTGGTGCGCCGTGTCGCGCTTCAGCTCCACCTGCTTGAGGAACTCGGTGTCCATGACACTCGCCGACTCGTTGAAAAAGGTCTGGCCCGGCTGGTCGAGCACCTCTCCATAGGTCGAGCGATTCATGGTGAAGAACTTCTTGTCGAACACGAGGTCGCGCAAGTCCCTGAACGTCTCGTAGTGCCCGCGAAGTGGCGGTCGAATCTTTGCCACGTAGTCGCGCAATTGCTCCAGCACCCGCGCCTTCTGGCGAAAGCGCTTGAACTTGTTCTGCACGTCGTTCTTGTCGTGCAGTTGATGCAGGACCTGCAGCAACTCGTCGTCGTCGAACCTCGCCGCGGTGCGCGGGAACTTGTCCGTCAGCGCCTTGCGAAGAATCGCAACTCGTCGGACATCCGGGATGTACTTCGCACCCTTATTGAGCTTCTCGGCCTCGAACTCACGATTGACGGCCTCGCTGACCTTGGCCAGATGTTCCAGGTGGTCATACACCTTGCCAGCCAAAGCCAAGTCGGTGCCCCCGCGCCCCTCGAACGCCAGCGGCCACTTGAGGTCGAAGTAGGTGAAGAACTCGGTGATGACGACGTTCAGGTCATTGCGACCCTCAGAATTCACGACCGACTTGCGCTGGTCGAACAGGTACCAGTACGAGTCCTCTTCCTCGTCGACGAAGGTCACCACCCGCGCCGAGTCAGGTCGTCTTGAAACCAGCCGACCGAGTGCACTGTCGTCGCGGTTCAGTTCCTCAAGGAAGAGCGGGAGGTTCTCGAAGTCGCGCCACAGGTAGCGCCCCTTGGTCTCATCGAGCGCGTAGACCTTCTGGCCGACCTGCGCCTTGGATGCAGTGCTGACGATGACGCCGGGGTTATCAAGAAACGCTTGAAGCGGATGCAGGCGCCGGACCATGTCGGCCACCTGTGGCACCGTCATGTACCGCTCTTCGGGGTTCTCGGCCTTCCGGCTGGTCACGTCCAAGACGATGAGCCGACTGGTGACGCTGTCGGCTACCGAACGAGCGCGCCGTGCAGCCTTCAGGTAGGCAGCCTTGGTGTCTTCGTAGGTGTCGTCAGAGACCGACATCGACAGGAACTGCGACGCATGGCAGTTGATGCACTTGCTGCGCATCTCGGCAAGCCGGGAGGCAAATCCCTTGTCCGTATCCGCCTGTTTCTCCGACCGCTCCATCTGCGCAAACACCTTGGGGTTTGCGTCCAGCCAATCCGCCATATCAAGCGCCGCGCTGAAGAATGTGCGGTCGTTGATGTGGTAGTCGACGGAGTACAGCCGGTGCACAGGGATGGGCGCACCGCGGTTGCGGATTGCTTCTTCGATGTGGTCAGCGTATTCGCGGCTCTCGTTGTGTCCTTTCAGGTCGCTGGCGAACCCGCCGACGATGGACTGCAAGGGGGCGATGAACACAGGGATGACATCGCAATTCACGTACAGGTCGATGGCGAAGACCGCGGCGGTGTAGGTCTTGCCGAAGCCGGTGTACCAGTTGAGCATCTTGATGAAGGGCTTGTCGCCCGCGCGCAGATAGGGCTCGAGGAAGCCCTTCTGAAAGATGTCACTGGCCGTTCGAGGCTGGCGGTTGTTGCTCATCGCGCGCTCTCCCAGAAATCGATGTCAAGGAAAAGTGTGCTTTCAACAATCCTCTGGCTCGAGGTGCGAGCACCCACTTTATGACGCATTCGACTCACCTGAGCAATGACACCGCCATAGGCAACCAAGCCGAGCCCCTCGAGAGTTTCGAGGAGTTCCTTGCCTTGATTCGCGTAGACGAGATATGGGCTGGTTCGCGGAAAGACGGTCACCACTTCCCCGTTCGCATCAACGAACTGATGGCGCAACGCGGTATGGAAGGTGCTGACGGCAGCGTCGACCTTGTTTGCTAGGGAACGGTCCATGCTGCGAGGAACCTCGAAGGTCACGTCCTCTACTCGTGAGACGAGCGCACGCAACAGGCTGTCGTCCTTCAGCAGCGTGAGCTCCGCCCGCTCTGGCTTGCGGAGCAGCATGTTGGGGTGCGAGACCTTAAGCGCCGTGACCATGTTGAAGAAGGCTTCCGCGGTGAGGTACGGGCGCCGACCATTTACCGCAGGCCCCACGGGCTGCAGCCGGCTGTGGTCTCCTCGCACGATGTCGAGACTCACTTGGTCCCAGTCAACGTCAAAGAGCGGCTCGTCCGAACGAGCTCCCGACAGTCGCTTTGCGCGGTCCTCAAAAGAGAAGCTGGATACCGACTTCAGAGCAAGCTGGAATCGCCTGAACAGCTTCGAGCTCTCTTCGACAGTCAGCGGTCGTACCACCAGCTGCGGCAGCGGCAACCGTGGCCTCAGCGTGGATAGCTGCCAAACGTAGCGGTGCTCATCGACCAGCCACGCCGCACCTTCTAACGCCCGGGACCGGTCGCGATGGCCTTGATGGAGCGTGTCGAACTGCGACCAACATTGCTCTTCGTCCCCTCGGGCGACCTCTTCGCCCTGACTCGGACCTTGACTGGCGTCTAGCAGTACGAGTTCCGAGTGAAGGGGGTCGTCAACCTCGGTGTCTGCGTGCGGCGTTTTCAGGCAGAACTGCGTGGCAGCCAAACCTTCGATGAGCGCACTGCCGCGCTCTTCGTATCGGCGTCGCAAGCTTTCGATGGCCGTTACCGCACCGGCAAGCTGGCTTTTGTCCTCGGTGTGCCACTGCACCTGCAGGAACGGGGTGATGCGCCCGTCCTTGCCCGTTACATGAGACTTCGGAATGTCGATGCAGACTGCACTTGGCAGGAACGAGACCAAGAATGTGCGAGTTCCCCCTGAATCAACCTGGGCGTCGCAGTACTGGTGGAGCAGGTTCACTGCGTCGCTCCAAGCTGCGACGGTCACATCCGCCTCCGGCAAGTTGCCCAGGAAACGTAGTGGGCGCTCTGTCACGGAGCGGTTTGCCGAATGCCAGCTCGAGTGGCCTAGCAGGCGTGCAGCTGCGTCTAGTGCATGCGTGTGCTTGAGCGATATGCCGCGTGTTGCCAAAGCTTCGCGGAGCCGCTTGGCAACGACCTTGACGTCATTGCTAGGCGTCGAAGCCAAGTCGTTGACGACTGCCAAGGCGTCGGTGGACGCGAATCGAGGCGCCTTCAACTGGACGAAAGTCCAGAGGGCTGCCGCTTGGGATTCGAGGGAAAGCGAAGGTGCGGCGTCGGCCGCCTTCAAGTCAGAGGCTGTCATAGATGAACTCCAATATGGAAAGCATCAAGGACGGCACGCGTTGTCCGGCTTTCCAGGAATTCACCTAGCCGGGGATGTCTTGGTACAGCTCTTCTGGCTTTGCCGGTCCTCGGTGGTAGTCCCGAGCTAGCGTGCACTGACAGGCGCCAACTTGCCTACGATTCGGCTTCGAACCGTCTTTCCATATTACGGAAGTAATTGCATCGGTGTCAACCCACCCATCTTGTGGGTGGGCTAAAGTCGCCGGCACTTCGTCAAATTCGACGAGAAGTGAAGCGCCTCATTGCTCGTCACCGCGTCGCTCGAAGCGCAGGAAGACGGCATTCCCGATTGCCCAGGGCCACATGTCGACGCCCGGCACGACAGGCAGCAAGTCCTTGGTGGAAAGCAGATGGGGCATTGCCGCGGCGTACATCACCAAGCCCAACTTAGCCCGACCAACTTGCCCAAGTGTTCTTTGAATTGCGGAATGAGCTGTCAGACATCACGCGCGGCTTGAACATCCTCGCCTTTGGTCCGGCGAAGCCCAACGATATCGACGTACCGCATCAAGCTTGACACTAACCGTTGACAGCATGCGGAAGTCCGAGTTTCCTGCTCTGCAAACGGTGGCAATCGATTCGGCTTACGACGTGGACAACGTCGCGCAACGCGACCCTTCTGCGTCTGCGTAAGGTGTGCATACGAACCACTATCCGCGGTTCAAAGTAGAGCTTGTTTGTCAAAACCGAGACGAAAACACAGTTCGCTAAAGTAGGAGCATCTGTCGCACGCTCCGTATCGGCAGAGTTCGTTCATTCGTTCGGCCAACACAAAGACGTCGTCGAAATCGAGGAACAAGAGCGCGGTCACTGTCACAACTCCTCGCGCTTAGCAGTGATGATTGCAATCGGCGGGTCGAAGTCTGCCGCGTCGGCGTTCGCGTCTCCGACTTGCGAAACGATGCCCTCGCCTAGTTCTCGAAACGGTCCGAACTCCCTGCGCAGTGGCACGCGGCGCTCTCGGCGTCGCGCGAGCCACGCCCAAAGTGGGAATTTGAACATTCGGTACTGCAACCAAAACCAATGACGCACAGTCAACCTCTCGACACTCTCGTGCTTATAAGCGCGGGCTCTGCGAGCGTTCGCAGTTCCCGTTCGCTCGGCCGATGCTTGAGCACTGCGTGCGCGCGCTGCCGCACATGCTCCGGCAGCTCAGCGTCATCCCGCAGCAAGAGCAGAAACGCCCTGGTGTCGCACAACGGTTTGAAACGGTTTACGGGCAGCGTCATGACTTCTCTCCTGCACTAGAGGTACTCCCCGTCTACTCTAAGATTTGTGCTGCCAACACCCGCGGCATTCGGCGAGTTACAAGACACGAAAGCCGCTGCCCTTCTCTCAGGTCCTCCAGTGAAATCCCTGAGGTTTGCGGCGTGAGCACGTATTGGTAGTTCGAAGCTGTCCTCGCAAACACGAGTTCAAAAACCATGACGCAGGCGAACACCGTTGCCTCCACACGGTCCACGGGTTCTGCGGTTGCGGCTTCGTCGATTCCGGATGGGAAGCTCATGAAACGGACTCTGCGATGGTCTGTCTACCGCGGAGTGGCAACTTGGTTGCCAGTTGCGCACGTCTGCTGGTCGATGCACTTCAGAAAATTGCCAAGCGCTTGGCGCACCATCTCGTCTGACGCACCCGCCATGTCCACAAGAATGGAAACTCGGCCTGCCCGGTCACGGCGCCAGTGCCCGACCAAACGTCCGTTGTGGGTCAACTCCCGCGACTTCGCACCGAGTGTTGCGTCCTTGTCGCAGGAGCCGACCAATGCGGCCACGACGGCGTCAGGCCTCAACCGCGATTTGAGGCACAAGGAAGCCGCGCGCCGCAGCACTCCCATGGCATCAACCTTCATGGCCATCCAGAGCTTTAAGGCGTGACGGTATTGAACTTCTAGGGGGGTACGGAAGCATTCCAAGACAGCATCCGGGAGGTAGGAAACTATCATGGCATTTCCCACCCACGTATGCGACACACCAAGTGCTTCGGCCAATCGACGGTTTGAAGTGAACAGTCCGGCATCGAGCGCTCGTCGATACATGATGCCTTGCTCGTAGGGTGAGAGGTCGGCCCGCTGTCGATTCTCTCGGTGCATCAAGGCAAACAGTTCTGCGTCATTGACCGGCTTATCGTCAATGGTGGCGAGGACCGGTAGCCCGAGCTCCGCACATGCACGATGGCGTCGATGACCGAAAACAATCTCGTACCTGTGACTGCGACCGGACACAAATGACCTGACCTGTATGGCTTGGACATTCCCCCCTGATTGGGCGATGTCTTCCTTCAGGCGTTCGAACTCAGAGTTCTTGAATGCATCCGGATGCCGGTTGGCCCATGTGCTAGCGACGATGCAGGTAGGGTCGAGCCTCATCATTTGCGCCGAGGATTCGTGTGGATTCGGTACGTCGCTCTCGATACCAGAGCAAGCCAACGCGTTGCCGTTGGACGTTTCCGTCTTCGCCTTCATGGACGCGCACCTGGTCGCGTTGCCGATGCGCGATGTGCCGCACGATTTGGTCGACGGCCACGACTAGGAAAGTTGTCGCATTCTTGTCGCATCGAAATGCCCCAAACAGCTTCTTCCAGCACCAAGTCCCACCGCCGAGCTTCCCAGGAATTCGTGATTGCAACGTGCGTCACGGACACCGTAAGTGACTGTCGTTGTTGAGCTTTCTTGGTGTTGGGTGGTGCTGGCTGGTGCTGAAAAAGCAAAAAGCCCGGTGTCCACTGGACACCGGGCTCTGGCTGTTTCTGGTCGGGACGGCGGGATTCGAACTCGCGACCCCTTGCACCCCATGCAAGTGCGCTACCAGGCTGCGCTACGCCCCGATGAAGCTGCGATTATAGGGTGTGAATCGAGACCCTCTCAGACCACGAGCAGGCCGCGGATCGAGATCAGTTCCTGGCGCATCTGCGGCAGCGACAGCGCGACCGTCGACACCTCCGGCTGCGGGATGACCGGCGCACTGGCCGCACCGGCCTCGAGTTCCTCGATCATCCGGTCGAGGTCGATGGCATCCTCGTCCTCGGTCGCGCGGACCTCGACCTTCGGGTGGACGAGTTCGGCATGGCCACGCGCCGGCCCCGATTCGGTCAGCCGGTTGCGCGCACCGCTGATCGTGAAACCCTGCTCGTAGAGCAGGTCGCGGATCCGGCGGATCAGCAGCACCTCGTGGTGCTGGTAGTAGCGGCGGTTGCCGCGCCGCTTCACCGGCTTGAGCTGCGTGAACTCCTGCTCCCAATAGCGCAGCACATACGGCTTGACGCCGCACAAGTCGCTGACCTCACCGATGGTGAAGTAGCGCTTGGCAGGGATCGATGGGAGCGCTTTCTCCATGAAAATCAACGAGATTCCGGCAGAAAGCTAAGACTCTACTCGAACTCCTCCTCGGGCGGGATGTCGCCTTGCACGACCCCCTTGAGCTTGTGGCTGGCATGGAAGGTCACGACGTTGCGCGCCTTGATCGGGATCGCCTCGCCGGTGCGCGGGTTGCGCCCGGGCCGGGGCGCCTTGCGGCGGATGTTGAAGTTGCCGAAGCCCGACATCTTGACGTCGGCGCCCGACACCAGGGTCGCGTGGATCAGGTCGAAGAAGGCCTCGACCATGTCCTTCGATTCGCGCTTGTTCAGGCCGAGGCGCTCGAACAGCAGTTCGGCCAGTTCGGCCTTGGTCAGGGTCGGGGTTTCGAGTGTGGGCAACGCAACGCGCACGGCGCCGGGCTCGCCGCCCTCTTCGTCGATATCGGCCAGGTCGCGCGGATCAGGCAGGTTCATGCTCGATTCCTCAGGCCCGCAGGCGCACGCCGAGCCGCTGGCTCAGCGCAGTCAGCACATCGGCGACGGCCGCGTCGATGCGTTCGTCGGTCAAGGTGATCTCGTCGTCGAGCAGTTCGAGCCGGATGCTCAGGCTGCGCTCGCCGGGCCGCATGTCGCCGCCGGGCGCTGGCGGCTTGTAGATGTCGAACAGCCGGCTCGACTTCACCAGCCCGGCCTGGGCGGCGCCGGCGATCGCCTGCATCAGCGCCTCGTGCGTGACCGCCTCGCCGGCGACCACCGACAGATCGCGCCAGACCGATTGCTGGCGCTGCACCGGCGCGCAGGCCGGCAGCGCGCCCTGCATCAGGGCCGCGGCATCCAGCTCGAACAGCAGCGGCGCGGTGGGCAGCTCGTAGGCCTGGCGCCACTTCGGGTGCAGCTCGCCGGCGTGGCCGATCGCGACGCCGTCGAATTCGATGCGGGCACAGCGCCCCGGGTGCATCGCCGGGTGCTCGGCGGCGACGAAGCGCGCAACCCGCGGCGCGAGCAGCGCCTCGATGTCGCCTTTCAGGTCGAAGAAGTCGACAGCGCGGTCCGTCGTGGCCCATTGCAGCGCCTCGGCCAGGCCGTACACCAGGCCGGCGAGTCGCATCGGCTGGGCGACGCCGGCCACGCTCGCAGCACCGTCGACCACGGCGGCGTCGCGGCCGAATGCGCGCCCGGCCTCGAACACGCGCACGCGCGTGGCCTTGCGCGAGAGGTTGAGCCGCAGCACGCCGATCAGGCTGCCGAGCAGGCTGGAGCGCATTACCGCCAGATGCGCGGCCATCGGGTTCACGAGCCGGATCGGATCGGCGTTGCCGGCGAGCTCCCGCTCCCAGCGTGCATCGACGAAGCTGAAGTTGATCGTCTCCTGGTAGTCGAGCACGGCCATGCGGTGGCGCAGCGCGTCGAGGCTGCGCTGCGATTCGCTGCGCACGCGCGGCGTCAGTGCCGCCAGCGGCGGCGTGACGGGGAGCTGGCCGTAGCCGAGGATCTTGATCACTTCCTCGATCAGGTCTTCCTCGATGGCCAGGTCGAAGCGCCAGCTCGGCGGCGTGACCGTGAGCACGCCCGGCGCACTGCCGAACGGCAAGCCCAGGCGCTGCATCGCGCCTTCGCACTGGGCCTGCGTGATCGGCATGCCGATGACCTTGGCCGCGCGCGCCACGCGCAGCGCGACCGGCGCGCGCCGCGGCAGGTTGGGCGCCTGGTCGTCGATCGCGCCTGCCTGGCCGCCGCAGATGTCGACGATCAGCTGCGTGATGCGCTCGAGGTGCTCGACGGTCAGCGCCGGATCGACGCCGCGCTCGAAGCGGTGCCCGGCATCGGTCGCGAAGTTGTAGCGGCGCGAGCGCCCTGCCACCGCGTCGGGCCACCAGAACGCGGCCTCGACGTAGACGCTGCGGGTGTCGTCGGACACGGCGGTCGTGTCGCCACCCATGATCCCGGCGAGCGACTCGACCGCGGTCGAGTCGGCGATCACGCCGACCTGCTCGTCGACGGCGATCGTCGTGCCGTTCAGCAGCTTCAGCGCCTCGCCCGCACGGCCCCAGCGCACGACCAGGCCGCCGTGGATCTTGTCGAGGTCGAAGATGTGCGAGGGCTGGCCGTACTCGAACATCACATAGTTCGAGATGTCGACCAGCGCCGTCACCGAACGCTGGCCGCAGCGCGCCAGGCGGTCGACCATCCACGCCGGCGTGGGCGCCTTCGGGTTGACGTTGCGCACGATGCGGCCCGAGAAGCGCCCGCAGAGGTCCGGGGCCTCGATGCTCACCGGCAGCTTGTCGCCGAAGCTCGGCGTCACGGCCGGGAACGTCGGGCGGCGCAGCGGCGCGCCGGTCAGCGCCGCCAGCTCGCGCGCGATGCCGTACACGCTCAGGCAGTGCGCGAGGTTGGGCGTGAGCTTCAGGGTCAGCAGCGTGTCGTCGAGCGCGAGGTGCGTGCGGATGTCCTGCCCGACGGTGGCCGCATCGTCGAGGATCAGCAGGCCGCCGTGATCCTCCGAGAGCTTCAGCTCGCGCGCCGAGCACAGCATGCCCTGGCTCTCGACACCACGCAGCTGGCCGAGCCTGATCGCGAACGGCCTGGCGTCCTTGGCGTCGTCGGCGGGCGGAAGCTCGGCACCGACCAGCGCGCACGGCACCTTGATCCCGGCGCGCACGTTCGGCGCGCCGCAGACGATGTTGAGCGCCGTGCCCGTGCCCGCGTCGACCCGGCAGACGTTCAGCCGGTCGGCATTCGGATGGCGCTCGACCGCCAGCACCTCGCCAACCACGACGCCACGGAACGCCGGTGCCGCGGGGCGTGCGTCCTCGACCTCCATGCCGGCCATCGTCAGCGTGTCGGCCAGCTCGGCACTGCTGATCGGCGGGTTGCAGAACTCGCGCAGCCAGGACTCGGGGAATTGCATCTCGTTGTCGACTCGTCAGGGATCGATGGGAACGCGTGTCAGTTGAACTGCGCGAGGAAGCGCAGGTCGCCTTCGAAGAACGCGCGCAGGTCGCCGATGCCGTAGCGCAGCATCGCGAGGCGGTCGATGCCGGAGCCGAACGCGAAGCCGATGTGCTGCTGCGGGTCGAGACCCATGTTGCGCACCACGTTCGGGTGCACCTGCCCCGAGCCCGACACTTCGAGCCATCGGCCTTCGAGCGGGCCGCGCTCGAACATGATGTCGATCTCGGCGCTCGGCTCGGTGAACGGGAAGTAGCTCGGCCGGAACCGCAGCTTCAGCTCGGTCGTCTCGAAGAAGGCCTGGATGAATTCCAGGTACATCACCTTCAGGTCCCTGAAGCTGACGTTCTCGCCGATCCACAGGCCTTCGACCTGGTGGAACATCGGCGAATGGGTCGCGTCGCTGTCGACGCGGTAGGTGCGGCCCGGCACGATGACGCGGATGTCGGGCATCGCGTTGCTGGTGGTCTCGGCGCCGGCGTACTTCTTCGCGTGCGCCTGCGCGTAACGCACCTGCATCGGCGAGGTGTGCGGGCGCAGGTTCAGCCAGGCGCCGTTCGCGTCCTTCACGTCGACGTAGAACGTGTCCTGCATCGAGCGCGCCGGATGGTTCTCGGGATTGTTCAGCGCGGTGAAGCTGTACCAGTCGGTCTCGATCTCGGGGCCGTCGGCGATGTCGAAGCCCATCGAGCCGAAGATCGCCTCGATGCGCTCGCGGGCGCGCGAGATCGGGTGCAGGCCGCCGCCGGCGCCGCGCTTGCGGCCGGGCAGCGTCACGTCGAGCGCCTCGCCCTTCAGCTGGATCTGGAGCTCAGCTTCGGCCAGTGCGTCGCGGCGCGCGTTCAGCGCCGCCTCGATCTGCTGCTTCGCGGCGTTGATCAGCGCGCCGCGGGTCTTCTTCTCCTCGGGCGAGAGCGTCCCAAGCGCCTTCAACTGCTCGGTGATGCGGCCGGTCTTGCCGAGATAGCGTGCCTTGGCATTCTCGAGCTCGGCAGGCGCATGCGCCTTCTCGAAATCGTCTCGCGCTTCTTGCACCAACGGGCTGAGGTCGTTCATCGGTTCACTGAGACTGCACAAACAAAGCGACTTGTCGCTTCAGAGAAGGCTCATGTCGCGCAGCGACGTGACGCCGGAACCAAAAAAGGCCGCACACGAGGTCGGCCTTTGGAAGCTCACCCGATCAGCGTCGCCGCCGACCGGGCTTGCCGCGAGGCGCAGCGCGCGAGCGCTGCACCGAAGCGACATCAGATGAGCTGGGCCTTCACCTTCTCGACGATGCTGGCAAACGCTGCCGGATCGTGGATCGCCATGTCCGACAGGACCTTGCGGTCGATCTCGATCGACAGCTTCTTCAGGCCGTTCATGAACTTGCTGTAGGTGAGACCGTTACTGCGGCTGCCGGCATTGATCCGGGCGATCCACAGGTGACGGAAGACGCGCTTCTTGGTCCGGCGGTCACGGTAGGCGTACTGCCCGGCACGCATGACGGCCTGCTTGGCAATGCGGAATACGTTCTTGCGGCGGCCGCGGTAACCCTTGGCGAGTGCTAGAACTTTCTTGTGACGGGCGCGGGCTGTTACACCACGTTTGACGCGAGGCATGGTTCTTTCCTTTCCTTGAAGCGGTTAGAGACCGGCCGTCACAGGCCAGAGAAGGGCAGCATTTGCTTCATGTGCCCCATGTTGGTCTCGTGCACGGCGACAGTGCCACGCAGGTGGCGCTTGTTCTTCGTGGTCTTCTTGGTCAGGATGTGGCGCTTGAACGCCTGGCCCCGCTTGACGGTGCCGCCTGGACGAACGCGAAACCGCTTGGCGGCGCTTTTCTTGGTCTTCATTTTGGGCATGGAATGCTCCTTCTGGATTGCTCCTGCAGGCGCCGGCAAAACTCTTGCCGTCTTGTGAGCCCGCAGTCGCTTCTGGCAGTGCGCTGGCGACCAGACCAGCGCGCTGAACTTCGATGACTCGTCTTCCTACTTCCGCTTCGGCGCCAGCACCATGATCATCTGGCGCCCTTCGAGCTTGGGCATGTGCTCGACCACCGACACATCGGCCAACTCGTCGCGGATGCGTTCCAGCAGCCGCATCCCGATGTCCTGGTGGGTGATCTCGCGACCCCGGTAGCGCAGCGTGACCTTGCCCTTGTCGCCGTCTTCCTCGATGAAGCGGCGCAGGTTGCGCATCTTGATCGCGTAGTCGCCCTCGTCGGTTCCCGGGCGGAACTTCACTTCCTTGACTTCGATGACCTTCTGCTTGCTCTTGGCCTCGGCCGCGCGCTTTTGCTCCTGGTACTTGAACTTGCCGTAGTCCATCAGGCGGCACACCGGCGGATCGGCCTGCGCGACGATCTCGACCAGATCGACATCGGCTTCACCCGCCAGGCGCAAGGCCTCGGTGATGCTCACGATGCCCAGCGGTTCGTTCTCGGGCCCGTTCAGACGGACTTCAGGCGCCATGATCTCCCGGTTCAGGCGGTGTTTGCGCTCGGCATTGGGAGTACGGCGGTCAGCAAAAGTAGCGATGGTCAAGACCTTTCAACGAACCCCAAGGCAACGGAATCCAACAAAGACGAACGCGCGCCCCGGCGACCGGGAGCGTCGTCACCGAGGCGACGGCGCCAGTGCTCTCACACTTTGTGGGCGATGTCAGCGGCGATCTTCTGTGCGAAGTCGGCCAGTGGCATCACACCGAGGTCCTGATTGCCCCGGGCGCGCACTGCAACAGCCCCGTTTGCCTTCTCCTTGTCGCCTACGACCAGGATGTACGGAACCTTTTGCAAGGAATGCTCGCGGATTTTATAGGTTATTTTCTCGTTGCGCAAATCGGACGCGACTCTAAGTCCTTGTTTTTGCAGCGTTTTGACCACCTCCCGGGCGTAGTCCGCCTGGTGGTCGGTGATGTTGAGCACGCTCACCTGCTGCGGAGCCAGCCAGGCCGGCAGCGCGCCGGCATGGTGTTCGATCAGCATGCCGATGAAACGCTCGAAGCTGCCGACGATCGCGCGGTGCAGCATCACCGGGTGGGCGCGACCACTGGACTCGGTCACGTACTCGCCGCCCAGGCGCTCGGCGGTGTTGAAGTCGACCTGCATCGTTCCGCACTGCCACTGGCGACCGAGAGCGTCCTTCAGCGTGTACTCGATCTTCGGCCCGTAGAACGCGCCGTCGCCGGGCGCGACGATGAACTCGACGCCGGAGCGTCGCAGCGACTCCGTCACCGCGTGCTCGGCCTTGTCCCAGAGTTCGTCGGAGCCGACCCGGTGCTCGGGCCGGGTCGCGACCTTGTAGATGATGTCGGTGAACCCGAAGTCGCGGTAGACCGCCTGCAGCTGGGCCGTGTACGCGACGCATTCCTCGAGGATGTGGTCCTCGGTGCAGAAGATGTGGCCGTCGTCCTGCGTGAAGCCGCGCACCCGCATGATGCCGTGCATCGCGCCGCTCGGTTCGTTGCGATGGCACTGGCCGAACTCGCCGTAGCGGATCGGCAACTCGCGGTAGCTGCGCATCTGCGATTTGAAGATCAGCACGTGCCCGGGGCAGTTCATCGGCTTGAGCGCGTACTCGCGCTTCTCCGACTCGGTCGTGAACATGTTGTCGCGGTAGTTCTCCCAGTGGCCGGTCTTCTCCCACAGGCTCTTGTCGAGGATCTGCGGGCCCTTCACTTCCTGGTAGCCGCAGTCGCGGTAGACCCGCCGCATGTACTGCTCGACCTGCTGCCACAGCGCCCACCCTTTCGGGTGCCAGAACACCAGCCCCGGCGCGAACTCGTCGATGTGGAACAGGTCGAGCTCGCGGCCCAATCTGCGGTGGTCGCGCTTCTCGGCTTCCTCGAGCATGTGCAGGTGCTGCTGCAGTTCGTCCTTGGTCGCCCAGGCCGTGCCGTAGATGCGCTGCAGCATCTCGTTGCGGTGGTCGCCGCGCCAGTAGGCGCCGGCCACCTTCATCAGCTTGAAGTGCTTCAGCTTGCCGGTGCTGGGCACGTGGGGTCCGCGGCACAGGTCCTCGAACGCGCCTTCGCGGTACAGCGAGACGTCTTCGTTCGCCGGGATGCTGGCAATGATCTCGGCCTTGTAGTGCTCGCCGAGGCTCTTGAAGTACGCGACGGCCTCGTCGCGCGGCAGCACGCGGCGCTCGACCTTCTCGTCCTTGCGGGCCAACTCGGACATCTTCGTCTCGATCGCCGCCAGGTCCTCCGGCGTGAACGGGCGCTTGTACGAGAAGTCGTAGAAGAAGCCGTTCTCGATCACCGGGCCGATCGTGACCTGCGCGTCCGGGAACAACTCCTTGACCGCATAGGCCAGCAGGTGCGCAGTCGAATGGCGGATCACGTCCAGGCCGGCAGCGTCCTTCTCGGTGACGATCGCAAGCGGCGTGTCCTGATCGATCAGGAAGCTCGTGTCGACCACACGCGCCGAGGCTCCCTGCCCTACCCGGCCAGCGAGCGCTGCCTTCGCCAGGCCGCTGCCGATCGACGCGGCGACATCGGCCACCGTCACCGGGCCGGGGTATTCGCGCTTCGAACCGTCGGGCAATTGAATCGAGATCATCACAAACTCCAGCAAACAAAAAGGCGCGGACTGAGCCGCGCCTTGGTCGAGAAGGGAATGGGAATGGTTGGGCTAGACGCGCGGCCGACTAGACCTTCTGGGAGAAGGTGGTAGTTCGCGGTGTCATAACCATCATTGCCTTTCTCGTCCTTTTTCGTTGAAGTCTTGATTCTACATGGGCAGGATCGACACGTTCACCGTGCGCTCGATCAGCCACAGCAGGCCGACGACGATCGCCGCGAACGACCCGCCGCGAATCACCAGCGGCCGGTAGCGCGGCCACTGGCGCAGCACGAACAGCAGCGCGGTCGCGCCGACCACGATCATCAGTTGGCCCAGTTCGAGCCCGACGTTGAATTCGAACAGCGCCCGGATGAACTCGGAGGTCGGCAGTTTCAGCTCGGAGAGCACGCCGGCAAAGCCGAAGCCATGGATCAGCCCGAAGAAGAAGGTCACGACGACGCGCCTGACCGGCAAGATCGGCCAGACGTTGTCGAGCGCCGCGAGAATGATCGTCACCGCGATCGCCGGCTCGATGAGCGCCGGCGGCACCGACACGACCTTCAGCGCCGCCAGCCCGAGCGTGATCGAATGCGCGACCGTGAACGCCGAGACGATGCCGATCACCGGCCACACCGCCTGCGAGAGCCGGTCGACCGGGCGCCAGCCTGCGTCGGCCTGCTTCCGGCCCCGTCGTGCCCGTTCCCGGAGGCCGCGCGCGCCGGTGCCGGAGCGGTCCGGCGGCACCGGCTCGGACGCGCGCCGCATCACCGACGGCAGCAGCAGGCACAGCAGGAACAGCACGTGGTCGTAGCCGGTGAGGATGTGGCGCACCCCTTCGCGCAGGAAGCCGAGCGCGCCGCTTGCAGCGTCCGCCCCGGCGTCGACGGCTGCCGCGGCCGGAGCGAGCGTCGCGTTCGCGGCCGAAGCGGCGGCCGCGCGCGTCGGATCCAGCATGGTCACGGTCGGCGGCTGGCCCGCATGCTGCAGCCTCGCGATGCCGCGGTGGGTGGGGTCGACCTCGCGCAGCAGCGAATATGTGATCACCGGGGCCTGCGCCAGCACACAATCTGACGCCATGAAGATCACCGCGTAGGCGCCGTCGTTGCGGCGTTCGAGCGCCCGGCCGGTCGGGCGCAGCGCGCAGCCGGCGATGGCCAGGCGCGGCAGCGCATAGGCTTCGATGCGCGGCCAGGCGGCCTTCACCTCGCCCCAGGTCAGCTTGCCGTTCTCGTCCGTGTCGAGGTCGACCGCGGCGTCGAGGTCGCGCAGCGCGATGTCCCAGCGCAGCTGCGTGCCGCCGGCACCGGCATCGATCTGCAGGTACGAGTCGCTGGCCTTGTGCGCGTGGGCCGCCGCACCACACGCCAGCAGCGCGAGGCCGTACAGCGCGCGCAGCAGTGCGCCGACCGTGCGAGTCGTCACAGCAACGCCTCGATGCGGCGATCGACCAGCCCCGTGGCGGCGATCACGCGCTTCGCCTCCTGCAGCGCGCCGGCCTGCCCGAACGCACGTGCCGCCTGCGCGAGTACCAGCAGGTCCAGCGGCTCGCGCTGCTGCGCGGCGTTGCCACGCGCGAGTTCGAGCGCGCGCGCTGCATCGCCGTCGACCGCGAGCGCAAACATCGCCTGCTCGCGGCCGTGGAAGATCTTCGCATCGGGCCGCTCATTCGCCAGCGCGATGCGCTCGCGCATCTCGGCGGCGTCGGCGGCAGCGCCGGGTACCCCCGCCTGCAAGCCGGCGATCGCCAGCCGCAACAGCACCGCGTCGCTGCGAACCTGCCCGTCGAGCAGCGCCAGCGCCTGCGCCGGCCGCTTCTGCTCGATCAGGAGATCGGCGAAGTCCAGCGTGGTGTACGGATCGGGATCGAGCGCGAGCGCCTTCCGGAATGCGGCTTCGGCCTGGGCGGGCCGGCCCGCGCGCTGTTCGAGTTCGGCCACGCTGGTCAGCAGCCAGGCACGCGTCGTCGCGGGCTGGCGCGGGTCCTCGAGCAGCGTTTCGAAGGCCGCGCGAGCCTGCACGACATTGCCGCGCAGGGCGGCATTCTCGGCCGCGCACGCCTTCGCATGCAGCGCGGCACCGGCGCGCCCCACCTGAGCGCAGGCGGCGTCGGATTCGACGTAGCGGCCCTGCACGCGGCGCACCGTCGCCAGCGTCAGCCAGGCCTGCGTGCGCCCTGCGGCCGCGGGACGCGCGAGCAGCATCTTCAGCGTCGCGGCCGATGCATCGAACTCGTGCAGGTACTGCTGCAGGGTGGCGCGCATCAGCAGCACCTCGTCGGGAGCGGTGGCGGCGTCGGACCAGGCCGATATCGCCGCCATCGCCATGCCGGCGAAACGTGGATCGCCCAGCGCGTGGGCCTGGGCAAGGTAGCCTTTCGCGGCCGTCAGCGCCAGCGCGGCGTCGCGAGGTTGCTGCGCGAGTTGCAGCCGCAGGCGTCGCGCTTCGGCGCGGCTGCCGCTGATCGCGGGCAGCACGTCGACGACCTCGTCGTCGCGGGTCGGCGCGATCGGGGTCGCGCGCGACGCGGTCGCCGCGGCCATCAGCAGCGTCGCCAGGGACGCGATCAGCAGGAGCGTGTGGGGTCGCATGGTGTCGGTGGTCGAGGTCGGCGACAGCAGGGCGGGACGCTTCGAGCGCTCCGCCCCGCCGTCGTCAATTGACAGGCGTCGGCTCGCCGGTGTCGTCCGCCGGGGGCGTGACGGCGCTCACGTCGACCGGCTCGAGCATGTCGGCGGCCGACGCCACCAACGCCTTCAGGTAGCCGATGAAGCCGTCCGGCGACGCGCTCGCGCTCGCTGGAACCGACTCGGTCGCCGGCGGCATGTGGTCGCCGCCGCCACCACCGCAGCCGGCCAGGGCCGCGGCCGCGCACAGCGCAAGGATCCAGGACTTTTTCATGGCGTGCTCCTTGTGCGTGCGTTCACTGGGCACCCGGCAGCGGCGTGCCGACGTACGGGAAGCCCGCCAGCAGCGGACCGGCCGCCCGCACCTTCGGGCCCGCCTGGTCGACCCCGTCGTGCAGGTTGAACACGCTCGTGCCCAGCGGCACGGCCGACGGCTTGCAGCTCGCGCCGAACTTGTACGTGTCGGCCGTGCCGTTGGCCACGCACAGGCCCCCCATCACCGCCACCAGCGAGATGTCGACAACGTCGTCGTTCGGACGCCGGCCGTTCGGGTAGCCAGCGAGGTCGCCGTCGCCAGACAACAGCCCGCCGAGCAGGCCGAGCCGGTTCTGGCTCGCGTACGGCGTCGCCGGGATCGCGGTGTTCAGGCGAAGCATTTCGGACGCCGTCACCGTGCCTTGCTGGTTCACGCCCTTGATGCCGGTGAGGAACGTCGTCACGAGGTCGGTGCGCGGGAAGTTCGTCGGCGAGATGCCGGGTGCGTTCAGCGCGATCTCGAGCAGCTTGGGCAGCGTCGGGTTGGTGACGTAGGTGGCGAACTGGGCATCGTCCTTCGGCTTGGAGGCGTTGAACCTGTCCTTGTCGTTCAGGCCGATCACGACCTCGTTGACCAGCGGCATGCCCAGGCGCGAGACCTGGGTCCAGGCGCCGCCATTCAGCGCCGCTGTGTCGTAGCCGCTCTTCGGCGCGCCATTGCGCAGCGCGCCCTGGCGCAGGCTGGCCGTGGTCCAGGCGCCGATGACGGTGTCGGAGCCGGCGGTCAGGCAGCTCGCGGGCACCTCGAGGGCCAGCGAGGTGACGTTCTTGTCGCGCAGCGAGTCGGTGCCGGCGTCCTTGTTCGAGTTGTCGAGCAGGAACGCGGCGCTCGGCACGTTGACCAGGTCGAAGATCACGCCGAGGTTGACGGCGAACGGGTCCTTGCGCTGGCCGACGAACACCTTGCCCGGCGCGCTGCAACCCGGGATGTTGATCGCGTAGATGAACTGGTTCGCGTAACTGGCGTAGTTCGGAATCGTCTTCGTGCCGATGTTGTCCGACGGCTTCGCGAACGTCGTGGTCGAGGCGCCGCCACCCAACGGTGTGCCGCTCACGGCCGCTGCGGTGCCGGTGCGGCGGTCGCCGCGAACGACGGTCAGCGTGTAGCTCTCGGTCACGTTCAGGTTGGCGCCGGTCGTGTCGGTCACGCCGCCGAACTGCGTCAGCGGGATGCCGACGTTCGTGCCGTTGATCGGCAGGGTCTGGCCCTTGGACGTGTTCGTGAAGCGGAACTGGAACGTCAGGTGTTCCTTCGCATCGCCGACGTTGTCGACGTGGATCTCGTACAGCGCGTTCGGGTCCAGCTTGAAGTAGTTCGGGCCGCCGTAAGCGTCCTGCAGCGGCAGGTAGTCGGCGATCATCGTGACGAAGCCGGTGCGGCCCGGCTCGTAGCTGTTGAACAGGTAGAAGTCGGCGGCGTCGACCTTGGGCGTGGTCGTGATCGACGGTGCCTCGCGGTGGCTCGATGCCAGCGCCGGCGCGCCGCTCAGACCGTACAGGGCGCCGATCGCTGCGAGCAGCGGCAGCAGGCGGGGCGAACCCGGGCGGGGTGATTTCATGTCGTCATCCTTTGCTTGAAGTCCTTGGGAAGACCGCCGGGCCGGGCCCGGGCGAGGTCGACTTGTCCGGACGCCGGCAGGCACGGGCCGCTGGCGTCTGACAGACCCTTACGCCAGCCCTTCACGACTGGATGCAAGGCAAGGGAAGATTTCTGCGCACCGGTCAGGAGCGGCAGCGGGACAGCGCGAATGTCCTGCGGCCACAGGCCGCGCGCAGGAGGGCTGTGCCGGCCTCGCGGCCGACGTCAGCGCTTCGCCTTCAGGCGCGCGAACGCGTCCGCCATCGCCGAGGCGCCGGCCTGCGGCGCGGCCTGGCGGTCGGCGGGCGTCACGCGCTCGCCGCGCGCCGCCGCGCGGAAGGCGTTGCCGCCGCGTTCGCCCTGCTGCGCCGGCCTGGCGTCGAGCTTCATCGTCAGCGAGATGCGCTTGCGCGCGAGGTCGACCTCGAGCACCCTGACCTTCACGATGTCGCCGGTCTTGACGACCTCGCGCGCGTCGTTGACGAACTTGTTCGCGAGCTGGCTGACGTGGATCAGCCCGTCCTGGTGCACGCCGAGGTCGACGAAGGCGCCGAACTGCGCGACGTTGCTGATCGTGCCTTCGAGCGTCATCCCGGCCTCCAGGTCCTTGATGTCCTCGATGCCGTCGGCCAGCCGCGCGACCCTGAAGTCCGGGCGCGGATCGCGGCCGGGCTTCTCCATCTCGGCGAGCACGTCCTTCACCGTGATCGCGCCGAACCTGTCGTCGGCAAAGGCTTCGGGCTTCAGCGTGCGGATCACATCGCTGCGCCCCATCACCTCGGCCGCGGGTCTCTTCACCGCGGCGAGCATGCGCTCGACCAGCGGATAGGTCTCGGGGTGCACGCCCGTCTGGTCGAGCGGGTCGTCGCCATCGCGGATGCGCAGGAAGCCCGCACTCTGCTCGAAGGTCTTGGCGCCCAGGCCGCTCACCTCGAGCAACTGCCGGCGGCTGCGGAAGGCACCGTTCGCGTCGCGCCAGCGCACGATGCTCGCCGCGACCGCGCCGCTCAGGCCCGACACGCGCGACAGCAGCGGCGTCGACGCGGTGTTCAGGTCGACGCCGACCGAATTCACGCAGTCCTCGATCACCGCGCCCAGGCTCTTCGCCAGTTCGCTCTGGTTCACGTCGTGCTGGTACTGGCCCACGCCGATGCTCTTCGGGTCGATCTTGACGAGTTCGGCGAGCGGGTCCTGCAGTCGCCGCGCGATGCTGACCGCGCCGCGCAGGCTCACGTCGAGTTCGGGCAGCTCCTTGCTCGCGTACTCGCTGGCCGAATAGACCGACGCGCCGGCCTCGCTGACGACGACCTTCTCCAGCGTCGTCTGCGGCGCGATCTTCTGGATGCGCTTGATCAGTTCGCCGGCGAGCTTGTCGGTCTCGCGGCTCGCGGTGCCGTTGCCGATCGCGATCAGGTTCACGCCATGCGTCGCGCACAGCCGTGCGAGCGAATGCAGCGAGCCCTCCCAGTCGCGCCGCGGCTCGTGCGGGTAGACGGTGTCGGTCGCCAGCACCTTGCCGGTCGCATCGACCACCGCGACCTTGCAGCCGGTGCGGATACCGGGGTCCAACCCCATCACGACTCGCGGTCCGGCCGGCGCGGCGAGCAGCAGGTCGCGCAGGTTCGCGGCGAAGACCTTGATCGCGACCGCTTCGGCATCTTCGCGCAGACGCGCGAACAGGTCGCGCTCCAGGCTCAGGCTGAGCTTGACCTTCCAGGTCCAGGCGATGCACTTGCGGATGAGGTCGTCGCCGGCACGCTTCGCGTGGCTCCAGTTCAGGTGCGCCGCAATGCGGCCTTCGGCGAGCGACACTGCAAGAGTCCCCGATGGCCCCCCCGGCTGGGCGGACGCGCCCGCTTCGTCGATCACGAGCTTCGCGTCGAGCAGCTCCAGCGTGCGACCGCGGAACACCGCCAGTGCGCGGTGCGAAGGCACGCTGCGGATCGGCTCGGCGTAGTCGAAGTAGTCGCGGAACTTCGCGGCGTCCGGCTGCGCGCCGTCCTTGCCGTCCATCAGCCGGCTCTGGAACAGCGCCTCGCTCCAGAGCCAGTCGCGCAGCTTGCGCACGAGCGCGGCGTCCTCGGCCCAGCGCTCGGACAGGATGTCGCGAACACCGTCGAGCACGGCCTGGGCATCGGCGAAACCCGCCTGCGCCAGTGCCGTGAAGCCGCCCTCGCGCCCGGCGGCGAACGCGTTCGCTGCGTCGAGCGGCACCAGCGCCGGATCGGCAAACAAGCGGTCGGCCAGCGGCTCGATCCCGGCTTCGCGCGCGATCATCGCCCTGGTGCGCCGCTTCTGGCGGTACGGCAGGTACAGGTCCTCGAGTTCCTGCTTGGTCGTGGCGGCGTCGATCGCGGCGCGCAGTGCGGGCGTCAGCTTGCCCTGCCCGTCGATGCTCTCGAGCACCGCCGCGCGGCGCTCTTCGAGCTCACGCAGGTACGACAGGCGCATGTCGAGTTCGCGCAGCTGGATGTCGTCCAGGTTGTCAGTCGCCTCCTTGCGGTAGCGGGCGATGAAGGGGACGGTGGCGCCGCCGTCGAGCAGCTCGACGGCGGCCAGGACCTGGGCCGGCCGAACCTTCAGCTCGGCGGCGATCTGCAGAAGAACCTTGTCCAAGAGAAAGTGCCGCGACCGGGCGGCGCGGCGGGTTGCGATTCGAAGCGGCGCAGTGTGCCACAGGCCCTGTGCCGCTCGGCCGCGGCGGGTCGTCGCACACTCAGGGCGCGGATGCTGCCGGCATTGCCGGCGGCGGCTCGACCCGCGTCGTCACCGTCTCGCGCAGGATGCCGCCGCCCTTGACACTGCCGCTGACCGTCGTGCTTTGGCCCTTGGCGCGCGCGATGCAGTCGCGCATCTCGTCGCCGCTGAGCGCCGCGCAGCGCTCACGGGCGTTCTGGCGGTACTTCGCGTCGCCGTCGTTCAGCTCGCCACGCCGCGCCTCGGCGAGTGCCGCACCGGCCTCTTTCAGGCAGGTGGACCGGGCCTGCCCCGACTCGCCGCTGAGGCAGCGCGCGCGCTCCTGCTCGTAGCGGGCTTGCGCGTCCGCAGCAGCGGGCACCGCCGCAATGGCCGCCCCCGCGGACAGGGCCACCATCGCGCTCGCGAACCAGCGGCCGGCGAGACGGTGCATCGGGTGCTGGGCTGACAGGATGGTGTGCATGGCGAATTCCCTCGTCGAGTCGTCGAGGGATCACTCTGCGCCAGCGGCCTGCTCCGGGGCGTCGGACGGCATCGCGGCCGATGGCCGACCGCACCGATTCGCGTGTAGGAATCGTCCCGCAGCTCAGGCGCCGAGGCGCTTCAGCACGCCGCGCCCGGCCGCCGCGCCCGAGGCGAAGCAGGCGCTGAGCAGGTAGCCGCCGGTCGGCGCCTCCCAGTCGAGCATCTCGCCGGCACAGAACACGCCGGGCAGCGCGCGCAGCATCAACGTGTCGTCGAGCGCCTCGAAGCGCACGCCGCCGGCGCTGCTGATCGCCTCGTCGAGCGGGCGCGCCGAGACCAGCGCCAGCGGCCGCGCCTTGATCGCGGCCGCGAGCCGCACCGGGTCGGCGAACGCTTCGCGCGGCAACAGTTCGTGCAGCAGCGCGGTCTTCACGCCATCCAGGCCGAGCCGGCTCTTCAGGTGCGTGGCGAGCGAGCGCGAACCGCGCGGCCGGGCCACCTCGGCATGCACGAACCCGGCGCTGCGGCCCGGCAGCAGGTCGATCTGCACCCCTGCAGCGCCGCTCGCATCGAGCGTGTCGCGCAACGGGCCGGACAGGGCATAGACCAGGCTGCCCTCGATGCCGTAGCCGGTGACGACGAACTCGCCACGCCGGGCGATCAGCCGGCCGTCGGCCGCCTGCAGGGCCAGCGCGACGTTCTTCAGCGGCTGCCCGGCGAACCGCTCGCGGAAAAACGCGCTCCAGCCCGGCGACAGCGCGCCGTCGGCGCCGCGCCGCGCGATCTCGAAACCGCAGTTCGACGGCCGCAGCGGCGTCACCTCGGCACCGCGCTCGGCCAGCCACGGCAGCCAGGCCCCGTCGGAGCCCAGCCGCGCCCAGCTGCCGCCACCAAGCGCGAGCACGACCGCATCGGCCGTCACCGCCGTCTCGCCGTTCGGGCCGCTGAAGCGCAGCGCGTCATGGCCGTCGTACCAGCCGATCCAGCGCTGCCGCATGTGGAACGAGACGCCGGCCGCGCGCAGCCGGTGCAACCAGGCACGCAGCAGCGGCGCCGCCTTCAGGTCGACCGGGAAGACCCGGCCCGAGCTGCCGACGAAGGTCGCGACGCCCAGCTCGCCGGCCCAGCGGCGCAGTTCCACCGGACCGAAGGCGCGCAGCATGGGCTCGAGCGCCGCCCGGCGCGCACCGAAGCGATCGAGAAAGGACTCCAGCGGCTCGCTGTGCGTCAGGTTCAGCCCGCCCTTGCCGGCCAGCAGGAACTTGCGGCCGACCGACGGCATCGCGTCGAAAAGGTCGACGCGCACGCCGCCCGCCGCGATCACCTCGGCCGCCATCAGGCCGGCCGGACCACCGCCGATGACGGCGACACGGCGGGACGGGGAGGAATTCATGGCGGGCAACGGGCGCAATCGGCGGCGCAGTGTGGCACAGCCCGCGGCGTAAGAAACCCGCGTCCGGCACGACCGCTCCCGTATCGATCCAAGTCGGAGCCCACCATGGCCTCGTCCCGCCGCCTCGTCACGCCGCTGGCCGGCCTGCTCGCCGCAGTGCCGGCATTGTTCGGGCCGTCCACGAGCGCTGCCGCAGCAGCTTGCAGCGTGCACAGCGGCACGGTCGCACCAGCCGTGGTCGAGCTCTACACCTCGGAGGGCTGCAGTTCCTGCCCGCCTGCCGACCGCTGGCTGTCGCGCCTGAAGGCCGAGCCTGCGGTGGTCGCGCTCGCGTTCCACGTCGACTACTGGGACCGGCTGGGCTGGAAAGACCGGTTCGCGAGCCCGGCGCACACCCAGCGCCAGATGCAGCAGCAGGCGGTCAGCGGGGCGCGCTTCAGCTACACGCCGCAGGTGATCGTCAACGGCGTCGACCGGCCGGACTGGCCCCGTGCGCCGGTGGTGGCAGCGGCTCATCCGTCGCCGGTCGAGGTGCAGCTCGGCCGCGACGGCAACCGCGTGACCGCCAGCGTGGCAGCGCGCCAGGGCGCGCCCGCGCGGCTCGCCGCCTACTGGGCCGTGACCGAGCAGCAGCACGTCAGCGCCGTGAAGGCCGGCGAGAACGCGGGGGCGACGCTGACCCACGACGCGGTGGTGCGCGACTACCGCCCCGTGTCGGCCTGGACCGCCGCACCCGGCGGGCCGCCGACAACGCTGCAGTTCGATCTCGGCGCACCGGCCGATCCGGCGCACCCGCGCCAGATCAACCTGGTGATCGTCGACGCCGACAGGGGACGCCCGCTGCAGGCGGCCCGGCTCGGCTGTTAGGCGCGCTCGTCGCGAGCGTCACGCCCGGCCCTGCGGCGTTGCAGCGCGCCCTCGGCCGGGCACGGCGCCCCGGCGTGGCCGCAGCGTCCCCCTGTATGCACGCTCATGCGGGGCCGGCGCGACGCAGGATGGCCTCGAAGTCGATGCCCGCCGGCAGCGTGCCGAAGACCTGCGGGCCGCGGCCGGTCAGGCGTGAGCGGCAGAAGGCCTCGAACACGGGATCGGGCGCATGGCGGCGCAGCAGTGCAGCCTGCACCGCCAGCGCCACGTCCTGCGCGAGGCGGCGCGCACCGGCTTCGTCGCCGCCGCCGTCGACGGCGGCGCCGAAGCGCGCCAGCAGCGCATCGGCGAAGCTGTCGAGCAGCGGGCTGGCGCCGCGCGCGGTGCCCAGCTCGGCCGCAAGCGCCTGCACCGTGTCGGCGCCCGCGCCGTCGCGCCGGCGCAGCGCGCGCAGCAGGTCCAGCGCCATGATGTTGCCGGCGCCCTCCCAGATCGAATTCAGCGGCATCTCGCGGTAGATGCGTGCCATCACGCCTTCGCCGTGCTCCTCGACATAGCCGTTGCCGCCCAGGCACTCCATCGCCTCCTGCGCCAGCATCGCGCCGCGCTTGCAGACCCAGAACTTCGCGACTGGTGTCAGCACACGGCGCATCAGCACCTCGAACGGATCGTCCTGCCGGTCGATCGTGCGCGCGAGGCGCAGCGCGAGCGCGGTCGCGGCCTCGCTCTCGAGCGCCAGGTCGGCGAGCACGTTGCGCATCTGGGGCTGTTCGATCAGCGGCTTGCCGAACGCGCTGCGCTGCGCGCTGTGGTGCAGCGCCAGTGCGACCGCGCCGCGCATCAGGCCAGCGGTGCCGAGTGCACAGTCCAGGCGCGTCAGCGTGCCCATCTCGAGGATTTGCGGCACGCCGCGACCCGCTTCGCCGACCAGCCAGGCGAGCGCGCCGTTGAACTCGACCTCGGAGCTCGCATTCGCGTGGTTGCCGAGCTTGTCCTTCAGGCGCTGGATGGCAATGGCATTCGGCGAGCCGTCGGGCAGCGTGCGCGGCAGGAAGAAGCAGCTCAGGCCGGCGGTCGTCTGCGCCAGCACGAGGAAGGCATCGCTCATCGGCGCCGACATGAACCACTTGTGGCCGACCAGCCGGTAGCAGCGGCCCCAGGGCGTGTCTTCGACGTACTCGGCGCGCGTGGTGTTCGCGCGCACGTCCGAGCCGCCCTGCTTCTCGGTCATGCCCATGCCCATGGTGACGCCGCTCTTGACCTGCACGCGCGCCGGCCGCGGGTCGTAGCGCGTGCTCGCGAGCTTGTCGAACCAGTCGGCAAACACCGCGGCGTTGTCGCGCAGCGCCGGAGTCACCGCGTAGGTCATCGAGACCGGGCACAGCACCGACGGTTCGAGCTGCGTGAACATCAGGAAGCCGGCCGCACGCTCCAGGTGGGCCCCGGGGCCCAGCGACCACGGCGTCGCGTGCAGGCCCGCGCCGACCGCGGCACCGAGCAGCGCGTGGTAGCTGGGATGGAACTCGACCGTATCGGTGCGGTGGCCGAAGCGGTCGTGCGTGTGCAGTGCCGGCCGGTGGATGTTGGCCAGGCGTGCATGCGTCTGCATCGCCTCCTCGCCGAGCAGTGCGCCGAGCCGGACGCGCGGCTTCTCGTCGGCCTGCGGCGCATGGAAGCGCAGGGCATCGCGCAGCGCGCGATCGGTCGAGTACAGGTTGTGGCCGACCAGCGGCGTGCTCTGGTTCAGCACCTCGTGCGTGATGCCTGACGACAGGGCGTTCATGGCCGGCTCAGATCAGCTTGACGAGCTGCTTGCCGAAGTTCCTGCCCTTCAGCAGCCCCAGGAACGCCTGCGGCGCGGACGCCAGCCCGTGGGCCACAGTCTCGCGGTACTTCAGTCGGCCGCTCGCCACCATCGTGCCCAGTTCCTTCAGCGCTTCGGGCCAGACCTCCATGTGCTCGCTGACGATGAAGCCCTCGATCGTCAGCCGGTTGGTCAGGATCAGCTGCGGTTGCTTCAGCGGAATCGGCGCGCCGTCGTAGCCGCTGATCATTCCGCACAGCGCGATCCGGCCGAACGGGTTCATGCGCGCGAGCACCGCGTCGAGGACCGCGCCGCCGACGTTCTCGAAGTGGGCGTCGACGCCGTCGGGCGTCGCCGCCTTCAGCGCCTCGTACAGCGCCTTCGGATCCTGGTGCGCCTTGTAGTCGATGCAGGCGTCGAAGCCGAGTTCGTCGACCACGTAGCGGCACTTGTCGGCGCCGCCGGCGATGCCCACCGCACGACAGCCGCGCGCCTTCGCGAGCTGGCCGACGGCGCTGCCGACCGCACCGCTGGCGGCGCTGACGGTGACGGTCTTGCCGGCTACAGGCCTGCAGATCCGCGCCAGGCCGTACCAGGCCGTGACGCCCGGCATGCCGACCGCGCCCAGGTAGGCCGACAACGGCACCTGCGTGGTGTCGACCGTGCGCAGCACGCCCGGCGTGCCGGCATCGACGACGCTGAACTGCTGCCAGCCGCCGAAGCCGACCACCCGGTCGCCGACCGCATAGCCGGCGTGCCTCGACGCGACGACCTCGCCGACCGTGCCACCCTGCATCACCGTGTTCAGCGCCTGTGGCGGGGCGTAGCTCTTCGCGTCGTTCATGCGGCCGCGCATGTAGGGGTCCAGGCTCAGGTAGTGGTGGCGCACCAGCACCTGGCCGTCCCCGAGGTCGGGCAGTTCGGCCTCGATCAGCCTGAAGTTTTCGGCCACGGCCTCGGCGGTCGGCCGGGACACGAGATGGATCTGCTGGTTGATGGCCATGTCGGGGCTCCCGGGGTCACTCAATCGGTCGACAGTGGCGGTTGCGCCGCATCGGTGCCGGTGCCGCTCGCGGGCAGCCGCTTGACGTACTTGAAGGTGCCGGTCGCGTGCGAGCAGGCGCGGCCCTTGTCGTCGAGGATCGTGGCTTCGGTGAAGACCATGGTCGCGGTGCGGTGCATCAGCCGGCCCTTGATCGTGAGCGGGCCGACCGCGGGCCGCATGAAGCTGGTCTTCATCTCGATCGTGACGACGCCCATGTCCGGCTGGACGCTGCGCGCGGCCGAGGCCATCGCGACATCGAGCAGGGTCATGCAGACGCCGCCGTGCGTCACGTCGAAGGTGTTCAGGTGCTCGGGCCGCGCCGTGAAGCGCAGCGCCGACTCCCCGCCCTCGAAGCGTTCGAGCCGGATGCCGAGGTGCTCGACGAAGGGAATCAACGCGCCGAAGGAAAGGCTCATGGTGTCGGGTACTTCTGCATTGCTCAGTTCTTCATCCGCGACCGGACCCAGACCAGCACGCCGCCGATCGCGATGCCGGCCAGGCCGACCATCACCAAACCCCAGCCCAGCGCGGCGTCGCTGCGCTGCACCGACAGGCCCAGCCCCAGCAGGATCAGGCCGGCGTAGATCAGGATCCAGACCCAGGCCTGGACCTTGGAGGCGAGCGGCACGGCTCAAAGCACCTCGAACACACCGGCCGCGCCCATGCCGCCGCCGATGCACATCGTCACCAGGACCTTCTTCGCGCCGCGGCGCCTGCCTTCGATCAGCGCGTGGCCGGTCAGGCGCTGGCCGCTCAAGCCATACGGGTGACCGACGGCGATCGCGCCGCCGTTGACGTTCAGCCTGTCCATCGGAATGCCCAGCACGTCGGCGCAGTACAGAACCTGCACCGCGAAGGCCTCGTTCAACTCCCACAGGTCGATGTCGGCGACCGTCAGGCCGAGCTTCTTCAGCACCTTGGGCACGGCGAAGACCGGGCCGATGCCCATCTCGTCGGGCTCGCAGCCGGCAACCGCAAAGCCGAGAAAGCGGCCGAGCGGCTTCAGGTTGCGCTTGCTGGCCAGCGCTTCGCTCATCAGCACGCAGGCGCCGCCGCCGTCGCTGAACTGGCTCGCGTTGCCGGCCGCGACCACGCCGCCGGGAATCGCCGGCTTGATGCCCATGATGCCCTCGTAGGTGGTGCCGGGACGGATGCCTTCGTCGGACTTGATCGTCACCTCCTTCGTGCGCAGGCCCAGCACCGGGTCGACGACGCCTGCCATCACGGTGCAGGCGATCATCTCGTCGTCGAACTTGCCGGCGGCCTGTGCGGCAGCGGCCTTCTGCTGGCTCGCCGCGCCGTAGCGGTCCATGCGCTCGCGATCGATCTTGTAGCGCCTGGCGACCTGCTCGGCGGTGTCCAGCATGCTCCAGTAGATCTCGGGCTTGTGCTCGACCAGCCACGGGTCGCTGGCCATGTGGCGATTGGCCTCGTTCTGCACGCAGGAGATGCTCTCGACGCCGCCGGCGACGAGGACGTCGGACTCGCCGGCGGCGATGCGCTGCGCCGCCAGCGCGATCGTCTGCAGCCCGCTGGAGCAGAAGCGGTTCACGGTCATGCCGCTGGTCGTGACCGGCAGGCCGGCGCGCAGCGCGATCTGGCGTGCGATGTTGCCGCCGGTCGCGCCTTCGGGCGTGGCGCAGCCCATGATCACGTCGTCGACTTCGGCGCCGTCGACGCCGGCGCGCTCGACGGCGGCCCTGACGGCCAGGCCGCCGAGCGTGGCCCCGTGCGTCATGTTGAAGGCGCCCTTCCAGCTCTTCGCGAGCGGGGTGCGGGCGGTGGAAACGATCAGGGCGCTGGTCATGTCACTCTCCTTGAATCTGGGATGTCGTCGGATCTCGCGGTGGCGGCTTCGGGGGCCGCCATCAGTTGAAGGTCTTCCCTTCGGCCGCCAGCTTCGCCAGCAGCGGCGCCGGCTTCCAGAACGCGGCGTCGTCGAGGGGGTTCGCCGCGAAGCGCTTCATCGCGGCGACGACGTTGAACAGCCCGACCGTGTCCGCATAGTTCATCGGCCCGCCGCGATGCATCGGGAAGCCGTAGCCGGTGAGGTAGACCATGTCGACATCGGACGCGCGCAGGGCGATGCCTTCCTCGACGATCTTCGCGCCCTCGTTGACCAGCGCGAAGATCAGGCGCTGCACGATCTCGTCGTCGCCGATCCTGCGTGGCGTGATGCCCAGCTGCTTGCGGTGCTTGTCGAGCATGTCGGCGACGACCTGGCTCGGGATCGCGTCGCGCTTGCCCGGCGCGTAGTCGTACCAGCCGGCGCCGGTCTTCTGGCCGAAGCGGCCGAGTTCGCACAGCAGGTCGGCGGTCTTCGAGTAGCGCATGTGCGGCTTCTCGACGTAGCGGCGCTTGCGCACATACCAGCTCACGTCGTTGCCGGCGAGGTCGCTCATGCGGAATGGCCCCATCGCCATGCCGAACTTCTCCAGCGCCTTGTCGATCTGCGCCGGCGAGCAGCCCTCCTCGAGCAGGAAACCGGCCTGCCGGATGTACTGTTCGAGCATGCGGTTGCCGATGAAGCCGTCGCACACGCCCGACACGACGCAGGTCTTCCCGATCCGCTTGCCGACCGCCATCACGGTGGCGAGCACGTCCTTCGCGGTCTTCTCGCCGCGAACGATCTCAAGCAGCTTCATCACGTTGGCGGGGCTGAAGAAATGCGTGCCGACCACGTCCTGCGGGCGCTTCGTGACCGCGGCGATCCGGTTCACGTCCAGCGTGGAGGTGTTCGTGGCCAGGATCGACCCGGGCTTCATCACCTCGTCGAGCGTGCGGAACACGGTCTCCTTGACGGCCAGGTCCTCGAACACGGCCTCGATCACCATGTCGGCGTCCTTCAGGTCGGCGTAGCTCAGCGTCGTGCCGAGCAGCGCCATGCGCGCCTCGTACTGGTCCTGCTTCAGCTTGCCCTTCCTGACCTGCGCCTCGTAGTTCTTGCGGATGATGCCCACCCCCTTGTCGAGCGCCTCCTGCTTCATCTCGAGGATCACGACCGGAATGCCGGCGTTCAGGAAGTTCATCGCGATCCCGCCGCCCATCGTGCCGGCGCCGATCACGGCCAGCTTGCCGGCCTCGCGCACCCGGGTATCGGCCGGCACGTCGGGGATCTTGGTCGTCGCGCGCTCGGCCATGAACACATGGCGCAGCGCCCTGCTTTGCGGCGTGAGCATCAGCGCGTTGAACAGTTCGCCTTCCAGCTTCATGCCGGCGTCGAACGGCAGTTTCAGCGCGCCGGCGACCGCCTCGACGCACTTCAGCGGCGCCGGGAAGTTCCTGGACATGCCGCCGACCATGTTCTTCACGAACTGGACGTAGGCCTCCGCGTTCGGGTGCGTGACCTTCAGGTTGCGCACCAGGGGGAGCGGACGTCTATCGGCGATGTCGGCGGCGAAGGCCAGCGCACCGGCAATCAGGGCGCCGTCGACGATGCGGTCGAACAGCTTCTGGCCGGGCACCATCGCGAGCATCTCGCTCTTCACCGTCTCGCCGCCGACGATCATGTTCATCGCGTTCTCGACGCCGACGACGCGCGGCAGGCGCTGCGTGCCGCCCGCGCCGGGCAGCAGGCCGAGCTTCACTTCGGGCAGCGCGACCTGGGCGCCCTTCGCGGCGACGCGGTAGTGACAACCCAGCGCCAGTTCGAGCCCGCCGCCCAGGCACACCGAGTGGATCGCCGCGACCACCGGCTTGGTCGACGCCTCGAGCGCGAGGATCAGGCTGAGCAGGTTCGGCTCGGCCATCGCCTGCGGCGTGCCGAACTCGCGGATGTCGGCGCCGCCCGAGAACGCCTTGCCGGCGCCGGTGAGGACGATCGCCTTCACGGCCGGGTCGGCCTGGGCGCGCTCGATGCCGTTCGTCAGCCCCAGCCGCGTCGCCAGGCCGAGGCCGTTGACCGGCGGGTTGTCCATCGTCAGGACCGCGACCGTGCCGCGGAGTTCGTAGTTGACGCTCATGCGTTTGTCCCCTGTTGTATCGACTGGAAAAGAACGGTCGTTCGATTCTAGGCCGGTGAAGAAATCCGGTGCTGTCACGGGTGGGACAGCGTCGAAGGGCGTCGGCGGCGCGGCATCTCGCACGGCCAGCGACCTGCAGCGAATACAGGCGCCGGAGCGCAGCCGTGCCGGCATGCCGTCGAGCTCGGACCGGTCGGGGCGGCGACCCGTTCGGCCCCGCGGGCGAGCGAAGCGCCCGCAACCCCCGCGCGGGCCTCGTCGACACCCAACGTGAAACGGCGGCGACGCCGGCAGCGCCTGGCGGGAAGGTCGCGGTGTATTCCCCCCGCGCGCATGGATGTCTCGCGCGATCGCTAAACTCGCCGCGATGAACCTGGTCGAGCCGCAAATCAACGACAGGCGTGCCGCGTCCGCGCCGCAGTGGCCCAATCGCTACCGGGATCTGGGCCCATCGTTCTTCACGACCCTGCCGGCCGAACCGTTGCCCGAGCCGCACTGGGTCGCGACCAGCGACGACTGCGCCGCGGCGCTCGGTCTGCCCCCGGACTGGGCGACGCGGCCCGACCTGCGGGCGCTCGATGTCTTCAGCGGCAACGTCATCTGGCCCGGCATGCAGACGCTGGCCACCGTCTACAGCGGCCACCAGTTCGGGGTCTGGGCCGGCCAGCTCGGCGACGGCCGCGCGCTGTGGCTGGGCGAGATGGACACGCCCGCCGGGCCGATGGAACTGCAGCTCAAGGGCGCCGGACGCACGCCTTATTCGCGCATGGGCGACGGCCGCGCGGTGCTGCGCTCGTCGATCCGCGAATTCCTGTGCTCGGAGGCGATGCACGCGCTGGGCATCCCGACCACGCGGGCGCTGTGCATCACCGGTTCGGCGCTGCCGGTGCGGCGCGAAGCCATCGAGACCGCCGCGGTGGTGACGCGCGTGGCGCCCAGCTTCGTCCGCTTCGGTCATTTCGAGCACTTCGCGCACCACGCCGACTTCGAACGAAGCGGGCACGCCGAGCTGCGCCGCCTGGCCGACTTCGTGATCGAGCACCACTACCCGGCCTGCCGGGACGCGGTCAACCCGTATCTCGCACTGCTCGAAGCGGTGACGCTGCGCACCGCCGACCTGATGGCCGACTGGCAGGCCGTCGGCTTCTGCCACGGCGTGATGAACACCGACAACATGTCGGCGCTCGGGCTGACGGTCGACTACGGGCCGTTCGGCTTTCTCGACCAGTTCGACCCGGGCCACATCTGCAACCACTCCGACCACCAGGGCCGTTACGCCTGGGCACGCCAGCCCAGCGTGGCATTCTGGAACCTGCACGCCCTCGGGCAGGCGCTGTTGCCGCTGATCGCGGACCCGGACCTGGCGCTGGCCGCGCTCGAAACCTACAAGGCCGCGTTCGCCGATGCGCTGCTCAGGCGCTGGCGCGCCAAGCTCGGGCTGCAGGCGCAGGAGGCCGACGACCGCGCCCTGATCGACGACCTGCTGCGCCTGATGGCCACCGACCGCTGCGACTTCACGATCACGTTCCGCCGCCTGGCGGGCTTCTCGGCGGCGGCCGACGCGACCAATGCCGCCGTCCGCGACCTGTTCATCGACCGGGCCGCGTTCGATGCCTGGGCGCGACGCTACGCCGCGCGGCTGGCGCGAGAATCCGGTTCCGAGGCCGATGCCGATACCGGGCGCACCTTGCGAATGAACCGCGCCAACCCGAAGTTCGTGCTTCGCAACCACCTCGCCGAAAGCGCGATTCGCGCTGCGCAGGGCGGCGACTTCGGCGCGACGCAGCGTCTGCTGAAGGTGCTGCAGCGGCCCTTCGACGAACAGGACGCCGCCACCACCGCCGCCTACGCGGGCTTCCCGCCCGAATGGGCGCAATCGATCGAGGTTTCCTGCTCATCATGAACAACGATTCCGACACCAAGTACCCGGTCCAGAAATCGGAAGCCGAATGGCGCGCGCAACTCGACCCGATGCAGTTCGAGGTCGCGCGCCACGCGGCCACCGAGCGCGCGTTTACCGGCAAGTACTGGGACCACTGGAGCGAGGGCCGGTACAACTGCGTCGGCTGCGGTACGCCGTTGTTCAGGTCGCAGGCCAAGTTCGACGCCGGTTGCGGCTGGCCGAGCTACTACGAGCCGATCGACAGCGAGCTCGTCGAGCGCGTGGTCGACAAGACCCTCGGCATGGTCCGCGTCGAGGTGCGCTGCAACCGCTGCGGCTCGCACCTGGGCCACGTCTTCCCCGACGGGCCCGAGCCGACCGGCGAGCGCTTCTGCATCAACTCGGCCGCGATAGACTTCGCGCCCAAGTGATGCTCGGCCACTCGCTGGCAACCCGATGAAGATCTTTCTCGACTTTCTGCCGCTGCTGCTGTTCTTCGCCGTCGGCAAGTACGCCGACAGCCACACCGACTGGGCGGCGCGCTTCGCGACCGACCACTTCGGCTTCCTGGTGTCCGGCGGCGTGGTCGGCACCGCGGAGGCGTCCGCATTGCTGGCCACCATCGTCGTGATCGTCGCGACCGCGGTCCAGATCACCTGGCTGCTGTCGCGCCGCCAGAAGGTCGACACGATGCTGTGGGCGACCTTCGCGCTGGTCGTGGTGCTTGGCGGGGCGACGATCTGGTTCCACAACCCGACCTTCATCAAGTGGAAGCCGAGCGCGCTGTACTGGGCGATGGGGGTGGCGTTCTGGGTCAGCCAGACCTTCTTCCGCAAGAATCTGCTGCAGACCCTGATCGGGCGGCAATTGCAGTTGCCCGCACCGATCTGGCAGCGCCTGAACTTCGCGTGGATCGCGTTCTTCGGCCTGCTCGGCCTGCTGAACCTGTACGTGGCCTACAGTTTCAGCATCTCGACCTGGTTCACGTTCAAGGCCTTCGGCGTGACCGGACTGATGCTGCTGTTCATGCTGGCGCAGGGGCTGTACATCGGCAAGCACCTGGAACCGGAACCCGATCCGGCACGGCCGCCGGAGCCGGACCAGCGGTCCTGAAATGGGCATCGCGGCCACCGACATCGAGGCCGGCCTGCGGGCCGCGCTGCAACCCGTCGCGCTCGAAGTGAGCGATGACAGCCACCTGCACGCAGGCCATGCCGGAGCGCGCGAGGGCCGCCATTTCACCGTGCGCATCACCGCGGCCCGCTTCAACGGTTTGTCACGCGTGGCGCGCCACCGCCTCATATATGATGCGCTGCAATTCCTGATCCCGCGCGGCATCCACGCCCTGGCCATCGAGGCGCGCGCCCCCGGCGAATCCTGAGTCACCCCCCCAACTTACCCCATGCTCATGAAGATGAAATCTTTCGCCGCGGGCGCCGCGCTTGCGCTGTCCGCCACGCTGGCGCTGCCGATGGCGGCCCAGGCGCAGAACATCGCGATCGTCAACGGCAAGGCCGTGCCGAAATCGCGCGCCGACGCGCTGATCAAGCAGGTGCAGGCACAGGCCGCCGCACAGGGCCAGCAGTTGCCCCCGGACCTCGACCAGCGCGTGCGCGACAAGCTCGTGATGGACGAGATCTTCAGCCAGGAGGCCGAGAAGCGCGGCCTGGCCGGAACGCCCGAGTACAAGTCGCAGATGGAGCAGGCGCGCCAGGCCGTGCTGACGCAGGCGCTGCTCGCCAACTTCGTCAAGACCCACCCGGTCAGCGACGACGATGTGAAGGGCGAGTACGAGAAGTTCAAGGCGCAGTCGGCGGGCACCGAGTACCGCGCGCGCCACATCCTGGTCGAGAAGGAAGACGAGGCCAAGGCGCTGATCAAGCAGATCAACGGCGGCGGCAGCTTCGAGGAACTGGCCAAGAAGAACTCGAAGGACCCGGGATCGGGCGCCAACGGCGGCGACCTCGATTTCGCGGCCCCCGGATCGTACGTGCCCGAGTTCTCGCAGGCGATGGTCAAGCTGAAGAAGGGCGAGATGACGCAGGAGCCGGTCAAGACCCAGTTCGGCTACCACATCATCAAGCTCGAAGACACGCGCGAGGCGCAGTTCCCGAAGTTCGAGGACGTCAAGGGCCAGCTCAAGCAGCGCATGGAACAGCAGAAGCTCGCGGCCTACCGCGACGAAGTCCGCGCGAAGGCGAAGACGGACTACAAGTTCACAAATTGAACGCTTCGCGACCGTGACAAGGGCGCCGCTGGCGCCCTTGTTCGGTTGTTGGGCTGGCCTTTCGGCTACGCCTTGGGGTCGGCTTGCACTCGGCCGGCCTCGATGCGCAGCTGTCGATCGCAGCGCGCTGCGATCGACGGGTCGTGGGTGACCAGCACGAGCGTCGTCCCGGCCTCGCGGTTCAGCGCGAACATCAGCTCCATCACGGTCTCGCCGGTCGCGAAATCGAGGCTGCCGGTGGGCTCGTCGGCCAGCAGCACGGCCGGCCGAACGACGAAGGCGCGCGCCAGCGCGACCCGCTGCTGCTCCCCGCCCGACAACACCTTCGGGTAGTGGCGCAGCCGCGCCCCGAGGCCGACGCGCTGCAGCATCTCGGTGGCGAGCAGGCGCGCGTCGCTGCGGCCCTGCAGCTCGAGCGGCAACATCACGTTCTCGAGCGCGTTCAGGTTGCCCAGCAGCTGGAAACTCTGGAACACGAACCCCACTTTGGCGGCACGCACCGCGGCACGCGCGTCTTCGTCGATCCGGAACAGGTCGATGCCGGCGAGCCGCACCGTGCCGCTGGTCGGCGTGTCCAGCCCCGCGATGATGGCCAGCAGCGTGCTCTTGCCCGAGCCCGAGGCGCCGACGATCGCGGCGGACTCGCGCGGCGGCAGCGAAAAATCGATCTCATGGAGAATGGTCAGCGTGCCGGTCGAGTCCTGCACCTGCTTGGTGACGCGCTCGACGGCGATGATGGGTTCGGACATGAATGATGTGGAGGTTCGGGTTTCGCGCGCGCGGCGGCGCTGGCTGGCGCACTGTAGCGCGCTGGTCGCGGCTGGCGTTGCCGCATGGGCTTCGCGTGTGCGTGCCGAGGCACCGGGCAAGGCCCGTCCGCCGCTCATCCTGGTCGTCGGCGACAGCCTGTCGGCCGAATACGGCCTGGCGCGCGGCAGCGGCTGGGTGGCCTTGCTCGACGCACGGCTGCGGCAGCAGCAGATCGCAGCCAGCGTCGTCAACGCCAGCATCAGCGGCGACACCACCTCGGGCGGACGCACGCGCCTGCCGGCGCTGCTGAAGCAGTACCGTCCCGACATCGTCGTGCTGGAACTGGGCGCCAACGATGCCCTGCGCGGATTGCCGCTGGGGATGACGCGCGCCAACCTCGGGGCGATGGCGGCCGGCGCGAAGGCGGCCGGCGCCAAGGTCGTGATCGCCGGCATGCGATTGCCGCCGAACTACGGCCGGCAGTACGGCGACGAGTTCGCCGGCCTGTTTGCGTCCGTGGCCCGGGCCGAAGGCGCCGCGCTCGTGCCCTTCCTGCTCGCGGGCGTGGCCGACGTGCCGCAGGCCGAGTCGATGTTCCAGCACGACGGCCTGCACCCGGTGGCCGCCGCACACCCGACGATCCTGGCCAACGTCTGGCCCGTGCTTCGGCCCTTGCTGGTGAAGCGCTGATCCAGGCCGGGCCCGGAACGCGTCGCGGCTAGCGCTGGCCGCGCGGGTCTGGGCGCCCGGGATCGTCGCCGCGCGGGCCCCCGGGGCGCTGCGGTTCGGGCACCTCGGCCTGCTGCCGCGGCGATCGCGGTGTCGCGGGCGCCGCAGGTGCGACCGCTGGCGCCGGGCGCTGCACGTCGACCGGGCGCGGCGCCGCCGCGGGGGCAGGGGCGGTCGGGCTCTGAACCACCGGCGGCGCCGGACGCTCCACCCGTTGCGGCGGCGGACGTTGCTCCGCCGGCGCGGGCCGGGGCGGCGCCGCG
Source organism: Pseudomonadota bacterium (assembly GCA_040388965.1). Classification (GTDB taxonomy): domain Bacteria; phylum Pseudomonadota; class Gammaproteobacteria; order Burkholderiales; family Burkholderiaceae_C; genus LMDS01. The sequence goes on along the minus strand of JAZKAV010000031.1, from coordinate 17,128 downwards.
CGCCGCTCCTCGGGCCGCTGATCCTCGCCTCGACGCACCGGCAGTGGCCGCATCGTCGGCGCCTCCGGCGCGGGCGCCACGGCGGGCGGGGGCGTCGGCGCGCGCCGCTCCTGCGGGCGTTGATCCTCGCCTCGACGCACCGGCAGTGGCCGCATCGTCGGCGCGTCCTGTGCGGGCGCCGCGGCTGGGCGGGCCGGCTGGGTCGCCGGTGCCGGTGCCGGTGCCGGTGCCGCTGCCGCTGCCGGTGCCGCTGCCGGCGAGACAGGCGGCGCCGCGGTCGGCCGGGCAGGCAACTCGGTGGTTTCGCGCGCGCCCGGGCCTCGCGCCGGCACGCCCGGCCGCTGTTCGGGTCGCTGACCGCGAGGGTCGAACCCGGGGCGGCGCGACTCGCCCGGCTCGATCACCTGACGTGGCGGCGGGGCGGCGACCGGAGCGCGGTCAGACACAACCGGCGATCCCGGCGCCGCAACGCCCGGCGCCTGCCCGCGCACGGCCGGCGCCTGCATCCCGGCGCCCGGCACCTGCTGTGGCCGCTGCGCGTCCCGCGGCGGGAGCGGGCGGCGATCGCGATCGGCCTCGTTGCGCTCACGCGGCGCGCCGCCGGTGCGCCCGTCGACGCCGGGTCGCTCGGCGAAGCCGGGCGGCGGCCGGACGTTGCGCGGATCGGCCGCCCGCGCCGGCGCCGCGGGTCCGGTCACCGGTGGCGCGACCAGCGCGGCCGTGCGCCCCGGCTGGGCCGCCAACTCGCGCACCCAGGGCGTTTGCCGGAACTGCGCTGCCGCCGGCGCGACCGGGCGGCGCTCGGTCATCACACCCGCGGGCACCACCGTGATGGCGCGCGGGGCGCGGCGATTCTGAAAGTCGCGCGGCTCCTGCGGATTGCTGAACGCATTGTTGATCACCGTGACATTGGTGACATGGGTGATGTTGACGTTGCGCACGTAGCGCGGGCTGACGCGGTAGCTCGGCACGTAGACCTCGCGCGGCGCGAGCGGGAACCAGCCGACGGCCGGACCGCCGCCGATCGTCACCGACACGTTGCCGCGCGGCCCGCCGACCCATGCCACCAGCGCGGGCGCGTAGACCGGCCGCACGACGCGCGCTCCCGGTGTCCAGCACCAGCGGTTGCGCAGGTAGACCCAGCGGCCGTAATGGAAGGGCGCGAAGCCCCACGGCGCATCGTCGATCCAGGTCCAGCCCCAGGGCCGCACCCAGGCCCAGCGCCCGTGGCTGTATGGGGCCCAGTCGACCACGACGGCGGTCGGAATCCATACCGAACCGTAGTCGGGGGTCTGCTCCCAGCGGCCGTAGGCATCGAGTTCGCCGGCACCGGTCATCTCGGGCGAGACATAGCGCTCGGCGATGCTGCCGACCACCCGCCGGTCGCGCTCGCTGCTCCAGGCCGTGAACTCGTCATCGACCGGGCGCAGCATGCTGTATTGCGCGACACCGCCCGAATCGATCCAGAACTGGGCGCGTTGCCCGGCGTTGACCGCCAGTCCGCTGTTGTTCGGACCCTCGTAGCGCGCCTGGCCGGCGTAGACCGTGAGATCGGTCTTGCTGCCCTGGCGGTCGACGCGGTAGCTGCCCGCGCGCCGCACGACGAAACGCCCTTCCTCGGTCGAGAGCTCGAGCTCGCCGGCGCCGTTCGGGTCGCGCACCCGCGCGATCACGCTGCCTTCCTGGAGCGCCAGCGCCGCACGCTCGTCACCGATCTCGACCAGCTCGAGCTCGCTGATCGAGTCGATCCGCAGGCTGGTCGAACCGATCTGCAGTTCGGCACGCGCTCCGGACTCGGTGGCGATGCGGTCGCCGCTGGTCAGCGGCTGGTTTCGCACCGCGCCGACCCATTCGCCGCTGTCCGGGCTGTAGATCCAGACCTGGCCATAGAGCTCGGAGAGGCGTGCCACGCGGGCCGGCGGATCGGTGTCCGGCTGCTGCGCCCGGGCCGTCAGGGCAAACCCTCCCGTCGCCATTGTCACGATCGCCCACAGGGCGATCGTTACTCGGGCGAGACATCGTCGTGACATCGGGATCATCATTGTTTCTCCTCGCAGTTGCAGCAGCGCGCTTCAGGCGCCGGTACTGCCTTTGTCCAACGCGCGCGGCGATCATCGCGACGACCGGGCGCCTGCAGAAAGAACGCCCGCTTACACCGCGCCCGACGGCCTCGACGGCGCGTTCAATCGTCGCCGGCCGGGTCGAGGTCGGGGAACAGCACGCTGGTGTAGCCGAAGCGCGAGAAATCGCGCACCCGCATCGGGTAGAGCTTTCCGATCAGATGATCGCATTCGTGCTGCACGACGCGGGCGTGGAAGCCCTCGGCTTCGCGGGTGATCGCACGCCCGTGCGCATCGAAGCCGCTGTAGCGGATGCGCGCGAAGCGCGGCACGACGCCGCGCAGACCCGGCACCGACAGGCAGCCCTCCCAGTCCTCGTCCTCTGCATCGTCGAGCGGCGTGATCGTCGGGTTGATCAGCACGGTCTCGGGCACGGGCGGTGCGTCGGGGTAGCGTTGGTTCTGCCGGAAGCCGAAGATGACCAGGGCCTGATCGACGCCGATCTGCGGCGCCGCGAGGCCGGCGCCGCGCACCGCATGCATGGTCTCGAACAGATCGTCGACCAGCGCGTGCAGTTGCGGCGTGTCGAAGGCCTGCACCGGCCTGGCGACGCGCAGCAGGCGCGGGTCACCCATCTTCAGGATCTCGCGGATGGTCATGGCAGCGCGTGAAGTGATGTCATGCGCCACTGTAGCGTGGGCATGGCCAGAGGCCGCGGCGGCCGGCGGCGGCAAACCACGGTGCCGGTCGCAGCGCTCAGCCCAGCGCCGCGATCACCTCGGGGGGTGCCTGCACCAGCTCGATCAGCACGCCCTCGCCGCCGACCGGGAACTCGTCGTTGCCCTTCGGGTGCACGAAGCAGATGTCGTGGCCGGCCGCACCCTTGCGGACGCCGCCGGGCGCGAAGCGCACGCCGTTCGCTGACAGCCACTCGACCGCGCGCGGCAGATCGTCGATCCACAGGCCGATGTGGTTCAGCGGCGTGGTGTGAACGGCCGGCTTTCCATTCGGGTCGATCGGCTCCATCAGATCGACCTCGACCTTGAACGCGCCGCGGCCCATCGCGCAGATGTCCTCGTCGACGTTCTCGCGCTCGCTGCGGAAGTTGCCCGTGACGTCGAGGCCGAACTTCTCGACCCACAGCGCGCGCAGGCGGTCCTTGCTCGGCCCGCCGATGGCCACCTGCTGGATGCCCAGCACCTTGAAAGGTCGATTGCTCATGCCTGCACCTCCGAATGCTCGAATTCCATGATCACCTGGTCCACGGCCAGACTCTCGCCCCTGCTCGCCAGCACCTTCGCGACCACGCCGTCCCGGCTCGCGACCAGGATGTTCTCCATCTTCATCGCCTCGATCACCGCGAGCCGCTCGCCCGCGCGCACCGTCTGGCCCGGCTGCACCGCCACGTCGACCAGCAGCCCGGGCATCGGCGAGAGCAGGAACCTCGACAGGTCCGGCGGCGCCTTGAACGGCATCAGCGCGTTCAGCTCGGCGGCGCGCGGCGACAGCACCCGCACCTCGACCTGCGCGCCATGGTGCGTGACGCGGTACGCCAGCATCAGGCGCTCGATCTGGGCGCTGAAGGGCGCGCCGTTGACGCTGCCGTGCACCGCGACATCGCGCAGATGGCCGCCGAACGCGATCGCGTACGACCTGCCCGCGATCACGACATCGAACACGTCGCCCCGCATGTGGACCGTCGCCGGCGTCTGCCGACGCACGCCCGCCGCATCGGTCTGCACGACGACGAAATCGGTGCCGACCCGCAACTCGTGACCCGGCAACTGCCCGCTGATCCCGGCCGAGCGCGCCAGCACGCGCCGGTTCAGCGCGACCGCGAGCGCGAACAGGAAGTTCGCGTCGTCGTGCTGCACCGACGCCAGCATGAACCCCTTCGGGTACTGCTCGGCGATGAACCCGGTGTTGAAGTCGCCGGCGCTGAACTTCGGGTGCGCCAGCAGCGCCGCCTGGAACAGGATGTTGCTCGAGATGCCGCGGATCACGAACGCATTCAGCGCCTCGCGCATTCTGGCGATCGCGTCGAGCCGATCGCTGCCGTGAACGATGAGCTTGCAGATCATCGAGTCGTAGAACATCGGGATCTCGCCGCCTTCGTAGACGCCGGTATCGACCCGAACGCCCCCCGGGACGTTCTTCGCCGAGCCTTCTCCGGCGGCAGCCGGAACCGGCCTGGCGGCCTCCAGCGTCGTCGGCGGCGGCTGAAAGGCGATGAGCCGGCCGGTGCTCGGCAGGAAACCGCGCAGTGGGTCCTCGGCATTGATCCGGCACTCGATCGCCCAGCCCCTGCGCGGGATCTGCTCCTGCGTGAACGCCAGCTTCTCGCCCGCGGCGACACGGATCATCTGCTCGACCAGGTCCAGGCCGGTGATGCACTCGGTGACCGGGTGCTCCACCTGCAGCCGCGTGTTCATCTCGAGGAAATAGAAGCTCTTGTCCTTGCCGACCACGAACTCGACCGTGCCGGCGCTCTGGTAGTTCACCGCTTTCGCCAGCGCCACCGCCTGCTCGCCCATCGCCTTGCGCGTCGCGTCGTCGAGGAACGGGCTCGGCGCCTCCTCGATCACCTTCTGGTGACGGCGCTGGATCGAGCATTCGCGCTCCCACAGGTAGACGCAGTGGCCGTGCGCATCGCCCAGCACCTGGATCTCGATGTGGCGCGGCTCCTCGACGAACTTCTCGATGAACACGCGGTCGTCGCCGAAGCTGTTGCGCGCTTCGTTGCGGCACGAGGCGAAGCCCTCGAAAGCCTCCTTGTCGTTGAACGCGACCCGCAGGCCCTTGCCGCCGCCGCCGGCCGAGGCCTTGATCATCACCGGATAGCCGATGCCCTGGGCGATCTCGACCGCATGCTCGGGCGTGTCGATCGCCGCGTTGTGGCCGGGAATGGTGTTGACCTTCGCCGCGCCGGCGAGCTTCTTCGACGCGATCTTGTCGCCCATCGCCGCGATCGACGCGTGCTTCGGGCCGATGAAGACGATGCCCTCCTCCTCGACGCGGCGCGCGAACGCCTCGTTCTCGCTCAGGAAGCCGTAGCCGGGATGCACCGCCTGCGCGCCGGTCTGCTTGCAGGCTTGGATGATGTTGTCCATCACGAGGTAGGACTCGCGGCTCGGCGGCGGGCCGATGCAGACCGACTCGTCGGCGAGTTCGACGTGCAGCGCATCGCGGTCGGCCTCGGAGTACACCGCGACCGTCGCGATGCCCATTTTCTTCGCGGTCTTGATGACGCGGCAGGCGATTTCACCGCGATTGGCGATCAGGATTTTCTTGAACACAGGTCTCTCACTTGTTCTGGACCAACGCTTGCCACTGGCGCTTGCGTTCGTCGGCTGCAGGAATCGATTTGCCGAGATTGCGCGGCCCGCCTCTCCAGCTGTTGATCGTTTGCATCGGCCGCTCATGCCAGCCGATGTTGAAAGTCAATTCATCTCCGTGCGGCGACGTCGCGAAAAACTCCAGGCAACTCCAGTCGGCCAAGTGGTCAAGGATCCACCAAGCGATTGCCATGTCGTTCGCCTCCTTCTTCAACACCTTCTCCGAGACAAACGGGATGCTGATGCACGCGACCGCCCCGATTCCGCGGCCAGAACTGGTTGGGAAGTCCCAGGTGTGGAACCCGTCGTTGTCGATCGCGCAGCCGTGCTTCTCAACACCAGCGCGGTTTACCTCCCGGGACCGATAGCCGGAGCGAACGTGAATCCGCCCGAAGGCATCTTGAAGCGGTTCAAGCAGGTTTTGGCACAGGCGACTACCGGCCTGGACCGCAACGCCAACGTTCGTCGGCACATTCCGAATCTTGTAGTGAACCGCGATCTCGCTGTATAGGAACTCCCGCATGTGAAAGGTTTTCGACAGGGCGATGCGCCCCAGCCGATCCAGACCCGAATAGCTCTGTGGGTCGAACCTGAATTCCATATCGCCTCCGCGATCCATCACCTGCTTCACAGCGGAATGTTTCCGTGCTTGCGCCACGGATCATCGACCTGCTTGTCGCGCAGCATCACGAGCGAGCGGCAAATGCGCTTGCGGGTCTCGTGCGGCTGGATCACGTCGTCGATGTAGCCACGCGCGCTGGCGACGAAGGGGTTCGCGAACTTGGCCTTGTACTCGGCCTCGCGCGCCGCGAGCTTGGCGGGGTCGTTCTTCTCTTCGCGGAAGATGATCTCGACCGCGCCCTTCGCGCCCATCACCGCGATCTCGGCGTTCGGCCAGGCGAAGTTGACGTCGCCTCTGAGGTGCTTGGAGCTCATCACGTCGTACGCGCCGCCGTAGGCCTTGCGCGTGATCACGGTGATCTTCGGCACCGTGCACTCGGCGTAGGCGAACAGCAGCTTCGCGCCGTGCTTGATGATGCCGCCGTACTCCTGCGCCGTGCCGGGCATGAAGCCGGGCACGTCGACGAAGGTCAGCACCGGGATGTTGAACGCGTCGCAGAAGCGCACGAAGCGCGCCGCCTTGATGCTGCTCCTGATGTCCAGGCAACCCGCCAACACCAGCGGCTGGTTCGCGACGATGCCGACCGCCTGGCCGTCCATGCGACCGAAACCGATGACGATGTTCCTGGCGTAGTCGGGCTGCAGCTCGAAGAAGTCGCCGTCGTCCACGGTCTTGTAGATCAGCTCCTTCATGTCGTAGGGCTGGTTCGGGTTGTCGGGCACGAGCGTGTCCAGCGACAGGTCCAGCCGGTCGGCCGGGTCGGTGCCGGGACGCACCGGCGCCTTCTCGCGGTTGTTCAGCGGCAGGTAGTTGAAGAAGCGGCGCAGCATCGCGAGCGCATCGACGTCGTTGTCGAACGCGAGGTCGGCGACGCCGCTCCTGGTCGTGTGGGCGGACGCGCCGCCCAGGTCTTCCGAGCTGACCTCCTCGTGCGTCACGGTCTTCACGACATCGGGGCCGGTGACGAACATGTACGAGCTGTCGCGCACCATGAAGATGAAGTCGGTCATCGCCGGCGAGTAGACCGCGCCGCCGGCGCAGGGCCCCATGATCATGCTGATCTGCGGCACCACGCCCGACGCCATCACGTTGCGCTGGAACACCTCGGCGTAGCCACCGAGCGAGGCCACGCCTTCCTGGATGCGCGCGCCGCCGGAGTCGTTCAGGCCGATCACCGGCGCGCCGACCTTCATCGCCTGGTCCATCACCTTGCAGATCTTCTCGGCGTGGGCTTCGGAAAGCGCGCCGCCGAACACGGTGAAGTCCTGGCTGAAGACGAACACGAGGCGGCCGTTGATCATGCCGTAGCCGGTGACCACGCCGTCGCCGGGCGGCCGGTTGTCGGCCATGCCGAAGTCGTGGTTGCGGTGCTCGACGAACATGTCCCACTCTTCGAAGGTGTCGGCGTCGAGCAGCAGGTCGATGCGCTCGCGCGCGGTGAGCTTGCCCTTGCCGTGCTGCGCCCTGATGCGCGGTTCTCCGCCGCCGAGTCGCGCCTTCGCGCGCTTGGCTTCGAGCTGCTGGATGATGTCGTGCATGTGTTGTCTACCTCTCGAAAAGACTGAGCAAGCTGCGGGCGGCGGCCGAGGGCGCGACACGCGCCTCGGTCACGTCCGCGAGGGTCTGCGGGAGCGCCTTGCGCACGGCCGCATGGCGGCGGAAATCGGCCTGCAGGCGGGCGTGGACGATGTCCCACATCCAGGCCAGCGCCTGCCGCTTGCGGCGCGCGTCGAACTCGCCGCTGGCGCGCCGCCGCGCATGGAAGGCCTCGACCGCGGACCAGAAGGCATCGAAGCCGTCGCCCTTCAAGGCGCTCATCGTCAGCACCCGCGGCGCGTCGTCGTGGCCGGCGAACAGGCGCAGCGAGCCGGTGATCTGGGCCTGCGCGCGGGTGGCCGCCGCAGGGTCGATGTCGGCCTTGTTGACGACGACCAGATCGGCCAGCTCCATCACGCCCTTCTTGATCGCCTGCAGGTCGTCGCCGGCGTTGGGCAGCTGCAGCAGCACGAACAGGTCGGTCATGCTCGCGACCGCGGTCTCGCTCTGGCCCACGCCGACGGTTTCGACGATCACCACGTCGTAGCCCGCGGCCTCGCACACGAGCATCGCCTCGCGCGTCTTCTCGGCCACGCCGCCGAGCGTGCCGGACGCCGGGCTCGGGCGGATGTAGGCCGCGTCGTCGGTCGACAGGCGCTCCATGCGCGTCTTGTCGCCGAGGATCGAGCCGCCCGACAGGCTGGACGACGGGTCGATCGCGAGCACCGCGACGCGGTGGCCCCGGGCGATCAGCGCCAGGCCCAGTGCCTCGATGAAGGTCGACTTGCCGACGCCCGGCACGCCCGAAATGCCCAGGCGCATGCCACGACCGGTGTGCGGCAACAGGGCGTTCAGCATGTCGTCGGCGCGCGCGCGATGATCGGCGCGCGTCGATTCGAGCAGCGTGATGGCCTTGGCGAGTGCGCGCCGCTCGCCGTGGCGCACGCCGTCCAACAGCGCCTGGTCGGGAGAAACCTCGCTCACGACGTGCTTTAGCCTCAGCCTCTCAGGCCGTGGCGACGCTGGCCTTGATCTGTTCGAGCACGTCCTTGGCACTCGCCGGGATCGGCGTGCCGGGACCGTAGATGCCCTTCACCCCGGCTGCGTAGAGCATGTCGTAGTCCTGCCGCGGAATCACGCCGCCGACGAACACGATGATGTCGTCGGCGCCCTGCTTCTTCAGCGATTCGATGATCGCCGGCACCAGCGTCTTGTGGCCCGCGGCGAGCGTGCTGATGCCGACCGCATGCACGTCGTTCTCGATCGCCTGGCGCGCGCACTCCTCGGCGGTCTGGAACAGCGGGCCCATGTCGACGTCGAAGCCCAGGTCGGCGAACGCGGTCGCGACGACCTTGGCGCCGCGGTCGTGGCCATCCTGGCCGAGCTTGGCGATCATCACGCGCGGGCGGCGGCCCTGGGCCTCGGCGAACGCGTCGATCTCGAGCTTGAGCTTGTCCCAGCCTTCGGCGCTGTCGTAGGCCGCGGCGTACACGCCGGTCACCTTCTGGGTGTCGGCGCGGTGGCGGCCCCAGGCCTTCTCGAGCGCGTCGGACACCTCGCCGACGGTGGCGCGCAAGCGCACCGCCTTGATCGACAGGTCGAGCAGATTGCCCGCGCCGGTTTCGGCACACGCCGTCAATGCGTCGAGTGCGGCCTGCGTCGCCTTCGTGTCGCGCGCGGCGCGCACCTGCTTCAGCCGCGCGACCTGGTTGTCACGCACCATCACGTTGTCGATGTCCAGCGTTTCGATGGCATCTTCGGTGCCGAGCTTGTACTTGTTGACGCCGACGATCACGTCCTTGCCCGAGTCGATGCGCGCCTGCTTCTCGGCCGCGCTGGCCTCGATCTTCAGCTTGGCCCAGCCGCTGTCGACGCACCTGACCATGCCGCCCATCGCGTCGACCTCCTCGATGATCTTCCACGCGGCGTCGGCCATGTCCTGCGTGAGCCTCTCCATCATGTAGCTGCCGGCCCAGGGGTCGATCACGTTCGTGATGTGCGTCTCCTCCTGGATGATCAGCTGGGTGTTGCGGGCGATGCGGGCGCTGAACTCGGTCGGCAGCGCGATCGCCTCGTCGAGCGCATTCGTGTGCAGCGACTGCGTGCCGCCGAACACCGCGGCCATCGCCTCGATCGTGGTGCGCACGACGTTGTTGTACGGGTCCTGCTCGGTCAGCGACCAGCCCGAGGTCTGGCTGTGGGTGCGCAGCATCAAGCTCTTCGGATTCTTCGCGCCGAAGGCCGTCATGATCTTCCACCACAGCAGCCGCGCCGCGCGCATCTTGGCCACCTCGAGGTAGAAGTTCATGCCGACGGCCCAAAAGAAGCTGAGCCGCCCGGCGAAGTCGTCGACGTCCAGGCCCTTGGCGAGCGCCGCCTTCACGTACTCGCGGCCGTCGGCCAGCGTGAACGCGAGTTCCAGCGCCTGGTTCGCGCCGGCCTCCTGCATGTGGTAGCCAGAGATCGAGATCGAGTTGAACTTCGGCATGTTCTTCGCCGTGTACTCGATGATGTCGCCGATCACGCGCATGCTCGGCTCGGGCGGGAAGATGTAGGTGTTGCGAACCATGAACTCCTTGAGGATGTCGTTCTGGATCGTCCCGGAGAGCTGCTCCTGCGCCACGCCCTGCTCTTCCGCGGCCACCACGTAGCCGGCCAGCACCGGCAGCACCGCGCCGTTCATCGTCATGCTCACCGACACCTTGTCGAGCGGGATGCCGCCGAACAGGATCTTCATGTCCTCGACGCTGTCGATCGCCACGCCAGCCTTGCCGACGTCGCCGGTGACCCGCGGGTGGTCGCTGTCGTAGCCGCGGTGCGTGGCCAGGTCGAAGGCCACGCTCACGCCCTGCGCGCCGGCAGCCAGCGCCTTGCGGTAGAAGTCGTTCGAGGCCTCGGCCGTGGAGAAGCCGGCGTACTGGCGGATCGTCCACGGCCGCACCGAGTACATCGTCGCCTGCGGGCCGCGCACGAACGGCGCGAAGCCGGGCAGCGTGTCGGTGTAGCGCAGCCCCTTCAGGTCGACCGCGGTGTAGAGCGGCTTGACGTGGATGCCCTCCGGGGTGACCCAGGTCAGGCGCGAGAGCTCGCCGCCCGGCGCGGACTTGGCAGCGGCGCGGGCCCAGTTCGCGATCGATTCGGAGTTCAGCAGTTCGGGGTCGGACATGGACGGGGTCTCCGCGGGGGTCGGGATGCGAGGGATCGACTTTCCCACACTCGGCGCCCGTCGGCTGGACGCTGTCCCGACGATGATTCATAATTCAAAATTGAATTATAGCCAGCCGTCGCCCCCTTGACAGCCCCCCGCGCGCCCCGCACCGACGACGCCGTTCGACCCGACGCTAGGCGGATGGCCGGGCGCGCGCTGTACGAGCAGGTCGCGGACCGGCTGCGCGCCGGCATCCTCGCGCACACCCTGGCGCCCGGCAGCTGGATCGACGAACAGGCTCTCGCGGCCGACTACGGCATCAGCCGCACGCCGTTGCGCGAGGCGTTGAAGGTGCTGGCCGCCGAAGGTCTGGTGACGATGAAGCTGCGCCGCGGCGCCTACGTCACCGAGGTGTCCGAGCGCGACCTGGCCGACGTCTACCATTTGCTGGCGCTGCTCGAGAGCGATGCCGCCGTCGCCGTCGCGCAAGGCGCCAGCAGCGCGCAGATCGCCGAGCTCGAGGCACTGCACGCCGAGCTCGAGGCCGGGGTCGCCGACCGCAACCGCTTCTTCGCGGCCAACGAACGCTTCCACCTGCGGCTGCTCGAGATCGCCGACAACCGCTGGCGCCTGCAGCTCGTCGCCGACCTGCGCCGGGTCATGAAGCTGAACCGCCACCACTCGCTGTTCAAGCAGGGCCGGCTCGAAGCCTCGCTGAAGGAACACCGCCGGATCATCGCGGCCATCAAGGCACGCAACCCGGCGCGCGTGCAGCTGCTGATGCAGCAGCACTTCGCGAACGGCCAGCACGCGGCCTCGATCTGACCACCGACCGGCGCAGCCGCTGCGACAATTCCCGCCATGACCCGACCGGCCCTGAGCCTGATCGCCGCCGTTGCACGCAACGGCGCCATCGGCAGGAACAACGCGCTGCTCTGGCACGAGCCGCAGGACCAGCAGCACTTTCGCCGCGTCACGATGGGCCGGCCGGTCGTGATGGGCCGCAAGACCTGGGACTCGCTGCCGGCGCGGTTCCGGCCGCTGCCTGGGCGGCGCAACGTCGTCGTGACGCGCGATCCGCGCTGGCGCGCCGACGGCGCCGAGGCCGTGGCGTCGATCGCCGAGGCGCTCGCGCGGCTCGATGGCGAGCAGCGCGCATTCGTGATCGGCGGCGCCGAGATCTACGCGCTCGCACTGCCGTTCGCCGACGAGCTGGTGCTCACCGAAATCGACGCCGACCTCGACGGCGACACCTTCTTCCCGCCCTGGGATCGGAGCCGGTTCGCGGTCGCGGCGCGCGAGCCGCACATCGGCGCGAATGGCACCGGCTACTGTTTCGTCACCTACCAGAGAACCGGGGAGCATTGACATGTCGCAAGACGGATTCCACGTGCACGGCCCGCACGACCACGAGCTCGAACACGCTGCCCAGCACGAACCCAGGGGCATGGCCGGCCAGTTGGCCGTGATCACCGCGATCTTGGCCACGGTCGGCGCGATGTTCTCGTACATGGGCGGCGCGACGCAGGCCGACGCCGGGCTGCTCAAGAACGATGCGGCGATCAAGAAGACCGAAGCGTCGAACCAGTGGAACTATTACCAGGCCAAGAGCAGCAAGCAGAACCTGTCCGAACTCGCCCTCGAGCTGGTGCCGGAGGCGCGCAAGGGCTTCTACCAGGACGAGATCAGGCGCTACAAGACCGAGAAGGCCGAGATCAAGCTGGCGGCCGAGAAGCTCGAAGGCGACTCGACCGCCTTCGACAAGATGAGTGCCGAGAAGATGCACCAGCATCACCGCTGGGCACAGGCGACGACGGCGCTGCAGATCGCGATCGCGATGGCCGCGATCGCGCTGCTGACGCGGCGCCGCTGGCTGGAGATCGGCGTGCTGGGGATGAGCGCCGTCGGCATCGTGCTGGGCGGGCTCGCCTGGCTCCACATCTGACTCGCAGCCCCGACCCGTGGCTTGTGCGGGACGCTGCGCTCAGGGCTGGCCGAGCGCCGCGCTCACGGGCGACCGAGGTATGTCGAGAGCGCGTCGGACAGGATCGACAAGCGCACGACCCCGGTACGCGGCCGGCCCCGGAAAGCGCCGCCAGCGAACGGCCGGCTGAGGCGCGCGATGCGCCGGATCCACGGCAGCGCGCGCTCGAGCATGCTTCGCACCGCGGCGTCGGGATTCGCCTGGAAATAGGCCTCGAGCAGTTGCGGCAGCAGGCGCCGGGATTCGCCTGCGGTCAGCGGGCCGGTCAGCGAGATCGAATTCAGAAGGAGGACCAGGTCGTAGGCCTGCGCCGCGACCAGTGGCACGCGTTCGCCGAAGTTCTCCTCGAAGTCGATCCGATACGTGTCGCCATGCCGGACCGTCAGGTTCTTGATCTGCGCCGCGCCGTGCCAATGTCCGGCGCGATGGAATGCGGCCAGCTCCCGCGCGAGGCCCTGCAACTCGACGCGGGCCCTGTCGAGGGTCCACGCGCCGAGCAACTCCTCGATCGTCGGCCCGCAATGCGCGAGCAGCAGGAACTGCCGATCCTGATGGACCAGGCGCGGGACGCGCACGCCGCAGCGTTGCAGATCCAGGATGCGGCGGGCCTCGAAGCCCATGCTCTCCTGGGCGTCGGACAGCAACACCGAACGAAGCGGCAGTTCGTGCCCGATGAGCCTGCGCACCAGCCAGCGCGTCGACACCGCCTGCATCAGCGAGCGAGTGGGTGCTGTCACGCGCTTGGCAACGTAGCGCTCACCGGCATGGTCGAGAACCACGACGCGCTGGGTGCTCTTCGACAGTGCTTCGGTGGCGGCTTGCAGCAGCAACGGGTCGGGTTCGACGGACATCGGGTGGGAATCGAGCGAGTCGGTGGAGCAACTCGCGAAAGCCGCCTGCCTAGAATGTACAAACATTTCACCGCCATCACGGCAGCGCTCCCCGGCGGCGCTCGACGCGCACGCCGTCCACCAGAGAACCGAACGATGCATTTCCCCGCGAATGGCCAGGGCCCGACCTCCCGCCCGCCGTGGTCAGTCGCCCTGCTCATCCTGGGTGTCACCGTGCTTCGGCTGTTGCTGGCCGCGACTGCCCCGTTGCTGCCGCAGGAGGCCTATTACTGGACCTGGAGCCGCGAGCTGGACTGGTCGTACTTCGACCATCCGCCGCTGGCTTCCTACGGCATCGCGCTGAGCACGGCGCTGTTCGGCCAGACGGTGTTCGGCATCAAGGCGGCGGCGGTGTTGTGGTCGCTGGGCTGGAACCTGCTGTGGGCGCGCCTGATCCTCGACATGTACGCGGACCGTCGCCTCGCGTTCTGGTCGCTGGCGGCCCTGAACCTGACCGTCGCGTACGAAGGATTCGGCATCGGCCCGACACCCGACGGTCCGCTGCTCTTCGCCTGGACCGGCGCGATCTGGGCCGTCTGGCGCCTGAGCCAGACCCGGCAGGCCCGGTGGTGGTTCGTCGCCGGGGCCTTCGTCGGCCTGTCGTGGCTGGGCAAGTACGCGGGGGTGCTGCTGCTGCCCATCGTGCTGCTCTACCTGGTGAGCTCACCGGCCCAGCGCCACTGGCTGTTGCGGCCCGCACCCTATCTCGCGATCTTGCTGGCCGTCGCCGTGTTCACGCCGGTGCTGTACTGGAATGCGCAGCACGACTGGGTGTCGCTGGCCTTCCAGAGCAGCCGCCGCATCGAGGGCATGGGCGGCTTCCAGCCGCGCTATTTCCTGATGCTGCTGGCCACGCAGTTCCTGATCCTGACGCCGTACCTGGCGGTGCTCGTCGTCGCCGCGCTGTTCCGTGGCGCACGCGACTGGCGGGCGGGCCGCCTCGGCGACCGCGAGCGCCTGCTGCTGCTCAGCGCGGCGGTGCCGATCGTCTTCTTCACGCTCGTCAGCTTTCGCTCGATCGTCAAGATCAACTGGCTGATACCGGCCTACTGGTCGCTGATCATCCTGGCCGTGCGCGCGATGCTGGCCCGCGCGGACGGTCTGAAACGCCTGGGGCGCGGCCTTGCGTCCTCGGCCGCACTGCTGCTGGTGGCGGCGGTGGCGCTGGCGATTCCCAACGTGCCGATTCCCGGCGACATGAACAGCTGGAGCGGATGGCGGGAGGCTGCTCAGCGCGTCGGCCAGCTGGCCGCGTCGATCCGTGCCGAGGGGCGTGAGGCCTTCGTCTTTTCGCCGAACTACAAGATCAGCTCGCTGCTGCGCTTTCACCTTCCCGGCCAGCCGCGGACCTATGCGCAGGACATCTACGGCGCCAAGGCCCTGCAGTACGACTACTTCCCGCTGGCCGGCTCGATGGCCGGCGCCACCGGCATCCTGGTGACCTCGGACCAGTCCCAGGGCGAGGTCGACCTGGAGCACGTCAGGCGCTACTTCGACAGCGTCGAGCTGGCCGATACGGTCGAGGTCATGATCCTGGGCAAGGTCACGCGGCGCGTGCAGATCTACCGCTGCACCGGCTACAAGGGTCATCCGCCGCGGCGCAGCCCGGATTCGCCGGCAACCCCATCCGGCAACGCAGCGCCGGATGGCGCCCACTGACCCGCGCCGCACCGACCCACCGGTTCAAGCCGATCGCCAACATGCTTCAACTCGCTCTCATCGTTCCGACCTTCAACGAAGTGCAGAACGTCTCGTCGTTGCGAGACCATGTCGCCGCGGCGCTGGAAGGCATCGAGTGGGAGATGATCTTCGTCGACGACGACTCCCCCGACGGCACGGCGGCCAAGGCGCGCGAGATGGCCCAGCAGGACCCGCGCGTGCGCTGCGTCCACCGCATCGGACGGCGCGGTCTGGCGTCGGCCTGCATCGAGGGCGTGCTCGCGTCGTCGGCGCCGCTGATCGCCGTCATCGACGCCGACCACCAGCACGACGAGAAACTGCTGCCGCAGATGTTCGAGGTCCTGCACGACCGCGATGTCGACGTGGTCGTCGGGAGCCGCTACGTCGAGCACGGCCATGTCGGTGCCTGGGACGAGTCCCGGATCGCGGTCAGCCGGCTCGCGACCCGCCTCAGCCGCCTCGTGCTGAAGGCCGATCTGCACGATCCGATGAGCGGCTTCTTCATGATGCGCCGCGAAGCCTTCGTCGCCTGTGTCAGGGCCGGCGTCTCGGGCATCGGCTTCAAGATCCTGCTGGACCTGCTGGCGACCTCGCCCACGCCTTTGCGCTGCCGCGAGCTCCCTTACCAGTTCCGCAACCGCGCCGCCGGGGAGAGCAAGCTCGACAGCAACGTCGCCTGGGAGTACTTCATGATGCTCCTGGACAAGGCCACGGGCGGCCTGGTGCCGATCCGCTTCATCTCCTTCATGCTGGTCGGCGGGCTGGGGCTGGGCGTGCACCTGCTGGTGCTCGGCGCGCTGTTCAAGGGGGCCGGCAGTTCCTTCCTCTGGGCCCAGGGCACCGCCACGATGGCCGCGATGACGAGCAATTTCGTGCTCAACAACCTGCTGACCTACCGCGACCGGCGCCTGCGCGGGTGGCGGCTGCTCAGCGGCTGGCTCTCCTTCGTCCTGGCCTGCGGCGTCGGCGCGATCGCCAACGTCGGCATTGCGGACTACCTGTTCCAGAGGGACACCCTCTGGGTGTCCTCGGCCATCGCGGGCGTTCTCGTCGGCGCGGTCTGGAACTACGCCGTGACCGCCGTCTTCACGTGGAAGACACCGAAGACCGGATAGGTTGCGGACGGCCGCGGGCCTGCGCAGGCATGACGCGGCGACAGGTGACCGATCGATCGACCACGCGCCTCGGAAAGTCGCGCAAAAGTCGCGCAGCGATGGATGCACGTCAGAGCCCTTCGGCGCCCGCCAAGAACCGCTCGGCCTCGGCCATCATGCCCTTCGAGATGGCGTCCCAGGACCTCGTCACCAACTCCCGTAGCCTTCGGGCAGCTCTGCCCTAAGACATAAGGCGATGCTGCTGTGTTCAAGCTGCACCTCCGCGTCGTGAAGGGCCGGGAGGTTCTGCATCTCTCCGTCCACGCCATGCCCCTCGTTGATCCTCATGCGGCCAATGTGCGGTAGCGCGGTGAAGATCCGACCATCCTGCAGAGTCGCCTCCAAACGGAGCGGCTCATTGAGGAGACATGGCTCGTCTACACATTCTTCAACTATCAAGCATTCGCTGTACGTCGAGGGCACCACGAAGGCCCCTCTGACGACGTCCAAAACTGAGTGGAATAGCACAGCCCCTTCTGAATAGCGCAGGCAAAGAAAAACGGGCTAGCCCTTTTGGAGCTAACCCGTTGTTCTAGAACGAAGTTCTGGTGCGGCTGGCAGGAATCGAACCCACGACCCCTTGGTTCGTAGCCAAGTACTCTATCCAGCTGAGCTACAGCCGCGAAGCCGCGCAGTATAGCAGCTCCGCGCCCGATTCAACCCAGGAGTCTTGTCCAACGAGGTGTGAGCCTGGAGCCGGGCGCGAGATTCCAGCGAGG
>JAZKAV010000030.1:0-52621 GCA_040388965.1 Pseudomonadota bacterium | reverse complement strand
GCAAGTAGCACGCGGCCTCGCGTGCGCCTAGCCCTGCGGCGTGCCAGGGACCGGCCCTGCGGGTGATCTCGGCAAACAGCCGCCAGCCGCGTTGCACGGCTCGGCAGGGCGGCCAGCCCGGCCTGCGCCGTGCGCCTTGCTGGCGGCTGTTTGCTGAGTCACGCGAGGCCTCCCATAGCGTTAACAGGCCCTAGGCCCCCACTACTGCGCATAGCGCAGCACCGCGACGAAATGGCAGGCGCTGCCACCGAGCACGAACAGGTGCCAGACGAAGTGCAGGTAGCGCACCCGCGAGTCGAACAGGAACACGACCGCGCCCGCGGTGTACGACAGCCCGCCGGCCACCAGCCAGGTCAGGCCGGCACCCGGCATGCGCGCGACGAGCGGCGCGGCGGCGATCACCGCCACCCAGCCCATCGCGACATACAGGCCGGTCGACCACAGCGGGTGCTTGAGCCGGTCCAGCAGCTTCGCGGTGAAGCCGAGCAGGCCGAAGGTCCAGACCACGCCGAACAGCGACCAGCCCCAGCCGCCGCGCAGCACGCCGAGCACGAAGGGCGTGTAGCTGCCGGCGATGAACAGGTAGATCGCGGCGTGGTCGAAGCGGTTCAGCCAGTCCTTCGTGCGGCCGGGCGGGCACGCGTGGTACAGCGTCGAGACCCCGTACAGCAGGATCATCGTGGCCGAAAAAACGCAGGCTGCGACGATGTCGATCGCGGCGGTGTTCGGCGACCCGAATCCGAGCAGGACCGGCAGCGACGCGATCGCGAGCAGCAAGCCGATCGCGTGACTGACGGCGTTGGCGAGTTCCTCGCCGAAGGTCTGCGGGCGGTCGGCGCGCACGATGACTGCACCCGTCATCGGCCGGCGGCCACGTCGATCACCGCGACGGTCGCGCGGCCCGCTGCGGCCCCGTCGACGGCGGCCTTCGAGGGGGCGTTGTCGACGAGCGCGTCGCGCGGCAATGTCGCCATCGTTCGTGCTCCCCGGGCGGCGCGCTATTCGTCGTCGCCGGCCGCGGCGTCCTCGCCGCGAGCCGGTTCCCGCGCCTTCTTGTCGAGCGTGGCTTGCAGCGGCGCGAGAGCGTCGATGAAGGCGTCGACCGGGACCGGCTTGGCCAGGCGCAATGCGGGCGGGAACAGGTGACTCATGTACAGCTCGTCGCCGAACTGGTCGCGGCGCTGCACATTGAACCAGAGCGTCAGCAGCACGCCGACCACGGCGCAGACGACGGCGACCCATTTCAGCAACCGGTGCCGGGCCGGCTCGACCGCGAGCAGGTGGAAGTAGAGCGCCGCGGCGCCCACGGCGATCGAGCCGATGAAATCGAAGTCCGTCAGCCAGGGCCACGACAGCGCGAATGCCGCCAGCGCCGGCAGCGTGGCGACGGCGAGCAGCGCGATGCTCGCGCACAGGAACACGCGCAGGTGCCAGCCGAAGTGCGCCTGGCGCGTGAAGGTCTTCGACATCAGCGCCCAGGCCGTGCACCAGACCGCCGCGCCGACCAGGCCGCCGAGCAGCGCATTGCCGGCGGCGCGCGTGAAGCCTTCCGGGTCGGTGTCGAGGTAGGTGCCGAACAGCGCGCCGGCGATCAGCAACAGCGCGGCGATCACGAGCGGCGCGGCGCGGCGCGCCACCGAGCCCGCCGGCGCGAGCGGCAACTCGGGGGCGAGAACGTGCCCGGGCAGCCGCAGCCGCAGCGCTGTGCGCCCGACGGTCAGCTCGATCGGCTCGCCAATGGTCGCCAGCACCACGCTGTCGCCGCCGTGCAGGCGCCGGCGGCCGAGCAGCACGCCGTTGCGCGTCTGCTCGGCCTTCAGCGCGAGGCCCTGCTCGCCGGGCGCGATGCTCAGGTGCTGCGCCGCGATGTGCGGGTCGGCCAGCACCACGTCGTTGTCGAGCGCGCGGCCGACGCGCAGCGGCCAGGCGTGCACGACGAAGCTCTGGCGTGCCTGGCCGTCGCGGTCGAGCACCTCGAGCAGGGCCAGCGCGCCGGCCGCGGCCGGCGCGGGGCCAGCCTCGTCTAGCGCACCCATCCGTAGGCCTCCAGGTAGTGCTTCGCGAGCTTCTGCGCGTTCGCGAAGTTCAGGCCCTGCGCGTCGAAGCGGCCCTGCACGCCGGCCTGCTTCTGGTCCAGCGTGGCGACCAGCACCGTCAGGTCGTACAGGCCCGGCAGCTTCTTGTAGGCGCGCAGGCACACGACCGCGCGCAGCGGCAGGCCATTGCGCGCCACGTAGTCCTCGTGGCACTGCGGCTTGGTCTGGTGCTCGGCGCGCAGCCGCGTGAAGCTCTCGTTGCGGAAGCTCGCCGCATAGCGCGCCGCGAAGCGCAGCGTGCCGAGCTTCGTGCCGTCGTAGCTCTCGTGGCGCACGCCGATCGCGCCAGTGGTGTAGTCGCCGACGAAGATGCGCGTGTCCATGACGCAGTCGGAGCGCTCCAGATCGAGTCCGCCGGTGCGCGAGGGCTCGCTGCTGCCCCAGCAGCGCATGAACTGGTCGACCGGCACCGGCACCGTGTAGCGCGGATGCGTGTCGGCCTTCCAGCCCTGCCGGATGAAGCGGTCGGTCAGGGTTGCCTGGTGCTCCATCAGCTGGTCGGTGACGATGCCGTAGGCGGCGTTGCGGATCGGTGCGGCGTCGCGCCCGCGCGCCAGCAGCGCGACCGCGAAGCTCGCCGGCACCAGGAAGCTGACCTGCTCGCCGTCGACGCGCCGCGCGACGTTGATGCCGACCACCCGGCCCTGCTCGTCGAGCGCCGGCCCGCCGCTCATGCCGGCGCTGAGGGCGCCGCCGAAGAAAATCTGCGGATAGAAGCTGCGTGTCACCAGACCGTTGTAGGTGCCTTCGGTGACCGCGAAGCCCACATCGAGCGGGTTGCCGAGCGAATAGATGCGCTCGCCCTGCGCCAGCGGCTGGGTGTCGGGGCGGAACGCGAGCGCATCGAAGCTGCGAGGCGCAGGCGCGGCGGCCGCAGCGCCGACCGCCGCGGGGAGCGGCGCCGCATCGGCGGCGCGCAGCAGCGCCAGGTCGTGCAGCACGTCGAGCTGCAGGATCTGCAGCGGCGCCTCGCGGCCGTCGGCCGTCACGTAGACGAGGTCGTGGCGCTCCGGCTTCAGCGCCGCCTCGGCGACGACGTGGAAGTTGGTGACGATGTGGCCCTCGCGCGAGACCAGGAAGCCGGAGCCGACCGAGGTCTGGCTCGCCCGGCCCTTCAGCACGGTGCGGATCTGCAGCAGTTGCGAGCGCGCCTGTTCATAGACCTTGCGTGCCGACAGCGAGATTGGCGCCGAGGCGGCGGCTGCGGGCGGCGAAACGGCCGAACCCGGCCCATCGGGCCGGCCTTGCGCGAACGCGCTACACGCAAGCCCGAGCGCCAGCGAAAGCGCAAGTCTCGGCAGCGCGGCGTGCCGCAGGCGGAACGAAGTCATTGAATTTCATTCTACGGGGGCGGCCTCGGCTGCTGCGGCGCGAGGTGTGTTTCCCCGCTGGTGCGCCGGCGCGCGCCACGCTAGATTCTCTGCACCATCCCACCGGAGAACCCGTTCATGCAACGCCGAAGTTTCGTCGTCGCCGGCACCGCGCTGATTGCGCTGCCCGGCATCAACCAGGCCCAGACCGTCGAGAAGCCGCGTCTCACCATCGCGGTGGGCGGCAAGAACCTGCTCTACTACCTGCCGCTGACGATCGCCGAGAGCCTGGGCTATTTCAAGGCCGAGGGCCTGGAGGTGACGATCGCCGATTTCGCCGGCGGCTCGCGCGCGCTGCAGGCGATGATCGGCGGCAGTGCCGACGTGGTCTCGGGCGCCTTCGAGCACACGATCAACATGCAGGTCAAGGGCCAGCACCTGCGCGCATTCGCGCTGCAGGGCCGCGCGCCGCAGATCGTGCTGGGCGTGAACCCGAAGACCATGCCGAACTTCCGGAGCGTCGCCGAACTCAAGGGCAAGAAGCTCGGCGTGACCGCGCCCGGCTCCAGCACCAACGTGCTCGCCAACTTCGTGCTCGCCAAGGCCGGGCTGAAGCCGGGCGACGTGTCCATCATCGGCGTGGGCGCCGGCAGCGGCGCGGTCGCGGCGATGCGCGCCGGCCAGATCGACGCGATCAGCAACCTCGACCCGGTGATCACGCTGCTGGTACGCTCGGGCGACCTGAAGATCGTCTCCGACACGCGCGTCGTCGCCGAGGCCGACAAGGTCTTCGGCGGCCCGATGCCGGCGGGCTGCATGTACGCGCCGCAGAGCTTCATCGACAAGCACCCGGCCACGGCGCAGGCGATCACGAACGCGATCGTGCGCGCCGACAAGTGGATCCAGAAGGCCGGCGCCGGCGACATCATCAAGGCCGTGCCCGAGAGCTACCTGCTCGGCGACCGCGCCGTGTATGTCGACGCCTTCCTCGCCGCGAAGGGCGCTCTGTCGGTCGACGGCATGTTCCCCGAGGCCGGTGCCGAGACCGCGCGCCGCGCGCTCGCCAGCATCGACCCGGAGATTGCGGCGGCGAAGATCGACCTTGCCGCGATCTACACGAACGAGTTCGTGAAGAAGGCCAACGCGACATACCCGAAGGGTTGACGTGGCGCTCGCCCCGGCCCTGCAACTCGACGACATCGCCTGCACTTTCGTCTCGAAAGACGATCCCGGCCAGCGCTATACCGCAGTGCGGGACGTGAAGCTGGCCGTCGGTGCCGGCGAGTTCGTCAGCGTCGTCGGCCCGACCGGCTGCGGCAAGAGCACCTTGCTGAACGTCGCGGCCGGCCTGCTCGCGCCGAGCAGCGGAGAGGTGCGCGTGTTCGGCGAACCGCTCGCGGGCCTCAACACGCGCGCCGGCTACATGTTCCAGGCCGAGAGCCTGATGCCGTGGCGCACCGCGGCGCAGAACGTGATGGCCGGGCTGGAGTTCCGCGGCGCGACCGATGCGCGCGCCCAGGCCGAGGCGTGGCTCAGGCGCGTCGGCCTGGGCGGTTTCGGCGATCGCTACCCGCATCAGCTGTCGGGCGGCATGCGCAAGCGCGTGAGCCTGGCGCAGACGCTGGTGCTCGACCCCGACATCATCCTGATGGACGAACCGTTCTCGGCGCTCGACATCCAGACGCGGCAATTGATGGAGAACGAAGTGCTCGATCTCTGGGCCGGCGACAACGACGCGCGCCGGGCCGCCCCTGGAGAGTCGCCGGCCTCTTCGGAGGGCGGACGCGAAGCGCGCGGGGCGGGTCGGTCCCGCAAGGCGGTGCTGTTCATCACGCACGACCTCGACGAGGCGATCGCGATGAGCGACCGCGTCGTGTGCCTGAGTGCCGGGCCGGGCTCGCACCCGATCGGCGAGTTCGCGATCGACCTGCCGCGCCCGCGCGACGTGGCCGAGGTGCGCGCGACGCCGCGCTTCGTCGAGCTGCACCGGGCCATTTGGAGCGTGCTGCGCGACGAGGTGCTGAAAGGCTACCGGCAGCAGCTGGCGGCATGACCGGCATGTGGCGCGTCATCAAGCCGAACACGAAGAACCTGCGCGTCTGGCAGGTCGGCCTGCTGGCCGCGATCTTCGTGCTCTGGCACGTGCTGACCAAGCCCGGCCTGATCCCGCCGCTGGTGTTCGAGAACGACCGGCAGGCCGCGTTCTTCTTCGGCGAGCCGCTGAAGATCCTCGACCGCGTCGTCGCCTGGTTCTTCACCCGCGCCGACATCTACCAGCACCTGTGGGTCACGCTGCTCGAGACCGTGCTCGCGTTCGGTATCGGCACCGTGCTCGGCCTCGCGTGCGGCCTGTGGCTCGCGCTCAGCCCGCTGGCAGCGGCAATCGCCGACCCCTACATCAAGGCGCTGAACAGCATGCCGCGCGTGATCCTGGCGCCGATCTTCGCGGTCTGGTTCGGTCTGGGCATCGCCAGCAAGGTCGCGCTCGGCGTGACACTGGTGTTCTTCATCGTCTTCTTCAACGTCTACCAGGGCGTGAAGGAGGTCAGCCCGGTCGTGCTCGCGAACGCGCGCATGCTCGGGGCCTCGCAGAAGCAGCTGCTGCGCCACGTGTACCTGCCGAGCGCGACGAGCTGGGTGTTCAGCTCGCTGCACACCAGCGTCGGGCTGGCCTTCGTCGGCGCGGTGGTCGGCGAGTACCTGGGCTCGTCGCGCGGCGTGGGCTACCTGATCCTGCAGGCGGAAGGGTCGTTCGACATCAACACGGTGATGGCCGGCATCCTGGTGCTCACCGTCTTCGCGCTGCTGCTCGACGCCGCGGTCGGGCGCATCGAGCGCCGGCTGATGAAGTGGCAGCCGCGTGCCGGCGAAACCGAGAAGCTGTGAATCCTCGCGGCGCCGAGTCCGGGGCGGCGGCGATACTTCGCAGCGCCCACGCACCGAATCCACCATGGCCTTGTTCCCGAACGACGTGCTCAATCCCGGCGTGCGCAAGCGCGAGGTGTTCGGCTGGGCGATGTACGACTTCGCCAACTCGGGCTACACCACCGTCGTTCTGACGGCGGTGTTCAGCGCCTACTTCGTCGGTGTCGTGGCCGGCGGGGCCGACTGGGCCACCTTCGCCTGGACGGCAACGCTGGCGGCCTCGAGTGTCGTCGTGATGCTGACGATGCCGGGCCTGGGCGCCTATGCCGACCGGCGTGCGGCGAAGAAGCGGCTGCTGGCGCTGGCCACGCTGGGCTGCGTGCTCGGCACCGCGGCGCTGGCCGGCGCCGGCCCCGGCGACGTGGCGTGGGCGGTGGTCTTCGTGCTGGTGTCGAACGTGTTCTACACCTACGGCGAATCGCTGATCGCAGCCTTCCTGCCGGAGCTCGCGCGCCAGGAGAGCCTCGGGCGCGTGTCCGGCTGGGGCTGGAGCTTCGGCTATCTGGGCGGCATGCTCACGCTCGGCCTGAGCCTGGCCTACGTGCTGCGGGCGCAGGCCCAGGGCCTGCCGGCATCGCACTTCGTGCCGGTCGCGATGCTCGTCACCGCCGGCGTCTACGCCGTGGCGGTGCTGGCGACGTTCGCGCTGCTGCGCGAACACGCGCTGCCCGCCCCGCAGGCTGCGCGCGCTGCCGGCCTCGGCGCGAGCCTGGCGCGGCTCGCCGGCACGTGGCGCGAGGCGCGGCGCTTCCGCGATTTCAGCGCGCTGCTGGCCTGCGCGGTGGCCTACCAAGCCGGCATCTCGGTGGTCATCGCGCTGTCGGCTGTGTATGCGGAACAGGTGATGAAGTTCCAGCAGACACAGACCATGCTGCTGATCTTTGCCGTCAACATCGCCGCCGCCCTCGGCGCGTTCGCGTGGGGCTATGTGCAGGACCGCATCGGCCACCGCCCGGCGCTCGGCATCACGCTGGCCGGCTGGATCGTGATGATCGCGCTCGCGGTGCTGGCCACCGGGCCGGGGCTCTTCTGGGTCGCGGCGGTGATCGCGGGCCTGTGCATGGGCAGCAGCCAGTCGGCCGGGCGCGCACTCGCGGGGCTGTTCTCGCCCGTGCCGCGGCGCGCCGAGTTCTATGGGCTCTGGACCTTCGCGATCCGCCTGTCGGCGATCCTGGGCCCGCTGACGTATGGGCTGGTGACGCTGCTGACTGCCGGCAACCATCGGTTGGCCATCGCCTCGACCGGTATCTTCTTCGTGCTCGGGCTGTTGCTGCTGGCGCGGGTGAACGTGCCGCGCGGGGTGGCCGCTGCCGAGACGGCCAGTCGCGGCAGCGACGCGAGCGCGGCGCCGCCGCCTTGAGGCCGGGGCATCGGCACGGGCCCGCGACGCGGGGCTCCGCCGTCGCCGGCCGGCCGCCGCCGGATCGGCACATCGTTTCCCGCGGGACGCCCGGCGCCACCAGGGACCGGCCACGTGATGGCGTCAGTCCTTGTCGTGCTTGTCCTTTCCTTTGTCCTTGTGCTTCTTTTCCTTGGGGCCGTGCCCGCCCGTGTCGTCATGATGCCGTTCTTCGTAGCGCTCCCGGACCCAGTTCTCCTGGACGAAGTAGACAGGCTCCCCGCAGGCACGGTAGCGGCCGCAGTATTTGGCCCAGTTCTTCTGATGGCCGGGAGGTACATAGAGGTAGACGGGCTGTTGCTGAACCACCACCGGCTGCGGGCTGATGATCACCGGCTGAGGAAGGATGACGGCCGGAGGCGGGAAGTTGCCGATGTCGATACGACCGTACACCCCGGGTTGGGCGACATGGATGGATACGCCGACGTCCGCAGAGAGCACCGAAGCGGAGAAGCCGGCGGCGAGGAGCCCGACGAGAACGAATTTCTTCATGGAACGATCCCTGGAGATGTGACGGTTGCGCGACCCATTGCCGACTCGCGCGCCCCTGTACCCGCGCCAAGGATAGCGGGGTTGCCAACGAATCGGTCAGGTGCGGCCACCGGCAGGTGCCGATGTGCGCATCGTGCGCGGCACGTCGCTGGCCGCCGCGTCACGGGCAAGGCGCAGGGTGGCGCCTTCCGCAATGACGTGCGTTCCGATCGCCAGCGATTGCGATCTCCGGAACGTGCGCACGCTGCCGTCTTCCATGCGCACGCGAACGTCGAGCAGGGTCTGGCTGCGGGCCCGCTTCTCGACCTCGTTGCCAGCCAATCCGCCACCGATCGCGCCGAGAACGGTCATCGCGGTCTTGCCGTTGCCGCCACCGATCTGGTGGCCCACCACTCCGCCAAGCACCCCGCCCGCTACCGCGCCGAGGCCGGTACCTTGGCCCTCCTGCCGAACCTGGCTGACCGATTCGACGACGCCGCAACTGGCGCAAAGCGCCGCGTGGGTAGCGACTCCCGGCGGGCTCGGGGCCGGTCGGGCGGCCAGGACCGGCGCAGTCACGGCCTCGGCACGACGCTCGGGCCTGACCGGCGCCGACGCCGGCACCGGTGCGGGCGGCGTTGCCACGTTGGTGGTCAAGGGTGCTCCGGTTGCCGGGTTCGCCGCGCCGACAAGCGCCGGTGCCGGCTCAACGGAACGCACGATCAGCGCGCCGGCCAAGGCGGCGGTGACCAAGCTCAACAAGCCGCCGCCGATCCAGACGGCGCGCGGCACCGAGCCGATGGAACTGGTCGAAGGCGGAGCGTCAGGTGCTTCTGTAGACATGGGAATTCCTCAAATGCCGGTCCTCACCGGATAACGGAGTAGACCGACTCGTGTTGACGGCCGGTTGTCGAAGTTGTGTCCGATGGTTCTTGAGGTTCTTGAACAACGCGGTGCGCGTGGCGGCGTCGGGCCGCCGGCGCGGCGCCTCTACTTCGCCGTCGGCATCACGAACTCGGCGCCCTTGGGCGTGCTCGCCGGCCAGCGCTGCATGATCGACTTCTGCCTGGTGTAGAAGCGCACGCCTTCCTCGCCGTAGGCGTGCATGTCGCCGAACAGGCTGCGCTTCCAGCCGCCGAAGCCGTGCCAGGCCATTGGCACCGGGATCGGCACGTTGATGCCGACCATGCCGACCTGGATGCGCCGCGCGAACTCGCGCGCGACGTTGCCGTCCGCGGTGAAACAGGCCACGCCGTTGCCGTACTCGTGCGCGTTGACCAGGTCGACGGCTTCCTGCAGGTCGTTCACGCGCACGCAGCCGAGCACCGGGCCGAAGATCTCTTCCTTGTAGATGCGCATCTCGGGCGTCACGTGGTCGAACAGCGTGCCGCCGGTGAAGAATCCTGATTCATGGCCCGGCACCTTGAAGCCGCGACCGTCGACGACGAGCTGCGCGCCCTCCCCGACGCCGGTGTCGATGTAGCCCTCGATCCGCTCCAGCGCCTGCCTGGTGACGATCGGCCCCATCTCGGCGTCGAGCTCCATGCCGTTCCTGACCTTCAGCGCCTTCGCGCGCGCGGCCAGCTTCGGCACGATCTTGTCGGCCACATCACCGACCAGCACCGCGACGCTGATCGCCATGCAGCGCTCGCCGGCCGAGCCGTAGGCCGCGCCGATCAGCGCATCCACCGCCTGCTCGATGTCGGCGTCGGGCATCACGACCAGGTGGTTCTTCGCGCCGCCCAGCGCCTGCACGCGCTTGCCGTGATGCGCGCCGGTTTCGTAGATGTAGCGGGCGATCGGCGTCGAGCCGACGAAGCTCAGCGCCTTCACGTCGGGGTGCGTCAGCAGCGCGTCGACCGCGACCTTGTCGCCCTGCACCACGTTGAACACGCCGTCCGGCAGCCCGGCCTGGGTCAGCAGCTCGGCCATGAACACCGAACACGACGGGTCGCGCTCGCTGGGCTTGAGCACGAAGGTGTTGCCGCAGGCGACCGCCACCGGGAACATCCACATCGGCACCATGCACGGGAAGTTGAACGGCGTGATGCCGGCGACCACGCCCAGCGGCTGGCGCAGCGTCCAGTTGTCGATGCCGGTGGAGACCTGGTCGGTGAAGTCGCCCTTCAGCAGCTGCGGCACGCCGCACGCGAACTCGACGATGTCGATGCCGCGCGAGACCTCGCCCTGCGCATCGGTGAAGACCTTGCCGTGCTCGGCGGTGATCATCGCGGCGAGCGTGTCGCGGTGCTGGTTCAACAGGCCGAGGAAGGCGTTCATGATGCGCGCGCGCCGGATCGGCGGCATGTCGGCCCAGGCCGGGAACGCGGCCTGGGCGGCGGCGACGGCGGCGGCGACCTCATCGGCCGAAGCCAGCGCCACCTGGCGCGCGACCGCGCCGGTCGATGGGTTCCAGACCGGCTGGCGGCGCCCGGAGGTGGCCGCGACCGCACGGCCGCCGATGAAGTGACCGACCTCGGTCGTGGCCGTGAAGGCCTCGGGTGCGCCCATGGGATTGTCCTCGCGTCGAAATGGCGGATCAGCCGCGCAGTCTATGCGAGCCCCGGCGCGTGGCGCGCGGCATGGCCATGCTGTCATGCAACTCCGGGAGCGACGCTGCGGCAGGGTGCCGACGGGGGCCATCGAAGGACTGGACGCCCGCCCAAAGAAAAAGAAACCCACCTGCGCGAGCGGGTGGGTTTTCAAGTCCTTCGCAAAGGACGTCGTTGGGACCGGTACCGGTTCTGGGCCCTGTTCGCCGTGGTGCTCTTTGCCGGGCCTGCGGAACCGCGCTTCGTGCCTTCGATGAAGGCACCGTGTGACAGCAACGTGCCGACTCTAGGGACGCGGCCTTGCGCCGGCCATCCCCAGTTCGAGGGACGGCGCAGCCACGCCGCAGGCCTCGGGGCGCATGAACGCGGACGTTCGGTGCGCGCTCGCCGGGAGGAGCTTCGTCCATGCTCCGCGGCGCGCGACAATGCGCCCATGCCGGCCCAACCCCCACGATCAGCGCCGCGCCCTGCATCCGGCCCGCTGCAGCCGCTGAGCGAGCGCGAACTCGACGAGCTGCAAAGCCTGCTGGACCGCGTCCCGGCGCCGCTCGAAGCGCTCGACGTCAGCATGGTCGATGGCTACCTGTGCGGCGTGCTGCTGCAGCCGCGGCGCATCGCCGTCGCGCGCTGGCTGCCGCACGTCACCGATGTCGACGGTCGCGCCCTGCCGCCGGGCTTCGACGCGGCGCGCCTGCACGCCCTGATCCTGCGCCGGCACGCCGAGCTCGACGCCGCGATCCAGCGCCGCCAGTGGTTCGACCCCTGGGTCTTCGAGCTGGCGGATGTCGACATGCCCGCCGATCGCGCCGCGTCCGAACCAGACGATGACGACGCGGCCATCGCTGCGCCGGGCGCGATCGACGCGGTCTACCCCTGGGTTGCCGGCTTCGCGACCGCGCTCGAACTCTTTCCCGACCTGATGGCGCTCGACGCGAAGATGCTGACCGAGCCGCTCGCCCTGATCTACCGTCACCTCGCACCGGACGATCTCGAAGACGCCGACGAGCTGCTCGCCGAGATCGACAGCCTGGAACCGCCTGCAGACCTCGGCGAGGCCGTCGAAGGCCTGGTGCGCGCGACCCTGCTGCTCGCCGACGTGGCCCGGCCACTGGCCGCGCCCGCGACGGGCCGCCCGCCGGCGCGCCGGCCGGGACCCTCAAATCGCTGACGGGTCGACGTCGACCGCCCAGCGCAGGATGCGCTCGTCCGCGGTCTTGTGCTCGCGCCGCAGCCCGTGCAGCGCCGGCAGCCATTGCGCGAGGAAGCGCTGCAACGCCATGCGCGAGGCCGACTCGACCAGCATCTGCATGCGCTCGACGTCGGCGACGCGGGCCACGCCCATCGGCACCGGCGGATAGACCGTCACCTGCCCGGCGCCGGGCAGATCAGCGGCGATCGCCGCGGCGGCCTGCAGGAAGGCGCGTGCGGCCTGCGGCGTGCGGGCGTCGGCGCGCAGCATCGCGAGGTGCGAGAACGGCGGCAGGGCGGCCATCTCGCGCTCCTTCAACTGGCTGGCGGCGAAGGCGTCGAAATCGTGCCGGCGCAGTGCGGCGTAGAGCGCGTGCGTCGGGTGCCAGGTCTGCACCCACAGTTCGCTGCGTGCGGCCTGGCCGGCGTCCCGCCCCGCCCGGCCGCCGGCCTGCATCAACAGGGCGAACAGGCGCTCGGGCGCGCGGAAGTCGCTGCTGAACAGCGCGCTGTCCGGGTTCACCGCGGCGACCAGCGTGATGCGCCGGAAATCGTGGCCCTTGGTCACCATCTGCGTGCCGACCAGCACGTCGACGTCGCCGGCATGGACCGCGCCGAGCTGGGCTTCGAGCGCGCCCTTCAGCCGGGTGCTGTCGGCGTCGATGCGGGCGATGCGCGCGGGGCGATCGTCGGGCGTGCGCAGCAGGGCGGTCAGCTGCTCTTCCAGGCGCTCGGTGCCGCGGCCGATCGGTGCGATGTCAAGGTTGCCACACTCCGGGCAGGCGCGCGGCACGCGCTCGGTGAAGCCGCAATGGTGGCAGCGCAGCGTGCGGTCGAGCTTGTGGAACACGCGCCAGGCACTGCAATGCGGGCAGCCGCTCTTCCAGCCGCACTCGCCGCAATGCAGCACCGGCGCATAGCCGCGCCGGTTCAGGAACACCAGGCTCTGCTCGCCGCGCGCGAGCCGCTCCTGCAGCGCGGCCACCAGCGGCGCCGACAGGGCGGTGTTCGCCCCGGTGGTCCTGGGCTGCCGGCCCATGTCGACCAGGCGCACCGCCGGCAGCGCGCCACCGCCGACGCGCGATGGCAGCACGAGGCGCTGGTAGCGGCCCTCGGCGGCGCGCTGCCAGCTCTCCAGCGACGGCGTGGCCGACCCGAGCACGACGCACACGCGCTCCAGCCGGCCACGGTACACGGCCAGATCGCGTGCCGAGTAGCGGGCGCCCTCCTGCTGCTTGTACGACGGGTCGTGTTCCTCGTCGACGACGATCAGCCCGAGCCGCGGCATCGACGCGAACACCGCCAGCCGCGTGCCCAGCACCAGGTCGGCCAGGCCCAGGTGCGCCGCGAGCCAGCTGCGCAGCCGCTGTGCCGGCGTCAGCGCGCTGTGCAGCGAGACGATGTGGCGGCCGGCAAAGCGCTCGGCAAAGCGCGCTTCGAGCTGCGGCGTCAGGTTGATCTCGGGCACCAGCACCAGCGCCTGGCGCCCGGCGGCCAGCGCCTGTGCTGCGGCGCCCAGGTAGACCTCGGTCTTGCCGCTGCCGGTGACGCCGTGCAGCAGCAGCGGCGATGGCGATGCCTGCGCGGCCGCGGCGGCGATCGCCGCGAGTGCCCGTGTCTGGTCATCGGTCAGCGCGGGGACGCTGGTTGCCGTTGCTGTGGCGGGATCGTCGCCCAGCGCCTTGTGCAGCTTGCGGATGCGATTCGCGAGCTGGGCGTCGTCGAGCTTGCGCAACTCGGGGGGCAGCACCGACAGCGCGATCTCGCCGGTGCTGCGCTGGTAGTACGCGGCGGCAAAGTCGACCAGCTCGCGCCATGCGGTGCCGAGCGGCGGCAGCGAGCCCAGCGTCGCGGTGACCGGTCTCAGTTCGACGGTCGGCGCGTCCTGGCCCGAACCGTGCCACACCACGCCCGGCACGTCGCGCCGACCCAGCGGAACCCGCACCAGGGTTCCGGCCGGGAGCGGGTGCTCACTCAGGTAATCGAGCGGTGCGGCCAGCCCCGTGTGATGCGGGGCTTCGACGGCGACGCGCACATGCGCCATGCCTCCCACGGGCGGATCAGTGAAGTTAGCACCCAAAGCTCGTTTCTCGTTTACAAGACTGCGTTAAGTCGATGATTCTGAAGCTCTTTCAAAGCTTTCCACTCGGCCTGTGGATAACTTTGTGCGTAACTGGCCCTGAAATGCTCGGAAAGGCTGGCTGCGCCTCGCTGTGCCAAAGATTGCCCGCTTTCGCGGCATCGAAAGCAGTCCAATGAAATCAAGTACTTAGCGCGGATTCGCAGAATTCCCGTGCTGCGGCGCAGCAGCACAGGAGGTGTGCAAAGCGGGTGCCCATTTTTGGGGATAAGTCAAGCGCTGAGCACTCACTTACCTGCAACGGAAGAGATCGCGCCTCTCGGCCCGGAGGAATGTCAGGCCGGTGCGCGCAGGCGCCTGGAGATCTCATGCACCGCATCGACCAGCACCGCCACGCTCTCGGGTGGCGTGTGCTGGCTGATGCCGTGGCCGAGGTTGAAGATGTGGCCGGTCGGCGCGCCGTAGCTTTCCAGCGTGCGGGCGACCTCGGTCCGGATCTGTGCCGGGCCGGCGAACAGCACGTTCGGGTCGAGGTTGCCTTGCAGCGCCACCCGGGCGCCGATCCGGGCGCGGGCGGCGCCGAGGTTGACGGTCCAGTCGAGCCCGACCACGTCCGGCTGCGCCGCCGCGATCTCTTCGAGCCACAGCCCGCCGCCCTTCGTGAACACGATCTGCGGGATGCGCTGGCCGTCGTGCTCGCGCTTGAGCTGCTGCAGCACCCGGCGCGTGTAGGCGAGGCTGAACTGCTGGAACGCGCCGTCGGCGAGCACGCCACCCCAGCTGTCGAAGATCATCACGGCCTGCGCACCGGCCTCGATCTGGGCGTTCAGGTACTGCGCCACCGCGGCGGCGTTGACTTCCAGCACGCGGTGCATCAGGTCGGGGCGGCGGTAGAGCATGGTCTTGACGAGGCGGTAGTCGTCCGAGCCCGCGCCCTCGACCATGTAGCAGGCCAGCGTCCAGGGGCTGCCGGAGAAGCCGATCAGCGGTACCCGGCCGTTCAGTGCCTTGCGAATCGAGGCGACCGCGTCGAACACGTAGCGCAGCGTGTCCATGTCCGGGACTTCGAGCTTCGCGACCGCGGCCTCGTCGCGCACCGGGTGCGCGAAGCGCGGGCCCTCGCCTTCGGCGAAGCTCAGGCCCAGGCCCATCGCGTCGGGCACGGTCAGGATGTCGCTGAACAGGATCGCGGCGTCGAGCGGGTAGCGATCCAGCGGCTGCAGGGTGACTTCGGTCGCGAAGTCCGGGCTCGTCGCCAGCCCCATGAAGCTGCCGGCCTTCGCGCGCGTGGCCCGGTACTCGGGCAGGTAGCGGCCGGCCTGGCGCATCAGCCAGACGGGTGTGTGGGCGGTGGGTTGGCGCAGGCAGGCGCGCAGGAAGCTGTCGTTCTGGAGCGGTGCATGCATCCGTGGCATTGTCTCAAACCGGGCCGCGCGTCCGGTGACCACATAATGGGCGGGTCGCACCCCGGGAGATTTCGCATGCTGGCCAACGACATCCTGCACACCGTCGGCAACACGCCGCACATCCGCATCAACCGCCTGTTCGGCGCCGCCCACACCGTCTACATCAAGAGCGAGCGCGCCAACCCCGGCGGCTCGATCAAGGACCGCATCGCGCTGGCGATGGTCCAGGCGGCCGAAGCGTCTGGCGCACTCGAGCCCGGCGGCACGATCATCGAGCCGACCTCTGGCAACACCGGCATCGGCCTGGCGATGGTCGCGGCGGTGAAGGGCTACAAGCTGATTCTCGTGATGCCGGACAGCATGAGCATCGAGCGCCGCCGGCTGATGCTGGCCTACGGTGCCCGCTTCGAGCTGACGCCGCGCGAGAAGGGCATGAACGGCTCCATCGCGCGCGCCACCGAACTGCTCGCGCAAACGCCTGGCGGCTGGATGCCGCAGCAGTTCGAGAACCCGGCCAACATCGACATGCACGCGCGCACCACCGCGCAGGAGATCGCCGCCGACTTTCCGAGCGGCGTCGACGCGCTGATCACTGGCGTCGGCACCGGCGGCCACATCACCGGCTGCGCCCAGGTGCTCAAGCGCCTCTGGCCGAAGCTGCAGGTGTTCGCGGTCGAGCCGGCCGCCTCGCCGGTGATCAGCGGCGGCAAGCCGAGCCCGCACCCGATCCAGGGCATCGGCGCCGGCTTCATCCCCAAGAACCTGCACACCGACCTGCTCGACGGCGTGATCCAGGTCGAGGCCGAAGCCGCGCGCGAGATGGCGCGGCGCGCGGCGCGCGAGGAAGGCATGCTGGTGGGCATCTCGTCGGGCGCGACGCTCGCGGCGATCGCGCAGAAGCTGCCCGGCCTGCCGCCCGGCGCCACCGTGCTCGGCTTCAACTACGACACCGGCGAACGCTACCTGTCGATCGAGGGCTTTCTGCCGGTCGAGTGACCCTGGTGGGGTTGCGGCGGCTCTGCCGGGCTGCTGCTGGCGGTGGCGACACAGGCCCGTTGCGGGCATTTCGGGGCCGTGCGCGCCGGCCCGCGCCGCTTGAAAGGGCATCCCGCGGCCTCACGTCAGGTCCGCGGTACGATGGCCGCGCCATTCATCGGAGGAACAACATGACTCGTGCGATTTCCCGGCCCGCTTCGTTCGCGCGCGCGCTGGCGGCGGGCCTCGCGGCGCTTGCGATGCTCGGCCTCTCGGGCTGCGGCTACAACAGCTTCCAGACGCTGGACGAGCAGGTGAAGGCCGCGTGGTCCGAGGTGCTGAACCAGTACCAGCGCCGTTCCGACCTGATCCCGAACATCGTCGCCACCGTCAAGGGCGAAGCCAGCTTCGAGCAGGACACGCTGACCCGGGTGATCGAGGCGCGAGCGAAGGCGACCAGCATCCAGGCCACGCCCGAGCTGGTCAACAACCCCGAGGCCTTCGACAAGTTCCAGAAGGCGCAGGGCGAGCTGACCGGCGCGCTGAGCCGGCTGATGGTGGTGGCCGAGCAGTACCCGCAGCTCAAGGCCAACCAGGCCTTCCAGGACCTGCGCGTCACGCTCGAAGGCACCGAGAACCGCATCACCGTGGCGCGCAACCGCTACATCAAGACGGTCGAGCAATACAACGTGCTGGCGCGCAGCTTCCCGAGCAACCTGACCGCGATGATCTTCGGCTACAAGGTCAAGCCGACTTTCACAGTGCAGAACGAGGCGCAGATCGCGGTGCCGCCGACCGTCAACTTCGACAAGCCGGCGTCGGCGGCGAAGTGAGCAACGCAGGCCGGGCGCGCCGTTGATGCTGCAGCGCCTGCTCGCGTGCGTCGTCGCGTGGCTGCTGTGGCTCGCCACCGCAGCATTCGCGCAGGACGTGCTGCCGGTGCCGCCCTTGTCGGGCCGCGTCGTCGACCAGACCGGCACGCTGACGCCGGCGCAAGAGCAGGCGCTCACCGCCAAGCTCGAGGCGATCGAGACGCAGCGCGGCGCGCAGATCGTCGTGCTGATCGTGCCGACGACGCAGCCGGAAGACATCGCGACCTACGGCCAGCGCGTCGCCGACACCTGGAAGGTCGGGCGCCGCGATGTCGGCGACGGTCTGGTGATCGTCGTCGCGAAGAACGACCGGCGCATCAACATCGAGGTCGCGAAGACGCTCGAAGGCGCGATTCCCGACGTGCTCGCCGGGCGCATCATCAACGACCAGATCAAGCCCGCGTTCCGGGCCGACGATTACGCCGGCGGGCTGAACGCCGCGATCGACCGGCTCGACAAGGCCATCGGCGGCGAGGCGCTGCCCGCGCCGACCGGCAAGGGCGGCGGCAACGCGAACCGCGGGCCGTTCGGCGGCTTCGACATCCAGGACCTGGCGATCTTCCTGTTCGTCGCCGTGCCGATCGTCGGCGCGCTGCTGACCGCCATCTTCGGCCGCAAGCTCGGTGCTGTGGTGACCGGCGGCGCGGTCGGCGCCGTCGCGTGGTTCCTGACCGCGAGCCTGCTGGTGGCCGGCGGCGCCGGACTGATCGCGCTGATCCTAATCGGTGTCATGGGTGTCGGCAGCGGTCGTTCTGGTCGCGGCGGGCCCGTCATCTGGGGCGGCGGAGGGGGTGGATTCGGCGGCGGCGGCGGCGGTTTCCGCTCCGGCGGCGGCGGTGATTTCGGCGGCGGCGGCGCGTCTGGGAGCTGGTGAGATGAGCCTGTGGCCGAGTCGCGTCGCGACAGCCGAACGCCCAAGCGCTGCGAAGGGGCCGCTGGTGACGCTTCGGGCCGGGTGCGCCACGCCCGGGAGGACCACATGACCAACCGTCTGCTGCGTCTGTTGAAACACCGCCGGCTCGACGAGGCCGACGCGAAGCGCCTGCTCGGCGACGGCGCGCTGCAGCGCATCGAGGCGCGCGTTGCGGCCAGCGAGGCCCGCCACAGCGGCGAGATCCGTGTCTGCGTCGAGGCCGGCCTGCCGCTGAGCTACCTGTGGCGCCATGCAAAGGTGCGCGAGCGCGCGGTGACGATGTTCGGCAAGCTGCGCGTCTGGGACACCGAGCACGACAACGGCGTGCTGATCTACCTGCTGCTGGCCGAGCACGCGATCGAGATCGTCGCCGACCGCGGCCTGGCGCGGCACGTCGACGCGGCGCAGTGGCAGCAGATCACCGCGACGATGAGCGCCGCGTTCCGGGCCGGGCAGTTCGAGGCCGGCCTGAACCAGGCGATAGCCGCCGTCGAGGCGCTGCTCGTGCAGCACTTTCCGCTCGCTCCGGGCGAGACGAACCCGAACGAATTGCCGGACGCGCCCCACCTTCGTTGAGCAGGCTGCGCCGATCAGTTCGGGTGCGCGTCCGAGCCCGCGCCGGCGGGTTGCGTGCGCACCGCCCAGACCACGCCGGCGATCAACAGCCCGACGCCGATCAGCGTTCCGGCCTGCGGCCAGCTTTCGCGCAGCACGAACGCGTAGCTCAGCGCGGCCAGCGTCTCGAACACGATCAGCTGGCCCGACAGCGCCGGCGGCAGGCGCTGGCTGGCCTCGTTCCAGCACAGTGTGCCGAGCCACGAGGCGAACAGGCCGATCGCGAACATCAGCCCGATGAACGCCGCCGGCCGCGGGCCGAACGGCATCGCGAACGCTGCGCCACTGGCGTGGTTCCAGCCCCACGTCAGCGCGTAACCCGCGAGCGCCAGTGGCAAGGTCATCAGCCCCTGCGCGGTCGCCCAGCCGCGCGGGCTGCGGTCCGGGTGGGCGCGCAGCCACTCGGCGTTGCGGATCGGGTACCAGGTCCAGCAGGCGACCGCACCGGCCGCCAGCAGGCCGCCGAGCGCGTAGCGGCCGAGGTCGGCGCGCGGGTCGGCCCGCAACTGCCCGAGTTCGACGTGGTTGACGAGCGCGATGCCGGCGCCGATCAACCCCAGCGACGGCACCAGCTTCGACCACGCGAGCGGCGCCTCGGCGCGCGCGCCGCGGCCGACGCGGCGCAGCTTCGACGTGATCGCGATCACCACCGGCAAGGTGCCGATGACCATCGTCGGCAGCGGCCCACCGGCGCGCTGGATGCTGCTGGCGAGGAACAGGTAGTAGACGATGTTGCCCACCAGCGCGAGCTTCAGCGCCTCGACCCAGTCGGCGCGCGTCAGTTGCCGCAGCCGGCCGCGGTCGAACCACGCCAACGGCAGCGCGATCAGCCCGAACGCGAGGTAGCGGCCGAAGGACTGCAGCGTTGCCGGGTACTCGGGCAGCAGCAGCGGACCGACGAACACCAGCCCCCACATCAGGCCGGCGGCGAGGGCGAACAGGACACCGGAAATCATGGGTGCGGCAGGCATGGCCGGCGAGTGTCGCGCAGGCGCCCCGGTTGCGGCGCGTCGCGGCAGAATCGGCGCAGCGACGGCAACCGTCCCGGTGCCGCCGTGCACGCGCCGCGCAGCCAGGAGACCGATCCGTGACGACGAGAACCCATCTGCTGGCGCTGGACCAGGGCACCTCCAGCTCGCGCAGCATCGTGTTCGACCGGCAGGGGCGCGTCGTCGC
The DNA here is from genome assembly GCA_040388965.1 of Pseudomonadota bacterium. Taxonomy (GTDB): domain Bacteria; phylum Pseudomonadota; class Gammaproteobacteria; order Burkholderiales; family Burkholderiaceae_C; genus LMDS01. The sequence goes on along the minus strand of JAZKAV010000030.1, from coordinate 32,643 downwards.
GATGGCGCAGCGCGAGTTGCGCCAGATCTACCCGCAGCCGGGCTGGGTCGAGCACGACCCGAAGGAGATCTGGGCCGGCCAGCTCGCCACCGCGCAGGAGGCGCTCGCCAGGGCCGGGCTGGCCGCCGATGCGATCGCGTCGATCGGCATCGCCAACCAGCGCGAGACCACCGTGCTGTGGAACCGCCGCAGCGGCGAACCGCTGCACAACGCCATCGTCTGGCAGGACCGGCGCACCGAGCCGATCTGTGCGGCCTTGCGCGCACGCGGCCTGGAGCCGACCTTCCGGGCCCGGACCGGGCTGGTCCTCGACGCCTACTTCTCCGGCAGCAAGCTGAAGTGGCTGCTCGACCACGTGCCGGGTGCGCGCGCCGCAGCGCAGCGCGGCGAGCTGGCGTTCGGCACGATCGATGCGTGGCTGCTGTGGCAGCTCACCGGCGGTGCGAACGACAGCGCGCGCCGGCATGCGGTGCACGCGACCGACGTGAGCAATGCCTCGCGGACGCTGCTGCTGAACATCCATCGCAACGCATGGGACGACGAGTTGCTGGCCCTGCTCGACATTCCGCGCGCGCTGCTGCCGGCCGTTCATCCATCGAGCCACGACTACGGCCGCACCCGGCCCGAGCTGCTCGGCGCCGCGATCCCGATCGGCGGCGTCGCCGGTGACCAGCAGAGCGCGCTGTTCGGCCAGGCCGGCTTCAAGCCGGGGCTGGCGAAGAACACCTACGGCACCGGCTGCTTCCTGCTGATGCACACCGGCGAGCGCTTCCAGACCTCGACCAACGGCCTGATCACGACCAGCGCCGCGCAACCGTCCGCGACGCCCGAGTTCGCGCTCGAAGGCAGTGTCTTCATCGGCGGCGCGGTCGTGCAATGGCTGCGCGACGGGCTGCGCGCGATCCCTGCGAGCAGCGAGGTGCAGTCGCTCGCCGAGAGCGTTCCCGACAGCGGCGGCGTGGTGTTCGTCCCCGCCTTCACCGGCCTGGGCGCCCCGTACTGGAAGGCCGATGCGCGCGGCGCGATCGTCGGCCTGACGCGCGGCAGCACGGTCGCGCACATCGCGCGCGCCGCGCTCGAGAGCATCGCGTTCCAGAGCGCCGCGCTGCTCGCGGCGATGGGCCGCGATTGTGCCGCTCCTCGCCCGGAGGGGACGCCGGCCGGTTCCCCGAGGGGACGCGGGCCGGCTCCGGAGCGCCCGAGTGCCCGGCCCGCAAATGCCGCTACCCTCGCGGTGACCGAACTGCGCGTCGACGGCGGCGCCTGCGTCAACGACCTGCTGATGCAGTTCCAGGCCGACCTGCTGGGCATCCCAGTGCTGCGTCCGCAGGTGATCGAGACCACCGCGCTGGGTGCGGCCTGCCTCGCGGGCCTGTCGTGCGGGCTGTATCGCAACCTCGACGAACTCGCGGCGCAGTGGCGCGTCGAGCGCACGTTCCACCCAGCGATGTCGCGCGATCGCGCCGCTGAACTGATGGCGAACTGGGAGCGCGCGGTGCGGCAGGCGGTGGCGACTTGAAGCGGGGCGCGCACCGGCGTCGTGGCTCGCCTCGACGCCGGTGCGGCGCACGACGCCGCGCCAAGGGCGCCCGCCGTGGAGACGGCCCTCCTCCGGGCCAACCCCGCACGTCAGGCGGCGTGCGCGGCGCTCAGGGCCTCGGGCACGCGGCCGGCCCAGCTGCGCTGCATCTCCTCGAACGCGGCGTGATCGACCTCCGTCACGTCGAGCGGCGGCTGCTCCGGTTCGACGGGGATCGACCGGGGACGAAGCGGCTCGGGCCGAGGCGCTGCGGCGTCGGTCACCGGCACGGTCTCGCGTGGCCGGGATTTCACGATCACCGCCAGACGCGAGCGCAACTCGGCCAGGCCGACCGGCGACCAGTCCCACACCAAGCGCTCCAGCTGCTGCAGCGCCTTCGCGATCACCTGCACCGGCAAGGCCTCGACCGCCGCGAAGCCCTCGAACCGCAGCGTGCGCTCGACCAGGTCGAGATGGCGCATCAGCTCGCGCGAGGCGGCGTGCTGCTCGAGCAACTGGTACAGATCGCGGCGCATCCGGCGCACGCGCTGACGATGCTCCTCGCGGGCCTGGGAGCGCGGGCTGCGCACGGGCGCACTTGCCACCGGGGCGCCGACCGGATGCTGCAGCAAGCGCCGCATGGTCTGGATCGAGTGGCCGAATTGCGATTTCAGGTCGTTGAGCATGGTGTGGCGCCGCGTTCGTTGTCACGAATTCTTTCAGCTCCGAACCTACCCGACCACCTCGATCTGCGGGAGTGAATAAGTCGCACCGCCCCCGTGCGGAGCGTGCCCGCGCGAGGGCCACGCGGGCAAGAGGGCACCGCGACATCCGACGACGCGAGGCCGCATGCATGCGACATGCCCCGCCCGCGGCGCTCACTCCGACGCCGGGGAGTGCCGCCGCGCCAGTTCGACAAGCGGCCGATGCGGTCGACGACCCGCTGGCGCGCGCTGGCCCGGCCGGGCGGCTCGGGGCCGAGTTCGGCGCGCTCGACCCTGACGCGTCGACCCGGTGCCGCCCGACCCGCTGCTTCGCGCGCCCTGCGGGCAACTTGCCGGAGCCGTCGCCATGAGTGGCCTTCCAGGCGGGAAGGCTGTCATCTGCGGGATTGACTTTGGTCGCACCGCCGCCAAAATGTAACGGGATGCACAGAAGCATTCATTCTGGTATACCGTATCCCCTGACGACGCCCGCGGCGACCCGCGCAGCCCCTGAGGGCCCGGTGGCGAGGCTTTCTTCTCGCGTTGATTGCACAAACTGGGAGTTTTCAAATGACTGACTTGGCTCTTGTCCACGGTGCACCCGCTGCGCCGCGTGGTCTCGTTTCGCGCGCCACCCGGTGGGCGGGTTCGGCGATCCTGGCGGCTGGCCTGCTGGCCGGCTCGAATGGTGTGCTGGCGGCGAACGCGGACATCACCGTCACCGTGGCTCCAGTGCCCACGGCCGTGTCGGTCAGTCGCGCGCCGATGACCAGCTACGCCGCGTACACGGTGCTGATCCAGAACAACACCGGAAACGTCATCAACCAAGTGGTTTTTGGCGGTAGAAGCGCTGTGTGTACCTCCGTCGATAGCCTCACAGGAGCGTGCGAAGCACCGCTCGCGGTTTCAACGGCTTCAAATTTCAAGGAGTCCGATCTGTGTACCGTGGGGGCAACTCCCAACTCGTTCCAGTGCAGCATCGGGCAACTGAAGGCTTTCGGCAAGTTTGGAAGTTCTGCGTCCTTCGTGGTGCTCTTCTCGGCACCCCCGCTGAGCTTGAACGGGACGTCGATTGCCTACGGGTCGACTGCGTCCATCCAACTCGCGTGGAATGGCGACTACTCAAGCGGAAACAGCTCGTCGACACCCACATCGTTGTCTTGCAATACGTCAACAGACCCCAGTTGGACTCCAGGGGTCTGTACGGGGACGGTGAGCACGGGCTTGGTCACCACGGCCACGGCCGACATCAATTCCAAGCTCAACACCTACATCCCGAACACCGTTTCGTCCACGTTCTTCACCGGAAACAACGCCAGCGCCACGATGGCCGACACGTCGACGACGCTGATCAAGATTCCAGCCGGTTTGAGGTTGACGACCGCGAACGTGGATGAGAAGGTCTTCCCCACGGGCCTGACAAATGACACGCTGACCAACAACGAGACGACGATCACGATTCCTACGAGCAACCCGTTCGGACAGGTGGTCACGTTTGAATTGCGTCGCGATTCGTCAACGATCCGCAGCTTCAACGCTATCAACCGAGTGCCGCTGTACTACGAGGCAACCGCTGGCGAGCCGTACCCGACGCTGCCCAACCCGGGAATGCTTCTTCAGGATTGCGCCGCGGTCAACGGCCCGGACAGCGCAAACCCGGTCTGTATCGATCAGCGCGTCCCGCTCTCGAAGAAGAACGCCACCGGCGACGACATAGGCGACTGGAAGTTCATCCTCAAGGCACTTCAGAACGGCATCGCCCGCTGGTGATGCGACGCGTCGCGCCGGCCCGCATCAGGCCGGCGTCGACGAGCTGAGGGCATCCGCGCGCGCGCTGGTGCGCGCAGCCGAGACGAGGTCGCCCTTGTCGGTGTAGATCGCGAGCGCCGCGGCCAGTGTCGTGCGCGCCTCGTCGATGCGCCCGCCCAGGCTCAGCACCGAGGCAAGTTCGACCAGCGCGTCGGCCTGGAATATCGGCGTCTCGGTGCTGCGCGAAAGCTCGACCGCCCCGCGCGCCAGGGCTTCGGCTTCGGCCAGTTCGCCGGCCCGCGCCAGCAGCGCGGTGCGGGCCAGGCGCCACAAAATTTGCGACACGGTATCGTCTTCCGCAGCGGCGGCCTGGGCGGTCTCGGACAAGGTCTGCGCCTCGGCCGCATCGCCCAGTTCGCGTGCGATGCACGAGAGCTGTGCCGCCATCGTCGAGAGAAAAAAAGTCTCACCGCATTTCGCGAGGAAGTCCAGATCGCCGCGCAACTCGCGTTCCGCCGCGACGAGGTCACCCGCGAGCCACTCGACCCGGCCGACGTCGACGCCGGTGGAGGCCGCGTTCACGCCCCAGCCCAGGTCGCGCAGCAGCGCACGGCCGCGCCGGTACAGGTCGCGCGCCTTGTCGAACTCGGCGTTCATCGCGCGCAGGTGGGCCAGCGTGCACATGACGATGGCTTCGACCTGCCGGTTGGTCAGGTCATCGGCGATGATGCGCTCGCATTGTTCGATCGCCTGCGGCACCGGCGTGGGTCCGTACAACGCCGTGGTCGACAGCGCCAGCCCGGCGCGCGCGACCATCCGCGCGTCGCCGGCCAGGCGCGCATGGGCGATCGACTTTTCGATCGCGGTGACGATCTGCAGGTAGCGCGCCGCGATGCCGTGAACCTGGCCGCTGAGCCGCCAGGCGTTCGCGAGCTCGTCGTGCGCGCCCGCCTGTTCCAGCAATGGGATGCTTTCCTCCACGACCTGCAAGGCCTCGGCGCTCCAGTCACCCGGCTCGGCGCTGTACAGGCGCACCAGCATGCGCACGATCCGGGCGGATGCCCGGATGCGCTGGTTGCCGGCTTGTTCGGCAGCGGCTGCTGCTTCGTCAAGCACCGCGCGGGCGTCGTCGAAGTCGCCGAGTTCCATCAGCGTCTCGCCCAGCTCGGGCAGCAGCGCGAGCCGGTTCGCGTCGGCGGCCGGCAGCAGCGCCGTCGCGCGCCGGTAGAGGTTGGCCGCGGCATGCATGTCGCCGCGCGCGAAGGCGCGCCGCGCCGCGCCGGCCAGCCGGCGCGCGGCATCCGCACCCACCGCCAGCCCCTGCGCGTCGAGCGGCCCCAGTTCGCCGAGGTAGCGATGCGCCTGCTCGAGGTGATAGCCGAGGATCTCCTCGAACTCGAGCGCCCGCCCGCGCTCGGCGTTGACGCGGTCGGCCCAGCGCACGAAGTCGATGTGCAGGGTTGCGCGCGAGCGCTTCAGCAGGCCCCCATAAACCGTTTCGCGCACCAGATGATGGTGGAAGCGGTACAGCATATCGCCTTCGGCCGAGCTGGCCGGCTGGATGAACTGCTTGCGCGCCAAGGTCGCCAGCCGCTCGCCGACGTGGGCGCGTGTCGCCTCGGGCGCCAGCGCCGTCACGGCAGGCAATGCGAACTGCATGCCGATCACGGCGGCAGGCTCGACGGTCATCCGTTCTTCGCGCCCGAGCCGGTCGAGCCGGGCTTCGAGCAGCGCCTGGATCGTGGGCGGCACCGCGATCTCGGCGTAGCGCTCGCCGCGCACCCAGCGGTCACCCTCCTGGCGCAACGCGCGGTTGTCGATCAGCATCGACAGCATCTGTTCGACGAACAGCGGGTTGCCCTCGGCGGCCCCGACGATGCGCCGCACGATGTCGTCCGGCAGGCCGGCGTTGCCGAGCAGGTTGGCGACGACCTGTGCCGACGCCGCGTCGGTCAGCGGCTTGAGCACGAGCCGGCTCGCCCCTGCACGCTCGCCCCACTGCGGGCGCTCCTCGAGCAGGTCGTGGCGTGCGGTGGCGAGCAGCAGCACCGAGGCGCTGGTGTCCGAATCGAGCAGGTGGTCGAGCAGGTCGAGGAACGCGGTCTCGGCCCAGTGGATGTCGTCGATGATCGCCACCACCGCGCCGCTCGCGGCCAGCACCTCGAGCAGCTTGCGTGCGGCCCAGTACAGCTCGTGCAGCGGGAACGGCGTGTCGCTCAGGCCGGTGGCCGCGGCCAGGCGGTCGACCACGTCCGCGTCGCCGACGAGCGCGAGCAACTTCGCGCGCGCCTCGGCCGGCGCGTCGTCGGCCAGGATGTTGGCGGCGCCGCCCACCATCTCGCGCAGCGGCCAGAACGTGATGCCGTCGCCGTACGGCAGGCAACGGCCCCGCAGCACGCGCGCGCCGGCCGCGATGCGCACGACCACCTCGTGCACCAGGCGCGACTTGCCGACACCGGCGTCGCCGATCACCGTGACGAGCCGGAACGCCCCGGTACGGCAGGCCTCGTGGTACGCGGCGTCGAGGACCGCCAGTTCCGCGTCGCGGCCGACGACCGGTGTGTCCTGGCGCCGCGTGCTGCCGTCCAGGCCGTGCGCGGAGACGAGGCGGAAGGCCGCGACGCGCTCGGCCTTGCCCTTGAGCTCGAGCGGCTCGACCGTCTCGACCGTGACCGCATCGCGCACCAGGCGGTAGGTCGTCTCGCCGAGATAGATCTCGTTCTCCGGTGCCGCCTGCTCGAGCCGCGCGGCAACGTTGACCGCGTCGCCGGTGGCCAGCTTCTGCGATGCGTTGGGATCGTCGTTGGCGACCACTTCGCCGGTGTTGACGCCGGTGCGATTGGCGAGCGCCACGCCGTAGCGCTGCATCAGGTCTTCATTGACCTGGCGCAGCGCCGCACGCATGCCGGCCGCGGCGCGCACGGCGCGCAGTGCGTCGTCCTCATGGGCGCGCGGCAGGCCGAACACGGCCATGATGGCGTCGCCGATGTATTTCTCGATCTTGCCGCCGTGGCGTGTGATCTCGGCCGCCATCGCCTTGAAGTAGCGGTCCATCACCTCGCGAACGGCCTCGGGGTCGAGGCGCTCGCCGAGTGCCGTCGAGCCCTTGAGGTCCGAGAACACCAGCGTCACCGTCTTGCGCACCTCGTGCACCGGCAGCGCGGCCGGTGCCGCCGCGGCGAGCGCGACGCCGCAGTATCCGCACAGCCGGAACTTCGCCGGGTTCTCCTCACCGCAGCCCGGGCAGTTGATCATCGCCATGGCGCGCAGTCTAAGGCCGCACGGACCGCGCCAGCCGGTTCCGCCCCGGCGCGGTTGGGCATGCGCGCGGCGCGGCGGATCGCCGGCTGCCGGTGGCGCGCAGTCTTCCTTGCGGCGGGGCGGGTTGCTGTTGCAGTGCGCTGCGGCGGCGGGCCTGGCGCGATTCGTTCGTCGATGCGCCCGGTACGGCCCGTGCGGCAGGCAGGTCAGCGAGCGGCGCGGCGCAGGCCGAGGCGGGCGGCCCAGTGCGCGGTCAGCGGCGTTTCGGGCCTGGCCAGGCGACGTTCGTTCAGCAGCGCGCGGCCCGCCGACCGGTCGACCGCGCGCGCCGCGGCGGCAAGCAGGGTCTGGTCGATCAGGTCGCGCTGGGCGTGGCTGCCGCCGAGGCGGCTCGCCAGCGCACGCGCCGGGTAGAGCGACTCGATCGCCTCGTCGAAGCGCCCCTGCGCGAACGCGAGCAGGCCGCGCATCAGCGGGCCGCCGACATCGCGCGCGACCGCGCGGTTGCTGCCGCCGCTGCGCTCGGCGCGGGTCGCGACCAAGCGCGCCCAGGCCTGCGCGCGGACGAGCTCGCCGGCGCCTATCAGCGCGAGCAAGGCATGCAGGTCGTTGAACGGGAAGGTGCCGGCGGCGTGGTCGGACAGGTCCCAGCCCTCGACCAGCCGGGTCCAGCGCGCGCCCACGTCGGCGCCGAGCAGCTTCAGCCGCCACAGCAGCGCCGACGCGTCGACGTGCTGCAGCGTGATCTGTGCCGGGTCGGCGTGCAGGTGCGCATCGAACAGCCGCAGCGCCTCGGCGTGGTCGAGTGCTTCGAGCGCGAACAGCGCCTGGTGCCAGCCGAGGTGGCCGGCGAACCCGTTGCCCTCGGCCCAGTCACCGTGCCAATGCATCATCCAGGCACTGCCTTCGTGGTGGCGGCCCTGCATTTCCATCACATGCGCAACCGCGTGGATCGCCCACGGCACTTTCGCGCTCCCGGCGAGCGCGCGCCGGCCGGTCTCCTCGGCCTGGGCGTAGAGCTGGCACTCCTCGAGTCCGAAGGCGTACTGACCGAGCACATAGGGGTATAGCGGGTCGCGCTCGTCCCACTCGGGGAGCACGCGCGCGACGCGCTGGCGCAGCTGGGTCGCGTCGCCGCGGTAGAAGTCGAACAGGTGCGCCCACTGCAGCGCGAGCGCATCGCGGGGGTGCTGCAGCAGCAGCGTCTCCCACTCGCGGCAGGCGCCGTGCCAGTCACCGGCGAGCAGCGTGTGCAGCGCGACCATGTGATCGCGCTCGCGGTGGTTGGCGCGCCCCAGCATCGGCTCGGCGCGGTCGAGCAGGGCGCGGACGTCGGGCAGGACGGAGGGCTCGGTCAGGCTCAGCAGGAAGCCGGCATGCATCAGCAGCGGCAGCGGCCAGGCGGGGTCGGCGGCATGTGCGGCGGCGAGGTCGTCGAGCGGCGTGCCGTAGAACGACATCATTCGCCACAGCGCGCGCTCGGTCGATGCGATCGCCTCGGCGGATCGCGTGCTGACGGCGTTGCCGCGTGGATCGAACATGCGGCCGGCTCAGCCTGCCCGGCCTGCTGCCGGCGGCACCGGCCACGGCCGTTGTGCCGGGCGCATCCGCTCGAATGCGCGCGCGACCTGCAGCACGCCGAGGTCGTCGAAGCGCTGGCCGACGATCTGCAGCCCGATCGGCAGGCCGCTCGCGGTGTAGCCGGCATTGATGCTCGCGGCCGGCTGCTCGCTCATGTTGAGCGGCAGCGTGAACGCGATGTGCTCGAACGGTGCCGCCGGGTCGTTGGTCGGTCCGGGCAGCTCGGCCGGGTAGGCCGGGATCGGCGCGGTCGGCGACAGCAGCACGTCGAAAGGGCGCGACGCCGCGATGGCCGCGTCGCGCATCGCGCCCATCATGCTGTAGCCGCGGAACACGCGTTCGCCCGACAGGCCCTCGCCGCCGCGCGCCCACTCGGTGGTGTAGGGCAGCACCCGGGCGCGGCGTTCGACGGGCATCGCGCCGATGTCCAGCCACGAACGGGTGCGCCAGAAGTCGTCCATGCCGGTGATCATCGCGCGCGTCATGAACGGCGGGATCGGCGTGACGATCGCCCCGGCGGCCTCGAACAGCGCCGCTGCGGCCTCGACCGCCGTGCGCACCTCGGCCTCGACCGGCAGGCCCCAGCCGGCATCCATCAGCAGCCCGATGCGCAGGCCCCTGACATCGCGCTCCAGCCGCTGCCACTCGATCGCCTGGTAGGGCAGGCTCATCGTGTCGCGCGCGTCCGGCAGGCTGAGCGTGGCCATCAGCAGCGCGGCATCGGCGACCGTGCGCGTCATCGGCCCGGCCACGCGGCCGGCGTAGGGCGGGAAGATCGGGATGCGGCCGAGGCTGGGCTTCAGCGTGAAGATGCCGCACCAGCCGGCCGGCAAGCGCAGCGAGCCGCCGATGTCGGTGCCCAGGTGCAGCGGGCCGTAGCCGGCCGCGGCTGCCGCGGCGGCACCGGCGCTGCTGCCGCCGGGGTTCAGGCGCAGGTCCCAGGGGTTGCGCGTCAGCGGGTGAAAGCTCGACAGGCCGGACGACAGCATCCCGTAGTCCGGCATCGTCGTCTTCGAGACGATCACCGCGCCGGCCTCGCGCAGCCGCGCCGCGGGCGGCGCGTCGTGCTCGGCCGGCGCGAGATCGGTGGCGGCGGTGCCCAGCGGCACCGGCACCCCCCGGGTGGCGATGTTTTCCTTGAGCGTCACCGGCACGCCGTCGAGCGCGCCCTGCGGCGCAGCTTTCAGCCAGCGCGCCTGCGAGGCCTCGGCCTTCGCGAGCGCCGCGTCGGCGTCGAGCGCGTAGGTCGCATGCAGGTGCGGCTCCCAGGCGCCGATGTGGGCGAGCAGGTCGCGCATGACCTCCACCGGCGACAGCGTCCGGTCCCGGTAGGCGGCGAGCAGCTCGATCGCGCTCAGGTCGTGCAGAGCCGTCATGTCCGTGTCCTCATTGCGATGCGAGTGCTGCCAGGTCGTCGGCGAAGATCGGTGAACTGCTCCACCGGTTCCATCTTCGCACGGGACACCCGCCTGCGCGACTGCTGCGCGACGGCCGAGCCGTGCACAGTGTGCGGCGTGATGCGCGGGCCGGTGACGGCGTGCGGCGCGGGGAAGTGCCGGTCCGCGGTCACCGTGTGATTGTGCCGCCGACGATCCGTGCCGTGCTGCTGCAGCGCCACATGGACATGTCGATGCGCAACGGCCGGATGTCGCTCGTGTCCTTCGGCATCCTGGTGTTCGGGCTGGCCTTCGAAGCGCCGCTGCTGCCGCGCATCTCCGCATGGGCGGCGCTTGCGCTCGTCTTCGGTGTCCGCGTCGTGCGGGCGCGCCGCATGCTGCGCCGTCTCGGGCGGGCCGATTCGCCCCGCCTATCATCGGGCATCGTCGGCGCGCGCACCGCTGCGCAGCGGCGCCAGAACGGCCGCGCCGCTGCCGACGTCGTGAACCACCACGCAGCGAAAGGGACCGGCCCATGAGACTCGACGACAAGGTGGCGAGCGTCACCGGCGCCGGCTTCGGCTTCGGCAGCACCACGCCCGAGATGCGCGCGAAGCTCCCGGCGACGATCTCGATCGGCTGCCGCATGAGGAAACGCCCGGCCGCCCGAAGTTTCCTCATCCCCCTCGGGGGGCGGACGACGTATGTCGTCGGCCTGGGGGCGCTCATGAGGAAACGCCCGGCCGCCCGAAGGTTCCTCACCCCCCTCGGGGGGCGGACGGGGTATGTCGTCGGCCTGGGGGCGCTCATGAGGAAACGCCCGGCCGCCCGAAGTTTCCTCATCCCCCTCGGGGGGTGGACGACGTATGTCGTCGGCCTGGGGGCGCTTTCGATGCCCGGGGATTTCGGCCATGTCGCCTGCTTCCCGCGCAGCGACGAGGCCTCGATGGTCGCCGGCGCCGCGATCGGGGTCGGCGGCGGGCGCTGCATCTGAACGGGCCCGGGCGGGTGCTGCTTCGTCGCCGGCAGGTCTGGCTTCCGACGCTGTGGGGGTGGCTCGCGATCGTCGCCGTCGGGGCGGCGATCGGCGGCACGCTCGCGGTCGACGCCTACGACCTGCTCGCGCCGCAGCAGCCGGCGCGCGGCCGGGACGGCGCGGGTGCACGCACGCTGGTCGTCGAAGGCTGGCTCGGCCGCGGCGAGGTGCTCCAGGCGGCAGCCCTGGTGCGCGGCGGGCGCTACGAGCGCGTACTGACGACCGGCGGCCCGATCGACCCGGAGATCGACGCCGGTGGCTGGCACACCTTCGCGCAGCGGGCTGCCGCGCTGCTGCGTGCCGAAGGCGTCGCGACCGTGCCGGTCATCGCAGTGCCCGCGCCCGCGTCGGTGCAGGACCGCAGCTACCTCAGCGCGGTGATGGTGCGCGAGTGGGCACAACGCGGCAGCACGCCGCTGACCGCAGTCGATCTGTTCTCGGCCGGCGTGCACGCGCGCCGCTCGTGGCTGATCTACCGGATGGCGCTGGGCGACGCGGTCGAGGTGGGCGTGCTCGCGGCGCGGCCGACGGACCACGACGCGCGGCGCTGGTGGACCAGCAGCGAAGGGGCCAAGACCACGATCGGCGAGGCACTGAGCCTGGCCTGGACCAAGTGCTGCTTCTGGCCCGGCCCGCCGGGTTCGCCCGAAGAGCGCCGGGCCGTGCCGCCGTCGCGCCGACCTTAGGCGCTGGCGGGACCTGCACAGATGCCGGCGCATATCGTGTCGAAACTGAATGCGGAGCTTCGGGCGGTGGTGAACCTGCCCGAAGTGCGGGACTGGATGACCAGCATCGGCTGGGAAGCTGCCCCGAGCACGGCGGCGGAGATGGGGGCACTCGTCAAGTCCGAAACCGTCAAGTGGACTGCGGTGGTCAAGTCGTCGGGCCTGCAGGTGGATTGAACCTCCTCCTGCTTTGGCAACCAAGCTGCGCCCCGGCTCAGTTCAGACGTTACCGTGAAAGCCTGTCCGCAGACTGCCGCGTCAGTAGTGGTACCGCAGGTGGGAAATCAACAAGGGCTCTGTTGAAACTTGAGCGGGCGACCTGGGGCGAGCGCGTCAGTTGCCGCCGTGGTAGGACGAAACGGAATTTTCCAAGGCCGACCGCCGATTGAACCTCGACACCGTCAGCAGGCTGGGGAAGTCCATCCGCATTCGCTCCGGCATGCCACCCTGGCCCGCCGCAGGCCTCGCATTCCTCGTTCTTGAGCAGCATCAAGACGAGTTGCGTCCTCTCCGGTAGGCTGAACCATGCACTTGATTTCGAGGTGGCGGTGAGCGCCGGCCGCGGGCCGCGCGGGCTCTGCGCGGCCGTCCTGGCGGCCCTGTTGTGGGTGGCGATCGGAGCCGCGGCGGCGCCGACGGCGCTCTGGCTGGACCGCGACGGCCGGCCCGGCGCCAGCGTGCGCGACGCGCTGCAGCTGCTGTCGGACGCCGCGACCGATGGTCTGGTGCCGGCCGACTACGGCGTCGACGAACTGGCCGGGCGCGCCGCGGCCCTCGGCCGCGGCGACGTGTCGGCGGCTTCGCTGCAAGCCGCCTTCGAGGGCGACCTGGACGCGGCGATGCAGCGCTTTCTCCATGACCTGCACTTCGGTCGCGTCGACCCGCGCAGCCTGGGCTTCCGTCTCCCGTCACCCCGTTCCGGCGGGCCCGACACCGCCGCGCTGCTGCACGCTGCCGTTGCCGAGCGGCGCCTGCCGGCGCTCGCGGCCGATCTCCGGCCGCGCCTGCAGCAGTACCGCAAGCTGCGCGACGCACTGGCACGCTATCGGGTGCTGGCGGAAGACCGATCACCACCGGGTCTCGTTCGCGCCACGCCCCCGGTCAAACCGGGTGACGCGTTCGGCGATGCAGCCGCGCTGCAGCGGCGCCTCGTTGCCGCCGGCGACCTGCCGACCGAGGCGGCGCAGGCCACGCCGCGCTACGAGTCCGCACTCGCCGAGGGGGTCCGTCGCTTCCAGCGGCGCCACGGCCTGGACGCCGACGGCGTGCTCGGCCGCAAAACGCTGGAGGCGCTGAACGTGCCGATGGCGCTGCGCGTGCAGCAGATAGAACTCGCGCTCGAGCGCCTGCGCTGGCTGCCCGAACTCGGCCCCGGCCCGGTCGTCGGCATCAACATCCCCTTGTTCCGGCTGTGGGCCTGGGACACTGCCGATCCGCAACGGACGGCGATCGACATGGCCGTCGTCGTCGGACGGGCGCTGAACACCCGCACGCCGGTGATGGCCGAGACGATGCGCTCCGTGATCTTCCGCCCCTACTGGAACGTGCCGCGCTCGATCGTGCGCAACGAGCTGCTGCCCGCCCTGATGCGCGACCCGGCCCGGCTCCAGCGCGACGACCTGGAGATCGTGCGCGGCGACGGCGACGACGCACAGGTGGTGCCTGCCAGCCCGCAGGCCCTGGCCCTGCTCGGTCAGGGCAAGCTGCGGCTGCGCCAGCGCCCCGGCCCGAAGAACTCGCTCGGGCTGGTGAAGTTCGTCTTTCCGAATGCGGAAAACATCTACCTGCACGACACCCCGGCGACACAGTTGTTCCAGCGATCGCGACGCGACTTCAGCCATGGTTGTGTCCGGCTCGAGGATCCGGTCGCGCTGGCGCAGTGGCTGTTGCGGGACCAGCCGCGCTGGACCCGCGAGCGCATCGAAGCGTCGATGGCAGGCACCTCGACGCTGCGGGTGGATCTCTCGCGGCCGCTGCCCGTCCTGCTGTTCTACATGACCGCGACGGTGATGCCCGAGGACGATGCCTTGCACCTCGCGGACGACATCTACGGTCACGATGCCAGGCTGTTGCAGGCCCTCTCCGCCCGCAGGAGGCGCTGACTACCAGCTGCGCACTCGACCGGTATCGACGTGCACAAAGTCCGACGCGGGGTAATAGCCGACGCCACCGCCGCCCATCGCGCGCGCGGCGTCGCGCAGCGTGGCCAGCGGCACGTCGGCCAGCCGGATGTCGATGGCCTGGCCGAGCATGTGCAGGCTGCCGCTGGCGACACCGCTGCTGCGCTGGTGCAGGGCGGCGTTGGTGGCGGGCGAGCGGTAGCCGGAGATGATCTGGAACGGTCGCCTGCTCGAGGTCAGTTCCCGCAGGCGGTGCAGCAGGTCGAGCAGCGCGGTGTCGATGACGGCGACGTCGCCGGTGCGGAAGTCCCGCAGCAGCCGGTTGACCGACGCCAGCGCCGATGCGACATAGGTGCCGCCGACGACATAGTCGACGACCAGCTTCTCGCCCGTGTGCAGGTGATCGAACGCCAGGCTGCGCACCTCGTCCGCCTGGGCGCGCACGGGAACGGACAGGAGCGCGCCGGCCCCCAGTCCACAGACGAAGCGGCGACGAGCGGGGCTGTTCACGATGGAGCGTCGGATCGGCATGGGAGCCCGATGATACGAGCGACGGTCATGCCGGCGTCGCGACGATCCGCCGGACCTTGCCGCTGCGCCCGCGACGGCCCGGCCGGTTGCAGCGGCAGTGAATGCTCGTCGGCGCAGCACCCTGCCCGGCGAGGAACGCGGACAGCGTCCTGCGGGCCCGCCGCAATGCCGCACCGGCGGCGGGCCCGCGCATCCCGGTGCACAGCAGCAGGTCGCTCGGCCCCTGCTGGACGAGCTGGAAGTCGAACAGGCCGGCACCGTCTTCCAGCACCGTGCTCAGCGCCAGCGGCAGCACGCTGACCGTTCGCCCTCCCCGGGCCGCGAGCCGCAGCGTGTCGTCGCATCGGCCCTGCACCTCGATGCACGGCAGATGCGAGCCGCAGGCACACGCTGCCGCCTTCAAGGTCACGTGATCGCCGAGGTCGTAGCGGATCAGCGGCTGCACGCGGTTGGCCAGATTGGTCAGCAGGGTCGTCGTGCCGGACTGGCCCGAGGGCACCGCCCTGCCGCGATCGTCGACCGATTCGAGGATGGCCCAGTCGCAGTTCAGGTGCAGCCCGCCGGCGCGGCACTCGGACGCCAGCGACAGGAACTCCGACGCCCCGTAACTGTCGGCGACCGGGCAGCCGAAGGCACGCGCCACGAACTGCCGCATCGCCGGCAACAGCGTCTCGCCGCCGGTCCACACTTCCTGCAGATCGATCTTCAGGCGGCCGGCCAGGCGCTCCTCGGCCAGCAGCACGGCGGCACTCGGATAGCTGGACAGCACGGTCGGCGCCAGCGCATTCAGCTGCGCCACCAGTTCGGGCAGCGGCTGCAGGAACGACAGGCCGTGCAAGCGCGTTGCCAGCAACGGATTCAGGCGCCGCAATCGCTCGATCGACACCGTGCTTGCAAAGTGACCGCCGGTCGCGCCGACGAACACGGTCCGATCCTGCAGGCCCCACGGGTCCAGCAAGCGCTGCAACGGGCGCAGCGCCGGGCGGCGCAGCGCCTCGAGCGCGTCGTAGACCGCCATCGCCGACGCGTCCTGCACGAAGATGCCCGGGTCGCCGCTGCTGCCCGAGCTCTCCCAGACCGTGTAGCGGCCGAGGAAGGGCTCGCCGATGCGGGTGGCGTCGGCGGTGAATGTGCGCAGCGCATCCAGCCGCAGCGCCGGGTCGACAACCCACTCGTCGAACCGGTGCATCAGCTCGCGCTTGTGCATGACCGGCAACTGGTCCAGGCGCCAGCTGCGCGGATCGCGACCGCGCAGGATGCGGGCATACAGCGCCGAGCCACGCGCCGCCGCCGCGAGCAACTCGCTCAGCCGCTGCGCCTGCAGTGCGACCAGCGCCGCGTGGCTGGCGACCGAGGCCACCGCCACATCGGCAGCGACCGCGTACGAGTGCCAGGCATCAAACGGTGGCCGCACCGGGGTCGCCTGCGGACGCCTTGGCGTAGCCCACGGTCTGCGACAGCAGCACCTCCTGCTCGTGGTTCAGGCCGAGCGCCTGCGCGATCGCCTCGCGGTCGATCCAGGCGCGAAGCACGGTACCCAGGCCGACGCTCGCCGCGTAGAGGTACACGTTCTGCGCGATCGCGCCGGCCGCGACGCTGGCGAAGGAACTGCGCTGCGCCACCGGGACGCGGGCCATGCGGGCGTGGTCCGCCACGTAGACGAGATCGAGCGGCGCCTCGTCGACGAAGTCCTGGTAGCCGGTCACGCGCCGCACGTCGCCCGCACAGATCAGCAGCAGCGCGTGCGCCACCGGGTCGAAGCGGTAGGCGCCGTGCGGCAACGCGACGACGATGTCGATCTCGCGAGCACCGAGCGCGGACGGCGCGGTCCGGCCGCCGTCGCCGCGGTTGACGCCGTCGGCCGCCCACAGCAGCGTCGACAGCATCGGCATCGACAGCGGCTCGCTGCGGTATTCGCGCGAGGAGCGGCGCCTGCCGAGTGCCTCCAGCAGACCCCCACCGCCGCTGCGCTCCGGCGGCGGCAGCGGGATCGAGGCCGCAGCGTCGCCCAGCGCCGGCCGGGGCCGCAACGCGCCCATCGCTCCCAGCACCAGCTTGGTCAGCGTGTGCGTCACGGCGTGTCCATCACAGCGCGATGGGTTGCTGCATGCCCGGCGTGCCGTGCGCGAGGAAGACCGGGCGCGGGCGCGGTGGCGCCACCGCCGGCCGCTCGGCGCCTTCGCGCGCGATGCCGCTGCGCAGGGCGCCCGCCAGCACGCCGAGCTGCGCTGCCAGGGCCTCCAGCAGGTCGTCCGCCGACACGAAACCGGCCAGGCTCCCGTCCGCCTCCGTGACCAGCAGACGACGCACACCGGCCTCCCGCATGACCGATACTGCCTGTGCGATGCCGGCCGTGAGCGGCACTGCCGCCAGCCGGCGGCTCGCGAGCTGGCCGACCTTGATGTCGACCGGGTTCAGGTCGCGCGCCAGGATCTCGATGGCCATGTCGCGGTCGGTGATCACGCCCACGACCTGCTCGTGCCCGGCGGCCTCCACGGTCACCGCCAGCGCGCCGACGTGATGCTCGCGCATCCGGTTGGCCGCCTCGCGCAGCGAGGCACCGGCGTCGATCGTGATGACCTCGCGACGGCAGATGTTGGAAATCGTCATGTTGGCTCCGGCATGTGTGTGTAGGGGGGGGGACCGATGGCGTCTCAGTGCGAGCGCGCCTGCGACTCTTCGTGGGCCACCTGGCAGGCCGCGCAGCGCCGGGCGGCGGGTTGCACGCGCAGCCGCTGCAACGCGATCGGCTCGCCGCAGTCCGCGCAGCGGCCGTAGCTCCCCGCATCGAGCCGCTTCAGTGCGGCCTCCACCTGGGCGCACTCGTCGCGATCGCGCTCGTCCTGCGCGCTGTCGACCTCCTCGGTCTGGTGCTGCGCCGCTTCGTCCTTGCGGTCCGTGACCTCACGGGCGGCGGCGCCCGTCTCCTGGCGTGCCAACTGCGCCGCCCGCACCTCGGCGCGAAGCTCAGCCAGGCGATTCGTCAGCAACTCGCGCAGCAAGCTCAACTGTGTCTGGCTCGGCAAATCCATGGCGCATCCATTTCTCGATCATTGCCCGGCGGGCAGTGCATGCTGAATTCTCGAACGCGGCTCGACGCGGTTCATTGACACGAATCAATCGGATCGGCGGTCGGCAACCGCGCCGGCAGCATCCGCATTGCGCACGGTCAATATCGCCGGTTCGGATCGCGCCCATCTTGCGATTCATTCAACACCCGCAGGAGGTCTTCATGATTTCGAATTCCAGCACCAGTCTGGCCGACAGCGCCAGGCACATGGTCGACGAGGCCGACCGGTTTCTCAGGACGGCAGCGCAAAGCGGCGACGAGAAGTTCGACGCGATGCGTGACCAGTTCGTCGCGCAGGTGCAAAGCATGCGGACGCAGCTCGACGACCTGGAGGACGACGTCCTGCACAAGGTGCGCCGAGCCGCGCGCAGCACCGATCTGACCGTCCGCAGCCACCCCTATCAGGCGCTGGGCATCGCGGCCGCGCTCGGGTTGCTGATCGGGCTGATGGCCAGCCGGCGTTGATTCCACGGCATGTCTGCAGCAGGGACGGGTTCAGACGAGCGGGATTCCCGGGCGTCGGATGGTCGCGGGGATCCATGATTGCGAGCGCGGCTGACGCGGCGATCGCCTGTGCCGCCGGCACGATCGGAGTTCGGCGGTTGCAGTCCGGCGCCTGAGACCGCTGCCCTGCCGATCTCGCACCAACCCCGACCGAGGCCCGTACACCATGACCGCCAAACGACTTCTCTACCGTGAAGAGGCGCGGGACAAAATCCGTCGCGGCGTCGATGCGCTGGCCGATGCGGTCAAGGTCACGCTCGGCCCGCGCGGGCGCACCGTGATCATCGACCAGGACTTCGGCCCGCCGCAGATCGTCAATTCGGGCGTCGTCGTCGCCAGGTCGATCGAACTGGAGGATCGC
Organism: Pseudomonadota bacterium; assembly: GCA_040388965.1. Taxonomy (GTDB): domain Bacteria; phylum Pseudomonadota; class Gammaproteobacteria; order Burkholderiales; family Burkholderiaceae_C; genus LMDS01. The sequence continues at coordinate 14,106 of JAZKAV010000030.1, read as the reverse complement.
TTCGAGAACATGGGCGCACAGCTGCTGCGCGAGGTCGCGGCGCGCACCAGCGAGATGGCCGGTGACGGCACGACCACCGCAACCGTGCTGGCGCATTCGATGATCGAGGAGGGCCTGAAGTACCTGGCCGCCGGCATGAACCCGATGGATCTGAAGCGCGGCATCGACCTGGCGGTGGACGCGGTGGTGCGCGAGTTGAAGACGATGGCGCAACCATGCGCCAGCTCGCAGGAGATTGCCCATGTGGCGTCGATCTCGGCCAACAACGACCGCTCGATCGGCGAACTCGTCGCGCACGCGATGGACAGGGTCGGTCGCGAAGGCGCGATCTCGATCGAGGACGGATCGGGGCTGGTCAGCGAACTCGAGGTCGTCGAGGGCCTGCAGTTCGATCGAGGCTACCTGTCGCCCTACTTCATCAACAACGCGGAAAGGCAGGCCGTGGTGATGGAGAACGCGGTCGTCGCCCTCTGCGACCAGAAGCTCTCCGCCGTGAACGACCTGGTGCCGCTGCTCGAGGCATCGGCCAAGGCGGGCGCACCGCTGCTCGTGATCGCCGAGGATGTGGATGCCGATGCACTGGCGACGATGGTGATCAACAGCGTGCGCGGCGTGGTCAAGACCTGCGCGGTGAAGGCCCCGGGCTTCGGCGACCGCCGCAAGGCGATGCTGCAGGACATGGCAGTGCTGACCGGCGGCACGGTGATCTCGGGCGAGCTCGGCCTCACGCTGGCGAAGGCGACGCTCGACAAGCTCGGCCGTGCCCGGCGCGTCGAGATCGACAAGGACACGACGACCCTGATCGGCGGCGCCGGCGATGCGAGGGCGATCCAGGATCGCATCGCGGCCATCCGGAAGGAACGCCAGGCGCAGACCAGCGACTACGAGCGCCAGCAGCTCGACGAACGCATTGCCAAGCTGACGGGGGGCGTCGCGCTGATCAAGGTCGGCGCCGCCACCGAGACCGAGCTGAAGGAGCGCAAGCTGCGCGTCGAGGACGCGCTGCACGCCACGCGCGCGGCGGTCGAGGAAGGCCTGGTGCCGGGCGGCGGTGTCGCGCTGCTGCGCGCCAGGCAGGTCTTGCGCACGCTGGCCGCGCCGAACATCGACCAGGCCTCGGGCATCAGGATCGTGCAGCGGGCGCTGGAGGAGCCGCTGCGCCGCATCGTCAGCAACGCCGCCGACGAGCCGTCGATCGTGCTGCATCGGGTCGACGAGTCCACGCAGCGCAACTTCGGCTACAACGCCGCCACCCGCGAGTACGGCGACCTGCTCGACATGGGTGTCATCGACCCGGCGAAGGTCACGCGTCTGGCCCTGCAGAACGCGGCGTCGATTGCCAGCCTGGTGCTGACCACCGACTGCATGGTCGCGAATGCGCCAGCGAAGCCGGCACCGGCCGACGCCCGGGCAGGCGCCGGTCCCGACATGTATTGACCGCACTTCATCTCGACCCGGCGCGGCGGTCGGGGCCGAACCAGGGCGACCCGCCGCGCGCGCCGCGCACTCACCGAAGGAACCGCATGAAGACCGACCAGCAGTTGAAGAAGGATGTGATCGCCGAACTCGAATGGGATCCGGCGATCAACGCAGCCCACGTCGGCGTGGCCGTGAAGGACGGCGTCGTCACGCTGACGGGTCACCTCGACACCTACGCCGAAAAGTACGCGATCGAGCGCGCCGTGCTGCGCGTGCGCAGCGTCAGGGGCATTGCGGTGGAGCTCGACGTCAAGCTCGACCCGAACCACCGGCGCAGCGACTCGGAGATCGCGGCGGCGGCGGAATCGGCGCTGAAGTGGCATTCGCTGATTCCCTCCGACCGCATCAGGGTCCAGGTCGAGAAGGGCTGGGTCACGCTGCTGGGCGAGGTCAACTGGGACTACCAGCGCCGCGAGGCCGAGAAGGCCGTGCGCACGCTGACAGGCGTGGTCGGCGTCAGCAATGCCATCACCCTGAAGACCGCGGCGGCACCGGCCGACGTGGCGAAGCGCATCCGCGATGCGATGGTTCGCCATGCCGAGAACGAGTCCAGACAACTCGAGGTCAGCGTCGAGGGCGACACGGTGATCCTGCGCGGCACGGTCGATTCGTGGACCGAACGCGCCACGGCGTCGAGTGCCGCGTGGTCGGCTCCGGGTGTTGCCAAGGTCGTGAACGAACTGAAGATCCAGCCGTAAGCGCCTTTCATGTGCTTCTCGGCGACAGCGAGCTTCTCGGCCGGCACGGTGTTGCTGGTGATCGGCACCTTGACGTGGCGGTCGGCGCAGCGCCGGTGCGAGCGACCGTTCGCCGCCATCCCGCTTCTGTTCGCGCTCCAGCAGTTCATCGAAGGCACGATCTGGCTCGCGTTCGATCACGACATGCTGGCCCTGAACGCCGTGTCGACCGGCGCGTGCCTGTTCTTCTCGCACCTGCTGTGGCCGGTCTTCGTGCCGTCGGCGGTGCTGCTGATCGAGCCGCAAGCGCGCCGTCGCCGTGCGCTGGGCGCCTTCGTGATCGCCGGAGGCCTGGTGAGCATCTGGTTGATATACACGATGGCGACCTACGGGATCGTCTCGCGCCGGATCGGGCGCCACATCGAATACGTCACGCCTCATGTGCTGGGGGAGTCGACGATGACGCTCTACCTCCTTTCGACGAGCGTGTGCATGCTGCTCTCCTCGCACCGCACGGTGAAGGCCTTCGGACTGCTGGCGCTGGCCTCGTTCGGCATCGCTTACGGCGTCTACGCGACCTGGTTCATTTCGGTCTGGTGCTACTTTGCGGCCTTGCTGAGCGGCGTCGTGCTGTGGCATTTCAGCAGCCGGGTGGACGCGGACGAACGTCGGATCCCTGAAACAATCCCGATCGGAGAATGTCGATGAGAAACTGGCTGGTGGTGGCGAATGCGAGTCGCGCGCGCGTGCTCGAGGAGGCCGGCGACCCCGGCATCTACGTGCATCGGGCGGACCTGGTGCATCCGCAGAGTCGGCAGAAGGGCATCGACCTCGGCCGTGATCGCCCGGGCCATGTGGAAGGCATCGGTCACGGCCTGGGGAGCACGTCGTACGAGCCGCACACCGCGGTGCGCGAGCGCGAGCACGATCGCTTCGCGCTCGAAGTCGCGGCAATGCTCAATCAAGGCGTTGCCGGCGGCCAGTGCGCCGGGCTCGTGCTGGTGGCATCGAACCCGTTTCTCGGGCATATCAAGGCCCACCTGAGCGACCAGGCACGCCTGCTGGTTCTGCGCACCGTGCCGAGCGACTACACGTCCTTTGCGGACGACGAGATCGCCCGACGTCTCGCGCAGGAACACTGAGCGAACGGCGTCAGGGCGTGATGGCGACCTTCAGGACGCCGTCGCGCTGGTGTCCGAACATCTCGTCGGCCGTTTCGATGTCGTCGAGCTTGAAGCGGTGCGTGACCATGGGGCCGAGATCGAGGCGCCCGGACTGGATCACCGACATCAGGCGGCGCATGCGCTCCTTGCCGCCCGGACGCAGGACCCGCAGGCAGGTTTCGAACGTGGACTGGGTTCCCAGCGCTTCGATGGCGACATCGACGCCCCGCCCGCCGGTGAGCCGCATGATTGCGTTGCGTCAACGGCGGGCGCGAGTGCCCTGGCAAGGTCGGCAGGAAGCAGGTGCCGGCATCGGCCGGGTTGCGCTGGATCAACCGGACCGGCGCCGCGGGGTCCAACAATCCCGGTCATCGATGGAGGGAATGCACCATGACCTATCGCAGCCTGCTCGTCCACCTCGACCACGACCGGCATTGCGCGGCGCGCACGCAGGCCGCGATCGGCCTGGCCAGGCGAATGGACTGTCATCTGGTCGGCGTGGCACCGACCGGACTCATCGACTTCCCGACGGCGCCCGAAGCCGCCGCCGTGCTCGGCGATTTCGCGGCACGCGCATGGGATGCCTTGCGTGAGCAGACCGAGCGCCTCGCCGACGTGTTTCGCGACGCCTGCCATGCCGCCGGGGTCAGGTCGTGCGAGGCCGTCATCGACGAAGCCGACAAGGCGCAGTCGCTGATCCGCCATGCCCATTGCAGCGACCTGAGCGTCCTCAGCCAGGCCGATCCTTCGGCGCGGGACTTTCGCGCGGCGCAGGCCTGCGTCGAGCAGGTCGTGCTGTACAGCGCGCGCCCGACGCTGATCGTTCCCTACATCGACCGCGTCGCCAGCATCGGCACCCAGGCCCTGGTGGCGTGGGACGACAGCCGCGAGGCAGCACGGGCGGTGGCGGACGCTCTGCCATTGCTGCGGCTGGCGCAGCGCGTGGTGGTGGTCCACTGGATCGACGCCGACGCCGCGGACGATCCGGGCGCGCGCCCCCGGCTCGACGCCCTGTGCCAGTGGCTGACATGGCAAGGCGTCACGGCCGAAGCGCACCACGAGAGCGCGGGTCCGGGCATCGCCGAGACCATGCTGTCGCGCGCTGCCGACCTCGGCGCCGACCTCATCGTGATGGGTGCGTATGGCCACGCCCGCTGGGCTGAACGCGTGCTGGGTGGCGCGACGCGCGGCTTGCTGGCCTCGATGACCGTGCCGGTACTGATGTCGCATTGAAGCGCGAGCCGGTCGCCGCGGCTGTTCGCTGCGTTGCCGTCATGAGCCCGGCAGTCGGCCTCCCACTTGCAGTTGACTGATCCTGCTCAAGAAGCCCGGCATGCAGCATGCCTAGATTTGACGGGTGCGTTGCGTGCCGGATCCATGGACATCCGCGGGCCGGGCCCGTGCCGCCACAGTGAAAGGAAAAATCATCATGAAGACGGATTCGGATCTGCAACGGGAGGTGATCGCCGAGTTGTCCTGGGACCCTGCAGTCGACGCCACGGCCATCGGCGTGGCGGTGAAGGACGGGGTCGTGACCTTGACCGGCCACCTGAACACATTCGCCGAGAAGCACGCCGCCTCGCGTGCCGTGCTGCGCATGGCGGGTGTCAAGGCCATCGCGCTCGAGCTCGACGTGAAGCTCGCCCCCGACCACCGGCGCAGTGATACCGAGATCGCCGCCAGCGCGGAGCAGGCGCTGAAGTGGAATACCGTGATTCCGGCCGACGCGGTCAGGCTGACGGTCGACCATGGCTGGGTCACGCTGCGCGGAGAGGTCGAATGGGATCATCAGCGCCGCGCGATCGAGAAGGCCGTTCGCCCGCTGATGGGCGTGTTGGGCATCAGCAACGAGATCACGCTGCGCACCAAGCCGCAGCTCGCCAACCTCTCGCACAAGATCGAGGAGGCGTTGACGCGCCAGGCGATTCGCGAGGCCAGGCACATCAAAATCGCCCTGGATGGCACCACGGTCAAGTTGACCGGCAGGGTCCATTCCTGGCAGGAGCGCGAGGCGGCGCAATGGGTCGCGTGGACGGCCCCCGGCGTGGATGCCGTGATCAACGAGTTGCAGGTGGGCTGAGGCCGAGAAGCCATCGGATGCACCCGCAGACCGCAGCCGAGCGCCGGGGATTCGGCATCGTTCGACACGTGCTGCTGCGCCAGCCGTGCGACCGGTTCGACCGCGCGAAGCGGCTGCCCCGAAGCATCGACCGCGATCAGGAACTTCAGCATGCCCGGCTTCCTCGTCACGCGCCACAAATCGACCCGTTGCTGCCGATGCGGGAGCGGCGTCTCCATGCCGATTGATCGCGATCAACGCCTTCAGAGCACGCCTCGGTAACGTCAAACAACGTGAGGTCGTATCCGCGACCGGGCGCACCATGGAGAAACGACGTGAAACACCAGCAATCCGCATCGCCGGCCGCCACCCACCACCCGGTTCGTGCGCGGCGCCCGGCGCCGACACAGAAGAGCCATGACGGCGCAGCCGTGGTTCCGGATGCCAATGAGCGCGACGCCTTCGTTCGCGAGACCGCCTACACGTTCTATGAAGCGCGCGGACGGGTCGATGGCTACGATCTCGACGACTGGCTGAGGGCCGAGGCGCAGGCCGTCGAGGCGTTCGGTGAGCGTGCCGGCGCCGCGGCGCGCCTGTCCAGCGAGCCCTGAAGCCGATCCGATGAAACGTCTGGCGGTGTTGACCAGCGGAGGCGATGCCCCGGGCATGAACGCGGCCATCCGCGCCATCGTCCGAGTGGGGGCGGCGCGCGGATTCGAGGTCTTCGGGGTGCGCCATGGCTACACCGGGCTGATCGCCGGCGACTTCGTGGCCCTGGGGCCGCGCGACGTCGGCGGCATCATGGAGCGCGGCGGGACGATCCTGGGCACGACGCGATGTGTCGACCTGAAGACGGACGCCGGCCAGGTTCAGGCCCTCGGCCGCCTTCGCAAGCGCGACATCGAGCAGCTCGTCGTGATCGGCGGGGACGGCTCCCAGGCAGGCGCCTGCGCCTTGTCGCGCAGGGGCCTGTCGGTGGTCGGTGTGGCCTCGACCATCGACAACGACCTGGTCGGCTCGGATGTCACGATCGGTGCGACGACCGCGATCGACGTGGCCCTCGAATCGGTCGACCGGCTGCGCGTGACCGCCTCCTCGCACGGCCGGGTCTTCCTCGTCGAGGTGATGGGCCGCGAGTGCGGCTACCTGGCCGCGAATGTGGGCATCGCCAGCGGCGCCGAGATCATCGTCGTGCCCGAGTCTGCGAGCGATCCGGAATCGATCGCGACGGACTTGAACGCCGCCTACGAGCGCGGCAAGAGCCACGCCATCGTCGTGGTCGCCGAAGGCGCGCAGCACAACGCCGAAGCCCTGGCCAGGTACTTCGGACACCACGAGGCACGGCTGGGATTCGACCTGCGCATCTGCAGGCTCGGGCATGTGCAGCGCGGCGGTGCCCCGGGCGTGGCGGACCGCATGCTGGCCACACGCCTGGGCGCTGCGGCCATCGCGCAGATCGACGCAGGCCGTACCGGCGTGCTCGTCGGAATCATCGGCGGCCAGGTGGTCGCCACGCCGCTGAGCGAGGTCGTCGGCCGCAGGAAGGGCCTGGATCCGGCGCTGCTGCAACTCGCCCGCGTCCTGGCGCAGTGAGGTTCCGAGGTCCCGATCCGCTACATTCACCGCTGAAACGGAGATGGACCATGCTGGTGAAAGACATTTGCACGCTCGACACCGCCTCGTGCGGCCGCGACATCACGATCCTCGAAGCCGCGCGCCTGATGCGCGAGCGTCACACCGGCACCTTGGTCGTCGTCGATGACCCGCAGGGCGATCGAACCCCGGCGGGCATCATCACCGACCGCGACATCGTGATCGAAGTGCTGGCCAACGAACTCGACCCGGCCAGCACCCGCGTGTCCCAGGTCATGAGTTCCAAGCTCGTGATCGCCGGTGCCGCCGAGGACGTGGCGGATGCGGTCGAGCGCATGCGCCTGCACGGGGTGCGGCGCGTGCCGGTGGTCGATCACGACGGCAGTCTGCTGGGCATCGTCACGCTCGACGACGTGCTGACGCTGCACGCGGCCCAGGCGGACAGCCTGGCCGGCATCGTCTCCAAGGAACAGAACCGCGAGCGCCGTTCGCGGCGCTGAAGAACAGGCGCTCGGCAGCCCCCCGCTCAGCGCCGGTCGACGAACGCCTGCACGAAGTCGAGCGCGGACACGACGCCCACAATCGCGTCGCCGCTCGTCACGACGACATGGTGGACGCGCCGCTCGATCATCGCCCGAGCCACCTCCGACAGCGGTGTCGCCTGATCGACGCTGATGGGCTTGTAGCTGCACAGCTGCCAGGCGCGCACCGAGGCGGCGTCGCGGTTCTGGGCATGGAACTGCAGCAGGTCGGAGACGCTGATCACGCCCATGATCGAGCGCCCGCCTTCGAGCACCGGCACCCAGGACAGGCGGTCGCGGCTGAGCACCGTTTCGACCTGCGCGACCGTGTCGTCCATGTCGACCCACCGGACCTGGCGCGTCATCAGCGTGGCAATCGTGTCGTTCATCGGGCCTCCTGCGGGCCGGCATTGTCGCGCACGGGGCGCCCCAGGCGCCTTTCGACCGCCAGCACGCTGCGCGTGACGGACAGCAGCGTGTCGGGCGTGACGCTGAGCGAGTCGATGCCGAGCTCGACCAGGTACTCGGCCATTTCCGGGTAGTCGGACGGCGCCTGGCCGCAGATGCCGACGTGCCGGTGGTTGCGACGCGACCCCTCGACCGCCTGGCGCAGAAAGGCCTTGACGCCGTCGTCGCGTTCGTCGAAATCGAATGCGACGATCTCGGAATCGCGGTCGACGCCGAGAACCAGCTGCGTGAGATCGTTGGAGCCGATCGAGAAGCCGTCGAACAGGCGCGCGAACGCGTCGATCTGGATCACGTTGTTCGGGATCTCGCACATCATGTAGATCTCCAGGCCGTTCTCGCCGCGCACCAGGCCGTGCCCGGCCATCGCCTTCAGCACGCGCTCGCCCTCCTGGACGCGGCGGCAGAACGGGATCATCAGCTTCACGTTGGTCAGGCCCATCTGCCCGCGCACGCGCTCAAGCGCCGCGCACTCGAGGGCAAAGCCTTCCGCATAGGCCGGGTGCGTGTAGCGCGACGCGCCGCGGAAGCCGATCATCGGATTCTCTTCATGCGGCTCGAACCAGCGCCCGCCGAGCAGGCTCGCGTATTCGTTGGTCTTGAAGTCGGACATGCGCACGATCACCGGCTTCGGATAGAACGCTGCCGCGATCGTGCCCACGCCTTCGGCGAGCTGGCGGACGAAGAAGTCGGACGGCTTCTCGAAGCCCTGCGTCAGGCGCGCGATCGCGTCGCGCACCGCGCGGTCGTCGACCTTCTCCGGATGCACCAGCGCCATCGGGTGCGCCTTGATGTGCTCGGCGACGATGAACTCCATGCGCGCCAGTCCGACGCCGTCGGTCGGCAGCATCGCGGTCTGGAATGCGATGTCGGGATTGCCGATGTTGACCATCAGCTGCGTCTGCGGGCGTGCCAGCGTCGCCAGATCGGTGCGGGTGGCCGTGAACGGCAGCGCGCCCGCATAGACGCGCCCGACCGCGCCGTCGGCGCAGGACACGGTGACCTCGTCCCCGGTGCGCAGCGTCGTGGTCGCATCGTCGCAACCCACCACCGCCGGAATGCCGAGCTCGCGCGCGACGATGGCCGCGTGGCAGGTGCGGCCGCCGCGGTTGGTGACGACCGCGGCGGCGGTCTTCATCACCGTGCCCCAGTCGGGCATCGTCGTGTCCGCGACCAGCACCTCGCCGGCCTTGAACTCACCGAGCTGCGCGACATCGTTGATCACGCGCGCCTTGCCGGTGGCGATCCTGCCGCCGACGGCCCGGCCGCTGACCAGCGCCTGGCCCCTGGTCTGCAGCCGGTATTCCTCGACCTGGCCGACGGGGCGCTGCGACACCACGGTCTCGGGACGCGCCTGCAGGATGTAGATCTCGCCATCCACACCGTCCTTGGCCCATTCGATGTCCATCGGCGTCGGGCGGCCTGCCCGGGCGCTGTAGTGATCCTCGATGCGGACGGCCGCGTCGGCCAGCATCAGGACGTCGTCGTCGCCGATGCAGAAGCGCTGCTGGTCCTCGCGCGGCGTGGGCATGTTGCGCGTGGTCTCGCGGCCGGCGCCCTGCGTGTAGACCATGCGGATCTCCTTGCCGCCGAGCTTGCGCCGCAGCACGCTGCGGTGCCCCTGGCGCAGCGTCGGCTTGAAGACATAGAACTCGTCCGGATCCACGGTGCCCTGCACGACGTTCTCGCCCAGGCCGTAGGCGCCGGTGATGAACACGGCATCGCGAAAGCCCGATTCGGTGTCGAGCGTGAAGATCACGCCGCTGGACGCACGGTCGGAGCGCACCATCTTCATCACGCCCACCGACTGCAGCACCTTGAAGTGGTCGAAGCCGTTGTCCACCCGGTAGCTGATGGCGCGGTCCTTGAACAGGCTCGCCAGGCAGCGGCGCACGGCATCGAGAACCTTCGCCTCGCCGGCGATGTTCAGGAAGGTCTCGTGCTGGCCCGCGAAGCTCGCGGTGGGCAGATCTTCGGCGGTCGCCGAACTGCGCACGGCGAATGTGGCCTGCTCGCCGTACTCGGCCTGCAGCCGCGCATACGCCGCGCTGATCTCGGCCACCAGATCGGCGGGCAGCGGCGCGCCGTAGACGATCTCGCGGGCCGCCTTGGCACGCCGCGCCAGATCGTCGACATCGCGCACGTCGAGCCCGGCGAGCGTCTGGCGCAGCCGCGACCAGCCATCGCCCTGGTCGAGCACGTGGCGGTAGGCATCGGCAGTGACGGCGAACCCATTGGGCACGCGCACGCCCTGGGTCGCCAGTTCGCGATACATCTCACCGAGCGAGGCGTTCTTGCCGCCGACCAGCGACACATCGCCCGCACCGATCTCGGAAAACCAGCGGATGTAGTTCATGGCAGCGTCCCCCGCCGCGCCTGTTCGAGCGCGGTGGCTTCAGGTCGGCAGGTCACCACCGACCGGGTGCAGATGTCGCCAATGCGCATGTTCGTCCTCGTGTTGCCCGTATGCAGCGAGCTTTGGCCAAACCGGGGTCGCGTCGTTTGCGCGGGATCAAGTTCCGGCGCATCCCCGGCCCGGCGCACCGCCTTCGGCAGACGGGCCTGCGCCGCGGCAAACCGCAGCGGCCCTGAGGTGCTTGCTCAGACCAGCTCGAAGGCGCCGCGCTGGCGCGACCCGGTCCCGGCGAGGGCGGCACGCAGCGCGTCGTCGACATCGTCGAGCCAGACGAACTTCAGCGATGCGCGGGTCGATTCGGGCACGTCGCGCAGGTCCTTCTCGTTGCGCGCGGGCAGCAGCACGGTGCTCACCCCGGCGCGCTGCGCGGCGAGCACCTTCTCCTTGACGCCGCCGACCGGCAGCACCAGCCCGCGCAGGCTGATCTCGCCGGTCATGGCCACGTCGTGATGCACCGCGCACTCGGTGAACAGCGAGGCCAGCGCGATGAACATCGCGACGCCGGCACTCGGGCCGTCCTTCGGAATGGCCCCGGCCGGCACGTGAACGTGCACGTCGATGCCGTCGAACGCGGCCGCCGGGATGCGCAGCGCATTCGCGTGCGACTTGACCAGGGTCAGCGCCGCCTGGGCGCTTTCCTTCATCACGTCGCCGAGCTGGCCGGTCAGGATCAGCCGGCCGCTGCCGGTCACGCGGGTCGCTTCGATGAACAGGATGTCGCCGCCCGCCGGCGTCCAGGCCAGGCCGGTGGCCACGCCCGGAATGCTGCTGCGCATCGCCACCTCGTGCTCGTACTTCGGCGGGCCCAGGATCGCATCGAGCTCGGCGGCATCGACATGCACCGGTGCGCTCGCGCCCTCGGCGACCTTCATCGCCGCGTGGCGCATCACGCGGCCGATCTCGCGTTCGAGCTGGCGCACGCCGGCCTCGCGCGTGTAGTCGGCCACGATCGCCTGCAACGCGCTCGGGGTCAGGTCGCACTGGTCTTCGCGCAGGCCGTTGGTCTCGCGCTGGCGCTGCACCAGGTAACGGGAGGCGATCTGCAGCTTCTCGTCCTGCGTGTAGCCCGGCAGCTCGATCACCTCCATGCGGTCGCGCACCGGCGCCGGCACGTTGTCGATCACGTTGGCCGTGGCGATGAAGACGACCCGGCTCAGGTCGAAGGGCACGCCGAGATAGTTGTCGCGGAAGGTCCCGTTCTGCTCCGGGTCCAGCACCTCGAGCAGCGCGGCCGACGGATCGCCGTGGGCGCTCGCCGAGACCTTGTCGACCTCGTCGAGCATCATCACGCAATGGCGCGCGCCGGCCTTGCGCAGACTCTGCACGACGATGCCCGGCATCGCGCCGATGTAGGTGCGCCGATGGCCGCGGATCTCGGCTTCGTCGTGGACGCCGCCGAGCGACACGCGCACGAACGGCCGGCCGAGCGCTCGCGCGATGCTCTGGCCGAGCGATGTTTTGCCCACGCCCGGCGGCCCCACGAAGCACAGGATGGGGGCGCGTCCGCCGGGGTTGAGCTTCTGCACCGCGAGGAACTCGACGATGCGCTGCTTGATGCGCTCCAGGCCGTGGTGGTCGGCATCCAGCACCTGCCGCGCGGCAGCCAGGTCGATCGGTGTCCGTGGCGGTTCGGCCCAGGGCAGTTCGGTCATCCATTCGAGGTAGGTGCGCAGCATCGACGACTCGCCCTGCGCCTCGGACATGCGCTTGAGTCGCGCGAGTTCCTTGCGCGCGTGCTTGTCCACCTCGGCGGGCATCCGGGCTTTGGAGATCAGCTCGTCGAGACGCGAAATGTCCTCGTCGTGCTCGTCGTCCTCGCCGAGCTCCTTCTGGATCGTCTTGAGCTGCTCGCGCAGCAGGAACTTGCGCTGCCGGTCGTCGAGCTGCTCCTTGGTCCGCTCGCCGATCTCCTGCGACAGGCGCAGCACCTCGATGCGCCGCGACAGGATCTGCAGGACCTTCTGCAGCCGTTCCTCGGTGTCCAGCGTCTCGAGCAGCGACTGCTTCTCGGCGATTTCCGCATCGATCAGGCTGGCCACGATGTCGGCGAGCTGGGCCGGCGCCCGCGTCGCCTGCAGCGCGTGCGCAAGCTCGGCCGGCACGCCCGGCAGCAGCGACAGGATTTCCACCGCACGCTCGCGAAGCTGCAGGCCGAGTGCCTCGGCCTGGGTCGACACCGAGACCGGCTCGGGGATGAGCTGCACGCGCGCGGCCATGAAGGGATATCCCTCGACCAGCGCCTCGATGCGAAAGCGCTGCACGCCCTGGCACACCGCATGATGCATCTGCCCGCCCGAATCGATGTGCTGCACGACCTCGGCCATCGTGCCGACATCGCACAGCGCATCGCGCCCCGGATCGTCGACCCGCGGGTCCTTTTGCAGCACGATGCCCAGCCTCGCCTTCGCGCCCACCGAGTGCTGCACGGCAGCGATCGAGCGGGCCCGGCCGACGCTGATCGGCATCAACACGTGCGGAAACAGCACCACATTGCGCATCGGCACGAGCGCGACCACCCCTTCGGGCAGGCCGGCCGCAACGCCTGGTTGGTCTTCCATGGCGTCACGATGCCTGGCGCTCGGCGCCGTGGCATGCCGTGATCCCGCGCGTCAGGCAGGCGCGGCTGGCTTCGTCGATCTGCCGGCGCGTGCCCCGCGCGAACGCCCGCAGGCCGTCCATGTCGACGATCGAGACCTTGCGGTTGTCGACCTCCACCAGCGCCCACCCTGCCAGCGCGCTGAAGCACCGGCTGACCGTTTCGTGCGCGACGCCCAGGTAGCTGGCGATGTCGCGCCGGCCCATGCGCAACACGAAGCAGCGCGGCGAGTGCCCGCATGCGGCCATCCGGTGCGAGAGATGCATCAGGAAGCGCGCCAGCCGGACCTCGGCGGCGACGGCGGCCATCACGTCGGCGAGTTCGCCCTGGCGCGTCAGCGCGTTGCTCACCGCCAGATGGACGACGCGGCCGAACGCCGGGTGCCGTTCGGCAAGCACGAACAGGTCGCGCAGAAGCAGCACGTAGACGGTCGAGTCTTCCAGCGCGACGGCCTCGGTGGGATGCCCCTGCGTGCACAGCGCGTCGAAACCGAGCACCTCGGCGCGCCCGACGAAGCCCAGCACCTGCTCGTAGCCGTCCTCCGCGGTGTGGAAGGTCTTGAACGTGCCGCTGCGCACGAAGTAGATCGACTCGGCACGCGCGCCTTCGTGGAACAGCGTCTCGCCGGCGCGCAGGCGCCGGGTCGGCACCGGCAGGCTGTTCAGCAGCGACGCGCCGGTGTCCTCGGCGCCCATCAGTTGCAGCAGGTCCGCCATCGTACTGCGGTCGACAGGGACGCGACGCCCGGGCGGGAACAAGGCGACGGGCTTCGGCGACTGAACGGCGTGCAGCGTGATCGGGGTGGCCATCGGGGACTCCTGGGGTCGGGATCGTTGGACGAACGGTTGAACGAACATGCGCAGCTTGCGGGAGGCGCATGCGCCTGGAAATCGGAACCCCGTCGGACTTTGCGTCGGCACCGGCTGCTCCTGTCGGTGGATTTGTCCAGGGGTGGGTTCGGAATTTTCCGAACGCGCCGATCGAACCGGTCTTGCGCAGACTCAATCGCCGCTCCAGGCTGTGGCGAAGAATTCCCTTCAGGGGAGCGCACGGCCGTGCGCTCGTCCCGCCTACCCAACCCAAGTCGGAGTAGGAATGCCAGTCACCCAGCACCCCCTCCACAGATCCGTGCATGCG
>JAZKAV010000029.1:0-17908 GCA_040388965.1 Pseudomonadota bacterium | reverse complement strand
AACTGGATGATCCCCGGCAAGATGGTCAAGGGCATGGGCGGCGCGATGGACCTGGTCGCCGGCGTCGCGCGCGTGCTGGTGCTGATGGAACACGTCGCGAAGAAGAAGGACGGCGGCTTCGACCTGAAGATCCTCCCCGAGTGCACGCTGCCGCTGACCGGCGTGGCCGTCGTCAACCGCATCATCACCGACCTCGCGGTGCTCGACGTGACGCCGGCGGGGCTCGAGCTGGTCGAGCTCGCCGACGGCGTGACGCGCGAAGAATTGCAATCCAAGACCGGTGCGCCGGTGCACTGAGCAAGGCCGGGAGGCCGCGGCCAGGCGAAGGGGACGGATGGGGGCGTTGGTGCGGCTCGTCAGCGCGCCGCGCCGGCACGCTGGCGCTGCAGCTCGCTGCGCTTCATCTTGAGATAGTCCTCGCGGTCCAGCTCGTGCAACTGCCGCGCATGGCGCTCGGTCGCCGCGTACCAGTCGCGCAGCCGCTTGTCTTCCTGCTCGCCGGGGGGCGCGGCCAAGGAGCCGAGATACGCCTCGATCGCGAGGTAGTAGCGCATCGTGTTGCGCTCGACCACGCCGCGCACGCCGTCGACGTAGACCGGCTTGCCGTCGTCGCCCTTGCCCGTGACGCTGAAGCCGACCTTGTCACGGCCCAATGTCGCGAGGTAGGCCTGCATCGCCAGCCTCGCCCCGGCGCCGTAGGCGTAGGCGTACGACATGTGGAGGAAGCTGCGCCTGTCGTCCAGCGGCACGGCTTCGAGTGCCAGGCGGTAGTTGCGGGTGCCCACCGGCCCGGTCTCGGCCGCCATCTGCACGCGCAGGTACTCGGGGGTCGCCGCCGGCATGCTGTAGGCGAGCTCGACCTTGTATCCTTCGTCCAGCGGCTGGTCGAACTTGCGTCCGACGACCATGGTCAGCACCTCGGCCGGTGGCTTGCCGGCAACGCTGCAGCCTTTCACGTTCAGGTGCAGGATCAGCAGCTCGCACCAGTGCTCCATGCCCTGCAGTGCCGGGCCGACGACGCCGAACGGCTGGTCGACGATGGCATAGACCTCGCCCTTCAATTCGCTGGAGGCCTGCGTCGATTCCAGCACCAGCGGACGCTGGAAGGGATTGCTGGCGAGCTTCTCGCGCAGGCTGTCGTGCTTCGCGCGCAGCGCGGCGGCGTCCTGTGCATGGGCCGGCACGATGCAGCCCGGCATCAGCATCAGCATCAGCATCAGCGCGAGCGCGAGCGCGGCGGGCCGCCTCCAGAATGTCTTCATGGGTTTGCCTCCTCGAAAGGCACTCAGAGCCAGTACTGCCACAGGCGAGCGAGCGCCTCCTTCATGCGCTCGACCGGCGAGCGCTGCTGCCATCGTTCGAGCGTGATCTGCTTCGACGCCGCCAGATCCTCGAGGAAGGCGGCCCGCATTCTCTCGCCGAATCGCTTGCCGAGCACGACGGCGTTCACTTCCTGATTGTGCAGAAAGCTGCGCCAGTCGAGGTTGGTCGACCCCACCGTCGACCACACGCCGTCGATCAGCGCGGTCTTGGCGTGCAGCAGCGCCTCCTGGCGCTCGTAGATTCCGATGCCCGCGCGCAGCAGCTCGTCGTAGTAGGAGCGGCCGGCATGGAAGACGAGCGCGGAATCCGTGGCGCCCGGCAGCACGATCTTCACGTCGACACCGCGCGCGACCGCACCTTTCAGCGAGGCGATCAGTTGCGGATCGGGAACGAAGTAGGCATTGACCAGCAGCACCTCCCTCTCGGCCGAATCGATCGCCGAGATCAGCGTCGCGTAGATCAGGCTGTAGGGTTCGTCGGGTGAGCCGCCGATCGCGTGAACGACCTCGTCGCCCTGACGTGCCAGCGCCGGGAAGTAGCGGCGCGGCGCGAGCGGTGCGCCTTTCTGCTTCTCCCAGGTCTCGATGAACAGCTTCTGGAATTCGGCGACGACCGGGCCGTCGATCTGCAGGTCGGTGTCGCGCCACGGCAGCTTGTTGCCGGGACGCGCCTTCGAGCGCTGGCTGAACGAACCCCCCGAATAGACGCTGCTGATGTTGATGCCGCCGAGGATCGCCGTCCTGCCGTCGGTGATCAGCATCTTGCGATGGTCGCGCTGGTTCACGTCCCAGCCGGCCTTGGCGGTCAGCGGGTTGACCGGGTTGAACTCGAGCACGCTGATGCCGGTGTCGCGCAACGCCTGGAAGACGTCCTTGGGCGTGGCCAGCGCACCCACGCTGTCGTAGATCAGGTTCACCTGCACGCCGGCGCGCTGCTTGGCGATCAGCGCAGCCGTGAAGCGCCGGCCGACCTCGTCGTCCTCGAGGATGTAGGTCTCCATGTTGATGTGATCGCGCGCCGCCTCGATCGCCGCGAACATCGCCTGGTAGGTCAGCGGGCCGTCCTGGAGCAACTGCACCCTGTTGCCGGCGACCAGCGGACTGTCGGAGATCGCGGCTTCGAGCGCGAGGTGGCGGCCGAGGACGTCGGTGTCCTGCCCGCGGGCCCGCAGGCCATCGAGAATCTCCTTGCTGCGTGCGGCCGAGAGCGGCCCCCGTGTTCCTTCGAGCTGCGGTGCGGGTGCCGAGCGCGCCATGTCGGGCACGATGCGCGGCAGCGAGCTGCAGGCGCCGAGCAGCACGAGTGCGGCCAGTGCCGCCACGCGCGCGGTGCGCTTCACGATGTTCTCGCCAACGCCTGCGCCGCGGCGGCGACCAGCGGCGGGCCATGGTAGATGAAGCCGGTGTAGAGCTGGACCAGATTCGCACCGGCGGCGATCTTGGCCAACGCGTCCGCCGCGCTCATCACGCCGCCGACGCCGACGATCGGGTAGACCGGACCGAGCGCGGAGCGAAGCTGCGCGACGACACGGTTCGACGCGCCGAATACGGGTGCTCCCGACAGGCCGCCGGCCTCGTCGCCGTGCGCCAGCCCGCGGACCGCGTCGCGCGCGATCGTCGTGTTGGTGGCGATCACGCCGTCGATCGCATGCCGCGTCAGCGTGGCCGCGATCACGCTGATCTGCGCGTCGTCGAGGTCGGGTGCGATCTTCAGGAACACCGGCACGCGCCGGCCATCCCGGGCCGCGAGCTGCTCGCGGCGCGCCTGCACCGCGCCGAGCAGCGCGTCGAGCGCATCGTCGCTCTGCAGTGCGCGCAGGTTCGTCGTGTTCGGGCTGGAGATGTTCAGGGTCACGTAGTCGGCATGCGGATAGACGCCTTCCAGGCACAGCAGGTAGTCGTCGACCGCACGCTCGATCGGCGTCGCGGCGTTCTTGCCGATGTTCAGCCCGAGGATGCCGCCGTCGCGACGGAAGTGCGCGCGCCTGACGTTGGCGATGAACGCATCGAGTCCGTCGTTGTTGAAACCGAGCCGGTTGATCAGTGCGTTCGCTTCGGGCAGGCGGAACATGCGCGGCTTCGGGTTGCCCGGTTGCGCCTTCGGCGTCACGGTGCCGACCTCGATGAAGCCGAAGCCCAGCGCGCCCAGGCCGTCGATGCAGCGGCCGTTCTTGTCCAGCCCGGCGGCCAGCCCGATCCGGTTCGGGAAGCTCAGCCCGGCGACCTGCACCGGATCGGCCACGCGCGACTGCGACCACAGGCACTGCAGCGGTGTGTTCTGCAGCCGTGCGAGCGCATCGAGCGTGAGATCGTGGGCGCGTTCGGGGTCGAGGCCGAACAGGAACGGTCGGGCGAGTGCATAGGGCAACAATGACATGAATGGGATTGTGGCAGTCGCCCACCTGCATGGCAGCGGCAGGCGCGCATACTTTGCCGTAGGACAGGTCCCACGAATGCGAACGAATCGGCACACCCCATGAGCATCCGCACCCCGACCGGGCCCCATCGACTCGAACGCGACAGTTTCGGCGAGATTGCCGTTGCCGACGAGGCGCTGTGGGGCGCGCAGACGCAGCGCTCGCTGCAGCATTTCGACATCTCCAGCGAGTGCATGCCGCGCGAGCTGATCCTGGCACTGGCGCTGGTCAAGCGCAGCGCAGCGGTCGTGAACCGCGAGCTCGGCGTTCTCGACGCGGCCAGGGCGGACGCGATCGCCGCGGCCGCCGACGAGGTGCTGGCCGGCTGGCACGACGCCCAGTTCCCGCTCTCGGTGTGGCAGACCGGCTCGGGCACGCAGACCAACATGAACATGAACGAGGTCCTCGCGAACCGCGCCTCGCAGATCCTCGGCGGCGAGGTCGGCGAGCTGCGTCTGGTCCATCCGAACGACGACGTGAACCGTGGCCAGTCCTCGAACGACGTGTTCCCGACCGCGATGAGCGTGGCCGCGCTGCGCGCGCTCGAAGAGCAGCTGCTGCCGGCGCTGGCAACCCTGCGCGCGACGCTCGCGGCGAAATCGGCCGCGTTCGACGACCTGGTCAAGATCGGCCGCACCCATCTTCAGGACGCGACCCCGTTGACGCTGGGCCAGGAGATCTCGGGTTGGGTCGCTCAGCTCGACCATGGCATCCGTCACCTGCGTACGACCCGCCCGCACCTGCGCGAGCTGGCGCTGGGCGGCACGGCGGTCGGCACCGGCCTGAATGCGCACCCCGCGTTCGGCGCGCGCGTCGCGGCCGAGCTGGCGCGCGCCACCGGCCACCCGTTCGAGAGCGCGCCGAACAAGTTCGAGGCGCTCGCCGCGCACGACGCGATGGTGTTCGCACACGGGGCGCTGAAGACCGTGGCGGCCTCGCTGACGAAGATCGCGAACGACGTGCGCTGGCTTGCTTCGGGACCGCGCTCCGGGCTGGGCGAGATCGCGATCCCCGAGAACGAACCCGGCAGCTCGATCATGCCGGGCAAGGTCAACCCGACGCAGTGCGAGGCGCTGACCATGCTCGCCTGCCAGGTGATGGGCAACGACGTGGCCGTCAACATGGCCGGCGCGTCGGGCAACTTCGAGCTCAACGTGTTCAAGCCGGTGATCATCCACAACGTCCTGCAGAGCATGCGGCTGCTGGCCGACGGCGCGCGCAGCTTCGAGGAACACTGCGCGCGCGGCATCGAGGCCGATCGCGCGCGCATTGCCGAACTCGTGCAGCGCTCGCTGATGCTGGTGACCGCGCTGAACCCGCATATCGGCTACGACAGGGCGGCGAAGATCGCGAAGGCCGCGCACGCGCAGGGGTCGACGCTGCGCGAGGCGGCGCTCGCCTCCGGCTTCGTCACGGCCGAGCAGTTCGACGTCTGGGTGCGCCCCGAGGCGATGGTCGGCAAGCCCTGAACCCGCGACGGCCTCGCCGATAATCCGGCGCATGACGCAAGACGAACTGAAGGCCCTGGTCGGACAGGCCGCGACAGCGTATGTCGAGCCCGGCAGCGTGATCGGCGTCGGCACCGGATCGACGGTCAACTGCTTCATCGACGCGCTCGCGAAGATGCCGCAGCCGATCCGCGCGGCGGTGTCGAGTTCTAACCAGACCACGCTGCGCCTGCAGTCGCTGGGCATCGAGGTGCTCGACGCGAACCAGGTCGAGTCCCTCGCCGTCTACATCGACGGGGCCGACGAGATCGACGGCAAGGGTCACATGATCAAAGGCGGCGGCGCGGCGCTGACGCGCGAGATGATCGTCGCCGACCTCGCGGCGCGCTTCGTCTGCATTGCCGACGAGTCGAAGCTGGTGACGGCGCTGGGGCGCTTTCCGCTGCCGGTCGAGGTGATCCCGATGGCGGCGGCGCAGGTCGGCCGGCGCCTGCGCGCGCTCGGCGGCGAGCCGGTTCTGCGTGCCGGCGTCGTCACCGACAACGGCGGCCAGATCATCGACGTGCGCGGCCTGTCGATCACCGATCCGGTCGCGCTGGAGTGCGCGATCAACCAGTGGCCCGGCGTCGTCGGCGTCGGCATCTTCGCGCGCAACAAGGCCCAGGTCTGCCTGCTCGGCACCGCACACGGTGTGCGGACGCTGACGTTCTGACCGGCCTCGTCGGCGCGGCGAACGGAGGCCGGTGAAAAGCGCGTAACCTCGGGGGCTGGCGCATCGGCGGTGCGACCCCTCGGCATTGACAGGAAGGACGGCCCATGGCCAAACCAAACTACTCGTTCGAAAAGCGCCAGCGCGAACTGGCGAAGAAGAAGAAGAAGGAAGAGAAACTCAGGGAGAAGGCCGGCCGCAAGGTCGGCGAGCCGGGCGGCGACGAGGCCCCCGCCGACGGTGACACGACGGCGGGCTCGCCGCCTGCCGGCGCGCAGACACCGGCGCCCTGACGCCGTCGGACGCCGTGCGCCGGTACGGTCACCCGATACGGTTTCGACGCACCCGGCGACTGACGAAGCGTGCCGGGTCGACGGCGTCCAGCAGGCTCGCCTCGACCGGTGCCGGCGCGCCGGTTACCCACGAGGCCAGGACCTGCGCGCCGAGCGCGCTCCAGGTGATGCCACGCGAGCCGAGGGCCGTGAACACGAACAGGCCCGGCAATCGCGGCACGAGGCGTGGATGGTCGAGGCGCACCTCCGGCAGGTCGGCATCGGGCACCGCGCCGATCACCGGCAGGCGGTCCGTGCTGCTGCTGCGCCAGGCGGTGCGGCCGGTCAGTTCGTCGGCGTGCAGCGCGACCGGCCGGGCGGTCAGCCGCGCGAGCTGGGCGAGGTTGAACCGGTGATCGGCATCCCGCACGGAAGGGTCCGTATCGCCCCGCTGCGCGGTGGCGCCGAACAGCGCCTGGCCGGTGATCGCCGGCAGCAGGTAGCCTGCGCCGGCGACCGGCAGGCGCGGCAACGCGAGCCGTGCGGCCCCGGTCAGGCTGATCTGGCCGCGCACCTGCGCGACCGGCCAGTCGGGAGCACCGAGCAGGCGCAGTGCGTCGCCGGCATTGGCGAGCACGACGGTCGGTGCCCGGGCGATTCTCTGCCCCGCGGCGTCGAGCAGCTCCCAGGCGTCGTCCGTTCGCCGCAGCGTCTGGACCTCGACACGGGCACGCAGCTCGACCAGGCCTGCTGCCCGATCGAGATACGAGCGTGCGAGTCCGGCGGGCTGCACCCAGCCGCCGCCCGGGTAGAACCACGCGGGATGCGCGAGCGCGATGCCGGCGTGCTCGCTCGCCTGCCCTGGGTCCAGGGCCTGCACGTAGTCGGCCGGCAGTCCGATGCGCCTGAGCAGCGCGCGCATCTGGTTCGCGACCAGCGTGGTCTCCAGGCGCAGCAAGCCCTGCGCGTTGCCCGGAACACCACGGTCGATCGCGGCGAGCACCGCAGCGCGCGCCGCGAGTGCCGCGGCCCGATTGAAGCGGGCGTGAACACCGTCCTGCGCGTTGACGATGCCGTGGAACAGGCCGGCCGCATTGCCGGAGGCCTCCGACGCCGGCGTGGCGCGGCGCTCCAGCACGGTGCTGCGCCAGCCTTGCTCCGCCAGCGCCCATGCGGCGGCGCAGCCCGCGAGGCCGGCGCCGATGATCAGCGCGTGGCGCTCGGGGGCCTCGGCGTTGCGACGCTGCCGCGCCGGTGCGCGGCGCGGGGCGAAGCTCGGTGCAAAGCGGGCCAGGGTGATGTCGCGTTTGCCGCCCTGACCAGGGCCGAGCCGGACCTCGAAGCCCGCGCTGCCCAGGTGCCGGCGCAGCGATTGCGCGGCGCTCCAGGTGGCGAGCGTCGCGCCCGGCGCCGCCAGCCGGGCCAGGGCTTTGCAGACACGTTCGTCCCACATCCGCGGGTTCAGGGCCGGCGCGAAGCCGTCGAGGTAGAACGCATCGACCTCGGCGACCAGCTCGGGCAGCCAGACCTGCACGTCGCCCAGGGCCAGCAGCAGCCGGACCGCGCCGCCGTCGAACGAAAGCCCATGCAGGTTGTGGGTCGGCGGCGGCCAGGCGCGCTGCAGCGCGTCGGCCAGCTCGGGCGACGCATGGCCGCGGTGCGCCAGGAGCAGGTCCGCGCGCGTCACCGGGTGCTGCTCGATCGAGACGAAGACCAGGCGCTCGCAGTGCTGCGGGTCGTCGCGCCAGGCCTGCCAGGTGGCGAGGAAGTTGTGACCGAGCCCGAAGCCGGTTTCGAGCACGACGAATCGGTCGCGGCCCTGCCAGCGGCGCGGCAGCTCGTTGCCGCCGAGGAACACGTGGCGTGCCTGAGCGAGCGCGCCCGAGCGTGGGTGGTAGATGTCGCCGCAGGCGGGGGAGAACGGCACGCCGTGGTCGTCGAACGCCAGCGTGCCCGGTTCGATCGGCGCGCTGTTCATGCGCTGCGCATCGCCAGCCACGCCAGCAGGCGCGCGCGTGCGTCGCCCAGCCCGCGGTAGGCGAGCACCGCAGGGCTCATGCTCGCGAGCGCGTCGTGGAGTCGACGCGCGCGCTCGGGCGAGTCGATCGCGTCGGGCAGCGGTCGGCTCTCGACCAGGATCGTGAACACCGCCTGGCGCATCGACGGCACCGGGATGAAGGTCTGGTGCTCGGTGCGCCAGCTCGCCGCGCGGGCGATCGCGCCGGCGTCGAGCGCGGCCGGCCAGGCGTGCGGCGGCGTGTGGCGCGGATGCTGTGCCAGGCGCGGATCGCTGCTCACGCTCCAGACGAAGCGCTCCCAGCGGTTCGTGCCGGTCACGAGCCGCGCGAGGTGGTCGGCGGCGGTGATCAGCAGTGCGTTGTCGGCGACCGGCGCGTGGACCTCGGCGAAGTGCCGGCCGACCTTGTCTTCGGGTGCCCAGCGCGAAGGCAGGCACACGGCGAGCCAGGGAATGCGTGCGCTGTCGCCATCGATCACCGCGAGGTCCTCGGCGAGCGCGAGGCACAGCAGGCCCGGCAGGCGCCATGCTGCCGGCAAGGCGCGCAGCAGTGCGCCGAGTTCGCGCGGGCCGCCGCCGGCGAGTTCGTCGCCGCGCACCGACCAGCCGAGCGCATGCGCATCGAAGCGCTGCTCGCCGTCCCAACCGAAGTGCGACGGCTGGCCGAGTGCCGCCTGCCGCATCAGCGCGTGCAGCGCCGGGCCGGCGTCGAACCCCGGTTCGGCGACCAGTGCCTCGCCGGCGCGATCCCGCAGCACCGCCGCCTTCTCGATCAGCGCGGCACTGCCGAGCGTGTTCGGCGTCAGCCGTGCAGCGCCCGGTGCGAGCCGGCGCAGGCCGGGCTGCATGCGGAACGGGGAGGCGACGGCGGCAAAGTCGAACGACATGCGCGAATCATGGCGCACACGGGACGCGCCGTGCGCGTTCTTCGACGCCGGCTCGTATGGCGACGCCGAGCGATGCCGGAACCATAAGCAGAACGGCCCGCGGTGCGGTCCCGGTCCTGCTGCGCGAAGCGCTAGACGCGCTTGCGGTACTCGTGCGTGCGGGTGTCGATTTCGACCTTGTCGCCGGTCTGCACGAACAGCGGCACCGCGATCTCGAAACCGGTGGCGATCTTCGCGTTCTTCAGCACCTTCCCCGAAGTGTCGCCCTTGACGGCCGGCTCGGTGTCGGTGATCTCGCGCACCAGGCTGGTGGGCAGTTCGACCGAGATCGCCTTGCCGTCGTAGAACACCACTTCGACCGGCATGCCGTCCTCGAGGTACTGGATCGCGTCGCCCATGTTCTCGGACTCGACCTCGAACTGGTTGTACTCGGCGTCCATGAACGCGTACATCGGGTCGGCGAAGTAGGAGTAGGTGCATTCCTTCTTGTCGAGGATGACCTGGTCCATCTTGTCGTCGGCCTTGAAGACGACCTCGGTGCCGGAGTTCGAGAGCAGGCTCTTGAGCTTCATGCGCACCGTGGCCGAGTTGCGGCCGCCGCGGCTGTATTCCGTGCGCAGCACGACCATCGGGTCCTTGCCTTGCATGATGACGTTGCCGGCGCGAATTTCCTGTGCGATCTTCATGGCTGTTTCCGTGTGCGGATGAGGTGACGCGGCCCGCACCGGGGTCCGGTGCATCTGGGGCAGGTGGCCCGTCGCGAAAAGCCTTCAATTTTAGCCTGTTTCGGCGACAAAGCCGAGCACCTGGGTCGTCAGGTCGGCTTGCGCCTGCAGTGAATCACGCCACCGGCGGCAGTGCCCGGCCCAGCGCGGCCCGTCCGGCAGCGCCGGCAGCTCGGTGCCGTCGCCGTTCCATGCATGCCAGAAGCGGCGCAGTTCGGCGCCGAGACCGGCGCCGGCACCGCCCAGAAAGCGCCGCAGGAAGGCATCGAGCTTGTCGATGTGCACGGCGTCGTGCTGCGGATAGATCTGCCACACGAACGGCTTGGCGGCCCACTGTGCGCGGACGAACGAGTCTTCGCCGCGCACGAAGTTCAGGTCGCTGGCCCACAGCAGGTGGTCGTAGTCGCGCTGGGTCAGGGCCGGCAGGAGCTGCGCCCGCAATGCGCCGCGCCGCAGGCCGGGGCCGAGCAATCCGGCGATCTGGCGCGTCGCGTCGCCCGCGGCGACGAGCAGCAAGGTCGGTCGCGTGGCCAGCAGGTCGACGAGCGCGGGCAGGGCGCTGGCCTCATAGCAGAACAGGCTGACGACCTGCTCGCCGTCGGCGGCCGAGGCACCCCGCGCCGCGAGCCACGACGACGCGTCGAATGCGTGCTGGCGGGCCGCCAGATCGGACTCGCGCAGCAGCCCGCCGGTGCGCGGCGTGAAGCCGGGATAGAAGAACCACTTGGTCAACCCTGCGCCCGGGCCGCTCGCCTGCGGCGACGCCAGCCTGTGCGCGCGCTCGGGGAAGTCCTCGGCGCTGAGGTATTCGAGGTTGATCCACACCGGTGCCCGCGCCTGGCGCGCCATGCGCCCGATGAACGCCTCGGGAAGTTCGCAGGCGAAGGCCTCGATCACGACCTCGCCGGGATCAACACCTGCGTCGAGCGCGGGCCAGGCCATCACGCGCACGCCCGGTGCGCCGTCGGGCGCCATCCAGCACAGTGCCGACGCGTCGTCGACCCACAGCCGCACCTGCTCGCCGCGTGCTCCCAGGTCGGCCGCAAGGCGCCAGCACACGCCGATGTCGCCGAAGTTGTCGATGACGCGGCAGAACAGGTCCCATTGCATGCCGTCGATTATTCCGGAGCGTGCCCGCGCTCGGGCGCCGCGGCACAATCAACAGCGATGATCGACGATGTTTCCGCCGCTGGCGAAGAGCCGAACGAGGCAACCCGCGACCGGCTGCTCGCCGATGTCGCCGCGCTGCCGAACCTGCCCGGGGTCTACCGCTATTTCGATGCCCAGGGCGCGGTCCTGTATGTCGGCAAGGCGCGCGACCTGAAGAAGCGCGTGGCCAGCTATTTCCGGACCAACCATGGCGGCACGCGCATCGGCCACATGGTGACGAAGATCGCGCGGCTGCAGACGACGGTCGTGCGCTCGGAGGCGGAGGCGCTGCTGCTCGAGAACAACCTGATCAAAACGCTCGGCCCCCGCTACAACATCCTGTTCCGTGACGACAAGAGCTACCCGTACCTGAAGATCGCGTCGCACACATTCCCGCGCGTCGCGTACTACCGCGGCTCGGTCGACCGGAAGCACCGCTATTTCGGTCCGTTCCCGAGTGCGTGGGCGGTGAAGGAATCGATCCAGGTGATCCAGAAGGTGTTCCGCCTGCGCACCTGCGAAGACACCGTGTTCGCGAACCGCACGCGGCCCTGCCTGCTGTACCAGATCAAGCGCTGCTCGGGGCCGTGCGTGGGCTTCATCTCCGCCGGTGACTACGCGCTCGACGTGAGTCACGCCGAGCGTTTTCTGCAGGGCGAGCAGCAGGCCTTGATGCAGACCCTGCAGCAGCAGATGATGGCGCGCGCCGAGGCCTTGCAGTTCGAGCAGGCGGCCGAGATCCGCAACCAGATCGCTGCGCTGTCCCGCGTGCTGCACCAGCAGGCGGTCGAAGACAACTCCGGCGTGACGACCAAGGACGCGGACATCCTCGCCGCCAAGGTAGAGGGCGGGCGCGCCTGCGTGAACCTCGCGATGGTGCGCGGCGGCCGGCATCTCGGTGACCGGCCGTACTTTCCGAAGCATGTCGAGGCCGTGATGGCGCTCGGGCCGGAAGACGAGGGCGCACCGCCGGCGGCGCTGTCGGCCGAAGTCCAGGTGCTGGAGGCCTTCATCGCCCAGCACTACCTGGCCGACGGCAGCGGCGGCGTGCCGCCGCTGCTGGTGCTCAGCCACGCGGTCGACAAGGCGCTGATCGAGGCGCTGTCGCTGCACAGCGGCGTCAAGGTCACCGCGCAGCATCAGCCGCGCGAGCCGCGCCGCTCGTGGCTCGACATGTGCATCAAGGGCGCGCAGCTCAAGCTCGCGCAGCTGCTCGCCGAGGAAGGCTCGCAACAGGCCCGAACCCGTGCACTGGTCGACGCCCTGGACCTCGCCGTCGACAACATGGACACCTTTCGCATCGAGTGTTTCGACATCAGCCACACGGCCGGCGAGTCGACCCAGGCATCCTGCGTCGTCTTCGAAGGCCACAAGATGCAGAGTGCCCAGTACCGCCGCTACAACATCGATGGCATCACCGGCGGTGACGACTACGCCGCGATGCGCCAGGTGCTGACGCGCCGCTACGCCAGGCTGGCCGAGGCCGCCAGCCGCGCCGACCCCGCGGGTGCCGCACGACTGCCTGACCTCGTGCTGGTCGATGGCGGGCGCGGCCAGGTCGGCGTGGCGCGCGAGGTGTTCGAGGAACTCGGCATCGACCTCGGCCGCATCGTCGGTGTCGAGAAGGGCGAGGGCCGCAAGGTCGGCCTCGAGGAACTGGTGTTCGCCGACGGCCGACCCAAGGTCTGCCTCGGCCGCGACTCGGCCGCGCTGATGCTGGTCGCGCAGATTCGCGACGAGGCGCATCGCTTCGCGATCACCGGCATGCGTGCGCGGCGGGCGAGCGTGCGAACCGGGAGCAGCAAGCTGGAAGACATCGCCGGCATCGGGCCGAAGAAGCGTGCGAAGCTGCTGCAGCGCTTCGGCGGCGTGCGCGGGGTGGGCAGCGCAAGCGTCGAGGACCTGTCGAGCGTGGACGGCATCTCGAAAGAACTCGCGGAGGAAATCTATCGTGTCCTGCATTGATCGACGCGTGCGTGCGGGCCTCGCGGGGCTGGGCCTGATCGCCGGCTGCTCATCCTCGCCGCCACCGGCACCGATCGCGGCCGCACCGGCGGCCGTGCCGGCGAGTCCGAAGGCCGCAGCCGCCGGCACTGCGGCGCCGATGCGCCTGCCGCCGCCGGGTCCGGTCCGCACCTGGGCCGAGCTGCGGCTGCAGGCTGCGCACCGGCTCGTCGCGGCCAACCCGAACGGCACCTACCTCGGCGAGGTGCCGGAGCCGCTGCTCGGCATCCCGGTGCTCGAGATCGAGCTCAACGGCGATGGCAGCGTGCGCCAGATCGTGTTCCTGCGCCACCCGCAGGAAGCGAAGGACACCTCGCAGCTCGCCGCCGACGCGGTGCGCCGCGCGGCACCGTTCGGCGATGTGTCGCGGCTGCCGAAGCCGTGGCGCTTCACCGAGACCTTCCTGTTCAACCACGAGCGCAAGTTCAAGCCGCGCACGCTGGACCCATAGCAGCGGCGCATCTGGGGTCACAATCACGGCATGTTCTTCAACCTGCCGACCTTGCTGACCTGGGCGCGCATCGTCGCGATTCCGCTGATCGTCGGGGTGTTCCATCTGCCGCTGGGCGAACCCGATCGCAACCTGATCGCGACCGCGCTGTTCGTCGTGGTCGCGCTCACCGACTGGGCCGACGGCTACCTCGCGCGGCGCCTGAACAAGACCTCGTCGTTCGGCGCGTTCCTCGATCCGGTGGCCGACAAGTTCCTGGTCTGCGCCGCCTTGCTCGTGCTGGTCGAACTCGAACGCGTGCAGACCCTGATCGCGCTCGTGATCATCGGGCGCGAGATCGCGATCTCGGCCTTGCGCGAATGGATGGCGCAAATCGGCGCGTCGCGCAGCGTTGCGGTCCACATGCTCGGCAAGCTGAAGACGGTGGTGCAGATGGCGGCGATCCCGTTCCTGCTCTACCACGGCAGTCTGTTCGGGCTGATCGACACGCAGGTCTGGGGCACGTGGCTGATCTACGCGTCGGCGGTGCTGACGATCTGGTCGATGGTCTATTACCTGCAGAAGGCGCTGCCCGAGATCCGCGCCAAGGCCCGCTGATGGAACCCGTCGCCGTGCGAGTACGGTCGCCGATTGCCCGAGCGGATGCTGGCTGGCCGAGGGCCGCATGGTGGGCGTCTTCGTGGCCCATGGCCACTCGGCGCATCGCCCGCGGGTCGCGCAGCTCGTGATCTCGATCGATCGGCGCGGCACGCTCGTCCGAGCGATGCCCTGGGTCTTCGTGATGATCTGGAGCACCGGCTTCGTGGTCGCGCGCTTCGGCATGCCGCATGCGCCGCCGCTGACGTTTCTGGCGATGCGCTACGCGCTGACGCTCGCGTGTTTCGGCGTGTGGATTCGCCTGGCACGTGTCGCATGGCCGCGCGAGCGCGCGCAATGGCTGCACCTGGCAGTCGTCGGCACATTGCTCCAGGGTGGCTACCTCGGCGGCGTCTGGGCCGCGGTGAAATCCGGCATGGGTGCCGGTACAGCGGCACTGCTGGTCGGGCTGCAACCGGTGTTGACGGCGCTGTGGATCAGCTGGCGCGGCAACGCTGCGCGCGAAGCGCAGGCACGCGTGTTGCCACGCCAATGGTGGGGACTCGTGCTCGGCCTGGGAGGGCTGACGCTGGTCGTGTGGAACAAGCTCGGCGGCGGCGAGATCACGCACTGGAATCTCGCGCTGACCGTCTTTGCGCTGCTCAGCATCACGATCGGGACGCTGTACCAGAAGCGCTTCGTCGCTCCCTGCGACGTGCGAACGGCCGGCGCGATCCAGATGTTCGCGGCATTCGTCGTGACCCTGCCGTTCGCGCTGTTCGAGAGCGAGCCGGTCGTGTGGCATCCGCAGCTGATCGGCGCGATGGCGTGGTCGGTGCTGGTGCTGACACTGGGCGGAAGCTCGCTGCTCTACCTGCTGATCCAGCGCGGCGCGGCGACCGAGGTCGCGAGCCTGATGTACCTCGTGCCCCCATGCACCGCAGCGCTGGCGTGGCTGCTTTTCGGCGAAGCGTTCACCTGGAGCATGGCGCTGGGCATGCTGCTCACGGCCACCGGCGTGGCGCTGGTCGTGCGCGTGCCTTCGCGCAGCCGCTGACCGGACCGGGTGCGGTCCGATGGAGTGCAGCCCGCTTGCGTTGTCAAGGGAGAAAGCACGCAGTTTCGCTCGAATGGGGGCGTGTCGTTGCGAATAGAATCCGCTTCCGCGCTTGACACTGCCTGAGGGCGCGGCTGTAATCGTTTCGAGCTGCCGCAGCGCCACACCCGTCGCAGCCCGAACACCCACCCGAACTCATCGTGAGATACCTTTAGAGGGGGAACACCCGTGAACAAGTCCGAGTTGATCGAGCACATCGCCAAGCAGGCCGACATTTCCAAGGCCGCTGCAGCGCGCGCCCTGGAGGCCGTGATCGGCGGTGTGAAAACCACGCTGAAGAAGAACAACACGGTGTCCCTCGTGGGCTTCGGCACGTTCAGCGTCGGCAAGCGTGCCGCGCGCAGCGGGCGCAACCCGCGCACCGGCGCGACGATCAAGATCAAGGCCGCGAAGGTCCCGAAGTTCCGTCCCGGCAAGGCCCTCAAGGACGCGGTGAACTGAGGCCGCGGCCCGGTTCGTCGACCACAGGTTTCGCGGGTGCTTAGCTCAGTTGGTAGAGCGGCGCCCTTACAAGGCGTAGGTCGGGGGTTCGAGCCCCTCAGCACCCACCACCAGAACGGCAAGACGATTCACCGACTCGGTCCCGGCCCCAGCGGCTTGTGCCCCCGAAGGCTCGGATAGAATCACCTGCACCACCCAGCCAAAGGCGAACCTCGGTTCGCCTTTGTCGCATCTGGGATTCAGTTCGGACCGATGCGGCTCGCACCGTACCTGTCCCGCCCGGCCCTGGTGGCGCGGGCCGCCCGTTGACAGAGGCTTTCGATGTTTGATTTCTTCCGCAAGCACACCTGGTTGCTGCAAGTGATACTCGGCTTCGTCGTGCTCGCATTCGTCGGCGGCGGCGTCTACCAGGGTTACGGCAGCTTCATGCGCGACGAGGGCACGACGGTGGCAACCGTCGACGGCCGCAAGATCACCCGCAACGAGTGGGAGTTCGCCCAGCGCGAGCAGATCGAGCGCATCCGGCGCCAGATGCCCAACGTCGACGCGCGGCTCTTCGACACGCCGGAGATGAAGCGCCAGTCGCTCGACGCGGTGGTGCGCGAGCGCGTGATGCTCACCGCCGCCGAGAAGCTGCATCTCACGACCACCGATGATCGCCTGCAGCGTCTGTTCGCGAGCGACCCTCAGCTCGCCTTCCTGCGCAATCCGGACGGCAGCGTCAACAAGGATGCGCTGGCGGCACAGGGCATGTCGTCGGAGATGTTCGCGCAGCGGCTGCGCCAGGACCTGTCGGTGCGGCAGGTGGTGTCGGGCATCGCTGCCAGCGTGTGGGCGCCTGTCAGCGCGACCGACGCCGCGCTGGATGCGATGTTCCAGTTGCGCGAGGTGCAGGTGCAACGCTTCGCGACCAAGGATTCGATCGCCGCCGTTGCGCCCACCGATGCCGACATCGACAAATACTACAAGGACCCGGCGAACGCGCCGCAGTTCATGGCCCCCGAGCTCGAGGACATCGAATACGTGGTGCTCGACCTCGACGCGTTGAAGAAGGGCATCAATGTCTCCGAGAAGGAGCTGCGCGACTACTACGCCGCCAAAGAGAAGCGCTACACGTCGCCCGAGGAGCGCCGCGCCAGCCACATCCTGGTCAAGGTCGATGCCGGCGCTTCGGCGGCCGATCGCGCGAAGGCCAAGGCGAGGGCCGAGGCCTTGCTGGCCGACGTGAAGAAGAACCCGGCGTCGTTCGCCGAGGTCGCACGCAAGAACTCCGACGATCCCGGCTCGGCCGAGAAGGGCGGCGACCTCGACTATTTCGGCCGCGGCGGCCTGGCCGCCAAACCGCTCGAAGACGCCGCCTTCGCACTCAAGCTCGACGAGATCGGCGCCCTGGTGGAAAGCGAGTTCGGCTACCACATCGTCAAGCTCCTGGCCGTGCGCGGCGGCGAGAAGCGCGGTTTCGATTCGGTCCGGGCCGAGATCGAAGGCGAGGTCAAGGGGCAGCTCGCGCAGAAGCGATTCTCCGAAGCGGCCGTCGACTTCACCAACATGGTCTACGAGCAACCGGACAGCCTGAAGCCGGTCGTCGACAAGCTCGCGCTGGCACTGCGCAGTGCGCAGAACATCGGCCGTGTGCCTGCGCCGGGCGCCGTCGGCGCCCTGGCGAACCCGAAATTCCTCGACGCGCTGTTCGGCACCGACGCGATCCGAAACAAGCGCAACACCGAGGCGATCGAGATCGGCGCGAACACGCTGGTGTCGGGCCGGGTCGTCAAGTACCAGGCCGCGCATCAACTGCCGCTGGCCGACGTGAAGGCGAAGGTCCGCGAGCGCCTGGTGACGCTGCAGGCCGCAGCGCTCGCCCGCAAGCTCGGTGAAGCGCGGTTGGCCGAATTGCGGGCGGCGCCGGCGACCGTGATGACGGAACCCGCGGTGAGCGTGTCGCGTGCCCAGGCGCACGATCTGCCGGGCGCCTTGGTCGATGCGGCGCTGAAGGCGCCGATCGCGACGCTGCCGGCCTTCGTCGGCGTCGATCTCGGCGACCAGGGCTATGCGGTGGTGAAGATCAACCGGGTGCTCGGGCGTGATCCGCTCACCGCCGATGCTGCGCGCGCACGGTCGCAGTACGCGCAAGCGTGGGGCGATGCGGAATCGCTGGCCTACTACGCGGCGCTCAAGACGCGCTACAAGGTCGAGATCAAGCCGAGTGCATTGCCGGCCGCGGCCACGGATGCCGCGTCGGCCGCAGCGCCGGCAGTGTCGAAGTAGGCCGTGGGTGGGCTGTCCCCATGGGGGCTTCCGCTATAATTCAACGCTCTGCGGTGGCTGTAGCTCAGTTGGTAGAGTCCAGGATTGTGATTCCTGTTGTCGTGG
>JAZKAV010000028.1:0-74010 GCA_040388965.1 Pseudomonadota bacterium | reverse complement strand
CCCCAAACCGGTCACGTTCCCGAAATCGTCGGTCACGTTCGCCGAAATACGCACGCATCGCGCCGCGCTCGGTCTTCGTCCAGCCGGCCCGCTCGAGCAGCGCGTCCAGCCTGACAACGACCTCCCGCCGGCAGGCGGCGAGGTCGCCCAGCAAGGGGCGAGCCCGCTGGGCATGGGTCTGCGCGAACAGCGGCACCTGCTCCTGCCAGGCCAGCAACTCGGCACGAGCCTGCTCGATCTTGCGCACGAGCTGGTTGAACTTGCGCTGCCCGGGCGTGAGCGGACGGTCGGCGGGTTCGGCGATCAACAGATTCGAGGGTAGCTTCATGGCGGACAGGAGCGGGTCGGGTCGATGCGCCGATTGTCAGTCAGAGTGGCCGCCGTCGGCCCTGCGCCATGGCGTTTGCTGTGCGAGGAGCCGACGGCTCGACCGGCGTGGGCCGATCGGCGCCGCCCTCGACGGGTGGCGCTATCGGCAAGCTTCGCGGGCGAGCGAGAATCACGCTCGCCCTCACCGACCGCGCCGCCGAGCCCCCAACCGATGATCACGCCCACTCCCCGCAAACCGCCCTCGAAGCCCAAGGCCGGCAAGACTGCCGAGCCGCGCCTGTCGCGCACACGCCGGCCGGCGGACATCCCGGTCGCAGACTGGCAGGCCGCGCTGCGGCGCCAGTTCGGCCGCGAGCAGGACTTCGGGCTGGAGAATCTGGGCGCGGACCCGGTGTTCTCGGAGTTCCGCGTCCACAACCCGGCCAGCGGCAGCCACTACCGTGTCGCGATCCGGGGGCGTGCGCCGGGGCAGAACTTCTGCACCTGCCCGGACTTCGCGACCAACGACCTGGGCACCTGCAAGCACATCGAATTCACGCTGGCCAGGCTCGAATCCCGGCGCGGCGGCAAGGCGGCACTGGCGAGGGGCTTCCAGCCCGAGTACAGCGAAGTCTGGCTCGACTACGCAGGAGCACGCCACGTGCGTTTCCGCGCCGGCCGGAGCTGCCCGCCCGCGCTGCTGGCACGCGCCGGCGAGCTGTTCGACGCGAGCGCCGGCTGGGCGCTGCCCTGGGAGCGGCTCGACCGCCTCGATGCCCTGGTCGGCCTCGCCCGCGACCGCGGCCACGAGCTGCGCTGCCACGATGATGTCTGGCAGTTCGTCGCCCAGGTCCGCGACGGCGAGCGCCGGCAGGCGGCCCTGGCCGAGGCCTACCCGAAGGGCGCCGGGGACAAGTCGCTCGCCAAGCTGCTGAAGGTCAGGCTCTACGCGTACCAGGCCGAAGGCGCGCTGTTCGCCGCGCGCGCCGGCCGATCCCTGATCGGCGACGAGATGGGCCTGGGCAAGACCATCCAGGCCATCGCCGCGGCCGAACTGTTCGCCCGCCACTTCGGCGTGCAGCGCGTGCTGGTGGTGTGCCCGACCTCGCTGAAGCACCAGTGGAAGAACGAGTTCGCACGCTTCACCGAACGCGGGGTCCAGGTCATCGGCGGCTTGCGCGCCCGGCGCCAGCAGCAATACCGCGACGAGGCGTTCTGCAAGATCACGCACTACGAGACGCTGGCGCGCGACGCCGACCTGATCGATGCCTGGGCGCCGGATCTCGTCATCGCCGACGAGGCGCAGCGCATCAAGAACTGGAACACCATCGCGGCGCGCGCGCTCAAGCGCCTCGCGAGCCCCTACGCCATCGTGCTGACCGGCACGCCGCTGGAAAACCGGCTCGAAGAGCTGATCTCGATCGTGCAGTTCGTCGACCAGCACCGCCTCGGGCCCACCTGGCGGCTGCTCGACGAACACCAGCAGCGCGACGAGGCCGGCCGCGTGATCGGCTACCGCGCGCTGGACCGCATCGGCCAGACGCTGGCGCCGGTGATGCTGCGCCGGCGCAAGGCCGAGGTACTGACGCAATTGCCCGAGCGCGTGGACAACCGCATCTTCGTGCCGCTGACGCCCGAGCAGCGCGTGCATCACGACGAGAACGGCGCCATCGTCACGCGCATCGTCGCGCGCTGGCGGCGGTCGGGCTACCTGTCGGATGCGGACCAGCGGCGCCTGCAGTGCGCGCTGCAGAACATGCGCATGGCCTGCAACAGCACCTGGCTGCTCGACCACGAGACCGACCACGGCCACAAGGTGGACGAGCTGATGACGGTGCTCGACGATCTGCTCGAAGACCCGGCCGCGAAAGCCGTGGTGTTCAGCCAGTGGCTGGGCACGCACGAGCTGATCCGGCGCCGCCTGGGCCCCGGCAAGGGCCAGCGCGCCTGGGGCCACGTGCTGTTCAACGGCAACGTGCCGGGCGACCAGCGGGGCGCGCTGGTCGAGCAGTTCCACGCCGACCCGCAGTGCCGCCTGTTCCTGTCCACCGACGCCGGCGGGGTGGGTCTGAACCTGCAGCACGCGGCCGCCGTGGTGGTGAACATGGACATGCCGTGGAACCCGGCGGTGCTCGAGCAGCGCATCGGCCGCGTGCACCGCATGGGCCAGTCGCGCGGCGTGCAGGTCGTCAACTTCGTCGGCCAGGGCAGCATCGAGGAGGGCATTCTGTCGGTGCTGGCGTTCAAGAAGTCGCTGTTTGCCGGCGTGCTCGACGGCGGCGAGAGCGAAATCTTCCTGCAGGGCACGAAGCTGTCGAAGTTCATGGAAAGCGTCGAGCGGGTGGCCGGGGCGATGGGCGAGGTCGACGCCGACGCCGACGCCGAGACCGATATCGCCACCGAACCGGCGCCGCCCACGGGCGCGGTGGACTCGACCGCCGCCGCAGCCGGACCGTCGCGGGCGGGCGACGGGGAAGACGAGGCCGCGCAGCGCCCCGCCGCCGCCGAAGCGGCCCGACCGGCCGAGCCGCTCGACGAGGCACCGCCCCCGCCCGCCACGCCGGCCGACCCCTGGGCCGCACTGCTCGAGACCGGTGCCGCGCTGCTGCAGGGGCTGGCGTCGGCGCGCGCCGGCGGCGCCGCGCCGATGACGATCGAGCGCGATCCGGTCACGGGCCGCTCCAGTGTGCGCCTGCCGCTGCCCGAACCGGCCGTGCTGCAGCGGCTGGCCAGGGCCCTCGAGCCCTGGCTGCGCTGACGGCGCCTATCGCGTCAGGCCGAGATCGTCCCAGAGGAACTGGTAGGAGATCTCGGCCCGGCCCTGTTCGGCCGCCATGCATGCCTCGCCATCCTCGTAGCTGCGCAGCAGGCCCTTGACGCGCTCGAGCCCGGCAGCGGTCGCGATCGCCTGCCGCGGCGTCTGCCCGTTCAGCGCCGGGATCGGCTCGTCGGCCCACCGGGCGTAGGTGCGCCGCACGACACCGGCCATGGCCTGCGCCAGGTCCTGCGGGTCCAGGCCCGGCGGCAGGCGTGTCGCGGGGGCCTGGCGGGCCGACGACGCCCCGGCGGTCGACAACAGGCCCGTCGGGTCGGACAGCTCGCGCAGCTGGAATTTCACCGCGCCGCCGGCCAGCACCTCGAACCACGCCCGCCCGCTGTCCGCGAGCCCCGCCGTCTTGTAGAGCAGGGAAACCCGCTTGCCGCCCGGCTGCGGGGCCACCGTGGCCTGCGACCGGGTCAGGCCATCGTCGCCGTCGACCAGCCGGTCCCAGCCGGTCTCGCGGTTGCCCCGGACATCGGGCTGCGCCGCCAGCGCCGCGGACAGCGCCTCCCAGTCGAGCACCTGATAGTGGTCGGTGGTGAAGCGCAGCGGCTCGCCGCTGGCGGCATGCACGAAGCTCGGCAACGGGCCGGGGCGCAGGTACTGCGCCAGCCAGCCCCTGATGATCTCCATGCCGACCATCAGCGCGTCGTCTTCGGCGTGCAGGCCGGGGTGCGCCGCCATCGCGCGCAGCGTCTCGTGCAGCGCGCGCCCGCCGAACATCGAGAACGGGTAGAGCGCCCCGGAAAGCTGGTGGCCGCCGTCGACGGTCATCACGCGCGCGCCGATCTGCATGCCCGGCCGCAGCGATCGGCTGCCCGCACGTTCGGTGACACCGATCGGCGCCGCCGTGGTGTCGAGCGCATCGCACAGCGTGATGCCGGTGCCGGGCACGACCTCGGTCACGTCGTACAACCGCAGGGGTCGCTGCGCGAGCTGTTCCAGCCAGGCGCGCTGGCCCACCGTCAGCAGCGGCCCGCGCGGGCCGAGCAGCAGCTCGGCGACGCGCTCGTGCCGGTCCTTGACCCGGATGTCGCCTTCGGCGATCAGCCACTCGGTCAGGTTGAGCTGAAGCTGCTGCCACAGCGCGTCGTCGATCCCGGCCATCGCCGCGACGGCTGCCTCCTCGTCGTCGTCGTCGAAGCAACCGAACACGGCGGCATCGACCTCCTCCTCCAGGGCCGCGGCGAAGGCCTTGCGGTGGTGCTGCGCGAGCCAGCCGACGGCACGCTCGACTGCGCCGTCGTGCGCGTCGGCCGGCGGCGCGGCCGGCGCCTCGGGCTTGCCGCAGCAGTGCTTGTACTTCCTGCCGCTGCCGCAGGGGCAGGGATCGTTGCGTCCGGGCTTGCTGCTCATGTCGTTCTCGCGGGCATATCGGTGCTCCACCGCGCCGCGCGCGACCTGCGGAGCATGAGACGCTGCGGCGTGTCGGTCGCTCCCGAAGCCTCCGGTTTCATTCTAGAACCCCTCCTCGACCAGCTCGGCCGCGCGGATCAGCGCGCGCGCCTTGTGCTCGGTCTCGCGCCACTCCGTCTCGGGCACCGAATCGGCGACGATGCCGGCCGCGGCCTGGACGTACAGCATCTGGTCCTTGACGATGCCGGTGCGGATCGCGATCGCCACGTCCATGTCGCCGGCGAAGCTCAGGTAGCCGCAGGCGCCGCCGTAGATGCCGCGCTTGACCGGCTCGAGCTCGTCGATGATCTCCATCGCGCGGATCTTCGGCGCGCCGGTCAGCGTGCCGGCCGGGAAGGTCGCGCGCAGCACGTCGAGGTTGGTCATGCCGTCCTTCAGCAGGCCCTCGACGTTGCTGACGATGTGCATCACGTGCGAGTAGCGCTCGACCGTGAATGCCTCGGTGACCTTGACCGTGCCGGTCTTGGCGATGCGGCCGATGTCGTTGCGCGCCAGGTCGATCAGCATCACGTGCTCGGCGCGCTCCTTCGGGTCGGCCTTCAGCTCGGCTTCGAGGGCCTGGTCGAGTTCGGGGGTCGCGCCGCGCGGGCGCGTGCCGGCGAGCGGGCGGATCGTGACCTTGTCGCCTTCGGCGACGCGCTCGTGGCGCACCAGGATCTCGGGGCTGGCGCCGACGATCTGGAACTCGCCCATGTCGTAGAAGTACATGTAGGGCGACGGGTTCAGCGAACGCAGCGCGCGGTACAGGCTCAGCGGCGACTCGGTGTAGCGCTTGCGCAGCCGCTGGCCGATCTGCACCTGCATCATGTCGCCGGCCGCGATGTAGTCCTTCGCGCGCAGCACCGCCGCGAGGTAGTCCTCCTTCGCGAATTCGCGCTCGACGCCGTGCGCCGCGCCGCGCCTGACGGCCGGCGCGGTGACGCTGTACTTCAGCTTGTCGCCGAGCTCCGCCAGGCGCCGCTTCGCGTTCTGGAAGGCCTCCGGCTCGGCCGGGTTCGCGTAGACGATCAGGTACAGGCGCCCCGAGAGGTTGTCGATCACCGCGAGCTCTTCGCACTGCAGCAGCAGGATGTCGGGTGTCGCGATGCCGCCGGTCTTCTCGGTCCTGGCCAGCTTCGGCTCGATGAAGCGCACCGCGTCGTAGCCGAAGTAGCCGGCCAGCCCGCCGCAGAAGCGCGGCATGCCGGGGCGCAGCGCGACCTTGAAGCGCTGCTGGTAGGCGGCGATGAAGTCGAGCGGGTTGCCCTCGGCCGTCTCGACGACCGCGCCGTTCGTCACGACCTCGGTGCGAAAACCGGTGGCGCGCAGCAGCGTGCGCGCCGGCAGCCCGATGAACGAGTAGCGCCCGAAGCGCTCGCCGCCGACCACCGATTCGAGCAGGAAGCTGTGCCTCGCGCCGCCGCTGGAGGAATGCGACACCCCTGCGGTGTGGGCCAGCTTCAGGTACAGCGACAGCGGCGTTTCGAGGTCGGCGAACGCCTCGGCGATCAGCGGGATGCGGTTGTAGCCCTGGCCCGCGAGGCTCTTGAATTCGAGTTCGGTGATCATGTTCAGCGGCCCTCCACAGGCCGGAAGGTGCCCTGGAATCGCACCCGCGCTGGATGTCGTCGGAGAGTGTGTGGGGGCCATCGAGACCCCGAGTCGCGACGGCGGGCCGCGCCGCCGATCGTGCAGGACAGGCGCTTACGCGCGAACGGCCGGGCTCCGCCAGGGCCAGGCTCCCCGGTCGTTCGACCCTGTCATGCAGCGGCGCGGAATGAACATGCGCAAAAGTGTAGCAGGGCTCATGGGTGACACGACGCGCCGCGCCACGGCAGCTGCAGCTGATCGAGCCGGTCGATCACGCCGTCGGCGTCGACCGCGGCGACCGGCTCGCCGTGGTTGTAGCCGTAGCTCACCAGCACGACCGGGCAGCCGGCGGCGCGCGCCGCGCGCGCGTCGTTGCTCGAATCGCCGATCATCAGCGTGTGCGCCGGCGCCGTGCCGAGCGCTTCGCAGGTCCTGCGCAGCGGCAGCGGATCGGGCTTGCGGCGCTCGAACGCATCGCCGCCGAACACCGGGCCGAAGAAGCCGTCCAGCCCCTTCCTTTGCAGCAGCGCTCGCGCGAACGCGGTCGGCTTGTTGGTCAGGCAGGCGAGCTTCCAGCCGCGCGCCGCCAGCGCCGTCAGGCCTTCGACGACACCCGGGTACACAGCCGAGTGCTCGCCGTTGACCGCCGCGTAGTGGCGCTGGTACAGCGCCCAGGCCGGCGTGTAGAGCGCCGCGCCGGCGCCGGCCTCGGCCAGCGTGCGGCGGATCAGGTGCTCGGAGCCCTTGCCCACCGTGCGCTCGACGAACCCGCGCGAGACGCGCGGCAGGCCGAGTTCGTCGAGCACGGCGCCGAGCGCGGCGACGAAGTCGCCGATGGTGTCGACCATCGTGCCATCCAGATCGACGATCGCGGCGCGCAGATCGGCCTGGTTCGAGCAAATGGAGTTCAAGGTGCGCCAACGGAGTTCAGCCTGGGGCCTCGATTCTGCGCGAGCCGCGGAAATGGCGCGGCCAGTCTCGGGCCCACGGCCGGGGATTGACCCCGGTCAAAGCCCTTC
This sequence comes from Pseudomonadota bacterium, assembly GCA_040388965.1. GTDB lineage: Bacteria > Pseudomonadota > Gammaproteobacteria > Burkholderiales > Burkholderiaceae_C > LMDS01. The sequence continues at coordinate 66,876 of JAZKAV010000028.1, read as the reverse complement.
GCCAGACCGCGGCTAGGCTCGCCCGAGTGGATGCGATCCTGACCGTCTTGCCTGCACGGTGCGGCGCCGTCCCGTGACCGCCGTCTGTCTGGTCACCGGGGGTTCCGGCTTTCTGGGCATCAACCTCGTGCGCTGGCTGCTGGAGCGCGGGGTGCGCGTGCGCTCGCTGGACATCGCGCCGTTCGACTACCCGGAGCGCGACCGCGTCGAGGCGATCCTGGGCGACATCCGCGACGCCGCGGCCGTGGGGCGGGCGATGCAGGGCGTCGACGCCGTCGTGCACTGCGCAGCGGCCCTGCCGCTGGCCAGCGAGGCCGAGATCCGCTCCACCGACGTAGCCGGCACGCGGCTGCTGCTCGACACCGCCGCGCAGCAGCGGGTGCCTCGCTTCGTGTTCATTTCGTCGACCGCGGTCTACGGCATCCCGGACCACCACCCGATCCGCGAGGACGACGCACTCGACGGCGTCGGTCCCTATGGCAGCGCCAAGATCGAAGCCGAGCGGCTGTGCGCCGAGTTCCGCGCGCGCGGCCTGTGCGTGCCGGTGCTGCGGCCGAAGAGCTTCGTCGGCCCCGAGCGCCTGGGCGCCTTCGAGCTGCTCTACGACTGGGCCTGCGACGGCCGCGCCTTCCCGGTGCTGGGCCGCGGCGACAACCGCTACCAGCTGCTCGACGTCGAGGACCTGTGCGAGGTGATCTGGCTGTGCCTGACGCGCGAGCGCGAACTCGTCGACGACACCTTCAACGTCGGCGCCAAGGTGTTCGGCACGATGCGCGACAACTTCCAGTCGGTTCTCGACCGCGCCGGCCACGGCCGCCGCGTCGTCGCGCTGCCGCAGCGGCCGGCGGTGTGGCTGCTGCGCCTGCTGGAGGCGCTGCACCTGTCGCCGCTGTACCGCTGGATCTACGAGACCGCGGCCCACGACAGCGAGGTCTCGATCGAGCGGCTGCAGGTCCGGCTCGGTTTCACGCCGCGCCATTCGAACCGCGACGCGCTGCAGCGCAACTACGACTGGTACGTGGCGCACCGCGCCGAGTTCCGCGGCCGCAGCGGCGTGTCGCATCGGGTGCCGTGGAAGCACGGCGTGCTGGCGCTGGCCAAGTGGCTGTTCTGATGCAGCGCACCATGGACCCCGAAGCCCGCGCCGCGGCACTGCCGGCCGATCCGGATCCGGTGCCGCTGGTGGTGGACCTCGACGGCACGCTGCTGCACACCGACACGCTCGTCGAGTCGCTGTTCGACGTCGCGCGCCGGCAGCCGCTGCAGCTGCTGCAGTTGCCGTCGTGGCTGGCCGGCGGGCGCGCGAACCTGAAGCACCGGCTGGCCTTGCTGGCGGCCATCGACGTCTCGTCCTTGCCCATGGCCAGGGAACTGCTGGACCACCTGCGTGCGCTCAAGAGCCAGGGCCGCCGTCTGGTGCTGGCCACCGGCGCCGACGCGAGGATCGCGCAGGCGGTGGCCGGCGAGCTGGACCTCTTCGAGTCGGTGCTCGCCAGCGACGGCCGGCTCAACCTGGCCGGCGAGGCCAAGCGCGACCGCCTCGTCGCCGAATTCGGCGAGCGTGGCTTCGACTACGCCGGCAACGGCTCGCGCGACCTGCCGGTCTGGGCCGCGGCGCGGCGCGCCCTGCTCGTCAGGCCGTCGCGGCGGCTGGCGGCGGCGGCGGCGCGCGTCACCCAGGTGGAGCGCGTCTTCGATGACGACCGTCCCGAGTGGCGCGACTACCTGGGCGCGATGCGCGTGCAGCATTGGCTGAAGAACCTGCTGCTGCTGGTGCCGCTGCTCGCCACGCACCAGCTCTACGACCCGCTGAAGCTGCTGGCCGCACTGGTCGGGCTGGTGTGCTTCAGCCTGGCGGCCTCGGGCGTGTACCTGCTGAACGACCTGTTCGACCTGCCGGCCGACCGCCGCCACCCGCACAAGAAGGCGCGCGCGCTGGCGTCCGGGCGCGTGCCGGTGCTGCACGGCCTGCTGCTGGTGCCCGCGCTGTGGCTGGCGGCGGGGCTGCTGGCGCTGACCTTGACGCTGCCCTTCCTGGTGGTGCTCGGTGGCTATGCGGCGCTGATGCTGGCCTACTCGATGCGGCTGAAGAACTACGCCATCGTCGACGCGCTGACGCTGGCCGTCGGCTACAGCCTGCGCATCTTCGCCGGTTCGCTGGCGGCGGGGGTCGCGGTATCGCCCTGGCTGCTGGTGTGCAGCACGGCGCTGTTCTTCGGTCTGGCGCTGCTCAAGCGCTACGCCGAGCTGGTGACGCTGCGCCCCGGGCTCGGAGCGCACGGGCATGTGCGCGGCTACCGCGTCGGTGACGCCGCGCTGATCGCCGGGATCGGCACGGCGGCGGACTGCATCGGCGTGGCGCTGCTCGCGCTGGTCCCGGTGATTGCCGCCCCCGCGGCACCGCACCTGGTGGGCTGGCTGCTGAGCACGCTGCTGCTGTTCTGGACCGGCCACATGTGGCTGATGGCGCACCGCGGCCGCATCCACGACGACCCGGTGGCCTTCGCGCTGCGCGACCCGCTCAGCCGCGCCTTCGGCATCGTGGTCGCGGCCCTGCTGCTGCTGCCCCGATGAACGGCCTGCACGCCGTTGCCGCCGCTGGCCTGGCGCTGGCGGCCCATCTGCCCGGCGCGGCGGCGACCGGCGAAGACGCCTTCATCGCGCTGCAGGCCGCGCGGCAGGTCGAACGCGTGGCCCTGCCGGGCAGCGCCGGCGAGGCCGTGCTGACGCAGCTGGCGCCCTTGGCCAACGCCTGGCTGATACTGTCGCTGCCGACCCCCGGCGGCCCCGGCCCGCGCAGCTTCCACCTCGAGAATGCCGACCCGCAGCGCCAGCGCGTTGCGCTCGACCCTGCCAGGCCGGGCAGCCTGCTGATCACCCGCGATGCCGCAGCCACGCATTGCGCCATCTGGCCGGCCACGGCGCTGGTGCAGGCCGCCCGGCAGCGCCTGCCCTACGCGCCGCTGTGCGACGGGCGGCTGTACCTGCGCAATGCCGTGCCGGGCAACCGCAGCGCACTGGAAGCGACGACCGAATTCCTGCGCGACCATGTCTGGCGCGGCGAGCAGATCATCGGCTTCGTCAAGCGCGAGTTCTACCGGGATGCCTTCGCCGAGCGGGCCGCGCCGGCACCGGCGGCCGTGGCCGCCGACCCGGCACCACCCGGGGCGCCGCCGGCGGCGCGACTGCACAGCGGCGCGCCGCCGCGCGCGATCGTCGCCACCGGGCTGGGCATCGAGCTTGTCGGGCCCGGCCAGGCGCTGCTGCCGGGCCGCTGGGTCGGCGCGGCCGGGCTCGACGGCATCTGGGTCAGCGCCGCGCCGCCGGGCGCGCTGGCCGAGGGCCTGGACGCGGTCGAATCCGAGGCGCTCGCCTACCTCGTCGCGTTCGACCTCGCCCGCTTCGATCTCGGCTTCGCGCTCGGCACCGACCACCCGCGCCTGGGCTGGTCGGCGCGCGTGCGGCCGCAGCAGCGCGACGCCCGCCTGCCCGGCCCCGACGGCTTCGACAGCGCCGCGCCGCTGGCGCGCAACGGCATGCTCCAGCCGCAGCTGCTGGAGCGCGTCGCCGCCACCTTCACCGGCGGCTTCAAGCGCGAGCACGGCGCGTTCAGCCACGGTGCGCTGGCGACGGTGAACCACGGCAGCCACTACGGCTTCGTCGAGCAGGGTGTCGTCTTCAGCCGGTTGCAGCCGGGGCTGGCGACCCTGCTCGTGCAGGACGACGGCACGGTCGAGATGAGCACCTGGCGCGCCGAGAACGCCAGCCGCATCGGCACGCTGCGCCATGCGCGGCAGAACGGCGTGCCGCTGGTCGAGCCCGGGCCCGCCGGCACGCCGGTACCCGGGCGCCTGGTGGAGCAGTGGGGCGCCGGCAACTGGTCGGGCTCGCCCGAAGAGCGGCTGCGCACGCTGCGCGCCGGCGCCTGCATCGTCGCGCACGAAGGGCGGCGCTTCCTCGTCTACGGCTACTTCTCGAGCGCCACGCCGCGCGCGATGGCGCGCGTCTTCATCGCCTACGGTTGCAGCTACGCGATGCACCTGGACATGAATGCGCTCGAGCACACCTACCTCGCGCTGTACCCGCGCAGCGGTGCGCAACTCGGCGTCGAGCACCTGGTGCCGGGCATGGCCGTGCTCGACAAGTCCATCGGCGCGAGCCTGATGCCGCGCTTCCTGAGCTTTCCCGACGACCGCGACTTCTTCTACCTCACGAAGCGACAGGAAGGCCGATGAAGCGCCTTTTCCGCATCCTTCTGTCCCTGGCGGCCGCGGGCCTGCTGGCCGCGGCCGCGGCCGCGCCGCGCACCGCGTTCCAGCTGCAGAACGAAGCCCTGTTCGCGAAGCTGCGCCAGGAGCATGGCCTGGACGACGCGACCATGCAGCGCCTGCGCGCGATCTTCGAGCGCTCGGGCTTCATCGCCCAGGGCAACCCGGCGGTCTCGCGCCACCCGCAGACGCCCGAACAGTGCCGCGCGGCACGCGAGCGCGTCCCGCCGCACGGCGACGAGCAGGCCTTTGCGCGCATCTGCGGCGGCCCGTCCATGGCGCCGCTGTACGACCCGGCCAGCCAGAGCGCCGGCGACGCGCGCGCCTGCATCGACCAGTACGAGTTCCCGGACATTCCCTGCGAGTACCCGGTGGTCTGGGTCAAGGCGCGCGAGGCGGCGCAGATCTGCGAGGCGATGGGCAAGCGGCTGTGCGACGCGCACGAGTGGGAGGGTGCGTGCCAGGGCACGCTGCGGCCACCGGACTACCGCTTCGACCTCGCCCGCGGCGTGCCCGACAACGTGGCCGTGAGCCGCATGCGCGACGCCCACAACCGCGCGCAGGCGGCCGACAAGCGCTGGAGCTACGGCCCCGCCTATCGCAGCGGCGTCTGCGCCACCGGCAGCCAGAAGACGCCGGGCTGCCAGGGCGGCGGCTGGAACGCCTGCGGCTCGAACACCTACCCGACCGGCGCCTTCCCGGACTGCCGCAGCCCGCTGGGCGTCTACGACCTCAACGGCAACGCTGCCGAGCACATGAACCTGCCGCTGAACGCGGCGCAGATGGCCAGCCGCGGCAGCGTCGATCTGGGCGTCACCGAGATGAAGGGCAGCTGGTTCGTCTTCGACGCCTACCGCGCCCACGAGGACTGGTGTCGCTGGCGCGCGCCCTACTGGCACGGCAGCCGCGTGATGGACGCGCACAGCCACGCCAACTACCACCTGGGCTTTCGCTGCTGCAAGACGCTGCCTGCGCGCTGAGCGCGCGCGGCGGCGGGTCGGTCAGTCGCGGCCGTCGTCGCGGCCCGGACGGGACGCCAGCCAGGCGGCGGCCCGTGGCAGCGGGCCTTCGTCGCTGAGCAGCGGCCCGAGCTGCCTGTCGGCCAGCACGTCGAAGAGCCGCGCCGGCCGGCCGTCGACGAACACGGTCTGGCTGACCAGCCGCACGCCGTGGCTGTAGTCGGCGTAGCCCGCACCGTGCACGGTCGACAGCGGCTGGATCGGCGTGCCGTCGGCGCGCTGCCAGCCGTAGATGGCCACGCGCCCGGGCTGCTGCCACAGCCTTTCGCTGAGCACCAGGTCCTTCTTGTGGCCGGCGGTCAGCGCGCCGGGCACCACACCCAGCGCCGCACGCTGCTGCTCCACGAGCGCGTCGTGCCGCTGCAGGTAGGCGGTGGAGCGCATGCGGTCGCTCGCCGGCAGCGGCTGCGGCAGCAGGTGCACGGCGGCCTGCCGGTAGATCAGGTCGACCATGCGCCGCGTGGGCAGCGTGAAGCCGAACTTCGAGGCCACGGCGAGTGCGCTGTCCAGCCCCATCGGCACGAGCAGGAAGTCGCTGTCGCTGCCGAGGCCGAGGTAGTCGGAGAGCACGCACAGCGTGAGCCGCACGCTGCGGCCGTCGGGCAGCCGCGTGCTCAGCGTCGCCGGCAGCACGTGGCGCAGGAAGCGCGGCAGATTGCCGGCGAGCAACTCGCGGCGGATCGCGGCGTCGCGCTCGTGGTCGCCGAGGCCGACGACGGACGCGACGAACTCGCTGGCGCCTCGCGCCTGCGCCGGGCGCGCCGGGATGCCCTGGGCCGACGACGCGCAGGGCGACGCTTGCTCCTGGGCTTGCGCTGCCGCGGCGAGCAGCAAGGCGCACAGGGCGGGCAGCAGCTTCGATCGTGCAAGATGGCGGAGCATCTCGTGGGCGCTGGTCGCGTCGGATCGGGCGCCCGTTATACCAAGCCGCGCGGCGGCGCGGCGCCGGGATACCCCCACGGCGTGACGATCACCCGATCCGCCTCGATGCCGACCCCGATGCGCACGGGCAACGGGAGCGCCACCGTCCCGCTCAGGATCTCAGGCTTGCAGCACCGGTTCGCCGCAGGACGCCGCGATGCGCTGGCGCGCCGCGTCGCGCAGCTGCAGCGCGCCGTGCCAGTCCGCGGTCGGAGCGTGCAGCGGCGCATCGACATGCACCTGCACGGGGTACCGGCGCGGCCACCAGGAACCGTCGCGCAGCACCGACCGGGTGCCGCGCAGCGTCACCGGCAGCAGCGGCACCGCGGCCTGCGCGGCCGTCACGAACGCACCCATGTGGAAGCCCCGCAGGCCCGGTGCGCGCGTCAGCGTCCCCTCGGGGAAGAACACCAGCGATTCCCCACCCTGCACGGCCTCCAGCAGCACCCTGGCGTCCGCCACGCTGCCCCGCACATCGTCGCGTTCGACGAAGCGCGCGCCCATGCGCGACAGCAGCCAGCGCAGCGGCCGGGACTGCGCGAGTTCGCGCTTGGCGACGAAGCTCATCTCGGCCGGAAGGATCGCGGTGAGCAGCAGCCAGTCCAGGTAGCTGGCGTGATTCGAGACCACGACGGCGCGCGCGATCGCGAGGTGCTCCGCCCCCTCGACCTGCACGGGCAGCATCGAGGCGCGCAGGACCAGCCTGGCGACCCATCGCGCGGCGCGCTTGCGGACCGCGCGCGCGGGCAGGACGGCGACGGCCGTCCCGGCGATGGCGCCGACACCGGACAGCGCCCAGAGCCATCCCGCATACAGGACGACCGCGCCGCGCTGCAGCGGCTCCCGCGTGCGGCGCACCAGCGCATCGAGCCACAGGCGCGCCAGCTGCGACGCCACCGGACGGCCGGCGGCGCCGAGGCGGCCCTGCTCGTACAGCGCGCGGCAGGCGGCACGGCGGAGCTTGCCGCTCGATGTCTTCGGCACCGTGCGCGGTTCGGCCAGCACGATGTCGTCGGCAGGCACGCCGAGCAACGCGATCGAGAGTTCGGCGACGCGCTGGCGCAGCGCGTCGCGTTGCAGCGGCTCGCGAAGCCGGGTTTCCGCGACCACGACGACCCGATCGGTCGCGCCGGCCGGATCGGTGGCGCCGAACACCGCCACGCAGCCCTCGCGCACGCCCGGCAGCCGGCCCACCGCGTCCTCCAGGTCGTAGGGGTGGATGTTGTGGCCGGCGCGGATGATCAGGTCCTTCACGCGACTGGTGAGATAGATCTCGCCTTCGGCGATGTAGCCGATGTCGCCGGTGTCCAGCCACTCGCCGCGAAAGAGCATCCGTGTCGCGTCCGGGTTGCCGAAGTACCCGGACGTCGCCGACGGGCCGCGGAACTCGACCCGGCCCTCGTTGCGGTCCGGCAGCTCGGTGCCGTGCGCGTCGACGACGCGAATCTCGTGTCCGGCGAGCGGCTGGCCGCAGCAAACGACCTTCATGCCCTGTGTGCCCGCGGTCTCGGCCACCGGTTCGGCGCGGCCGGCGGCGTGCAGCGCGGCCCGCGCGATGCAGTCGATCCGCGGCCCGCGCCCGAGCGGCGGAAATGCCAGCCCGACCCCGTTTTCGGCCAGGCCGTACACCGGCAACATGGCGCGCGGGTCGAAGCCGTGCGGCGCGAAGCGCTGCGCAAACCGCGCGAGCGTCGATGCATGCACGGGCTCGGCGCCGTTGGCCGCGACCCGCCATGCGCCGAGGTCCAGACCGCGCAGCTCGTCGTCGGGCACCTTCGTCGCGAGGATCTCGTAGGCGAAGTTCGGCGCCGCCGACAGCGTGCCGCGATGCGCCTGGATCGCGTGCAGCCAGCGCGACGGGCGCGCGAGAAAGGCCTGCGGCGGCATCACGAACAGCGCAATGCCGTGGTACAGGCTGCCCAGCCAGGCGCCGATCAGCCCCATGTCGTGGTACAGCGGCAGCCAGCTCACGAAGACGTCGTCCGGGCGCACCTTCAGCGCCTGCCCCATCGCCCGGATGTTGGCCAGCAGGTTCGCGTGCGTCAGCACCACGCCCTTGGGGTGTCCGGTGCTGCCCGACGTGTATTGCAGCAGCGCGATGTCGTCGCCTGCGTGCGCCACGCCGGTCAAGGTGCCGCCCGGCGCGCGCAGCTGTTCGACCGTCACGACCGAGCGCAGCGCCGGGGCGCCCGCCCTGAGGATGCGCGCCGCCGGCAGCGCCTGCTCGTCGCTGATCAGCAGCACCGCCTTGCCGTTGTCCAGGATGTGGGCCTGCCGCCGCAGGTGGTCCTCGATCTGCGAGGCGCGAAACGGCGGATAGATCGGGATCGGCACGCCACCCGCCAGCAGGATGCCGGTGAAGGCCTCGAAGAACGCCAGGCTCGTCGGCAGCATCAGCGCCACGCTCTCGCCGGGGGCGAGGCCCGCGCGCTGCAAGCCTGCCGCCAGCGCGCGCGCGCGCTCCAGCAGGGCCGCGTGGCTGAGTTGCCCCGCGGGGGCCTCGTCGCCCAGCACGGTGACGTGGGTGCGCTCGCCCGCGTGATCGACATGCCACTGCAGCATCTCGATCAACGTCAGCGCACGGTCGGGCAGCGGCGTGCCGGCGGGTGCGGGTGCCGACGCCGCAGCGGCAGGAACGAAGGCCATGCCGTGCCGGGGCGACGCGGCAGCCAGCGCGCGCAGCAGGTCGCGCGGGGTCTGCGCCGCCTGCACCAGGGGCTCCGGCATGCGGACCTGGAACGCCTGCTCGAGCCGCAGCATCAGTTCCATGCGCGCGAGGCTGTCGATCCCCAGCGTGCGCTCCAGGTCATCGTCCAGCGCCACCGGCGGGACACCGCTCCCGCGCAACTCGCGCAGCATCGCCTCGATCACCGCCAGGAGTTGCGGCGGCGTCACCGGACCTCGGCCCTGGCCACCGGCCGTGGCTGCGTTGCCCGGAAGAAGTTCCATCGGAAGACCCGCTGTCCATGAACAGCCGAAGCTTCGGTCACGGTGGCCCCGGCGTCATTGCGATCGCGCAATGCCTGTGGCCCCCGGGCGTGCGATCTGCGCCCGGATTGCCGAACTCAACGCCGCCGAGTTTGGCCGTGCGCCGGGCCGGGCGAGCGCGGCCACGGTGACGGCTTGTGCGGGCTCAGAGCCTGGCAGGCGCGGCGGTAGTCCTGCAGCGTGCGCTGCGCCCGTCCCAGCACGGTCTGCGCCGGGTAACCCTGGGGGCCCAGGGCGCCGAATTTTTCGCTGGCCAGCAATTCCATGCCGTCGCCGGCCATGTCGGCGGTGTAGATGTGAAAGCGACCCTGCGCGACCGCTTCCACCAGTCGCGGGGCCAGCATCAAGTGGCGGCGATTGCGCTGCGGGATCAGCACACCCTGCCGGCCATCCAGGCCCAGCAGTTCGCAGCTGCGGAAGTAGCCTTCGATCTTCTCGTTGATGCCGCCCACCGGCAGCATCTCGCCGTGCTGGTTGACCGCTCCCGTCACGGCGATCCCCTGCCGGAGCGGCAGGCCGGAGAGACTGGAGAGCAAGGCATAGAACTCCGCGCACGAAGCCGAGTCGCCCTCGACGCCGCTGTATTCCTGCTCGAACACCACGGCGGCGTTGAGCGCGAGGGGCGCGATGTGTGCAAACAGGGCCGACAGGTGGCTCTGCAGGATCAGCACGCCCTTGTCGTGGATGGGGCCGGACAGCTCGACCTCCCGCTCGATGTTGAGCAGTCCCTCCTCGCCGGCGTGGGTCGACGCGGTCACCCGCACCGGAAAGCCGAACTGGTAGTCGCCGAGATCCACGATCGTCAGACCGTTCAGCTGCCCCACCCTGTCGCCGCCGACCTCGAGCAGACGCTCGCCGTCGACGATCGCTTCCTGGAGGCGCTGCTCGGGGTAATCGTGGCGGTGGGTGCGGGCCTGGATCGCGGCCTGCACGTCGCTCGTGTCGACCACCGCCGCGCCACGGGCGCGCGCCATGGTGGCGCTTTCCATCACCAGCGCTTCGGAGTGGGCAAAGATGGCGCTCTGGCGCATCTGATCCTGCGCCTCGCGGTGCGTCTGCTCGATCAGCACCGACACCGCGGCGGCCGAAAAATGCGGCAACCCCGTCTTGTGGCAGGTGTGGGCAACGAAGATCGCGGTGGCTTTGCGCGAGTCGGCGGTGGCTGCGAAGCTTTCGGCAAAGTCGACCTTGCAGCGGAAGCGCCGGGCAAACTCGGGGTCGCCTTCCTGCACGACGTAGTAGTCCTCGATCGAGGTGATCAGGACGATCTTCACCTCGACATCCACCGGCTCCGGTTGCAGCGAAACCGCACTGATGGGCGCGTAGACCATGCCCGGCTCCTCGATCTGCAGCCTGCCGCTGCGCAGGAAGCGACGCAGCTTTTCCCAGACCGGCTCATCGGCAAGCAGGTCGCGCAGATGCAGCATCAGGAAGCCGCCATGGGCCTCGAGCAGGCTGCCCGCGCGGATGCGCGAGAAGTCGGTCACCAGCACGTCGTTCTCCGACTCGTACTCGATGCTGCCGAACAGGGGACGGAACAGCGGGTTGTCCTCCACGATCACCGGGGCGCCTGCGCGGCCGTGGTTGTCCACCACCACGTTGACGCGCAGGCGCGCAACCAGTTCGGCGAGCGCCGCGACACGCAGTTCCTCCTGCTCGTCGCCCGGCTGGAACAATTCCAGGTTCTCCAGCACAGCGTTCTGCGCTTGTTCGAGGTAGTGACCGAGCTTGACCGAATCCTTGATCTGCTTGCGCAGCTGGTTGCGTATCTCCTGCAGTTCGTGGTCGAGCAAGGGCTTGACCATCTGCCGCCGCAGCGCCGCCAGTCTCTCCTTCATCACCCGTTCCGCGGCGCGCGTCTTCTCCAGGAACCGGCTGATCTCGGTGCGCAGCGCGCCCTCGGCCGCTTCGGCCTCGGCGCGCTGCTCCCGGGTCAGCGCCAGAGCCTTGCCCGCGGTCATGGGCTCGCCCTTCTCGTCGCGCTGGGTGAAGACCATGCGCCCCTGCTCCCGCATCAGTCCGAAGTTGCGCGCCTCGGCATACGCGCTCAGCTCGGCATAGGCCTGATCTTCCTGCGCCTTGTCGGCGTTCTCGATCCGTTCGCTTTCGGCCTTCGCGTCCGGTGCCAGCAGCCGCTTCGGAATCTCGGTCTGCAGCGTCTTGGCGAATTCCGCCATCAACTGGCGCAGCAGCCGCCCCTCACCGGCCGGCAGGCGCAGCGCGCGCGGACGCTCCGGCTCCTCGAAATTGTGCAAATAGCAGAGGTCGGGAGGAACCGGCCGCTTGGCGGCCTCGCTGGACATCAGCTGGCTCATCAGCGAAGTCCGGCCGCTGCCGACCTCGCCCAGCACGAACAAGTTGTAGTCCGCCTGGTCCATCTGCAGGCCGAAGCGGGCGGCCTGCTCGGCGCGCTCCTGGCCGATCCAGGGCAGCGGCAGCGCCAGCAACTCGGAGGTGTCGGTGAAACCCAGCGTTGCGGGATCGACGCGCAGACGCAGGTCGGCCGGGGACAATTCGACGATGGTCATGGACGCGCTCAGTGCTCATTGATGTGCCGGACTCCATGCGGCCCCGAAGCGCGCGATCTCGCGCTCGGTGTCGCCGGCAGGGCCGGGCGATCGCTCGACGCCGTGCCTCAGCCGCGGCCCGCACGCCGCAGGCTGGCCTTCAGCGCCTCGATCTCGTCCATCAGGTCGAGCGCGAGCGCGACACCGGGGGTGTTGATCTCGAGTTCGCGCGTCAGCGTGATCGCGAGCTTCGCGCGGCGCAGCGACGCGCCGGCGAAGCGCCACGTCGACGGCGCGTCGCCGCTGGGCTGCAGCACGCCCTCGACGACCCAGAGGTGGATCTGCTCTTCCCGGGCACGGCAGGCACGCGCCAGCTCGGCGAGGCTCATCTGCAGTTCGTCTTCGACGACGGTGACGCGGAGGGAGTCGCTCATCGCGTAAATCCTTTCTTCACTTCGGGGCGCGCGGATCGAACTCGAATGCCTGCGCGAACGCCTGGTACGCGGCGCGGGCCTTCGCGTCGCCGGCCGGTGGCAGGGCGATCGCCAGCACGACGTAGAGGTCGCCGGCCGGGTTGCCCGGGATTCCCTTGCCCTTGAGCCGCAGCTTGCGGCCGGCGGCCGAGCCGGGCGGGATCGTCAGCTCGACCGTGCCCTCCGGCGTGGCGGCGCTGACTTTGGCGCCGAGCGCGGCCTCCCAGGGCGCGAGCGGCAGGTCGACGTAGACATCGCGGCCGTCGACCCGGTAACGCGGGTGCGGCCTGAACACGATCTCGAGGAACAGGTCGCCGGCCGGACCACCGCCGAGCCCCGGCCCGCCCTGGCCCGCCAGACGCAGGTGCTGGCCTTCGCGGATGCCCTTGGGGATGTTGACGTCCAGCGTGCGCTCGCGCATCACGCCGCGGCCAGCGTCGTCCAGTGCCGGCATGCGCAGCGAGATGTTGCGCTGCGCGCCCCGGAACGCGTCTTCGAGGTCGACCATCACTTTCGCGTGGTGGTCCTGGCCGGGCATCTGCACGTCGGCCCGGCGCCCGCCGCCGCCGCGCCCCGGGCGGGCGGCCCGGCCGAACAGCGCCTCGAAGAAGTCGCTGTGCTCGCCGCCGCCGAACGGGGCGCCGCCGTCCGCACCGCGACCGCTGAATTCGAAGCCGGCGTCCCAGCCCGGCGGCGGCTGGAAGTCGCCGCCCTGGCCGCGCGCGTCCCCCGCAGCACGCTGGCGTTCCCACTGGCTGCCGGCGGCGTCGTAGGCGGCGCGCTTCTCGGGGTCCTTCAGCACCTCGTTGGCCTCGCCGATGTCCTTGAAGCGCGCCTCGGCGTCGGGTTCCTTGCTCACGTCGGGGTGGTACTTGCGCGCCAGCTTGCGGTACGCGCTCTTGATGTCCTCGGGCGACGCGTCGCGCGCCACGCCGAGGGTCTTGTAGTAATCCTTGAACTCCATCGCCGGTCCTTGGTTCGCTCAGTGATGATGCGCCGGCTGCAGGTCGGCCGCGACCGGCGCGCCCTCGCACAGCGTCATGAACGGCTCGCGCACCACCTGCAGCGTGACGTGGCCGATCCTGAAACGGTCGCGCAGCTGGTGCGTTGCGCTCTCGAAGAACGGATCGTCGGGGTGGCCGGCGGGCATCACCAGGTGCGCGGTCAGCGCGACGTCGGTCGTGCCGGTGGCCCAGACGTGCAGGTCGTGCACGCGCGTCACGCCGGGCAGCGCTTCGAGCACCGCGCGCACCGCGACCAGGTCGATGCGGTGCGGCACGCCGTCGAACATCAGGCGCAGCGACTGGCGGAACAGGCCCCAGGTGCCGGCCACGATCACCAGCGCGATCGCGAGGCTCGCGACCGGGTCGAGCCAGGCCCAGCCGGTCCACAGCGCCAGCGCGCCGACGACGACGACGCCGGCCGAGACCAGTGCGTCGCCCGCCATGTGCAGGTAGGCGCCGCGGATGTTCATGTCGCCGTCGCGCCCGCGCATGAACAGCAGCGCGGTGCCGAGGTTCACGGCGATGCCGACGGCGGCGACCACCATCACCGTGATCCCCTGGGTCGGTTCGGGCGCGTGCAGCCGGCCGATCGCCTCCCACGCCAGCGAGCCCATCGCCACCAGCAGCAGCACCGCGTTCGCGAACGCGGCGAGGATGGACGCGCGCTTCCAGCCGTAGGTGTAGTGCGCGTCGGGCCGCAGCTTGCCGGCAACCGCACCGGCCCAGGCCATCACCAGCCCGGCCACGTCGCCGAGGTTGTGGCCGGCGTCGGCGAGCAGCGCGAGCGAATTGGCCTGCCAGCCGTAGAAGGCCTCGATCGCGACGAACAGGATGTTGAGCGAGATGCCGATCGCGAACGCACGGTCGAAGTTGGCCGGGGCGTGCTGGTGGCCGTGCGCGTGGTCATGCGCATGGCCCCGGTGGTCGTGGTCATGCGCCTCGGCGTGGCCGTGGTCGTGGTGCGCGCGAGAATCTGCCATGCCGCAAGTGTGACTCAGCTCGAGGCTCGACTCCGCGGCGGGGGCGGGTCGCCCCGGATCGCGCCGCCGCGGCGTCAGCCGGCGAGCTGCGCGCGCATCGCGGCGATCACCGCCCGGTAGTCCGGCTGGCCGAAGATCGCGCTGCCGGCGACGAAGGTGTCGGCGCCGGCCTCGGCGGCGGCGCGGATGTTGTCGGCCTTGATCCCGCCGTCGACCTCGAGCCGGATGTCGTGCCCGGTTTCCTGCCGATGGGCGTCGATCAGCGTGCGGATGCGCGCGATCTTCTTCAGCGCGCCGGGAATGAAGCTCTGCCCGCCGAAGCCCGGGTTGACGCTCATCACGAGCACCAGGTCGATCTGGTCGAGCGTCCACTCCAGCTCGTCCAGAGACGCCGCCGGGTTGAACACCAGCCCGGCGCTGCAGCCCTCGGCGCGGATCAGCTGGATCGTGCGGTCCACGTGGCCGCTGGCCGCCGGATGGAAGCTGATGCGGTCGGCGCCGGCCTTTGCGAAGGCCAGCGCGAGCGCGTCGACCGGCTGCACCATCAGGTGCACGTCGATCGGCACCTTCGTGCCGTCCGCCTTCACCGCGTGCTTGCGCAGCGCCTCGCACACCATCGGGCCGAAGCTCAGGTTCGGCACGTAGTGGTTGTCCATCACGTCGAAATGGATCCAGTCGGCGCCGGCCGCGATCACGTCGCGCAACTCCTCGCCGAGGCGGGCGAAATCGGCCGAGAGAATGCTCGGGGCGATGCGGTAGGTGCGGGGGTTCGGCATGGGCGCAGCAGTGCGCCGCGAGGGCGCTTCGGGGAATGGCCGGGATTCTAGGTGCCCGGCCGGCGTTGCTGCCAGAATCCGCCGCATGTCCCAAGCGAAGCGCAAGCCCGAACTGACCAGCACCGTCACCGTGCGCCACCTGCCCGAGCAATCGGACGCCGCGGCCGGCCAGCACGCGTTCGCGTACACGGTCTCGATCCGCAACAGCGGCGACGTCACCGCGCAGCTGATCGCCCGCCACTGGATCATCACGGACGGGAACGGTCACATCGAGGAGGTGCGCGGCCTCGCGGTGGTCGGCCAGCAGCCGCTGCTCAAGCCCGGCGAGACCTTCGAGTACACGAGCTGGACGCGGCTCGCGACCCGGCACGGCACGATGCGCGGCACCTTCTTCTGCATGACCGAGGACGCGCATCCGTTCGACGCCCCGGTAGCCGAGTTCGGCCTGACCCTGGCCTCGGCCCTGCACTGATGGCACGGGCGCGGGTCTCGCCCTGGGACCTGACCGCGCTGCTGAACGCGGCCGACCCGACGGCGAGCCTGCCCGAGCGGCACCTCTGGCTGATCCGGCTGCTCGAATGGCTGCGCCACGCGCCGGTCGGCGGGGTGCCCGGGCCCGGCGCGGACGCCACGCCGCGCCCGGTGCTGCGGCTGCGCCACCTGCTGGGCGTGCTCGACCGCCACCCCGAGCACCAGGCGCGCGTGGCCGACCTGTTGCGCCGCATCTGGGCCGAGGTCGACAACGCGGCGCTGCTCGCCGACTTCGGCTTCGCGCCGCGCATGGACCTGTGGGGCGAACTCGGCCGGCGCCTGCGCGCCCGCGTGCTGCCGCTGACACCGGCGACCACCGACCTCGGCGAGCTGTTCGCGCTGCTGTTCCCGCAGGCCGACGACGCGGCCTGGCTGCTCGCGATCGACGATGCGACGCTCGACCGCCTGCGCACCTACGTCGCGCCGCCGCGCGGCAGCCACGCCTGGCGCGTGCCCTTCCTCGACGCGATCGTGTTCCTCGCCAGCGCGGTGCGCGCCTCCGGCTTCGCGCCGGCGCTGCGCCGGCGCATGAGCCCGGAGCTGCTGGTCGACCAGCCGTTCCGCCAGCTCGCGCGCGTGGCCGAGCAGGTCAGCGACCACGCGCAGGCGCTCAGCGCCGACCCGCAGACCGCGGCCAATGCCGCCAGCGAGGGCCGGGCCACGCCGGCCACCGAGGCCGCGCTGCTGCAGGAGGCGCAGTACCTGCGCGCGCTGCTCGACCAGTGCCGGCGCTGCGCCGAGAGCGTGCACGAGCACCTGGAGGCGCACGGCGTCTCGGTCGACGTGGTGTTCGAGGTCGACCAGCTGCGCGAGCGCACGCACCGCATCGACGCGCTGCTGACCTGCGTCGTCAGCCCGGAGCCGGCGCGCGAGATCACGCGCCTGATGGCCGAGCTGGTGCGCACCGCCGACGAACGGCGCAGCATCCGCGGGCTGATGGCGGGCCACTACTCGCTGCTCGCGCGCAAGGTCGCCGAGCGCAGCGCCGAGACCGGCCAGCACTACATCACGCGCACCCCGGCCGAGTACCGGCAGATGCTGCGCGCCGCGGCCGGCGGCGGCGCGGTGCTGGCGGCCACGACCTTCGTCAAGTTCGCGGTGCTGGCGCTCGCGCTGTCGCCGTTCTGGGGCGGCTTCTGGGCCGGCGTGAACTACGCGGCGAGCTTCGTGCTGATCCAGCTGCTGCACTTCACGGTCGCGACCAAGCAGCCGGCGATGACCGCGCCGGCGATGGCCGAGAAGCTCGCCGACCTGTCGAGCGACGAACACGTCGAACGCTTCGTCGACGAGGTCGCGCAGCTGATCCGCTCGCAGGCGGCGGGCATTCTCGGCAACCTCGCGCTGGTGGCGCCGGTCGTGCTCGCGCTGCAGTACGGCTGGCGCGCCGCGTTCGGGGCGCCGCTGGTGGGCCATGCAGACGCCGTGCACGTGCTGGAGTCGCTGACCCTGCTCGGCCCGACCGCGCTGTTCGCGGCGCTGACCGGCGTGCTGCTGTTCGCCAGCTCGCTGATCGCCGGCTGGGTCGAGAACTGGTTCGTCTGGCACCGGCTGGACAGCGCGATCGCCTGGAACCCGCGCATCGTCGCGCGCCTGGGCGCGGCACGGGCGCGGCGCTGGAGCGTGTACTGGCGCGCCAACATCTCGGGCTTCGCGTCGAACATCTCGCTCGGCCTGATGCTGGGCATCGTGCCGGTCGTTGCGCTGTTCTTCGGCCTGCCGCTGGAGGTGCGGCACGTCACGCTGTCGACCGGCCAGCTCGCCGCCGCGGTGGGCGCCGAGGGCTTCGCGCTGCTGGCCCACGCGCCCTTCTGGTGGTGTGCCGCCGGCATCGCGGCGACCGGCGTGCTGAACCTGACGGTCAGCTTCCTGATGGCGTTTCGCGTCGCGCTGCGCTCGCGCGGCATCCGCCTGGTCGACCGCGGCCGGATCTACCGGGCGATCCGGGCGCGGCTGTGGAACAAGCCGCTGAGTTTCGTCTGGCCGGTCGACTGATCAGGCATCGCGGTCGCGCTCGCCCTTGCTTCGGCCGTGGAACATCGTCCACCAGACAATCAGCACCAGCAGCAACACGGCGCCGAACGCTTCCAGAAAGAGTACCCACATGTCGAATGTCCTCAGGGCCCTGCTGCCGACGGCGATTCTAGGGTTGCTCGCCGCCTGCGCGAGCCCGCCGCTGCGCGAGCCGGGCCCGGCCGGGGCGCCGGCCGGCGCGACCGGGCCGCTCGCCGTGCCGATGGTGAACGCGACGATCGTGCGCGCGCGGGCGCGCTGGGTGCCGGTCGACTGGGCCGAGCTGCCGGGCTGGGACGCCGACCGCGTCAGCGAGTGGTGGCCGGCGCTGCTGCGCGGCTGCGAACGCCCGGCGTTCGACTGGGCCACCCTGTGCGCGCAGGCCCGCGACGCGGCCACGCCGGCCTTCAGCGACGACGCGGCGCGCGCCTGGCTGCGCCAGCGCCTGCAGCCGTACCGCGTCGAGGCGCTGGACGGCGCGCCCGAGGGCCTGATGACCGGCTACTTCGAGCCGCTGGTCGAGGCCCGGCGCGCGCCGCACGGTGCCTTCCAGGTGCCGCTGTACGGCCCGCCCGGCGACCTCGCGACGCGCAAGCCGTACTGGACGCGCCGGCAGCTCGACACGCTGCCCGCCGCGAAGGCGAGCCTGCGCGGCCGTGCGCTCGCCTACGTGGCCGACCCGCTGGACGCGCTGATCCTGCAGATCCAGGGCTCAGGGCGGCTGAACCTCACCGAGCCGGACGGCCGCCGCAAGCTGGTGCGCGTGGCGTTCGCCGGCCACAACGACCAGCCCTACCAGTCGGTCGGCCGCTGGCTGATCGATCAGGGCGAACTGACGCCGGCGCAGGCCTCGTGGCCTGCCATCAAGGACTGGGCCCGGCGCAACCCGAAGCGCCTGAACGAGATGCTGTGGGCCAACCCGCGCATGGTGTTCTTCCGCGAGGAGCCGCTGCCCGACCCGCAGCTCGGCCCGAAGGGCGCGCAGGGCGCGCCGCTGACCCCCGGGCGCTCGATCGCGGTCGACGCACTGAGCATCCCGTACGGCACGCCGGTCTGGCTCGACAGCACCGAACCGCTGTCGAGCACGCCGCTGCGCCGCCTCGTGATGGCGCAGGACACCGGCAGCGCGATCACCGGCGCGGTCCGCGCCGACTACTTCTGGGGCTGGGGCGAGGCGGCCGAGAACCAGGCCGGCCGGATGAAGCAGCCGCTGCGCCTGTGGGCGCTGTGGCCGCGGCCGCGCAGCTGAGCGGCGTCGCGTCGACGGCCGCGGCGCCGCCGCGGGGCCGGACGGGGCGTCGCGCCATTCACGCCGGCACGACCGCCGCCTCCTTCATCGTCGCGGCGATCGTGGCGTAGACGTCGATCCAGGCCTCCTCGACCTCGGGCGTGTAGGCCACGCCCAGGCCCTGGTAGAGCGTCTTCAGCAGCGCCGCGCCGACGCTGTCGTAGTCGGCATCCTGGACGCCGTAGCCGGCGTGCCGGCTGCCGAGCGCGCGCAGCACCGGCATCAGCACGTCCGGCTCGTCGAGTCTGGCGACTGCCATGCCGATCATCTGCATCAGCTTCGTGCCCTGGGCGACCATGTCGCCCCTGAACAGCCGCTGCAGCGAAGGGTCGGTCTCGAACAGGTTGGCGTAGAACAGCGCCGCGGCCTGCGGCGCGATCGGCTCCAGCAGGTCGAAGCTCTCTCTCACCAGGGAAATCGTGTGCTCGTTCATGGCGGGGCCTCCGAACGGTGCATGGGCCGAGGGGCGGTCGCGAGGGATGCAAGCGCGATGCCGCCCCGCGCCGGTGCGCATGGCGGGCTTTTTGCTCTGCTTCCGCGGTGACCCCGCCGACCGCCGCCGCCTCGACCACCGACCCGCCCTGGCGCACCCAGGAGCTGCTGCTGATGAGCGAGGTGATGCGCCTGGTCGGCCAGAGCCTGGCGCCCGAAGTGGTGCTGCGCGAGATGCTGCACCTGCTGTCGGAGCTGCTCGGGCTGAACCGCGGCCGCATCGTGCTCGCGGACGGTGTCGACGTGACCGGCGGCGCCGCGCCCGGCGCACCGCAGCGGGCCAGCGCACCGGGGCCGTCGTCGATCCGCTACGCCTACGGGCTGACGCGCGCCGAGATGGCGCGTGGGCGCTACAAGGCCGGCGAAGGCATCACCGGCGCGGTGTTCGCCACCGGCCAGCCCATCATCGTGCAGGACATCGACGCCGAGCCGCGCTTCCTCGCCCGCGCCGTCACCCGCGACCGGCTGCCGCAGGAGACGGTGGCGTTCATCGCGCTGCCGATCGAGGTCAACCGGCACACCGTCGGCGTGCTGGGCGTGCACCGCATCCGGCGCCGCCACCGCCTGCTGAACGACGACGTGGCGCTGCTGAAGATCCTCGCCACGCTCGCCGGCCAGCTGCTGCAGCTGCGCTCGCTGGTCGAGGAAAAGACACGCGCGCTCGAGGCCCGCAACGCACTGCTGACGCGCGCGCTCGAATCGGCGGCGGCGCGCTACGGGATCATCGGCACCTCGCCGGCGCTGCTGCAGGCGCTGGGCGAACTGGAGCGTGTCTCGCAGGCCTCGGCCAGCGTGCTGCTGCTGGGCGAATCGGGCACCGGCAAGGAGCTGTTCGCGCGCGCCGTGCACCTGGCGAGCCTGCGCCGCGACGCGCCCTTCATCAAGGTGAACTGCGCGGCGATCCCCGACACGCTGTTCGAGTCCGAACTGTTCGGCCACGAGCGCGGCGCCTTCACCGGCGCCAACACCGCGCGCGCCGGCTGGTTCGAGCAGGCCGACCGCGGCACGATCTTCCTCGACGAGATCGGCGAGCTGCCGCTGCTGATGCAGACCAAGCTGCTGCGCACGCTGCAGGAGGGCACGATCGTGCGCCTGGGCGGCAAGCGCGAGCTGCCGGTCAACGTGCGGCTGGTCGCGGCGACGAACCGCGACCTGGGCGCGGAGGTCGAGCGCGGCGGCTTCCGGCGCGACCTGTTCTACCGGCTCAACGTGATCCCGATCCACCTGCCCTCGCTGAGCGAACGGCGCGAGGACATCCGGGCGCTGGCGCTGCACTTCCTGAACCGCACCAACCAGGCGAACCAGCGCAACGTGCACCTCTCTCCCGCCGCGCTCGACGCGCTGGAGGCGCACTCCTGGCCCGGCAACATCCGCGAGCTGGCGAACGTGATCGAGCGCATGGTGCTGCTGACCGACGGCACGCTGGTGAGCCGCGCCGACGTCGCGCGCTTCCTGCCGCCCGCCGCGGTGCCGCGCGTGCCCGCGCCGCCCGCCGCGCCGCCCGCGCCGGACGGCTCGGAAGCACCGCTGGTGCGCGACTACCGCGCGCTGCACTCGCACAGCGCCCAGGTGCTGCAGCAGGCGCTGGCGCGCCACGGCGGCAACCAGTCGCGCGCGGCGCAGTCGCTCGGGCTCACGCCGCGGCAGTTCGGCTATCGGCTGCGCAAGCTCGAGGTGCGGGGATAGGGTGAAGCTTCTCACCACGCGCGCCCGCCGCGGCGCGGCGGCGTCGAGACAACAGCACGCTCAACGCAATGGCGACAAATTGTCGACATTGCGTCCCGTCGCCGCCTCCTCCGGGCCCGCCGGCGCAGCCCTGTACCGCCCGCAAACCCAGCAACGGCGCGGGCTGGCGCCTCATCGACCGACGCGCACACGATCTGGCACAGGCGTTGCGCTGTCCCCTGCAGCCACCCCACCCTGCAACCCCGGAGCGCCGCCATGACCTCACCCGCCGTCCTGATTTCCCCCGCCGAACTCGACATGCTGATGAACGCCGAACCGGTCGTGCTGATCGACACGCGCGACGCCGACACCTATGCCGCCGGCCACATCCCCGGCGCGGTGAACGTGCGCGAGATCTTCACCTTTCTCGCGACCTCCACCGTCGAGGGCCTGAACGAGCTGAAGAGCACGTTCGCGAAGGCGCTCGGCGCGGCCGGGCTGTCGGGCGCCGAGACCGCGGTGTTCTACGAGGACGCGCTGAACAGCGGCTACGGCCAGTCCTGCCGCGGCTACTACCTGCTGACCTGGCTGGGCTACCCGAAGGTCAGGGTGCTCAACGGCGGCTACTCGGCCTGGAAGGCCTCGGGCATGCCCACTTCCACCGACGCGGTGGCGCCGACCCCGGCCACCTTCCCCGAGCTGCCGCTGGCCGACGTGATGCTGACCCGCGACGACGTGCTCGCCGCCGTTCTCGACAAGAGCGGCAGCGCCCCCGTGCTGCTCGACGTGCGCGACATCGACGAGTGGATCGGCGACAGTTCCTCGCCCTACGGCCGTGATTTCGCGCCGCGCAAGGGCCGCATCCCCGGCGCGAAATGGCTGGAGTGGTACCGCTTCATGAAGCCCTCGGGCATGGGCCCGATGATCAAGTCGCCCGACGAGGTGAAGGCCGAGGCCGCGACCGCCGGCATCGTCACCTCCGACACGATCTACCTCTACTGCTTCAAGGGCGCGCGCGCGTCGAACACCTTTCTCGCGCTGAAGCAGGCCGGCTTCGACGACGTGCGCATGTACTTCGGCTCGTGGAACGAGTGGTCGCGCGACCCGTCGCTGCCGATCGAGACCGGCCTGCCGTTCGACCAGCCCAAGCCCAGGCTCGCGATGGCTGCCTGAGCCTGCGAACGTCCGCCGAGCGACCCGCCGCACCGATCCCGGAGACACGATCCATGTCCGCCATCCTCGACACGCCCGCCACCGCGCCCACCACCGTCAAGGCCCATCTGCGCCCGATCGACCGCGAGGGCCTGCTGGCCTTCGCCGAGAAGGGCCGCAACAACCCGGCCGCGCGCGGCACCAACAAGGTCCACACCGTGATGGAGGGCCAGTACCGCTCGCTGAGCCATGTCGGCAGCCACGCGCCGGTGGTGGTCGACGAGCCGCTGCACCTGTTCGGGCAGGACACCGCGCCGGCGCCGGGCGAGATCGTGCTGTCGGGGCTGGGCGGCTGCCTCGCGGTGGGCATCACCGCGGTCGCAACCTGGAAGCAGGTCCGGCTCAGCCAGCTCGAGATCTTCCTCGAGGGCGACATCGGCAACCCGGCCGCGTGGGGCGCCGGCGGCGCCGAGAAGGCGCCGGCCGAGATGGGCTTCCAGGCGATCCGCGTGAAGGTCGTGATCGAGGGCGATGCGCCGCGCGAGGTGCTGGACCAGATCGTCCGGCACGCGAACCTGTATTCGCCGGTGGCGAACACGCTGCGCAACCCGATCCCGTTCGAGATCGCGCTCGCCTGAGCGAGGCACGACCACCAGGAGCCCGCGCGTGTCCGCCGTTCTCGCCCCGACGCTTGCTGCGCCGCCCGCTGCCACCGACGCCGACGCCGACGCGATGCTGGACGCGGTGCGCACCATCGCCGACGGCGCGCTCGCCGAGCTCGCCGAGGACATCGACCGCCGCGGCGTCTACCCGCTCGCAGTGCTGCAGCGCCTGGGCGAGGTGGGCGCGTTGCGCGCACACCTCGCGCTCGATGGCGCGCCCGACTACGGCGCGGCGATCCGGGCCATCACCGAGGTCTCGCGCGTCTGCGGCGCGACCGGCTTCATGATGTGGTGCCACGATGTCTGCGGCCTGTACATGGAGGCGTCCGGCAACCCGGCGCTGGCGGGCGCGGCGCTGCGCGCGCACGCGAGCGCGCTCACCCTCGGCGCTACCGGCATGAGCAACCCGATGAAGACCTTCGCCGGCATCGAGACGCTGCTGCTGCGCGCGCGCCCGGTCGACGGCGGCTTCGTCGTCGTCGGCACGCTGCCCTGGGTCAGCAACCTCGGACCGGACCACTACTTCGGCGCCGTAGCGGTGGTCGAGGGCGATGCCCCGGGTGCGGGCACGGCCCCGGGTGACACGCCCCGGGCTGCGCCGCGCGAGATCATGTTCATCGTGCGCTGCAACGCACCCGGCGTCGAGTTGCGACCCTGCCCGTCGTTCTCGGCGATGGAAGGCACCAACACCTGGGCCGTGCGGCTGACGAACCACTTCATCGGCACGGCCGACCTGATCGCCGACCCGGTGCGTCCGTTCGTCGGCCGCATCCGCGCCGCGTTCATCCTGCTGCAATGCGGCATGGGCCTGGGCGTCGCGCAGGGCGCGATCGACTCGATGTGGGCGGTGGAGCGCCAGCTCGGCCACGTCAACGAGCACCTCGACGACCGGCCCGGCGCACTGCAGGCCGAGCTCGACGCGCTGACCGAGCGCACGCTGCTCCTGGCGCGCACGCCGTTCGCCACCGGCGACGAATTCCTGATCGACGTGCTCGATGCGCGCGCGCACGCCTCCGAGCTGGCGCTGCGCGCCGCGCAGTCGGCGCTGTTGCACCAGGGCGCGCGCGGCTACCTGATGAGCTCGCCGGTGCAGCGGCGCGTGCGCGAATCGCACTTCGTCGCGATCGTCACACCGGCGATCAAGCACCTGCGCAAGGAGATCGCGCGCCTGAGCGAGCCGGTGATGCCGGCATGAGCCCGCCGGGCCGCCCCAAGGGCGAATTCCGGAGTGCGCAGCACGAAGGTACCCCAGTGAGCGCGACCGTGGTGGCGCTCGTGTGGCGCCAGTTCATCTGCCGCGCCTGCGGCCTGGTCTACGACGAGGCGAAGGGCGACGCCGACAGCGGCCTGGCACCCGGCACGCGCTTCGACGACATCCCGGACGACTGGGCCTGCCCGCTGTGCGGCGTGACCAAGGCCGACTTCGAACCCCATGACGCACAGCCGGTGTCGCGCCGCGCGGCGTCCGCCGCGCGCGGCGCGCCGGCACGCACGCAGCGCCACGATGCCGGCATCGTCATCGTCGGTGCCGGGCGCGCCGGCTGGCAGACGGCGCAGGCCCTGCGCGACCGCGATGCCGGCGTGCCGATCACGATCGTCAGCGCGTGTGCCGGCGACGTGTACGACAAGCCGACCCTCTCGGTCGCCTGCGCACGCGCGATCGCACCCGGCGCGCTGGTGCGCGAGAGCGCCGCGCAGGCCGCGGCGCGGCTGCGCGTGCACCTGCTGCCGCACACGCACGCGGTCGGCATCGCCGCATCGGCGCAGCATCTGCGCACGACGCGCGGCACGCTGCGTTACCGCCGGCTCGTGCTCGCGCACGGCGCCGCACCACGACCCGTCGGTGCACTGCCGCCGCAGCTGTGCTGGCGCATCAACGACCTCGCCGCGTACCAGCGGCTGCGCGCCGCGCTCGGCGACCGCCGCCGCCATGTCGTGATCGTCGGCGCCGGCCTGGTCGGCAGCGAACTGGCCAACGACCTGGCGCTCGAAGGCCACGACATCACGCTGCTCGACCTGCAGGCGCGCCCGCTCGCTGCGCAACTGCCGGCGCTCGCGTCGCAGCGGCTGCTCGAGTCGTGGCAGGGCCTGCCGCTGCGCTTCGTCGGCGGCGTGCAGGTCGCGCAGGTGCAGCGCATCGACGGCATGGTCTGCGTGACGACCGCGTGCGGCCAGCGCTTCGAGGCCGACCAGGTGATCGCCGCGACCGGCCTGCAGCCCGCCGGCCGGCTCGCGCGCAGCGCCGCTCTGGCGGTCGACGACGGCGGGATCGCGGTCGACACCGCGACGCTGCGCAGCAGCGACCCGCACATCCACGCGCTCGGCGACTGCGCCAGCATCGACGGCCGCGCCCAGCGCCACATCGAGCCGATCGCGCGCCAGGCACAAACTATCGCGAGCGCGATCCTCGGCGGCGGCGAGTCGCGCTTCGTGCCGAACGCGGTGCCGCTGCGCGTGAAGACGAGCTCGATGCCGTTCACGCTGCACGGCGCACCGAGCGCCGAGGGCCGGTGGAGGGTCGAGGCCGACGGCGACGGCGACTTGCGGATGACGCAGCAACTCGGCGACGCGACGGTCGCGCACCTTCAGGCCACGCGACGGGACATCGCGGTCCGGCATCCCCGACTCGCCGCCTGAGCGAGGCGCGAGCGAAGCTTTCAGGTTGCGTTGCGGACGCTTCAATACCGCGGCTTCGTTATCCTTGGCGCATGAGCGTCCCCACCTACGATCAGTTCATCGAGCCGCTGCTTCGCTATCTGGTCGATCAGCCGGAGGGCGTTCCCGCCAAGCTCGCTCACGAGGCGGCAGCCTCATTGCTCGGACTGACAGACGAAGACCGACAGGTGCTTCTGCCAAGCGGTGCGCAGCCGATGTACAAGAACCGCGCCGGCTGGGCGCACGACAGACTGAAGCGGGCGGGCCTCTCCAGCAGTCCTCGTCGGGGTTTCTGGAAAATCACCTCCGACGGTATCGCGTTCGCCAAGGAACACCCGGCGCCGTTCTCCTCAGACCTGTCGGAACAACTGGCGATGGGCCATATCGGCGTCCGCCTTCGGCCCCCAACGTCTGCCGCGACAGTTGAGCCGACCGCGGATCGCTTTCTTCCGGACCCGGCCGCGGCGGTTGCGAGCCCAGATGATCGTCTCGGCCAAGCGTTGACTGAGCTCCGTCAGTCCGCCGAAGCCGAGCTCATGGAACTGCTGGCTTCAGTCTCACCCTCGTTCTTCGAGACCATCGTCCTGGACCTGCTGCACCGCATGGGGTACGGAGCGAGCCGCGCCGACCTTCAACGTGTCGGCGGAACCGGAGACGGTGGCATTGACGGGATCATTTCGCTCGACCGTCTCGGGCTGGAGAAGGTCTACGTTCAGGCCAAGCGTTGGCAGAGCAACGTTGGTCGGCCGGAACTGCAGGCGTTCTACGGTGCGCTCGCAGGGCAAAAGGCAAAACGGGGCGTCTTCATCACTACGTCGACTTACTCGCAGCAGGCGCTCGCCTTCGCCACCTCCGTCGAGGGCATCGTTCTCATCGATGGGCAACGCCTTGCAGGCCTCATGATTGACTACGAGGTCGGCGTGACGGCTCGGACAGTCAAGATCCCGAAAATCGACGGTGACTACTTCGACGAGGAGACGCCCTGAAAGAAGTGAGAGCGTGGCTGACCTGTCCTTCCTCGGCAAACCTCGGTCCACAGCTTCCAACAATCGGCCTACGTTCGTCGCCTCGTGGTCAGCTTGACGCTCGTAGCCCAGGAGCTACACTTCCGGCATGCGCGTCGAAGAGACGGAAACCTACCGCGAATGGATCAACGCGCTCAGGGATCGCGCGGGAAGAGCCCGAATCCAGGTTCGCGTTGATCGGCTCGTTCACGGAAATCCTGGTCAGCACCGGGACCTCACGCACGGTGTATCTGAGCTGAAGACCGACGTCGGCCCTGGATATCGCGTCTACTACCTGCAGCGAGGAACCCGGCTCATCCTGCTGCTCGCGGGTGGAGACAAGTCGACGCAGCAGGACGATATCGAAACGGCCATCGAGCTGGCCCGGAACTTTCAGGAGTAGCGCACCATGCCCAAGCCCGCCGCGAGGAAGCCGACGAAAACAACGCCTTACGACGTGGCGGAGCAGCTTCGCACGCCGCAGGAGATGGCCGCGTACCTCGACGCGTGGCTTGAAGAAGCGCCCGACGACGCCGCCGGCATCGCCAGAGCACTCGGAGACATTGCCCGCGCAAAGGGCATGACTCAAGTTGCCAAGGACGCCGGCCTGAGCCGCGAAAGCCTGTATCGGGCGCTCAGCGCCGACGGGAACCCGAGCTTCGCGACGGTGCTCAAGGTGGCCCGTGCGCTCGGCGTCAAGCTGCACGCCGAAGCCGCGTGAGCCAGCGCATTCGCGACGACGGGCCGAGCGCTTCTATCGAACCGAGGCTTCCGAACCGCCCCCCCCCCCGGCCGACGCCCGGCCCAACCCACCGGCGCGCCCGCCAAGTTGAACGTCACCCGCAGGGTGTCGTTCGAACGCGGCGAATCAATACGACACGCGCAGCGTGTTCGCTATCAATACGTCTTGTACGGCAGGAACTTGCCCGACATCACGATGTTCACCCGATCCCCCTTCGGATCCGCCTCGCGCTTCAGGTCCATCTTGAAGTCGATCGCCGACATGATCCCGTCGCCGAACTCCTCGTGGATCAGCGCCTTGAACGTCGTGCCGTACACGCTGACCAGCTCGTAGAACCGGTAGATCAGCGGATCGGTCGGCACGCTGGTCGGCAGCGAGCCCTTGTACGGCACCTCCTGCAGCCATTTCTCGGCCTCGGCGGGCAGCCCGAAGGTCTTCGCGATCACCTTCGCCTGCTTCGCGTCGAAGCTCATCTGGCCCAGGCAGCCGGCGGTCACCCACTCCTTGCTCAGGCCGACCTTCCTGGCCACGTCTTCCCATTTCAGGCCCTTCTTCACCTTGGCCTCGATGATCATCTCGGTCACGTCGTTGCGGTTCACGGTCTCGGTCTCCTGTGCAGGGGTTGGGTTGATGCGGCACGGTGCAACGCCGCTCAGGCGCTGCGCTCCTTCAGCGGGATCACGTTGCTCGGCGCGGGCTCCGGGTCGTCGGCGTCGCGGCCGGGCTCGACCACCGGCGGCAGCGCCGGCGCGCGGCCGTGCGACAACTCCTTCGAGCGCGCGACGAGAAAGTCGACCAGGTGGTTGCGGATGCGGTAGTACTGCGGGTCGTGGTGCAGGCTCGCGCGCTGGCGTCCGCCTTCACCGCGGCGCGGCATCGTGTTGCGCACGATCTCGGCCACGCGCGCCTGCGGGCCGTTGCTCATCAGCAGGATGCGGTCGGCGAGCAGGATCGCCTCGTCGACATCGTGCGTGATCATGAACACGGTCTGCTGCGTGGCCGCGCAGATGCGCAGCAGCTCGTCCTGGATCGTGCCGCGGGTCAGCGCGTCGAGCGCGCCGAAGGGTTCGGTTGGCGTCGCGGGTCATCGAAGGCTTCTTGACTTTGGCGGGGTCGGCGCGGGCGGCATGCCCGGCAGCCTGCAATCGCCATGCCACCTGCCGGTGGCGGCGCTGCAACCGGGGCGCGCGCCTCGGGCACGCAGGCATGGCTCCCACTGAAGGACGGTCCGTCGACCGTGGTCCGGTGCCATGCCCGAGGTCGCCCGGAAGCGGCCGGGCGCGGGCCGGGCGCGGGCAGGGCGAGAATGCAGCCTCGTGCGCCATGCCGATCCGCGCCTCATCACCCGACCCGAGACCCCGCGCGATGCAACCCGTCATCACCAGCCTGCTGGATACCGACCTGTACAAGTTCACGATGTGGCAGACCATGCTGCATCGGCACCCGGCGACGCAGGCCGAATACACCTTCGTGTGTCGCAACGAGCCGGCCTACCCGCTGGCCGAGCTGCTCGACGAGGTGAACGCGCAGCTCGACCACCTGTGCAGCCTGCATTTCAGGCTCGACGAACTCGCCTACCTCGGCGGCCTGCGCTTCATGCGCTCGGACTTCGTCGACTTCCTGCGCATCTTCCATTTCCAGCGCGAGTTCATCGCCGCGTCCGTGGTCGACGGCCGGCTCGAGATCGTCGCGAACGGCCCGCAGGTGCACGTGATGGGGTTCGAGATCTACGTGCTGGCGATCGTCAACGAGCTCTACTTTCGCCGCTTCGACCAGGCCGCGGCGCTGCGCGAGGGGCGCCGGCGGCTGCAGGCCAAGGTCGAGCGCCTGCGCGCGTTCGACGCCGAGCCCCGGCGCCGCCACCCGTTCGAGTTCTTCGACTTCGGCGTGCGCCGCCGCTTCTCGGCCGATTGGCAGCGCGAGGTCGTCGCGACCTTCAAGCGCGAACTGCCGCAGTTCTTCAAGGGCTGCTCCAACGTGCTCTACGCGCGCGACCTGGGGCTGGTGCCGATCGGCACGATGGCGCACGAGTACCTGCAGACCTACCAGACCCTGGGCGTGCGGCTGCGCGACTTCCAGCGTGCCGCGCTGGAAGACTGGGTGCAGGAGTACCGCGGCGACCTGGGCACCGCGCTGACCGACGTGGTCGGCATGGACGCCTTTCTCGGCGACTTCGATCTGTACTTCGCCAAGCTGTTCGACGGCCTGCGTCACGACTCCGGCGACCCCTTCGTCTGGGGCGAGAAGGCGCTCGCGCACTACGAGAAGCTGCGCATCGACGCCCACACCAAGCGGCTCGTGTTCTCCGACATGCTCGATTTCGACCGTGCGATCACGCTGCACCGGCACTTCTCGGACCGCACCCAGTGCGGTTTCGGCATCGGCACGAACCTGACGAACGACATGGGGCTGAAGACCCTGCACATCGTGATGAAGCTGACCCACGCGAACCGCCAGCCGGTCGCGAAACTCTCCGACAGCCCGGGCAAGCTGCTGTGCGACGACGAGACCTTTCTGGCCTACCTGCGCCAGGTGTTCAAGGTCCGCAGTTGACCCGAACACCGCGCCCGGCGCACCGCCTTGCAGGCGCGCGCCGGGACGCTCAGGGGAGGTAGGCGTAGACCATCTGCACCGAGTTCAGGCCGGGGTTCGGCTGCTTGATGGCGGCGTTCGAGAAGTGCGAAAAACGCAGGCCGATGCGCTGCGACGGCGTCAGCTGGTAGCCCGCGCCGAGGTGGTCGCCGAACTGGAACGCCGTGCTGAAGCTGTCGCCGGCAAAGCGGGTCCGGTTGAGGAGCGTCGCGCCGACGCCGGCCTC
Organism: Pseudomonadota bacterium; assembly: GCA_040388965.1. Lineage (GTDB taxonomy): Bacteria > Pseudomonadota > Gammaproteobacteria > Burkholderiales > Burkholderiaceae_C > LMDS01. Next base: position 36,921 of record JAZKAV010000028.1, on the reverse strand, counting down.
GACGAAGCAGCGCGAGGTGCCGCCGGGCCAGTAGCGGAACATCGGGACCGCATTCAGCTGCCAGGCGCCGGCGGACTGGCGCGAGTGCTTCGCCGACCAGTAGGCCACGCCCAGTTCACCCGTCGATTCCAGACGCGACGAACCCCCGTGCCACTGCCGGCTCCACAGCACCGGGGTTTCCCAGTTCAGGGCGACCCGCGACGCATCGGTATAGGTGCCGAGTTGAACATGGACCCCGCCGCCGCGATGGGGGTCTTCGCCGACCGCGGCGACGCCGCTGCAAACGGCCAGGCCGACAAGTAATGCTGTTCCGCCAGGGCTGGACTTCATCGGGAGTTCGTGCAACGCCACCGCCACTGCCACAGACAGCGGCTGCCAACGTCGCGCACGTGGACATTCGAGGCAAGAAACATTCTACGAACCCGCCCGGCCGGCAGCGGGCCGCGCCGAGATGCCTGTGTGAAAGCGACGGCGTTCGGCTCCGCCTCATGAGGAAACGCCCGGCCGCCCGAAGTTTCCTCATCCCCCTCGGGGGGCGGACGACGTATGTCGTCGGCCTGGGGGCGCTCTCAACCCGCGGTCTGCAGCCTGAGCCGCCGCGCCGCCTCTTCGGCGCGCGCATCGTCGATCTCGCGCAGCACCCCGCCGACATCCACCGCACCCGCCCTGCGCTCGAAGCGGCCGGTCAGCGGCGTGTCGACGGTCAGCGCGCCGCGCTGGTACAGGTCCCAGATGTCGGCACCGAACTCGGTCGCGAGCAGCTCGGGCGCGAAGCGGCCGAAGAAGTGGCGCAGGTTCTCGACATCGCGCAGCAGCATGCGCTGCGCGTGGTTGTTGCCGGCCGCGTCGACTGCCTGCGGCAGGTCGATGATCACCGGCCCGTCGGCGGCGAGCAGGATGTTGAACTCCGACAGGTCGCCGTGCACGACGCCGGCACACAGCATGCGCACGACCTCGCGCAGCAGCGTCGCATGGTGGGCGCGCGCCTGCTCGGGCGTGAACGCGACGTCGTTCAGGCGCGGCGCCGCCGAGCCGTTGGCGCCGGTCACCAGCTCCATCAGCAGCACGCCGTCGTGAAAATTCAGCGGCCTGGGCACGCGCACGCCGGCCGCCGCGAGGCGGTACAGCGCATCGACCTCGGCGCTCTGCCACGCCGCCTCCTGCGCCTCGCGGCCGAAGCGCGTGCCCTTGGCCATCGCACGGGCCTGCCGGGTGTTCTTCACCTTGCGGTTCTCGGTGTAGTCGACGGCCTGGCGGAAGCTGCGATGCGTCGCCTCCTTGTAGACCTTCGCGCAGCGCGTCTCGTCGCCGCAGCGCACGACGAAGACCATCGCCTCCTTGCCGCTCATCAGCTGGCGCACGACCGAGTCGACCAGGCCTTCGGCGATCAGGGATTGGAGTCTGGCGGGTGCTTTCATGGGCGCATTCTGCGCGCCACCGGCGCGCCGGTGCCCGAGGTCGCGCCGGCGACGACCGGAATCGCGGCGGCCGGTGCCGGCTCCGAGCCCCGCGCGTTCGGGAACGAGGCGCTGCGGGCCAGGTCCGCCATGGCGTGCCGCGCGCCCGCCCTATCATCCGCGCATGAGCAGGAAACCCTCGACGCTGCGCATGCTGCAAGCCGGTGTCGGCGAGATCGGCCGCAGCGGCCTGCGCGCGTCGATCGAGTGGTCGGCCAGCTGGTGGCACATCGTCAAGGCGGGCGCGCTGATCCTGGTGCTGGTGGTGTCGCCGTCGACCTACGACCGCAGCAACCGCGCGGCGCTCGCGCGCCACCTCTATCTCGGCACGGCGCCGATGCTGCACTGGTTCGCGCTGCTGTCGGCGGTGATCAGCGTGGTGCTGATCCGCATCGTCATCGTCACGGCGCTGAGCTACGGCCTGTCGCAGTACGCGCTCGAGATGCTGATCCGCGTGCTGGTGCTGGAGCTGATCCCGCTGACCGCGGCGCTGTTCGTCGCGCTGCGGGTCACGGTGCCGAGCGGCGCCGCGCTGATCCGCATGCAGGCGCGCGGCGAGTTCGCCGAGCTGGCGCGTGCCGGCGTCGACCCGCTGCGCCACGAACTGCTGCCGCGCGTCGTCGCCGGCGTGTTCGCGGTGCTGATGCTGGCGGCGGTCAGCTGCCTGATCGCGATGCTGCTCACGTACCTGGCGGTCTACGGGTTCACGCTTGCCGCGTTCCCCGGATTCACGCGCACCCTGGGGCGGATCTTCGATCCCGGCGTCACGATGATCTTCGTGCTGAAGACCGTGTTCTTCAGCTTCGCGGTGGCGCTGATCCCGGTCGCGGCGTTCCTGCGCGGCGGGCGACCGCGCGAGCACATCAGCCCCGAGCTCGAGAGCCTGGTGCGGCTGTTCGCGGCGATCCTGCTGATCGAGATCGTCTCGCTGGTCGGCAACTACTATTGACGAGCCCATGGAAGAGCTGCCGCCGTCCCCGCCCGCCGCGCCGCCGACGCCGGCCCACCTGGAGTTCAAGGCCTCGCTGCTGCTGCTCGCGCTGGTGCTGCTGGTGGTCGGCGTCGGCCTGTACCTGAGCTACGCGCGCGGCGCCTTCGAGCGCACGCAGCGGCTGGTGCTGGTGGCCGAGGATTCCGAGGGCGTGGCGGTCGGCATGGACATGACCTTCGCGGGCTTTCCGATCGGCCGCGTGCACGGCATCGAGCTCGGCCCCGACGGCAACGCGCACATCCTCGTCGACGTGCCGGTGCAGGACGCGCACTGGCTGCGCGCATCGAGCGTCTTCGCGATCCAGCGCGGCATCGTCGGCAACACCAACATCCGTGCCTACACCGGCGTGCTGACCGACCCGCCGCTGCCCGACGGCGCGGTGCGCACGGTGCTGCGCGGCGACACCGCGGCCGAGATCCCGCAGCTGATGGCGCAGGCGCGCCAGCTGCTGTCGAACCTGAACGCGATCAGCGCCGAGGGCTCGGCGGTCAATGAGAGCCTGACGAACCTGAAGACCTTCTCCGCCAGGCTGAACGCGTCCGGCGGCGCGATGAGCGCGCTGCTCGGCGGCGACGCCCAGGCCGCGAAGCTGCTCACCGCGCTGGACCGCAGCAACACGCTGCTGGCGCGGCTCGACGGCCTGGCCGCGAAGGCCGACACGCAGGTGTTCGGCAGCGACGGCGTGATGATGGAGCTGCGCGCAACGGTCCGGCAGCTCGACGGCGTGCTGGGCGATGCCCGCGCGAGCCTGCAGAAGGTCGACGCGGTGCTCGAGGAAGCCAGGGCCGTCGGCGCGAACACGCGCACCGCGACCGCCGATCTCGGCGTGCTGCGCGCCCAGGTCGAGACCAGCCTGCGCAACATCGACCAGCTGATCATCGAGGTCAACCGCAAGTGGCCGTTCGCGCGCGACACCGAGCTGAAGCTGCCATGACGACGCGCGCCGCGCCGGTCCTGCTCGCGCTGCTGCTGGCTGCCTGCGCGGGCGGGCCGCCGGCGCCCGACTGGCAGGGCAACGCGAAAGCGGCGACCGGGCGCGCGGTCGCGGCCTATCTGGTCGGCGATGCGCGCGTCGAGGCCGCCGAGCTGGCGCGCGCGCGCAGCGAGGTCGGACGCACCGGCCGCGCCGACCTGCTGGCGCGGGTCGAGCTGTCGCACTGCGCGGCGCAGGTCGCGAGCCTGGTGTTCGGTCCGTGCGCCGGCTTCGAGCCACTGCGCGCCGATGCCGCGGCGCCCGAGCGGGCCTATGCCGACTACCTGCTCGCGAAGGCCGCACCGGCCGACATCGCCATGCTGCCCGAAGCGCACAAGGCAGTCGCCGGCAACCCCGTGCCCGCAGCGGCGGCGCTGGCTGCCGTGGCCGATCCACTGGCGCGGCTGATCGCCGCCGGCGTGCAGTTCGAGGCCGGCCGCGCCGACCCGGGCGTCATCGCGCTGGCGGTCGACACCGCGTCGGCGCAGGGCTGGCGGCGCCCGCTGCTGGCCTGGCTGGGCGTGCAGCTGCGCCTCGCCGCGCGCGCCGGCGCGCTCGGCGAGGCGGGGCGCCTGCGGCGGCGCATCGCGCTCGTGCAGGGCGCGGAGCGCTGACGGGCGTCGCCTGCGTCGGCACGACGGGTCCGGCCGCAGCGATCGATGCGCGAGACCGTCGTGTTGCGCTGCGCGGCAGGTAAACTTCGGCCTCCCGGAGGGTCCGTCCTGGGCACCGAAGATGGCACAGCGCGAACCGACTTCTTCCACCGACAAGACCCAGCGGCGAACCCCCCTCGCGCCCGCGGTGTCACGCGCGATCCAGCTGCTGAATCTGGTGGCGGAAACGGGTCACCCGCTCTCGCTGTCGGAGCTTGCCGCGCGGCTCGGCATCGTCAAGAGTTCCGCCTTCGCGCTGTGTTCGGAGCTCATGGCCGGCGGGCTGCTGAGCCGCCAGCCGAACGGCTACCAGCTCGGCGCTCACGTGATGACCTACGCGCACGCCTACCTGAAGCAGACCAGCCTGCCGCAGCTCTTCCTGTCCTACCTCGCCGCGCACCACACGCTGCCGCAGTTCACGCTCAATCTCTCGGTTCTCGACGGGGTCGACGTGGTCTACATGATCAGCCGGCCCGGTTCGCACCCGCTGGGCATCGAGATCCGGATGGGGACGCGATTGCCGGCGTTTCACGCGGCCACCGGCCGCGCGATCCTGAGCACGCTGCTGCCGGAGCATCTCGACGAGAAGCTCGCCCGCCTCCCCCGCATCAAGCTCACCGCCAAGACCGAGATGAGCGCGCCGACGATCCGCAGGCTGCTGGCGCAGGCCGCCCGGGACGGCTACTCGATCGACGACGAGGAGGTGCGAGAAGGTATGCTGGCCTACGGCGCGCCGGTGTTCGGCCCGCACGGCAGCGAAGCGATCGCCGGGGTCGCGGTGGCGCTGCAGCGCGACAGTGCCACGCCCAAGGTGCGCAAGGAGGCGATCGCAGAGATCCGCCGGCTCGCGCGCACCCTCTCGCACCAGCTCGGCGCCGCGGTCTGAGATCCTGAGAGCATCACTGGGCACTCCAAATGCGAAACTTGATGCGTTTCGCGGCAGAGCGGAAGTCGTTATCGGAGCTGAGCAAGACCAGATCGTGTTTGCGGCAGAGCTGAATGAGTACCGCATCGATGGTTCCGATCTGGACGCCGTGACGGCGAGCGACCAGACGCTGGTATCGACGAGCAGGCTCACGGCTCCCCCCGGGCACGAAGATCAGTGGCGGCAAGGTGCTGTCGAGCAAGACCAAGCGCTCGGGCAACCGGGTGCGACAGGCGCTGAAGATGGCGGCGATGAGCCTGTCGCACAGCGACTCCGCGCTCGGGGCGTTCTACCGCCGGATGTCTGGGCGAATGGACAAGCCGCGCGCCAACACCGCCACTGCCCACAAGCTGGCGCGCATGGTGTACTTCATGCTGACCCGGGGGACAGAGCCGTCTTCCTCACGACGCTACCCGTTCTTGCAACGCCTCTTGAGCTAGGGTGTTGATGCTCTTGCCTTGGGCCTGTGCTTCGATAGCGAGTCGTTCATGCAACTCGGGCGAGATGCGCAAATTGAACTTTCCGGAGAAGTGCCGCCTTGGCTCAAGACCCTTTTCCTTGCATACCTCCAGAAAGACCTGGAGCGACTTCCTGAATTCTGTCCGAAGCTCCTTCGGGTTCTTGCCGTAGAAATCGGCGCCACCGCTCAGACCAAGAATCTCCCCTCGAAATAGATCGATTTCTTCGTCGTATTCAATCTTCGCGTGATACCCGTCCATCGTCATTACATTCATGGTTCCACTCCGTGTTGTTCCAACCACTTGCGGACGCTTGCTACTGCGCCTTTGTCTGTATTCGGGGACGGGTGCGGTCGATGAAACACCCGTACTTCTTCAAACAAGACCACAGCTACGCGACTGCCCTCTCGCTCGCTCACCTCGGCGCCCAGTTCTACGAACAAGCCCTCGATGTCTCGCCACTGGACATTCCCACTCGTAGGCCGGGCGAAGATCAGCTCGAGAGTGCGCTGGTGCTTCCGCTTCATGCTCGAATAGTACCACGATCAGGTACCGAACTGGCGCAAGCAAGCTTCAGACGGCTAGACGTTTGACATGAGCGGACCGCGGAGGCTGCAGGCCTCTCTCGATGCTGCGTGAGAGTAGGCGCGTATTCTTCAGACACTTTCATTTACTTAAACATACGGCCGACAAAACGACCAAGTGCCCTACCCGCGGAGTGGGCCGCCTTCGAGGGAGGGCGAGTGGGTTCAGTTGAGATCACCAGTTTTTCTGGGAGGTTCTCGCGGAGGAATTTCTGGGCCATGGGAGAAGTGCGAGGGATCAGCGCTGTTTGGCCGCAAGTAGGACAACCGTCGTGACGTGAGGACACGCGCCATACAGAGTAGATAAGGCCTGGAACGAGGAAGCAAAGCCACAGGATTATTTCGACACTCATGGTTCCCTTGGTGATGGTGGCGGGCTCGCCAACATAGCCGCAAGACGTGCACACAATTTCTTCTGCCATGGAGTGCTCCAGTGTTGCGAGATGCGTGAAGAGGCCCAATGTTTGAGAGAGGCCGCACCCGGCGCCAGTCGCTATGCGGCAAGCAGTGAGCATCGAGGAATGCGGGCAAGCGCGCCTTGCATTGCCTCGCGCGCCAAAGCTGTGTCATAGCTGGCCTGCCCGCGCAACCACCAACCGTCACTGAGGCCGAAGTAGCGGCAAAGCCGAAGGTCTGTATCGGCCGTGACTGCCCGCTTGCCGGCGACGATGTCCCCGATCCGTTGCGGCGGAACACCGATGTCTTTGGCAAGACGGTACTTCGTGAGGCCCAGAGGCTTCAGGAACTCTTCTTCGAGCATCTCGCCGGGCGAGGCGGGGAGCACAGTACGCATTGCAGATCTCCTTCAGCGATAGTCGACGGTCTCAACGTCGGTGGCTCCGTCGTTGGTCCAGACGAAACACAGACGCCACTGGGCGTTGATGCGAATGCTGTGCTGGCCCCTGCGATCATCTTTTAGCGCTTCGAGACTGTTCCCTGGCGGCACCTTTAGATCATCAAGGACTGCAGACCAGTCAAGCTGTGCAAGCTTTCGGAGTGCCGGCCGCTCGATGTTCACCCAGCGTCGCACCCGACGGCCTTCAAAGAGGGCTTTGGTGTCCTTGCACTTGAAGCTCTCGATCGCCACGGAAAAGTATTAACGCGACACATGCATAGTGTCAAGCACGATGCCCGCCACAGAACGTGGGCTGTGCGATCTATCCTTAACCGTTAGCGAAGTAATCGGCCCGAGTCCGCAAATCGCGCCGAAGAGTCCCCAGGCCGACGACATACGTCGTCCGCCCCCCCAAGGTCCGGAACGGACCCCTTCGTGGCCCAGGGGGATGAGGAAACTTCGGGCGGCCGGGCGTTTCCTCATGAGGGCGCCGTCGCGCGGCCGTTCAGACGGTTCGCGCGCCGTCCACCGGAAACTCGACCCCGCTGATGAACGACGCCGCATCGCTGCCGAGGTAGAGCGCCGCGCCGGCCACGTCGGACGGCCGCGAGAACCGGCCGAGCGGAATCGTCGCGAGGAAGCGCTTGCGGTTCTCCGGCGTGTCCGGAACGCCCATGAACTTCTCGAGCAGACCGGTCTCGCCGATCACCGGGCAGATCGAATTCACGCGGATGTTGTCCGGGCCGAGCTCGACCGCCATCGACTTCGAGATCACGTTCACTGCGCCCTTGCTGCCGTTGTACCAGGTCAGCCCCGGGCGCGGGCGGATGCCCGCGACCGACCCGACGTTCAGGATCACGCCGCTCCTGCGCTGTTGCATCAGCGGCACGACGGCGTGGGCCATGTGGAAGATCGACTTGACGTTGACCGCATAGACCAGATCGAAGCTCGCCTCGTCGACTTCGAGCATCGGCCGGTTGCTGTGCGTGGTGCCGGCGTTGTTGACGACGATGTCCGGCACACCGAAGGCCGCGACGCAGGCCCCGACCAGGCCGTCCACGTCCTTGCGTCTGGAGACGTCGCAGTGCACGAAGCGCACCAGGCTGCCGAGTTCGGCCGCCAGCGCCTCGCCGCGTGCGGTGTCGAGATCGCCGACCACGACGCGCGCGCCCTCGGCCACGTAGAGCCGCACGATGCCTTCACCGAAACCTTGCGCGCCGCCGGTGACGATCGCGATCTTTCCTTCGAGCTGTTTCATGGAGAGTCCTTGGAGTGGGGTCGCCTCGCGGCATCAGGCGTACTGGTTGACGATGGTCTTGGTGGTGCTGAATTCCTCGAGCGCGATCAGGCCTTTCTCCCGGCCGTGCCCGCTGCGCTTGGTGCCGCCGAACGGCAACTCGACGCCACCACCGGCGCCGTAGCAGTTGATGAAGACCTGGCCCGACACGATGCGCTTGGCGAGCCGCTGCTGGCGCGCGCCGTCGCGCGTCCAGACGCCGGCGACCAGGCCGAACTCGGTGCCGTTGGCGAGCACGACCGCCTCTTCCTCGGCGTCGAAGACCTGCGCCGCCAGCACCGGGCCGAACACCTCGCGGCAGACCAGCGCGTTGTCGGCCGGCACCGGGCCGAACACGGTCGGCGGCACGAAGAAGCCGCCTTCGAGCGACGCGGACGGCTGCATCTCGGCGAGCACCGGCAGGCGGTCGCGCTTCGCATTGGCGATGAACTCCAGCACCCGCTGTTGCTGGGTCGCGTTGATCAGCGGGCCGAGATCGGCATCGTCTTCCGGCCGGCCGACACGCAGCGCCCGAAAGTGCGCCGCGACCATGGCCATGAAGCGATCGAAGATCGGGCGTTCGACCAGCACCCGGCTGCCGGCGGAGCAGGTCTGTCCGGCGTTCTGCACCACGGCCTTGCAGACGGTCAGCGCGGCGAGCTCGAGATCGGCGTCGGCGAACACGAGCTGCGGCGACTTGCCGCCGAGCTCGAGCGTGACCGGCACGTGATGGATCGCGGCAGCTTCCTGCACCAGGCGCCCGACCTCGGGCGAACCGGTGAACGAGACGAAGTTGATACCGGGGTGCCGCGTCAGTGCGGCGCCGGCCGTCTCGCCGAGGCCGGTGACGATGTTCAGCGCGCCCGCCGGAAAACCCGCTTCGATCGCGAGCTGGCCGAGCTCCAGGCAGACCAGGCAGGCCTCCTCGGCCGGCTTGACGACACAGGCGTTGCCCATCGCGAGCGCCGGCGACACCGTGCGGCCGAACATCTGGGCCGGGTAGTTCCACGGGATGATGTGCGCGGTGACGCCGAGCGGCTCGCGCACGACGCTGACGTTGTAGCCGTTGAGATACGGGATCACCTCGCCGTGGATCTTGTCGGCCGCGCCGCCGTAGAACTCGAAGTAGCGCGCGACCGCGCGGATGTCGGCGCGCGCCTGCGAGATCGGCTTGCCGGTGTCGTGCGCCTCGATCCACGCGAGGCGCTCGATCTGCGCCAGCACCAGCGCCGAAAAGCGCAGCATCAGCCGGCCGCGGTCGGTGGCCGTGACGCGGCCCCAGTCGCCATCGAAGGCGGCGCGTGCGGCGGCGACGGCGGCGTCGATCTCGGCCGCGCCGCCGTTGGCGAGCCAGGCGAAGGGCCGGCCGGTGGCGGGTGCGAGCACCGGCAGCGGCGAGCCGCGGCCGGCGACCCAGCGGTTGGCGATCAGGTGACCGTAGCGCGGCATCGAATCGACGGCGTCCAGCGCGCTGGTGAACAGCGAGGGATCGGGGTTGCCCATGGTGAAGACCTTCCGCAGATGAAATGTTGGAACGGCGATCGGCGCGTCAATGCACGGCGGCGTACATCAGCTTCTCTTCGGTCGCCTCGAGCGCCGAGAACTCCTCGACGACCTTGCCCTGGCGCGCGACCAGCAGCCGGTCCGACAGCAGCATCACCTCGGGCAGGTAGGACGAGATCACGACCACCGCCTTGCCCTCGTCGGCGAGGCGGTTGATGATCTGGTGGATCTCGGCGATCGCGCCGACGTCGACGCCGCGCGTCGGCTCGTCGAAGATGATCAGCTCGGGCTCCTGCACCAGCGACTTGGCGATCACGACCTTCTGCTGGTTGCCGCCCGAGAGTTCGATCACCCGCGCGCCCTTGCTGACCGAGCGCACGTGCAGGGCTTTCGTCCAGCGCTCGCCGACCGCGTCGATCTCGCGCCCGCGCAGCCAGAAACGGCCGAAGCGTGTCTTCGCGAGCAGGCCGACGAAGATGTTGTCCTTGATCGACATCGTCTCGAAGAAGCCCTCGGCCTTGCGGTCTTCGGTGATGTAGGCCACGCCGTCGCGGATGGCCTGTGCCGGCACGCGGTAGCGCACCGCCCGGCCATTCAGGAACACCTCGCCGCCGTGGCTGTAGTCGCGCTTGATGACGCCGGCGACGACCTTGAAGGTCTCGGTGCGGCCGGAGCCGACGAGCCCGAAGATGCCGGTAATCTGGCCCGCGAACACCGACAGCGAATTGTTCTTCACCATGCTGCCGACGCGCAGGTTCTGCACGCCGAGCACGCGGCGTCCCGCCGGCCGCACCGCGGTCTTGCGCGTGCCGTACAGCTCCTGCGACAGATCGCGCCCGACCATCGCCTGGACGATCTTCGCGCGGTCCAGGTTGCGCGTCAGATCGGTCAGCACGTGCCTGCCGTCGCGCAGCACCGTGATGCGGTCGGAAACCGCGAGCGCCTCCTCCAGCGCATGCGAGATAAAGATGACCGACACGCCGCGTTTCTTCAGCGTCGCGATCAGATCGAAGAAGTGGCGCTTCTCTTCCGGCGTCAGCGAGGCGGTCGGCTCGTCGAAGACGATGACCTTGGCCTCGAGCAGCATCGCGCGCGCGATCTCGACCATCTGCTTCTTCGCCGCGCCCAGCGCACTCACCAGCAGCGTCGGGTCGACCTGGAAGCTGAGCGACTGCATGAACTGCTGCGCCGCGATGTTGACGCCGCGCACCCGGTTGAAGAACTTCTCCTTGCCGAGGAACAGGTTCTGAGCGACCGTCATCGACTGCACCAGGCTCGTCTCCTGGAACACCATCGCGATGCCGGCCTTCAAGGCCTCGGACGGGGTCTTCAGCCGGATCTCGCGGCCTTCGAGCAGCATCGTGCCCGCGGTCGGCTCGACCACGCCGGCCATCACCTTGGTCAGCGTCGACTTGCCCGCGCCGTTCTCGCCGAGCAGGGCATGCACTTCGCCGCGCAACAGCGTGAAGTCGATGTTCTCGACGGCCGCGGCGCGCGCGTAGATCTTCGTCACCTGGCGCAGTTCGAGGATCGCGCTCACCGCTTCGCTCCTTCGCTCGCCTGCGCCACCGACAGCCGCAGGATCCGGCCGGCGCCCTTGGCCAGCACGAAGAGTTCGTCGCCGCGCTGGGCCACGGCGACGACGCCGTGGTGCCTGCCGCCGACGCGGCTGTGCAGCGAATACATGGGAATGAAGTCCTCGCCGATGCGCACGACCAGCCCGTACGAACGCGGCGGCGCCCAGGGCTTCAGGATGCCCATCTGCTTGACGCCGCCACCCGACAGGGGCTCGAGGAAGTCGGCGCCGGACGACAACGCCGGTGCGACCCAGTAGCGCGGCTCGATGCTGCGCATCATCTCGGCGCGGTAGTCGTCCTCGCGCAGCACGAACTCGACCAGTTGCGTGCGGCAGGCGAACAGGCTGAGCCAGAAGCCGCCTCCGAGCGCCGGGGCCATGCGCGCCGGATAGCCGGGCAGCGTGGGAACGACCGCCTGGGCCGTCCGGCCGTCGGCCACGCGGGTGACCCGGTGCCGCCAGCTCTCCGAGACGATCGGACGGCCCTGCGCGTCCGCGAACGCACCGAAGGCGTAGGCGAGGCCCGATGCCAGGGTGCTCGTCCTGCCGGTGCGCGGGTCGTGCTGCAGCAGCCGGCCGGTGCGGCCCTTCTCGAGCAGGTCGTGGCTCCATTGTGGACAGGGGCGATTCGCCGAGCCGTCGCAGATCAGCACGCCGCCGTCGGCGCGCGCGTGCAGCGCGTTGACGGCGCCGAGCGCGCGGCCGTCGCAGGCCTCGACGCTGCGCACCCGGGACGTGCCCGCGCCGAACAGCACCGCATTGCCCAGACCGACCGCGAGCGAGCCGTCGGGGCAGATCGCCAGCGCCGTCACGCTGCGGTCGAACGCGGCGACCGGATCGAAGACGCCTTCGCGCGAGACGCGGAACACGGCCGCACCGCAGGCCGCATACAGCTGGCCGTCGGGCGCGAGCGCCAGGTCCTCGAGGCCCTCGCGCTCGGCGAAGACGGGGGCTTCCTCGAGCAGGTTGTTGGGCTTCAGCGCGCCGTCCAGCAGCGGGATCGACAGCGTCGACGAGCCCCGCCCGAATACCGCGCCGGCCAGGGTCGACAGCCGGCTAGCCATGGGCTGCTCCGACCTTCACCAGACCCTGGACGAAATCGGGGTCGGCGCCTTCGAGCTTGTAGCGGCCGATCCGATTGTTCGAGATGCCGCCGATGTAGAGGTAGCCGCGGTGCTCCCGCATCGAGGTGATCATCGGGTGGTTCTCGCCGCCCAGGTCCCACAGCGCGTCCAGGATCTCGCCCCGTTCGTTGAACTTCACGATGCAGCCGGTGTTGATGTTCGGTGAGAGCCACTCGTCGCCGGGCAGCTGCTTGGACATGCGGCGGCGGAACGCGGGCTTGCGCATCGCGAGGTCGAACGCCGGGCTGCGCATGCCCATCAAGGCCAGCCAGTAGTTGCCGTCGGAGGCGCGGTTGATGTTGTCGGGGTAGCCCGGCAGGCTGGCGATCACGGTCTCGGTCGTGCCCGCCTTCGGGCCGTCGAACCAGTAGCGCCTGATCGAGCAGGCCCAGCTCTCGGCGAACAGGATCGACTGGCCGTCCGAGGCCATCGCCACGCCGTTCGGGAAGATCAGGTTGCGCAGCACCGTGCTCGTCTTGCCGTTGCGCGGGTCGTAGCAGATGATGCGGCCGTTGCCGCGGCCTTCGAGGCTGTCGGTCGGCCACTCGTGCATCTCGTAGCGCACCGTCGCCTCCGAGAAGAAGATGCGGCCGTCGGGCGCGATGTCGAGGTCGTCGGCCAGGCGCAGGCGGCTGTCGTCGACGATCGACAGCAGCGAGCGGTTCGTCTCGTCGGTGACCTTCTCGACCTGGCGCTGCGGCGTGACGCGGTACAGGCCCATCCCGCCCACGCACGCGTAGAGGTTCCGTGCCGCGTCGAAGGCCAGGCCCAGCGGCTGCCCGCCGATGTGGGCGTAGACCTCCTGCTGCCGGTAGTCGGGCGCCAGGAAGCGCACGATCTCGCCGTGGCGCGTGCCGCAGTAGAGGTGGTCGTCGTGGTCCAGGATCACGTCCTCGGGCGATTCGACCTCGCCCAGGCCGATCGTCTCGACCTGCCGCAGCCGGTCGTTCAGCGCGTACGGCGAACCCGACGCCGCGGACGTCGGCGGCGCCGGCGGCAGGGCCAGGTAGCCCGGGCTCACGTAGAGCTCCTGGATCACCTTGTGCCGGTTCTTGAACCAGCGGATGTCGATCGTCGCCGCGAGCAGCAGGATGCCGGCGAGGATCATCCGCGACTCCCCCGCTGGCACCGCGAGACGCAGCAGCCCGTTCGTCAGCAGCAGCACGATCAGCGTTCCGAACACGGCCTTGGTCACCGAGCCCTTGCCGCCGCCCAGGCGGATGCCGCCGAGGACGGCCGCGGTCAGCACCAGCACCTCCATGCCCTTGCCGGTGTCGGCACCGGGGCTGGCCAGGCGCGCGGCGTAGAACACCGCCGCGAGGGCCGCGAACACCCCCGAGGCCACGTACGACAGCGCGACCACGCGGTTCACCGGCAGGCCCGAGTTGTAGGCGGAGCGCCGGTTGCCGCCGACGGCCATGACGTGCCAGCCGGCGCGCAGCCGCGTCAGGAAGATGTGACTGCCGATCGCGACCAGCGCGAACACCCAGGCACCGGTCGGCACCGAGAGGAACGAGCCCGAGCCGATGTAGTCCCAGGCTTCGGACGTCGGCACGACCGACGAGATCGGCACGGCCAGCCGGTAGGCCAGCAACTCGAACGCCGCCTTGTAGACGATCAGCGTGACCATCGTCGTGAGAAACGCCCGCACGCGCAGGTAGCCGATCAGCAGGCCGTTCACGGCGCCGAGCAGCGCGCCGCAGGCCAGCGTGATCGGGATCGCGACGCCAACGGGCAGATCGAGCACGTGCACGCAGTACAGCGCGGCCAGGTTGCAGATGGCGAAGATCGAGCCCACGCTCAGGTCGATGCCGCCGACGATCAGCACCAGCGACATGCCGAGCACGACGAAGCCGAGCTCGCTCGCCTGGCGCAGGGTGTCCGACAGGTTCGAGGCGGAGACGAAGTTGTCGATGCGCGAGCTGAAGATCGCGATCGTCGCGAGCAGCACCAGCAAGGGCACGGCCGTTTCCATCCACGGCTTCTGGAGCAGCTCGCCGAAGACCTTGTCCGGCCAGAGCTGGTAGCGCAGTCTTGCGAATGTGTTCGACATGGGGGTGCGTTGGCGGGCCACGGCAACCGCGCAGCGCGCGGCCCCGTGCCTTCGATCGTCTGTCAATGGGCCCGCACGGGCACGGGCCCGGTCCTCAGCGGATCGTGTCCAGCGTCCAGCAGAACTGGTTCTTCAGGTTCGCCTTGGTGTAGACGACCAGCGGCGTGTACAGGATGGTCTTGGTCGTGCCGACCTTGTTCTTGTCCAGCAGCGAGGCGGTGATCAGCGCGTTCAGGTCGCGCGACTGGCCCGGCACGTCGTAGCTGACGTAGTGGTCCCACATGCCTTCCTGGATGCCCTTGCAGGCCAGCTCGCCGCCGCCGCCCGAACTGGACACGAAGACCTTGCCGGCCTTGCCCGCCTCCTTGATGGCAGCGGCGGTGCCCACGTCGGTGTTGTCCCAGATGCCGAGCACGCCGCACAGATCCGGGTGCTGCTGCAGCGCGACCTGGGTGATCGACTTGGCCTTGGCCGATTCATAGTCGCCGGTGGACTGCTGCGACACGACCTTGATCGCCGGCGTCTTGCTCAGGATGTTCTCGTAACCCTTGATCATGTAGGCCGAGAACGGGCTCGTCGACGGGCCGGTCAGGATCAGCACCTTGCCGGAGGTGCCGGCGCCGCACTTCTCCACCACGGCCCTGGCCTGGGTCTCGCCGATGGCGATCACGTCGGCGCCGACGAAGCCGCTGGTCAGCGTGTTGGTCTTCATGTTCAGCTGGATCACGTGGATCCCGGCGGCCTCGGCCTTCGCCAGCAGCTTGGCGTAGGACTGCACGTCGGGGTTCTGCACCACGATCACGTCGGGCTTCTCGGTGATCAGCGAGGTCAGCGTCTGCGCGCCGGCCGCGGTGTTGAAGTTCGAGTTGCGCACCTCGTACTTGTAGCCCAGTGCATCGGCCTGCTTCTTCATCATCTTGGACCAGCCTTCGGTCAGGTCCAGGCCCATGAACACGGGCACGAACACGACCCGCTTGCCCTTCAGCGCGCCGTAGTAGCCGGCGCGCGCCGGGTCGTCCATGCTTTGCTGCGCATGCACGACGCCGGCGCTGGCCAGCAGGGCGGTCAGCACGGCCGCGAGGCTGCGCTGGCCGAGGAAGTTCCTGAGTTTGATCACGTCTGTCTCCTGGTCGGTTTTGGAATGAACTGCCGCGCGTCGGTCGTCCTCGGCGCTGCACTTGGGGGGAGCTAGATGTCGCCCTGCTGGGCCGTCTCTTCGTTGCGCGGATTGACGATGCTGTCGAGCGAGATCGCGAACAGCAGCACCACGCCCTTGATCAGGTTCTGGACCTGGTAGGACACGTCCATGATCGTCATGCCGTTGACGATGGTGCCGATCAGCAGCGTGCCGACGACCACGTTCAGCGCCCCGCCCCGCCCGCCCGACAGGCCGATGCCGCCCAGCACGACGACCAGGATCACGTCGTAGATCCAGGTCAGGTTGAAGATGCGCGTGTCCATGTTGCCGGACGACGCCGCCAGCACCAGCCCCGCGAACACGCTGACGACCGCGGCGATCACGTACTGCAGGATCACGATCGGGCGCACCGGAATGCCGGCGATGCGGGCGCCGCCCGGGTTGTCGCCGGTCGCGTAGATGAAGGTGCCCAGCCGCGTGCGCCGCATGAACACGCCGACGACCAGCGCCGCCGCGACGAAGGCCAGGATCGAATACGGAACGCCCAGCAGCGTCCCGCGACCGAGCCAGCCGATCGGGTCGAGCTGCGGCGGCCAGGGCACGATCTCGTAGTCGAAGATGCCGCTCTGCCCGATGCCGGCCAGGCCGATGCCGACCGCCAGCGTCGTGAACAGCGACGGAATCTCCGCGTAGGCGACGAGCACGCCGTTGAGCACGCCGATCGCGATCGCCAGGCCGGCGCCGCCGGCCAGCGCCAGGCCGATGCCGTGGCCCCGCGACGCCAGTGCCAGCGTCACCGCGGTCGGCACCGCCAGCAGCGCGATCATCGACAGGTCGATGCCGCGGCCGATCACGACCACCGCCATGCCCAGGCCCAGGATGCCCAGCACGGAGACGGTGCGCATCAGCGTCAGCAGGTTGGCGACGCTGAAGAAGCCGGTCAGCGAGACGGCGAAGACCACGAAGATCGCGACGAACAGCAGGAACACGATCAGTTGCTGGTCGAACCTGACGCCGCGCCACCAGGCGCGCACGCCCGCCGCACTGCCGCCCGGCGCAGCCGCCTCGCCGGTCACCGCATCCACCCCGTCTGGCCCCTGACCTTGCGCAGCATGTCGCCCCCTGCCGGTTTCATCTCGACCACCGCAGCGGGTGTTGTTCGCGTTCTGTATGTAGAACGGAATTCGGTATGAAGAACAGTGTTTATAGCGCCCGCCCTGGGGACTGTCAACGGGGCTTGCCAGGGCTTGACGGATGCGGCCGGATGCGCCGCGCGCTCGCGCGAGCGTGCTCGAAAGACTGTCGGGGCGCCGCCGCGGCAGCGCCGCGTGTGCGTCAGGCGGCGGGAAGCCCCCACAGCAGCGCCGCGCTCGGCGTGTGCCAGCCGACGATCGCGCCCTGCGCCGCGATCATCGCGAGGGCGGCGGCCTTGAACTCGGGGAAGTAGCTCTCGGTCGCGTCGGAGACGAGCAGGCAGTCGTAGCCGCGGTCGTTGGCCTCGCGCATCGAGGTCTGCACGCAGACCTCGGTCGTGACGCCGGTGAACACCAGGTGGGTCACGTCCAGCGCCCGCAGCATCTCGTGCAGCCCGGTGGCCCAGAACATGCCCTTGCCGGGCTTGTCGATGACCAGCTCGCCGCGCTGCGGCGCGAGCGCGGGGATGATGGACGTGCCGGGCTCGCCGCGGATCAGCAGGCGCCCCATCGCGCCCGAGTCGCCGATGCGCAGGCTGGGTTTGCCGCGCAGCCGCTTGGCCGGCGGGCAGTCCGACAGGTCGGCCAGGTGCGCCTCGCGCGTGTGCACGATCGGCCAGCCGCGCGCGCGCCAGGCGGCGAGCAGCTGCGCGATCGGCCCGATCGCGCTGTGCAGCAGCGTCACGTCGTTGCCCAGCGACGCGCCGAAGCCGCCGGGCTCGACGAAGTCGCGCTGCATGTCGATCACGACCAGCGCGGCCCGGCCGGGCGCGAACGGGTAGGGGAACGGGGTGGCGTCGATCGGGATCGTCGTCGTCATCACGCCGCCTCCGGCAGGGCGGCGCCGGCGTGGGCGTGGTCGCCGCCGCCCATGTGCGCGCCGATCACGCGCCGGTCGGCGCCCGCGGCGGGCGTCTCGAACACGATCCGGCCCTCGCTCATCACCGCGATGCGGTCGCTGAGTTCGAGCAGTTCGTCGAGGTCCTCGCTGATCAGCAGCACCGCGCCGCCCTTGGCGCGCACCTGCAGGATGCGTGCGTGGATCTCGGCCACCGCGGCGAAGTCCAGGCCGAACACCGGGTTCGCGGCGATCAGCACGTTGATGTTGCCGGCCAGCTCGCGCGCGAGCACCGCGCGCTGCACGTTGCCGCCGGACAGGCTGGAGATCGGCGCGTTCTCGCCGCGCGTCTTGACGCCGTAGTCGGTGATCCAGGACCGCGCGCGTTCGCGCCAGGCGCCGAAGCGCAGCCGGCCGCCGCGCATCAGCGGCGCTTCGTCGAAGTCGCGCAGCGCCATGTTCTGCGCGACGCTGAGCTCGCCGACGCAGGCATTGCGCAGCGGCTCCTCGGGCAGGGCGCGCAGTTGCAGCACCCGGTTCTCGGCGCGGCGCCCCAGGTACGGCTGGCCGACCACGCGCACCGTGCCGGCGACGCGCGGGCGCTGGCCGACCAGCGCCTCGACCAGCTCGCGCTGGCCGTTGCCCGAGACGCCGGCGATGCCGAGGATCTCGCCCTTGCGCACGGTCAGGCTCAGTGCCTGGATCGCGAGCGTGCCGCGGTCGCCCATCGCGGCCAGCCCGTCGACCTGCAGGGCGATCGGGGCCGCGGCGTCCGTCGCGACGCGCGGTGCCGCGCTGCCCTCGGCGACGATCGCCGACGCGCTCGCCGCCGAGTCGCCGATCATCGCCTGCGCCAGCTGCTCCGGCGTGGTGCCGGCGACGTGCGCGCCGTGCACGCGCCGGCCGCGGCGCAGCACCGTCACTTCGTCGGCATAGGCCATCACCTCGCGGAACTTGTGCGTGATCATCAGCACCGTGCATTCGCCGCGCTTCGCGACCGCGCGCACGTAGGCCAGCACCTCGTCGGCCTCCTGCGGCGTCAGCACCGAGGTCGGCTCGTCGAGGATCAGCAGGCGCGGCTTCAGGTAGAGCTGCTTCAGCAGTTCGAGCTTCTGCTTCTCGCCGGCCGCCAGGCCGGCGGGCGTGGCGTCGAGGTCGAGCTTGAACGGCGTGGTTTCCAGAAAGGCGCGCAGCGCGGCGCGTTCCTTCTTCCAGTCGATCAGCGCCGGCGTGCGCCCGCCGGCGAGCAGCAGGTTCTCGGCCACGTTCATGCCGGGGGCGAGCGTGAAGTGCTGGTAGACCATGCCGATGCCCAGCGCGCGCGCGACCACCGGCGTGGCGATGTCGTGCTCGCGGCCGTCGATCAGGATGCTGCCGTCCTCGGGCCGCTGCGAGCCGGCCACGCATTTGACCAGCGTGCTCTTGCCGGCGCCGTTCTCGCCGAGCAGCGCGTGCACCGAGCCGGCGGCCACGGTCATGCTGACCGCGTCCATCGCGGTGAAGCTGCCGAAGCGCTTGGTCAGCTCGACGGTTTCGAGCGTCAGCGCGCCGGTGGCGGCCGGTTTCGGATCGAGTGGAGCGGTCATGTCGCAAGCCCTTTCATCACGGCGGTGCTGGAAGCCACCGCGCCGAACACGCCGCCCTGCATCGTCACCATCTTGCAAGCGGCCAGGTGGTTGCCGTGGTCGGTCGCGGCGGTGCAGTCCGACAGCAGCAGGCACTCGAAGCCGCGGTCGTTGGCCTCGCGCATCGTCGTGTGCACGCACACGTCGGTCGTGATGCCGGCCAAGAGCAGGTTCGTGATGCCGCGCGCACGCAGGATCAGCTCCAGGTCGGTGGCGCAGAACGAGCCCTTGCCGGGCTTGTCGATCACCACCTCGCCGTCCAGCGGGGCGAGCTCGTCGATGATCTGCCAGCCCGGTTCGCCGCGCACCAGGATGCGCCCGCAGGGCCCTTCGTCACCGATGCCGCGGCCCCCGGTGCCGATGCGGCGCGAGCGCCAGCGCTTGTTGTCGGGCAGGTCCGAGAGGTCGGGCCGGTGGCCCTCGCGGGTGTGGATGACGGGGAAGCCGAGTTCGCGCATCCGCCCCATCAGCGCCTTGATCGGTTCGATCGGGGCGCGCGTCAGCGACAGGTCGTAGCCCATGCGGTCGACGTAGCCGCCGACGCCGCAGAAGTCGGTCTGCATGTCGATCACGACCAGCGCGGTGTTGGCGGGCCGCAGGTCGCCGTCGTAGGGCCAGGGGTAGGGATCGGCGGCGACGACGCGATGCGCCATGGTCGTCACCGCGCCGACGACAGCTCGCCCGGGCTGCCCACCGCGACCTTGCCCGGCCGGCAGCTGATCACGAGGATCACGAGCGTCAGCACGTACGGCACGGCCGCGAACAGGTTGTAGCCCGAGCTGATGCCGATGGATTGCAGCGCCGGCCCGATCGCGCCGGCGCCGCCGAACAGCAGCGCAGCAAAGACGCAGCGCAGCGGGCTCCAGCGCGCAAAGATCACCAGCGCCACCGCGATCAGGCCCTGGCCGCTGGAGATGCCCTCGTTCCAGCTGCCCGGGTAGAACAGCGTCAGCGACGCGCCGCCGAGCCCGGCGATCGCGCCGCCCGCGGCGGTCGCGGCGATGCGGATCGCGTTCACCGAATAGCCCAGCGCCTTGGTCGCGCTCGCCGAGTCGCCGGCCAGCCGCACCAGCAGGCCCCAGCGGGTGTGCGAGAAGCCGCAGTACAGCGCCACCGCGAGCAGCAGGCCCAGCGGCAGCAGCGGGTTGACCTGCAGCGCCGACTGGACCAGCGGCGTATCGCTCCAGGCGCCGAGCGCGAGCGCCGGCAGCTGTGCGGCCTGCGGCTGGATCAGCGGCTTGCCGAGGTAGAACGCCAGGCCGGTGCCGAGCAGCATCAGCGCGATGCCGGTGGCCACGTCGTTGACGCGCGGCAGCGAGCACAGCAGCCCGTGCAGCAGCGCCAGGGCGGCGCCGCTGGCGGCGGCGACGAGCACGCCGATCCAGGGCGAGCCGCTGAGGTATGCGCCGCCGAACGCGCCGCAGGCCGACAGCACCAGCACGCCTTCGAGGCCGAGGTTGATGCGGCCGGATTTCTCGGTCAGGCATTCGCCCAGGCTGACGAACAGGAAGGGCACGCCGACGCGCAGCGCGCCGCCGAGGATCGCGGCGAGGAAGGGCAGCGCGATCTCGCTCATGGGTGTTCTCCGCGGGACTGCGCGCCGGGCGCGTCCCGATGGATCGGGCGCGTGGAGGTCGGCCCGGTGCGGTTCATGCGACCGTTCCCTTGATGACCGTCGGCGCCTCGGCGCGCAGCGCGGAGCGCCGGAAGCGCTCGCCGGCCGCCTTCCAGTCGACACCGCGCAGCGCCTCGCTGGCCAGGATCAGCACGAACGCGATGCCCTGCAGCACCTGCACCGAGGCGTCGGGCAGGCCGAGCCGGCGCTGCAGCAGGCTGCCCGCAGCGCCGAAGCCGCCGAACAGGATCGCCACCGGGATGACCGCCAGCGGGTTGTGGCGCGCGATGAACGACACCAGGATGCCGGCGTAGCCGTAGCCCGCGATCAGCGAGGCGTTCGCGTTGGTGTGCACGGCCGCGACCTCGATCGCGCCGGCCAGGCCCGCGCAGCCGCCGCCGAGCGCGCATGCCAGCAGGATCAGCGCGCTCGCCGGCAGACCGACGAGTTGCGCGGTGCGCGGGTTGCCGCCGACCACGCGCACCGAGAAGCCGTGCGCGGTGATCGCCAGCCACAGGCCGAGCGCGATGCAGGCGACGACGCCGATCACGAAACCCCAGTGCACGTCCGAGCCGAAGATGCCGCCGATGCGGATCGACTCAATGAGCGTGCGCGTCGAGGGCTTGTTCAGCGTGGCCGGGTCGCGCATCGGGCCTTCGACGAGCTGCTTGAAGATCGCTATTGCCGTGTAGGCGAGCAGCAGGCTCGAGATCGTCTCGTTGACGCCGCGGTACTGGCGCAGCGCGCCCGCCAGCCCGATCCAGGCGGCGCCGATCACGAAGCCGGCGAGGCACACGATCGTCGTGCCGATCACGTTGCCGGGCAGCGGCATCAGGTAGGGCACGGCCGCCGCGGCCAGGCCGCCGAGCACCAGCGCGCCCTCGCCGCCGATGATGATCAGCCCGGCGCGCGCCGGCAGCGCGACGCACAGCGCGGTCAGCATCAGCGGCGCGGCGCGCGTCAGCGTGTTCTGCCACGAGAACCAGTCGCCGAACGCGCCCTGGAACAGCAGCACCCAGGTCTCGACCGGGCTGACACCGCCGATCCAGACGAACAGCCCGAACAGCAGCAGCGCCCCGGTCAGCGCCCCGATCGGCAACAGGGCGTCGGCGACGTTCTTGTGCATGGCGGCACCCCGGGCGTGCTAGACCGAACCGATCACGCCTTCGACGAGGTAGTTCATCTTCTCGAGATCGGGGTCGGTCTGCTTCAGCGGCTTGGCGCCGGGGATCACGACCGCGCCCTTGTTGCTCTTGAGCCCGCCGACGAAAATGTCGAAGGTGCCGGCGATCATCTTCGCCTTGATGGCGTCGGCCGTCTTCTTGGCCGCATCCGGAACCATGCTGCCATACGGCGACATCTTCACGTAGCCCTCTTTCAGGCCGCCGCGCAGGAAGTTCGGGTGCGGTTTGCCGGCCTGCGCCGCGCCGATGATGGTCTTGTACGGGGTGGTCCAGTCCCACTCGGCGCCGGTGAGGTAGGCGGCGGGCGCGAGCTTGGCCTGGCTGACGTGGTAGCCGCAGACCATCTTGCCGCGCTTGGCGGCGGTCTCGACGACGACCTTCGGGCTGTCCACGTGCATCGTGAACACGTCGACGCCCTGGTCGGCCAGGCTGTTGGTCGCCTCGGCCTCCTTGACCGGCATCGACCACTCGCCGGTGAAGATCACCGTCGTCGTGATCTTCGGATCGACCGAGCGCGCGCCCATCGTGAACGCGTTGATGTTGCGCAGCACCTGCGGGATCGGCTTGGCGGCGATGAAGCCGATCTTCTTGCTCTTGCTCATGTGGCCGGCGATCACGCCGTTCAGGTACTGGCACTCGTCGATGTAGCCGAAGTAGCTGCCGGTGTTCTTCGGGTGCTTGCCTTCGGTCCACATGCCGCCGCAGTGCGAGAAGCGCACGTCGGGCTCCTTCGCGGCCATCGCCAGCATGTACGGGTCGAAGTAGCCGAAGGACGTGGGGAACAGCAGCTTCGCGCCGTCCTGCTTGATCATGCCGGTCATGGTCTTGGTGACGGCGGCGGTCTCGGGCACGTTCTCTTCCTCGACGACCTTGACGCCGGGCAGCTTCTTCATCTCGGCGGCGGCCGCGGCCTGCGCCTGGTTGTAGCCGAAGTCGTCGCGCGGGCCGACGTAGATCACGCCGACGGTCAGGGCCGTCTGGGCCGTTGCCTGGCGCAAGGCCCAGGGGGACAGCGAGGCGAGCGACAGGGCCGAAAGCCGCGCCAGCGAGCGGCGGCGCGAACTGTCGACAAGAGTGTCGGCGAGGGGATTCGTCATGAGGGTTCTCCGCGAGGTTTGGGGCCGCGTCGCACTTTGGTGCACGCAGTGGTATACCGAAAAGAATTCAGCAAGACGCGTGCCTGCGGTCCGGTCCGGCCGTGCGCGCGACGTGCTACCGCGCGAGCCTGGCGCGCGCCTCGTGCAGGGTGTGCAGCGTGATCTTGCGCACCTCGGCCTTGCTCTGGTCGATGTGCGACTTCAGCAGCAGCTGCGCCTGGTCGGCCTTGCGCTGGATCACCGCGCGCAGGATCTTGGCGTGCTCGGTGTAGGTCGCCTCGATGCGGTCGGGCCGGGTGAAGTCGAGACGCCGGACGATGCGGATGCGCTCGGTCACGTCCCAGTGCACGCGCGCCATCTCGGCGTTGCCGGCGGCCCGCACCAGAGTGGCGTGGAACTGCTCGTCGTTCGCACCGACCTCGCGCGCATCGGTCAGGCGCTCGGCCACCGGCACGAGCCAGATGTCCTTCAGCGCGTCGAGTTCGGGCGCGTCCTCGGGGCGCGCGCACAAGCGCTGCACGCTGGCGAGTTCGAGCACGATGCGCAGGTCGTAGAGCTGCTCGAGCTTGGCAAAGTCGATCGGCCGGACGAACCAGCCCAGCTTGGGCTCGACATCGAGAAACCCCTCGTTGCGCAGCCGGAACAAGGCCTCCCGCACCGGCGTGCGGCTGACGCCGAGGCGGCCGCCGATCTCGGCCTCCGAGAAGCGGTCGCCGGCGACGAGCCGGAAATCGTGGATCTCGGCCTTGAGCGTCGCGTACACCTGCTCGGCGAGGTTGACGCGGGCCGAGGGCAGCGGCGTTGCCGCGGAGGGAAGGGCAGCGGTCATGGGCCGATCGTAGCGAACTGGTGGCGTCGCCGTCACGCGTCGATCAGGCTGACATGTGCCGCGACGACGCGCCAGCCTTCGGCGAAGCGCACCCAGGTCTGGCTCTGGCGGCCGAGGCGGTGGCTGCCGTCGCGGTGGAACTCGGTCATCGCGGTCGCGCAGTCGCGCCCGTAAGTGACGATCACGGTGTTCGACAGGCGCCGCGCCAGGCCGGCGGGCGAGCGCGCGGCGCGGAACGCGCGGATCGCCTCGATCCCGACCAGGTTCTCGCCCGCGCCGTAGCGCACGGTCTGCGGCGAGGGCCAGAACAGCTCGTCCAGCACCTCGACCTGGTTGTTCACGAGCGCGTCTTCGTAGCGCGCGAACACCGCCGTCACCTCGGCGAGCACCTCGGGGCGGTTGATCTCGGGCGCCGTCACAGTGCGGCCACCGGCGCGCTGGCAATGCCCAGCGCCTGCAGCCGGTGCGCGACCCGCAGCGCCAGGTCCTCGCGCCAGGGCGCCGCGATCACCTGCACGCCGATCGGCAGGCGGGCATGCACGCCCCAGACCGGCACTGCGCACACCGGCAGCCCGATGCACGAGATCGGCTGCGTCAGCAGGCCCAGGCTGGGCCGCGCCGGCAGGCGCTGGCCGGCCACGGTCATCCACTCGGTGCCGATCGGCGGGGCGACGCAGGGCGTGGCCGGCGCGAGCAGCACGTCGGCGCGCTCGAACAGCTCGGCCGCGCGCAGCGCGAACCAGCGCCGCACGCGCTGCGCCTGCTGCACCCAGGCGGCCGGCAGCAGCGCGCCGGCGAGAAAGCGGTCGCGCGACAGCGGCTCGAAATCGCCGGCACGCGCGCGCAGGTCGGCCAGGTGCAGCGCGGCACCCTCGGCATTGCTGATGACGAAGGCCGCGGCGCGGGCCCGCGCCACCTCGGGTAACTCGACTTCGCGCGTCGCGCCCAGCGCCTGCGCCACCCGGGCGACCGCGGCGCGTGCCTCGGGCCCGGCGTTGAGCTGGAAATAGCCGCCCAGCGTCGCGATCCGCAGGTCGTCGCAGCCCAGCGCCAGCGCCGGGGCGGTCGGCTCCACGGGCCGCGCGCTGCACGCCGGGTCGCGCGCGTCGAAGCCCTGCAGCGCGTCGTAGACGAGGGCCAGGTCGTGCGCGCTGCGCGCGAACGGCCCGAGGTGGTCGAGGCTCGCGACGAAGGGATAGCTGCCGTGGCGGGGCAGCCGGCCGTAGGTCGGCTTCAGCCCGAAGATGCCGCACAGCGACGCGGGCACGCGGATCGAGCCGTTCGTGTCCGATCCCAGCGTGACCGGCACCTGGCCGGCCGCCACCGCGGCGGCCGATCCGCCCGACGAGCCGCCGGCGATGCGCGCCGGGTCGTGCGGGTTGCGGCAGGCGCCCTCGTGGCTGTTCTCGGTGGTGAAGCCGTAGGCGTACTCGTCCATGTTGAGCGCGCCGACCAGCACCGCGCCGGCCGCCTGCAGGCGCTCGACGAGCAGCGCGTCGCGCGCGGCGGCGGGCCGGCCGCGCTCGATCTTGGAGCCGGCGAGCGTGGTCAGGCCGGCCACGTCGAACAGGTTCTTGACCGCGAACGGCACGCCCAGCAGCGGCAGCGCCTGCGCCACCGAGTCGCCGACCGCGAGCCGGGCATCGAGCGCGGCGGCGGCCTGCAGCGCGCGCTGTGCGGTCACGTCGGTGAAGGCGTTGACGGCCGGGTCGGTCGCGCCGATGCGCTCCAGGCAGGCGCGTGCCAGCGCCGTGGCGCTGACCGCGCCGCCGCGCACCGCGGCGGCCATCCCGGCGGCGCCGCCCGCCAGCAGCGCGGCGGCGCGCACCGCTGCATCGTCGTGCGGCGCACTCCGGTGGTCGCCCTGGGGCACGGCGGGCACCGTTTGTGCCCCGGGTCGGCCCGGCGGGTTCATGGCCGGGCTCGGCCGCCCGGCGGGATCGGCACGAAGGCCTCGGCCGGGTCGTCGGTGAGCGCCAGCGGGTGCGCGCCGACCAGCGCCGCCATCTCGGACGCGAGCCGGAAGTAGTGCAGCACGCCGGGCCGGTGCGCGGCGCTCAGCGGCAGCTGCAAGGCGGCAGCCGCCGCGTCCACATAGGCTTCGATCTGCGCAGGGGTCATCGAGGGGCGGGCCTTTCATCGTCAGCGCCGCACCTCGCGTTGGAAGATTTCCAGGCTGAGTTTCTTCGCCGCCACGAAGCCCGGTTCGGACAGGGTGGCGACGGTGCGCGGGCGCGCATCACGATACTGCAAGATTTCGGCCACCTTGGTCGGCCGCTTCGTCAGCAGCAGCACCTGGTCGGCCAGGTAGACCGCCTCTTCCAGGTCGTGCGAGACGAGCAGCATCGTCGTGCCGGTCTGCATGAAGACCTCCTGCAGCTTCTCGCGGATGAACAGCGTCATCTCGAAGTCGAGCGCCGAGAACGGCTCGTCGAGAAACAGCACCTCGGGCCCCGGCGCGAGCGCGCGCATGATCGACGCGGTCTGCTGCTGCCCGCCGGAGAGCTCGTACGGGTAGCGCTTCAGGTCGAACTTGACGTCGAAGCTCGCCACCAGCTCGGCCATGCGGCGGTCGACCTCGGCCTTGCTGCGGCCCTCAAGCACCAGCGGGTAGGCGATGTTGTCGATCGTGCGCATCCACGGGAACATCGCCTCGCGGTAATTCTGGAACACGTAGCCGATCTTGGTGTCGCGCAAGTTCTTGCCGTCGAACAGGATCTGGCCCGAGTCGATCGGGATCAGCCCGGCGATCATGTTGATCAGCGTCGACTTGCCGCAGCCGTTCGGGCCGAACACCGAGACGATCGCGTGCTTCGGGATGTCGAGGTCGAAGTTCTCGTACAGCGGCCAGCCGGCGAAGTATTTCGTGAGGCCACGGATCGTGATGTGCGTGCCGGCCGGTCCGGGCGCGAACGCTCGCTCGGGCACGTCGGCGAAGACGGGGGCGTTCAGGACTTCGGACATGTCATGGGCTCCTCGGTGTTCGGGTTGCTGCACGCACGACGATGTGCCGTCGGTGCGCGCCGCGGATGCGGGGTGGCCGACTGCGCTCATGTCCCCCGTCTCGGGCTTCGCCCGAGCCTCCTCCTTGACTTCGTGCCGCCGGCCACCCCGCATCCGCGGCGAAGTACCGGTGGAGCGCATCGGACCGCTGCGGACATGCAGGATCAGCCCGGCGGGGCGTACTGCGGAGCGAAGTCAAGGAGGAGACGACGGCCGCAGGCCGGCGGCGGGGGACACGAGTGGAGCAGTGCGCCCCGCCGGGCTGATCCCGCGCCGACGTTGGCAGCACTGTTGCGCGACACGCCAAGCTCGCGCTCACCTTCCGCTCCAGTGCACGATCTTGCGTTCCGCGACCAGGAACAGCACGTTCAGCGCGTAGCCGAGCGCGCCCGCGGCCAGGATCGCCGCGTACATGCTCTTGACGTTGAGCACCTGCTGCGCGTCGATGATCCGGTGCCCGAGCCCGTTGTCGGAGCCGATGAACATCTCGGCGACGATCACGATCACCAGCGCCATCGAGACCGCCGAGCGCAGCCCGACGAAGGTCGGCTGCAGGCTCTCCCAGATCAGCACGTCCTTGAAGATCTGCCAGCGCGACGCACCCATCACCTTGGCCGCCATCACGCGCTGCTTGCGCGCGTTGATGACGCCGTAGGCGCTGTTGAACAGCACGATGAGCAGCGCGCCGAACGCGGCGATCGCGACCTTGTTGACATCCGAGACGCCGAAGATCAGCAGGAACAGCGGGATCAGCGCCGAGCTCGGCGTCGAGCGGAAGAAGTCGATCAGGAACTCGACGCTGCGGTAGGCGCGCTCGTTGCTGCCCAGCAGCACGCCCAGCGGCACGCCGACGACCGCGGCGATCAGGAAGGCCTGGAGCGTGCGCATCACGGTGACGCCGAAGTCCAGCAGCAGCGGTCCGCCGGCCAGGCCGGTGACCAGCGCCTGCAGCGTGTCCCAGGGCGTGGGCAGCAGGATCGCCTTGATCAGCCCGGCGCGCACGACCAGGTCCCATACGATGAACAGCGCGACCGGGCCGACGAAGGGCAGCAACCTGCCCCAGGAAAACTTCGGCGGCGCGGCAGAGGCGTCGGTCGAGCCGCTCCAGGGCTTGGCCGCGACGGTGGTGGTGTCTGACATGGGGTTCCTTTCGCATGAATCCGCACGGCCTTCGCGCCTGCAGGCGCGACGCCGTTCGCCGGCCGCGGGCCGCCCTTGCGCGATCCGCGGCCGGGCTCACCCCTTGAACAGCAAGGGCTCGACGACGACCTTCTTCTCGAAGATGCCCTTCTCGGTGAACAGGTCGTAGAACTTCTGGAAATGCGCGATGTCGCTGGCCTTGAACTCGCTGTAGAGCATGTAGGAGGCCAGCGGCACCTCCTTGGTCAGCGGCCCGTCGATCGCGGTGTAGCCCTTCATGAACTGGCGCGCCTCGTCCGGCCTGGTGCGCACCAGCTCGATGCCGCGCGCGTACGCGGCGATGAACTTCTTCGCCTCGGCCGGGTACTTCTTGATGAACTCGCTGGTCAGGCTGGCCGAGCCGCCGTGCCAGGGGGCCAGCGGGTCGCCGAGAATGTAGTGGGCGACGACGCCGGCTTCGAGCACGCGCGTCGTGCCGTTCATGCGGCCGATCGTGCCGGTCGGCTCCAGTGTGTAGGCGGCGTCGATCTGGCCCGCAGCGAGTGCGGCGACGTGCTGGCCGATCGGCAGCTCGGTGACGCTCATCGCGCCGGCGCCGGCGCGCTCGAGGATCGTCTTCGCCAGCGTCACGTTCTGGATGCCGGGGCCGGATGCGACGCGCTTGCCCTTCAGATCGGCCAGGGTCTTGACCGGGCTGTCCTTGGGCACCAGGAACTCCTCGAGCACGTACTTCGCATTGCTCGGGTTGGTCGCGAAGATCTTGAACAGGCCCGGCTGCGCGATCTCGCCGATCGCGAGGTTGGCCGAGCCGGTGCCGTTGGAGCTGCCATCGGAGCGGCCCGACAGCATCGCCTCCATCACCTGCTGCGCGCCGGCGAACTTCAGCGGCTCGACGTCGACGCCGGCTTCCTTGAAGTAGCCTTTCTCGATCGCCGCGAAGAACGGCAGGCCGGCCGCGACCGGCCAGTAGCCGACGCGGATCTTCGGGCCCGCCTGCGCGCGCACCAGCCCCGGCGCGCCGAGGCTGGCGAGCGCGGCGCCGCAGACGCCCGCGGTGAGCAGTTGGCGGCGCGACGCCGCGGCGGTGGACAGGGCTTGGTTCATGCGAATCTCCCGGTGACGAGCTGAGGAAACGAGTCGGCGTGTCAGCGCGGCGGCGCGGCGCCGCCGGCCTGGACGAACGCACGCCAGCCGCCGAACGCGGTCACGTCGCGCGCGGCGGCCAGGGCATGCGCCTCGCAGACGAAGCCGTGCACCCAGCGCCCGTCGGCCAGCTCCAGGCTGCCCAGGCCGAGCGGCGGCGGGATCAGCGCAAGGAACGAGCCGACCTCGGCCAGCGGCATCTCCCAGACCTCGACCGCGATGGCCGCGCCGGGTGCGTCTCCGCCTATCCGCATCAGGCCCGGCTTCGGCGGTGTGGTGCCGGGAAGCGCGAACAGGCGGTAGTGCGGCGCGGTCTGCGTCGCCTCGCGCAGCGTCGCGCCGCGTTCGGTGAGCTGGCCGTTCAGCGGCAGGCCGCTCAGGTGGGCGCCGACGACCGCGATCGGCAGCGTCGGCCGGC
This sequence comes from Pseudomonadota bacterium, assembly GCA_040388965.1. Taxonomy (GTDB): domain Bacteria; phylum Pseudomonadota; class Gammaproteobacteria; order Burkholderiales; family Burkholderiaceae_C; genus LMDS01. The sequence goes on along the minus strand of JAZKAV010000028.1, from coordinate 7,290 downwards.
TCGCGGGCCAGACCGCGGGCAGTTCGGCGGTGGCCGCGGCAGACGACCGGCCGGTGGCGCCCAGCGGCAGGCTCAGGCGCGCCGCCCAGGCGTGGCCGAAGCGCGCCAGCGCAGCATCGCTCGCGCCCGGTGCGATGAAGGTCACGCCGAATGGCAATCCAATTTCGGTGAAGCCGGCCGGGAGTGCAAGCGCGCACCAACCGAGCAGGTTGACGAAGTTCGTGTAGGTGCCCAGCAGGGTGTTCGTGCCCAGCGGGTCGGCGTCGATGTCGGCGTGTTTGGGGTGCGCGGGTGCGGTGGGCACCATCAGCAGGTCGACTTGCTGCCACAGTGCGGCGGTATCGCGCTGCGCCTCGCGCAGGGCGTACTGCGCATGGAAGGCGTCGGTGGCGCTGTACTGCGTGGCCGCTTCGATCACGCGCCGCACCGTCGGGTCGATCGCGGCCGGGTCGCGGGCCAGCAGCCCCTGCACCACCGTGTGGCGCTCGGCCACCCAGGGTCCGCTGTAGAGCATCTTCGCCACCGCATACAGCGGCGCGAAGTCGATGGGCACGACCGTGTGTCCGAGCGCACGCGCCTGCGCCACCGCCTGTTCGAAGCACGGCGCGTAGCCGGCGTCGCCGCCGAACACCGGCAGCGCCGGCACGCCGATGCGCAGCACGCTCCCGAGGCGCGCCGCACCGAGGTGGAGCGCGCTGTACGCGTCGGCCGGGTCCGGGCCCTCGATCGTGGCCAGCACCTCGGCGGCGTCGGCAACCGTCAGCGCGAACACCGAGACGCAATCGAGACTGCGACAGGCGGGCACCACGCCGCTGCTGCCGACGCGCCCCGGCGTCGGCTTCAGGCCGACCAGGTTGTTGAAGCCGGCCGGCACGCGGCCCGAACCGGCGGTGTCGGTGCCGAGCGCGAACGGCACCTCGCCGCGCGCGACCACCACCGCCGAGCCGGAACTCGAGCCGCCGCTGATGCGCTCGGCCGAGAAGGCGCTGCTCGGCCGGCCATAGGGCGAGCGCGCGCCGACCAGGCCGGTGGCGAACTGGTCGAGGTTGGTCTTGCCCATGCAGACCGCGCCGGCGGCGATCAGCCGGGCCACCGCGTGCGCGTGCGCTGACGGTGTGCGCATGAAGGCCGGGCATGCGGCGGTCGTCGGAAGGCCGGCGACGTCGATGTTGTCCTTCACCGCGAACGGCACGCCGAACAGCGGCATCGCGCGCAGCGCCGCGGCGCGGTCGGGGTGGCGCGCGGCGCGGGACTCGAGCGCGGCGGCGCAGGCCTCGATCTCGGCGGGCCCGGACAGCGTGATCCAGGCTTCCGGCGGGCTTTCGCGGCGCAGCCGCTCGCGCAGGGCTTCGAGCAACTGGCGCGGCGATGCTCCGTCGCGGTAGGCGCGGCGCCAGTCGGGCAGGGTCAGGAGATCGGCAGGCATGCGGCGCATTGGTGCACTTATTGGTATACCGGTAAGTGCACAGCACGATCCGTGCCAGGCGACGACCGCGACGCGCCGGCCTTACGGCGCCCGTTGCGTCACTGCTCGGCGAACGCCCGCTCGATCACGAACGCGCCCGGCGTCGAGGTGTTGCCTTCCTTGAAGCCGCGCGCCTCCAGCATGTGCTTCAGGTCGCGCAGCATGCCCGGGCTGCCGCAGATCATCACGCGGTCGTGTTCGGGGTCGAGTTCGGGCACGCCGAGGTCGGTGAACAGCTTGCCGGATTCGATCAGCTTCGTCACCCGGCCCATGGTCTTGTAGGCCTCGCGCGTCACGGTCGGGTAGTAGCGCAGCTGGCGCCGGACCATGTCGCCGAGGAATTCGTGCGCCGGCAGGTGCTCGACGAGGAGATCGTGGTACGCCAGTTCGTCCTTGGTGCGCACGCCGTGCACCAGGATCACCTGCTCGAAGCGCTCGTAGGTCGCAGGGTCGCGGATGATGCTCATGAACGGCGCCAGCCCGGTGCCGGTCGACAGCAGGTACAGCCGCGTGCCGGGCGTCAGGTAGTCGATCACGAGCGTGCCGGTGGGCTTCTTGCCGACGATGACCGTGTCGCCGACCCGGATGTGCTGCAGCTTCGAGGTCAGCGGGCCGTCCGGCACCTTGATGCTGAGGAACTCGAGGTGCTCTTCGTAGTTGGCACTGACGATGCTGTAGGCGCGCAGCAGCGGCTTGTTGTTGACGCGCAGCCCGATCATCGTGAAGTGGCCGTTCGCGAAGCGCAGCGCCGGGTCGCGGGTGGTCGTGAAGGTGAACAGCTTGTCGGTCCAGTGGTGCACGCTCAGCACACGTTCTTCGTTGAAGGCGCTCATGGTCGGGTCGGCAGGTGAAGGCGGGAGAGTCGGGGAATTCGGGCTGATCGTCGCTGCCCGGTGTCGCACGGGTCAGGGCGCGAATCGTACCGCCATGAGCGGACTCGGCCCGGCGGGCGAGGGCGCGGCACGGCAGCCGTTCGTCGCGGACACCCGCGGCGGCGGGTTGAAGCGCCGGGCCGGCGCGCGCCAGCGGGGCCGGGCGCGAGGGCCGGGTGCAGCGGCGCGAGAACGCCGATACTCGCCCCTGACCCTCACGAACGATTCACGCCGCTCATGCCCACACAGGAGTCCCCGATGATCCGACGCCGCCCCCTGCTGCTCGCCGCCGCCGCGGCAATGGCGCTCGCCTTCTCCAGCGCCCGCGCGCAGAACCCGATCAGGATCGGCGAAGTCAACAGCTACAAGGCGCAGCCGGCGTTCCTCGAGCCCTACAGGAAGGGCATGGAACTGGCGGTCGACGAGATCAATGCGGCCGGCGGCGTCGATGGCAGGAAGCTCGAGCTGATCACGCGCGACGACAACGCCAGCCCCGGCGATGCGGTGCGCGCCGCCGAGGAACTGGTCTCGCGCGAGAAGATCGACGTGCTCGCCGGTGCGTTCCTGTCGAACACCGGGCTGGCGCTGGCGGACTTCGCGAAGCAGAGGAAGATCGTCTACCTCGCCGGCGAGCCGCTGACCGACAAGATCATCTGGGGCAGCGGCAACAAGTACACCTTCCGGCTGCGCCCCGGCACCTACATGCAGGCCGCGATGCTGGTGCCGGAGGCGGCGAAGCTGAAGAAGAAGCGCTGGGCCGTGGTCTACCCGAACTACGAGTACGGGCAGTCGGCGGTGGCCGCGTTCAAGCAACTGCTGAAGGCGGCGCAGCCCGATGTCGAATTCGTCGCCGAACAGGCCCCGCCGCTGGGCAAGCTCGACGCCGGCAGCGTCGTGCAGGCGCTGGCCGATGCGAAGCCGGACGCGATCTTCAACGTGCTGTTCGGCACCGACCTCGCGAAGTTCGTTCGCGAGGGCAACACGCGCGGCCTGTTCCAGGGCCGCGAGGTCGTCAGCGTGCTGACCGGCGAGCCCGAGTACCTCGACCCCTTGCGCGACGAGACGCCGAACGGCTGGATCGTCACCGGCTACCCGTGGTACGGCATCCAGACGCCCGAGCACAAGGCCTTCTTCCTCGCCTACCACGCGAAGCACAAGGACTACCCGCGCCTGGGCTCGGTGGTCGGCTACACGATGATCAAGTCGATCGCGGCCGGCGTGAAGAAGGCCAGGAGCACCGAGGCCGACAAGCTCGCTGCCGCATTCGCCGGGCTGCAGGTGGAGTCGCCGTTCGGCCAGCTCACCTATCGGCCCGAGGACCACCAGTCGACCATGGGCGCGTTCGTCGGCCGGACGAAGAACGACGGCGGCAAGGGCGTGATGGTGGACTACAAGTACCTCGACGGCGCGAAGTACCTGCCGAGCAACGAGCAGGTGCAGAAGTTGCGCGCACCGGACTGAACCGGCTCGTCGTGGCCTGCGATGAAGGATGAGCTGTCGAGCGATGGAGTTGGGGAGTCCCTCGGCGCTGAGGCGTCGCTTGATGTCCGATCTGGACTGCGGCGGACGGTGCGGCAAAGGCGCGTCCGGGCAGGCTGCTCCGCTTCGCCGGAGCGGCCCTCGCTTCGCTGCGGCTGCCCTGCGATGCTCGGTCGCATGGCCCCGTTGCATAACTCGCTTCGTTCGCTTCGCTCACTGCGCTCAAACAAACGCGACGAGTCGGAAGACGATCGCGCTGCGCGCGGGGCCACACGCCCTGCGCTTCTCGGCGCTCCAGAGGCGCTGCGCAGCCTGCCCGGACGCGCCTTTGCTGAAACGGTGGCTCTTCCCGCAGCGAACACCACGACCGTTGCAGCGCGGCAGGCGGTGCCCGGCGGGGGCGATTTCTGTGGCGGCGAGGAGCGCAGGTTCGAGGTCGGCGCGCGCAGCGCGCATCAACATCTGACTCGTCGACACTGTTTGAGCGCAGTGAGCAAAGCGAATGCAGCGAGTTTGTCGACGCGACCTCGGACCGAGCACCACAGCGCAGTCGATGCGCAGCATCGACCGCCGCAGCATGAGCCCGCGCCGGGCACCGCCTGCCGCGCCGCCTCGAACCTGCATGCCAGCTCCAGCAAGGCGGAGCACGCGACGTGAACCTCTCCGGCCTCGTGGTCCAGCTCCTCAACGGCCTGGCCGGCGCCTCGTCGCTGTTCCTCGTCGGCGCCGGGCTGTCGCTGATTTTCGGCGTCACGCGCATCGTCAACTTCGCGCACGGCTCGTTCTACATGCTGGGCGTGTACAGCGCCTACACGCTGGCCGACAAGCTCGGTGGCGGGGTGTGGTTCTGGCCCGCGCTGCTGCTGGCCGCGCTCGCGGTCGGCGTGATCGGGGCGGTGGTCGAGATCGTGCTGCTGCGCCGCGTGTACCGCGCGCCCGAGCTGTTCCAGCTGCTCGCGACCTTCGCGCTGATGCTCGTGATCAAGGACGCGGCGCTGTGGCTGTGGGGCCCCGAGGACCTGCTCGGCCCGCGTGCGCCCGGCCTCGCGCACGCGGTGCCGATCCTCGGCCGCATGTTCCCGACCTACGACCTGTTCCTGATCGTCGTCGGCCCGCTCGTGCTCGGGTTGCTGTGGCTGCTGCTGACCCGCACCCGCTGGGGCACGCTGGTGCGCGCCGCGACGCAGGACCGCGAGATGGTCGGCGCGCTCGGCGTCGATCAGGCCTGGCTGTTCACGGCCGTGTTCGCGCTCGGCACGATGCTCGCGGGTCTGGGCGGTGCGCTGCAGCTGCCGCGCGAGCCGGCCAACCTCGGGCTCGACCTGGCGACGATCGGCGATGCGTTCGTCGTCGTCGTGGTCGGCGGCATGGGCTCGATCCCCGGCGCGTATGTCGCTGCGCTGCTGATCGCCGAGATCAAGGCGGTCTGCATCGGCATCGGTACGGTCGAGGTGATGGGCGTCGCGTTCTCGTTCTCGAAGCTGACGCTGGTGGTCGAGTTCCTCGTGATGGCGGTCGTGCTGGTCGTGCGGCCGTGGGGGCTGATGGGCAAGCCGCAGACGGTGAGCCGCAGCGCAGGCCCGGCCGAGGCGCCGCTGCGCCGCGCCGACGCGGCGCTGAAGATCGCCGGCGGCGTGCTGCTGATCGCGCTGCTCGCCTGGCCGGTCGCGACCGCGAATTCGCCCTACCTGACCGTGCTCGCGATCGACCTGCTGACCGCGGCGCTGTTCGCGACCAGCCTGCACTTCATCATGGGGCCGGGTGGCATGCATTCGTTTGGCCACGCCGCCTACTTCGGCCTGGGCGCCTATGGCGCGGCGCTGCTGCTGCGCGCGGCGCATCTGCCGATGGAGCTGGCGCTGCTGCTGTCGCCCTTCGTCGCGGCGCTCGGCGCGCTGGTGTTCGGCTGGTTCTGCGTCCGGTTGTCGGGCGTCTACCTCGCGATGCTGACGCTGGCGTTCGCGCAGATCGTCTGGTCGGTCGTGTTTCAGTGGGACGACGTCACCGGCGGCAGCAACGGCCTGACCGGCGTCTGGCCGGCCGAGTGGCTCAGCGACAAGCGCAGCTACTACTACCTGACGCTCGCGCTGGTCGCCGGCGGTGTGCTGCTGATGCGCCGCGCGCTGTTCGCGCCCTTCGGCTACGCGATGCGCGCCGGCCGCGATTCGCCGCTGCGCGCCGATGCGATCGGCATCGACGTGAAGCGCATCCAGTGGGTCGCGTTCGTGATCGCCGCGGTGTTCGCGGGCCTGGCCGGCGCGCTGTATGCGTTCTCGAAGGGCAGCATCTCGCCCGACACGGTGGCGGTCGGCCGCTCGGTCGACGGCCTCGTGATGGTGCTGCTCGGCGGGTTGCAGACGCTCGCCGGGCCGATCGTCGGCGCGGTCACGTTCACCTGGCTGCAGGACGCGGTCGCGCGCAACACCGATTACTGGCGCGCGCTGCTCGGCGGCATCATCCTGCTGCTGGTGCTGGTGTTCCCGCAGGGCATCGCCGGGTTCGTCGGCAGCCTGTTCGATCGCATGAAGAAGGTGAACGCTTGAGCCTGCTCCAGGTCAGGAACCTCGGCAAGTCGTTCGGCGGCAACCGCGCCGTCGACGGCGTCGGCTTCGAGGTCGCGCCCGGCGAGCTGCTCGCATTGATCGGGCCGAACGGCGCGGGCAAGTCGACCACCTTCAACATGGTCAACGGCCAGCTGCGCGCCGACACCGGCTCGATCCTGCTGTCCGGTGTCGAGCTGATCGGCCGCAAGCCGCGCGACATCTGGCGGCGCGGCGTCGGCCGCACCTTCCAGATCGCCGAGACCTTCGCGTCGCTGACCGTGGTCGAGAACGTCCAGATGGCGCTGCTCTCGGCCGACGCGAAGCTGTATTCGATGTGGCGGCGCGCCGCCGACCACCGGCGCGACGACGCGCTCGCGCTGCTGGCCCGGGTCGGCATGCAGGCGCAGGCCGACCGGCCGTGCGGCGTGCTCGCCTACGGCGACGTGAAGCGCGTCGAACTGGCGATCGCGCTGGCGAACGCACCGAAGCTGCTGCTGATGGACGAGCCGACCGCCGGCATGGCAGCCCGGGAGCGCAACGAGCTGATGGCGTTGACCAGGCGCCTCGTCGTCGAGCGCGGCATGGCGGTGCTGTTCACCGAGCACAGCATGGACGTGGTGTTCGCGCATGCCGACCGGATCATCGTGCTCGCGCGCGGCCGGCTGATCGCCTCCGGTGCGCCGGCGGAAATCCGCGACCACCCGACGGTGCAGGAAGTCTATCTGGGCAGCGGCAAGACCTTCGAGAAGAAGATGACGACACCCCGATCGCCGGATACGGCGATCGACCCTCCGGGAGGGTCGGGCCTTGCAGGGGCCACGACCGCGGACCCCTTCGTGGCCCATGGCGGCCCGGCGCGGCGGCCCGAGGCGGCAGCATGAGCCCGCCGGGCCGCCCCAAGGGCGAATTCCGGAGTGCGCAGCACGAAGGT
>JAZKAV010000027.1:0-79655 GCA_040388965.1 Pseudomonadota bacterium | reverse complement strand
GCATGCACGGATCTGTGGAGGGGGTGCTGGGTGACTGGCATTCCTACTCCGACTGAGGGCGGGTTGCCGTGATTCTCGCCCGAAGCGCGACCGGCCTGCGCCGCGGCCTGACGAGGTCGGTCGCGCCTCTGCGTGATCACGGCGATGGCGATGCTGCCCAACCGCGCGAACCGGGTGTCGTACGTGATCGCGCCGGACCGCTCGATCATCTACAGCTACCAGAGCCTGAACCCGAGCCGGCACGTGACGAACACGCTGGCCGCGCTGCGCGACTGGGAGAAGACGCGCAGGAAGTAGTGGCACGCGGCCGGCGCGCCGTGCCAGCCCCGCGTCGAGCGCCGCGCCTCGCTCGGCGCTGGCCTTTCAGCGCACGAAGGTGCCGCGGGTGCCGGTCGCGTAGAGCTTGTGACGGCCCGAATCGATCAGACGAACCGTCTCTGGGCCATGAATCGCGCAACCGCCCCGCCGCCCGGGTGCAAATCGGCGCCGATCCGGTGGGCATGCAGAATCCGCTGAGTTCGCCGATCCCGCCTCGACTCCGCCCAGAGACCCACCCGCGTGTTCCTGCTCTTCGAAAAGCTGGTCCAACCCTACCCGGACGCCGAGCCGGCGCCGCCACCCCGGCGCTTCTTTCCGTTCCTGTGGGCCTGCACCCGCGGCCTGCGCCCGTACATGATCGCGATGACGCTGTGCAGCGGGATCATCGGTGTGTTCGAGGCGCTGCTGTTCGCATTCCTCGGCCGCGTCGTCGACTGGCTCGGCGCGACGACGCCGGCGCGGCTGTGGGCCGATCAGGGTCACCACCTGATGCTGCTGGCGGCCGTGCTGACCGGCAGCATCGTGCTCGTCGCGCTGCAGTCGCTGCTGAAGCAGCAGGCGCTGGCCGGCAACTTCCCGATGCTGCTGCGCTGGAATTTCCACCGCCTGATGCTCGCGCAGAGCATGCACTTTTACCAGGACGAGTTCGCCGGCCGCATCTCGACCAAGGTGATGCAGACCGCGCTGGCAGTGCGCGACGCGTGGATGATCCTGGCCGAGCTGATGGTGTTCGTGGTGATCTACTTCGTCACGATCATGGCGGTGCTGGGTGGATTCGACCGCTGGCTGCTGGCGCCGTTCACGGGCTGGGTGCTGCTGTATGGAACGGCGCTGTGGTACTTCGTGCCGCGCCTGGGCCGGGTCGCGAAGGCGCAGGCCGATGCGCGCTCGACGATGACCGGCCGCATCACCGATGCGTACACCAACATCGCCACCGTCAAGCTGTTCTCGCACTCGAAGCGCGAGGCCGGCTATGCGCGTTCGGCGATGCAGGAGTTCCTCGGCACCGTGCACGCGCAGATGCGCTTCGTGACCGCGTTCGAGATCGTCAACCACACGCTGAGCATGGCGCTGATCGCGAGCACCGCGGGCGCGGCGCTGTGGCTGTGGACGCAGGGCCAGGTCGGCGTCGGCGCGCTCGCTGCGGCCACCGCGATGGCGCTGCGCCTGAACGGCATCTCGCACTGGGTGATGTGGGAGATGGCGTCCCTCTTCGAGCACATCGGCACCGTGCAGGACGGCATCAACACGCTGAGCCGCCCGCACGCGGTGGTCGACCGCGCCGACGCGAAGCCGCTGCAGGTGAGCCTGGGCGACGTGCGTTTCGAGCACGTGGGATTCGCCTACGGCGGGTCGAAGCGCGTGGTCGACGACCTGTCGCTGCACATCCGAGCGGGCGAGAAGGTCGGCCTGGTCGGCCGATCCGGCGCTGGCAAGAGCACGATCGTGAACCTGCTGCTGCGCCTGTACGACGTCGCATCGGGACGCATCCTGATCGACGGGCAGGACATCGTGCTCGCGACCCAGGACTCGCTGCGTGCGCAGGTCGGCATGGTGACGCAGGACACCTCGCTGCTGCACCGTTCGGTGCGCGACAACATCCTGTACGGCCGGCCCGACGCGAGCGACGCGCAGATGCTGGTCGCGGCGCGGCGTGCCGAGGCGCACGAGTTCATCCAGGGTCTGGCCGACCCGAAGGGCCGCACCGGCTACGACGCGCATGTCGGCGAGCGCGGCGTCAAGCTCTCGGGCGGGCAGCGCCAGCGCATCGCGATCGCGCGCGTGATGCTGAAGGACGCGCCGATCCTGCTGCTCGACGAGGCCACCAGCGCGCTCGACTCCGAGGTCGAAGCCGCGATCCAGGCCAGCCTGTACAAGCTGATGGAGGGCAAGACCGTGGTCGCGATCGCGCACCGCCTGTCGACGATCGCCGCGATGGACCGGCTGATCGTGCTCGACCAGGGCCGCATCGTCGAGCAGGGCGATCACCGCAGCCTGCTCGCGCAGGGCGGCCTGTATGCGCGGCTGTGGGCCCACCAGAGCGGCGGCTTTCTCGGCGAGGCAGGCGACGAGCCGCTGCTCGACGACATCGCCGCACGTCAGCCCGCATAGTTCACGCAACGCGCACTGCGCGGCCTGAACGGGCACGCCGCAATATGCCCGAATCCCCGAGCGACGACCCGACGGACTCGGGCCCGGCCCACTGTCTGCTGCAAACGCACTCGACGCGCCGAACGAAGGCGGCACTGATCTGCGGGCGCGCGACGAAACCGTCTTGGTAGAGTACGGGCCATGCGGACGTAGACATGCAATCGGCCCCACGGGTTTCGTTGCCGGACCCGCCGACCTGTTTGGCTTCCTGGCGACATCGATGAAAATGTTCTGGCTGATCGGACTCGGTGGACTGTTGCTGGCGGCGCTGGGTGCATGCACCTCGGTGCCGGCGAGCGCGCCACAACACGCGCAGGCGCAGCCGACGTCCACCGCTCCGCCCGCGCCTGGCGACGCCCGACCCGAGGTGCCTGCGGCCGGGGCGCCGCCGGCACAGGCCGATGAACTGGCGGAATCCGCACGGCGCACGGTGCGCTCGTCGGCCGAATGGCTGGCGCGTGGAGTGGACAGCTGGTTCGGCAGCCAGCCCTTCTCGGAGGGTGGCGATGTGACCGATGGCCGGTTGAGCCTGACATTGGTGACGCGCCAACACGAGACGCCGGATTTCAGCATGCGTTTCAACGCACGTTTCCGGCTGCCGAACATCGAGAAGCGCACCTACCTGTTCTTGGGCCGCGACGATCAGCGCGATGTCGTCACCGACAAGCCGGATGCCTTCTCCCGCCAGCAGCGGCTGCTCCGGGAAGATACCGCCGACCGCTCGTTCTTCGCCGGTCTCGGCATGCGCTTGCGCGAGTCGGTCGACTTCCGGCTCGGCTTGCGCGGAGGGTTGAAGCCGTATGCCCAGGCGCGCTACTGGCAGCCCTGGCAGCTCGGCGGCGCCGATCTGGTCGACTTTCGTGAGACCCTGTTCTGGACGGCCGGCGACCAGGTCGGGTCGACCACGGTTCTGTCCTACGAGCACGCCTTTTCGCCGACGCTTGCCGGCCGCTGGCTCAACGCGGCGACGATCACGCAGCGCTCGAAGAACTTCGAATGGTCGAGCAGTCTGGGGGTGTACAAGGTGCTGGGCGATCAGCGACTGCTGTCGCTTGAGGCGCTGTTCAGTGGCGTGCAGGGTTCGGGAGTGGGCGTTTCGGACTATGGCCTGCAGACGAAATGGGAGCAGCCGATCCACAAGGACTGGCTGCTCGGCGAGATTCTCGTGGGCCACTTCTGGCCGCGCGCCGATGTGCTGAGTGAGCGTGGCCGCGCGTGGGCCTTGGGGACCAGTGTGAAGATGAAGTTCTGAGCGACCCCAGGCCCGGCCTGCCCTCACGGATGGCAAGGCGCGCGATGATGAACGACAAGCCGATCGCTGCTGAGCGATCGACATCGCGGTTCGTCACTCGCCCGGCGCGCAGGCCCTGCGGCGCTGTCGCAATGTCCAGGCGAGGTAGGCGACGAGCGCCATGTTGACGGTCAAGGTCGCGGCCTTGATCGGGCCGGGCTTCTCCCACAGTTCATAGACCTCGACGGGCAGGTAGATCGCGCCGCTCGTCGCGCCCAGCCATTCGGCCCAGCGCCGCCCGAACCACAGCCCGTACGCTTCGGTCCAGCGCAGCGCGGTGTAGGCCAGCGCGAGCGCCGCCAGGCCCCAGAGTCGCGCATCGGTGACGTGCGCGGTCGCGTGAAGGAAGAGGCCGGCGTAGTGCTGCTCGGGGTTGAGATGCAGCCGCGTCACGAGCGACTCGGCGATTCGGCGCACGTCATGATGCAGCAGCGCGAGCAGCCCGAAGCCGGCGCCGAACACGATCAGGCCCTTGGCGGCTTCCATCAGCGCGACGGCACGAAGGGCGGGGTTCGGTGCTTCGGTCGAGGGTCGGGTCATGCGGTGTTGTGGCGAGCGGTCGAGGGTATGCTTGCCGCGATCATTCCACACCCCTGCTGGGCACCGGCCGCGCCGTTGCGTGCGCTGTGGTCTGATCGGGCCCTTGCCCACGGAGCCGCTCGCCCGCCTGCCCACCGACCCACGCTGCCGCAGTGCCTGGTCGCCTGCGGAGTGGCGCTGCTCGCGATGGGCGCACTCGACGGCCGGCGGCTGGGCTGGCTTGCGCGCGGGTTCTGGTTCTACCAGCGCGAACTCGGCGTGCTGGTGCCCGACTCGGTGCGCGTCGCGCCCGCGGCGCTGTACTACCTGCTGTACCCGGCGGCAATCGTCTACCTCGCGCTGCTGCCGTCGTCGAGCCTTGGCGAAGCGGCGCGGCGCAGCGCGCTGCTGGGCCTGACCGCGTTTGGTGTCTGCGACCTGACGAACCTTGCGACCCTGCGCGGTGACAGCCTGGCGTTGACCGTGGTCGACATGGCCTGGGGCGGCTTCGCGAGCGCGCTCGGCGGCGCCGCGGCGCATCGCTTCGCGCTCGCGCGCGCCGCGGGGATCAGCGCGCCGCGCTGACGCGCCAGATCACGTTGCCGACGTCGTCGGCGACCAGCAGTGCGCCCCTCGCATCGAGCGCCACGCCGACCGGCCGGCCGTTCGCGCGGCCGTCGCTGCTCAGGAAACCGGTCAGCACGTCGAGCGGCGCGCCGCTCGGGTGGCCGCCGCTGAACGGCACGAAGATCACCTCGTAGCCGCTGTGCGGCCGTCGGTTCCACGAGCCGTGCTGGCCGATGAACATGCCGCTCGCGAAGCGCGCCGACAGGCTCGTGCCCTGCGACCACGCCAGGCCCAGCGACGCGGTGTGCGGCCCGAGCGCGTAGTCTGGCGCGAGCGCCTTGGCGACCAGATCGGGCCGCGCCGGCGTGACCCGCTCGTCCACGTGCGGGCCGTAATAGCTGTAGGGCCAGCCGTAGAAGCCGCCGTCGCGCACCGACGTGAGGTAGTCGGGCACGAGGTCGCTGCCGATCTCGTCGCGCTCGTTCACGACGGTCCACAGCGCCCCCGTGGTCGGCTCCCAGGCCAGGCCGTTCGGGTTGCGCAGCCCGGAGGCGAACACGCGATGCGATCCTGTCGCCGGATCGATCTGCCAGATCGCCGCGCGGCCTTCCTCGGCCGCCACGCCGTTCTCGCCGACGTTGCTGTTCGAGCCGACCGTCGCGTAGAGCAGCCGACCGTCCGGGCTCGCGATCACGTTCTTGGTCCAGTGGTGGTTGATCGTGCCGGCCGGCAGCGCGACGACCGGCTGGCCGGGCGCGTCGATGTGCGTCGCGCCGGGCGTGTAGGGATAGCGCACGACGCCGTCGGTGTTGGCGACATACAGGTCGCTGCCGACCAGCGCCATGCCGAACGGCGAGCGCAGCCCGTCGATCAGCACGCTGCGCGTCTCGGCGATGCCATCGCCATCGGCATCGCGCAGCAGCGTGATGCGGTCCGCGCTCGGCGGCGCGGCGCCGGCCCTCTTCATCACCAGCCCCATGATCCAGCCGCGCAGGCCCTTGGCGTCGTCGGGCTTCGGCGGCGCGTTGGTCTCGGCCACGAGCACGTCGCCGTTGGGCAGCGTGTACAGCCAGCGCGGGTGGGCCAGGCCGGTGGCGAACGCGCTGACGGCCAGGCCGGTCGCGGCGACCGGCTTCGCGCCCTCGGCCCAGCCTTGCGCGGGCGCGATGTTGACGGTGGGCAGCAGCGTCTGGCGCGGCGCCGGCAACTGCGGGCTCGGGCCGGTGCCGGCCGCCACGGTCAAGGTGGCGACATCACCGCAAGCCGTCAGTCCGGCCGCGACCGCGAGCAGCGTCATTCTGGAGATCGGATGCATGCCGCGATTCTGGACCGCGCCTGCGCATGGCGCTTGTAGGGCGACGCCGGGCGCGCGGACCGACCTGCACAGCCGTGAGCAGGCCCTACCCCTGAACGAACCGCACCTTCACCTTCTTGCCCTTGACCTTGCCGGCCGCGAGCCGCTTCAGCGCCTGCTCGGCGATCTGCCGGTCGACCGCGACGTAGGTCGAGAACTCGTTGACGTTGATCTTGCCGATCTGCCCGGCCTGGAAGCCGGCCTCGCCGGTGAGCGCACCCAGCACGTCGCCGGGGCGGATCTTCTCCTTGCGCCCGCCGACGATCTGCAGCGTCACCATCGGCGGCAGCAGCGCCCCGCCGGGCGCGGGCGTCAACTCGGCGAGCGGGTGCCACGCGACCTCGCGGCCCTGTACCAGCTCGATCTTGCCGACGCTGCCCATCTCGTCGAGGCTTGCCAGGCTCAGCGCCAGGCCCGTCGCGTCGGCGCGGCCGGTGCGCCCGATGCGATGGACGTGCAGCTGCGGGTCGGGCGTGGTGTCGACGTTGATCACGGCCTCGAGCTGCGCGATGTCCAGGCCGCGCGCGGCCACGTCGGTGGCCACCAGCACCGAGCAGCTGCGGTTCGCGAACTGCACCAGCACCTGGTCGCGCTCGCGCTGTTCGAGCTCGCCGTGCAGCGCCAGCGCCGCGAAGCCCTGCGCGACGAGCACGTCGGCGAGGTCCCGGCACTGCTGCTTGGTATTGCAGAACGCCAGCGTGCGTGCCGGGCGGAAGTGCTGCAGCAGCAGCGAGACCGCGTGCAGCCGCTCGTCGTCGCGCACCTCGTAGAAGCGCTGTTCGATCTGCGCGGCGTCGACCTGCGAGCGCACCTTCACGGTCTTCGGCGAGCGCATGAACTGCTGCGCGAGCTGGGCGATGCCCTCGGGGTAGGTGGCCGAGAACAGCAGGGTCTGGCGCTGTTTCGGGCACTGCCTGGCGATCTTCGCGATGTCGTCGTGGAAGCCCATGTCGAGCATGCGATCGGCCTCGTCGAGCACCAGCGTGCGCAGGGCGTCGAGCGCGAGCGCGCCGCGCTCGAGGTGGTCGATGAGGCGCCCCGGCGTGCCCACGACGACGTGCGCGCCGTGCGCGAGGCTCGCCTGCTGATTGCGCAGCGGCACGCCGCCGCACAGCGCGAGCGTCTTGACGTTGTCCTCGCTGCGCGCCAGGCGCCGGATCTCGGTCGTGACCTGGTCGGCGAGCTCGCGCGTCGGGCACAGCACCAGCGCCTGCACCGCGAACGGCTGCGTCTGGCCCTCGAGCTTCAGGCTGGCGAGCAGCGCGAGCGCGAATGCCGCGGTCTTGCCGCTGCCGGTCTGTGCCTGCACGATCAGGTCGTCGCCGGCGAGCGCGAGCGGCAGGCTCGCGGCCTGCACCGGCGTCATGCCGAGGTAGCCGAGCGACGCGAGGTTCGATCGCTGCGCCGGGGACAGGGCCAGGCTGTCGAACGACGGGCCGGCAACGGGGACGGCGGTGGGAAGAGGCTCGGAGAGGGTCATCCGCGATTATCGCGGCCCACGGCCCACCGCCCGACGGCCGCCGCCCACTGCCCGCCGCCCGCCGCCCGCCGCCCGCCGCCCGCCGGCCGACGTTGCGCATGGACGTTCGCCGACACGCGCCCGCGCGTCGGCCCGACACCGCCCGCGCAAACCGGCGCCGATACTTCGCTCAGGCGCCGGTCGACTTCGCTCAGGCGCCGGTCGTTTTGACGCCGCCGTCTTGTGGGAGTGTCGTGCGATGAACGCTGCATACGAGATCCGATTCCAGTCCTTGTTCCACGAAGGGCGGGCCCTGTGCTTCCCGTGCGACGAGCAGGGGCAGGTGGCGCTGGACACGCTCAGCGAGCGCGCACGTGACAACTACCTGTACGCGCGCGCCGTGGTCGGCCGGGAGTACGCGTATCCCTGCATTCGGCCGGCGCATCGTCACTGAGCCCGGGTGGTGCCGATTTCGGCGTGACGGTACCGCGTCGATGCGACGTGAGCGCCGCGCCCGCTGTGGGCGAAGTCCGACATCCGGACCGCTCGGTGACCGACGGTGCTGGCGGCGCCGGGCTCCTATGGTTCGGGTACTTCCTTGCGCAGCGCTTCGGCAGGCGCAGGGCCGTCGGAGTGGACCGGCCAGACCGGTCAGTGAAAACAGGAGAATTTTCGATGAAACAGCGAATCCTGACGATGACGACCATCGGCGCGATGGTGGCCGGCCTGGCCCTGGCCGGGTGCAGCAAGCGCGAGCAGGCGGACGCGCGCGATGGCGCCGAGAGCGCGTTGGCGTCCGCCCAACAGAAGGCCCGCGAGATCGGCAACGACGCCAAGGACAACATGGACAAGGCGAAGGCCGCGACCGAGCATGCCGCCGCGAAGGTGGGCGAAAAGGTCGACGACGCGATGATCACGACCTCGGTGAAGGCCGAACTGGCCAGGGACCCGAACCTGAGCGCACTGAAGATCGACGTCGACACGGCCAACGGCCGCGTCGCGCTGAAGGGCAAGGCGCCCAGCAACGAGGCGCGCGAGCACGCGACCACACTGGCCCAGAACGTGAAGGGCGTGCTCAGCGTCGACAACCAGTTGGTGGTCGAACCGGGCGCGACGTAGGCCACCCCGCCCGGTCGTCTGCGAGGCGCTTCAGCGCGTCGCCATCTCCAGCAGTTCGTTCTCGATCGGGCCGGGCTCGCGTTGCACGTGTTGCGGACGGCTCGCGCGGTGACGGTCGTCAGGCGTGCGGCTCGTGCGCGGTCGCGACAGTGGCCAGGTGTTCACGCAGCGTGCCGATCGGCATGAAGCCGCTGCCGACCAGATGCAGGTGGTCGCCGTGCTCGGCGACCAGTGTCGGAAAGCCGCGGATGCCCCAGGCCTGCGACTGCTGAAAATCCTGCAGCGTCGCATCGCGCATCTTCTGCGACGCGAAGGCCTTGCCGAACTCGGCGCGCGGCAGGTCGAGCTGCTCGGCCACGTCGGCCAGCACGCGCGGCTCGGTGACGTTGCGGCCCTCGGCATAGAACGCGTGCTGCACGGCCTTGAAGTAGCGCCACGCCTGCTGCGGCCACAGGCTGCGCACGGTCACGGTCGCGCGCGCTGCCGGCTCGGTGTCGTAGACGAAGCCGGGGCGGTGCAGCGCGGTGTTCGGCGCCTGCGCGAACGGCTGGCCGCTCGCCTCGGCGACGCGCTTCCAGTGGCCGGCGAGCTCGTCGGCCCGCTCGGGCGCGATCGGCTCGGTCGTGAACGGCCGCAGTCCGCCCATCACCAGGGCCATCTGCAGCGGTGCCGTGTCGCCGGGATCGGCGAGCAACTCGTCCAGCGGCTTCGCGAAGCCGTAGCACCAGGAGCACATCGCGTCGCCGACGTAGATCAGATTCATCACGCCATCCTCCAAGAGTCCCCAGGCCGACGACACGGCGTCGTCCGCCACTCGAGGCGAATGAGGAAACTTCGGGCGGCAGGGCGTTTCCTCATGAGCGGGTGCGGCGACTCTATCGGAATCGCGCCGCGCGGGCGGCCCCGGGGGTTCTTACACTGGCGGACCGCGCGGGCACCGCGCGGCACCACCACTTCGCCGCATCGATGACCATCCTCCTCGCGCCCATGGAAGGGCTGCTCGACTTCACCCTGCGCGACATCCTGACGCGCGCCGGCGGCGTCGACCGCTGCGTGGCCGAGTTCATCCGCGTCACCGGAACGCTGCTGCCCGAGCGCGTGTTCACGCGCGTCGTGCCCGAGCTGAACCACGGCGGCTGCACGCGCGCCGGCGTGCCGGTGCGCGCGCAGCTGATGGGCTCGGATGCGGTCTGCCTGGCCGAGAACGCCGCCCGGCTCGCCGGCCTCGGCCCGGCCGGCATCGACCTGAACTTCGGTTGTCCGGCCAAGGTCGTGAATCGCCATGGTGGCGGCGCGGCGCTGCTGCAGGACCCGGCGGCGCTGTATCGAATCGTTCGCGCGGTGCGGCGCGCGGTGCCGGCGGCGATGCCGGTCTCGGCCAAGATGCGGCTCGGCGTCGACGACCCCGGCCGGGCGCTGGAATGCGCGCAGGCGATCGTCGCCGGCGGTGCCGGCGAACTGGTCGTGCATGCGCGCACCAGGGCCGACGGCTACCGGCCGCCGGCCTATTGGGAGCGCATCGCCGAAATCCGCGCCGCACTGACGGTGCCGGTGATCGCCAACGGCGAGATCTGGAGCGTGGCCGACGCGCTGCGCTGCCGCGAGCGCTCCGGCTGCGATGCGCTGATGCTCGGCCGCGGCATGGTCAGCGATCCCGGTCTGGCGCTCGCGATCCGCGCTGCCGACCGTGGCGCGGCGGAAGCGCCTGCGCTCGGCTGGGACGAACTGCAGCCGCTGCTTGCGGCGTTCTGGCGCCTGGTCTGCGGCCATATCGAGCCGCGTGCCCGAGCCGGCCGGCTGAAGCAGTGGTTGAACTACCTGCGCCGCCGTCACCCGCAGGCCGAAGCGGCATATGCGGCGGTGCGCCCGATCAACGACCCGCGGCTCGTCGCCGAGCGGCTGGGGCTGGTTCCGACGGCGGGCGGCGTGCACGGCGCCGACGACCGCGCAACGCGTTTGCTGGAGGTGGTCACATGAAGACCTGGAACATCGAGGTTCAGAAAGTCAGGGCGATGGCGAACAGCCACGGGCTGATCCGCGCGCAGATCGACGCGCTGGTGCAGCCGGCACCGGCGTGCGACGAGGGCATGCCGTCGTCGATCCTGAGCCTGAGCGAGGACAACGCCCGCGTGCTGGTGCTGCTGCTGAAAGCGCAACTCGCCGAGATCGATTCACGCAAGGCGAAGAGCCGCCGGGGCTGATCAGGCCTTGCCGCGCGAGCGCTGCACCAGGTAGTCGACGACGCCGGTCGCCTGATCGAAGCCGCCGGCCAGCCCGGGCGAGGTGGCGTAGCGGCCCTGCACCGTGAGCGTGGGCACGCCGTCGATCCGGTAGGCAGCCATCAGCTTCTTCGCGCGCGTCACACTGGTGGCGACCGAGAACGAGTTGAAGACGCTGGTGAACCTGGCGGCGTCGATGCCGTTCTTCGCCATCAGCGCGGCGATGTCGGCGGGTTTCTCGAGGTAGTTGCGCTCGACGTGGATGGCCGCGAACACCTTGGGGTTCATCGCGTCGACCTGGCCCAGGGTCTCGAGCGAGTAGTAGGTGCGCATCAGGTTCTCGAAATTCATCAGGAACGGCACCGGCACGCGATGGAAGGCGACGTCTGCCGGCAGCTTCTTCGACCAAGCCGAGACGGTGGGCTCGAATGCGTTGCAATGCGGGCAGGCGTAGGAGAAGAACTCGATCACCTCGATCTTGCCGGGCACGATGGGCGGCACCGGCGGCTCGACCTTCGTGAACTGCTTGCCCTCGACCGGCGCGCCGCTCTGGGCCAGCGCCGCTCCGGCGAGCAAGGTGGTGGCGAGCGCACCGAAACCGGTGCCGACGAGGCTGGCTGAAAAATCGCGACGATTCATGTTGGCGGTCCTTGTGGTGGCTGCCGACTGCAGAGCGGCGGAAGGTGGGAAAAGTTCATGGGATGAAGGTCATAACGCGCCAGATCATGGCACCGACGACACACCGCGCACGCAAGCGGGCCTGGCCGGGATTCTCCGACAAAGCCTGGTCCCCGAAGGGCGCGCTGTAGGTCCGCTCCGACCGTCTGTCGCGCTACCTCCTGTCACGGCCTGGTTGCCAGCCGTGCGACGATTCCGGTCGAGATGCCGAACTTTCCCGACGATTCCCCCGCCGACGCCGTCCCCGCCATTCCGGATGCTCCCCGACTCTCGCCACAGCGCCTGAAACGCGGCCTGCAGTGGTCGATGCTGGGCGCGATCGGCGCGGGCGCGGCGATGTCGGCCTACCTCTGTGTGCTGGTCTACACGACGCCCGATGTCGCCGAACTGCGGCGCGCGCAGGCGCTGCGGCCGAGCGTGATCCTGTCCGCCGACGGCGAGGTGGTCGGTCGCTTCTCGACCGCTTACCAGGCGCCCGTCACGCTCCAGGAGGTGCCGCCCGATCTGATCCACGCGCTGATCGCGACCGAGGACCACCGCTTCTACGAGCACGGCGGGATCGACCCGGCTCGCATCGCCGGTTCGGTATGGGGCATTGTGCAGGGCAGGTTCCAGGGCGGATCGACGATCACGCAGCAGCTCGCGCGCAACCTGTTCCCGCAGGAGATCGGCAACGAGATCAGCCTCAACCGCAAGCTGCGCGAGGCGATCACCGCGCTGCGGCTGGAGCGCACCAGCACGAAGGACCAGATCCTCGAAAGCTACCTGAACAGCGCGCCCTTCCTCTACAACGTGCGTGGCATCGAGATGGCCGCGCGCACCTATTTCGACAAGCCTGCCGCGCGACTCGACACCGCCCAATGCGCCACACTGGTGGGCATGCTCAAGGGCACGCAGCGCTATAACCCGGTGCGCAACCCCGAACGCGCGCGCGAGCGCCGCAACCTCGTGCTGGCGCAGATGGTCAAGCGCGGCACGCTGGCGCCGAAGCGCTACGAGCAACTGCGCGTGCTGCCGCTGGTGCTCGCGTTCAAGCGGCCCGAGGACGGCGACATCGGCCAGGCGCGGCACTTCGTCGCGCACCTGCGCGAGCAACTGGTCGAGTGGGCCGACGCGCACGACCTCGACCTGGACACCGACGGCCTCGTCATCCGCACCACGCTCGATGCGAAGCTGCAGCGGCTGGCACAGGCGGCGGTCGCGCAGCAGGTGCTGCTGCTGCAGCGCATTGCCGGCCAGGAGTGGAGCGAGCCGCGTCTGCGCACCGCGCGCGTCGCGCTGCCGACGTCGCGCGCGGGCGTGCCGGGGCCCGCGCCGTTCGCCTGGTTCTGGCGCGAGCATGCGGCGATGCTCGACGAAATGGTGCGCGACACACCGCAGTTCCGCGCCGCGCGGCAGGCCGGCCAGGGCGAAGCCCAGGCGCTTGCCGCCGTGCGGGCCGACACCGCGACCATGGATCGCCTGCGCGACGAGCGCACCCGACTGTCGGCCGGCTTCATCGCCATCGATCCCGGCACCGGCGCGGTGAAGGCCTGGGTCGGCAGCCCCGACTTCACGCGCGAGCAGTTCGACCATGTGGCACAGGCGAAACGCCAGCCCGGCTCGACCTTCAAGCCCTTCGTCTACGGCGCCGCGCTGCAGCGCGGCCTGTCGACCGAGCACCGGTACATCGACGGCGCGGTCGACATCGCGCTGCCCGACGGCAGCCGTTGGCAACCGACCGACGGCAGCGGCCCGACCGGCGAACCGATGACGATGCGCGAAGGGCTGGTGCAATCGAAGAACACGATCACCGCGCAGGTGATGCAGGACGTGGGCGCCGAGGCGGTGGTCCATTTCGCGCAGGCCGCCGGCGTGCGCGATTCGGTACTCGATCCGGTGCCCTCGCTCGCGCTCGGCACCAGCCCGGTGACCCTGCTCGAGATGGGCGACGCCTACGCGACCCTCGCCGGGCTCGGTGTGCGCCACGCGCCGCTGCTGGTGACGCAGATCGCCGACCGCCACGGCCGCGTGCTGCAGACCTGGAGCAGCCCGCCCGAGCGGGTGCTCGACCAGCCGCTGATCGAGAAGCTGGTCGACGTCATGCGCGGCGTCACGCAGACCGGCACCGGCGCGGCGATCCGCACCGACTGGGGCGTGAAGGGTGATCTGGCCGGCAAGACCGGCACCACGCAGAACAACACCGACGGCTGGTTCATGCTGATGAGCCCGACCCTGGTGGCCGGCGCCTGGGTCGGATTCAACGACCCGCGCGTGACGATCCGCAGCAACCACTGGGGACAGGGCGGGCACAACGCGCTGCGGCTCGTCGGTGCGTTCATGCGGCAGGCGCAGAAGGCGAAGCTGATCGACACCCGGGGCGAGTTCCCGCAGGTCGAACGCGATCCGCCGGAAGCGCCCGACCCGCCGGCCCCGACGGTCGACGACATGCCAGGGGCGGCCGACGACGGGCCGATTCCCGCGTTGCTGCGGAAGCTGGGCCTGCCGGTGGCCACGCCGGCCGAAGCCGCCGCCGCCCAGCGGGCCCGCGACGACCCGCTGCGGCACTGATCAGTTCGCCGCTGCCAGGAACAGCGCCGGATCGACCATCGCGCGGTTCAGGCTGACCGACCAGTGCAGGTGCGGGCCGGTGGCGCGGCCGGTCGCGCCGACGCTGCCCAGCGTCGTGCCGGCGCCGACCACATCGCCGACCTTCACCGTGATCGCCGACAGGTGGCAGACCATCGTCAGCAGCCCGGCGCCGTGGTCCAGCCAGACGGTGTTGCCGTTGAAGAAGTAGTTGCCGGTGTCGATCACCACGCCCGCCGCCGGGGCGACGACCGGCGTGCCTGCGGGAGCGGCAATGTCCATGCCGCCGTGCGGACTGCGCGCCTGGCCGTTGAACACGCGGCGCAATCCGAACGAACTGGAGCGAATGCCGGGCACGGGCGGACGCAGCCGCAGCGTTTCGGGCGCCGCATCGCTGAAGGTCGCGACCACCCGGGCCAGGTGCGCACGCTCCCGCTCGTAGCGCGCCAGATCCTGCTTCGACAATTCGACCTGGCCGGGCGCGACCCTCAGGCGCTGCTCGGCGTACCGGAAGGGCTTGACCGAGAACGGCAGCAGGGTCTGCGGGCCGCCATCGCGTTGCACCGCCAGCCGCGCGTCGCCCGGCGTGGTCGCCAGCGCGATGCCCAGCACCGCGACCCACTGGCCGGCATCACGCACCACCATCACCTGCACGCCCTGGTAGCTCGCGCGCGGCGCTTCGCCCGCCGGGCCCAGTGCGATGTGCGCGACGCCGCCGGGTGCAAGTCGTTGCTCGGGCAGATCGATCGCGTGCGCCGCCCCTGCCAGCAGCGCGAGCACGAACATCGGGACGCAGGCAGGGGATCGCTTCATCGCACGGGTTCGGGCTCGGTCTCGGGGTCGTTGGCGCTCACCGCATGATGCCGCAGGCGCCGCAAACCGCACCGGCTGCGCGCGGCACACCAGTCGCACGACACATCAGGTTACCCAATCGCCGGCTGCACGGCGACTTTCTCGAACCGCGACAAGGCGCGTCTCGATAAGATCGCGGCCAGACAGGACTCACGTTGATCAAGGGCACACCCGTGCGAAAGCCGGGGTCGCAAAGCCACCGGTCTGACGCCCACCAGGGCCACGACAGCGGGGTTGCCAACGTACCGAGGGCCGGCGCGCGCGTTGCCGTCGTCCTCCGGACTTCGCTTGGGAATCCCGCCGAACGGCGGTGCCGGACTCGCTCCGGCCGATCCTCGCAGCGCCCGTGCTGCCCGTCATCAAGAGACGAGGCGGAGCATGGCGATGGCAACGATTTCTTCCCGTGCGCTGCATCGGACCTGCGCCGGCCTGTTCGCGGCCTGCCTGGTGTTGCTGACCGGCTGCACCACCACAGGCATCCTGCTGGGCGCGGCCGGTGTCGCGACCGACACCAGCGTGAGCTGGGAGATCGTCAAGCACCTGCACGCCAAGTGGACCGAGGGCGACGACATTCCGTGCCGGCGCCTGGACAGCGTGCAGCGCGCACTCAACCTGCGTTGCGGCGCGTTCGTCCCCGGCAGCCTGCTGGCCGATGATCTGCGGCACTCGCCGCTGCAGGACTGCGCGCTCGCCGTGGCGGTGCGCGACCCGCGCTTCTGGCCGGCGCTGCCCGAGTTCATCGCCAAGGGCGCAGCGCCCGAAGCCTGTGCGCGCTCGCCGCTGGTCGAACTGGCGCAAGCGCAGGAATGCCCCGACTTCGCGAGTGCGTCGCCGGCGGTGCTCCAGTCGCTGCAATGGCTGGCCGAAGTCGATGCGCGAGCGGTCCACCACGATGTGATGCGCATGCTCAGCTGCCCGAATGCGCGCCGCGCCGGGCTCGATGCAGCCTTCGGGACCTGGCTCGCGCAAGGCGCCCTGGACCCGGGCGCCGTCTCGTTCGGGCCGCTCGGGGCGCTCGACCCCGGCTACCTCGACACGCCGTTCGCGCGTGCGCTGGAGGCGCAGGGTCACAGCGCGCGCGCAGCGCTGGGCGGCTTCGACGGCATGCGTCCGCGCGGCTTCGAACTCGCGCTGCGCACGAGCGATCGGGCCGCGCTCGAGTGGTGGCTCGCACGCGCGCCCGAACTGGCGAACCGCGTGCCTCCGGTCCAGGGAAACCAGCTGCCCTGGGTGCCGCTGGCGCGCGTGTTGACGCCGAACTTCCTGAGCGATCCGGCACGCCGCGGCGACATGGTCGCCTTCCTGCTCGCGCACGGCGCCGACCCGTGGCGGAAGCTGCCTTACGACAGCGGCACCAGCGTCGTCCAGTACGCACGCTCGTTGAACAGTCCGCTGCTTGCCGTGCTCGATCCGCCGGCGCTGCCCATGGCCCTGGCTGCGACGATTGCTGCGGCGCGGTAGCCGTCCATCGTGGGTGGCGCCGGGACGGCGCTTTACCCGGCCCCGAATCCTCCGGCTCCTCCCCCAAACATTAGGGGGAAGCCGGGACATCTAGACCTCGACCACCGATTTGTGGGATGTCCCGCGTGCTTTCGCGTCTGTAGGCTCTGTCCGGTTTTGCCCCTCGCCGTAGCGGCTCGCAGGTGCAAACGATTCGCCAATGCAACGCCACTTGACGGGAGTTCATGATGAAACGACAGGGTGCCTCGAATTCGTTTTCCTACCATCGCATCGGCCGCGCCGTGCGCGCCGCGCTGGCATGCACCTCGGTACTCGTCCTGATGGGCGGCTGCGGTGGCAGCGACGACAACAACAACCCGCCTGCCGGGGGCAGCTCGGGAGGTGGTGCCGGCGGTGGGAGTGGTACGACGATCAGCGGCAGCGTGATCAAGGGCCCGGTATCGGGCAGCAAGGTCACCGCCTATGTGCTCAATGCCGACGGCACGCTCGGTATCGCGCTGAGCGACGCCGCGACCACCACCGGTTCGGGTGCTTTCACGCTCACGCTGACGTCGATGCCGAGCGGCCCGGTTGCCTTGGTAGCCACCGGGGGAACCTATGTCAGCGAGGTCGACGGCGCGACGGTGACCAAGGCGTCCGATCTGATCGGGATCGTCCCCAGCGTGACCGCATCCGGTGTTTCCGGCGTCGTCATCACACCGCTGTCGGATCTTCTCGCCGCCCGTGCCCGTGCGTTGGCCGGCGGCGGAACCGCGATGTCGGATGCGCTGGCGGCTGCCGAGGCGCTCGTGAAGACCACCTACGGCATCACGGGAGCGTCGCTCGGCTCCATCGTTCCGACCTTCGACAAGACCTCGATCGGCACCGACGGCTTCCTGCTCGGTCTGGTGCTGGGGTCTCTGGACAAATGCGACGCGGCGGTTCCGGCACTGCGAGGCAGTCTGTTCGCGGCCCTGGCCGCCGACTTCTCGGACGGCGTGTTCGACGGCAAGAAGGCTGGCGTGGCGATCACGGTGGGCGGCGGCAGTTCTGCGCTGAGTTCGACGGCGGGCACATCCGATTTCCTGTCCTGCGTCTCCGGCTATATCGCCTCAGGCAAGGCCCTCACCGATGCCGGTATCTCGGCGGCGGACGTGGCCGGGACGGCGAGCACCGTGCGCACCGCAGTGGCCGGCAGCCCCGCGACGCCCAAGTCGACGGGTCTGTCGGCCAGCAGTTCCGGTGCGATCTCGTCGCTGGCCTATGGCGGCAAGCAGTGGGTATTCATCGCTGCACGGTCGCAGGGCGTGGTGGCCATCGACGTGACCGATCCGACAAATCCCGCTCCGACGGTCCGGGCCTACACGGGCCTGGTCGCGAACTTCGGCGGCCGCGAGATCGGGGGCGTGATTCCGCTGCAGGGCGCGGATCACCCACAGTTGCTGGTCTTCGCGTACGGCAGCAAGCACATCGCACTCGTCAACGCCGACACCGGGGCTGTGGAATACGAGGCGGATCTGCCGCTCGCTGCCACCTCGCCCGTCGGGTTCTCGGGCGGTAGCGCCTACATCGCCGGTGCGATTCCTGACACCGGGCGCGACGGCGCCTGGCTCGCGACCGCGGATGGGTATGTCTTCTTCGATCGTGCGACGCGCACGCTGACGACCACCTATCCGCTCGGAACGGGATCGCAGTTGGCCGAGAACGTCGGCGGCGACGTGTCGCACGGCCTGCTGTTCGCGCCCAACTACACGCCGGCGATCCAGCTCGTGGATCTCGTGGCGGGCAAGTCCTACTACCTCGAGGGCGCGGCATTCAACGCCGCATTCCCTTCGGCGCCTGGGTCCACTTCCACGGCGCTGTACGAACCCGATGCCGGCTCGGTCGACACCGGCTACCAGGTGGGGATTGTCACCAACGAGGACACCGACGACGTCGGCTTCATCAACCTCAAGACGATCGTGAAGACCGACGTTGCCGGGGGACGTTCGACATTCGCGCCGGCTGCCGGGGGGACCGCGACCTTGAAGCTGAACCGTCCGACCTTGAGCGGTTCGGCGGTGGACAGCGACACGCACCTCGCACTCTTCATGGCCGGTTACTCCAGTGACATCGCGGTGGGTCAACTGCAGGATCCGGCCTCCGTGGTCGCCGGCGGTACCTGGACCGGCCTCACCGACTGGCGCTACATCAGGAGCCTGCCGGGCTACAGCTACGCCCGTGACCCGCATGCGGTGGCGGTGATCAAGAACCTGAGCGATGGCAAGGCCTACGGCTACTTGCTCGACGGGGGCGTCCGCAAGAGCTTCCAGATCGACATGGCGGCGGTCCTGGCAGCTCCGGCGGTGGGCACGACCGGAACGGACCAGCATCGCGTCGATGCGGCGAGTGCGGCAGTTGTCGGGGCAGTGAAGGCGATCACCTGGTAGTTCTTCGATGCCGGTCGGGGTGCAGGGCGCCGGCGCCGGCGTCCTGCACCTGCGGGCTCCGGGCCCGAAGGGTATAGACCTACTTCGACCAGCTGTCTCGAAGCCCGGCAATCCGGTTCAGCACCGGCCTGCCGGCCGAGTGGTCGATGCGGTCGGCGACGAAGTAGCCGTGGCGCTCGAACTGGAACCTGTCGTCGGGCCGCGCGCTGGCGAGCGACGGCTCGACGAAGCCGCTCGCGACGCGCTTGCTGTGCGGGTTCAGCGCGGCCCTGAAGTCGCGTCCGCCGGCATCGGGCTGGGCCTCGGTGAACAGGCGGTCGTAGAGGCGCAACTCGGCGGCGATCGCGTCGTGCACGCCGACCCAGGTGATCGTGCCCTTGACCTTGACCGCATCGGCGCCGGGTGTGCCGCTGCGGGTGTCGGGCACGACGGCGGCGGTAACGGCGGTGATGTGGCCGCCGGTGTCCTTCTCGCAGCCGGTGCACTCGATCACGCAGCCGTATTTCAGGCGCACCCTGTTGCCGGGGAAGAGGCGGAAGAAGCCCTTGGGCGGCAGCTCGGCGAAGTCGTCGCGCTCGATCCAGACCTCGCTGCCGAGGCTGAATTCGCGCGCTGCCAGCTCCGGCCGGTGCGGGTTCGCCGGCGCGTGGCAGGGCTCGCGGTGGCCGGCGCTGCCGAACAGCTCGGCCCAGTTCGTCAACCTGAGCTTCACCGGGTCGATCACGGCCATGGCGCGTGGCGCCTTGCCTTCGAGGTCTTCGCGCAGCGCGGCGTCCAGGCTTGCGTAGTCGGTCCAGCCGCCGGCCTTGCTGGTGCCGGCACGCTCGCACATCAGGCGGATCGCGTCGGGGGTGTAGCCGCGCCGGCGCAGGCCGACGATCGTGGGCATGCGCGGGTCGTCCCAGCCGTCGACGATGCCTTCGTCGACCAGTGCCTTCAGCTTGCGCTTGCTGGTGATCACGTAGCTCACGTTCAGGCGCGCGAACTCATGCTGGTGCGGGCGCGGCTGCGCGAGCAGGCCCAGCCGGCACAAGGTGTCGAGCAGCCAGTCGTACCACGGGCGCTGGTCCTCGAACTCGAGCGTGCAGATGCTGTGGGTGATGCCTTCGAGCGCGTCCTCGATCGGGTGCGCGTAGGCATACATCGGGTAGATGCACCAGGCGTTGCCGGTGTTGTGGTGCTCGGCGTGCTTGATGCGGTACAGCGCCGGGTCGCGCAGGTTGATGTTGGGGCTGGCCATGTCGAGCCTGGCGCGCAGCACCGCGGCACCATCGGGCAGCTCGCCGGCGCGCATCGCGCGGAAGCGCGCCAGGTTCTCGGCCGGCGTGCGCGTGCGGAACGGGCTGTCGGTGCCGGCATGGCCGAAGTCGCCGCGGTTCGCGCGCATCTCGTCGGCGCTCTGCTCGTCGACGTAGGCCAGCCCGGCCTCGATCAGCGCCTCGGCCGCCCGGTACATGAAGTCGAAGTAGTTGCTGGCGTGGTACAGGTGGCTCACGCCGTTGGCATGCCAGTCGAACCCCAGCCACCGGACGGCATCGAGAATGCTGTCGACATACTCCTGCTCCTCCTTCTCGGGGTTGGTGTCGTCGAAGCGCAGGTGGCACACGCCGCCGTACTCGGCCGCCAGGCCGAAGTTCAGCGTGATGCTCTTCGCATGACCGATGTGCAGGTAGCCGTTCGGCTCGGGCGGAAAGCGGGTGCGGATCCTGGCCGGGTCGATCGGGCCCGCGGCGTGGTGCGCCGCATCGCCCGGCGTGCCGGCAAAGCGGCGCTGCGCATACCTGCCATCGGCCAGATCGCGCTCGACGATCTGGCGCAGGAAGTTGCTGCCGGGCTTGGTGGCGGTGTCGTCGGGTGCGGTCATGGATCGGTCTGGCAGCGGCCAGCGGCGCTGGGGTGGGCCGATTCTATCGGCGCCCCTGCGTCCGACGGGTCCGCCGCCGCAACGGCTCTTTACCTGTGGATACCGGTTGCCGGTCAACGCCCCGCGGGGCTTCGCGCGTTGGAGGCAGCATGCGGGCCACCGTCGTGGCCCGATGAAGGAGAGCCAGATGATCAGGTCCGCCTTTCTCGCCCTGCTGACGACTGCTGCGACGCTGGGCGCCGGCAGCGCGCACGCTGGCGGCGTGTCGTGGTCGATCGGCATCTACACGCCGATCGTCGGCACCGTGGTTTCCAACGCACCGGTTTATATGCCGAGCTACGGGCCGGTGTACGCGCCGGTGCCGGTCTACGAACCGGCTCCGGTCTATGCGCCGGTGCCGGCTTACCGCGTCGCGCCGTCGGCCGGCTACTACCCGCGGCCGATCTACTACCGCCCGGCGCCGGTGGTCTACCCGCGCTACTACCCGGGTTGGCGGGACGACGGCGACCGCGACCACGGCCGCCACCATGGCCATGACCGCGATGACCGCGACGGCGGACGCTGGAACGGCCGTCGCTGATCCTGCTGCAGCATCTGTGGGCGAACGACTACACGCTGTTCTCCGGTTCGCCCACAGGACGATGTCCGTCGCCCCGATGGATGGCGCGCCGGTCCGGCAGAAGAATGACAGGATGTGTACGTGGCGGTGTCCCGCTGCCGCGGTACCGGTTCCGACCTGAAGGAGTTTCGTCATGAGTACCCGCCGTCTCTCGACCGCCGCCGCCCTGGTCTCGCTCGCCCTGCTGTCCGCCTGCGTGGTCGCACCGCCTCGTGAGCAGCGCGTCGTCTATGCGCCGCAACCGACGAGCCGGCCGGTGCCGGTCTACGCGGAGTTCGGCCGGGTCGAGAACATCGGCTATGTGCAGACCTCGCAGCGCACGAGCGGCGGCGGGGCGATCCTCGGTGCGGTGATCGGTGGCGTGATCGGCAACCAGTTCGGTCATGGCGGCGGCAAGGCGCTGGCCACGGGCGCCGGCGTCTTCGGCGGCGCGGTCGCCGGCAACGCGATCGAGGGCCGCAACCGGCGCGACGACGAGGTCTACCGCGTCCAGGTGCGCTTCGACAACGGCAGCGTGCGCGACTTCGACTTCCAGCGCATCGACGACCTGCGCATCGGAGACCGTGTGAAGTTCGAGGGTGGGCAGCTGCATCGCGTCTGACCCGCCCGCCTCGCACCGCCTTGAACAGGCGCGCGTAACGGCGGCAGGCCTCCCCTGGTCGTTCGTCCGGATCACGCTCGGCATTCGAGAGCTTGAGATACAGGCGCGCTGCGCCGACGATCCGCGCTGTGACCCGGGCTGCCGCGCCGGACCATGGGGCCGTTGCGACACGGCCGATGGCGTCGTGAAACAGGGTCCGGCGGGCGCCGACCGCGTGCTGCAGAATCGTTCGCACCAGACGGGCCGCAGCGCAGGCGGCGCCGTTGAACCGGAGCATGGCTGCGGCACGCGTGATCGCCGCGCCTGGCGCGGCCGGACCGGAAGCGGTTTTCAGGAGCGAAGGATGCGGTCGTCGAGCGGGAGGCGGGTGATGGGCCGGTGGCCCCTGGCCGGGTTGGCGGGGTTGGTATTGAGCGCCTGCAGCAGCGTATCGCTGGAGCCGATGCGGTCGGCGCCCACGCCGAGTCGGCCGACTGCAGCTGCGCCGGCAGCGGTGCCTGCGCCGGGCCCGGTGCCGGCGCAAGCTGCCGCAACGATGCCGGCGCCCGTCGCCTCGGCGACCAGCTCGCCGGTCGAGAGCGCGGCGGTCGCGGCGCGCTTTCCCGAGCCCGCGGTGAGCTATCGCACGCCGGCCTTCGAATCCGGTCACCCGGGTTTTACCAGCAACGCCGAGTTGCGCACGCTGATGCACGGCCTGGTGCGCAAGGGCGACGGCCGCCCCGACCAGACGGAGGTGCGGCTGCTCCAGGTCGGCAGCTCGCAGACCGGCATTCCGCTCGAGGCGCTGCGCTTCAGCCGGGCGCCGCTGGCGCTGGCCGCGACCGGCACCACGGCGCTCGCGCCGCGTCCGGTGGTGCTGCTGGTCGGCCAGCAGCACGGCGATGAGCCGGCCGGTGCCGAGGCGCTGATCGTGATCGCGCAGGAGCTGTCGGCTGGGGCGCTCGCGTCGGTGCTGGACCGCATCGACGTCGTGATCCTGCCGCGCGCGAATCCGGACGGCGCGGCCGCCGGCCTGCGCGGCACGGCCAGCGGCGTCGACGCGAGCCGCGACCACCTGCTGCTGCGCACGCCGGAGGCCCAGGCCCAGGCCCTGGCGCAACTGGTGCGCGAGTTCGATCCGGCGGTGGTGGTCGATGCGCACGAATACGCGCCGCTCGGCCGCTTCCTCGAAAAGTTCGGCGCGGTCCAGCGCTTCGATGTGCTGATCCAGTACGCGATGACGGCCAACCTGTCCGAGTTCGTCACCAAGGCGTCGGAAGAGTGGTTTCGCCGGCCGATGCTGCGGAGCCTGAACGCCCGGGGCCTGAGCAGCGAGTGGTACCACACGACCTCGGCCGATCCGAACGACCGCAAGGTCGCGATGGGCGGTGTGCGGCCCGACACCGTGCGCAACGTCAACGGCCTGCGCAATGCGGTCAGCCTGCTGGTCGAGACGCGCGGCGCCGGCCTCGGCCGGGCGCACCTGCTGCGCCGCGTGCAGACGCAGGTGACCGCGCTCGGCAGCGTGCTGCGCAGCGCCGCTGAGCGCGCCGCCGATCTGCAGAAGCTGCGCCGCTTCGTCGACGCCGAGGTCGCCGCCAGGGCCTGCCAGGGCGATGCC
Source organism: Pseudomonadota bacterium (assembly GCA_040388965.1). GTDB lineage: Bacteria > Pseudomonadota > Gammaproteobacteria > Burkholderiales > Burkholderiaceae_C > LMDS01. Next base: position 56,007 of record JAZKAV010000027.1, on the reverse strand, counting down.
GTGGTCGAGGCCGCGGCGACGCCGAGCGAATACGACCTGCGCATGCTGGATCCACAGACTGGCGCCGACACGACGGTCAACGTCGCCTGGAATTCGGCGCTCGAGCTGACGGTCCTGAAGCGCCGTGCGCGCCCCTGCGGCTACTGGCTGGGCGCCGACCAGGTCGACGCCGTGCTGCGCCTGCGGGCGCTGGGCGTGCAGGTGCAGCGGCTCGACGAGCCCGGCGCGCTGCGCGGCGAGACCTATGCCGAAACCGGGCGCGAACCCGTGCACCGCTCCGGCGCGAGCGACAGCCCTGCCGACGCCGTCGCGGCGCTGCGGCTGCAGGTCGAACTGGTGCCGGCCCTGATCGACGCCGGCGCGGGAAGCTACTACGTCGGCCTCGATCAACCGCTGGCGAATCTCGTGATCGCCGCGCTCGAGCCGGATTCGCCAAGCGGCTTCGTCGCGAACCGCATCGTGACCGACCCGAGATCGCAGGCGCGGGTGCTGATGCGCCCCGAAATGAAGGCGACGCCGATGCCGTGACCGGTCGGCGCGCCCGGGTGAAACCTCAGCGCCTCTTGCCCAGGATCCCGCCGAGCACGCCGCGGATGATCTCGCGCCCGACGCTGGAGCCGATGCTGCGCATCGCCGAACGCGCTGCCGACTCCGCCAGCCCCTCGCGCCTGCCGCCGCGCGGCCCGGTGCTGCCGAACAGCACGTCCTTCAGGCCGCCGAGCAGGCCGCCATCGGCGTTCGAGGTGGCCGACGGGCCGCCGGGCAGGCTTGCGGTGCCGGTCGGCGGGATCGTCGTCGAGGGGGTGGCCGGCGGTGCCGCTGCACCGCCGCTCGCCTGCGCGCGGCCCTTCAGCTTCTCATAGGCCGAGTCGCGGTCGATCGTTTTCTCGTAGACGCCCGCCACCAGCGACCCCTTGATCAGCGCCTGGCGCTGTTCGGGCGTGATCGGCCCGATCTGGCTGCCGGGCGGGATCACGAACACGCGCTGGGTCGGGCACGGCCGGCCCTTCTCGTCGAGCAGGCTGACCAGCGCCTCGCCGACGGCGAGTTCGGTGATCGCGGTCTCGATGTCCAGTCCCGGGTTCGCGCGCATCGTGCTCGCCGCCGCTTTGACCGCCTTCTGGTCGCGCGGCGTGAACGCGCGCAGCGCGTGCTGCACGCGGTTGCCGAGCTGCGCGAGCACGGTGTCGGGGATGTCGAGCGGGTTCTGCGTCACGAAGTAGACGCCGACGCCCTTGCTGCGCACCAGCCGCACGACCAGCTCGATGCGCTCGACCAGTGCTTTGGGCGCCTCGTTGAACAGCAGGTGGGCCTCGTCGAAGAAGAACACCAGCTTGGGTTGGTCGAGGTCGCCGACCTCGGGCAGCTGTTCGAACAGCTCGGACAGCATCCACAGCAGGAAGGTCGCGTACAGCCGCGGGTTGTTCATCAGCTGGTCGGCGGCGAGGATGTTCACCACCCCCTTGCCATGCGTCGTCGCCGGGCCGCCCCGAGACGACGCAGCGCCCCAAGGTCCACGCGAGTGGGCCTCTGCGTGGCCCACGGGGGCAGGAGCCGAAGGCGACGCGGGGGCCTCATCCACCGTCTGCATGAAGTCGGCGATGTTGAGCATCGGCTCGCCGAAGAACCGGTCGCCGCCCTGGCTGTCGATCTGCAGGATGCCGCGCTGGATCGCGCCGATGCTGGCGGCGCTGACGTTGCCGTACTCGGTCGTGAACTGGCTCGCGTTGTCGCCGACGTACTGCAGCATCGCGCGCAGGTCCTTCAGGTCGAGCAGCAGCAGGCCGTTGTCGTCGGCGATCTTGAACACGAGCTGCAGCACGCCCTGCTGGATCTCGTTCAGCGCCAGCATGCGGGCGAGCAGCAGCGGGCCCATGTCGCTGACGGTGGCGCGCACCGGGTGGCCCTCCTTGCCGAAGACGTCCCACAGCGTCGCCGGGCAGGCGAGCGCCGGCGAGGGGGCGATGCCGCGCTCTTTCAGCACCGCGGCGAGCTTCGCGCTCACCGTTCCCGCCTGCGTGATGCCGGTCAGGTCGCCCTTCACGTCGGCCAGGAACACCGGCACGCCGAGACGCGAGAAGCTCTCGGCCAGCGTCTGCAGCGTGATCGTCTTGCCGGTGCCGGTCGCGCCGGTGATCAGGCCGTGGCGGTTCGCCAGCGCCGGCAGCAGGAAGCATTCGGTGTCGCCGTGCCTGGCAACGAGGATGGGTTCGGTCATCGGTGGCTCCGCGGCGGCTGGCGTGGCAACGAGTCTAGCGAAGAAGCGTCGGCCGCCGGCCCGCGTCGAGACCGGCTATCGCACGTACAGGCGCAGCACCGAGGTGTCGCGACCCGTGCGTGCGCCTTCCCAGCGCAGCCGCCAGGGTGGTATCGGGTCGGGGCGCTCGCCGGAGAGCGATTGCACCAGCAGCGCGTCGCAGTCGCGCCATGCGGGGTTGCTCTCTTCGCGCAGAGTCCGCAGGCCGATGAAGTAGTCCAGCAGCGCGCGCTCGCCTTCCCCGAGGCCGCGGCTGGCCACACAGGAGTTGCCAGGCAGGTGTGCCTGGAGGGCCGTTGCCGGTGCGCGGTAGCCCTTCAGCGCGTCCAGCTGGCCGCTCCAGGGCAGCACGATCGATGCCCAGAGCAGCCCCAGCCCGGCCGCGCCGGCCAGCGGCAGCGACCCTCGGCCGCCCCGGCGCTGCGTGGCCAGAATGGCCAGCCACAGCGCGGCAACGACCGCGTAGGCCAGCATCGCGGGCGTCGACGGCGGGGTCATGCTCGGCGCTGCGGCGACCACCGGCAGCCTCGCCGAAAAGCCGGGCCGGAACATCGCAGCGGCCGAGATCAGCAGCGAGACGCCGCACAGCAACAGCAGGACCGAGGCCAGCAGCACCGCCGCACGCTGCTCGACGCGCGGCGACAGGCGCAGCAGCCCGCCGGTGGCGAGCAGCGCGAGGCAGGGCACGAGCACCAGGGCGTACAGCTCGCGGCCGTCGGAGGCGGCGCTGAGCACCGCCAGCCCGATCAGCAGCAACAGCAGCGGCGCCAGTACGTCACGGCCGGCCCTGCTGCCGGTGTCGCCGCGACGGCCGACCAGGCCCCACAGCGCAAGCGGCCAGCAGGGCAATGCGTACCACGAGAGCGTGCCGAGGTAGAAGAACGGGTCCTGCTTCGGTCCGAGAGCGTTCAGCCCGGCGAAGCGTCCGATGTTGTTGTCCCAGAACCAGACGCGCATCTGGTCGGGTGCCTGCAGCTCGAGCGCCGCGAGCCACGCGGCTATCGGCGGCGTGGCCACCAGCAGCGCAACGACGGCAGCCGTCGCCATCGGGCGGCCGCGCCACGGCCGGATGCAGGCGAGCGCAGCCGCTGTGCAAAGCAGCAGGCCGGGACCGAGCAGGCCTTTCGAGAGGAAGGCGATGGCGACGCCGGCGCCGACCAGCATCCCGCCACGCCTGGGCGCGGCGGGCACGCGCACCAGTCCGAGCAGCCCGATGGCCATGCCGGCGAACAGTGCGGTGTCGGTGATCAGCTGATGCAGGCGCACGACGGTGCCGACCGTGGCCAGCGTGAGCAGCACCGCGAGCCGGCCGCGGCCCTCGCCGTAGACGCTGCGCGCCGCAGCCCCGGTCGCGAGCAGCCCGAGCCCCACGAACAGCAGCACCGCAACGCGCGCCGCCTCGTGCAGCGGCAGCCAGGGCAGGGCCTTGACGAACAGCGCTGCCGTGTCGAAGAACAGCGGTGGCTTCTCCATGAACGGCTCGCCCACCAGCCGGGGCACGACCCAGTCGCCCGAGTCGACGACCGACTTGACCAGCCCCACCGTGTAGGCCTCGTCCGGCTTGAAAGGCTCGTGCCCGAACAGGCCGACCGACATCCACAGCAGTGCGCACGCCACCACCGGCCACAGCATCCGGGTTGGCGAACTCGTGCGGCGTGAAGGGGCTGGAGGGATCAATGCGATCGGAGGGTCCGCTGCAGCATTCCAACCGCGGACCAGGGTCGGTATCGGCATGGGCCGTTGGTTAGAATCGGGGCCCGATCTTACCGAAGGCAGCATCTCTCATGGCCGGTCATTCCAAGTGGGCCAACATCCAGCATCGCAAGGGTCGGCAGGACGAGAAGCGCGGCAAGATCTGGACCCGCGTGATCCGCGAGATCACGGTGGCTGCCCGCCAGGGCGGCGGCGATCTGGCGATGAACCCGCGGTTGCGCCTGGCGGTCGAGAAGGCCAAGGCCGCCAACATGCCGGCCGACACGGTCAGGAAGAACATCGACAAGGCCACCGGCAACCTCGAGGGCGTGAGCTACGAGGAGATCCGCTACGAGGGCTATGGCATCGGCGGCGCCGCGATCATCGTCGACTGCATGACCGACAACCGGGTGCGCACCGTGGCCGAGGTGCGCCACGCCTTCGGCAAGTACGGCGGCAACATGGGCACCGAGGGTTCGGTCGCGTTCCAATTCAGGCATGTCGGGCAGTTCGTGTTCGCGCCGGGCACGATCGAGGACAAGGTGATGGAGGTGGCGCTGGAGGCGGGTGCCGACGATGTGGTCAGCGACGACGACGGCGCGATCGAGGTGCTGTGCGCGCCGCCCGGGTTCGAGGCCGTGAAGGCCGCGCTCGAGGCGGCCGGGATGATACCGGAACTCGCCGAGGTCACGATGCGGGCCGAGAACACGATCGCCCTGTCGGGCGAGGACGGCCAGCGCATGCAGAAGCTGCTCGACGCGATCGAGGATCTCGACGACGTGCAGGCGCTTTATCACAACGCCGAGATTTCGGATTGAAGAGCGTGTCGGAATGAAGAGCGTGGCGCCATGAAGGTCCTGGTCGTCGGCAGTGGCGGCCGCGAGCACGCGCTCGCGTGGAAGCTCGCCCAATCGCCAAAGGTGCAGACCGTTTTCGTCGCGCCCGGCAACGGCGGCACCGCGGCCGACCCGAAGCTGACCAACCTCGCGATCACCGGCTTCACGGCGCTCGCCGACTTCGCGCAGGCCGAGAAGATCGCGCTGACGGTGGTCGGCCCCGAGGGCCCGCTGGCCGGCGGCATCGTCGACCAGTTCCGGGCCCGCGGCCTGCGCGTGTTCGGCCCGACCCGGGCCGCGGCGCAGCTCGAAAGCTCCAAGGCCTTCGCGAAGGCCTTCATGCAGCGCCACGCGATCCCGACCGCGGCGTTCGCGACCTTCACCGATGCGGCCGCGGCGCATGCGCACGTCGACGCCGAAGTTGGCGAGAGCGGCGCGCCGATCGTCATCAAGGCCGACGGGCTGGCGGCGGGCAAGGGCGTCGTCGTGGCGACGAGCCTGGCGCAGGCGCACGAGGCGATCGACTGGATGCTGAGTGCCGGCGACAACAGGCTCGGCGTGCAGCACAACGCCGGCCAGGCGCGCGTCGTGATCGAGCAGTTCCTCGAGGGCGAGGAGGCCAGCTTCATCGTGATGTGCGACGGCAGGAACGTGTTGCCGCTGGCGAGCAGCCAGGACCACAAGCGCCTGCTCGACGGCGACCAGGGCCCGAACACCGGCGGCATGGGCGCGTACTCGCCGGCGCCGGTCGTCACCCCCAACGTGCACGCGAAGGCGCTGCAGGAGATCATCCTGCCGACGATCGCCGGCATGGCGAAGGACGGCATCGTCTTCACCGGCTTCCTCTACGCCGGCCTGATGGTCGACGCGCACGGTCAGCCGCGCACGGTCGAGTTCAACTGCCGCCTGGGTGACCCGGAGACGCAGCCGATCATGATGCGGCTCAAGAGCGACCTGGCCGACGTGCTGATGCACGCCACCGACGGCACGCTGGACCAGATCGAGCTCGAATGGGACCGGCGCGTCGCGCTCGGCGTCGTGATGGCGGCGAGCGGCTACCCGCTCCAGCCGCGCAAGGGCGATCCCATCACCGGGCTGCCCGGGGAGGCGGCCGATGCGATGGTGTTCCACGCCGGCACGGCCGCCACCGCCGAAGCCCCCGTGACCGCGGGCGGGCGCGTGCTGTGCGTCACCGCCCTCGGCGACTCGGTCAGGATCGCGCAGCAGCGCGCCTACGAGGTGCTGCGCGGCATCCGTTTCGACGGCGCGCAGTACCGCCGCGACATCGGCCACCGGGCGATCAGGCGTTGAGCCCGGGCACCGAACCGGTCCGCGCCTACCTGCTGGAACTGCAGGCGCACATCGTCGCCGCGATCGAGCGCGAAGACGGCCAGCCCTTCATCACCGATGCCTGGCAGCGCGAACCTGGCGGCAAGCTCGAAGGGGAGGGCCTGTCGCGCCTGCTCGAAGGCGGCGCGGTGATCGAGCGCGGCGGCTGCAGCTTCTCGCACGTGAAGGGCAGGGTGCTGCCGCCATCGGCCACGCAGCACCGGCCCGAGCTGGCGGGCGCGCCGTTCGAGGCGATGGGCGTGTCGCTGGTGTTCCACCCGCGCAACCCGTTCGTGCCGACGGTGCACATGAACGTGCGCATGTTCGCCGCGCTGCCCGCGGGCGCCGAGCCCGTGACCTGGTTCGGCGGCGGCATGGACCTGACTCCGTACTACGGCATCGAGGAGGACGCGGCCCACTTCCACCGCGTCAACCGCGACGCGCTCGCGCCCTTCGGCGCCGAGCTGTACCCGCGTTTCAAGAAGTGGTGCGACGACTACTTCTTCCTGAAGCACCGCGACGAGCCGCGCGGCATCGGCGGCGTGTTCTTCGACGACTTCGCCGAGCTCGGCTTCGAGCACAGCTTCGCGATGCTGCGCGCGGTCGGCGATGCGTTCCTGCCCGCCTACCTGCCGATCCTGCAGCGCCGCCGGCAGATGCCCCATGGCGAGCGCGAGCGCGACTTCCAGGCCTACCGGCGCGGTCGCTACGTCGAGTTCAACCTGGTGTTCGACCGCGGCACGCTGTTCGGCCTGCAGTCGGGCGGGCGCACCGAGAGCATCCTGATGTCGATGCCGCCCATCGTGACCTGGCGCTACGACTGGCGGCCCGAGCCGGGCACGCCGGAGGCGCGGCTGTACAGCGAGTTCCTGCGTCCGCGCGACTGGGCCGCGTGGCCCGAACAGGCAAGAGCTTGAGCCGATCTCGCGCACGCGTCGGCGTCTTCGGCGGCAGCTTCGACCCGGTGCACAACGCGCACCTCGCGCTGGCGCGCGTGGCGCTGGCCGAGCTGCAGCTCGACGAACTGCTGTGGGTGCCGGCCGGCCAGCCCTGGCAGAAGCACCGCGTCCTCGCCCCCGCGGTGCACCGCGAGGCGATGGTGCGGCTGGCGATCGAGGGCGAGCCGCGCTTCACGCTGTCGCGCATCGAGACGCAGCGCAGCGGCCCGAGCTACAGCATCGACACGGTGCGCGCGCTGCAGGCGCAGCGGCCGGGGGCCGACTGGGTCCTCGTGATCGGGCAGGACCAGTACGCCGGCTTCCACACCTGGCACGGGTGGCGGGAACTGCTCGGCCTCGTCACGCTGGCGATCGCGAACCGCCCCGACGCGCCCACCGGCGCCGACCCGCAGCTGTTGCGCGTGCCGCACGCGGCGGTGGCGCTGCCGATGATGGACGTCTCGTCGACCGATATCCGCGAACGCATCGCGCGCGGGCAGGGCATCGCCGATCTGGTGCCGCCCCCGGTGGCGCGCTATATTGCCCGCCACCACCTCTACCAAGAACAACCCCCGCCCAGGAGCTGAATGGACATTCGTAAACTGCAACGCGTCATCGTCGATGCACTGGAAGACGTCAAGGCCCAGAACATCGTCGTGTTCAACACCGAGCACCTGTCGGCCCTGTTCGAGCGCGTGGTCGTCGCCTCGGGCACGAGCAGCCGGCAGACCAAGTCGCTGGCTTCCAGCGTGCGCGAGGCAGTCAAGACCGCAGGCTACCCGGTGCCGCGCACCGAGGGCGAGGGCAATGGCGAGTGGATCATCGTCGACTGCGGCGCCGCCGTCGTCCACGTGATGCAGCCGACCATCCGCGACTACTACCACCTCGAAGAGATCTGGGGCGACAAGCCGGTCAACATGAAGATCGCGGCCGGCACCACGAAGCTGGTGAAGGCGGCCGAGCTCGATGCGCCGGCGAAGAAGGCCGCCGCGAAGAAGGCGCCGGCTGCGAAGACGCCGGCCCGTGCGCCAGCGAAGGCCCCGGCCAGGGTGCTCGCGAAGAAGGTGCCGGCGAAGGGTATTCCGGTGGTGAAGAAGATGATGGTCGTCGGCAAGCCGGCGGCGAAGAAGAAGCCCGCAACGCCGATCGGGCGCGGCGTGACGCGCACCGTCGGCGTCAAGTCGGCGGCGGCGAAGAGCGCACCGGCGAAGAAGGCTCCGGCGAAGAAGGCACCCGCCCGAAAAACGTCCGGGCGGGCATGAGCCCGCCGGGCCGCCATGGGCCACAAGGCGGCCCCTCCGGGTCCTCGGGCGAATACCGGAGTGCGCAGCACGAAGGTGCACCGGTGTGCCCGCCGGGCCGCCCCAAGCGCGAAACTCTCCTCGCGCAGGGGCGGGGCGCCGCGCCTGGGGTGTCCCATTAAGCTGCTGGTCGTCGCGGTCGGCCAGCGGCAGCCGGCCTGGGCGCAGACCGCCTACGCCGAGTTCGAGAAACGCTTCCCGCCCGAGATGCGGCTGGGGCTGCACGCCGTGAAGGCCGAGACGCGCGGCGGCAAGACCGCCGACCAACTGATGGCGGCCGAGGCGCAGCGGCTGCAGGCGGCGCTGCCGCGCGGCGCGCGCCGCGTCGCGCTCGACGAGCGCGGCACGCGCGTCACGACGCGGCAACTCGCCGATCGCATGACGGCCTGGCTGGCCGACGGTCGCGATGTGGCGTTCCTCATCGGCGGGCCGGACGGGCTCGATGCCGGGCTGAAGGCAACCGCCGACGAGAGCTTGCGCCTGTCCGAGCTGACGCTGCCGCACGCGCTCGTGCGCGTGCTGCTCGCCGAGGCGCTCTACCGCGCCTGGACCGTGACGGTGAACCACCCCTACCATCGTGAATAAGCCTTCGGCCTTCATCTACCTCGCCTCGCAGAGTCCGCGTCGTCGCCAGTTGCTCGAACAGATCGGCGTGCACTGCGAGCTGCTGCTGCCGCGCGCCGACGAGGATGCCGAGGCGCTCGAGGCCGAACGCCCCGGCGAACTGCCGGCGGCCTACGTCGAGCGCGTGACCCGCGCGAAGCTGCGGGCGGCGCGCGCGCGCCTGCGCCGCAGCGGCTTGCCGGATGCGCCCGTCCTGTGCGCCGACACGACCGTGGCGCTCGGGCGCCGCATCCTCGGCAAGCCGGTGGACACGGCCGACGCGATCGCGACGCTGTCGATGCTGTCGGGGCGCACGCACCGCGTGATCACCGCGGTCGCACTGGCCTCGGGCCGGCGCGAGCGCTTCGCGGTCAGCAGCTCGCGCGTCCATGTCGCTCCCCTGCCGGCCGCGGCGATCGAGGCCTACGCCGCCAGCGGCGAACCCTTCGGCAAGGCCGGCGCCTACGCGATCCAGGGCCGCTTCGCGGCCTGGATCGAGCGCATCGAGGGCAGCCACTCGGGCATCATGGGCCTGCCGCTGTGCGAGACCGCGCGCCTGCTGCGAGGTGTCGGCATCGGCGTCTGAACCCTTCCCTGGGCCGCGCGAAAACCAACCGAAAGAGACGACTCCCATGCAGGACATCCTGATCAACTGGACGCCCCAGGAGACGCGCGTGGCCATCGTCGAGAACGGCGCGGTGCAGGAGCTGCACATCGAGCGCGCGCTCGAGCGCGGCCTGGTCGGCAACATCTACGCCGGCAAGGTGGCGCGCGTGTTGCCGGGCATGCAGTCGGCGTTCATCGACATCGGCCTGGAGCGCGCGGCCTTCCTGCACGTGGCCGACGTGCAGGTCAACGGCGTCACACCGCGTGGCGCGTCCGCCACCGGCCGCACCGAGCCGGGCGGCAACGGCGTGCCGCAGACACCGATCGAGCGCCTGGTGTTCGAGGGCCAGACGCTGACCGTGCAGGTCATCAAGGACCCGATCGGCACCAAGGGCGCGCGGCTGTCGACGCAGATCTCGATCGCCGGGCGGCTGCTCGTGTTCCTGCCGCAGGACGACCACATCGGCATCTCGCAGAAGATCGGCTCGCACGAGCTGCGCGAGCAGCTGCGCGCACGCATGAGCCAGCTTGCGCAGGTGCCCGAGGGGTCCGGGCCGGCGGGCGGCTTCATCCTGCGCACCAACGCCGAGGAGGCGACCGACGACGAACTCTCCGACGACATCCGCTACCTGCGCAAGACCTGGGCCGCGGTGCGCGAGAAGAGCTTCAGGTCGCCGCCGGGCACGCTGTTGCACCAGGACCTGAGCCTGGTCCAGCGCGTGCTGCGCGACCTGACGCACGACGGCACCCAGGCGGTGCGCATCGATTCGAGCCTGCAGTTCGAGTCCCTGCAGAAGTTCGGCCAGGAGTTCACGCCGACCTCGGTCGCCAAGCTCGAGCACTATGCCGGCGAGCGGCCGATCTTCGACCTGTTCAACATCGACGAGGAGATCGCCCGCGCGCTGATGCGCCGCGTCGAGCTGAAGTCGGGCGGCTACCTGATCATCGACCAGACCGAGGCGCTGACCACCGTCGACGTGAACACCGGCGGCTTCGTCGGCGCGCGCAACTTCGACGACACGATCTTCAAGACCAACCTCGAGGCCGCGCAGGCGATCGCGCGCCAGCTGCGGCTGCGCAACCTCGGCGGCATCATCATCATCGACTTCATCGACATGACGCGCGAGGAGCACCAGGCTGCGGTGCTCGCCGAGCTGCGCAAACAGCTCGCGCGCGACCGCACCAAGATCACGGTCAGCGGCTTCACCCAGCTCGGCTTGGTCGAGATGACGCGCAAGCGCACGCGCGAGTCGCTCGCGCACATGCTGTGCGAGGTCTGCCCGACCTGCGAGGGCCGCGGCCAGGTCAAGACGCCGCGCAGCGTGTGCTACGACATCCTGCGCGAGATCCTGCGCGAGGCGCGCCAGTTCGACCCGAAGGAGTTCCGCATCGTCGCCTCGGCCGCGGTCGTCGAGATGCTGCTCGACGAGGAGAGCCAGCACCTCGCGGGCCTGAGCGACTTCATCGGCAAGCCGATCTCGCTGCAGGCCGAGCCGCTGGGATCGCCGGAACAGTACGACATCGTGCTGATGTAGCGTTTCACGGCGTCTCGCGACGACCCACTTGCCACCCGCAAACCCGCATGAATGCTGGCGATTGCGGGTTTCGGCGGATTCTCGGGATCTTGACATCTCACCAGGTTCCACTCAAATTGGGTAGCTGGCTGGGTAGCTAGACGGGTAGCTGCGATCCGGCCCACGTCCGAACAATGGGGTGAACATGGCACGCGACAAAGGCCTTCTGTCGGACCTTCAGCTCAGGCACTGGATCAAGGCGGGCACACCGCTGGCCAAGACCGATGGGAACGGGCTGACCTTCACGCTTTCCAACGCCGGCGTGGCGGGCTGGATCCTTCGGTATCGACACGGCGGCCGGCGCCGCGAGCTGACGATCGGCCGCTATCCCGACATCAGCCTGGCCGATGCGCGCGGCATCGCCACCATCAAGCGCGCCGAGATCATGCAGGGCCGCAACCCGGCCGCCGACAAGCAGAAGGCCAAGGCCACCGCGGCGAAGGACTGGACGGTGCGCGAGCTGGTCAAGGACTACCGCGCCAAGAAGCTGGTCAGCCTGGCGCACAGCACCCAGGTCAGCTACGGCCGGCACCTCAAGCGCGTGGAGAAGAAGCTCGGCGCGCTGACCGTGCGCGAGATCGAGGCGTCCGACGTGGTCGCGCTCATCGAGTCGAGCTCGCCGACCTGGGGCGAGTCGAACATGCTGCTGATCACGACCAAGTGCCTATTCACGCATGCCTGCGGCAAGCGGCTGTCGAAGAACGCCATCGCCGAAGGGATCATCAACAACGTCCGCAAGACCATCATCCGTGACCAGCTCACCGACCCCCCGGTTCTACGAGCAGATGTCCAAACTGCTCGACGATCTGATCAAGCAGAGCCGGGCGGACGCCGCCGCGTACGAGGAGTTCCTGCGCAAGGCCGAGGCGTCGGTGAAGCGGCTGACCGCGAAGCAATCCTTGCTTTCCGACCTGAGGCAGCCATGCTCGCCAAGATCACCTCGAAGAACCAACTCACGCTGCCCAAGAGCGTGATGCAGGCCGTCGGACCCGCCGAGTATTTCGACGTGCAGACGCGCGTCGGGCAGATCGTGTTGACGCCGGTGCGCATCCAGCGCGCCGACGCCGTGCGGGCCAAACTGGCGGAACTGAACCTGACCGCGGCCGACATCGGCGATGCTGTGTCGTTTGCGCGCGCCCCGTCGAGCCCAAAGGCTCCCGCCAAGGCCGCAACCAGGTCCCGCGCCAAGGTGCAGCGCAAGGCATGAGCGCGCGCAGGCGCAGTGCGCCATCGGCCGACCATAGTCTCCCCCGCGTCGTGCTCGACACCAACATCGTGCCCTCGACGCTGGTGTTCGGCAAAGGCACTACCGCTCGCCCGCGTGCCGCCTGGCAGGGCGGCCATTGCCTGCCGCTGGCCAGCACCGCCACCGCGCATGAGCTCGTGCGTGTCCTGGCCTATCCGAAGTTCCGCCTCGACGCGCAAGAGCAGCAGGAGTTGCTGGCCGACTACCTGCCCTACGCCGAGGCCGTTCGCATTCCTCGGCCGCCACCGACCGTGCCGGTCTGTCGAGATCCGTTTGGCATGCCGTTTCTGCACCTGGCAGCCGCCGGCCGGGCCGACGCCCCGGTCACCGGAGACGCCGACCTGCTGACGTTGGTCCGCGTGGGGCGCTGTCCGATCATGACCCCGAAGCCTTCGTGACCGGCCTCCCGCCGGCGGTGTCACTCCATCCATGACAGCGTTGCCGTTGCCGCTCGAATCGGCGCCGATGGCACGCGTGATGGCAGGCGTGGGCCGCTGCCTGATACGCGGTGGCATTTTACGAAGTGGTCTCATCCTAAAATGGTGTCCACCGCTAATTCAGGTTCTTGCTCCGATGAAACGCTCGCTGCAGGGTCGATACGTCAAGGTTGCCGCCGCCGGAGAGCCGTTCAAGCCATTCGTCCCTGCGCCGTTGCCGCCGCGGCCGGCCATCGAGCGGTCGCCGGCACTGCGCGGTCGTTTCGACGCCACGCAGCGGAGGTCATCGGGTGAGGCATTGGCCGTGGCCGGGCACGAAGTGCGTGCGGTTCGCGCGGCGCGTCGCAAGGCTTGAGCGCGCAGGGTCGTTTCTTGGCCAGCGCGGTCATGCAGGCAGGCACGATCGCGTGGCATCGCCCGCCTCTGTCGACGCCCACTGAACCCGGACCACCCAACGCATGCGCCTGCTGCAGTACAAGGACCTGAACCTGCGCCGCGTCAAGGCCGCGTTCGACAAGGTCAAGGCCGCCATCGAAGCCGGCGACTTCCGCTCGGCCGACGTGAAGAAGCTGCACGCCGGGTCGTACTACCGCGCCAAGCTTGCCTACGCCGACCGGCTGCTGCTGCAGTTCGCGCGCATCGACCGGCCCGACAGCGAAGGCGGCACCGAGACCGTGTGCCTGGCTCTGGAGGTGATCGAGAACCACGCCTACGAACGCTCCCGCTTCCTGCGCGGCGCCGTGGTGGACGAATCGCGCATCGAACGCGAGCCACTCGCCGATGCCAAGGCACCCGCACTGTCCGCCGAGGCCACGCCACTGCGCTGGCTGGGCCCGGACCGCACGCAGTTCGCGTTGCTGGACAAGCCCATCGTGTTCGACGACGCGCAGGACGAGGCCTACCGACACCCGGCGCCGCTGGTGGTGATCGGCTCCGCTGGATCGGGCAAGACCGCGGTCACGCTGGCGCGGCTGCGCGAGGCCGAGGGCCGGGTGCTCTACGTCACGCTGTCGGCCTACCTGGCGCAGAGCGCCCGCGCGCTGCACGCCGCGCATGGCTTCGAGAACCCGAAGCAGGAGGTCGACTTCCTCAGCTACCGGGAGCTGCTGGAGACCCTGCGCGTGCCGTCGGGCCGCGAGGTGACGCTGCCTGCGTTCGCGGCCTGGTGCGAACGCCATCACACAAGCCTGCGGCTGCTGGGCGACATCGATGCGCAGGCCCTGTTCGAGGAGTTCCGCGGCGTCATCGGCGCGCAGCCGCAGGGGCCGCTGTCGCTGGCTGACTACCTGGCCCTGGGCACGCGGCAGAGCTTGCTCAATACCGCGCAGCGCGAGTTGGCGCATGGCCTGTTCCAGCGTTACTGCGCCTGGCTGGCCGAAGCGGGCCTGCACGACAGCAACCTGGTTGCGCACGCCTGGCGCACCGAGATCGCACAGAAGCAGCCGCCGGTGTACGACTTCGTTGTCATCGACGAAGTTCAGGACCTCACACCCGTGCAGCTGGCGCTGGTGCTGGCGCTGCTGAAAGCACCGGGCCAGTTCATCCTGTGCGGCGACAGCCACCAGATCGTGCACCCCAACTTCTTCAGCTGGGCGGCGCTGAAGAGCCTGTTCTGGCAGGGCCTGGCCGGCGACGCTGCACAACGCCAGCCGCTGAAGCTGCTGCGGGCCAACTTCCGCAACACGCGCGCCGTGACCGTGCTGGCCAATCGGCTGCTGAAGATCAAGCAGGCGCGCTTCGGGTCGGTGGACCGCGAGAGCAACTTCCTCGTGCGCAGCACCTCTGCCGTGGCCGGCGAGGTGCGGCTGCTCGATGCCAAGGACAAGGCGTTGGCGCAGCTGGATGCGGCCACCCGGCAATCGGCACGGCACGCCGTGATCGTGCTGCGCGACGAGGACAAACCCGCCGCGCGCCAGGCCTTCCACACGCCGCTGGTGTTCTCGGTGCACGAGGCCAAAGGCCTGGAGTACCCGCACGTGCTGCTGTTCAAGCTGGTGTCGGGCCAGCGGCAGGCCTATGCCGAGGTGTGCGAGGGCGTGACCGAAGCCGACCTGCAAGGCGACGATCTCGAGTTCCGTCGCGCGCGCGACAAGGCCGACAAGTCGCTGGAGCTGTACAAGTTCCAGGTCAACGCGCTGTACGTGGCGATGACGCGTGCGGTGGAGACGCTGACGCTGGTGGAGCAGGACACCGGCCACCCGCTGCTGGGGCTGCTGGGCCTGCACCTGGGCGAGGCGCTGGCGCAGCCGGTGGCCAAGTCCAGCCAGGACGAGTGGGCGCAGGAGGCGCGCCGGCTCGAGCTGCAGGGCAAGACCGAGCAGGCGCAGGCCATCCGCGATGCTTTCCTGCAGCACAAGCCCGTGCCTTGGACGCCGTGGAGCCTGGCGTTGATCGAGGACCTGTTTCCCAAGGCTCTGGACGCGCAGAACCCGAGCAGCAAGCCGCGGCAGACTGTCTTCGACTATGCGATGTGGCACGGCCAGCATTCGTGGATCGAGTCACTGTCGCATGGCGGATTCGCGCCGGCCCGCGCCTTGATGGAGGAGCGCGAGTTCGCCGGCGCCGGCACGCTGCTGCCCCCGCGCTACGCTATCGAGGGCCCTTGGCTGGCGCGGCAGCAACTGGTGCGCCGCACCGTGGCCGCAGTGCACCAGCGCCACCTTCAGCCCTACCAGGCGAAAAACGTCAAAGACATTCTTCGATTGGCCGACCTGCACGGCCCCGACCACGCCACGCCGGTGGGCGCGACGCCGCTGATGCTGGCCGCGATGGCCGGAAACGCACCGCTCGTGGAAGCGCTGCTGGCAAAGGGTGCCGACCCGCAGCGGCGCGACGAGTTTGGCCACAGCGCCTGGGACCACGCCGTTGGCCGTGCGACGCGCGAGGCCGCTTTCGCGGGCAGCGGGCTGCCGGCGCTCTTCGACCTGCTCGCGCCGCCGGCGCTGGACGTGCAGACCGACGCTCGCCTGGTGCGGCTGGAACGGCACCAGGGCGAGTACTGGGTGCTGACGCTGATGCTGGCGGGGCTGAAGACGCAGTGGTCGCGGTGCGTCACGCGACGGCAGGAGCCTTACAAGGTCCTGGCCGGCTTCTTCGCCGATCAGCTTCACGACGTGCTGCAGGAACTGCCGGCGTGGTTGTGGCCCGAGCCACGCCGCAAGCGCACCTACGTCAACCAGGTGCTGGCCCGCGCCGAAGTGCATAGCAGCTACCAGCCGGAGCGGCGCCTCTGGGTGCGCACGAAGAACGGGCACTACTTCCCGAACCCGCAGATGCAGCTGCGCGCGGGCGACGACTGGCAACCGGTCTACGAACGGCTGGCGCTGCACTGGATCGACCGCGGCTGCGGCCACGAGATCGACCACCGGCCGCGGCCGGTGGAGTCCATCCAGTGGGTGCGCGAGGCGCTGGAGCGAGCCTCGGAGCCCGAGCCACCGCCCGCAGATCCGGACGGACAGCACCGGCTTTTCTGAGCTGGCATCTCGATGCGGAATGGGTGACGATTGACGCCTTCCTTGCATCAGTTCCCGAAATCTGGAGACGTGCTGGGCGGTGGCGATAGGCTCGATGTCTGCCGGTGGCTCGGGAGTTGACCAAAGCCCCAATTCACTGGCAGGCATCAGCAGGTGGACGCCACCGGCCAGGCGGTGCGTCTGCCCAAGGAGTTCCGCTTCGAGGGGACCGAGGTCCACGTGCGCCGTGTCGGCAACGAGGTCGTCCTGAGCGCGGTTCCGCCGGCTGGCCCCGACGCGCTGATCGACGCGCTGCTGGCGTTCGAACCCGGCGCCATGCTGCAACGCGAGCAGCCCGTCGAACAGCAGCGGCGAGCGCCGGTTTGCCCCGCACGCTGACCTGACGCGGGCCGCACGATGCGCTACATGCTCGACACCGACATCTGCATCCACGCCATCAACGAGCGTCCGCCCAAGGTCCTGCAGGCCTTGCGCGAACACTACGCGGAGGGGCTGGGCGTGTCGGCGATTACGGCCTCCGAGCTCTTCTACGGCATCGCGCGCACGGGTTCGGCGCGCAATGCCGAGGTGTTGAGGCGGTTCCTGGCCGGGCTCGAGGTCGCTGACTTCGACGCGTCCGCCGCCGAGGTGGCAGGCCAGGTGAGGTCGTGGCTCGCCAGCCAGGGCACGCCGATCGGTCCCTACGACAGCTTGATCGCTGCGCACGCCCAGGCCCTGGGTGTGACACTGGTCACCAACAACACGCGCGAGTTCGAGCGCGTGCCGGGGCTGACGCTCGCGAATTGGGCGGCGTGACGAGATCGACCCGCTTGGCGGCAGAAGGTGAGAAGGCTGTGTCGCCATGACCCGTGCCCAGGTGCTTCAACTACTGTCGGCGTGCAAGGCCGAGGCGGTGCGTGTTTGATATGGCCCGTAGGATGCGAACTGCCGATGCTTCGGCGCACGCGCCGGCCCACGGCATTCCGTGAAAGCCCACGCGGTGCGGGTAGCCAGACGGGTAGCTCGAGTCGACACAAGCCGAGACCGTGATCGCAAGTCGTTGTCCCACCAACGCTTTCCGATCCACCCCCTCAATGCGGCCGCGGCTGACGCTGCACCGATCCGGCTGCGCAGCTGCATGTCAACCTGCGTCATCGGCGCTGACTCCCAGGTTCATGACTGAATACCGCCGTGCCGACCAGTGAAAGCAGAAGGCCCGGGTTCTCGCAAACCCGGGCCTTCTGCTTTTCGGCGCCTGGATCTACTGCAGCGCCACCTCGACACGCCGTGCCTGGGCGTTGCCGCCCGAGCCGGTCAGGGTTTCGGGCTTCTTCAGTTCCACCTTGTCGTCCGGCACACCGGCCGTCTTCAGCGCCGCGCCGACAGCCATCGCGCGCTGCTTCGCCAGCTCCTCGTTCTTCGCGGCGTCGCCGGTCGAATCGGTGTAGCCGCTGACGACCGCCTTCTTGCCGGCGGCCACGCCTTTCGCGACATCGGCCAGCGCCCCCTCGGCGCCGGTGGCGAGCTCGGCCTTGCCGCTGGCGAAGTAGAACTTCACGACGCCGTTCTCGACCTTGAACGAGGCCACGTCCGCGGCCGGTGCCGCCGCCGAGGCGGCCGTCGGGACCGCGGGTGCGGCGGCGCCGGTCACGACCGCGCCCGCGGGCAGCAGCGGCACGATCAGCAGCGCGACGATGTTGATGATCTTGATCAGCGGGTTGACGGCCGGTCCGGCGGTGTCCTTGTACGGGTCGCCGACGGTGTCACCGGTGACGGCCGCCTTGTGGGCCTCGCTGCCCTTGCCGCCGTGGTGGCCGTCCTCGATGTACTTCTTCGCGTTGTCCCAGGCGCCGCCGCCGGTGCACATCGAGATCGCGACGAACAGGCCGGTCACGATCGTGCCCATCAGCAGGCCGCCGAGCGCGGCCGGGCCGAGCAGCAGCCCGACCAGGATCGGCACCACCACCGGCAGCAGGCTGGGCACGACCATTTCCTTGATCGCGGCGGTGGTCAGCATGTCGACGGCCTTGCCGTATTCGGGCTTGGCCGTGCCTTCCATGATGCCCTTGATGTCGCGGAACTGGCGCCGTACCTCGACCACGACCGCGCCCGCGGCGCGGCCGACCGCCTCCATCGCCATCGCGCCGAAGAGGTAGGGGATCAGGCCGCCGATGAACAGGCCGACGATGACCTTCGGGTCGCTCAGGTCGAAGCTGATGTGCATCCCGCGGCCTTCGAGCGAGTGCGTGTAGTCGGCGAACAGCACGAGTGCCGCCAGACCGGCCGAGCCGATCGCGTAGCCCTTGGTGACGGCCTTGGTGGTGTTGCCGACCGCATCGAGCGGGTCGGTCACGTCGCGCACGCTCTTCGGCAGTTCGGCCATCTCGGCAATGCCGCCGGCGTTGTCGGTGATCGGGCCGTAGGCGTCGAGCGCGACGACGATGCCGGCCATGCTGAGCATCGAGGTCGCGGCGATCGCGATGCCGTACAGCCCGGCGAGTGCGTACGAGACCAGGATCGCCGCGCAGACGAACAGCACCGGCCACGCGGTCGAGCGCATCGACACGCCCAGGCCGGCGATGATGTTGGTGCCGTGGCCGGTGGTCGAGGCCTGCGCGATGTGCTGCACCGGACTGTATTGCGTGCCGGTGTAGAACTCGGTGATCCAGACCAGCGCGGCGGTCAGCACCAGGCCGACGGCACAGGTGCCGAACAGCTTCATGTGCGTGCCGGCGCCGAGGGCGTCGGCCGGCATGTAGATCGTGGTGACGAAGTAGAACGCGATCAGCGACAGCACGCCCGCGACCGCCAGGCCCTTGTACAGCGCCGGCATCACGTTTTTCATGCCCGGCGAGGCCTTCACGAAGAAGCAGCCGATGATGGACGCGATGATCGACACGCCGCCCAGCAGCAGCGGGTAGATCACGGCCGCCATCGTGGCGCCGCCCTTCACGACCAGCGCGCCGAGCGCCATCGTCGCGATCAGCGTGACGGCGTAGGTCTCGAACAGGTCGGCGGCCATGCCGGCGCAGTCGCCGACGTTGTCGCCGACGTTGTCGGCGATCACCGCCGGGTTGCGCGGGTCGTCCTCCGGGATACCGGCTTCGACCTTGCCCACCAGGTCGGCGCCCACATCCGCGCCCTTCGTGAAGATGCCGCCGCCCAGCCGCGCGAAGATCGAGATCAGCGAGGCGCCGAAGGCGAAGCCGAGCATCGGCTTGAGCGCGGCCGACAGGTTCTCGGTGGTGGTGCCGCTGCCGGTCAGGAACATGAAGAAGATCGCGACGCCGAGCAGGCCGAGTCCGACGACCAGCATGCCGGTGATCGCGCCGCCCTTGAAGGCCACGTCGAGCGCCGGGCCGATGCCCTTGGTGGCGGCCTGCGCGGTGCGCACGTTGGCCTTCACCGACACGTTCATGCCGATGAAACCGCAGGCGCCGGACAGCAGCGCGCCCAGCACGAAGCCGACCGCGCTCAGTCGGTCGAGGAACACAAAGATCAGAACAGCGAGCACCACGCCGACGAGGGCAATGGTCTTGTACTGGCGCGCCAGATAGGCGGCTGCGCCCTGCTGGATCGCACCGGAGATTTCCTGCATGCGCGCGTTGCCGGCGTCCTGGCTGAGGATCCAGCTTCGCTGGACGAAGCCGTAGATGACTGCGGCCAGGCCGCAGGCCAGCGCGAAATAGAGCGCCATCGATGTCGTGATCAAGGGAAGTCCTTCCTCGTCGATTGCATGGTTTGGAGTTCGAAGCCGACTTCGAGCGTCACGCACGAGTGCGCTTATCCGTGGCCCGGCCCCGCCGGCATGCTGCCAGATGGCGTGCGACAAAGCAATGACAGCCGCATGGTGTTTTCCAGTGGGTGACGCGCGGCCGCGCGCGCGACGGGCGGCTCGGCTGCTGCCCGTAAAATTCGGGTTTCCCCGAGCATTCCATAACCACATCATGAGCCTGCACAAAGTCACTCCCGGCGCCCAGGCGCCCGACCAGTTCAACGTGATCATCGAAATCCCGATGAACGCCGACCCGATCAAGTACGAGGTCGACAAGGACAGCGGCGCGCTGTTCGTCGACCGGTTCATGACGACGGCGATGCACTACCCGTGCAACTACGGCTACATCCCGAAGACCCTGTCGGACGACGGCGACCCGGTCGACGTGCTGGTGATCACGCCGTTCGCGCTGACGCCCGGCGTGGTCGTGACCTGCCGCCCGATCGGCGTGCTGAAGATGGAGGACGAGGCCGGGGGCGACAGCAAACTGCTTGCGGTGCCGATCGACAAGGTGCTGCCGATCTACACCCACTGGCAGAAACCCGAAGACATCAACCAGATGCGCCTGAAGGCGATCCAGCACTTCTTCGAGCACTACAAGGACCTCGAAGAAGGCAAGTGGGTCAGGATCCAGGGTTGGGAAGGGCCGGAGTCGGCCAGGCGGGAGATCGTCGCCGGCATCGAGGCGTTCCGGAACCAAGCGGCGGCGAGCCGGTCGTAAGCGATCCTCTCTCCCGACCGGCCACGTCCTCCATGCACCACCTGCTGCGCACGATCGCTACCACCTGCCTGCTCGCCGCTTCACTCGCCTTCGGGACCGCTTCTTCGTTCGCTCAGTCCTTGCCGGGCGGCATCCGCGCCGTCACGTCGGTGGAAGGCGCCGACGAGTACCGGTTGCCCAACGGGCTGCAGCTGCTGCTGATTCCCGACGACTCGAAGCCGACGACCACGGTCAACCTGACCTACCGCGTCGGCTCGCGCCAGGAGAACTACGGCGAGACCGGCATGGCGCACTTGCTGGAGCACATGCTCTTTAAGGGTACGCCGAAGAACCCGAAGGCCTGGGAGGAGTTCCAGAGGCGCGGCTTGGCGGCGAACGGCTCGACCTGGTTCGACCGGACCAACTACAGCGCCAGCTTCGCGGCGAACGATGCGAACCTCGAGTGGTATCTCGGGTGGCTGGCCGACTCGATGGTCAACAGCTTCATCGCGCGCAAGGATCTCGACACCGAGATGACCGTGGTGCGCAACGAGATGGAGCGCGGCGAGAACAGCCCCGGCCGCATCCTGCTGCAGCGCACGATGGCGCTGATGTTCGACTGGCATAACTACGGCCACGCGACGATCGGCGCGCGTGCCGACGTCGAGAACGTCGACATCCCGCGGCTGCAGGCCTTCTACCACCTGTACTACCAGCCCGACAACGCGACGCTGACGGTCTCGGGCAGGTTCGAGCCGGCGCGGGTGCTGAAGTGGGTGGCCGGTTCGTTCGGTGCGATCCCGAAGCCGACGCGCCAGCTGCCCGCGCTGTACACGCTCGACCCGGTGCAGGACGGCGAGCGCAGCGTCACGCTGCGACGAGTCGGCGGCACGCCGCTGGTCCAGGCCGCATACCACGTGCCGGCCGGCCCGGCGCGCGACTATGCCGCCGTGGAACTGCTGACCGTGATCCTCGGCGACACGCCGTCGGGGCGTCTGTACAAGCGTCTGACGCAGCAGCAGCTGGCCGCCAGCGTGGCGTCGTATTCGTTTGCGCTCGCCGACCCGGGCGCGATGTTCGTCAGCGCGCAACTGGCGCCAGGCCAGGACGTCGCCAAAGCGCGCAACGAGCTGCTCGCGACGGTCGAATCGATCGTGCGCGAGCCGATCACCGCCGACGAGCTGGCCCGGGCCAAGCTGAAGTGGCTGAAGGACTGGGATCAGTCGTTCACCAATCCCGAGACGGTCGGGCTGGCGATGTCGGAGTCGATCTCGCAGGGCGACTGGCGCCTGTTCTTCCTGACCCGCGACCGCGTCCGTGACATCTCGCTCGCCGACGTGCAGCGCGTGGCCGAGCAGTACCTGCTGCCGGCGAACCGCACGCTCGGCACCTATCTTCCGACCGATCAGCCGCAGCGCGCGCCGGCGCCGGTGCGCGTCGACCTCGCGCAGGCGATGCAGGAGTTCAGGCCGCAGGCCGCGGCGGCGAAGGTCGAGGCTTTCGAGGCCACGCCGGCCAACATCGACGCGCGCACCCAGACCTTCGCGGTCGGCGGCGTGAAGGTGGCCTTGCTGCCCAAGGGCACGCGCGGCAACGCGGTCACCGCGGTGTTGATGCTGCAGTTCGGCGACGAGAAGGGCCTGTTCGGGCAGAGCGCCGCCGCGCAGGCCGTGGCCGCGCTGCTCGACAAGGGCACGAAGACGCTGACCCGCGAGCAGGTCCAGGACCGGCTCGACGCGCTGAACACCGAGCTGCGCGTCGACGCCACGCCGAGCCGCGTGACGATCTCGCTGCAGTCGCGGCGCGACCAGTTGCCCGCGGCGATCGAGCTGGTCGGCGAGCTGCTGCGCAACCCGTCGTTCCCGCCCGAGACGCTGGACGAGTTCAAGCGCTCGGTGCTGACCGGCATCGAACAGCAGCGCAAGGATCCCGGCGCGCTCGCGCGCAACACGCTCGATCGGCTCGGCAACCCGTATCCGCGCGGCGATGTGCGCCACGCGCCGAGCTTCGACGAGCTGACCGAAGACTATCGCGCACTCACGATCGAGCGGGTGCGCGACTTCCACCGCCGGTTCTATGGCGCCGGCAGCGGCGAGTTCGCCGCGGTCGGCGACCTGGACGCCGCGAAAGTGCGTGCCGCGCTGCAGACGGCGCTCGCCGGCTGGGACGGCGGTGCCCCGTTCACGCGCGTGCCTCAGCCGCTGGTCGCGGTGAAGCCGGAGCAGTTGCTGCTCGCCACGCCCGACAAGCCGAACGCGAACATGCTGGTGCGCCTGGGCGTGCCGCTGAACGACACGGACGCCGATTACCCGGCACTGACAGTGGCGAACTTCCTGCTCGGTTCGGGCGGCAGTTCGCGGCTCTGGAAGCGCATCCGCGAGGGCGAGGGCCTGTCGTACGACGTGCGCAGCGGGGTCGACTGGAACAACATCGACCGGAACTCGACCTGGTTCGCGAGCGCGATCTTCGCGCCGCAGAACCGGGCGAAGGTCGAGGCGGCATTCCGTGAGGAAGTCGCACGCGCACTGAAGGACGGATTCACCGAACGCGAACTGGGCGAAGGCAAGTCCAGCCTGTTGAACTACCGCCAGCTGTCGCGGGCCCAGGACGCCAATCTCGCGCAGGCACTGGCGAACAACCTGTACCTGGGGCGCACGTTCGCGCTGTCGGCGCAGGTCGACGCGGCCATCGGCCGGCTGACGCTGGAGCAGGTCAACGCGGCGCTGCGCAGGTACGTCACGCCGGACCGCTTCGTCTCGGTGTTCGCGGGCGACTTCAGGCCTTGAAGGGCTGGCGGTCGCTCAGTTCGCTGATGTAGCCGGCGACGCCAGCGCCTTCACGATCCAGGAAGTCGCCGACCGCCTGCGCGAACTGCGGGTGCGCGAGCCAGTGCGCCGACCAGGTTTGCACCGGCAGCAGGCCGCGTGCCATCTTGTGTTCGCCTTGCGCGCCGCCCTCGAAGCGCTGGTAGCCGTTCGCGATGCACCAGGCCAGCGGCCGGTAGTAGCAGGCCTCGAAATGCAGACACGGGATGTGTTCGACCGCACCCCAGTAGCGGCCGAACGCGGCCTTGCGCTGCGGATCGATGCAGATCAGCGATGCGGCGATGCGCTGTCCGTCATGCCACGCGAGGAACAACAACCAGTTCTCGGGCATGGTCGCGGCCATGCGGGCAAAGAAGTCGCGAGTGAGGTAGGGCGTCGAGCGGTGCTCGCGGTAGGTCTGCGCATAGCAGCGGTAGAAGAAGTCCCAGTCGTCCGCGGTGATCTGCGTGCCCTGCAGTTCCGTGAAGCCGACGCCGGCCTCCGCGACCCGGCGGCGCTCCTGCTGGATCTTCTTGCGCTTGTCGCGCTGCAGGCTGGCGAGCAGGTCGGTGAAGTCGGCGAGGGGCCGGCCTTCGCGCTGGGTCCAGTGGAACTGCACGGTGCTGCGCATCATCCAGCCCTCGGCGCGCGCGACCTGCTGGTCGGCCTCGTCGAGGAACAGCAGGTGCGCCGACGAGAGTCCGGCCTCGCGCGCCAGCTGTTGCATCGCGCGCAGCAGCAGGCGCCGGCCGGCTGCGTCAAGGGCGAGCAGGCGCGGGCCGGGCACCGGCGTGAACGGCACTGCCGCCAGCAGCTTCGGGTAGTAGTGCAGGCCGTGGCGCTGGTAGGCGTCGGCCCAGGCCCAGTCGAAGACGTACTCGCCGTAGGAATGCTCCTTCAAGTACAGCGGGCAGGCGGCGATCAGCGCGTCGCCGTCGAACACGCACAGGAACTGCGGCAGCCAGCCGGTCGCCGGCACGGCGCTGGCCGATTCGTGCAGTGCGAGCAGGTACTCGTGGCGCATGAACGGCGTGGCCGACGGCTGCGCCGCGAGCAGTTCGTTCCAGCGTGCGGCGTCGATCGCGCCGGGCTGCTCGAACACCCGAATGACATAATCGTTCGAGGTCTGCGGGCTGCTCGGATCGATCGCAGAATCTTCTGGTCGCACGCCTGAATTCCCCACCATGTCAATACCCGCTTCGGTCAAGGTCGCCCTGGTGCAGCTCAACGCCACCGTCGGTGACCTGGCCGGCAACAGCGCGCGCATCGTCGATGCCGCACGCCGCGCTCACGCGCAGGGAGCAAGGCTCGTGCTCACGCCCGAACTCGGCCTGTGCGGCTACCCGCCGGAAGACCTGCTGCTGCGCCCCGCCTTCATGCAGGCCTGCGCCGATGCGCTGGCCGGCTGCGCGCGCGCGCTCAGCCATTTGCCGGGTCTGTTCGTGGTGGTCGGGCATCCGCATCAGTTCGGTGATCGGGGCGATGTTAGGTCGAACTCGGTTTCGGTGCCGCAGCGCTACAACGCGGCCTCGGTGCTGAGCGAGGGCCGCGTGCTGGCGACCTACTGCAAGCGCGAGTTGCCGAACTACCAGGTCTTCGACGAGCGGCGCTACTTCGCCTCGGGGCGCGACGCCGACCAGGGCGCGCTGGTGCTGGACGTGCAAGGCCTGCGTTTGGGCATCGTGATCTGCGAGGACGCCTGGTTCGACGAGCCGGGCCAGCTCGCGAGGGCGGCGGGCGCACAGGTGTTGTGCGTGCTGAACGCCTCGCCGTTCCACCTCGGCAAGGTCGCCGAGCGCGAGCAGCGCATGGCGCAGACGGCGCGCGGCCTCGGGGTGCCGCTGCTCTACGCGCATCTCGCCGGTGGGCAGGACGAGGTCGTGTTCGACGGTGCCTCGTTCGCGCTCGACGCGACGGGCGCCGTCGCGGCGCGGGCGCCGATGTTCGAAGAGGTGCTGACCCTGGTGGACGTGAGTGCGCAAACCGTGCGCGGAACGATCGCGGAGCTGCCGTCGATCGAAGCACAGGCCTGGGCGGCGCTCGTGGTCGGGGTGCGAGATTACGTCGAGAAGAACGGCTTTCCCGGCGTGATCATCGGGCTGTCCGGCGGCGTCGACTCGGCGCTGGTGCTGGCGATCGCGGTCGACGCACTCGGACCGCAGCGCGTGCGCGCCGTGATGATGCCCTCGCCGTACACCGCCGACATCTCGTGGATCGACGCGCGCGACATGGCGCAGCGCCTGGGCGTGCGCTACGACGAGATCTCGATCGTGCCGATGTTCGAGGACTTCAAGAAGAGCCTCGCCGCCGAGTTCGCCGGCCGGGCCGAGGACGCGACCGAGGAGAACATTCAGGCGCGCATCCGCGGCGTCCTGCTGATGGCGCTGTCGAACAAGTTCGGCTCCATCGTGCTGACCACAGGCAACAAGAGCGAGATGGCGACCGGTTACTGCACGCTGTACGGCGACATGGCGGGCGGCTTCGCGGTGATCAAGGACGTGGCCAAGACACTGGTGTACCGGCTCGCGGCATGGAAGAACGCGCAGGGCCGCGAGGTGATCCCCGAGCGCATCATCACGCGCGCGCCGTCGGCCGAGTTGCGGCCCGACCAGAAGGATCAGGACAGCCTGCCGCCCTACGAGGTGCTGGACGCGATCCTGGGGCGCTACATGGAGCAGGACCAGGGCATCGACGAGATCGTCGCCGCGGGTTTCGCGCCGGCGGACGTGGAGCGCGTCACGCGGCTGATCAAGGTCAACGAGTACAAGCGCAGGCAGTCGCCGGTGGGCATACGAATCACCCATCGAGCCTTCGGGCGGGACTGGCGCTACCCGATCACCTCGAAGTTCCGCGCGTGATGCTCCGCGTAATAAACTGTCGCCGATGAAATTCCTCAGGAGTTCGCCATGAAACAGATCACCGCGATCGTCAAGCCGTTCAAGCTCGAAGAGGTTCGCGAGGCGCTCGGTCAGGTGGGTGTGACCGGCCTGACGGTGACCGAGGTAAAGGGGTTCGGGCGTCAGAAGGGCCACACCGAGCTGTACCGCGGCGCCGAATACGTCGTCGACTTCCTGCCCAAGGTCAAGCTCGAGGTCGTCGTGAAAGACGGCGATGTCGATCGCTGCATCGAGGCCATCGTGAAGGCCGCAAAGACCGGCAAGATCGGCGACGGCAAGATCTTCGTCACCGCGATCGAGCAGGTCATCCGCATCCGCACTGGCGAGACCAACGACGACGCGGTCTGAGAGGCTGGAAGGCCCTCGGACACCCCGGCCGGACGCATCCGGTGGCCTCATGAGAAAACGCCCGGCCGCCCGAAGTTTCCTCGTCCCCCTGGGCCACGAAGGGGCCCGTTCCGGACCTCGGGGGTCGGACGACGTATGTCGTCGGCCCGGGGGGCGCTCTCAGCCTCCGAGCGCTCAGACCCGGCGGTAGTCGTCCGGCGCGGTGGCCAGGGCGGCGAGCGCGCCCAGCCGTTCGATCAGCGCCAGCGGGTCGGTGTCGACCTGCAGCAGGTCGGTCTGGGCGCTCGCCATGAAGCCGTGATCCCGGCTGTGCTGCAGAAAGCCCAGCAGCGCATCGTAGTAGCCCGCAGCGTTCAGCAGCCCGAGCGGTTTGTCGTGGTAGCCGAGCTGGCGCCAGGTCCAGACCTCGAACAGCTCCTCGAAGGTGCCGATGCCGCCGGGCAGCGCCAGGAACGCGTCGCTGCGCTCGGCCATCATCGTCTTGCGCTGGTGCATCGTGTCGACGACGTGCAGCTCGGTCAGGCCACGGTGGCCGAGTTCGCGCTCCATCAGCGAATGCGGAATCACGCCGACGACGGCTGCGCCCGCGGCCAACGCGGCGTCGGCGACCACGCCCATCAGGCCGGCGCGCCCGCCACCGTACACCAGCTGCCAGCCACGGCGCCCGATCTCGCCGCCGACGGCGTGCGCGGCCTGTGCATAGGCGGTCAGGTCGCCGGGTCGCGAGCCGCAGTAGACGCAGACGGACAGCGCGCGCATCGGTCGGCGGCCGCCGATCAGGCCGCGAAGCGCTGCCACAGCGCCGCCAGCCAGGTGCCTGCGCACAGCAGCAACGAGAGGAACACGGCCGCGCTGCCGATGTCCTTGGCGCGCTTGGACAGTTCGTGCCACTCGAACGAGACACGGTCGACCACCGCCTCGATCGCGGAATTCAGCAGCTCGACGATCAGCACCAGCGATACCGATCCGGCCAGCAGCACGACTTCGATCCAGTTCCGCCCAACCCAGAAGGCGAGCGGCACCAGCACGGCGGCGAGCCAGAACTCCTGACGAAACGCGCTTTCGCCGCGGTAGGCGAGGCGCAGGCCGGCCAGCGAGTAACCGGCTGCGTGAACGACCCGGTCGATGCCCGTGCGACCCTTGTGCGGATTCGTCATGGGGGCGGATTGTGCCTCGTGCCCGCAGCGCCCCGGCGCGTTCAGCGCGTGGCCGGCGACGGGCGCGCGTCGATCAACCGCGTGCCGCACAGGGCGTCGTGCCAGAACTGGCGTTGCGGGTGCAGCAGCGCGAGCAGGGCGTAGGCGATGACGCCGACGCCGACCGCGGCGAGCGTCGCGCGTGCCGACCAGCCGTTCAGGTGCGCGATCAGCACCGCCGGGGCCACCCAGGCGCAACTGGCGCCGAAGCGGGCGAGCGCGCGCACCTGGCTCAACGGTCGGCCCTGCGCGGTGACGACACGGATGTGCCAGGTCTTCATCGGCAGCGTCTGGCCGCGCGCCGACCAGAACCAGCCGAAGTAGATCGCGTAGATCAGCACCGTGATGATCTGCAGCGACAACTCGCCCTGCAGCGGGTGTTGCTGACCGGTGAGTGCGACGAACAGCGCGCCGATCGCGCCCGGGATCAGCCCGATGCCGAACAGCAGCAAGCCTTCGTAGACCAACGAGGCCATGCGACGTGTCAGGCTGGGCACCGCCACGGCGCTCGAGCCGTCGTCACCCTGCGCCGTCATTGCCGCGGGCTACCCTCGGGGGCAGGTGCTGCGGCCGACCGCATCGCCGCACCCTGCGGGCCGCGCTGCGGCAGCAAGGTGGACTTGTCGACGAACTCGGGTGTGGCGGCGATCTTCGGCAGGCCGGTCTGCTGGTGACTGGGTGGGCTCGGCCGCTTCGTGATCAAGGTGGTTGTGGCGCCGGGGCGGGCCTGCACCACGGTGGGGGCGATGGTGCGCGGCGATGCGGCATAGGCCGGATTCGGGACGATGTTGGACTTGGCCTGCGGCAGCGATTCGCGGCCTCCCTTGTCGTTGCGCGCGCCGGCCGGGCTCGCCTTGCGCGCCGCTTCGGCGCCCGGGGTGGCACGTGCCGCGAGTTGCTGCTTCTGCTCCGGCGAGAGTGTCTGGTAGGCGTTCCAGCGCGCCCGGCGATCCTGCTCCGGCAGTTGCTTGGCTTCCTGGAAATGCAGGCGTGCCTCGCCGCGTTCGCGCGGCGTCAGCTTCGCCCACTCGGTCATGCGTTCCTGAACCCTGGCCTGCTCGGGTGCCGTCAGCTTCGGGAAGCGCGTCGCGAGCTCGAGCCACTTCTGCTTGCGGCGCGCGTCGATGCCCGGCCATTCGCGCTCGAGTGGCTTCAGCGCCGCCTGCTGCGCGGGCTTCAGATTGGACCAGCGCACCCCCTGCTCGGCCATCGGCTTGGCCGGGACCTTGACCGCGGCAGCTCCTTGCGCAACCGAATGCGACGGCCAGGTCAGGCCGACCGCGCAGGCGGCCAATGCCGCCGCAACGCCGACGTGTCGACATCGATTCAATGGTGTCGCCAGCGATCGGGCGATCATGACCTTCCCTGCGCTCACTCGCCCGGGGTCTTCAGGAACTCGACGAAGCCGGCGTCGCTGTACGCGCGGGGCGGCAGGTCGTCGGCGAGCAGCGCGGCGTCGACCTCGGCCGCGGTCGAGATCTGGGCGTTGTCCTGCAGGCGCTGGATCAGGAACAGGCCGGCCGCCAGCGCGAACACGGGCAGCACCGAGGCCAGCTTCAGCCACCGGCCCGAGCCCGCCAGCCCCAGGGTCGCCGCGCCGCTGCGGCCCGCACTCACCATGACCGTCGCCTCGGCGGTGTGCACGGCGCGGGCGCGTGCAAGCGCCTGCTCGCGGGCGAAGCGCAGGCGCTCGGTGATGTCCGGGCCGAGGTCGGCGCAGCGCTCGCTCAGCCCGGCCGTCACCCGCAGCGCGAAACGCGACTGCAGAGCGTCCAGGGAGGCGGGCGGCGGCAGGTTGCCGGCGGCGGGAAAGTAGTTCTGGTTCATAGCGAAATCCCCTTTGTCTTCAGGGCCGTCGACAAGGCATGGACTGCTCGCGAGCAATGCGTCTTGACACTTCCCTCCGAACAGCCCATCGCGGCAGCGGTCTCGGCGACATCGAGTTCCTCCCAGTAACGCAGCAGGAAGGCCTCCCGTTGACGGCCGGGCAGTTGCGCCACTTCCGCTTCGATGGCAAGCAGGATCTGCGCCCGTGAGACGGAGTCCGCGGCACTTTCCGAGGCGAGCGAGCCGCCGAGCGCCTCCAGGGTTTCGAGAATGTCGAAGTCGCCGTCGCTGCCGGGGGATTCGAAGTCGGAGAAGTTCCTGACGACGGCGTTGCGCACCTTCTGGCGCCGGAACCAGTCCATCGTCGCATTCGACAGGATGCGCTGAAACAGCAGTGGCAACTCCGCGGCCGGGCGATCGGCATACTTTTCCGACAGCCGGATCATCGTGTCCTGCACGATGTCGAGGGCGGCATCTTCGTCGCGCACCGCGTAAAGCGCGCGCTTGAAGGCGCGTTTCTCGACGCTCTTCAGGAAGTCGGATAGTTCTTTGTCGGATGCCAAGAGCGTCGGGTGCCGGAGGCGGGAAAAACCCCGCATGCAAGGGTGCGATTATCTCACCGGGCGCGCAGCCACCGGCTCACGCGGTCGCGCAGTCGCAAAGCGGTGACATAATCATAGATTGCACGACAGTTCTGGTTGAGCGCGCGCCGTCCAACCGGGGCTTCATGCGGCTCGACCCTCAGGCACCACACCCGTCTCACAAGGATGAGGAAAGGCGCACCGATGGATTTTCGTCAGAGAAATTCGCAAAGGTTCTCGAACATGGATATTTCCGCCACCGAACTCAAGCGGGCTGCCTCGGCGCAGCCGCCCGTCGAGCCGAACGGCTCCGAAATCATCGTCAAGTGCCTCCAGGCCGAGAACGTCAAGTTCCTCTGGGGTTATCCGGGCGGCGCGGTTCTCTACATCTACGACGCGCTCTACAAGCAGGAGACCATCGAGCACGTGCTCGTGCGCCACGAGCAGGCTGCCGTGCATGCCGCCGACGGCTACGCGCGCGCCACCGGCGAGGTCGGTGTCGCGCTGGTGACCTCCGGCCCGGGCGTCACGAATGCGGTGACCGGCATCGCGACGGCGTACATGGACTCGATCCCGATGGTGATCATCACCGGGCAGGTGCCGACGCCGGCGATCGGCCTGGACGCCTTCCAGGAATGCGACACCGTGGGCATCACGCGCCCCATCGTCAAGCACAACTTCCTCGTGAAGGACGTGCGGGAACTGGCGACGACCATGAAGAAGGCCTTCCACATCGCCCGCACGGGCCGGCCCGGCCCGGTGGTGGTCGACATCCCGAAGGATGTCTCGATGGCCAAGACGCTATTCATCTACCCCGAGCGCGTCGAGATGCGCTCGTACAACCCGGTGCGCAAGGGCCACGGCGGACAGATCCGCAAGGCCGTGCAGTTGCTGCTGGGCGCGAAGCGCCCCTACATCTACACGGGCGGCGGCGTGGTGCTGGGCAACGCGTCCGCAGAACTGCGCGAACTCGCCGAGCTGCTCGGCTACCCGGTCACGAACACCTTGATGGGCCTGGGCGCGATGCCCGCCAGCGACCCGAAGTTCCTGGGCATGCTGGGCATGCACGGCACGTATGAAGCGAACATGACGATGCAGGGCTGCGACGTGCTGCTCGCCGTCGGCGCGCGCTTCGACGACCGCGTGATCGGCAATCCGAAGCACTTCGCATCGGTCGAGCGCAAGATCATCCATGTCGATATCGACCCCTCGTCGATCAGCAAGCGGGTTCGCGTCGACATTCCGATCGTCGGCGACGTGAAGGACGTGCTGCAGGAGTTGATCGCACAGATCAAGGAAGCGCAGGTCAGGCCCGACAAGGCCTCGATATCGGCCTGGTGGGCTCAGATCAACGAGTGGCGCAAGCGCGATTGCCTGGCGTTCAAGAAGAGCACCGACGTCATCAAGCCCCAGCAGGTCGTCCAGACCCTGTGGGAACTGACGAAGGACAGCGACGCCTACGTGACCTCCGATGTCGGCCAGCACCAGATGTGGGCCGCGCAGTACTACCGTTTCGACGCGCCGCGCCGCTGGATCAACTCCGGTGGCCTGGGCACCATGGGCGTCGGCCTGCCGTACGCGATGGGCATCAAGCTCGCGAAGCCGGAGTCGGACGTGTTCTGCATCACCGGCGAGGGCTCGATCCAGATGTGCATCCAGGAGCTCTCGACCTGCCTGCAGTACAAGACGCCAGTCAAGATCATCTCGCTGAACAACCGCTACCTCGGCATGGTGCGCCAGTGGCAGGAAATCGACTACGGCGGCCGCTACTCGCACAGCTACATGGACGCGCTGCCCGACTTCGTCAAGCTCGCCGAGGCCTATGGTCACGTCGGCCTGAAGATCGAGAAGCCGTCGGACGTGGAAGGCGCGTTGCGCGAGGCGATCCGCTTGAAAGACCGCACCGTGTTCCTCGACATCCGCACCGATCCGACCGAGAACGTCTGGCCGATGGTGCAGGCGGGCAAGGGCATCACCGAAATGCTGCTGGGGTCCGAAGACCTGTGAGGCGCTGAACGCCGGTGCAGGGCAGGGCGTTACCGCGCCCGGGCCACGGCACCATCGACAGGCGCGGATCGCTTCGGAAGATTCATTTCCATACATCGAAGGCAGCGTGCCCAGGGGCCGGCGGTTACCGCCGCCGGTTCGACGGGCGCGCTGGCAGACACCATGAAGCACATCATTGCACTGCTGCTCGAGAACGAGCCGGGCGCACTTTCTCGCGTGGTCGGACTGTTCTCGGCGCGCGGCTACAACATCGAGAGCCTGACGGTCGCCACGACCGAAGACCCGTCGCTTTCGCGCATGACCATCGTGACCGCCGGCTCCGACGAAGTCATCGAGCAGATCACCAAGCACCTGAACCGGCTGATCGAGGTGGTCAAGGTCGTCGACCTGACCGAAGGCGCGTTCACCGAACGCGAGCTGATGCTGATCAAGGTCCGCGCGGTCGGCAAGGAGCGCGAGGAGATGAAGCGCATGGCCGACATCTTCCGCGGCCGCATCGTCGACGTGACCGACAAGAGCTACACCATCGAACTGACGGGCGACACCGGCAAGCTCGACGCCTTCCTGGACGCGATCGACCGAGCCGCCATTCTCGAAACCGTGCGCACCGGCACCAGCGGGATCGGTCGCGGCGAGCGCATCCTGCGGGTGTGATGACCCACCCCCGAAGCGCCTGGCGGCGCTCCCCCTCGAGGGGGCGCCGCCGGCGGACCGGCAAAGCCGGCTCCGCGGCGGCTGCTTGATCCCGCTGTCCATCCATCGATTTTTCCAAGGAGCTAGACATGAAGGTTTACTACGACAAAGACGCCGACCTGAGCCTGGTCAAGGGCAAGAACGTCACGATCATCGGCTACGGCTCGCAAGGTCACGCGCATGCACAGAACCTGAACGACAGCGGCGTCAAGGTGACGGTCGGCGTGCGCAAGGGCGGGCCGTCGTGGTCCAAGGCCGAGAAGGCCGGGCTCAGGGTTGCCGACGTGGCCGACGCGGTCAAGCAGGCCGACGTCGTGATGATGCTGCTGCCGGACGAGCAGATCGCCAGCGTCTACAAGAACGATGTCGAGCCCCACATCAAGCAGGGCGCCTCGCTGGCGTTCGCGCACGGCTTCAACGTGCACTATGGCCAGGTCGTGCCGCGCGCCGACCTCGACGTCTGGATGGTCGCCCCCAAGGCTCCCGGCCACACGGTGCGCTCGACCTACACGCAGGGCGGTGGCGTGCCGCACCTGATCGCCGTGCATGCCGACAGGACGGGCAAGGCGCGCGACCTGGCGCTGAGCTACGCCGCGGCGAACGGTGGCGGCAAGGCCGGCGTGATCGAGACCAACTTCCGCGAGGAAACCGAGACGGATCTGTTCGGCGAGCAGGCGGTGCTGTGCGGCGGTGCCGTCGAACTGATCAAGGCCGGCTTCGAGACGCTGACCGAGGCGGGCTACGCGCCCGAAATGGCCTACTTCGAATGCCTGCACGAGTTGAAGCTGATCGTCGACCTGATCTATGAAGGCGGCATCGCCAACATGAACTACTCGATCTCGAACAACGCCGAATACGGCGAATACGTGACCGGGCCGAAAATCGTCACCGACGAAACCAGGAAGGCGATGAAGCAGGCCTTGAAGGACATCCAGACCGGCGAGTACGCGAAGAGTTTCATCCTCGAGAACCGCGCCGGCGCGCCGACGCTGATGTCGCGCCGCCGGCTCACCGCAGAGCACCCGATCGAAGTGGTCGGCGAGCAGTTGCGCGCGATGATGCCGTGGATCA
Source organism: Pseudomonadota bacterium (assembly GCA_040388965.1). Lineage (GTDB taxonomy): Bacteria > Pseudomonadota > Gammaproteobacteria > Burkholderiales > Burkholderiaceae_C > LMDS01. The sequence continues at coordinate 21,837 of JAZKAV010000027.1, read as the reverse complement.
AGAAGAATCGTCTCGTCGACCAGTCGAAGAACTGACCGGGCGTCTGCCGGTTCGATGAGGGCCGCGGGGTTCGCCTGGCGGCCTTTTGCGTGGTGGGTCGCCCCGAACTGGTCAGCATCCCTTTCGGGGCTCGCCCGAGGTACTCGTCGGGCGGGCGAGGGATCGTCGTTTCACACGCTATCCTTCGCCCCCATGAGCAACCCACTCGACGACGACGAAGACGACGACGTTGCGGACGCGGTGCCGCGCCCGCGCCGCAAGGGCATCTATATTCTGCCCAACCTGTTCACGCTGGCGGCGCTGTTCGGCGGCTTCTATGCGATCGTGATGGCGATGAACGGGCGCTTCGAGCAGGCGGCGTACGGCGTGTTCTGCGCGATGGTGCTCGATTCGCTCGATGGCCGTGTCGCGCGCATGACGAACACGCAGAGCACCTTTGGCGAGCAGATGGACAGCCTGTCGGACATGGTCTCGTTCGGCGCCGCCCCTGCCCTGATCGCCTACGAATGGGCGCTCAAGGGGTTGGGCAAGCCGGGCTGGATCGCCGCCTTCGTGTACTGCTCGTGCGCCGCGTTGCGGCTGGCGCGCTTCAATACCAACCTGGCGGTGGTCGACAAGCGCTTCTTCCAGGGCCTGCCGAGCCCGGCCGCTGCCGCGCTGGTGATGGGCTTCATCTGGCTGATGGACAACCAGGGCTTCAAGGGTGGCGGGGAAGGGGCGTGGCTGATGTGGACAACCTTCGGCGTGACGCTCTACGCGGGCCTGACGATGGTGACCAACGTGCCGTTCTACAGCTTCAAGGACGTGAGCTTCAAGCGCTCGGTGCCGTTCGTCGTGATCGTCGCGATCGCGCTGTTCATCGCGGTCATCAACATCCATCTGCCGGGGGCGCTGTTCGGGTTGTTCATGGTCTACGGGCTGTCGGGTTATGGGGTCTACGTGTGGAAGCGCGTGAAGGGCAGGCCGGTCAGCGTGATCTCGACCTCGATGGACGAACCCGACGAGCAAGGGTTGCACCGCTGATCGGGCGGTGATCGCTCGTGCTACGATGGAGCCATGATGTTCGTGCCCGCCGTCGCGCTGCTACTACTGCTAGAGGAACCACGGGTTCGCTAGTCACGCACGTCCACACGTTCTGATTTCAACGGCCCGTATGCAACCTGCAGCGGGCCGTTTGTCATTTCTGTGCTGCAGGTCGCGAATTCACTGGAAACACACCATGTTGAAGCAACCACAGCACAAGTACCGCGCTTTCGCCCCGATCAAACTGCCCGACCGCCGCTGGCCCGACGCGGTGCTGACGCAGGCACCGATCTGGCTCAGCACCGACCTGCGCGATGGCAACCAGGCGCTGATCGAGCCGATGAATCCGGACGCCAAGCTGCGCATGTTCGAACTGCTGGTGAAGATCGGCTTCAAGGAGATCGAGGTCGGCTTCCCGTCGGCCTCGCAGGCGGAGTTCGACTTCGTGCGCCTGCTGATCGACGGGAACCGCATCCCCGACGACGTGACGATCCAGGTGCTGACCCAGGCGAGACCCGAGCTGATCGGGCGCACCTTCGAATCATTGGTCGGCGCGAAGCGCGCGATCGTGCACCTGTACAACGCGGTCGCACCGGTGATGCGCCGGGTCGTGCTCGGGCTCGACGAAGACGGCATCGTCGAGCTCGCGGTCAGCCACGCGCGGATGATCCGCGATTGCGCGGCGCGCCAGCCGGCGACCGCGTGGCGATTCGAGTACTCGCCCGAGATGTTCTCCGGCACCGAGCTCGCATTCAGCAAGCGTGTCGTCGACGCCGTGACCGAGGCCTGGCAGCCGACGCCGCAGCACAAGTGCATCGTCAACCTGCCGTCGACGGTGGAGCATTCGACGCCGAACATCTTCGCCGACATGATCGAGTGGATGCACCGGCATCTCGCGCGGCGCGACAGCATCGTGCTGTCGGTGCACCCGCACAACGACCGCGGCACCGGCACCGCAGCGGGCGAGTTCGCGCTGATGGCCGGTGCCGACCGCGTCGAGGGCTGTCTGTTCGGCAACGGCGAGCGCACCGGCAATGTCGACTTGGTGAACATCGCGCTCAACCTGTACACGCAGGGCGTGTCGCCAGGGCTCGATTTCTCCGAGATCGACGAGGTCCGCCGCTGCGTCGAGCACTGCAACCAGTTGCCTGTGCACCCGCGCCACCCGTACGTCGGCGATCTGGTCTATACCTCGTTCTCGGGCTCGCACCAGGATGCGATCAAGAAGGCCTTCGCGGCGCGCCGCGAAGGCGATGTCTGGGACATGCCCTACCTGCCGATCGACCCGAAGGACCTGGGCCGCAGCTACGACGCGGTGATCCGCGTCAACAGCCAGTCTGGCAAGGGCGGCATCACCTACCTGCTCGAGAGCGGGTACGGGCTCGAACTGCCGCGCCGCCTGCAGATCGAGTTCAGCCGCGTGGTGCAGGCGGTGATGGACTGCGAGGGGAAGGAGCTCTCGGCCGCCGACATCTGGCACATCTTCGAGCGTGAGTACGCGATCGGTGACGCCGGCCGCGCGCAGGTGTCGCGCCCGGCCCTGATCGAGCGCGCCGACCGAAGCGTGGAACTCGGAGCCGACGTGACGATTGCGGGCCGCCGGTTCCGCGTCCAGGGCGTGGGCACGGGGCCGATCGATGCCTTCGTCGACGGCCTGGCCGCGCATGTCGCAACCCCGCTGCGGGTGCTCGACTACCACGAGCATTCGATCGGCAGCGGAGCCGACGCGCGGGCGGTGGCCTACCTGGAACTGCGCATCGGCGATACGGGTGGGCAGGGGCAGACGCTGTTCGGCGTGGGCATCGACACCAACATCGTCTCGGCGTCGCTGCAGGCCATCGTCTCGGGGCTGAGCCGCACGCGCGCCGTCACCAGCCTTGGCAAGGCCCAGGCCGCCCTCGCCTAAGATTCGAACCACCTCCAGGAGCTGCAATATGGCCGACAAGCTGATTATTTTCGACACCACCTTGCGCGACGGCGAGCAGTCGCCCGGCGCCTCGATGACCAAGGACGAGAAGCTTCGCATCGCGCGCCAGCTCGAGCGGCTGAAGGTCGATGTCATCGAGGCTGGTTTCGCGGCGTCGTCGAACGGCGATTTCGAGTGCGTCAAGGCGATCGCGCACGCGATCAAGGACAGCACGGTGTGCTCGCTGGCACGCGCCAACGACCGCGACATCGCGCGCGCTGCCGAGGCACTGGCCGGCGGCGCGTCGACGCGCATCCACGTGTTCCTCGCGACCAGCGCGCTGCACATGGAGAAGAAGCTGCGCATGACGCCGGACGAGGTGTTCGAGCAGGCCATGCTGTCGGTGCGCTTCGCGCGCAATCTGTCGGGCAATGTCGAATTCTCGGCGGAGGACGGCTATCGCTCGGACCCCGACTTCCTGTGCCGCGTGTTCGAGGCGGTGATCAAGGAAGGCGCGACCACGATCAACGTGCCCGACACCGTGGGCTACGCGATTCCGGAGCTGTACGGCAACTTCCTATTGGATCTGCGCACGCGCATCCCGAATTCCGACAAGGCGGTCTGGTCGGTGCACTGCCACAACGACCTGGGCATGGCGGTGGCGAACTCGCTCGCCGGCGTGATGATCGGCGGTGCGCGCCAGATCGAGTGCACGATCAACGGCCTGGGCGAGCGCGCCGGCAACTGCTCGCTCGAAGAGGTCGTGATGGCGCTGAAGACGCGGCGCGACTACTTCGACCTGGACGTGGGCATCGACGCCTCGCAGATCGTGCCGGCCTCGCGGCTGGTCGCGCAGACCACCGGCTTCGTCGTGCAGCCGAACAAGGCGGTGGTCGGCGCCAATGCGTTCGCTCATGCGTCCGGCATCCACCAGGACGGCGTGCTGAAGGCGCGCGACACCTACGAGATCATGCGCGCCGAAGACGTGGGCTGGGCTGCGAACAAGATCGTGCTCGGCAAGCTCTCGGGCCGCAATGCGTTCAAGCAGCGCCTCAAGGATCTGGGCATCGAGATGGAGTCGGAGGCCGAGATCAACGCCGGCTTCGTCCGCTTCAAGGAACTCGCCGACCGCAAGAGCGACATCTTCGACGAGGACATCATCGCCCTCGTGATGGACGAGTCGGTGACCGCCGAGCATGAGCACTACCGGCTGCTCGCCCTGTCGCAGCGCTCCGAGATGGGCGAGCGGCCGCACGCCAGCGTGGCCTTCGCTGCCGGTGAGGTCGAGCACCATGCCGAGAGCGACGGCAATGGCCCGGTCGACGCGAGCCTGAAGGCGATCGAATCGAAGCTGAAATCTGGCGCCGAAATGCTGCTCTATTCCGTGAATGCCATCACCTCGGGCAGCACAGAATCGCAGGGCGAGGTGACGGTGCGGCTGCAGCACGGCGGTCGGGTCGTCAACGGCGTGGGTGCGGACCCGGACATCGTCGTGGCGTCGGCGAAAGCCTATCTCTCGGCGTTGAACAAGCTGCACAGCAAGATCGAACGCGTGGCGGCACAGGGATGAGACTTTGATCACGCCCGACCAGTCCCAAGTACTGACTTGAGGAAAAGCGCGTAAGGTTTTGATCTTGCGCGCTTTTTTTCTTTCACATAGACTCGCCGAACTGGGCGCAAAGGGACTGCTGTGGCATCGATCAACAAGTTTGTAACTGTCGGCCTCACAGCATTGGTTGCCGCCCTGTCGCTTGCCCTGCCGCTGGACTCCACTGCGGCCGAGCCCACGGTCGCCAAGAAGAGCCACGCCGTCGCTCCTGTGAAGAAGGGCAAGGCCGCACGGGGCAGCAAGGCCTCGCGGCCGGTGGCCGTGCTGCGTCAGGGCGGCCGTGCCAGCAATGTGAAGCGGGTCTCGTCGGTGATGCGGGCCGAGCCGGACCGCCCGTCCTTCGGGCAGCTTTACGGTTTGCACAACACGGCCGACGCTCTGGACCTGAAATCCAGCGTCGCACTGGTGCTCGATTCCGATACCAATGAAGTGCTGTTCAGCAAGAACTCCCAGGCGGTGCTGCCGATCGCGTCGCTGACCAAGCTGATGACCGCGGTCGTCGTGACCGAAGCGAAGCTGCCGCTGGGCGAGACGCTGACGATCACCGACGACGATGTCGATACCGAAAAGAACAGCCGTTCGAGACTGCGCGTGGGCACCCGCCTGAGCCGCGAGGAAATGCTGCACCTGGCGCTGATGTCGTCCGAGAACCGGGCCGCTCACGCGCTCGGCCGCGCCTATCCGGGCGGGATCGAAGCATTCGTCGCTGCGATGAATCAGAAGGCTCGCGAACTCGGCATGAACGACACGCACTATGTCGAGCCGACCGGCCTGTCGAGCCGCAACCAGTCCAGTGCCCGCGACTTGGCCACGCTCGTGAAGACCGCGCAGGAGCACCCGATCATCCGCGAGTTCTCGACTTCGCCCGAATTCCAGGTCGAAGTCGGCCATCGCCCGACCCAGTTCCGCACCACCAACGCCCTGGTGCGCAGTCCGGCCTGGGACATCGCGCTGCAGAAGACGGGCTACATCACCGAGGCCGGCCGCTGCCTCGTGATGCAGGCGCGCATGGCGGGCCGCAAGCTGATCATGGTGTTCCTCGATTCGGCCGGCAAGTATTCGCGCATCGGCGATGCCGAGCGGGTGCGGCGCTGGGTCAGCGAATTGCCGGTGCATGCGCCCGCAGTCGAGGCCGCGGCTGCGCCGAAAGCCACCTCCTGAACCCGGCGTGCTCCGGCGTGGCGCCGCAGCGTCAGGCGTCGCGGTGCCCGAGGGCCGCAGAGATTTGTGCGGCCGTTTCCTTCAGGCGCGCCAGCCAGCTTTCCTCGAGCCGGTCGGCGGGGGCCGAGATCGACAAGCCCGCGACCAGTTTTCCCTGGTCGTCATGGATGCTCGCGGCCATGCAGCGCACCCCGAGTTCCAGTTCCTCGTCATCGCGGGCCGTGCCGCACTGGTTCACCCGCGCCAATTCGCGCTCGAGTTGCGCGAGTTCGGTGATGCTGTTGCGCGTGTGCCCGGCCAGGCCGGTGCGCGCGGCATAGGCGCGCACGCGCGAGACGTCGTCGTGGGCCAGGAACAGCTTGCCGACCGATGTCAGGTGCAGCGGCGCGCGCCCCCCGATCGCGCGCACCACCTGCATGCCGGAGCGCTCGCTGTAGGTGCGCTCGATGTAGACGATCTCGTCGCCCTGTCGCATGGACAGGTTCACCGGCTGGTGCGTCAGTTTGTGCAGTTCGCGCATCGGGCCGAGTGCGGCGTCGCGCACATCCAGCCGCGCCTTCACCAGGTTGCCGAGCTCGAGCAGGCGCATGCCGAGCCGATAACTGCCCGCCTCGGGCCGGTCGACATAGCGGCCGATCGTCAGGTCGTTCAGGATGCGGTGGGCGGTCGACGGGTGCAGGCCGGTCTGCTCGCTGATGTGTTTGAGTGACACCGGATCGGGGTGACTTGCCAGCACGTCGAGCAGGCCGAAGGCGCGCTCCAGCACCTGTATCGTCGGGGTCCTGATCTCGCCTTTCGCCATGAATGTCATTCTCGCTCAAATCAGTACTTTTTTGCATGGCGAAAGACCAGGTTGTGATCCGAGAACGAAGAGCAGGCTGATCGCCTTCGCGGGATCGACGCTGCTGGGCGTGCTGGCGCTGACGCAGGCCGGACTGGCGCAGGTGGGTGGTGCAGACTATCTGCGGCGCCACTACGATTTCAGCGCTCCACCACCCGCGTCGGCGGCCTCGCGCCTGCCACCGTGGATCCGGATCCCGCGCGCCGAGGGGCGCCTCACCAGCAAGCAGATCGGCCTGGTGATCAACACCGCGGACCCGTACTCGGTGGAGGTCGGCGAGTTCTACATCAAGGCGCGCGGCCTGACGCGCGCGCAGGTGCTGCGCGTGCGGTTGCCGCTGCGTTCCGCGCTGACGCCCGACGAATTCAAGACCTTCGCTGCGGCGGTCGATGCGTTCTTCGATGCGCCGGTGCAGGCGCTCGCGCTGGCCTGGACCCAGCCTTTTGCCGTGGCGTGCAATTCGATCACCGGCGCGCTGGCGCTGGGCTTCGATGGCGCACTGTGCGAGCACAGCTGCGCGCCTTCGATGCGCTCGCCGTATTACGACAACCCGTCGATTCGTCCCTATTCCGAGCTGAAGATGCGCCCGGCCATGCTGCTCGCGGCCCGCGACGTCGCGACCGCCGAGGCGATGATCCGGCGCGGCGTGGCCGCCGACGGCAGTCTCGGCCTGCGCGGTGCGCCACCGGCGCATGCCTACTTCGTGACCACCAGCGATCGCGCGCGCAGTGCGCGCTCCGTGCTGTTCCCGCCGCCCGGGTTGCTGCGCCGCCCCGGGGTCGAGGTGCACGTCGAGACGACCCAGGCGATCGAGAACGCGCAGCGCGTGCTGATCTACCAGACCGGGCTGGTCAGCGTGCCCAAGCTCGACACGTTGCACTGGGTGCCCGGTGCGCTCGCCGACCACCTGACCTCGTTCGGCGGTGTGCTGGTGGGCGGTGCCGGGCAGATGTCTAGCCTGGACTGGATCACCTCGGGTGCGACCGCGAGCTACGGCACGGTGTCCGAACCGTGCGCGCATCCGCAGAAGTTCCCGCATCCGCAGCTGCTGCTGCTGAACTACCTGCAGGGTGCCAGTGCGATCGAGGCGTACTGGCGCAGCGTCGCCTGGCCCCAGCAGGGGGTCTTCATCGGCGAACCGTTGGCAGCACCCTTTGCGCGGCGCTGAGCCGCCGGGTCAGCGCAGCTGTCTGACGGCGTGCAGCCCGCTGCGCACCGCACCCTCCAGCGTCGCCGGGTAGGGACCCGCGACATGGTCGCCCGCCGCGTGCAGCCGCGGTGCAATCTCCATCGCAGGCCGTGACAGGCCCGGCGTGCAACGAAATGTCGCGCGCTTCTCGGTCAGTGTGCGCACCGGCTCGAGCGGTGCGCGCAGATGGGCGCCCAGCGCCGCGCGGGCCTGCGTCAGCGTGGCCTGGGTGCTGGCCTCGATGCCACGATCGACCCAGGGCTGGGCACCGCTGATCACGAACGCGAGCAGGCCGGCCGGCCCGCCGAGCCGGCCGCGGTCGAACACGAACTGGGCCGGCGCGTTCGCGCCCGAGCGCAACGCGAGCATCGGATCGGGCAGGCGCACGCCATCGCCTCGCAGGTAAACGGTGACGATCGGCTCGTAGCACAGTGCCGCGGCGCGGCCGGACCAGTCGGGTGCGATCGTGCGCGTCAGGCGCGCGGCTTCGGCAGCCGGGGTGGCGAGCACCACGGCGTCGAAGAGTTCTTCGTCGAGTGACCACAGGTCGCCCCGGCGCACCAGCGCCTCGACGCGATGCCGCAACCGGAGGTCGGCGCCGGCCCGGCTCAGCCACCGCTGCGCCGGTTCGGGCAGCAGCGCGCTCAGGCCGGCGCGCGGCAGCAGCAGGTCGGCCGAGCCGGGGCCAGAGAACAGCGCATCCTTCAGCACGCGAAGGAACACGCCGGCGCTGGCCTCGCTGGCTGGCGTGTTCAGCGCCGCGACGCACAACGGCTCGATCAGTTCGTCGCGCACCACCGTCGGCAAGCGGCCCGCCAGCGCCGCCACGGTCAGCGCGGACTCGCAGTGAAAGTCGCGCGCCGCCCAGCCGCCGGCCACGGCCAGCAGCGCGAGGCGTTCGCGCAAGCGCCAGCTTCGCTGCCGCAGCACCGCGCCGGCGAACGCGAATGCGGGCGTCCCGGGCTTCAGTTGCAGGCCCGTGCCGTCGGGGTAGCTGATGCGCAGCGGCGTGCGCACGAAGGCGTCACCCGCCGCCACGCCCAGCGTCTGCAGCAGCGCAAGCGTCTCGACGTAGGCGCCGATGAGGATGTGCTGGCCGTTGTCGAGCGTCAGACCGTCTGCCTCGACACTGCGCGCGCGCCCCCCGAGTTGCGGCGCCATCTCGAACAGCGTGACCGCGTGACCGAGACGCACACCCTCGACCGCCGCGGCCAAGCCGGCCCAGCCGCCGCCGATGACGGCGAGACACTTCCCGGGCGCCGGCGGGCCGAGCGCAGGGCTGCTCCCGAGCCGGCCCGCATCCAAGGGCCACGACGGGGCCTCTTCGTGGCCCTTGGGGGGCGCGCTGCGCAGCCGCGGCGCAGGGGGCGCCATCAGCGACCGCGCCAGTTCGTGCGCATCGCGATCCACAGCTTGCGCAGCGGCGTCAGCGAGGTGCGCTGGTGCAGCACCTGGAAGTCGTCGGCCTCGATCTCGCGCAGCAGGGTACGGTAGATGTTGGCCATCATCAGGCCGGGCTTCTGCGCGTGCCGGTCCGACTCGGGCAGCAGCGCGAGGGCCTCGTCGTAACAGCGGTGCGCGCGTTCGGCCTGAAACTTCATCAGCGCCGTGAAGCGCTCGCTGTAGCCGCGGTTGAGGATCTCCTGAGCCTTCACGTCGAACTGCTTCAGCTCCGAGACCGGCAGGTAGATTCGGCCGCGGCGCGCGTCGTCACCGACGTCGCGGATGATGTTGGTCAGTTGCATCGCCAGGCCAAGGCGGTGCGCATACGCGGTCGTCTCGGGTCGGGTGCGGCCGAAGATGCCGGCCGCGACCTCGCCGACGACGCCGGCCACCAGATGGCAGTAACGCGCGAGGCCCGCGTAGTCGAGGTAGCGCGACTGCTCCAGGTCCATCTGGCAGCCATCGATCACCGCCATCAGGTGCTCGGCGCGGATATCGAATGCCACGGTGTGCGGCATCAGTGCCTTCGTCACCGGGTGAGCGGGCCGGCCGGCGAATGCCGAGGCGGCTTCGTTGCGCCACCAGGCCAGCTTGGTGGCCGCGACGCCCGGATCGCTGACCTCGTCGACCACGTCGTCGACCTCGCGGCAGAACGCGTAGAACGCGGTGATCGCCGCGCGCCGCGGCGGCGGCAGGAACAGGAAGGCGTAGTAGAAGCTGGAGCCGCTTCTGGCCGCCTTGTCCTGCACGTATTGCTCGGGCGTCATGCGAGGTCCTCGCGCCCAAGACAAGGTGGCTGGTTCGTCGACCTTGCCGCCTTGTCCTGCACGTATTGCTCGGGCGTCATGCGAGGTCCTCGCGCCCAAGACAAGGTGGCTGGTTCGTCGACCTTGCCGCCTTGTCCTGCACGGATGGCCCGGGGATCATGCCGATTCGCTCGCAACGGCGGCGCGTGCCGGGCGCATCCACAGCGCGCGCCACAGCAGCAGCGGCGCGTCGTGCCAGCGCAGCTTCGGACGTCGATGCAGGGTCGCGAAGTCCATCGCCGAGATCTTCTCGAGGATGCGCAGTCCGCCTTGCACGACCAGTCGCAATTCCCAGCCGGCGCGCCCGGGAATGGCGTGAACCAGCGGCGCGCCGGCCAGCATCAGGTCGCGCGCCCAACCGACCATGTCAGCGACGAGCACGCGCAGCCTCGGCGAGTCCTGCAGTGCCAGCACGGCCTGCGGATCGATGCCGCGCCGCGTGCAATCGCCGGCCGGCAGGTAGAGCCGGCCGCGCCGGGTGTCCACGCCCAGGTCCTGCCAGAAATTCGCGAGTTGCAAGGCGGTGCATATCGCATCCGATTGTCGCAGGGCCGTAGCGCTGTCGATGCGATACACGTGCAGCAGCAGCCGGCCGACGGGGTTCGCCGAGCGGCGGCAGTAATCGAGCAACTCGGCGCGGTCGGCATAGCGATGCTTCACCACGTCCTGCTCGAAGGCGCTGAGCAGATCGGTGAACAGGCCGGCCGGCAGACGGTATTCGGCGATCACCGGGCGCAGCGGCTCGAAGACCCGCGCCCAGCGCGCCGAGTTGGCGCCGCTCTTGCTTGCGGCGTCGAGGTCGGCGCGGTAGGCGCGCAGGTCGGCGAGTCGCTGCGCGGGCGTGGCCTCGCCTTCGTCGGCGAGGTCGTCCGCGGTGCGCGCGAAGCTGTAGATCGCAGCCACGGCCGGCCTCAAGGCAGGCGGGCACAGCCAGGATGCGACGGGAAAGTTCTCGTAGTGATCGACGCTCACGGGGGGCGATTGTCCACGTTGTTCGGGGTGCGGGCCGCTGGTCGCGCATGGCGGCGCGCGCTCAGGGTTTGACGCCTGTGTTGGTCGCGAATATATTACTGACCAGTCAGTCAATTGATGCGTGCGAGCCGTTTGCGTTGCCCGCGGCCACGCGGCGATGATCGCGAGCTTGATGTCTGGCCGTTCCCCTCCACCCCAAGGAAACCCATGCGCAAAGCGCTCCTCATTGCCTTGATCGGCGTCGCGGTCCTCGGCGCTTGCTCGAAGACCGAACCCGCGCCGGATCCGGTGCGTGCGGTGCGCACGATCACGTTGTCGCCGCAGACGGCCGGCGGTGCCTACGAGTACGCAGGTGAGGTGAAGGCGCGCACCGAGTCGCGATTGAGCTTTCGCGTCGGCGGCAAGATGCTGAAACGCCTCGTCGATCTGGGTGACACGGTCAAGGCCGGGCAGCTGCTCGCGCAGCTCGATGCCCGGGACCTGCGCCTGGGCCAGGATGCCGCGCGCGCCGCGGTCGCGGCCGCCCGGGCCGGCTACGAGCAGAGTGCCGCCGACTACAAGCGCTACAAGGACCTCGCCGACCAGGGTTTCATCGGCCCGGCCGAACTCGACCGCCGCGAGATGGCGATGAAGACGGCCCGCGCCCAGCTCGACCAGGCCGGCGCGCAGGCCAGCGTGCAGGGCAACCAGGCCGGCTATGCGTCGCTTGTCGCCGATGCGAGCGGCGTGATCACCGGCGTGGATCTCGAGCCGGGCATGGTTGCCTCGGCCGGAACGCCGGTGCTGCGGCTGGCGCACGATGGCCCGCGCGACGTGGTGTTCTCGGTGCCCGAGGACAGGGTCGCGGTGGTCAAGGCGCTCGCTGCGCAGCCCGGCCGTTTCAGCGTGCGGCTGTGGGGCGCGGCGCATGCACGGCTGCCGGCGACGATCCGCGAGATTTCGGCCGCGGCCGACCCGGTCACGCGCACCTTCCAGGTCAAGGCCGACATCGGCCCGGCCGTCGCGAGCGGCGTGCGCCTGGGCCAGACGGCGACCGTGCTGATGGAGCTGCCGCAGACCGTCGGTATCGCCCGGCTGCCCCTGTCGGCCCTGCGCGAGGCACAGGGGCGCAGTGCGGTCTGGCTGGTCGACCGCCCGAGCATGACGGTCAAGTCGCAGGACGTGACACTCGCCGGTGCCGATGGCAACGACGCCGTGATCACGGCCGGTCTCGCGCCGGGGCAGATCGTCGTGACGGCCGGAGTGCACGTGCTGAGCCCTGGCCAGAAGGTCAAGTTCTATGTCGATCCCGGCGCGGCGGCGACTTCGGGTGCTCCCGCAGCCGGCGCCTCGGTCGTCGGCGCCAAGTGAGCAGGCCGGGCTTGGGCGCGCCGGATGTGCCGGTCTCCGCGGCGCGCGCGGCACCGCATTCCGCCGACAAGGTGTCGCGCTTCAACATCTCGAAGTGGGCGCTGGACCATCCGGCGCTGACGCGCTACCTGCTGGTCGTGCTGCTGCTGCTCGGCGCTGCCGCGTATTTTCAGCTCGGGCAGGACGAGGACCCGCCGTTCGCGTTCCGCGCGATGGCACTGCGCGTGTTCTGGCCCGGTGCCACGGCCCAGCAGGTCGCCGAGCAGGTCACCGACAAGCTCGAGCGGACGCTGCAGGAGGTGCCCTACGCCGACAGGATCCGCAGCTACTCGAAGCCGGGCGAGGCGCTCATCATTTTTCAGGTGCGCGATTCGTCGCCGCCCAGGGAGATGCCGCAGATTTGGTACACGGTGCGCAAGAAGATCGGCGACATGCGCGCCACCTTGCCCGGCGGCGTGATCGGGCCCTACTTCAACGACGAGTTCGGCGATGTCTACGGTTCGATCTATGCGCTGTCGGCCGACGGTTTCAGCTACCAGGAGCTGAAGGACCAGGCCGATCGCGTGCGCCAGCGCCTGCTGAAGGTGCAGGACGTGAACAAGGTCGGGGTCTTCGGCGCGCAGGACGAGAAGCTGTTCGTCGAGATCGCGCAGCAGCGCCTGGCACAGCTCGGCCTGGACTTCAACCAGGTGCTGGCGCAGCTCGGCCAACAGAACGCGGTCGAGTCGGCCGGAACGATCAACGCGCCGACCGACTTCGTGCAGGTGCGCGTCGGAGGGCAGTTCAACTCGGTAGAAGAACTGCGGCAGTTCCCGATTCGCGCGGGCAGCGCGAGCTTCAGGCTCGGCGACATCGCCGAGATCCGGCGCGGCTATGTCGATCCGCCGCAGGTGAAGGTGCGGCATCAGGGCCGGGAGGTCATCGCGCTGGGCGTCTCGATGGCCAGGGGCGGCGACATTGTCCGCATGGGCAAGGCGCTGACCGCGACGGTCGACCAAATTCGCGCGGAGCTGCCGGCGGGCCTGGAGCTGCACCAGTTCCAGAACCAGTCCAGGGTCGTGACGAGTTCGGTCAACGAGTTCGTCGGCACGCTGGTCGAGGCGATCGTGATCGTGCTCGGGGTCAGCTTCGTCAGCCTGGGGCTGCACCTCAAGCCCGGCGCCTTCGGGTTCACGCTGGACTGGCGGCCGGGCCTGGTCGTCGGCATCACGATCCCGCTGGTGCTCGCGATCACCTTCGTGACGATGTACTACTGGGGCGTCGGGCTGCACAAGATCTCGCTCGGCTCGCTGATCATCGCGCTGGGCCTGCTCGTCGACGACGCGATCATCTCGGTCGAGATGATGGTGCGCAAGCTCGAGGAGGGCTACGACAAGGTGCGCGCCGCGACCTTCGCATTCGACGCGACCGCGAAGCCGATGTTGACCGGTACGCTGATCACCGCGGTCGGCTTCTTGCCGATAGGGCTGGCGCAATCGACGGTCGGCGAATACACCTTCGCGATCTTCGCGGTGACTGCCGCGGCGCTGCTGATTTCGTGGTTCGTCTCGGTGTATTTCGTGCCCTACCTCGGCGTGTGGCTGCTGAAGTCCAGGCCTCGCGCTCCTGGCGCGCAGCCGCACGAACTGTTCGACACGCCGTTCTACGCGCGCTTTCGCGCCACCGTGAACTGGTGCGTGCAACACCGCTGGGCCACGATCGGTCTGACGCTGGCCACGCTGGTGCTCGGCATCGCCGGCATGGGCCGGGTGCAGAACCAGTTCTTCCCGGACTCGAGCCGACCGGAAATCCTGGTCGATCTGTGGTACCCGGAGGGCACGTCGTATGCGGCGAACGAGGCGGTCACCCAGCGCATCGAGGCGCGCGTGATGGCGCTCGACGGCGTCGATACCGTGACGACCTGGGTCGGCAGCGGCGTCGAGCGCTTCGTGCTCGTGCTCGATCAGGTGTTCCCGCAGAGCAACGTGAGCCAGATGGTCGTGATGCCGAAGTCGGCGGTGGCGCGCGAGAAGCTTCGCCAGCAACTGCCCGAACTGCTTGCCAGCGAATTCCCCGAGGTGCGCGGCCGAGCCAAACTGCTGCCCAACGGGCCGCCGGTGCCGTACCCGGTGCAGTTCCGTGTCGTCGGCCCCGACTCGGCGAAGGTGCGTGCCTACGCCGACGAGGTCAAGGCGATCATGCGTGCCAATCCGAACCTGCGTGGCATCAACGACAACTGGAACGAGTCGGTCAAGGCCTTGCGCCTGGACGTCGACCAGGACAAGGCGCGCGCTCTCGGCGTCACCAGCCAGTCGATCGCGCAGGCCGCGCGCACGAGCAGCACCGGGACCACGATCGGCCAGTATCGCGAGCAGGACAAGCTGGTCGACATCGTGCTGCGCCAGCCGCTGCGCGAGCGCAACCAGATCACCGATCTGGCAAACGCGTACGTCCCGGCCAGCACCGGCCGCAGCATCCCGCTGGGCCAGATCGCGAAGGCGAACTTCGTCTGGGAACCGGGTGTGCTGTGGCGCGAAGGGCGCGACTATGCCGCCACGGTTCAGGGCGACATCATCGAAGGGTTGCAGGGGGCAACCGTGACGGCGCAACTCGAACCGCTGTTCGCGCCGGTGCGCGCAAAGATGCCGCCGGGCTACCGCATCGAGGTTGCGGGCGCGGTCGAGGAGAGCAGCAAGGGGCAGGGTTCGATCGCCGCCGGTGCGCCGCTGATGCTGTTCATCATGTTCACGCTGCTGATGCTGCAGCTGCACAGCTTCAGCCGCTCGGTGCTGGTGTTCCTGACCGCGCCGCTGGGGATTGCCGGCATCGCGGCGGCGCTGCTGCTGCTGAACCGGCCGTTCGGCTTCGTCGCGCTGCTCGGCGTGATCGCACTGATGGGCATGATCATGCGCAACTCGGTGATCCTGATCGACCAGATCGAGCAGGACCGCGCGCGCGGCGTCGCCACCTGGGATGCGATCGTCGAGGCGGCGGTGCGGCGCTTCCGTCCGATCATCCTGACGGCCGCTGCCGCGGTGCTGGCGATGATCCCGCTGTCGCGCAGCGTCTTCTGGGGCCCGATGGCGGTCGCGATCATGGGCGGGCTGATCGTCGCGACGGTGCTGACGCTGCTGTGCTTGCCGGCGATGTACGCGGCCTGGTTCCGGGTCAGACCACCGGCCGAGGAAACGGCTGCCGCAACCGGCTAAAATCGCCGGTCGACCGGGATGGCCCACAGCAAGACAGAAGGGTTTGCGTCAGTGAATCCACCATCCTGTCGGGCCGCAGACCCCCCGCGCGGGTGGCGAAATTGGTAGACGCACCAGGTTTAGGTCCTGACGCCAGCGATGGTGTGCGGGTTCGAGTCCCGCCCCGCGCACCAGCATTGCAAATCGAAAGAGTTCACACATCATGTCCGTCCAAGTCGAAACCCTCGAGAAGCTCGAGCGCCGCATCACGCTGACGCTGGCCGCCGAGACCATCAACTCCGAAGTGCAGACGCGCCTGAAGAAGCTCTCGCGCACCGTCAAGGCCGATGGTTTCCGACCCGGCAAGGTGCCGATGAGCGTCGTCGCACAGCGCTATGGCTATTCGGTGCACTACGAGGTCATGAACGACAAGGTGGGGCAGATGTTCAGCGAGGCCGTCAACGAGGCCAAGCTGCGGGTCGCCGGCGCGCCGAAGATCGCCGAGAAGGAGGGCGCTCCCGAAGGCCAGGTCGCTTTCGATGCGACCTTCGAGATCTACCCCGAGGTCAAGCTCGGCGACCTGGCCACGGCCGAAGTCGAGCGCGTCTCGACCGAGGTGACCGATGCGGCCATCGACAAGACCATCGAGATCCTGCGCAAGCAGCGCCGCACCTTTTCGCAGCGGCCGGCCGCCGAAGGCGCTGTCGAGGGCGACCGGGTGACGATCGACTTCGAAGGCAAGATCGACGGCGTGCCGTTCGACGGCGGCAAGGCGGACGGCTTCCAGTTCCTGATCGGCGAAGGCCAGATGCTGGAGCAGTTCGACCAGGCCGTGCGCGGCATGAAGTCCGGCGAGTCGAAGACCTTCCCGCTGCAGTTCCCGGCCGACTACCAGGGCAAGGACGTGGCCGGCAAGGAAGCCGACTTCATGGTCACGCTGAAGAAGATCGAGGCCCAGCACCTGCCCGAGGTGAACGAGGCCTTCGCGAAGTCGCTGGGCATCGGCGACGCGACCGTCGCGGGCTTGCGCGCCGACGTGAAGAAGAACCTCGAGCGCGAGGTGAAGTTTCGCGTGCTGGCACGCAACAAGGCCAGCGTGATGGACGCGCTGGTCGCGGTGTCCGAGCTGGACGTGCCGAAGTCGCTGGTTGCCGGCGAGGTCGAGCGCATGGTCGAGGTGGCTCGCGCGGATCTGAAGAAGCGTGGTGTCAAGGACGCCGACACCGCGCCGATCCCGGCCGAGATCTTCCAGCCGCAGGCCGAGAAGCGCGTGCGTCTGGGCCTGGTGGTTGGCGAGCTGGTGCGCTCGAACAACCTGCAGGCCAAGCCCGATCAGCTGCAGAAGCATATCGAGGAGATGGCGCAGAGCTACGAGAAGCCGTCGGAGGTGGTGCGCTGGTACCTGGGCGACCGTCAGCGGCTGGCCGAGGTGGAAGCGGTGGTGGTCGAGAACAACGTCGCCGAGTTCGTGCTCGGCAGGGCCAAGGTCACCGACAAACCGCTGCCCTTCGACGAGTTGATGAACGGCTGACCGGGCAGATCGTCAGGCGCGAGGCGCCGCCGCGAGGTCGGCGCCTTCTTCGTGACAGTCGATGCGCCCCGGCAGGCTATCTTGTAGCGACATAATCAGCCCCAAGATCGGTCGAACCTCTTTCCAAGGAGTGCCATGAGCGCGCTTGACACCAACGGCCTGGGCATGGTCCCCATGGTCATCGAAACCTCGGGGCGCGGCGAGCGCGCGTACGACATCTACAGCCGGATGCTGCGCGAGCGGGTGATCTTCCTGGTCGGGCCGGTCAACGACCAGACCGCGAACTTGGTCGTCGCCCAGCTGCTGTTCCTGGAGTCCGAGAACCCCGACAAGGACATCTCGCTGTACATCAACTCGCCTGGCGGTTCGGTCAGCGCCGGCCTGTCGATCTTCGACACGATGCAGTTCATCAAGCCGGATGTCTCGACCCTGTGCATGGGTATTGCCGCCAGCATGGGCTCGTTCCTGCTGATGGCCGGCACCAAGGGCAAGCGCATGGCGCTGCCGAACTCGCGCGTGATGATCCACCAGCCCTCGGGTGGCGCGCAGGGCCAGGCGACCGACATCGAGATCCACGCGCGCGAGATCCTGAAGACGCGCGAGCAGCTGAACCAGATCTATGCCGAGCGCACCGGCCAGTCGATCGAGAAGATTCGCGCCGACATGGAACGCGACATGTTCATGGACCCGACCGAAGCCAAGGCCTACGGACTGATCGATCAGGTGCTGGCGCATCGCGCCACGCCGCTCACTTCCGCCTGACGGGATCGAGGCGCGCGGCAGCGGCCGCAGCAACAACACCTCAAACGGGGCCTTTTTCGTGGTGAAGGCCCCGTTTTCTTTTGAACTATCATTCACCAGGCTCCGTTCCTTTACGCCCCGAAACCACAACCTCTATGGCCGACAAAAAAGGCACCTCCAGCGAGAAGGTTCTGTACTGTTCCTTCTGCGGCAAAAGTCAGCATGAGGTGAAGAAGCTGATCGCCGGGCCGAGCGTGTTCATCTGCGACGAGTGCATCGAGCTGTGCAACGACATCATTCGCGATGAAGTACCCGCCGAAGGCGCCGATGCGAAGGCGGCAAAATCCGACCTGCCGGTGCCGAGCGAGATCAAGGCCAGCCTCGATCAGTACGTGATCGGTCAGGACGTCGCGAAGCGCACGCTGTCGGTGGCCGTCTACAACCACTACAAGCGGCTCAAGCACATGAGCCGCACGAAGGACGAGATCGAACTCGCCAAGAGCAACATCCTGCTGATCGGTCCCACGGGCTCGGGAAAGACGCTGCTCGCGCAGACGCTGGCGCGGTTGCTGAACGTCCCGTTCGTGATCGCCGATGCGACCACCCTGACCGAAGCCGGATACGTCGGCGAAGACGTCGAGAACATCATCCAGAAGTTGCTGCAGAATTGCGGCTACGACGTCGAGAAGGCACAGCGGGGCATCGTCTACATCGACGAGATCGACAAGATCAGCCGCAAGGCCGACAACCCGTCGATCACCCGTGACGTGTCCGGCGAAGGCGTGCAGCAGGCGCTGCTCAAGCTCGTCGAAGGCACGATGGCCTCGGTGCCGCCGCAGGGCGGGCGCAAGCACCCGAACCAGGACTTCCTGCAGATCGACACGACCAACATCCTGTTCATCTGCGGCGGTGCGTTCGACGGTCTGGAGAAGGTGATCCAGAACCGCTCCGAGAAATCGGGCATCGGCTTCGGCGCGACCGTTCACACGAAGAGCGAGAAGCGCGTGTCCGAAGTGTTCCGCGATGTCGAGCCCGAGGACCTGATCAAGTTCGGCCTGATTCCCGAACTCGTCGGCCGCCTGCCGGTGGTGGCCACCCTGGGCGAGCTGACCGACGATGCGCTGGTGCGCATCCTGACCGAGCCGAAGAACGCGCTGGTGAAGCAGTACCAGAAGCTGTTCGCGATGGACGGCGTCGAACTCGAGATCAGGCCGTCGGCGCTGCAGGCCATCGCCCGCAAGGCGCTGGCGCGCAAGATCGGTGCGCGCGGCCTGCGCTCCATCATGGAGCAGTCGCTGATCGACACGATGTTCGATCTGCCCACGCTCGACGGCGTGGCCAAGGTGGTGCTCGACGAACACACGATCGAAGACGATGCCAAGCCGCTGCTGGTCTATCGAGAGCAGAAGGCGAGTGCCTGAGGGAGACGATCAGCCACACCAGTCCGGGTTCGGCCGCGAGGCAGTTGCCGCAGCGCCTTCTTGCAATCAGTCTCTCGGGCCTCAGATCGGTTCGAGAAAGAGAGGATTCTTCAATGTCCGGACATCCCGTTTTGCCTGCCGAACAAATCACCCTGCCGCTGCTCCCGCTGCGCGACGTGGTCGTGTTCCCGCACATGGTGATCCCGCTGTTCGTGGGTCGCCCGAAGTCGATCAAGGCGCTCGAGGTCGCGATGGAGGCCGGTCGGCAGATCATGCTGGTCGCGCAGAAGGCCGCTGGCAAGGACGAGCCCAAGCCTGACGACATGTTCGAGGTCGGCTGCGTCTCCAGCATCCTGCAGATGCTCAAGCTGCCCGACGGCACCGTGAAAGTGCTGGTCGAAGGCATCCAGCGCGCCAATACCCACAGCATCAGCGACAACGGCGAATACTTTGTCGCCGATGTGACGCCGGTTCCGCCCGAGGCCGACACCAAGCCGGAGATCGAGGCATTGCGCCGCGCGGTCACGCAGCAGTTCGACCAGTACGTCAAGCTCAACAAGAAGATCCCGCCCGAGATCCTGACCTCGATCGCCGGCATCGACGACGCCGGCCGCCTGGCCGACACGATCGCCGCGCACCTGCCGCTCAAGCTCGAGAACAAGCAGTCGGTGCTCGACCTGTACGCGGTCGACAAGCGGCTGGAAAAGCTGCTCGAACAGCTCGAGCACGAGGTCGACATTCTGCAGGTCGAGAAACGCATCCGCGGCCGCGTCAAGCGCCAGATGGAGAAGAGCCAGCGCGAGTACTACCTGAACGAGCAGGTCAAGGCGATCCAGAAGGAACTCGGCGACGGTGAAGACGGCGCCGACATGGAAGAGCTCGAGAAGAAGATCATCGCCGCGAAGATGCCGAAGGAGGCGCGCAAGAAGGTCGACGCCGAGTTCAAGAAGCTCAAGCTGATGTCGCCGATGTCTGCCGAGGCGACGGTGGTGCGCAACTACATCGACACGCTGGTCAACCTGCCGTGGGCGAAGAAGACCAAGATCAAGCACGACCTGGCGTTCGCCGAAGCCGTGCTGAACGAAGACCACTACGGCCTGGACAAGGTCAAGGACCGCATCCTCGAATACCTCGCGGTTCAGCAGCGCGTCGACAAGGTCAAGTCGCCGATCCTGTGCCTGGTCGGCCCCCCCGGCGTCGGCAAGACCTCGCTCGGCCAGAGCGTGGCGCGCGCGACCGGCCGCAAGTTCGTGCGCATGGCCCTGGGCGGCGTGCGCGACGAGGCCGAGATCCGCGGCCACCGCCGCACCTACATCGGCTCGATGCCGGGCAAGGTGCTGCAGAGCCTGACCAAGATCGGCACGAAGAACCCGCTGTTCCTTCTCGACGAGATCGACAAGCTGGGCATGGACTTCCGCGGCGATCCGTCGAGCGCGCTGCTCGAAGTGCTGGACCCGGAGCAGAACCATACCTTCAGCGACCATTATGTCGAGGTCGACTTCGACCTCTCGGACACGATGTTCATCGCGACCTCGAACTCGATGAACATCCCACCGGCGCTGCTGGACCGGATGGAAGTGATCCGCCTGTCGGGTTACACCGAGGACGAGAAGCTCAATATCGCGCTGAAGTACCTGGCGCCGAAGCAGGCCAAGAACAACGGCGTGAAGGACGAGGAGATGGAGCTCACCGAATCGGCGGTGCGCGGCATCATCCGCTATTACACGCGTGAGGCCGGTGTGCGTTCGCTCGAGCGCGAGATCAGCAAGATCTGCCGCAAGGTGGTGAAGGCGATCCAGCTCAAGCAGGTGACCGACAAGGTTGTCGTGACCGAAGCGAACCTGAACGACTACCTCGGCGTGCGCAAATACGACTACGGGCAGGCCGAGAAGAAGAACCAGGTCGGCCAGGTGGTCGGCCTCGCGTGGACCGAGGTCGGCGGTGACCTGCTGACGATCGAGGCGGCGGTGATGCCCGGCAAGGGCAACATCATCCGCACCGGCCAGCTCGGCGACGTGATGAAAGAGTCGGTCGAGGCGGCGCGTTCGGTGGTGCGCAGCCGCGCACGCCGGCTCGGTATCAAGGACGAGATGTTCGAGAAGCGCGACGTGCACATCCATGTGCCCGACGGCGCTACGCCGAAGGATGGTCCGAGCGCCGGCGCGGCGATGACGACGGCCTTCGTCTCGGCCTTGACCGGCATCCCGGTGAAGGCCAATGTCGCGATGACCGGCGAGATCACGCTGCGCGGCGAGGTGACCGCGATCGGCGGTCTGAAGGAGAAATTGCTTGCAGCGCATCGCGGCGGTATCACGACCGTGATCATCCCGGAGGAGAACGTTAAAGACCTGCAGGACATTCCGGAGAACGTCAAGAACAAGCTCGAGATCGTCCCGGTCAAGTGGATCGATCGCGTGCTCGAGGTTGCACTCGAGACCGTGCCCCAACCGCTGCCCGATGACGAACCTGTGAAGGCTGCCGAAGAGGCCGCAAAGCCGGCCACTCCGGCGGCCGGTTCGGAGCTGCTGACAACGCATTGAGACGGTCGGGTTGCAGCTTGGCGAATTGGCAACTTTCAGCCTATAATCTTTGCTGTGCCGAAATCGCACAAGAGCAAGAAATGCGGGAGTAGCTCAGTTGGTAGAGCGCAACCTTGCCAAGGTTGAGGTCGAGAGTT
>JAZKAV010000026.1:0-119397 GCA_040388965.1 Pseudomonadota bacterium | reverse complement strand
TCGAAGCGGAACAGCCGGCATTCGATCGGGCCGTTCCACATCGGCACGCGGCGCGACTCCTTCAGGCGCATGGCACCCGGCAGCTTCATGTCGGGGCTGAGCACGTAGGCGGTCCAGCCGGCCGGGTGCTGCGTGTAGGCGCGCTTCCAGTGCGCGGCCAGGCGCGGGAAGAAGTCGCCCGGTGTGTCGCGATCCTGCGCCGACGCGCGCGCCGCCTTGCCGCCGACCTCGATGCGTTCGCCATACGGCGGATTGATCATCAGCGTGCCGGGCAGGCCGGCCGGCAGCGTCGGCGCCGGGCGCTCCAGCGCGTCGCCGCCGTTGAACGTGATCGCCGCCTCGACGCCGGCGCGCTGCGCGTTGCGGCGCGCGAAGTCGACCATCCGGAACGACACGTCGCTGGCGAAGATCGGCACGGCGCTCGGATGGATGCGCGCCTGCGCGCGGCTGCGCAGGCGTTGCAGCTCGGCGCGCAGCTCGTCCGTGACGAACGGCAGCAGGCGCTCGAACGCGAACCGCCGCGTCAGCCCGGGCGCGATGCCGCAGGCGATCTGCGCGGCCTCGATCGCGATCGTGCCGGAGCCGCAGCACGGGTCGTGCAGCGCGCCGCCGGCCTCGGGCGTGCCCCGCCAGCCGGCGGCGGCGAGCATCGCGGCGGCGAGCGTCTCCTTCAGCGGCGCGTCGCCCTTGTCCGCTTCGTGATTCCTCCAGCCGCGCTTGAACAGCGACTCGCCGGAACTGTCGACATAGATCGTCGCCTCCTGCTCGCCGAGGTGCAGCACGACTGCCAAGTCGGGGTGGCGCGTGTCGACGCTGGGGCGTTCGCCGGTCGCATCGCGCAGCCGGTCGCAGACGGCGTCCTTCACGCGCAGCGCGGCGAAGTTCAGGCTCTTGAGGGGGCTGCGGTGCGCGGTCGTGTCGACGCGCAAGGTGTGCTGCGGCGTGATCCACTGCGTCCAGTCGACGCTGTGGGCGAGTTCGTAGACATCGTTCTCGACCCGGTACGAGCCGTGCGCGACCTCGATCAGCACGCGCTGGGCGAGCCGGCTCTCGAGGTTCAGCAGCATCACCTCGCGCGCGTCGCCCTCGAGCGCGACACCGCCGCGAGCCGGGCGGATGTGCGCTGTTGGCAGCGCACGCTCGATCTCTTCGGCGAGCAACGGCTCGACGCCTGCGGCGCAAGGCAGGAACAGTGGCAGCGGCATGTGGCTTTCGGGGAAATCGGGGACGGCCATTGTCGGCGATGCGCTGATGGCTCCCGCCATTGATGGTGCTGACACAGCGCCAATGCCAATGCAGGAAAACACATTACTGCATCTGTGCTACCCTTCAACTCTGATGCGTACCACCCTGGACTTACCGGACGATCTGTTGCAACAGGCCAAGATCGCCGCCGTGAAGCGCCGCTCCACGCTGCGCGATCTGGTGGCGAGCGGCTTGCGTCGCGAACTGGCCGCGACCGACCTGCGGCAGACCCGATCCGGTTTGCCGGCGATCCGGTTGCCTGCCGACGCGCCTGTGCTGCGCATGACCCCCGACGCGCTGAAGGCGGCGGTCGCCGCCGACGAAGCTGCCGATGACGCGCGCTTCTCTGGTTGACGTGAACGTGCTGCTGCCCGCGCTGCTGCCGCAGCACCCGGCGCACGACGCAGCGCACACGTGGTTGTTGCAGCGCTCGGACGACGCCGTTGCGTACTGGGCCTGGCCCACCCAACTCGGCGTGCTGCGCCTGCTCAGCCAGCCGCGCGTGATGGGCAGCGCCGCCCTTGCCCCGGAACGGGCGTTGCAGACCTGGGACGCGCTGGTCCAGGCGACCGGCCTGCAAGAGATCGCCACCACGCCGTCGGCGCACGCCCGACACCTGCGTGCGCTGGTTGCCGGCCGAGCCGCCAGCCCGAACCTGTGGACCGACGCCTGGCTGGCGGCGCTTGCCTTGTCGCTGGATTGCGAGATGGTGAGCTTCGACCGCGGCTTCCAGTCGTTTGCCGGGTTGGCGCTGAAGCTGCTGCAGGCCTGACGCCGCTCGGCGTTGGCCGCGGCGGCATCGCGCGGGTCCGGCGTGCTGTCGTGCGTCACGGATGATGAAGCGATAGTCCCACCCTTCGTCCATGCCAGGCTGGCGTGACTACATCGCCTTGCGCAACTGCGTCGGCGCGATCTTCAGCGCGTCGCGGTATTTCGCGACGGTGCGGCGCGCGACCTGGATGCCCTGCTCGTCGAGCATCTGCGAGATCTGGCTGTCGGAGAGGGGCTTGGCCGGGTCCTCGGCCGCGACGATCTGCTTGATCAGCGCGCGCACCGCGGTGCTCGACGCGTTGCCGCCGGCCTCGGTGTTCAGCGACGAGCCGAAGAAGTACTTCAGCTCGAAGGTGCCGAACGGCGTGGCCATGTACTTCGCGGTGGTGACGCGCGAGATCGTCGACTCGTGCAGGCCGAGCTCGTCCGCGATCTCGCGCAGCACCAGCGGCTTCATCGCGATCGCGCCGTGGGTGAAGAAGTTCTTCTGGCGCTCGACGATCGCCTGCGAGACGCGCTGGATCGTGTCGAATCGCTGCAGGATGTTCTTCATGAACCAGCGCGCCTCCTGCAGCCGCGAATTGAGCCCCGCGCCCGCGCCGTTCAGCGCGTCGGGCACGCCGCGCGAGCCGGCGCCGCGCTGCTGGCGGATCGCGTTCGCGTACAGGTCGTTGATGCGCAGCTTGGGCATCACGTCGGGGTTCAGCGTGACCTTCCAGCCGCGCCCGGCCTTCTGCACGATCACGTCGGGGATGATGATGTTGGCCTCGGCGCGCGCGAACTGGCGCCCCGGCTTGGGTTCGAGCGCCTTGATCAGCGCCTGCGCCGCGCGCAGCAGGTCTTCGTCGGC
Organism: Pseudomonadota bacterium; assembly: GCA_040388965.1. GTDB lineage: Bacteria > Pseudomonadota > Gammaproteobacteria > Burkholderiales > Burkholderiaceae_C > LMDS01. Next base: position 116,531 of record JAZKAV010000026.1, on the reverse strand, counting down.
ACCGGTCACGGCCATCAGCTTCTTCAGGTCGCGCCGTGCGAGCAGCTCCAGGTGCTGCTTGCAGACGATGATCGCGATCGCCTGCGCTTCGCTGCGCGGCTGCAGGCGCAGCTGCAGCGTCAGGCATTCGGCCAGGTCGCGCGCGCCGACGCCGGTGGGCTCCATGCTCTGCAGGTAGCGCAGGCCGCATTCCAGCCGTTCGCGCAACTCCTCGCGCTGCGCCTCGGCGTCCGGCGCGCCGGCGGTCAGCTGGGTGGCGATGTCGTCGAGAGAATCGGCGAGATAGCCGTCGTCGTTGAGCGACTCGATCAGCACCATCACCGCCGCGGCGTCGGTCGCCGACAGGCGCAGGCTCGACAACTGCTCGCGCAGGTGGTCTTGCAGGCTGGGGACGGCGGTGTCCCGTTCGGCGCCGTCGAAGTCGTCGCCGTCGGGGCTGGCGCTGCTCTTGCCGGGGGTTTCGCGGATGCCGTCGAAGTCCTCGCGCTCGGTGCCGTTCTCCCAGTCCTCGCGCTCGGTGCCGCCGAACTCGGCGGCATCGAGCGGGGCGGCGGCCTCGTCGCCGCCGATGCCGTCACTCCCGGTCTCCGCCGCGCGCTCGCTCTCGCGCTCGCCGACGCGCTCGGCCGGACTCAGGCGCTCGGCCAGCGGCTCGAACGCCGGGCTGCCGTCGTCGTCGGTCTCGAGAAAGGGGTTGCTCTCCAGCATCTGCTCGACTTCCTGGTGGAGTTCGAGCGTGGAGAGCTGCAGCAGCCGGATCGACTGCTGGAGTTGCGGCGTCAGCGCCAGGTGCTGGGACAGCCTGAATTGAAGGGTCGGCTTCATGCCGGACGACCTCGCTTCGACGCGAGCGGGCCCAGCGCCAGGCCGCTCTGCGGGCCACGAAGAGGCCCACATCGTGGACCTCGCGGGCCCGCATCCCCTCGGGCCACGCGGTGGCCCCTTCGTGGCCCTTGGATCGGCCGGCGTACTCGGCGGACGAGGGGCTCCATCACATCCGGAAGTGTTCGCCGAGGTAGACCTTGCGCACGTCGGCGTTGTCGACGATCTCGGTCGGCGTGCCCTCGGCCAGCACACGCCCCTCGCTGATGATGTAGGCGCGGTCGCAGATGCCCAGCGTCTCGCGCACGTTGTGATCGGTGATCAGCACGCCGATGCCGCGGCTCTTCAGGAAGCCGATGATGCGCTGGATTTCGATCACGGCGATCGGGTCGACGCCGGCGAACGGCTCGTCGAGCAGGATGAAGCGCGGCTGCGTCGCCAGCGCTCGGGCGATCTCGACGCGCCGCCGTTCGCCGCCCGACAGCGCGGGCGCTGGCGACGCGCGCAGCTTCTCGATCGACAGGTCGCGCAGCAGAGCGTCCAGCATCTTCTCGATCACGGCGGGCTTCAGTGCCTTGCCGCTGGCGTCGATCTGCAGTTCGAGCACCGCGCGGATGTTTTCCTCGACCGTGAGCTTGCGGAAGATCGACGCTTCCTGCGGCAGGTACGACAGGCCGAGTCGCGAGCGCTGGTGGATCGGCATCCGCTCGACGCGCCGACCCTCGATCGTGATCTCGCCGGCGTCGGCGCGCACCAGGCCGACGATCATGTAGAAGCTCGTCGTCTTGCCGGCGCCGTTCGGGCCGAGCAGGCCGACGACCTCGCCGCTGCGCACCGCGACGTGCACGTCCTTCACGACGGTGCGCGCGCCGTAGGACTTGCGCAGGCCGGTCGCTTCGAGCAGATGCTCGCGCGCCGGGGCGTCGACCCTGCCGGCGACGCTCAACGCCCATCCTTTGCGCCGGCCGACGCGGCGCCCAGCGCGGGGCTGAGCTTGAGCGGGGCCGCCGCGGCAGCGGACGCGGCGGCCGCGATCTCGGCGGCCGCGTCGCTGCCCTGACGCGGCGTCAGCACCGCGCTGACCCGGCCGCCGGGGTTGGCGGGTGTCGGGGCGGCACCGCCCGAGACGGTCATCTTCTCGGTGGTCGCGTCGTAGGTGATCAGGTTGCCGCTGATCTCGCTGGCCGGTGTCGCGCCTCGCAACTGGCGCAGCTGGGCGTTCTGGACGAAGCGCACGGTGTTCGCCCGGCCGTCGTATTCGAGGCGCTCGGCCTCGCCCTCGAAGTACTCGTCGACGCCGTCGCGCTTCTGCCGAAAGGTCGCGGGCCGGTTCGGCGTGCCGAAAGCGATCGCGTTGTAGTAGCCGCTGGGCAGCTGGCGCACCTCCACCCGCGCCGCGCGGATCACCATCGTGCCCTGGCTGATGACGACGTTGCCGTTGTAGACGACGACCTGCTTCTGGACATCGATCTGGCCGTCCTGGTCGGCGGCGATGTGGATGTTCTGCAGCCGGTCGGCGCGTTCGGCGTGTGCCGGCGCCGTCAGCACGAGGGCGAGCGACAGGCCGGTCAAGACCGCCCGGACAGCGCGGCGGTGAGAAAGAAGGTTTGTCATAAGGGCATGAAACTTGCAGGCCATTCTAGCCCACAGTGTTCCGCGCCTTGCCGGTGCCGACCTGCCCGGACCTGCCCGGACCTGCCCGGACTGGCCTCGACGCCGGCGCCACGCTTGGCTAAGCTGTGCGCGGCGGGCGACACAGGCAGACACGCCATGAAGCTCCACTACCACCCCGCCTCGACCACCAGCCGCACCGTCATGCTGTTCGCTGCCGAGAGCGGCATCCCGATTGACATCCAGGTGGTCGACCTGTTCACCGGTGAGCATGACAACCCGTCGCTCGAAGCCACCAACCCGAATCACCTGGTGCCGGTGCTCGAGGAGGGCGGTTTCCGCCTGACCGAGAACTCGGCGATTCTCGAGTACCTGGCCGACAAGGCCGGCTCGCCGCTGTACCCGAAGGACCTGCGGGGCCGCGCCCGGGTCAACGAAGGCATGGACTGGATCAACACCCAGCGGTGCCGGGACCTGGCCTGCGGCCTGGTCTACCCGCAGCCGACGTGCAGCGCTGGCTCGCTCGCATGAAGTCGCTGAAGCAATGGAATTCGGTCTTCGAGGCCATCAACGGCTACGGCGCCACGCTGAAGGGCCAACCGATGCAGACCGTATGATCTTTCGACGCGACGCAGGAGTTCCACCATGATCCGCAAGCTGCACCACAACGCCTACCGCTGCCGCGACTCCGAACAGACGCGTGCCTTCTACGAGGGTTTCCTGGGGCTGCCGCTGGCCGGTACGCTGGAGATCAAGGAAACCAAGAGTGGCCGCGCGACCAACACGTTGCACACCTTCTACCGGCTCGACGATGGCTCGTTCATGGCGTTCTTCGAGGTGCCCGACATGCCGTTCGAATTCAAGCCGCAGCACGACTTCGACCTGCACATCGCCCTCGAGGTCGACCGCGCGGCGCTCGAGCAGATGCTCGCCAAGGGCCGAGCCGAAGGCATCGAGACGCGCGGCGTGTCGCATCACGGCTTCATCGACTCGATCTACTTCCGCGACCCCAACGGTTACGTGATCGAGTTGTGCGCCAAGCGCGCGGACCACGACCGGGCGATGGATCCGTCGGCCAACGGCGCTCGCGACATACTGCAGCGCTGGACCGACGCGAAGCGCGCCGCCGCCCGGACCTGAGCCCGCGCGCCTGCCGGGGGCGTCAAGCAGGCTTGCGCAGACGCTGCACCAGGAAGTCGGCCACCGCGAGTGCCCGGACGTTGTCGCCGGCCAGCGTGCCCGAGGTGTAGAAGCGGCCATGGATGCCCAGGGCGGGCACGCCATCGATCTTGTAGCCGCTGACCAGCTGGTTCGCCTGACGCAGCCGGGCCTGGGTGCCGAACGAGTCGTAGACTTCCATGAACTTGACCGGGTCGACGCCGTTGCGGGCCACGAAGGCCGAGATCTCGGCCGGCTGGTCCAGACGCAGGCGATCGTTGTGGATCGCATAGAAGACCTTGCGATGCATTGCGGCGACCAGGCCCAGGCTGTCGAGCGCGTAGAAAATGCGCTGGTGGGCGACGAACGGCTGGGCGCTGAAAGCGACCGGCACGCGCCGGAACGCCACGTCCGCCGGGAGCTGCCGGACCCAGGCCTCCAGCGCCGGCTCGAAGGCATTGCAGTGCGGACAGCCGTACCAGAAGAACTCGATCACCTCGATCTTGCCGGGCTCGGCGCCGGTCGGTACCGGCTGGGTCAGCCGGACGTACTGCCGGCCCTCGATCGGCCCGCCCTGCGCCTGCGCGAGCGTCGGCAACGCCAGTGCCGCCGTGGTGGCTCCGAGCAGGGTGGTCGAGAACGCGCGACGCTTCATGAGGGTTGAGCCCGTGGGCTGCGGCAGGAGGGGGGAACAGGCTGAGTCGATTCGGGAGAGCAAAGTTCGGGCCCGGGCCGGTGTTTCTAGCGCTGCACCCGCACCAGCGCGGCCTCGACCCCGGCGTCGCCGAGCCTCGCCTTCGCGGCCTCGGCGTCGTCCTTCCTGTCGAACGGGCCGATGCGCACGCGGTAGACCGTGCGCCCGGCCTGCTCGCGCTCGCTCAGCTTGCCCTCCAGGCCCAGCATGGCCAGCTTGGCGCGCTGTTGCTCGGCGTCCTCCGTGCGGCCGTAGGCGCCGGCCTGGACGAAGTAGACGAACGGGTCGGCGCCGGCCGGCAGCTTCGGCCCCGAGGCCGGCCGGTCGGCCAGGATCGCCGCCGGGTCGCGCGCGCTTTGCGGCGGCGCCGGCGGCGTGCCGGTCACCGCCGGCGCCGGCAGCCCGGTCTGCGGCGCGGTCGCCGGCGGCGGCGCGACGGTGCCGCTGGCCGCGTTATTCGGCCGGGCGGGGTTCTTGCCGTACAGCGGGCTGTTCGGGTCCCAGTTCTTGTTCTTCTGGATCTCGGCGGCGTCCTGGTCGGCGGTGCGCTGCGGCACCTTGTTGACGAACGGGATCGGCACCTTCGTGACGTACAGGGCGACGCCCAGCGCGAGTGCCAGGCCGATCAGCAGGCCGATGATCAATCCGACGGCAAAGCCGCCACGTTGCTGTCTGGGGCTCATGGTGTGGCGGCCGACGCCGGCTCCGGCTTGGGTTCGACGTCGCGGTCCATGCGCTCGGGCGCGCTGACGCCGAGCACGGCCAGCGCGTTGCGGATCACCTGGCGCGTCGCGGCCAGCAGCGCGACGCGCGCGCGCGTCAGCGCCGCGTCGTCGCCGAGCACGCGCTCGGCGGCGTAGCAGCTGTGGAAGGCGCCGGCCAGGTCGCGCAGGTAGAACGTGAGATCGTGCGGCGCCAGGTTCGCCGCCGCATTGGCCAGCACCGCGGGGAACTCGGCGAGCTCGAGCATCAGCGCGGCCTCGGTCGGCGCGCGCAACAGGCCGAGATCGGGCGTGCTGTCGAGCCGGCCGCCCTTGTCGGTGAAGTGGCGGATCACCGAGCAGATGCGTGCATGCGCGTACTGCACGTAGAACACCGGGTTCTCGTCGTTGCGCTTCAGCGCGAGGTCGACGTCGAAGGTGAACTCGCTGTCGGCCTTGCGGCTGAGCAGGAAGAAGCGCACCGCGTCGCGGCTGGTCCAGTCGATCAGGTCGCGCAGGGTCACGTAGCTGCCGGCGCGCTTGGAGATCTTGACCTCCTGGCCGCCCTTCATCACGGTGACCATCTTGTGCAGCACGTACTCGGGGTAGCCGGCCGGCACGTCCATGCCGGCCGCCTGCACGCCGGCGCGCACCCGCGCGATCGTGCCGTGATGATCGCCGCCCTGGATGTTGATGGCCTTCGTGAAGCCGCGCTCGTGCTTGTGCAGGTGGTAGGCGACGTCGGGCACGAAGTAGGTGTAGGTGGCCGCGTCCGCGGAGGATGCATCGGCCCCGGCCGGGACCGACTTGCGCATCACGCGATCCTTGTCGTCTCCGTACTCGGTGGTGCGCAGCCACAGCGCCCCGCCTTCCTCGAAGGTCTTGCCGGAGGCGATCAGGCGCTTCACGGTGTCGTCCACGCGCCCGCTCGAATACAGGCTGGATTCGAGGAAGTAATGGTCGAAGCGCACGCCGAAGGCCTGCAGGTCCAGGTCCTGCTCGTGGCGCAGGTAGGCGACCGCGAACTGCCGGATGCCGTCGAGGTCGTCCACGTCGCCCGACGCGGTGAAGGCGCGGTCGTCGGCGGTGACGGTCTTCTTGGCGAGGAAGTCGGCGGCGATGTCGGCGATGTACTCGCCGTTGTAGGCCGCCTCGGGCCACTGCGGGTCGCCGGGCTTGAAGCCGCGCAGCCGTGCCTGTACGGATGCCGCGAGCGTGGCAATCTGCACGCCGGCGTCGTTGTAATAGAACTCGCGGCTGACCTGCCAGCCCTGGGTCTCGAACAGGTTGCAGATCGCGTCGCCGAGCGCGGCCTGGCGCGCATGGCCGAGGTGCAGCGGGCCGGTCGGGTTCGCCGAAACGAACTCGACCAGCACCCGATCGGCGTTCGGCGGCTGGCGCCCGAAGCTGTCGCCCGCGGCCAGCACTTCGCCGACCACGGCCTGCTTGGCCGCCGCCTTCAGGCGCAGGTTGATGAAGCCCGGGCCGGCGATCTCGAGCGCGTCGACCCAGCGCCGCACCGCCGGCTGGCGGTTCAGCGCGTCGACGAGCACAGCCGCGACCTCGCGCGGGTTCTTCTTCAGTGCCTTGGCGAGCGGCATCGCCGCGGTGCAGGCCAGGTCGCCGTGCGCGGCCTGCTTCGGGGATTCGAACGCCGGGGCGAGCGCGGCCCCCGGCGCGACCTCGGCGATCGAGGCGCGCAGCGCTTCGACGAGGTCTTGCTTGGCTTGGATCATGCAACGATTCTACGGGCGCACCCGATCGGGAATAGTTGCGCTTTGCCCGGCTGTTCGGCCCGATGCGCGCATCGACCGGGTGCGAAGATGCCGATCTGTGCGCGCCTCCATGAAAACCGTCCCGACGCCGTTCGAGCCCGACGCGCCGCAAGCGCCCGCACTGCCCAGCCACGTCGGCAAGTACCGGGTGCTGTCGCGCCTCGGAGAGGGTGCAACGGCCGAGGTCTTCCTGTGCCACGACGACTTCAAGGGCATCGACGTCGCGATCAAGCGCGTGCGCCCGAACGTCGACAGCGACGCGATGGACAGCCGCTTCTCCGAGCGCTTCTTCGCCGCCGAGGCTGCCTTGGTCGGGCGCCTGAACCACCCGAACGTGGTGCAGATCCTCGACGCGGTGGCGGATCCGGTCGCGCCCTACCTGGTGATGGAATACGTGGCCGGCAGCACGCTGCGTCCGCATTGCCGCCCCGACCAGCTGCTGGCGCTGGAGCTGGTCGTCGAAATCGGCTTCAAGTGCGCGATGGCGCTGGGCTACGTCTACCGCCAGGGCCTGATCCACCGCGACGTGAAGCCGGCGAACCTGCTCGCGGTGCTGAACCCCAGTGGCGTGATCACCGACGTGAAGATCAGCGACTTCGGCAGCGTGCTGAACATGGCGGCCGACACCACGCAGATCCACCGCGTCGGCTCGCTGGCCTACATGTCGCCCGAGCAGCTCGACGGCGGCACGCTCGATTGCCGTGCCGACATGTATTCGCTCGGCGCCGTGCTGTACCACCTGATCGCCGGGCGCCCTCCGTTCGACGGGCAGGTGCAGTCGGCGATGATGCATCAGATCTACCACCAGGCACCGGCTTCGCTGGCCAGGCTGCGCGACGGCGTCAGCCCGGCGCTGGACGCGATGGTCCAGCGCGCGCTCGCGAAGCATCCGGCCGATCGTTACCCCGACTGGGAAGCCTTCGCGCAGGCGCTGTCGGCGCTGATCACCAACCAGGAAGTGCCCCGCGGCCAGCTGCAGGGCGTGCTCGACTCGGAGCGGTTCACCCTGTTGCGCAAGCTCGACTTCTTTTCCAGCTTCGGCGACGTCGAACTCTGGGAAGTGGTGCATCGAGCGAAATGGCAGCGCTTCAATTTCGGCCACGCGATCTACCGCAAGGGCGAGGAGGGCAACAGCTTCCACATCCTCGCGCAGGGCCAGGTCGAGGTGTTCCGCGACGGCAAGAAGGTCGCGCAGCTCGGCAGCGGCACCTCGATCGGCGAGATGGCCTACCTCGCGCCCAACCCCGAGCTGAAGCGCCACGGCACCGACGTGATCGTCACCGAACCCGCGACGACGATCTCGTTCACGCCCGATACGCTGGTGCAGGTCAGCCCGGGTTGCCGGCACCTGTTCGACGCGGCCTTCATCCGCGTGCTGGTGCGGCGGCTGCATGCAGCGCACGAGGCGCTGGCGCATCCGCGGCGCATTCTTTGAAACCCTTGTAAGCCCGTGTCCACCGCGGCGACGCCCGGCGCGTTGTGCATTTGCCGGCGACCGACGGCGCGTGCTTCAATGAGTGCCGGCACCCCGCACGCCCCACTTCGACAAACCTCCCCTGGAGCCCGTATGAAACTCTTGATGACCGTCCTCGCCCTGTCAGCCGCCTGCCTGTCTTCCAGCGCGTTCGCCGCCGACGCCGCCAGTGCACCGATGGGCAAGCAGCAGAGCAGGATGACCTCGTGCAACAAGGAGGCCGGCGACAAGAAGGGCGACGAGCGCAGGGCTTTCATGAAGACCTGCCTGTCGGCCAAGGCGACCCCATCCCAGCAGGACAAGATGAAGGCCTGCAATGCCGACCCGAAGGCCAAGGCCGCGAAGGGCGACGAGCGCAGGGCCTTCATGAAGGAATGCCTCAGCAAGTGACGTGACGGCATCGCCCGATGGTCGCATCGGGCGAGTCCCCCACAGGGAACGGTGGCCCGCCCGACCGTCGACCACCGCTGCGAAGAAGGCCCGCCACGTGCGGGCCGTCTCACTTCGGCGCCGGCGCGCGCTTCCAGTACGCGCTGTCGCCGTAGCTGTGCTTCAGGAAGTCGATCCACAGCCGCACCCGCAGCGCGAGGTGCCTGGCGTGCGGGAACAGCGCATAGATGCCGTTCGGCGGCGCCGCGAAGGCGTCGAGCACGCTGACGAGCTCGCCGGCCGCGACCTCCTGCTCGACCTCCCAGGTCGAACGCCAGGCCAGCCCGAGCCCGGCCACGCACCAGGCGTGCAGCACCTGGCCGTCGGTGCAGTCCAGCCGCCCGCTCGGCCGCAGGTGGGTCAGCTCGCCGTCGATCAGGAAGGCCCAGCCGCGCGTCTGGCTCGCGTCGCTGGACAGCGCGAGGCACTCGTGGCGGGCGAGTTCGGCCGGGTGCAGCGGCGTGCCGGCGCGCTTCAGGTAGGCCGGCGCGGCCACGCACAGGCGCCGGTTGTCGGCCAGGCGCACGCTGACCAGGCTGCTGTCCGGCAGGTCGCCGACGCGCACCGCGCAGTCGAAGCCCTCGCCCGCGATGTCGACGACGCGGTCGGAGAGGCTGAGCGACAGACTGACCTCCGGATGCAGCGCCAGGAAGCGCGGCACCAGCGGCGCGACATGGCGGCGCCCGAAGCCGGCCGGTGCCGTGATGCGCAGGTGCCCGCTGGCCTTCACGCCGCCGGCGCTCACGCTGGCTTCGGCGTTGGCCCAGTCGGCCAGCAGGCGCTGGCAGTCTTCCAGGAAGGCGCTGCCCTCGTGCGTCAGCGAGATGCGCCGGGTCGTGCGCACCAGCAGCTTCACGCCCAGGCGCCGTTCCAGCGCGTCGATGCGCCGGCCGATGACGGCCGGTGCGACGCCTTCGACCGCGGCCGCGGCGGTCAGGCTGCCGCGGGTCGCGACGGCGGCAAACGATTCGATCTGCTTCAGTCGGTCCATCATTCAGTGCAGTTCGGTCACGAATCCAAGGCGAACATCGTACTTAATGCCGATGTCGACATCGAATAGATTTGCAGGATGGAGCCTCCGCCTGTTGCCCCCGCGCCGCGCGCGGTGCTGTTCGACGCCTACGGCACGCTGTTCGACGTCTACAGCGTCTCGCTGCTGGCGGAGCAGCTGTTCCCCGGCTTCGGCGAGCGCCTGAGCGTGCTGTGGCGCGACAAGCAGATCGACTACACGCGCCTGACCACGATGAGCGGCCGCAACGGCGAACACTACCGGCCGTTCTGGGATCTGACCCGCGCCGGTCTGCGCTTCGCGGCGCAACGCCTCGGCCTGGCGATGGACGCGGTCGCCGAGGACCGGCTGATGAACCAGTACCGGCACCTCAGCAGCTTTCCCGAGAACCGCGAGGTGCTGGCCGAGCTGAAGGCGCGCGCCGTCCCGGCCGGCATCCTGTCCAATGGCGACCCCGAGATGCTCGGCGTGGCCGTCAAGAGCGCCGGCTTCTCCGGCCTGCTCGCGCACGTGATCAGCGTGCACGCCTGCGCCAGGTTCAAGACCGACCCGGCGGCCTATGCGCTGGGCACGCAGGCATTGAACCTGCCGGCGAAGGACATCCTGTTCGTGTCCAGCAACGGCTGGGACGCGATCGGTGCGACCTGGTTCGGCTACACCACGCTGTGGGTGAACCGCGCCGATCTGCCGCTCGAACAGCTCGATACCGCCCCGACGCACACCGGCACCAGCCTGCGCGACGTGCTCGACTTCTTTCCCGCCTGATGGAGATCACCCCGACCATGACTACTGCACGCACCACCGTCCACGGCCTTCGAGTCGCCACCACGCTGCACCGATTCATCGAGGAGCAGGTGCTGCCCGGCACCGGCGTCGCTCCCGCCGCCTTCTGGCAGGGCTTCGACGCGATCGTGCGCGAGCTCGCACCGAAGAACGCCGCGCTGCTGGCCGAGCGCGAGCGCCTGCAGAACGAGCTCGACCACTGGCACCGCAAGCACCCCGGACCGATCCGCAACCACGCCAAGTACCGCGCGTTCCTGCAGAAGATCGGCTACCTCGTGCCGGTGCCGACCGGCGTGCGCGTGACGACCCGCAACGTCGACGCCGAGCTCAGCAGCCAGGCCGGGCCGCAGCTGGTCGTGCCGATCACGAACGCGCGTTACGCGCTGAATGCCGCGAACGCGCGCTGGGGGTCGCTCTACGACGCGCTCTACGGCACCGACGCGCTGCCCGAGACGGGCGGCGCCGAACGGATCGGATCGGAGAGTGGCACGGGCTACAACCCGGTGCGCGGCGCGAAGGTGATCGAGTACGCGCGCCACGTGCTCGACCGCACCGCGCCGCTCGAGAAGGGATCGCACCTCGATTCGACCGGCTACCGCGTCGCGGGCGGCGCGCTGCTCGTCTCGCTGAAGAACGGCACCGACACGGGCCTGGCGAAGCCGGCCCAGTTCGTCGGCTTCCAGGGCGAAGCGGCGGCACCTTCGTCGGTGCTGCTGTCCCACCACGGGTTGCACCTGGACATCCGCATCGACCGCGCCACACCGATCGGCGCGAGCGACGCGGCCGGCATTGCCGACCTGGTGCTCGAGTCGGCGCTGTCGACCATCCTCGACCTCGAGGACTCGGTCGCGGTCGTCGACGCCGAGGACAAGGTGCTGGCCTACGGCAACTGGCTCGGCATCCTGAAGGGCACGTTGACCGAAGAGGTCAGCAAGGGCGGCAAGACCTTCACGCGCGGGCTGAACGCGGATCGCCGCTACACCGCGCCGAAGGGGGGCGAGCTGACGCTGCACGGCCGCTCGCTGCTGTTCGTGCGCAACGTGGGCCACCTGATGACGAACCCCGCGGTGCTGTGGGGCGCGGATGGCCGGGAGATTCCCGAGGGCATCCTGGACGCCGTCGTCACCACGGCGATCGCGCTGCACGACCTGCAAGGCCACGGCAAAGGATCGGCAGGCGGCGCCTCCGGCGCCGCGGGCATCGTCAACTCCCGCAAGGGCTCGGTCTACATCGTCAAGCCGAAGATGCACGGCCCGGCCGAAGTGGCCTTCGCCGCCGAGCTGTTCGGCCGCGTCGAGCAGCTGCTCGGGCTGCCGAAGGCCACGGTCAAGCTCGGCATCATGGACGAGGAGCGCCGCACCAGCGTCAACCTGAAGGCCTGCATCGCCGCCGCGGCGGACCGCGTCGCCTTCATCAACACCGGTTTCCTCGACCGCACCGGCGACGAGATGCACACCGCCATGCAGGCCGGGCCGATGATGCGCAAGGGCGACATGAAGACCAGCGCCTGGATCCAGGCCTACGAGCGCAGCAACGTGCTGGTCGGCCTGTCGTGCGGGCTGCGCGGCAAGGCGCAGATCGGCAAGGGCATGTGGGCGATGCCCGACCTGATGGGCGCGATGCTGCAGCAGAAGATCGCGCACCCCAGCGCCGGCGCCAACACCGCCTGGGTGCCCAGCCCCACGGCCGCGACGCTGCACGCGCTGCACTACCACCAGGTCGACGTGTTCGCGGTGCAGAGGACGCTGGAGAAGATCGATGCCGATGCGCAGGCCCCCGCGCTCCTCGAGGCCCTGCTGACGGTGCCGGTCGTGAAGAAGGCGAAGTGGTCCGATGCCGAGCGCCGGCAGGAACTCGACAACAACGCGCAGGGCATCCTCGGCTACGTGGTGCGCTGGGTCGACCAGGGCGTGGGCTGCTCCAAGGTGCCCGACATCCACAACGTCGGCCTGATGGAAGACCGCGCGACCCTGCGCATCAGCAGCCAGCACATGGCGAACTGGCTGCTGCACGGCGTCGTGAGCAAGAAGGAGGTCAACGCCACGCTCCAGCGCATGGCCAAGGTCGTCGACCGGCAGAACGCCGGCGATCCACTCTACCGCCCGATGGCCGGCCGCTTCAAGGAGTCGGCCGCGTTCCGGGCCGCGCACGACCTGGTCTTCAAGGGCCTGGTGCAGCCCAGCGGCTACACCGAACCGCTGCTGCACGCCTGGCGCCTGAAGGTCAAGGCCGGCGGCTGACGATGGCGCGGCGGCCGGCACCGCCACGACCAGCAGCGCCGCGGGCCACGGCACAATGGCCGCGCCCGGCTTCGCCGGGGCGCCTCCCCGCATGACCGACGACCCCCACCCGCACCCGCCCGCCGGCCCGGCGCAACCTGTCGTTCCGAACTACCGCTGGCGGGTGCTGCTGACGGTGGTGCTGGGAACGATGGCCTCGGTGATGGCATCGACCGTCATCAACGTCGCGGTGCCCGACATGAGCCGCGTCTTCGGCCTCGGCCAGGCGCGCGCCCAATGGCTTTCGGCCGGCTTCATGGCGGCGATGACGCTGTCGATGCTGGCCACCCCGTGGCTGTTGGGGCGCTTCGGCTACCGTGACACCTACATCGGCGCGATCTCGCTGCTGCTCGCCGGCGGCGTGCTCGGCGGGCTGAGCCCGTGGATCGAGCTGGTGCTGGCGATGCGCGTCGCCGAGGGCCTGGCGGCGGGCGTGCTGCAGCCGATCCCGGCGATCATCGTGATGCGCGCCTTCGAGCCGGCCGAGCAGGGCCGGGCGATGGGCGTCTCCAGCATCGGCGTCGTGCTCGCCCCGGCGATCGGCCCCAGCGTCGGCGGGGTGCTGGTCGAATGGTTCGGCTGGCGCGGCGTCTTCTTCGTGGTCGTGCCGTTCTGCGTGGCCGCGCTGGTGCTCGCGCGGCGCCACCTGCCGGTCACCGCGCCGGGCGGCGCGGCGACCGATCGCGACGGGCCGAAGCTGGACGTGGTCGGCCTGGTGCTGATCGCGATCACGGTGATGGCGCTGCTCAACGGCATGGTGGAACTGCGCGGCGCGTCGGCCGCCACCGGCCTGGCGCTGCTGGCGTGCAGCGCGACGGCGCTGGTCGGCTTCGTCTTCCACCAGAAGCGCGGCGCGCGCCCGCTGATGGAGCTGCGCCTGTTCGGCCACCGCAACTTCGCGCTCGGCGGCGTGGTCGCGTTCATTTACGGCATGGCGCTGTTCGGCTCGACCTACCTGGTGCCGGTGTTCATGCAGCTCGGCATGAGCCTGCCGCCGAGCCAGGCCGGGGTGGCGCTGCTGCCGGCGAGCATGGTGCTGGCACTGACCATTCCGGTGGCCGGCCGCCTGACCGACCGGCTGCCGTTCGGCCGCATCGTCGCGTTCGGGCTCACGCTGCTGGCCGCGTCGTTCCTGCTGATGGTCACGGTCGGGTCGCAGGGCTCGGTGTGGTGGATCGTCGCGTGGACCGTGATCGGGCGCATCGGCCTGGGCTTCGTGCTGCCGTCGCTGAACGTCGGTGCGATGCGCGGCCTGCCGGCCGACTTCATCTCGCAAGGCGCGAGCACGATCAACTTCATGCGCCAGCTCGGCGGCGCGGTCGGCGTCAGCCTGGTCGGCATCGTGCTCGACTGGCGCCTGGCGCTGTATCCGGGCGCGGCGGCGCGCGCCTTCCACGAGACCTTCGTGCTGGTCGGCCTGATCACCGGCTGCGCGGCGCTGGCGGCGCTGCGCATGGGGCCGGCGGGCGTCAGGGCTCCAGCGCGGCCGACAGCTCCACCGTGACGCTGCGCAGCCGCACCGACAGGTGCAGGGTCAGGTTGCGCATCAGCCGATCCCACAGCCGCGGGCGCTGCTCGCGCATCCGCTCGAAGCTCGCAGACTCGAGCCGCAGCGCCGTCAACGGCGAATCGGCGACCGCATCGGCGCTGCGCGGCGTGCCGTGCAGCAATGCGAGTTCGCCGACGACGATGCCGGGCGCGAGCGACGCGAGGCGCCGCCCGCTGCCGCCCGGCAGCATGATCGCGACCTCGCCCTCCAGGCTCACGTAGAGCGCATCGCCCGGGTCGCCGGCGCGGAACAACACCTCCCCGGGCGCCAACCGGACCTCGGTCATCTGCGTCCGCAGCCAGGCGAGTTCCTGCGGCTCGAGGTCGGCACCGAGGACCGTCTGCGCGAGGGTCAGCGGCCCCTGGCCCGGATGGCAGACGCCGAGGCGCTCGAGCAGCCGGTCCTCGGCCCACTGCAGCGCCATGTCCACGTCCGGCTCGAAGCGCAGGCCCGAATCGGCGAGCGCGTGGCCGCCCATCGCGCGGATCGTCCGGGCCCGCGCATCGTGCGCTCCCAGGTCGGCGACGATCAGCTGCTTGCCGGCATGCGCCAGGTCGCTCGCGAGGTCGAGCACGGCGCGTGCGCCGGTGCTGTCGATGTCGGTGACGCGGCGCAGGCCCAGGATCAGGAAGTCGGCGTCGCGGGCGAGCCGCCGGGCGCGGTCGGTCAGCTCGTCGGCGGTGCCGAAGAAGATCGTGCCCTCGAGCTCGATCAGCACGATGCAGCGGCCGGCCGCTGCGAGCGCTTCGGCCGCCTGCGGCACGCGCACCTTGGCCGAGCGCCGCACGTCGCCGCGCGCGACCGACCGCACCAGCGCGCGCGCATTGCTGCGCACGAACAGCACCATCGCCGCGACCATGCCCACGACGACGCCTTCGGCGAGCCCGACGAAGACCAGCGTGCCGGCCACCAGCAGCATCACCGTGTAGTTCTCCCGCAGCGTGCGGCGCTGGTGCGGGTCGAGCGCCCCGGGGCCGGTGCGCCGCAGCAACTGGCACGGCACGCGCCGGCTCCAGTCGTCGACGACATGGCAGCCCGCGACGATCAGCGCACCGCCGAGCGCGCTCAGCGGAATGGCCTGCAGCAGCCCCGGCGCGAGCCAGACCGTCGCGGCAACGAGTCCGGCGTACAGCCAGATCGAGGCCTGCGTGCGCCCGCCCGCGTTCAGGTTGATCAGCGAGCGCCCGGTCGTCGGCGCGCTCGGCTGGCCGCCGACCAGCGCCGACGCGATGTTCGACAGCCCCTGCGCGATCAGTTCGCGGTTGCCGTCGCGGCGCGTGCGCAACATGCTGTCCATCACCGACGCCGCGACGAAGGTGTCGAGCGTCGCCAGCAGCGCGACCGCGAACGCGAAGCCGAGCAGCGTTGCGGCAAGGGCGCGCAGCGGCGCCTCGGCGAGGAATCGGCCCCAGTCCAGCAGCAGGCCGGCGCCGGGCAGGCTCGGCGCGGCCGCGCTCAGGGTCGCGCTCGGCGTGGCGCCCGGGAATGCGGCGAGCAGCAACTGATATGCCGCCATGCCCGCGACGATGCCGGCCAGCGGACCCGGCGGCGCGAACCTGCCGATGCGTGGCGGCCACAGCGTCGCCACGATCGTCACGACGCCGACCGCGACCGCAGCCCAGGGCACGCCGTGGGCGAGCGTCGAGAGCAGTGCCTGCGGCGCGGCCGGGTGGCCGCCCGCCGGCAAGCCGAGCAGCAGCGGCAGCCCGCCGAGCACCAGCAGCGCGCCGACCCCGTTGACGAAGCCGGCGCGCACCGGATACGGCAGGTACTTCGTCAGACTGCCCAGCTTCAACAGGCCGAAGATCAGCTGCACGACACCCGCCATCGCGAGCCCCAGGGCGACGAGCGCCAGCAGCAGGGGGATGTCGGGCGTGCCGTCGGCGGCGTGCAGCGCCGGGTGCGCGAGCAGGGTCGCGACCAGACCTGCAACCAGCAGCGTCGTCGCGGGTCGCAGGCCGAGCACCAGGTTCCTGCTGCCGGCGAGCGTGGCGACGACATGCGTCACGCTCGACCCGACCAGTGCGCTCGCGACCGCCGCCGGTGCATGCCGCGGGCCCAGCGCCGCGAACGCGATCACGCCGTAGATCGCATCGAAGGGCATCTGCGTCAGGGCGGTCGTGGCGGCGCCGGAGACCGCGCCGCGCCAGGCCTTCGCTTTCGCGGTCAGGTCACTCATCCACTGCTCGGGGCTCGAAGGGCCGGCCATTCATCTCGATACTGCTTTCGTTGGAGCCGCGCGCTCGCCGGCCCGGCTCCTGTCTTGTCGCGTGCCTAGAATCCACGCGCTGTCTTCGAACCTGCCTGCCTGCTGCGCACTCCATGAACCTCGGCATCGAAACCTTACCACCTTCGTGTGACGTGCTCGTGATCGGCGCCGGCCCGGCCGGCTCGCACCTTGACGCCGGCGAACGGGTTGGCCAGCACGTAGCGCTGCTCGATGAGCCAGCGGTACCGGGCGTTGAGTACCGACAGCGCATAGGCTGCCGAGCGCGCCGAGAGGTCGCCCGCGAAGGGGCGCCACGCGGGCGACGACCGAGGCTGTGGTGCGCCGACCCAGCGCGCGCGAGGGCCCGGATGACGCAGGAAGGCTCGGTAGGCAATGGCGTCCTCGGTGGTCAGTGACGACAGAGCCCGCCTGCGTTCGACGATCGCCCACAGGATCAGCCGTTCGGCTTCCTTGCGGTAGGCCCGCTGGGTCGCCGCCGACTCGTGCAGCGACAGCCAGGCGTTCACGGCCTCGTAGTCGTTGCTGGCGTCGAGCGCACAGCTGGCCCGCGGAGCACGGAAGGTACCCCGTGAGCCATCGACGTCTTCGGGGATGACCAGTCGCTCCCAGGGGATCAGTTCCTGGGCCTGGTTCACTGTGACCAGCGCGCGGGCGCGTTCGGTGAGTGCAGGATGCTTGGCAAAGAACGTCTCGATGTGGCGAGCGCCGGCCGGCCCGAGACCCACGATGCCGATCCACCAGCGCCGGCGCCTCGGAACGCGCAGGGTCAGATCGGCCAGGGTGCGAATGCCCGCCGCGTGAGGACGCCTACGAGCCGCACGGGTAGCCAGCGCTCGACGGCGTCGCCGATGAGGGGCTGCGGCAGCGGCATCCCTCGCAGAGCCTCGATGGCGGCTGCGGCGGCCTTGGCGAGTTTCCGATCGAGCGGACTGCACGCCGCGAGGGTGGCGGCCAGTTCCGCCTGCGCTCGGCTCGTCGCGAAGGCCACGAGCTGGCGCTTCACCCACCCGATCACCGAGCGCGCCGATGCGCCGGCAGCCCGGCGATCGGGCAAATAGCGGTCCACGGCGGCGCGGCTGGGCACCCCTTGAAGCCAGCGCGAAATGCGGCCAGCGAAGCCTCGTCTGGCCAGGTGAAGTCCACCGGCGAGTTCAGCGGCGCTGACAGCGCGTTTTCCATGCACGCCAGTTTAGATCCACGGCACACACGCCAAGCTAATGTTGTTTATCTTGGCAGCGTTGCGGAACGACGAGGTTTCCGATGGGTTGGCCTCTCAACACGGTTGAGAGTCTTGGCAGTTTCAGCGCCGGGCGCTATGGCGCGCCACTGTGGTCGGAAGGCCGCCTCCGCTTGACCGCCGGCCAGTTAGATGAAGCCCCGAATGAGGCACCAGGAAGCTGCCGCTCGCGGGGACCAGCCATCGGCCACCAACGGTCCTTGAATGTGGCGGCGCGGGCGGCAGGTCAAGACTGGTAGCGGACGCTCGGGTTCGATCGGTTGAATATCCGCTTTCTCCGTCAACGGACATCGCGGAACGGCGGTTCGGCAAGTCACTATGTCCAACCGGTACAGTGGATGTCCTCGCTCCTATAGGCCTTCCAATCGTCGCGTTGCTCACTTCCGGTCGCGTCGAGCCAACCACCTTTGATGTCGATCAAGACGCCTTGCGGCGCTCGCTGTCCCTTGCCAATGCGCGAACTTGCCCAGACCGAATAGAGGATCTCATTGCCCAATCCATTGACGTGTCGCATCGTCTGTTCGTCTTCGACAATCCAAAGTTTGGCGTCCACGGCTCGCAGCGAGTCCTGTACGCGCGATGCCTCTATTTGACCCGTCGCCACAGCTCGCTCAACCTGTTCGAACGCCAGCAGCCTGCTTTCCAGCAGTGATAGGAGCGATCGGTTTGCAGCCAAGCCACGTGCAACCGAATGGGCGTACTGGGCCCGGTAGCCGTTAGGCGAGTTGAAAAAGGCATCGTAGATCAGCGCTGGCACTTTGAGCACATACGACGCCCGCGTACACCCCTTGAGCCATCTGTCATCCCGGAACAAGTCCGACTTGAACCTCAAGATCTCGCCGGCGCAGACACGTTCCGCGATTTCCTCGAAGCTTGTCCAACTGCGTAGCTCGTCGGCGCGCTGTTGCGGGATCGATTGGGCGAATTGCCAGATCATTGCTGTGATAAGACTTGCTGGGTGTCGATGGCTAGATCAAGTGTGCCATCCGGAACAGCGAAGACTGAACTCGGACGATCGGGCATGACTAGCGAGTGCCCGCTCTCGCCAAAAGCAGTCTTTAGAAAGTGAGTTCGCGAATGTTCGGCAGCGCAGCTTGGAACTGGGTGGGTGGCACTCTGCGATGTCAATCGTGGTCCCATCCGAGGCCTCTTGTGGCATGATCTCGGCGCGCTCCACGAGAGAGCCGGCCGGCCCGCACTGGCGAAGCTTCTGCATCTCGCGTCACATCAATTCACGTGCCTTCACCGAGCGCGTGGGAACTGCGGGCCGTGCCCTTCAAGCGCTCGTGGAGATCACATGACCACCGCTACATTTTCGTATTTCGACGACTCGTCGAACGTTGAACTGCTCGACCTCGTCAAGCGCTTCGCCAAACGAGCGAAGGCATCTGATCCGGGAGCACACCAATTGTCGTATCACCAAGACAAAGTCGCCGTCAGCCTCGGCTTCAACAACTGGTCATTGCTGCATAAGCACGTGATGGGCATGAATTGGAGCGCCCGCTCCGATTTCCGATCCCTCGTCGGCGGGAAGCCGATCCTGGGGCAGTTCATGTACGACCACGCGATGAAGACAATCGTGGTCGAGGACGCAATCAAGACCATGAAGGACTGGGCGCGGCAGGAGTACATGCAGCTGGCCAATTTCGCATACCTCGACAACGAGTCCGAAAATGGCTTCAGCTGGCCCAGCGTCGACATGGACGACGAGTTGATCGACCAGTTCATCGGCGATTTTCCCGAGGATTTGATCAGACAGGTAGGCTACGACCTTGACGGCGAAGAGGGGCCCTGGGGTCGTCCTGGGGCCTACGACACGTGAGCACGCCATTCAAGTACTACCACGACGAGTTGTACGAGACAGCGGAGGCCTTCGTCGCGTTTTTCCTTCAAAACTCTTGGTTCAAGACGGGGAACAAGTTCCAAGCGAACTCGACAGGCCGCGGCGGCATGATCTTTCGCGGCCAGACGAATGCCGCGTGGAAACTACTCCCCAGTGCCTTTCGGACCGATGCGCTGCGGAACTTCACGCCGCAGCCGCCGGCCCACACACCCGCTGAAGCGGCCAACCTTCGCCGTTACCTTGGCACCCACTTGCACGCTGAGGGCCGCGCCGTCTTCATATTCCTTGAAGCAGCGGACAGGATGGGCCTGCCGTCACCGATCGACTACACGACCACGCGCGACGGGATCGAGCTGCTCCAGGCCCTCTTCAAGGATGACGCGAATTTCAACTATAGCCGGCCCTTTCCCGAGAAGTCGTTCGAGCGGGCAACGGCGCTGGCGCAGCATCACGGGGTGCCGACTCGGTTCCTCGACTGGTCCGAATCGCCGTTGGTCGCCGCCTACTTTGCTGCCGTTGGTGTGTCGAGCGTGGGCAAGCAGACCCCTGACGCGGATCAAGACATCGCGGTTTACTTCATGAGCGCCGCCCAGCTCAAAGAGGATTCGCCAATCGAGATCATCAGCGCGCCGCGTCACGAGAACTCGTTCCTGCGCCAACAGCATGGCGTGTTCACGAACCAGCGGCATGCCAATCAGTACCTGCTTGACAACAAGGCGTGGCCCACGCTTGAGGACTCCGCAGGGTCCGAGGTCACGGTAAATCGCGCGAGGCTGCCCGCCCGGCTTGCCAACAACCTGCTACGTGAGCTGTACGACCTGGGCGTGCACCAGCAGACGTTGATGCCGAGCATGGACAACGCGGCAAAGATCTACTCGTACGCGAACGCGCTGTTCTCTGAAATGGATGCTGCGTCGGTCGTCTTGGGTCCCGCGATGATGGAGCACCTGCAAGCCACGATCCCGTCAACGAACGACTCGGCGGATCAACCAGCAGCACCTTTGCCTCCTGCCTGAGGGCCAGGCACTCCTAACCGGATAGTTCGATAGCTGTGGCACGTGAACGGGTGACTTGAAAGCTGCAGTGATCGCCCTGCGCGATCAAAGACGGGAACAGACACGTCTCGTGGCATGTGCCGCCTTTCGCTGGCTCCATGAACCCGCCCACAAAGTGATAGAGCTGCGCGCCTGGGTTCGGTTGGTCGAGCGGCGCAAGAATCAACGCCAGCATCTGCAACATCTGCTGACTGGCGCAGGCCATCGAAAATGCGAAGACGTTTTCCCGTGCCTTCAACGCATGGTCGCGCGGGAGGCCTTCGATGTACTTGGGATCTTCGAGGCGGCCTTCACGCTCCATTTGCACCATGGCCGGGTCGTACTGACCAAGGCACTGCAGGCATGGCCGGCCGATCGTCGCCGTGTGCGCACGCCAATCCGCCGCGGCCAGCTTGCCAGACTTGTTCGTTCGAACGCGGATACCTCCATCGACTACCGGTATCAAATGCGCATGCGCGATCAGGTTCAGGACATGTCGTCCCCAAGGGCGGTCGACGCAGGAACACAAGACATCGCAATCCAACGCGTGACGGAACATCTCTTCTTCGTAGACCGCCCCGACCAAGGCCGTGACCTGCGCTCCGGTGCCGGTCGCGCGTGCTCGCATATAGCTCGCCATGGCCTTGACTTTTAGCGAGCCGATGTCGGCGCGGGTCGCGTAATTCAGTCGATCGAGATTGCGCTCTTCGATGTGATCGAAATCGATCAGGCGCGTGTCGAGTATCCCGGTGCGGACCAGCGCCTCGCCGATGAATCCACCAACGCTGCCAGCACCGATCACCCCGACCCGCGTGCGAGCCAGATCTGCCTGGGCTTCCTCGCCCCACGCTGACACCGTGCGAACTTGCTCGCCCGTCGAGCGCGGAGGAGGCGCAAGGTCAGGGGCGTAGTGGATCTTCAATCGCTGGCCGACGACGCGCACCGTCGTGCACCACTGACGGCTGTAGGTTCGGGGCGCTGTGCGCTCCCAGAACCGCGCGCTCCATGGGCCGTCACCTGCGAGAGTCAAGCCGACGAGGGGTAGGGAAGTTGCACCGTACACCGCGCCAGCAATTTTCTGTTCGGCCCGAACGTCGTCTGGACTCATCCCTTGCCAGCCACGTCCCAGAGGGAGCGGATGACTATGTAACAAGGCTAGCCCAGCACCGGCTGCGGCCGCTTCTGCAAGTGCGCGCTCGAGGAAGGCGGGCTCGAAGCTGACGTTGCCGTGCACGTTGCGGTCGCCGTCTGTCGGCAGGATCAGCCTCTCGATCAAGGCAGTGATGCGGGTTGCACCTTGGCTCGGTCGCCACAGTGCAAAGCAGAGGTCCTCCTGGCGATCGTTGCGCAGCAAGTGCGCCGTTGCAGCGACGTCGATCGCCTCCGTCATGGCCGCACTTCGCGTGGTTGAGTTCATTGAGAGTCCCAGAGGCGCCAAATGTGCGCCATGTAAGTGGCGACGGATTTTTTGCTGGTCGGCCAATTCGAGGCCGGTCTTGACCAGTACTGCCATTCGCCGCCAAGTGCCTGCTGGAACGGCATCGCTTGGTCTCGATGCACCGCCCCCAGTGGATGCGCGCCGTCGGTCTTGATTGGATGAATATCTGGCGTGACGTGAGGGCCACTCGGCGTCGAAAGTGGGAAGTCGGCGGGCACGACCAGACCGTGTCGCACCTTCTTCCCGGCGAACCGCCCGGTCTCAACAACGTAGTCGAACACGATGTGATCCGGCTTGTCCGGCAACGCGAACGGCTGATAGCCCAGGTCACGCAGTCCCTGGATGAATGTGTCCGCCCCCACGGAGTGCTTACTCGAATGAAACCGGCGTCGGGCCGGTCGAGATCACCTGGAAGCGCAGACCGTCTTTCATGCGGATCGGCTGATCGCCTTTATCTTGGAAGGAGATGCGCTCGTGACCTTGGATCTGCACCAGGTAGTGCGAGCCCGGATCCTGGCCGGCGAACTCGCGAATGATCTCGTCGGGGGTCAGTTCCGCCGCGCGCGTGTCATACGGCTCACCGTCGACCATGAAGTGGATCGCCGGAACATGGTCCGGGTGCGGATCGTGGTGCAGATGGCCGTGGTGCTGGCCGTTGCTGTGCTGCTCGTGGGATTGCTGGGTCATCGTAGTGCCTTGAAGGTTGCGGCTATCCCGAAATGGGATATCAGCCTCCCAATACAGTACGTGACATCGAGCCGTGCGTCAAGCTAATATAGGAGAAATACATCCCGCAACAGGAGAAACCGCTCATGACCACCACCATCTACGAACAGATAGGGCTGAAGATCAGGGAGCTGCGAATGAAGTACTCAGAGGGGATGTTGAGTCAGGAGGCGCTTGCCGCCAGGTTGAACAAGGCGTCCAACACGGTGTCCCGCTGGGAGACCGGAACCTACAAGCCAACTCCCGAGGATTTGGCGGAGCTCGCCAAGTTCTTCGAGGTCTCAATCACCGTCTTCTTCCCTGACCTGCGCGACGACAGTGGCCGTGTGGCCGCCTTGACGTCCGCACTGGGCGGACTCACAGACAAGGAAGTCGATGATGTGATTGGCTACGCTGAGTTCCGAAAGGTTCGACGCGCGATGCAAGGCGCTGATGCGAAGCGCTTGAAACCGAAACGCTAGGAGAGAAGATGAGCGGCGCCTACTTTGAAGAACTGAAGGCTTTGGCTCGTGAGAAGCGGCAGCTCTACGAAGTAGACACAGCAGCGCTTGGGCTACGTGAGGTCCGGAAGATCTACAAGGCTGAAGGCATCACGATCGACTATTGGCCATTGCCGAGAAAGATCAAGGCCGTGTACATGTGCGCGGACGGTGACTTCTCTGTCGCGGTTCAGAAAGCACTGCCGGACGCGCCCAAACTGTTCGCTCTTATCCATGAGTTGAAGCATCACTTTTGCGATCAGGGAGTGCTCGGGCAGAAAGCCATGCACTGTGGCGACTACAACATGTCTGAGCCGCTTGAAGTCGGCGCCGAGGTTTTCTCGGCCGAGTTCATCTACCCAGAAGCTGAGTTCTTTGCCGACCTCCAGCCGTTAAGAATTTCAACTTGGACGGCTGTGGACGTGGTGCGTTTGAAGCGCCACTGCAAGGCGAAGGTCAGCTATCGATACCTGTGCAAGCGCCTCCAACATCTTGGCTTGATCGCCCCTGGCAGTTTCGACCACGTCAAATTCCAGAACCTCGAGGACGAGTTGTTCGGGGCTCCGTACCATCGGCGGGTCCGCGCCGTTGGAGCGCGGCTCGGCCGACGTTCCTGAGCGTTCTGGAGAAGCTCGCTCCCACGCTGAAGTATGCGTCCGCCTCCATCAGTGGGCTGCGTAGACGCTGACCTCCGCGCGATTCCAGGGACAATGATGCGATGGATCGATGAGAAGGCCCTTCAGGCATGGGCCGGCCGAAAAACGCCCGCGACATGCTCATGGCGATGCTGGCGGACTTAATCCGTATCAGGATCGACGACGCGACTCGATTTCGATTTCGATTTCCTAGTGGCCAGGTTACGAGAGCATCCGCCTGCGCGCCTTCGCATCACTGAAGTCACTATGCCGACCGCGCGCTTGCCGTGATCACATTCGATGATGACCGCGAGCTGACGGGCACGCTGGCGCACGGGGCCAACGTGCTGAGACCGAAGACTTCGACTCCTCGAGTGTCGTCCCATCTAGCCGTGGGGATTCGTGTGTAGGCGTTGAGAGGCGATTGCCCTCACGATTGACGAAGTGTTCGAATGCTGGGTTCGGGGCCACTAGCCGTCATACGAGGGCTCGAGTCGACTGACCGCAACCGCTGCCCTGCCGACGCTCACGTCAGCACCGCGAAGGGCAGCAGAGGGTCGATTCCGGCCTGCCAACTCGGCGAACAGGATGCCGTAGACCGGTCATTGGCCTCCGGCCCTACGCACGTCCGGACGCGAGTACCGTCAGTTCGAAGCGAACTCGTCGCCCAAGATCGCGGCTATGTCCTGGCGCTCGCCCAGCAGCCGGACCACATCCAGGTGTTCTCCGAGTTCGAAGTAGCACCAGAGGAGAGGGAACGTCGCCACCCGCCAGGTCCGAAGCCCTGGAATGCCAAGGAGCTTTCCGAGCGTCGGTGAGCCGATGCCAGGGTCGAGTTCGATCTGGTCAAGCGCGGCGTTGGTGGCCTTGGCCACCTTCACCGCCACGCGGGTGCCTCCCTCTTTGCGGTAGTACCGCACTTCGCCCTGCTGGTCGCGCAGCGCTTGCGGGCGCAGAACCGCCGGCTTCAATCGATCTCGCCGCGAGCGATCGCCAGCAGTTCCTTCTCGTCCGCCTTGGTGCGACGACGGCCGGGCCCGGATGCCAGCCCTTCTTCGATGAAGTCGCGAAGCCTCTTCTTGGCCTGCTCTTCCTGGTCGCGCCGGACCAGGTCGCGGATGTACTCGCTGGTGTTGCCATAGTTGCCGGCGGCGACCCGGTTGTCGATGTACTCGCGCATCGACTCGGGCAAGGCGAAACTCATGGTTTGTCGGCTCATGCGGGCATCTTGGGCGGTTTGACAACGGTTGTCAACTCTCAGTCTTGTGGTGGTGGCGACCGCCGGAAAACCGCATGTATGCTGGGTTTCAGCCGAAAGCGCACCAATCTGCACGAAAGGTACGACTACCCTGCTTGGGGCTCGAAGGGCCGGCCATTCATCTCGATACTGCTTTCGTTGGAGCCGCGCGCTCGCCGGCCCGGCTCCTGTCTTGTCGCGTGCCTAGAATCCACGCGCTGTCTTCGAACCTGCCTGCCTGCTGCGCACTCCATGAACCTCGGCATCGAAACCTTACCACCTTCGTGTGACGTGCTCGTGATCGGCGCCGGCCCCGCCGGCTGCGCCGCGGCCATCACGCTGGCGCGCGCCGGGCTCGACGTGGTGCTGGTCGACCAGCACGCGTTCCCGCGCGACAAGGTCTGCGGCGACGGCCTGATCCCCGACGCGCACCGCGCGCTGCGCCGCCTCGGCGTGCTCGACGCGGTGATGGCGCAGGCCCGGGCGAGCGGCTTCGTCGGCTGCGTCGGGCCGCGCGGCGGTCGCGTCGACGTGCCCGGCGTGCTCGCGGTGCTGCCGCGCCGGCAGCTCGACGAGATCGTCTGCCGCGCCGCGGTCGCGGCCGGCGCGCGCATGTTCGCGCCGCTGCGCTTCGCCGCGCCGCTCGAAGAGGGCCCGGAAGGCGCAACCAGGGTCGTCGGCGCGCGGCTGCAGCACGCCGATGCGACGCGCGAGATCCGCGCGCGCTGGCTGGTGCTGGCCAGCGGCGCGGTGCCGCAGGCGCTGCTCGCGGCCGGCATGGCGCAGCGCCACACGCCCAGCGGCGTGGCGCTGCGCGGCTACGTGAGGAACGACGCGATGGTCGGGCGCATCACGGCGCTCGAGATCGTCTGGCACCGCGCGCTGACGCCGGGCTACGGCTGGATCTTCCCGTGCCGGGACGGCGTGTTCAACATCGGCGTGGGCATTGCCGACAGCCACACCGAACGCCAGGGTCGCAGGTTGACGAAGCGCGCCCCGAACCTGCGCCAGGTGATGGACGACTTCCGGCAGGTCTACGCGCCGGCGCGCGAGCTGATGCAGGGCGGCACCCCGCTCGGCCCGATGAAGGGTGCGCCGCTGCGCTGCACGCTGGAGGGCGCGCGCTACACCCGGCCCGGGCTGCTCGTTGCCGGCGAGGCCGCCGGCAGCACCTACTCGTTCACGGGCGAGGGCATCGGCAAGGCGCTCGAGACCGGCATCCACGCGGCCGAGGCGGTGCTTGCCGGCGGCACGGCGCCCGGTGCCGACGGGCTGGTGCGTGCCGACTACGAAGCCCGCCTGCTCGCGCTGAAGCCGCGTTTCGACCTCTACCAGCGCGCCAACGTCGTCAACCGCCATCCGTGGCTGGCCGACCTGCTGATCTGGCGTGCCAACCGGAGCCCGCGCATCGTGCGGCGCATGAGCGGCGTGCTCGACGAGACCAGCAACCCCGGCAACCTGGTCAGCGTCAAGGGCATCGCGCGGCTGTTCCTGGACCGGCGCTGAGCGCAGCCCCCGATGTGCCAGCTGCTCGGCCTGAACGCGAACACGCCGACCGACGTGATGTTCAGCTTCACCGGTTTCGCGACCCGCGCCCAGGAGCACAAGGACGGCTTCGGCATTGCCTTCTTCGAGGGCGCCGGCGTGCGCCTGATGGTCGACGCGCAGAGCGCGCGCCAGTCGCCGGTGGCCGAGATGGTGCGGCGCTACCCGATCCGCAGCGAGAACATCGTCGCGCACATTCGCAAGGCGACCCAGGGCGGGGTCACGCTGGCGAACACGCACCCGTTCGTGCGCGAGCTGTGGGGGCGCTACTGGGTGTTCGCCCACAACGGCGACCTGCAGGGCTTCGCGCCCGGCCTGCACGGCGCGTTCCGCCCGGTCGGCGAGACCGACAGCGAGCGCGCGTTCTGCTGGCTGATGCAGGAGCTTGCGAAGGCGCATGCGAAGGTGCCCACCGTGGCCGAGCTGACCGCAACGTTGCGCGAGATCGCGCCGGTGCCGGCCGCGCACGGCAGCTTCAACTTCATGCTCAGCAACGGCCAGGCGCTGTGGGCGCATTGCTCGACCAGGCTGCACCACCTCGTGCGCCAGCACCCGTTCGCGCGCGCCAGCCTGCAGGACGACGACGTGACGGTCGACTTCGCCGAGCACACCTCGGCCCGCGACCGCGTGGCGGTGATCGTCACCGAGCCGCTGACGACCAACGAAGCCTGGACGGCGTTCGCGCCCGGCGAGCTGCGGGTGTTCGTCGAGGGGGCGCCGCTGCCGGTGTGACGGGGCTGGCCGCTGATCGGCGAGGGCTGGAGCGCCGATGCGAGGAGCGGATGGCTACGAGTGCGAGAACGCGCTTTGGCCGGCCCCAGAGTAGTGGTCGTAGACATGCGCGTAGGCCCGCGCCGTCTTCTCGGCCCGGATGTTCTTGCCGTATTGCGCGGGCAGCCGTCGCAGTTCCATCCGCAGCGTCTGCATCACGGATGCCCTGGCTTGCTGTTTCTCGCGCCAGTCCAGCACCAGCTTCTCCCGCTTGAGCGTCGCCAGCAGCTCCCGGCACACCTTCTTGACCTGCGCCCCCTCGGTCTTCGTCAGCACCGGCTCCGGCTTCGTGAGGATGTCGAACAGCGCCAGTTCCTCCTCGGTCAGCCCCTCGGCAATGGCGCGCTGGTCTTCTTCGCTCAGTGCCTGGGCGAAAGTCTTCAGCTCCTCGAAGAACGCCTCTATGTTCTGGCTGCCCGCGTTGTACTCGTCGATCAGCGCCTGGAACTTCTCGGCCAGGTCCGTGCGCGACGCATTCACCGCCACCATCTGCGCCAGCTTGCCGGCGATCAACCGCTTCAGCTTCTCGGCTTCGGTGCGCTTGTGGCCCTGGGCGAACTTGGCCTGCAGCGCGGCGAAGTCGATCTCCGACAGGTTCACCAGCGCCTCGGGGTTGCTGGCCGGCCCGATGCGGTAGCCCTCGGTGGCGATGGAGTCGTTCAACAGCGCCTCCACGTCGCTCATCACCGCGCCGATGTCGGGCGGGTCGGTCTCGGCGTGGATCTTGGCCGCCAAGTGCGACACCAGCACCGACAGCGGCGCCAGCTCGTTGGCGGCCGCGTCCGGCAGGATGGCCCTGAACAGCCGTGACACCCTGCCGGCCAGTTGCAGAAAGTGCTTCTTGTCCGCCTCGCTGCCCAGGAACGCCTCGATGGCGTCGTCGATCAAGCCGATGCGCACGAAGCCCTGCGCCCGCGCGATCGCCTCCAACTGCACGCCG
Organism: Pseudomonadota bacterium; assembly: GCA_040388965.1. Lineage (GTDB taxonomy): Bacteria > Pseudomonadota > Gammaproteobacteria > Burkholderiales > Burkholderiaceae_C > LMDS01. Next base: position 88,132 of record JAZKAV010000026.1, on the reverse strand, counting down.
CGCACATGGGCGAAGCCCGCCGCTTCGTTCAGCGCCGCATTCAGCGCCTCCACCAGCTCGGCCTTGTCAAGGATCGGCGCATTACTATCGCCCCCCGGTCCACCGGGCCCGCCAGCGGCCGGCCGCGCATACGTGGCCAGCGCACTCTGCAGCGCCCGGAAGATGCCCACGTAGTCCACGATCAGGCCGCTCTCCTTGCCTGGCGCCACGCGGTTGGCGCGGGCGATGGTCTGCATCAGCGTGTGCGCCCGCATCGGCTTGTCCAGGTAGATCGTCGAGCAGGTCGGCACGTCGAAGCCGGTGATCCACATCGCGCAGACGAACACCAGGCGCAGCTCGCTCGTCGGGTCCTTGAACTTCTCGTCCAGGCTCTCCTTCAGCATGCGCTGCCGGTGCGGCACGATGTCCAGACCCTTGGCCTTCAGATCCTCGATCTCGTTCTGGCCCTGGCTCACCACCACAGCCATGTCGGTGGTCTGCATCAGGTGGATGCGGGCGATCAGCGCCTCGCGCGTATCCCCCTGGGCCGGCCCCAGCGCCGCCTTCAGCCGCGCGATCTCGTCCTGCCAGTGCGCCTGCACCTTGTCGTACATGCGCACCGCGGTGGCCTTGTCGATGCACACCATCATCGCCTTGCCGCGGTAGCCGCGGCCGGTGAAGTGCGCCACCAGGTCGCGGGCGATGGCCTCCAGCCGGTCTTCGCGGGTGATGATGTGGTACTCGCGGCCGAACTCGCGCTCCAGCTTCTGCTCCTGCGCCTCGTCCAGCTCGGCCGCTTCCAGCAGCGCCTCCAGGTCGCGGTTCAGCTCCTGGTTGGTGAGCTGCACCTCGGGGATGCGGTTCTCGTAGTACAGCGGCACCGTCGCGCCGTCCTCGATCGAGCGGGCGAAGTCGTACACGCTGACGTAGTCGCCGAACACCTCGCGCGTGCGCTCTTCCTCGCCCTTGATCAGCGGCGTGCCGGTGAAGCCGATGAAGCCGGCGTTGGGCAAGGCGTTGCGCATGTTCAGCGCAAAGATGTCGTACTGGCTGCGGTGCGCCTCGTCGGTGATGACGATCACGTCCGAGCGGTCCGACAGCTCGGGGTACGGCAGTCCGGGAACGTTCCTGAACTTCTGGATCAGCGTGAAGATGTAGCGTTCGTTGCCGCGCAGCAGCTCCTTCAGGTGCTCGCCGCTGGTGGCGCGCACGTCCTCGCGCGCTACTGAGCCGGTGGCCTTGAAGGTCTTGCTGATCTGGTCGTCCAGCTCCTCGCGGTCCGTCACGATCACGAAGGTGCAACTGCCCAGCACCCGGCGCAGCACCTTCTGCGTGAAGAACACCATCGACAGGCTCTTGCCCGAGCCCTGCGTGTGCCAGAACACGCCCAGGCGCTTGCGTTCCAGCTTCTCGCTGGTTTCGTCAATTCGGCGCAGTTCTACCAGCCTGGCGATGGACTTGTTCACGCCCAGGAACTGGTGGTTCTTGGCCGTCTTCTTGATCAGGCCGCCCTTGCCCTCCTCGAAGACGGTGAAGTTCTCGATGTAGTCCAGCAGCCGCGCCGGCTCCAGCAGGCCGCGCAGTGCGCGCTCCAGGCTCACGCGGCCGGCCTCGTCTTCGTCGGCCACGCGCTTCCAGTCGAAGAAGTGCTCCCAGCCGCTGGTGAGCGTGCCCACCTTGGTGTCCGAGCCGTTGCTCAACAGGATGAACGCATTGGGGTGGAAGAGCTGCGGCACGCTCTGGCCGCGGTAGTCGCGCAGGTTGTCGTCGAAGGCGCTCTTCAGCGGCACGGTTGGTTTCTTCAGCTCGATGAACACCAGCGGCAGGCCGTTGACGAAGGCCAGCAGGTCGCAGCGGCGGCGGTACATGTCGCCGGCCACCCACATCTGCGAGGCCACGAAGAACTCGTTGTGGGCCGGCGTGGCCCAGTCGATCACGCGCAGGGTCTCGGTGCTGTGCCCGCCGTGCTCGTCGGGCACACCCACCTTCACGCCGTCTTTCAGCAGCCGGTAGACCTCGCGGTTCGCGTTGACGGCGATCTGCTTGGAGCGGTCCTGCGCGAGCTGCTCGACGGCCTGCGCGTAGGCGTCGGCCGGCAGGCCGGGGTTCAGCGCCACCAGCGCCGCGCGCAGGCGGCGGGTCAGGATGACCTGGGATTCGCTCTCGCGCCCCTCGCTGCCCAGTTCGCCGAAGGTCTCGGCGTACAGGTTCTTGAAGCTCCAGCCCAGCGAGGTCAGCAGGTCGATCGCCGGCATCTCGACGAGCGCCAGTTCGCCGTAGCCGGCAGAGACCTCGCGCGCGACATGCTTCGCGCCCTGGCTGAAATCGCTGCTCAATCGCCGCCCCTATCCAACAGGAATATCTTTTGAATCAATCACTTGGCCTTCTTTCGCTGCCTCAAATTGGATAGATCCTTGGCTAAGCCCCTGCCTCGGCCGCCAGCCTATCCAATCCAGCCGGCAACAGCCGCCACACGGCGCCCGGCCCGCGCTTTGCGTCGGCCGTGATCAGCGCCTTGCGCGACATCTCGGCCAGCAGGTTCTTGACCTTGTTCCGCTTCTGCTCAGCGCTCAGTACTTCGGGCAGCTTGCCCAGCAGCAGCCGCTCCAACTCGGCCCGCTTGCAGTCGCCCATGCGCAGGCGCTTCAGCACCCACATCAAGTAGAAGTCCTTCTCGAAGCCCTTGTCCAGCAGGTACTGCGCCTGCTGGCCCAATGCGTCGGCCACACGCGCCGAGACATGGTGGTTCGGCGAGCGCCCCTCGATCAGCTTTCGCGCGCGCAGGGCCTTGGCCTCGTCGGCGGTGATGGGCTGGCGCTTCTGCACCTTGTCCAGCACGAACACATCCATCAACGACAACTCGGGCTGCCGCATCAGCACCTGGGTGTAGCGCTCGTCCAGGATGCGCCCAGTCAGCCGCACCTCCACCCGCTGCTGCGTCGCGTCGATCAGGTAGTCGGGCATCGGGAAGAAGCGCTTGCGCTGCTCGATGTACATGCGCCGGATGCCGCTGCCGATGGTGTCGATCATCTTCAGCGCCACCATCGCCTGCGCCAGGCAAGGGTTGCGGTACTGCTCGGGCGAGCGATCTGTCGCCAACAGCTCCTGCACAGTGCCCGGCAGGAAGCGGCCCGCGTTGCTGAACACCAGTTGCTCGGGCAGCTCGCCCACGTTGACGCGCGCGCTCAGGCCGTAGTCCTGGTGCGCGATGGCGTTGTGCAGCGCCTCGCGGATGACCCAGGCGTCGTACTGCGGCACCTCAGTCGGAAACAGCGTGCCCGGGCGCAGGTAGCGCACCGTCAGGTTGCGCACCCGCGCCAGCAAGGCGTCGGGCACGCGCAGCAGCGGCAGACCGAAGTGGTGGTAGTCCAGCGCCGTGCCCTCGGCGTCTTTCAGCACCCACGACACCTGCGGCGGCAGCGGCAGGTATTGCGCCGCCTCGTCACGGCCGAACAACAGCAGCGCGGCGCGCGTGAGCTGCCCGCCGCGGCTGAGCTTGAGTTTGGAGATGAACGTGGCGTCATCCCAGCCCGCGATCTCGGCCGCCAGATGCGGGTTCTTCTCGGCGTAACGCTGCCGGCCCTCGGCCAGTGCGGCCGGGTCCAGATCGGCCACCGTCGCGGCGCCCACCAGCTCGGCCGACCAATCGCTGCGCTGGTTCAGCCGCGCCCACAGCCGGGCTTCCTTATCGGGGTGGCTGGCCAGCTTGACCTTGGCACTGTGGATGCGGATGTACTCCACCTCGTGGAAACTCACCGGCTGGCCCACGGCCGCCGGCACGCGCAGCAGCACCACGGGCAGCCCGCGATACTCGAACGCTTCAAAACGAAAATCGAGTTTGGGACGCAAGTACTGGTGCAGCCACAGGTCCAGCAACTGCGCGCCCCTTTTGGCGCTGGCGGGCTTGAACGTGGTGCCCAACACCTTGCGGCTCTCGTTCTCGACGCCCCAGACCAAGTAGCCGAAGGGTTCACCGTCCAGCGCGGCCGCATTGGCCACGGCCGAGAGGTATTCACCGATGGCATGAGGCTCGTCTGTGTTGTGCTTGAACTCGACCCATTCATGCTCGTCGCTGGCCGCCAGCAGGCGGTCGAGCAGGAGGGTGAGTTCGCCGGGATTCATGCGGCGAGGGCCTCGGGTTCGGGCACGGCCGACACGTCCAGGTCGCCCGAGATCAGCTTCGGCAGCAGCAGATCGCGCGTGGCGCGTAGGTTTGCGTTCTTGACCTGAAGCACCGCGACGACCCGCATCATGGGCTCCGCAATTCGATCGAACGCCTTCACAAGATCGTTCGCGGGCTTCAACACTTTCGCATTCTCGAAGTCCTCCGCGCCGACTGCCGGATACGCGGCGCCCTTCGCGTGGTTCACCAAGTGCGATACGAAGTCGTCGGTGGTGACGCACTGGTAGATGAATGACGACGGTGCCGCAACCGGCGAAAGCACGGCGAAGCCTGTGGAGACAAGCAAGTTCGGCTCCGGATCCACGACCAGTGCATAGGACTTCCGGTTCGGCCGCACGGAGGCCCAGATCACGTCACCATCACGAACGATTCGCCGCGCTCGGCCGGGGGCGTCTGCGAACAGCATCCGCTCCTTGTTGTCAATGCTGCCCGTGGACACCGACGAAATGTCCACGTACTGAATCTCGGTCGGCTCGGCGCCGCGCCGCACACTGCGGGCGTTGACCTCGGCAAGCAACCCAAGCGCCGTCAAACGCCACCCCTCTGGCACCAACCCCAACTCGGACTCGACCATCCGCACGCTCTCGTGGCCGGGGTAGCGGAAGCGGACGAACCACTCCTCGTAGATGCGCCGGGCCATCTCCTCCAGGATCGCGATGCGTCGCCTGTTGTTCTCGATCAGGTCGTCGTAGGCGGACAGGATCGACGCAATTTCGCGCTGGCGGGCAGCCGGTGGCACTAGAAAATCAAATGTCAGGAGCTTGTCAACGCTAAGGTTGTCTTGGGTTGTGCCTCGGGATGCGTTTTGCATTCCCTGCTTGAGCGTCTCGATGTAGTACTTGACGAATCGTGCGTCCGATTGGGCCGGGTCGGCAACGAAACCGACAACGCTGTCCGGAAAGCAGCCTGGGATACCCAGGATCGCGGTGTCCGCGATGTTTGCTGCGATGGTGATACACAAGGTGCCAGCAGGCCACAGCTTGCTCTGTGCCAGACCGACATCGTTGTACGTCTGGGAAAACGAATGCAGGTAGAGCTCCGCGGCCTTCACATCCCCGGTCTGGAAGAACGGCCATCGCCCTCCATACAAGGCCCGATCGTTCCGCGGCCGGTGTCGCGATTTGCCGCGCGCGACTGAGCCGAGCTGATCCAGTCGCTTCGGCGTCCGGTCGTTCATGCCGTACTCGCGAGGAAGTTGGCGACGTTGGTCGCGATAACGCTCTCCAGCGCATGGGCCTCTAGATTGAGCGCCTCAAGCTCTTCGTTCAGTTCTTCCAGCCGCTCAGCGAAGACGAACTCGTCCGCGGCGCGAGCGCCGACTCCGACATAGCGACCGGGGTTCAGGCTCCACCCCTGGGCTTCGATTTCGGCGATCGAAGCGACCTTGCATAGCCCTGCCATGTCCGCGTAGGCGCTTCGAGGGAACTGGCCCAGCAGCATCGGCTTACTGCCCTCGTCGAACTCCGGCGTCTCCCCGCGGTAAAGCCGCACGATGTTCGCCAAGAACTCCAGTTGCTCCGGCGTGAACTCACGGATCGCCCGCGTCACCTGCTTGAAGAACGGCCGCGCGTCCAGGAACAGCACCTTGTCCCTGCGCGGCCCGCGCGCCTTGGCCCTGTCGAAGAACCACAGCGTGCAGGGCAGCGTGACGGTGTAGAAGAAGTTGGAGCCGATGCTGACGATCACGTCCACCGCGCCGCTCTGGATCAGCTTCTTGCGGATCTCCAGCTCGCTGCCGCGCGCGTCGCCGGCCGAGTTGGCCATCACGAAGCCGGCGCGGCCGTTTTCGTTCAGGCTGGCCGCGAAGAGCTGGATCCACAGGTAGTTGGCGTTGTCAGTGGTCGGCAGGCCCAGCGCAAAGCGGGGGTCGTCCTTCAGCCGGTCCTTGTCCACGCCCGAGACGTTGAAGGGCGGGTTGGCCATTACGAAGTCGAACCGGCCCGGGGCTTTGTGCGGGTCTTCGTAGTAGGTGTTGGCCTCGCGCACGTCGCCCGACAGGCCGTGCACCGCGAGGTTCATCTTGGCCAGCTTGACGGTGTCGCTGGCTTTCTCGGTGCCGAACACGGTGAGTTCGCGGGTGGCGTTCTTCTGGTGGCGCTGCACGAAGGCCGCCGACTGCACGAACATGCCGCCCGAGCCGCAGGCGGGGTCGAAGATGCGGCCGTGGAAGGGCTGCAGGATCTCGACGATCAGCCGCACGATGCTGGTGGGGGTGTAGAACACGCCGCCCTTCTGGCCTTCCTTGAGCGCGAAGTTGCCGAGGAAGTACTCGTACACCTTGCCGAAGGCGTCGCCTTCCAGGTCCAGGGAGCTGAGCAGGCGCAGCAGTTCCACCAGCGTGGCGTTGGGCAGCAGGTTGTAGCCGCGCGGCAGCACGCCCTTCAGCTCGGGGTTGTGCTCCTCAACCAGCATCATCGCCAGGGCAATGGCCTTGCCGAGGTTGGCGCCTTCCGTGAGCTTGAGCAGGTGCGAGAAGCGGGCCTCGCCGGGCAGGTAGAGCACGCCTTCGGCCTGGTAGTCCACCGCGTCGATTTCGTCGGCGGGGGTGCCCTGGTCGGCCAGGGCCTGGGCCAGCTCGGTGAAGCGCTTGTCGGCGTAGCGCAGGAAGATCAGGCCGAGGACGGGGGTGGAGAACTCCGCCGGCTTCAGGCCGGTGTTGGCCCAGAGCTGGTCGGCGGCGGCCCAGAGGCGGTTTTCGATTGCGACGAGATCAGATGCCATTCGATGTCTTGTGGTGTGACGCAGGGCGCGAGCAGCAGCCAGTATTGCCCGGATCGGGCGGTTCGAGCGGTCTGGCTGCGTTCCATGGGGCAGTCCGGCGCGATCGGCGCGAGGCAAGACACCGGATCGCACACAATGGTCCTGAACAAAGCAGAATCATGCGCGATTTCGATGGAGTGACGGATCTGGATTCGGCAATGGACGCCCCCGGCCGCCCGGGCATCGGGCCGACCTGGACCAGCAGCGCGAAGGACGCCGTCGGCTGTTCGCTCGGGCCGTCGCGGCTGTGGTTCACCACCGGGTTCGGGATCGTCAACGAGGTCTATTGGCCGCGCATCGACATTCCCCAGATTCGCGACCTGGGGTTCATCGTTGCCGACGGCCGAGGCTTCTGGTCCGAGGTCAAGCGGCTGGAAAACTACAGCGTGCATTTCGTGGCGCCGGGGGTCGCGGCGCTCGAGATCTGCCATCGGCACCCCCGCTACACGCTGCGGCTGCGGATCTGCCCCGACCCGCGACGCGATGTGCTGGTGGTCGAGGTCCGGCTGGACGGCGACGCGGAACTGCGGCCCCATGTGCTGCTCGCCCCCCACCTGGGAGCGACCGGTCACGGCAACCGCGCCACGGTCGGGCGTTACCGGGGCCGGTGCATCCTGTCGGCGGAACAGGGGCCGTTCGCACTTGCGCTCGCGGCCGTCGATGCGCACCAGCAGGATGCCTTCGGCGCGGCCAGCGCCGGCTACGTCGGCCGCAGCGACGGCTGGCAGGATTTCGCCTCCAACGGTGCGCTGACCTGGCGTCATCCCAGGGCCGGCCCCGGCAATGTGGCGCTGACCGGCGAGCTGCCGCGTCGCGCGGTGCTGGCGCTGGGCTTCGGCAGCAGTGCGAATGCCGCCGCCACGCTGGCCATTTCGAGCCTGCTGCAGCCCTTCGACACCATCCTGCAGCAGCAGATCGCCGACTGGGAGTCCTGGCAGGCGCGGCAGCGTGAACGCTATGCGTTGCCGCTCGACGTCCCCGAATCGCTGCGCCGGCAGTTCCAGGTCTCGGCCATGGTCTTGCGCACCCATCTCGACAAGACCTATCCGGGGGCCATGGTGGCCAGCCTGAGCGTCCCGTGGGGGGACAGCGGCGAAGAGCGGGGCGGCTACCACCTGGTCTGGCCGCGCGACCTGGTCGAGTGCGCGGGCGCGCTGCTGGCGCTGGGCGCCGAGGAAGAGGCGCGCGACACCCTGCGCTACCTGATCGCGAGCCAGCATGAGGACGGCCACTGGAGTCAGAACCAGTGGCTGGGCGGCAAGGCGTTCTGGGGCGGGATTCAGCTCGATGAAGCGGCCTTTCCGGTGCTGCTGGCGGCTGCGCTGGCCGAGCGGGAGGCCCTGGGGGGCATCGAGATCGAGGTCATGGTCAGGCGGGCGCTGGGCTTCATCGCCCTGCACGGTCCGGTCACGGATCAGGACCGCTGGGAAGAGAACACCGGGATCAACAGCTTCACGCTGGCCGCCTGCATCGCCGCGCTGGTCGCGGGCAGCGCCTTGTTGTCCTCCACCGAGTCCGAATGGGCACTCGACCTGGCCGATTACTGGAACGAGCGCATCGAACACTGGCTGGTGGCCCGTGACACGGCGCTTGCCGCGCGGCTGGGTGTGAAGGGCTACCACGTGCGGACGGCGCCGCCGGAGGTGCTGCACGAAGGCGCGACGGCCTTGCGTCGCACGCTGCCGATCCGCAACCGCGAAGACGGCCTCACGCTGCCGTTCGACCAGCAGGTCTCCACCGATTTTCTCCAGCTCGTGCGCTTCGGTCTGCGGCTTGCCGACGATCCGCTGATCCTCGACAGCCTGACGGTGGTGGATCACCTCCTCGAGGTCGACACCCCTGCCGGGGCCGCATGGCGGCGCTACAACGGCGACGGTTACGGCGAACACGACGACGGCCGCGCCTACGACGGCACCGGGCGGGGACGGCCGTGGCCCCTGTTGACGGGTGAGCGGGGGCATTTCGAGCTGGCGGCAGGCCGCGATCCGCTGCCCTGTCTGGAAACCATGGCCGGGCTGGCAAGCCGTACCGGCCTGATGTCGGAGCAGGTCTGGGATGGCGCGGCGGTGCCCGCGCGGCGCCTGTCCTTCGGGCGGCCGACGGGGGCGGCCATGCCGCTGGCCTGGGCCCATGCGGAGTTCGTCAAGCTGATCGTGTCGCGCCAGAAGGGGGTTCCGCTGGATCGCCCCAGATCGGTCTGGTTGCGCTACCAGGGCCGCCCCCGGACGGTTCGGCGCGCCTTCTGGTCCCTGAGGGCGCCAATGGCCAGCTTCAGCTCGGGGCTCAGGCTCGTGATCCTGCTGCCGCACCCGGCATCGATCCATTGGGGGGTCGATGGCTGGCAGGCGCTGGCGGATGTCGCCACGCTGGACACCCGACTGGGCTTTCACGTCGCCGATCTCGATACCTCTGCGTTGCAGCCGGGCCAGCGCGTCGACTTCACCTTTCGGTGGCAGGAGGGCGGCGCCTGGGCGGGATCGGACTACCATGCAAGCGTGGGGTCCGATTGACGCCGGGACGGGCCCGGATCCGAACCCGTCGCCGGCCAGGTGAGGGAGGGGCAGATGAAACTCGTCATCAGGGACACGTGGTTTCCGACGGGGACCCGTATCGCCATCGGGATCGGGCCGGACGAGCTGGTCTTTCTCCGGTGCACCTTCGAGGGCGGTGAGATCGCCGTGGATGCGGCCATCGATCGGCCGATCTTCGATGCCTGCCTGTTCCAGGGCACGCGTTTCAGCGCACAGCCCCTGTCGGCGCGCATTTCGCATGAATGCCAGTGGTGCGCCCCGGTCACCGAGGCGGCGGCATCGAAGTAGCGATCCACGGCAGCAGTGAAGCAACTCGGCATGGCCAGCGAATCCAGTGAATCGAGTTCGAGTGCGGCGGCGCGGCCGATCGACGTCTGCAACGGCGATGCCGACGGACTGTGTGCCGTCGTTCAATGGCGCTTGCATCGGCCGGGCAATGCCACGCTGGTGACCGGGCTGAAGCGCGACATCGCGCTGCTCGATCGCGTCGAGGCCGGGCCCGGCGACGAGCTGCTGGTCTGCGACATCTCGATGCAGCGCAACCGCCCGGCCCTGATGCGGCTGCTGGCGCAGGGCGCACGCGTGCGCTACTTCGACCACCATCGTGCGGGCGACATTCCCGTGCATCCGAACCTGGAAGCGCACGTCGATCTCAGTCCGCAGGTGTGCACGAGCCTCCTGATGGATCGGTACCTCGGTGGCGCCTTCCGTGCGTGGGCCGTGGTCGGCGCCTACGGCGACAACCTGACCCGGGTGGCCGACACGCTCGCAGCGCGCTCGGGTCTGAACGACTCGCAGCGCGCCCGGCTGCGAACGCTGGGTGTCGCGATCAACTACAACGCCTACGGCGAGAGCCTGCCGGACGTGCACATCGACCCGGCGTTGCTGTACCGGATCATGGCCCGCTACGCCGACCCGATCGAGCTGGCCGAGCACGAGCCGGTCGTCGCGGAACTCGACCAGCGGCGGCGCGACGACCTGGCCCGGGCGTACTCGATCGCTCCGGTGCGGCAGGGCGAGCGTGGCGCGGTCCGCATCGTGCCGGACGCCCCGTGGAGCCGCCGCGTCATCGGTTCCTGGGCGCATGAGCTGGCCGAGGCGAGCCCCGGGCGGGCGCACGCCGTGCTGCGCCAGACCGGCTCGGATCACTACGTCGTGAGCGTGCGGGCACCGGCGACCGCGCCGGGCGGTGCGGCGGAATTCTGCGCGCGGTTCGGGGGTTCCGGACGCGCCCGTGCGGCCGGGATCGACCGGCTGGCGGCCACCGACCTGGATCGGTTCATCGCTGCGTTCGAGGCTGAGCGCTGGGGTGAGGGCTGAGCTGAGCCGACCGGTCGCTGCCGCTTCACCCGAGCGCCCGACTTGCGCGAACTCAATGCGGCGACGCCTGCGGGCCTGCAAGCTGCGCAGCGGTGCTGTCGCCGCGCGTCGAGGTGTTTCATGCTGCTCTTCAGTCTTGATCCGGAATGCAGGCTCGCCCCCGCGCTGGCCGACGCTCTCGACGAAACCCTGGCGCCGCACGAAGACCGCTCGTTCGGGGATGGCGAGCACAAGTACCGGCCCGTGGTCGACCCCAGGGGTGCGGACGCCTATGTCGTCGGCAGCCTGCACGGCGGGCCGATCGACAGCCCGCACGACAAGCTGCTGCGCCTGCTGATGTTCGCCGGTGCGCTGCGCGAGCACGGCGCGGCGCGGGTCACCGCGGTCGTGCCGTATCTGGCGTATGCGCGCAAGGACCGCCGGACCAAGCCCTTCGACCCGGTCTCGCTGCGCTACCTGGCGCAGCTCGTCGAAGCGATGGGCGTGGCACAGGTCATCGTGCTGGAGGCGCACAACGTGGCCGCGTTCGAGAACGCCTTTCGCTGCACGACGCTGCACCTGCCGGCGCACCGGGCCTTCGACGGCGTCGTGCACGAGCTGGTCGGCGACGCGCCGGTGGCCGTCGCTTCGCCGGACCCCGGCGGCGTCAAGCGCGCGCAACTCTGGCGCGAATCGCTCGGCGAGCGGCTGGGTCGGCCGGTGGGCTTTGCGATGGTCGACAAGCGTCGCAGTGCCGGGCTGGTCAGCAGCGGCAGTCTGGTGGCGGGCGACGTGCGCGACATGACGGTCCTGCTGCTCGACGACCTGATCGCCAGCGGCGACACGATGAAGCGCGCCGCGCACGCGCTGCACCAGGCGGGCGCGCGCGAGGTGATCGCATGCGCGGCGCACGGCCTGTTCACCGGGCCGGCGCCCGACCTGCTGGCCGACGCCGCGCTGCGCCAGGTGCTGGTGACCGACAGCGTGCCGCCGTTCCGGCTGCCTGCCGCGGGGGCGGTGAGCCGCAAGCTCAGGATCGTGTCCTGCGTGCCGCTGATCGCGCAGGCGATCCGCGATTGCCGCGATTCCTGGGCGCGCTGATCTCAGGCGCGGTCGAGCGCGCGCAGCGCGTGGTCGACATAGCGCTGCGCCAGCGGCGGCCAGCGCTGCGGCGTGCGCACCACCGGGTCGAGCAGGTGCGCCATCGACAGGCGCGCGCGCAGCAGCGCACGGTACGCGGTGTACAGGGCCAGGATGCAGGGCGGCGGTGTTTCGCCGATCGCCGCGGCGAGACCGGCGACGAGCCGCGGCCCGATCCACGCCGCGCCTGCGATGTCGCACTCCAGCGCCAAGAAGGCGATCTCGTCGAAGGGGTCGACCTGACGCAGTTCCGCGTTGAATTCGAGGCAGTCGATGACCACCGGCGGCTCCAGCAGGCAGACGTGCTCCGGGCGCAGATCGCCATGGCCGTCGACCACGCGGCCGCAGGAGGCACGCGCCCCCAGCAGGCCTGCGCGTTGCGACAACGCGGCGTCGAGTCGATCGAGGGCCAGGGCCGCGTCACGCAGGTCGAACTGCGGTCGCAGCAGCACCTCGCGGCTGGCGGCCTGCTCGCGCCGGAAGCGGTCGACATACTCGTGCGGCGCCACGTCGACTGGCGGCGCGGTCCGGTAGAACGCGCCCAGCACGGCGGTGAGGGCATCGATGTCGTGCGGCTCGACGGCCGTGTCGGCCAGCAGCCTCGGCATCAACCGGTCTTGTGGAAGCCGGCGCATCAGCACGAGCCAGTCCACCGTTTTCGCGGCAGCGAGCAGGCGCTCCTCGGGCACCAGCGCCAGACCCGACGCCGTGCTCTGCAAGGCAAGCAGTCCGAGGTAGATGCCGGGTGCGAGGCGAGCGTTGAGCCGCAATTCTTCGCGACAGTAGAACTCGCGCCTGTCGAGCGTCGAGAAATCGAGAAACGGAAAACGCACCGGCTTCTTCAGCTTGAGCACCCGATCGCCGGCGAGGAACACCCAGGACATGTGGGTCTCCACGCAGTCGGGTGCCCCGGTCACGCCCGGGTACGCTGCGGCGGACCGAAGAAACCGCAGTTCGGCATCGAGCGAGGGCGCCGTGGACCGGGTGCCTGGTTCCAGCAGCGACGGGCGGGTCATGACGGGCGTCTCCACAAAGGCTCGCGGCGTGGTCACACGGCGCGTGTGACCCGCGATTCTTGGCCAGCATCCGCTCGGCCGCATTGCGTCAGCACAAAGTATCCGGCGCTGTCGGCGCGAGCCTGAACGTCGACCTCACCCCCCACCCCCGACGTCGGGGGTGCGGCGGGAGCGGAGAACCGAGCCTTGCGTGCGCTCAATGCGCACGGCTCCAGACCTTGCGAGCATGGTGCTTCGATGGATGATGGCCAAGACGATGGTGACCTTCACAAGCCGGCAGGTCGAGGTCGGGCCGCTGGCGCTTGCCGGCGAGCTGGCCCTGTCCGAGAACGCGACGGCGCTGGTGATGTTTGTTCATGGCAGCGGCAGCAGCCGGTTCAGCCCGCGCCATCGCGAGGTCGCTGCGGTGTTTCAGCGGCGCGGCATGGCAACCCTGCTGTTCGACCTGCTCAGCGAGGCCGAGGCCTGCGACCGCCACAAGGTCTTCGACATCGCGCTGCTCGCCCGACGTGTCGAGCAGGCCGTGGACTGGGTCGCGCAGCAGCCCCAGACAGCCCGGATGCGCATCGGGCTGTTCGGTGCGAGCACCGGCGCCGCTGCGGCGCTGGTGGCGGCGGTGGCGCGGCCGGGGCGGGTGCTGGCGGTGGTTTCGCGCGGGGGGCGTCCCGATCTCGCGACCGACTGGCTGGCGCGTGTCGATGTGCCGACGCTGCTGATCGTCGGTTCGGCCGATCCGGACGTGCTGGCAATCAACCGCGCCGCATTCCGGCTGCTCCACTGCATTCGGCGCATCGAGGTGGTTCCGGGGGCGACGCACCTGTTCGAGGAGCCGGCTGCGCTGCAGAGCGTGGCCGAACTCGCCGCGGACTGGTTCGAGTCGTACCTCGGGTACGGCAGGCCTGCGTGAGCGGCTCACCCACGGCGATGGCATGCGCCATCCGGCCATCATGACCATGCGCTTCCTCGACCGCGCCGAGGCCGGTGCCGCCCTGGGCAAGGCCTTGCTGAAACTGCGCCTGCGCCAGCCGATCCTCGTGCTGGCCCTGCCGCGCGGCGGCGTGCCGGTGGGAGCGGCGATCGCGCGCGCCCTGGACGCGCCGCTGGACCTCGTGCTGGTGCGCAAGATCGGCGCGCCTTCGCAGCCCGAACTCGCGGTCGCGGCGGTGGCCGAAGGCGACCCGCCGGAGATCGCCATCGACGCGGAGGTGCAGCGCATGACGGGTGCGGATGCCGGCTACATCGAGGCGGCGGCGCAGCGCGAATTGCAGGAGATCGCGCGCCGCCGTCGCGTCTATTGCGGGGGACGTGCAGCGCCCGAGGTCGCGGGGCGCACGGTGATCGTCGCCGACGACGGCATCGCCACCGGCAGCACCATGCGCGCCGCGCTGCGCGCGTTGCGGCGGCGCCGGCCGGCCCTGCTCGTGCTGGCCGTTCCCGTGGCCGCGCCGGATTCGTTGCAGGCCTTGCGCGGCGAGGCCGATCGCGTCGTCTGCCTGTCCGAGCCCGTGCCGTTTCATGCCGTCGGCCTGCACTACGTCGACTTCCACCAGGTCGACGACGAGGAAGTGCTCGCGGCCTTGCAGGGGGCGGCACCGACACCGCGGTGAGGGCACGGCCGTTCCGGTCCGTGCGGGCGGGCGGGCGGTCGGCACGCGGGCCTCGATCCGCCGCCACGCCACGTCGCCGCCCGTGCCCGCGCGCCGCGCACGCGCGGCAACGGGCCCGGTGCCGCGGCTCCGATCAGAAGTGGTAGTCGACCCGGATCATCGGCGTGCGCGCGGTCGCGCCCGGGCCGGCTCCCGGGGTGACGGTCGGATTGCCGAACTTGTTGCGCCAGTACTGGTACTCCAGGCCGATCCTGAAGGTGTTCTTGGCGGCGCCGACCAGGCTGCTGGCGTCGTACATCACCTGTGCGTCGATGTTGGTCTCGGGCTTGGTGCCGCCGCCGAACTCGTTCGTGCCCTTGGCCGCGATCCAGTTGGCGAAGCCTTCGAGCGAGAAGCCCGCGCCCAGCGGAATGCCCCAGGCCGCCGTCAGCATCGGGTGGGTGTCGTAGTGGTAGCGCGACGTCCCGGTGTGGCTGAAGGTGTTGTACGGGGCGTTGCTTTCCCACAGCGCCAGCAGGCTGACGTTGAGGAAGCCCGGCACGTCGAACATCACGGTCGGGCCCAGCACCAGCATGCGCTTCTTCGAGTTGTAGCCGGCGTCGGTCTTGGTGTTGAAATCGAAGCCGCCGGTCAGGCCCAGGCCGCGCACCGGGCCGAACTTGAAGTTCGCGCCGCTGACCTTGCCCAGATCCAGCATGTGGCGATACACCACATAGACCTCGTGAGCGCCGTTGTCGGAGCCGGCATACGACGGGTCAGCCGCGTTCGACATCAGCAGGTCGACGTTCAAGAAGTTGGTGCCGTACTTGTAGCCGCTGGCGTGGGTCAGTGCGACGATGGCCTTCTTGATGTCCTTGCGCGAGCCGTCGGCGTTGTTGTCGTACGGCTCGGCGAAGGCCGTGCCGTAGCGCACGCTGATGGCGGTGTCGCTCCAGTCGGCGGCCTTCGCCGCGCCGGTGCATGCCAGCAGAAGAGCCGAAGAGGCCCACAGGAACTTCTGGTTCATCGATCGTCCTTTGCGTTGGAATGAGGCGAGCCGCCACCCGTTGCCGGCCGCGCGGTCCAGACGCAATATCCGGACCAGATCAAAGCCCGTCCCCCGAGGCCCCCGCATGCACACCGATGGCTCGTTGTGCACTAACTCGTACACCAATGAGTCTACCTGGTGCGCCGGGAGCCGGGAAATTCTCGAGGAAATGTGGCTTTGCCACTTTCCCTGACCCCCGCGGGGGGCGGGCCGGGCGCCGCCCGGCCCCGGGAGCGCTCAGTGGCAGCGCTGAACCAGGCCGGCGATCGTCTGGCGCAGACGGGTTGCGTCGATCGGCTTGGTCAGGAAGTCGTCCATGCCGGCGGCCAGCGCCTGCGCGCGTTCGGAGACCAGGGCGGCGGCAGTCAGCGCGACGATCGGCAGCGTGTCGGCGTCGTAGTGGCGGCGCAGCTCGCGCGCCGCCTCGTGGCCGCCCATCACCGGCATCTGCACGTCCATCAGCACCAGGTCGAAGGGCTGTCCGTCGCGCGCCGCGGCGTGCACCGCGTCGACCGCGGCGCGGCCGTCGGCGGCCTGTTCGGCGCGCACACCCCAGCGCTCGAGCATCGCCACCGCGATCATCATGTTGACCGGGTTGTCCTCGACCATCAGCACGTGCGCGCCGGCCAGTCGCGCAAGGTCGGCGGCCTCGGTGCTTGCCGCGTGCGGCGCCGGGACCGTGCCCGCCAGCGGCAATTCGGCCCAGAAGGTGCTGCCCTGGCCCGGCGCGCTGTCCAGGCCGACCGTGCCGCCCATCAGCTGCGCCAGATCGCGGCAGATCGACAGGCCCAGGCCGGTGCCGCCGAAGCGCCGTGTCGTCGACGAGTCGCCCTGCGAGAACCGCTGGAACAGGCGTGCCTGGGTGGCCGCGTCCACGCCCGGGCCGGTGTCGGACACCGCCAGCCGCAGCGTGCCGGCGTCGGTGCGGCTGGCCTCGAGGCGCACATGGCCGCGCTCGGTGAACTTGAGCGCGTTGGTGATGAAGTTCGACAGGATCTGCCGCAGCCGCACCGCGTCCCCGTGCACCGTGGCGGGCAGGCGCTCGTCGAGCGCGAGCAGCAGCGGCAGGCCCTTGGCCTGGGCGAGCGGCTCGTAGGCGTGGCGGACCGATTCGAGCGTGTCGCGCAGGTCGAACGGCGCGTCGTCGAGAGCGAGCTTGCCGGCCTCGATCTTCGAGACGTCGAGGATGTCCGACATGATGCCGGCCAGCGCCTGTGCGCTGTCCAGGATGTGGGCGAGGTATTGCTGGCGGCGCTCCGCGGGCACGTCGGGCTGCATCGCCAGGCGGGCCAGGCCGAGCAGGCCGTTCAGCGGCGTGCGGATCTCGTGGCTGGTGTTGGCGAGGAAGGCGCTCTTGGCCCGGTTCGCGGCTTCCGAGGCGTCGCGCGCCGCGGCCAGCGCCGCATCGAGGCGGCGGCGCTCGGTCACGTCTTCGGCGATCCAGATCGTGCCGCCGCGGCCCGGGTCGTTGCGGTCGATGGCCTGCGCGAGCAGGCGGCACCAGAACCGGCTGCCGTCGCGGCGCTGCACTTGCCGCTCGGCCTCGAAAGGCTGGCCGACCGACAGCAGCGGACCGGCGAGCAGGCCGATCTCGCGGTAGTCGGCCTCGCTCGCCCACACCACCGCACCGGGCTGCCCGGGCAGCATGCCGGCGTCCCAGCCGAACATGCGCTCGAAGAACGGGTTGGCCTGCAGGAACCGGCCGTCGCGCGTGAACGCGATGCCGATCGACGCATGCTCCAGGATCGCGGTGTGCTGCTGGCGGGTGCGCTCGGCCTCGGTCACGTCGCGGAGATTCAGCACCAGGTAGTCGCGCTGATCCATCACGAACCGCCCGGCCGACACCAGCGTCGACACCTGCGCGCCCGAGCGCGTGGCGACGACGACCGGCATGTCGACGACCTTGCCGTCGCGCTCCAGCCGCGCGAGCAGGCGGGTGCGGTCCTGCGGATCGTGCCACACGCCCAGTTCGATCGCGCTGCGGCCGATCAATTCGTCGCGGCTGTAGCCGGTGAGGCGGCTGAACGAGGCGTTCACGATCGCGAAGCGGCCGGTCGCCGTCTCGGTCAGCGTGATGCTGTCGGGGCTGGTGGCGAACAGGTGCGACAACATCGCCTCGGAGCGCCGCAGCGCGTCTTCGGCGCCCTTGCGCGCGGTGATGTCGAAGAAGATCGACAGGTTCGCCGGGCCGCTGACGGTGTCGACGCGCACGGCGGTGGCCTGCACGCTGAGCAGCCGGCCATCGAGCGCGCGCAGCACGAGATCGACCACCGGCAGGCCCTCGCCGAGGGCCATCTGCTCGAGTTCGGCCAGGCGCTCGGCGACGCTGTCGCGTGTGCTGCCGTCCGGAAACAGCGTGACGATGCTCAGGCCGTTCATCGCCGCCGCGCTCGCAAAGCCGAACAGCCGGGCGGCCGCCGCGTTGGCGTCGAACACGATGCCGCGCCGGTGCAGGAACAGCGGCGAGGGCGAGCGCGTGAACAGTTCGCGGTAGCGCGCCTCGCTGGCCGCGAGCGCGCGCTGCGCGAGCACCTCGTCGGTCACGTCGCGGGCCACGCCCCAGTAGCCGCGGAACGTGCCGGCGGCGTCGAACTTCGGTGCGCCGCTCACGCTGATCGTGCGCCACTGGCCGTTGGCGTCCCGGCCGCGCACCAGCAGTCGGTCGAACGGACGATGCGCTTCGAGATCGGCGCGGTGCGCGTCGAGCTGCTCGTCGTCCAGGCCCATGCGGGACGGCTCCCACGGCAGCGTGTCGGCATGGGCGGCGCGCGGGGCGTCGTCGGCGTGCGCACCGGTGCGGGCCACGGCCGTGAAACGGAACTGCCGGTCCTGCTCCCAGTACCAGTCGGCGGCGATGCGCAGCAAGCCGCGAAAGCGCTGCTCGCGTTCGGCGGCCGCGCGCAGGTAGTGCTGGATCACCCGCGCGATCAGGCTGCCGCCGATCGCACCGCACAGCACGACCAGCCACTGGTACAGCAGCACCATCAGCAGTGGCGTGCGCGCCGCGCTGCTGTGAATCACGCCGCTGGCATCGAGCCACGCCAGCAGTGCCATTTCGAGGGCCGCGAATGCCGCGAGCGCCAGCCCGTAGCGCCCCCGCGTGATCGAGCCGACCACGCAGACGATCACGCCGCAGACCGCGAGCGGCGGGCTGCGCAGGCCGTCGCCCAGCAGCGCGCTGAAGACGCCGTTCAACGCCATCGCCACCACGGCCGCGCCGCACAGCGCAGCGTGCATCGGAAAGCGCGGCCGGTCGCCGAAGCGCAGCGCCAGCACGCACAGCAGCGCGAACAGGGCGACGCTGCCGCCCAGCGCCAGCCGCAGCCCGAGCGGCGCCCCTGGCAGCAACTCCCACAGGACGGCGGCGCTCGCCAGCGAGGCCGCCGCATTGGTGCCGAAATAGAAGCGCCCGATGATCCGCGTTGCGGATTCGGGCAGTTCGGGGTCGGCCAGGGGGGAGGTCTTCATGCAGCAAAGGCGTGCGCGGGTTCGCCGATGTTAGGAGGTCGGCCCCGGCCGCGAGCCGCGGAACTGCGGGCAAGGCGCGTGCCAGTTGCGGCGATGCCGCCGCCTGCCGGCCTGCCGCGTGCGCCGCCGCGGCGACCTTGCCGCCCTTGCGCTTTCAATCCGGCGCGCGCGCCCGGTTCAGTTCCAGCCGCGTCGCCTGCGCCGCGGCGCGCGCGGCGGCCGCGAAGTTGTCGCCGCGGCTTGCGTACAGCACCGCGCGCGACGAGCTGACGATGATCGGGCCGACCGTGCGCCCGCCGGCATCGGCACGCCAGCCGGCGCGTACCGTCGCGACCGCATCGCCGCCCTGCGCGCCGATCCCGGGGATCAGCAGCGGCAGTGTCGGCGCGAGCTCGCGCACGCGCTCGATCTCGGCCGGGAAGGTCGCGCCCACCACCAGCGCCAGCTGGCCGCTGCGGTTCCAGCGGCCGTGGGCGAGGCGCGCGATGTGCTCGAACAGCGTGTCGCCGTTCGCGAGCCGCTGCGCCTGCAGGTCCGAGCCGCCCGGGTTCGAGGTGCGGCACAGCAGGATCGCGCCCTTGCCCTCGTAGGCGAGGTAGGGTTCGATCGAATCGAAGCCCATGAACGGCGACAGGGTCACCGCGTCGGCGCGGTAGCGCTCGAAGGCCTCGCGCGCGTACTGCTCGGCGGTGCTGCCGATGTCGCCGCGCTTCGCATCCAGGATCACCGGCACCTGCGGCGCGACCTGGTGGATGTGCGCGATCAGCCGCTCGAGCTGCTCCTCGGCGCGCTGCGCCGCGAAGTAGGCGATCTGCGGCTTGAACGCGATCACCAGGTCCCGGGTCGCGTCGACGATGGTGGCGCAGAAGTCGAAGATGCGCGCCGGGTCGTCCTTCCACGAGCCGGGAAACCTGGCCGGGTCGGGGTCGAGGCCGACGCACAGCATCGAGTCGTTGAGCGCTTCGGCGCGGGCGAGCTGTTCGGTGAAGTTCATTGACGGATGCCTGAGGAAGCTGGGGTGTCGACCGACAACGACGGGTTCGAATGGCCCCCCAGCGGGCCCCGGCTTTCGGCGGGGTTGTGGTGCGTGACGAAAGCAAAGACCCCGCTCGCGGGACTGTACGGTGCTGGCTGCGAAGCCGGCGAGGGGGTGGCCGGCGGAGTGAATGAGAATTGGCTGAACGCAGCCGGCCACCCCCTCGCCGGCTTCGCTCGCTCAGGTCGACGAGCCGGCCGCTCACCCGATCCGCTTCGCGAGTTCGACCGCCCGCCCCGTGTAGCTCCCCGGCGTCATCGCCAGCAGCCGCTCGCGCTCGGCGGCCGGGATCTCCAGTGCCGCGATGAATGCCGCGATCAGCTCGCGCGTGATCGCCTTGCCGCGGGTCAGCTCCTTCAGGCGCTCGTAGGGCTTGGGCAGGCCGTAGCGGCGCATCACGGTCTGGATCGGCTCGGCCAGCACCTCCCACGCGTGGTCGAGGTCGTCGGCGAGCGCGGCCTCGTCGATCTCGAGCTTGTCCAGGCCGCGCAGCAGCGAGTCGCAGCCGAGCAGCCCGTAGCCCAGCGCGACCCCCATGTTGCGCAGCACGGTGCTGTCGGTGAGGTCGCGCTGCCAGCGCGAGATCGGCAGCTTCTGGCTCAGGTGCGTGAGCAGCGCATTGGCCAGGCCGAAGTTGCCCTCGGCGTTCTCGAAGTCGATCGGGTTGACCTTGTGCGGCATCGTCGACGAGCCGATCTCGCCGGCGCGGGTAGCCTGCCTGAAATAGCCCAGGCTGACGTAGCCCCATACGTCGCGCGACCAGTCGATCAGGATCGTGTTGCTGCGCGTCACCGCGTCGAACAGCTCGGCCATGCTGTCGTGCGGCTCGATCTGGATCGTGTACGGGTTGAAGCTCAGGCCGAGCTGCTGCTCGATCACGCGGCGCGCGAAACCTTCCCAGTCGAACTCCGGGTACGCGGCGAGGTGGGCGTTGTAGTTGCCGACCGCGCCGTTCATCTTCGCGAGCAGCTTCACGTCGGCGATGCGCGCACGCGCGTGATGCAGGCGCGCCACCACGTTGGCGATCTCCTTGCCCACCGTGGTCGGGCTCGCGGTCTGGCCGTGGGTGCGGCTGAGCATCGGCACCGCGGCCAGCGCGTGCGCCATGGCGGTCAGCCGGGCGACGACCTTGTCGAGCGCCGGCAGCAGCACTTCGGCGCGCGCCGCCTGCAGCATCAGCGCGTGGCTGGTGTTGTTGATGTCCTCGCTGGTGCAGGCGAAGTGGACGAATTCGCCCGCCGCCTTCAGCTCGGCCGTCGATTCGATGCGGCCCTTGAGCCAGTACTCGACCGCCTTCACGTCGTGGTTGGTGCTGCGCTCGATGTCCTTGATCGCCTGCGCGTCGGCCTCGCTGAAACGCAGCACCAGTCCGCGCAGCAGGCCGCGCGCGGCTTCCGACAGCGGCCGGAACTCCTTGAACCCGGCGTCCGACAGCGCGATGAACCACTCGACCTCGACCTGCACGCGCCGGTGCATCAGCCCGAACTCGGACAGCAGCGGGCGCAGCGCCGCAACCTTGGCGGCGTAGCGACCGTCCAGCGGCGACAGGGCGGAGAGGGCGGACAGGTTCATGGTGGCTCGCGCGGGCGGCGCGCTGGGCGGCGGGCAGGCGGCCATTGTAGGTTTCGGGCAGCGCAGCCCGGCCCGGGCGCATGGCGGGCAGCGGGTCGGCGACCAGATGATCGGCGGGCAGCATCGGTGGACAACGGCAGGGTGCCGGGCCTGCCCACCGCGGGATGCCCCGGCGGCGGTCGGCCGCCGCGGCTGCGCGCCTCGCTGCGGGGCAGACCCCGTAACATGCGCGGAACGCCTCTTGCTTCAGCGCAGTGCGGCCCGTGTCGCCGTCCCAACCACCCGGAGATGAACCCATGCAGCTTTCCCGCCGTCATGCCGTGGCCACCATGGTCGCCGCGGCCGTCTTCGCCGGCCTGAGCGCCGGCGCGAACGCGCAGGCCAGGATCAAGGTCGCCGCGATCTACACCGTGCCGGTCGAGCAGCAGTGGGTCAGCCGCATCGACAAGGCGCTGAAGGCGGCGGTCGCGCGCGGCGAGATCGAGTACGTGTTCAGCGAGAACGTCACCAATGCCGACTACGAGCGGGTGATGCGCGGCTATGCCGAGGGCGGCAACACGCTGATCGTCGGCGAGGCCTTCGCGGTCGAGGCCGCGGCGCGCAAGGTCGCGAAGGACTACCCGAAGGTCAGCTTCCTGATGGGCAGTTCGGGCAAGCCGCAGGCGCTCAACTTCGGCGTGTTCGACAACTACATCCAGGAGCCGGCCTACCTGACCGGCATGATCGCCGGCGGCATGACGAAGACGAATAAGATCGGCATGGTCGGCGGCTACCCGATCCCCGAAGTGAACCGGCTGATGAATGCCTTCATGGCCGGCGCGAAGGAGACCAACCCCAAGGTCGAGTTCATGGTCAGCTTCATCAACAGCTGGTTCGACCCGCCGAAGGCCAAGGAGGCTGCGTTCGCGATGATCGACAAGGGCGCCGACGTGATGTACGCCGAGCGCTTCGGCGTGTCGGACGCCGCGAAGGAGAAGGGCAAGCTCGCGATCGGCAACGTCATCGACACCCAGGACAAGTACCCTGACACCGTGGTCGCCTCGGCGCTGTGGAACATGGAGCCGACGATCGACCTGGCGATCAAGTCGGTCAAGGCGGGCAAGTTCGAGGCCAGGGAATACGGCGAGTACTCGACGATGAAGCACAAGGGCAGCGAGCTCGCCCCGCTGGGCACGTTCGAGAAGAAGGTGCCGGCCGAGGTCGTCGCCAAGGTGGCGGCCCGGCAGAAGGCGATCGTCGCCGGATCGTTCAGCGTCAAGGTCGACGACAGCCAGCCCAAGCCGACCGCGAAGTGACCCCCGAGGCCGGCGTGCCGGCCCTGCGGCTGAGCGGCATCACCAAGCGCTTCGGCAGCCTGGTCGCCAACGACGGCGTGTCGCTCGAGCTGGCGCGCGGCGAGGTGCTCGCGCTGCTCGGCGAGAACGGCGCGGGCAAGAGCACGCTGGTGTCGATCCTGTTCGGCCACTACCTCGCCGACGAAGGCCGCATCGAGGCCTTCGGCCGGACGCTGCCGCCGGGCAACCCCAGGGCGGCGCTCGCCGCCGGCATCGGCATGGTGCACCAGCACTTCACGCTCGCCGACCACCTCAGCGTGCTCGACAACGTGATGCTCGGCACCGAGCCGCTGTGGCGCCCGTATTCGCGCCGCGCCGCGGCGCGCGCCAGGCTCGCGCAGGCGGCGCAGCGCTTCGGTCTGCAGGTGAACCCGGACGCGCTGATCGCCGATCTGTCGGTCGGCGAGCGCCAGCGCGTCGAGATCCTCAAGGCGCTGGTGCCGTTCGGCCGCCGGCGTGGCGCGCGGGTCCTGATCCTCGACGAGCCGACCGCGGTGCTGACGCCGGCCGAGGCCGAGTCGCTGTTCGCGACGCTGCGGCAGCTGGTCGCGCAGGGCCTGAGCGTGATCTTCATCAGCCACAAGCTCGACGAGGTGCTGCGCGTCTCGCACCGCGTCGCGGTGCTGCGCGGCGGCCGGCTGGTCGCGACCCTGGCCGCGAAGGACGCGAGCAAGGCGGCGCTGGCCGCGCTGATGGTCGGCCGCGCGGTCGAGGCAGCGACGCGCACGCCGCGCGCCGCGGGCGGCGTGGTGTGCGCGCTGCGCGGCGTCGGTGCCGGTGCCGGTGCCGGTGCCGGTGCCGGTGTCCCCGGCCACGGCGCGCGGCTCGAAGGCATCGCGCTCGAGCTGCGCGCCGGCGAGATCGTCGCGATCGCCGGCGTCGCCGGCAACGGCCAGCAGGCGCTGGCCGGGCTGCTGTTCGGCCTGCGCGCCCCCGACGCCGGCACGGTCGAGCTGGGGGGCGAGGTGCTGCCGGCGCGCCCGCGCGCCTGGGTGCGCGCCGGCGTCGCGCGCATCCCCGAGGACCGGCAGGCGGTCGGCGTGATCGGCGAGCTGCCGGTCTGGGAGAACGCGGTGCTGGAACGCTACGCGACGCCGGCTTTCGCGCGCGCCGGCTTCACCCGGCGCGCCGCGGCGCAGGCCCATGCGCGCCGCGTGATCGAGCGCTTCGACGTGCGCGGCACGCAGTCGCAGGGCCTGGACACGCCGACCCGGTCCCTGTCGGGCGGCAACATGCAGAAGCTGATCCTCGGCCGCGCCCTGCTCGGCGATCCGGCCGACGCGAAGCCGCCGCGGCTGATCGTCGCCGACCAGCCGACCTGGGGCCTGGACATCGGCGCGGTCGCCTACGTGCACCAGCAACTGCTCGGTGCCTGCGCGCAGGGTGCGGCGGTGCTGCTGATCTCCGAGGACCTGGACGAGATCTTCGCGCTCGCCGACCGCATCGCGGTGATCCATGCCGGCCGCCTGAGCGCAGCGAAGCCGGTCGGCGACTGGACGCTGGCGGCGATCGGCCTGGCGATGGCCGGCGGCTCGGCCGGGCACGACGATGCGCATTGAACGCCGCGCCCGGACCTCGCGCGCGATGCAGTTCGGCGCGCCGTTCGTCGCCGTCGCGTTCACGCTGCTGGTGAGCTCGGTGCTGGTCGCCTGGGCCGGCGCGCCGGTCGGTCGGGCGTATGCGCTGCTGCTCGACGGCGGCTTCGGCTCGCGCTTCGCGTGGAGCGAGACGCTCACGCGCGCGACCCCGCTGATCCTGACCGGCCTGGCCGCCGCGGTGGCGTTCCGCGCGCGCCTGTACAACATCGGCGCCGAGGGCCAGCTCTACGCCGGGGCGCTCGCCGCGGTCGCGGTCGGCGGACTGCACGGCGACACCGGGTTCGACGCCGGCGCGTGGCTGCTGTTCCCGCTGACGATGCTGGCCGCGGCGGCGGCCGGCGCGCTGCTGCTGCTCGGCCCGGCGCTGCTGAAGAGCCGGCTCGGCGTCGACGAGGTCGTGACGACGCTGCTGCTGAACTTCATCGTGCTGCTGTTCGTGTCGATGATGCTCGACGGCCCGATGAAGGACCCGGCCGCGATGGGCTGGCCGCAGAGCGTGGCGCTGCAGGACACGCTGCTGCTCGGCAGGCTGGTCGAGCGCAGCCGCGTCCACACCGGGCTGCTCTGGGCGCTCGTCCTCGCGCTGGCGCTCTGGGCGCTGCTGCGCTTCACGACCACCGGCTTCGAGATCCGCGCGGTCGGCCACAACGCGCGCGCCGCGGCCTTCGCCGGCATGCCGGTGGGCCGCGTCGGCGTCAAGGTCGCGCTGCTGTCGGGCGCGCTCGCCGGGCTGGCTGGGGCGATCGAGGTCGCCGGCCGCACCGGCTACGTGACGCTCGACATGTCGCCCGGCTACGGCTACAGCGGCATCGTGATCGCGATGCTGGCGGGGCTCAACCCGCTGGGCGTGGTCGCCGCGGCGGTGTTCGTCGCCGGCATCCTGGTCGGCGCCGACAGCATGAGCCGCGCGGTCAATGTGCCGACCTACATCGCCGACGTGATCGTCGCGGTGGCGCTGCTGAGCATGCTGGTTGCGACGTTCGCCGCGCAGTACCGGATCGCGTTCGCGCGGCGCACCGGGACAGGGGCGGAACGTGCTGGCTGAGATCGCCGAGCTGATGCTGAGCGTGCCGTTCTGGGTCGCGGTGCTGCGCATCGCCACGCCGCTGATCCTCGGCACGCTGGGCGTGCTGCTGTGCGAGCGCGCCGGCGTGCTGAACCTGGGCATCGAGGGCATCATGGTCGCGGGCGCGTTCGCCGGGTGGGTGACCGTCTACCAGGGCGGCGGGCTCTGGGGCGGGGTCGCCGTGGCGGCGCTCGTCGGCGCGCTGTTCGGGCTGCTGCACGGCGTGCTGACCGTGACGCTGGCGCTGTCGCAGCACGTCTCGGGGCTGGGCATCACCCTGCTGGCGACCAGCCTGGCGAGCTATGGCTACCGGGTCGGTTTCCCGAAGGTCGAGAGCCCGCCGACGATCGAGCCGTTCGCGCCGATGCAGTGGCTGCCGATCCCGGTGCTGTCGGCGCAGACGCCGCTGACGCTGCTCGCGCTGCTGTTGGTGCCGGCGATCGGCTACGGCCTGTACCGCACGCCGCTCGGCCTGGCCGTGCGCAGCGTCGGCGAGAACCCGGCTGCCGCCGAGGGTCAGGGCCTGAACGTCGCCGCGCTGCGCATCGGCGCCGTCGCCGCCGGCTCGGCGCTGATGGGCGTGGCCGGCGCGTTCCTGACGCTGGCAGCCTTCAACGCGTTCTACTTCAACATGGTCAACGGGCGCGGCTGGATCTGCGTCGCGCTGGTCGTGTTCGCGTCGTGGCGGCCGGGCAAGGCGCTGCTCGGCGCGCTGCTGTTCGCACTGTTCGACGCGCTGCAGCTGCGGCTGCAGCAGTCGGGCACCGGGCTGTTCGGCGTGGCCGTGCCATACCAGGTCTACCTGATGCTGCCGTACCTGCTGTCGATCGCCGCGCTGGTGCTGGTGGCGCGGCGCGCGGCGTATCCGCAGGCCTTGATGAAGCCTTATCGCAAGGGCGAGCGATGACGCCGCGCCCGGAGGGTTCGCCCGGCGCGGCTCGCGGGCCGATTCCGGTTGCGGCGACGAACGCGCCGCGGCACCGCACGCTACACGCGCAAGGCGTTCGCGAGCGCGCCGAGCTGGCGTTTGAGCGCGTCGATCCAGCCGGGTTCGGCCGCGGTGCGGTCCTGCGCGGCGATCACCAGCAGCGTGGTGACGCCGGCCAGCGTGGCCATGAACAGCCACAGCGCGGTGTCGAGCACGAAGCCCATCGACACCCGGTAGCTCCAGGGTCGCGCGATGCCCAGGAAGGCGCAGTACATCCACAGGCAGTTCGACAGGGCCACCGGCAGCGCGACGCGGACGAAGTCGCGCAGCTTCCAGCGCGCCACGCGCCGCCCGCGGGCCAGCCCGGGGAAGGTGTAGCGGTGCAGCACCCAGGCGTTGATGCCGAGCACCGCGACCAGGATCAGCTTGGCCTGCAGCTTCGGGTTGCCGCTGAAGTAGTCGGGGCGCTCGCCCAGGCCGAGCAACACGAGCGCCGCGCCGGTGACGATGAGCAGCAACAGCGCCAGCGCGATCAGGCGCATCACGTAGGGGTTGGGCGGGGCGATGCGCACGCGGTCGTCGGCGAGGCGGCGCAACAGGCGGATGTCGGTCGCGACGATCGCGCCCAGCGCCAGGCAGGTGCCCAGCAGATGGGCGAACAGGAGAAGCAGTTTGAACACGTGTCGCGGGGTGCGCAGGCCTAGACTCGGAGCGGGCTTTTCATTGTCGACCGTTTCGCCGGTCGCTTGAGTTGGCGGGTGTTTCAGGGTGTTCGTGAAAAGGTGGAACAGATGGAACGAGCCGGAACGATGCTGGTGCGCGATGCGAGGCTGGTCGACGGCCGCGAGGCGCAGGACGTGCTGGTGCAGGACGGGCGGATCGCCGCGATCGGCCGCGGCCTCGCCGCGCCCGAGGGCGCGCGTGTCGTCGAGGCCGACGGCTGGTTGCTGAGCCCGCCCTTCGTCGACGCGCACTTCCACATGGACGCGACGCTCAGCCACGGCCTGCCGCGCGTCAACGAGAGCGGCACGCTGCTCGAAGGGATTGCGCTGTGGGGCGAACTCAAGCCGCAGCTGACCCAGGAGGCCCTGGTCGAGCGCGCGCTGCAGTACTGCGACTGGGCGGTCGCGAAGGGGCTGCTGGCGATCCGCAGCCACGTCGATGTGTGCGACGACCGGCTGCTCGCGGTCGACGCGCTGCTGCACGTGAAGAAGCAGGTTGCGCCCTGGCTCGATCTGCAGCTGGTCGCCTTTCCGCAGGACGGACTGCTGCGCGCGCCGAGCGCGCTGGCCAACCTGAAGCGGGCACTCGACCGCGGCGTCGACGTGGTCGGCGGCATCCCGCACTTCGAGCGGACTCTTGCCCACGGCGCCGAGAGCGTGCGCATCCTGTGCGAGCTCGCCGCCGCGCGCGGCCTGCGCGTCGACATGCACTGCGACGAGAGCGACGACCCGCTGTCGCGCCACATCGAGACGCTCGCGTTCGAGACGAATCGGCTCGGCCTGCACGGCCGCGTCACCGGCTCGCACCTCACGTCGATGCACTCGATGGACAACTACTATGTGAGCAAACTGCTGCCGCTGCTGCGCGAGGCGCAGGTGCACGCGATCGCGAACCCGCTGATCAACATCACGCTGCAGGGCCGCCACGACACGTATCCGAAGCGCCGCGGCATGACGCGCGTGCCCGAGCTGATGGCCGCGGGCATCAACGTCGCGTTCGGCCACGACTGCGTGATGGACCCGTGGTATTCGCTCGGCTCGGCCGACATGCTCGAGGTCGCGCAGATGGGCCTGCACGTCGCACAGATGACCTCCCAGGCGCAGATGCGGGCCTGCTTCGACGCCGTCACCGTCAACGCCGCCCGCCTGATGGGGCTGGAGCGCTATGGCGTCGAAGTGGGCAATCACGCCGACTTCGTGCTGCTGCAGGCGCGCGACCCGGTCGAGGCGATCCGGCTGCGCGCGAACCGCCTCATCGTGGTGCGACGCGGTGTCGTGCTGGCGCAGTCGCCGGCCGCGACCGCGACGCTGAACCTGCCCGGCCGGCCGCAGAATGTGGACTGGACGCGACGCCGCCCGCCCGGCGCGGCCGGGACACGCCGCTAAAATCGCGCCTGCCAGCGCCATGGCATCAGGGACGGCACAACGCAATGAAACTCATCGGTTCACTCACCAGCCCCTACGTGCGCAAGGTGCGCATCGTGATGGCGGAGAAGAAGCTCGACTACCAGCACGAGCTCGAGGACGTGTGGGCCAGCGACAAGATCATGAAGGCCAACCCGCTCGGCAAGGTGCCGTGCCTGGTGTTGCCCGGCGGCGAGGCGATCTTCGATTCGCGCGTGATCGTCGAATACCTCGACACCCGGTCGCCGGTGAGCCGGCTGATTCCCGAGGCCAGCCGCGAGCGCACCGAGGTGCGCACCTGGGAGGCGCTGGCCGACGGCCTGCTCGATGCGTCGATCCTCGCCCGGCTCGAGCAGACCTGGTCCGGCCGCAGCCCCGAGCAGCGCAGCAGTGCGTGGATCGAGCGCCAGCTGCACAAGGTCGACGTCTCGATCGACGCGATCAGCACCGGCCTGGCCGACAAGCCCTGGTGCGCCGGCATCCACCTGTCGCTGGCCGACATCGCGGTGGGCTGTGCGCTCGGCTACCTGGGCTTCCGTTTCCCGCAGATCGACTGGCGCGGCCGGCACGCCAACCTGGCACGCCTGGCCGACAAGCTCGACGCGCGCCAGAGCTTCATCGACACGCTGCCGCCGCAGTGAGGCTGGCGGGCGGCCGGAAGGAACGCGCCGGCGTCTTCAGGCCCCGGTGCCGATGCCGAAGCTCGTGGCCCGCGCCATCGGCCAGTAGAGGCGGAACACCTGCTGCGACATCTCGCCGCGCAGCAGCTCGCCCGGCTGCACGAAGGGCAGCAGCGTGGCGAGCAGCTTCACGCTGTGCTCGGCGCTGCGCCGCACGATGTGCGACGCGGTGATTTCGCCGGGGTCGCGCAGGCCCGCGGCCTGCACCAGCTCCTTCAGCGCCATCAGCGTGTTCTGGTGGAAGTGGTAGACGCGGTCGGCCTTGGTCGGCACGACGAGTGCGCGCGAGCGCCGTTCGTCCTGCGTCGCCACACCGGTCGGGCAGCGGCCCGTGTGGCAGGTCTGCGACTGGATGCAGCCGAGCGCGAACATGAAGCCGCGCGCCGAGTTGCACCAGTCGGCGCCGAGCGCGAGCATGCGCGCGATGTCGAAGGCGCTGACGACCTTGCCGGCGCAGCCGAGCTTGACGCGGCTGCGCAGGTTGAGCCCGACCAGCGTGTTGTGCACCAGCAGCAGCCCCTCCTGCAGCGGCGCGCCGACGTGGTCGGTGAACTCCAGCGGCGCCGCGCCGGTGCCGCCCTCGGCGCCGTCGACGACGATGAAGTCCGGCGTGATGCCGGTCTCGAGCATCGCCTTCGCGATCGCGAACCACTCCCAGGGGTGGCCGATGCACAGCTTGAAGCCGGTCGGTTTGCCGCCCGACAGCGTGCGCAGCCGCTCGATGAACTGCATCATCCCGATCGGCGTGGCGAACGCGCCGTGGCTGGACGGCGAGATGCAATCCACCCAGGCCGGCACGCCGCGCGCGGCGCCGATCTCGGGCGTGACCTTCGGGCCCGGCAGCACGCCGCCATGGCCGGGCTTGGCGCCCTGACTGAGCTTGAGCTCGATCATCTTGACCTGCGGCTGGAGTGCGTTCTCGGCGAAGCGCGCCTCGCTGAACGAGCCGTCGTCGTTGCGGCAGCCGAAGTAGCCCGAGCCGATCTCCCAGATCAGGTCGCCGCCCCCGCCCTGGCCGTCGGGACCGCGGTGGTAGCGGCTGATCGAGCCCTCGCCGGTGTCGTGCGCGAAGCCGCCGCGCTTGGCGCCGGCGTTCAGCGCCAGGATCGCATTGGCGCTGAGCGCGCCGAAGCTCATCGCCGAGATGTTGAAGATGCTGGCGCTGTATGGCTGCGCGCGGCCTTCGCCGATCGTGATGCGGAAGTCGTGTGTCGACAGCACGGTGGGTTGCAGCGAGTGGTTGATCCACTCGTAGCCGACCGCGCCCACGTCCATCTGCGTGCCGAACGGGCGCTTGTCGGCGTCGCCCTTGGCGCGCTGGTAGACCAGCGAACGCTGCTGGCGCGAGAACGGCGCGGCCTCGTTGTCGCCCTCGATGAAGTACTGGCGCATCTCGGGCCGGATGAACTCGAGCAGGAAGCGCAGGTGGCCGATGACGGGGTAGTTGCGCAGCACCGAATGGCGCGTCTGCAGCCGGTCCCGGATGCCGGTGGCGACGAGGAAGGTGAACACCAGCGCAAGCCCGCCGCCGATCCCGAACGCGACCCAGGTGAACGCGCACAGCAGCGCACCCACCGCGCACAGCAGCCAGGCCGCGTAGCGCACCGGCACGTGGCGATCGAGCAGCTCGAGCCAATTGAACATGGATTGCCCTCGCCGAAATGGCGCGATCGTAGACCGATTTCGCCGGCCGCTCGGCCAGCGGGATCAGGCCCGAGACGAAGTTCTGCACCGAGCCTGTTGGAGCGTGTCGATCCGATGGCGGATCTGGTCGAGCGCGGCGTCGGCGTCGTTCGTGTGGGCCCGCGCCACGGGCAGCGCGAGCAGCAGGCACAGCCACCGGCCCAGGGCCAAGCGGATCGGCGAAGCGGCGAATCGGGCGGGTGTGCGCACCGTGCGAAAGCGGTGGCGACAGGTCGGCGGCAAGCCGCGGGGCACCTCGTTATACTCGCGCGGCAGCGCCGATTTGTTCCGAATTGCGGGCGCTCTAAAAATGCCGCTAAAGAGGGACGCCGGCCCGGTGTCCGCCCTTGCAGCGGTGCCGGGTTTTTTCATTGAGGTGTCATGGGTTCGATCGGCGAGGTCCAGCCGCAGTCCTGTCATTTTGCGCAGCCGCTGCCGCTTCGATCCGGCGCGCAGCTGCGCGACTACACACTGGTCTACGAGACCTACGGCACGCTGAATGCGCAGCGCAGCAACGCCGTGCTGGTGTGCCATGCGCTGAACGCGAGCCACCATGTCGCGGGCACCTACGCCGGGCAGGACCGGAGCGAAGGTTGGTGGGACAACCTGGTCGGGCCGGGCAAGCCGCTGGACACGAACCGCTTCTTCGTGATCGGCGTCAACAACCTGGGCTCGTGCTTCGGCTCGACCGGGCCGATGCAGGTGAACCCGGACACCGGCAAGCCTTACGGTGCCGATTTCCCGGTCGTCACGGTCGAGGATTGGGTCGACGCGCAGGCCCGCCTGCTCGACGCGCTGGGCATCGAGCAGCTCGCTGCGGTGCTCGGCGGCAGCCTGGGCGGCATGCAGGCGCTTTCGTGGTCGCTGCGCCACCCGACGCGGTTGCGCCACTGCATCGCCGTGGCGACCGCGCCGAACCTGTCGGCACAGAACATCGCGTTCAACGAGGTCGCGCGGCGCGCGATCGTCACCGACCCGGAGTTCCACGGCGGCCACTACTACGAGCACGGCACGCTGCCCCGGCGCGGGCTGCGCGTGGCGCGCATGATCGGCCACATCACCTATCTCTCCGACGACGCGATGGAGGCCAAGTTCGGCCGCGAGCTGAAGACCGGCGCCCCCGGCTACAGCACCCAGGCGGTCGAGTTCGAGATCGAGAGCTACCTGCGCCACCAGGGCGACAAGTTCAGCGAGTACTTCGACGCCAACACCTATCTGCTGATCACGCGCGCGCTCGACTACTTCGACCCGGCGCGCGAGTTCGGCGGCGACCTGAGCGCCGCGTTCGCTTGCGCCGTGTGCAAGTTCCTGCTCGTCAGCTTCACGACCGACTGGCGCTTCGCGCCGGCGCGCTCGCGCGAGATCGTCAAGGCCCTGGTCGACCGGCGGCGCGACGTGAGCTACGCCGAGATCGAAGCACCGCACGGCCACGACGCGTTCCTGCTCGACGACCCGCGGTATCACGGCGTGTTGCGGGCCTACTTCGAGCGCATTGCGCTCGAAGCGAGCCCGTCGGGCCGAGATGACGACCCCCCTCGCCCTGCCCCGCTTCCGTGGGCCGCGCCGGGGCTTTCTCGCGGCCAAGGGAGCGGGCTCCAGCCAGGATCACCAGCGACATGAGCGACCGCAAGGACATGGAGCTGATCGCGCAGCTGGTGCCGCCAGGTTCGCGCGTGCTCGATCTGGGCTGCGGCAGCGGCGAGTTCCTCGCCCACCTGCGCGACCACCGGCAGTGCACCGGCTACGGCGTCGAGATCGCCGACGCGAACGTGCTCGCCTGCACCCGGCGCGGCGTCAACGTGATCCAGCTCAACCTCGAGGACGGCCTCGCGCTGTTCGAGGACCAGAGCTTCGACGTCGTGCTGCAGATCGAGACGCTGCAGCACCTGCGCAACACCGAGAAGATGCTGCGCGAGACTGCGCGCGTCGGCCGCATCGGCATCGTCAGCTTTCCGAATTTCGCGCACTGGCCGAACCGGCTGCAGGTGATGGCCGGCCGCATGCCGGTGACGCGCGTGCTGCCCTACCAGTGGTACGACACGCCGAACATCCGTGTCGGCACCTATGCCGATTTCGAGGTGCTGGCGCGCAAGGACTCCTTTCGCATCCTCGATTCGTTCGGCATCCAGAACGGCGCCCCGGTGCGCCGCTGGCCGAACCTGCGCGCGAGCGTGGCGGTGTTCAAGTTCGAGCGCGCTCGAGGCTGATAGCGCCCCCAGGCCGACGACATACGTCGTCCGCCCCCCGAGGTCCGGAACGGGCCTCTTCGTGGCCCAGGGGGATGAGGAAACGTCCGGCGGCGGGGCGTTTCCTCACGAGCCCTCGGATGTACCTGCGCCGCCAGCACGAATCACGATTGCTCGCTATCCTGCGCCTCGGGCGCGGCTGCCCGCCGGCGCGACAACCCCACGGAGAAGACTCATGGCTTTGAACTCATGGCTGCGCGGCAGCCTTCTCGCGGCCGCAAGCGCTCTGCTGATGCCCTGCGGCGCGCACGCCGCCGCCCCCCAGGTCAAGACCCAGGCGCCGGGCTATTACCGCGCGGTGCTCGGCGACTTCGAAGTCACCGCGCTGTCCGACGGCACGTTCGTGGCGCCGATGGACGAGTTGCTCACCAACACCACCAAGGCCGCCACGCAGAAGGCGCTTGCACGCAGCTTCCTGAAGTCGCCGATCGAGACCTCGGTCAACGGCTACCTGATCAACACCGGCTCGAAACTGGTGCTGATCGACACCGGCGCGGCCAAGCTGTTCTCGCCGACGCTGGGCCACCTGGTCGACAACCTGAAGGCCGCGGGCTACCAGCCCGAGCAGGTCGACGAGATCTACATCACCCACCTGCATGTCGATCACGTCGGCGGGCTGGTGGCCGAGGGCAAGACGGTGTTCCCCAATGCCATCGTGCGCGCCGACCGGCGCGATGCCGACTACTGGCTCAGCGCCGCCAACCTGGAGAAGGCGCCGGCCGATGCCAAGGGCTTCTTCCAGGGGGCGATGGCGTCGCTGAACCCCTACGTCGCAGCCGGCAGGTTCAAGCCGTTCGACGGTGACACCGAACTCGTGCCCGGCATCCAGGCCATCGCCGCGCCCGGCCACACGCCCGGCCACAGCATCTACAAGGTCAGCAGCCAGGGGCAGACGCTGATGCTGTGGGGCGACCTGATGCACGTCGCGGCGGTGCAGTTCGCCGCGCCGGCGGTGACGATGCAGTTCGACACCGACAGCAAGTCCGCCGCAGTGCAGCGCAAGCGCGCCTATGCCGAGGCGGCCAGCAAGGGCTACCTCGTCGGCTCGGCGCACCTGTCGTTCCCCGGCCTCGGCCACCTGCGCGCCGAGGGCAAGGGCTACGTCTGGGTGCCGCTGAACTACAGCGGCCTGAAGTAAGGGCCGGGTGACGCGCGGCGCTACGCTGCGTGGGCGAGGCCGCGCAGGTAGGTGTCGAACACCTGGCCGCCGACGCGCAGCAGGTCGAAGGCGCCGCGGTCCAGCATCCAGTTCTGCAGCAGGCCGTCGAACAGCGCCAGCATCCCGAGCGCGGCAGGGCGCGCCGACGGGCCCGGCGGCAACACCCCGCCCCGGCGCGCGCGCCTGAAGGCGCGCTCCATGTCGACCAGGCATTCGTTGCGCATCGCGAGGTGGCGTTCGCGCACCGCGTTCATCTCGCCGACGTATTCGACCTTGTGGGTCGCGATCTCGAACACGCGCTCGAGCTGCGGGTCGGTCACGACCTTGCGCAATACGTCGACGAAGCCGGCGCGCATCTGCGCCAACGTGATGTCCGGGCCCTTGAAGCCGCAGGGGTCGGTCTGTTCGAGCGGCAGCGTCACGCGTTCCATCATCGCGTTGAACAGGTCGGCCTTGTCCTGGAAATGCCAGTAGATCGCGCCGCGCGTCAGGCCGGCGGCCTTGGCGATCTCGGCCAGCGAGGTGCCGGACACGCCATGCCGCTCGAACACCCGCTCGGCGGTGTCGAGGATGTGGCTGCGCGTGGCCTGCGCTTCTTCCTTGGTGCGGCGTGCCATGAAATTTGCTGCGCTGCGGCAATCGTCCTACATACATTCGAGAGTGTATGTATACTAATCGAGATCGAGACCGGAATGTGCCTGGTTCGCCGTGCGCCGCTGCCGATCTCGCCATCGTGGCAGGGCGATCCGGTCCTCCGCCGTCGCCTGGCGCACTCCATGTCCTGAAGGGTTCTGCATGTCTGTGTCGAACAACATTGCAGCGCGTCGCGCTGTTGCCGGTGGCGCCGCGGCTGCCGCCGTGGTCGCCGTTTCGCTGCTCGCCGCGTGCGGGCCGAAGCCCGGACCGGGTGCCGGCGGCCCCCCGGGGGGCGGCATGCCCGCGGCCGAGGTCGGCGTGATCACCGTGGCGCCGCAGCCGGTGGGCCTGGCGACCGAGTTGCCGGGCCGGCTCGAGGCCTCGCGGGTCGCGCAGGTGCGCGCGCGCGCTGCCGGCATCCTGCAGAAGCGCGTGTTCACCGAGGGCAGCGACGTGAAGGCCGGGCAACTGCTGTTCCGCATCGACGCCGCGCCGTACGAGGCCGCCGCGGCCAGCGCACGGGCCGCGCTGGCGCGTGCCCAGGCCAATCTCACCCAGGCGGCGGCGCTGGCCGAGCGCTACAAGCCGCTGCTGGAAGCGAACGCGATCAGCAAGCAGGAATACCTCAACGCGGTGGCGGCGCAGAAGACGGCCGAAGCCGACGTGGCGTCCGGCAGGGCGGCCGTGCAGACGGCTCAGATCAACCTGGGCTACGCGTCGGTCACCGCGCCGATCTCGGGCCGCATCGGCCGTGCGCTGGTGACCGAGGGCGCGCTGGTCGGGCAGGGCGACGCCACGCCGCTCGCGACGATCCAGCAGATCAACCCGATGTACGTGAATTTCACGCAATCGACGACCGACGTGCTGCGCCTGCGCAAGGCGGTCGAGAGCGGCCAGTTCAAGCGCGCGGGCGGCGCCGGTTCGTTGCCGGTGCGCGTGATCCTCGAGGACGGCAGCGACTACGGTCAGCCCGGCAAGCTGCTGTTCAGCGACCTGACGGTCGACGCGACCACCGGCCAGATCACCTTGCGTGCCGAGCTGCCGAATCCGACCGGCCTGTTGCTGCCCGGCATGTACGTGCGTGTGCGGCTCGAGCAGGCGCAGGCCGAGGCCGGCATCGTCGTGCCGCAGCAGGCGGTCACGCGCGGCTCGGCCGGCGACAGCGTGATGGTCGTCGGCGCCGACGGCAAGGTCGCGCCGCGCCCGGTCAAGGTCGGCTCGTCGGTGAATGGGCAGTGGGTCGTGCTCGAGGGGCTCCAGGCCGGCGAACAGGTGATGGTCGACGGCTTCCAGAAGCTGCGCGGCAACGCGCCGGTCAAGCCGGTGCCATGGAACCCGGCCGCGAGTGCGGCGGCCGGGCCGGCGGCGCCTGCGGCCGCGAGCGCTCCGGCCTCGGCCGCGTCGTCCAAGTAAGGGGCGCGGTTCATGGCCCAGTTCTTCATCGATCGGCCGATCTTCGCGTGGGTGATCGCGCTGTTCGTCCTCGTGCTCGGCGGCGTCGCGATCAAGCAGCTGCCGGTGGCCCAGTACCCCACGGTCGCACCGCCCTCGATCCTGGTGACCGCGACCTACCCGGGCGCCTCGGCGCAGACGCTGGAAGACAGCGTCGTCAGCGTCATCGAGCAGGAGATGAACGGTTCGCCGGGCCTGATCTACATGGAGTCCGTCAGTCAGGCGAACGGCGTCGGTTCGATCACGCTGACCTTCGAATCGGGCACCGACGCGAACCTCGCCCAGGTCGACGTGCAGAACCGGCTCAGCCGCGCAACGCCGCGCCTGCCCGCGGCGGTGACGCAGCAGGGCGTGCGCGTCGACAAGGCGCGTTCGAACTTCCTGCTGTTCACCATCCTGTCGAGCGACGACCCGGCGCAGACGCCGATCGTGCTCGGCGACTACGCCTCGCGCAGCGTGCTGCCCGAGATCCAGCGCATTCCCGGTGTCGGTCAGGCGCAGCTGTTCGGCACCGAGCGTTCGATGCGCATCTGGATCGACCCGGCCAAGCTGGTCGGCTTCGGCCTGTCGGCGATCGACGTGAACCGGGCGATCGCGGCGCAGAACGCACAGGTCGCCTCGGGAACGATCGGCGACCTGCCGAACGTGCCGGGGCAGGGCATCTCGGCCACCGTGGTGGTCAAGGGCCAGCTCGTCTCCGAGAAGCAGTTCGGCGACATCGTGCTGCGCGCCAACACCGACGGCTCCACGGTACGCCTGCGTGACGTCGCCCGCATCGAGCTGGGCGGCCAGAACTACGGCACCTCGGCGCGCCTGAACGGCAAACCCTCGACCGGCATCGGCGTGCAGCTCTCGCCCACCGGCAACGCGCTGCAGACCGCGACCCTGGTGCGCCAGCGCATGGCCGAGCTGGCTCCGTACTTCCCGCCCGGCGTGAAGTGGGACATTCCGTACGACAGCTCCAAGTTCATCAAGATCTCCATCAGCCAGGTCGTCGAGACGCTGGTCGAGGCGGTGATCCTGGTGTTCCTGGTGATGTACCTGTTCCTGCAGAACCTGCGCTACACGCTGATCCCGACGATCGTCGTGCCGGTCGCGCTGCTCGGCTCGTTCGGCATGATGTTCGCGTTCGGCTACTCGATCAACGTGCTGACGATGTTCGCGATGGTGCTCGCGGTCGGCATCCTGGTCGACGACGCGATCGTCGTGATCGAGAACGTCGAGCGCATCATGAGCGAGGAGGGCCTCTCCCCGCGCGACGCGACCAAGAAGGCGATGGGCCAGATCACCGCGGCCCTGGTGGGCATCACCGTCACCCTGGTCTCGGTGTTCCTGCCGATGGCATTCTTCGCCGGCGCGGTCGGCAACATCTATCGCCAGTTCTCGCTCGTGATGGTCAGTGCGATGCTGTTCTCGGTGTTCCTCGCGAACTCGCTGACGCCGGCCCTGTGCGCGACCTTCCTGAAGCCGGTCGAGGCCGGCCACAAGCATGTGAAGCGCGGCTTCTTCGGCTGGTTCAATCGCGGGTTCACGGCGACCACCCACGGCTACGAGGGCTGGGTCGCGAAGATGCTCAAGCGCACCGGGCGCTTCATGGCGCTGTTCGTCGCGATCGTCGGTGTCGTGGTGCTGCTGTTCATGCGCATGCCGGGATCGTTCCTGCCGAACGAGGACCAGGGCTACATCATCGCGAACGTTCAACTGCCGCCGGGTGCGACCCAGGAGCGCACGCTGGCGGTGATGGAGCGGGCCGAGAAGTTCTTCCTCGGCCAGCCCGAGGTCGACAAGATGGTCAGCGTGCTCGGCTTCAGCTTCTCGGGCAGCGGCCAGAACGCGGCGATCGCGTTCGTCCCGCTCAAGCCGTGGGACGAGCGCAAGGGCGCCGAGCATTCCGCCCAGGCGCTCGCCGCCCGCGCGTTCGGCGCGCTCGCGGGCGTGCGCGACGCCTTCATCTTCGCGCTCAGCCCGCCGGCGATCCCCGAGCTGGGCACCGCCACCGGCTTCAACTTCCGGCTCCAGGACCGCGGCGGCAACGGCCACGCCGCGCTGCTCGCGGCGCGCAACCAGATGCTGGGCATGGCGGCGCAGAGCAAGGTCCTCGCCGGCGTGCGCCCCGACGGCCTGGAGGACGCCCCGCAACTGCAGATCGACATCGACCGCGACGCCGCCAGTGCGCTCGGCGTGTCGTTCGACGCCATCAACGCGGCGCTGTCGACCTCGCTGGGCTCGGCCTACGTCAACGACTTCCCGAACGCGGGGCGCCTGCAGCGCGTGGTCGTCCAGGCCGACGCGCCGTTCCGCATGCAGCCCGACGATCTGCTCGGCATCAACGTGCCGAACAGTGCCGGCAAGCTGGTGCCGTTGTCGGCGGTGGCGCGGACCCAGTGGATCACCGGGCCGATGCAGACGATCCGCTACAACGGCTACCCGACGATGCGCCTGGCCGGCGACGCCGCAGCCGGCTACAGCACCGGCGACGCGATGAACGAGATGGAAGTGCTCGCGGCCAGGCTGCCCGCCGGTTTCGCCTTCGAGTGGACCGGCCAGTCGCGCGAGGAGCGCCTGTCAGGCTCGACCGCGACGATCCTGATCGCGTTCTCTCTGCTCGCGGTG
Source organism: Pseudomonadota bacterium (assembly GCA_040388965.1). Taxonomy (GTDB): domain Bacteria; phylum Pseudomonadota; class Gammaproteobacteria; order Burkholderiales; family Burkholderiaceae_C; genus LMDS01. The sequence goes on along the minus strand of JAZKAV010000026.1, from coordinate 48,993 downwards.
TTCCTGTGCCTGTCGGCGCTGTACGAAAGCTGGACCATCCCGTTCGCGGTGCTGCTCGCGGTGCCGCTGGGCGTGCTCGGCGCGGTGCTCGGCGCGAGCCTGCGCGGCATGCCCAACGACGTGTTCTTCAAGGTCGGGCTGATCACCGTGATCGGGCTGTCGGCGAAGAACGCGATCCTGATCATCGAGTTCGCGAAGGATCTGCACGCCGAAGGCATGGGACTGGTCGAGGCGACGCTGAAGGCCGTGCACCTGCGCTTTCGGCCGATCCTGATGACCTCGATCGCGTTCATCCTGGGCGTGCTGCCGCTGGTGATCTCGTCCGGCGCGGGATCGGCCAGCCAGCGCGCGATCGGCACCGGCGTGATGGGCGGCATGATCACCGCCACCGTGCTCGCGGTGTTCTTCGTGCCGGTGTTCTTCGTCGTCATGCGCAGCGTCTTCAAGGGCAGCGAACGCCAGCGCCACCTGTATGCCCACGACCTGGACGGCAAGCCGGCGCCACCGGCTGCGCCCGTCGGCGTGAAGGAGAATCCTCATGAGTAAGCACGCGCCCGTGCCCCGCCTCGCCGGTTTCGGCACGCTCGGCGCGCTGGCCGGCGCGCTGCTGCTCGGCGGCTGCAGTTTCATCCCCCGCTACGAGCGCCCGCCCGCGCCGGTGGCGCCGGCCTATGCGCCCGAGCTGACGCCGGCCGGCGCGCCCGGCGTCGCGGCCGCGGCCGGGATCGAATGGCAGCGCTTCTTCGCCGATCCGCGGCTCAGGCGCCTGATCGAGCTGTCGTTGCAGAACAACCGCGACCTGCGCGTCGCGGTCCTGACCATCGAGCAGGCGCGCGCGGCGTACCGGATCCGGCGTGCCGACCTGTTCCCGTCGGTGGGCGCGGGTGCCACGGCGCAGCGCCAGCCGGGATCGGGCGGCGACCTGGTCAACAGCTATGCCGTCGGGCTGCAGGTGACGGGCTACGAGCTCGACTTCTTCGGCCGCGTGCGCAGCCTGAGCCAGGCTGCGCTGTCGCAATACCTCGCCACCGAAGAGGCGCGCAAGACCGCGCAGATCGCGCTGGTTGCAAGCGTTGCGACGACCTACCTCGGCCTGCTCGCCGACGACGAACTGCTGCGCGTCACGCGCGAGACGCTGCAGACGCGCGAGGACTCGTTCCGACTCACGAAGCTGCGCTTCGACAACGGCGCGTCGTCCGAGATCGATCTGCGCCAGGCCGAGCAGCTGCTCGAGACCGCGAAGGCGGCGCTTGCACAGACGCAGCGCCAGCGCCTGCTCGACGAGAACGCGCTGACCCTGCTGGTCGGGCAGCCGCTGCCCGCCGATCTGCCGGCGCCGCTGCCGCTCGCGGCGCAGCAGGGTGTCACCGACCTGCCCGCGGGCCTGCCGTCGGACCTGCTGACGCGCCGGCCCGACGTGCTCGCGGCCGAGCAGCAATTGCTGGCCGCGAACGCCAACATCGGCGCGGCGCGCGCCGCGTTCTTCCCGCGCATCGCGCTGACCGCGAGCGCGGGCACCGCCAGCACCGAACTCTCGAGCCTGTTCAAGGGCGGCACCTGGGCCGTTACCGGCACCGCGAGCCTGCTGCAGCCGATCTTCGACGCCGGCCGCAACCAGGCCAACCTCGAGGTCGCGAAGGTCGGCAAGGACATCGCGATCGCCCAGTACGAGAAGGCGATCCAGACCGCCTTCCGCGAGGTCTCGGACTCGCTCGCCGGCCGCGCCACGCTCGGCGAGCAGCTGCGCGCCCAGACCGCGGTGGCGAACGCCGCGCAGGCCGGCTTCAAGCTCGCCGACCTGCGCTATCGCAACGGCGTGGCGAGCTACTTCGACGTGCTCGACGCGCAGCGCACGCTGTTCGCGGCGCAGCAGGCCACGGTGCAGGTGCAGGCGGCGCAGGTGCAGAACCTGGTCACGCTGTACAAGGTGCTGGGCGGCGGCTGGAGCGAACCGGCCACGGCGAACTGATCAGAGCGCGCCGACCGGGGCGAGCGCCGCGAACTCGGCAACGCCCTTGCTCTTCCAGGCGGCGATGGCCGCGGCCACGTCGTCGGTGTCGAAGATCGCGCTCTGCAGCAGTGTCATCTGCGCCAGGCTGGCCGCGGTGCCGTGGTCGCGCGCGTGGTTCAGCGAGAGCTTGCTGCCGGCGATCGCCAGCGGCGACTTGGCCGCGATCTCCTGTGCCAGCGCCATCGCATGCGCGAGCAGCGCGCCCGCATCCGGCAGCACCGCGTTGACGAGCCCGGTGGCCAGCGCGCGCTCGGCATTCATGCGCTCGCCGGTGTAGGCCATCTGGCGCGCCACGCCCTGCGGCACGATCTTGACGAGGCGCTGCAGCACGCCCACGTCGGCCATCATGCCGATCTGGATCTCCTGCACCGTGAAGAAGGCGTCGGCGCTGCAGACCCGGATGTCGCAGGCGGTGGCCAGATCGAGCGCCCCGCCGATGCAGCCGCCCTGGATCGCGCAGACGACCGGGAAGCGCGCCTCGTCGAGCACGCTGATGCAGTCGATCAGCTTGCGCAGCCAGTCCAGGAAACTCAGCCGCGCGCGCGGCGTGGTGGTGACGAGCGGCGCGTCGTCGCCGCCGAACACGCCGAGCGCCATGCCGGCGCTGAAGTGCCGGCCGGTCGAGGAGATCACGAGCGCGCGCGTCTGGCCGGCATCGTGCAGCGTGCGCACCGCGTCGCGCAGCGCCGGGAAGAACGGCGGCGCCATCGTGTTCAGGCGCTCGGGGCGGTTGAGCTGCAGGTGGGCGACGCCGCCCTGCGCGGTCAGCGTGAAGTAGTCGTTCATCGGGACTCCGGGGTGGGTTGCGCTTGCAGCCGTGAGCCTACACCGCTGCCCGCGACGACCCCCGACGCGCTGCGCCGGATCGACCGGCGTCCTACACTGCGGCCTTCCGACCCCCGGAGATCCTCATGAACGCCCGAGATCCCCTGCTGCCGGTGCAGCCCGACGAATCCGACGCGATCGCGCGCTTCGCCGATCGCGCCTGGGACGACGAGATCGTGCCGATGCTCACGAACTACATCGCGATCCCCGCGAAGAGCCCGATGTTCGACGCCGACTGGGCGAAGAACGGCCACATCGAGAAGGTGATGACCGACGCCGCGGCCTGGGTCGAGGGCCGGAAGGTGGCCGGCCTGAAGCTCGAAATCGTGCGCCTCGAAGGCCGCACGCCGGTGATCTTCTTCGAGGTGCCGGCCACCCGCGCCGGCGGCAACGAGCCCGGCGCCGAGACGGTCTGCCTCTACGGCCACCTCGACAAGCAACCCGAGTTCAACGGCTGGCGCAACGACCTGGGCCCGTGGACGCCGAAGTACCTCGGCGGCCTGCTCTACGGCCGCGGCGGCGCCGACGACGGCTACGCGGTCTACGCCGCGCTGACCGCGATCATGGCGCTCGATGCGCAGGGCATCCCGCGCCCGCGCTGCGTCGGCATCATCGAGAGCTGCGAGGAGAGCGGCTCCTTCGACCTGCCGGCCTACATCGACGCGCTGACGCCGCGCCTGGGCAGGGTCGGCCTGGTCGTGTGCCTGGACAGCGGCGCCGGCAACTACGACCAGCTGTGGCTGACGACCAGCCTGCGCGGCATGGTCAGCGGCGTGCTGAAGGTCGAGATCCTGACCGAAGGGGTGCACTCGGGCGATTCGAGCGGGCTGGTGCCGTCGAGCTTCCGCGTGCTGCGCCAGGTGCTGGACCGTCTCGAGGACAGCCGCACCGGCGAGTTGCTGCCGCCGAGCTTCCATTGCGCGATACCGGCCGATCGCCTCGCGCAGACCCGCGCGACGGCGAAGATCCTCGGCGACGAGGTCTGGAAGCGCTTCCCCTGGGCCTGCGGTGCCGACGGCGCTGCCACGCTGCCGACCACCACCGACCCGACCCAGGCATTGGTCAACCGCACCTGGAAGCCGGCGCTGAGCGTGACCGGCGCCGACGGTTTCCCCGAGTTGAAGAACGCCGGCAACGTGCTGCGCCCTTACACCGCGTTCAAGCTCAGCCTGCGCCTGCCGCCGCTGATCGACGGCAACGAGGCCGCGGTCCGGCTGAAGACGCTGCTCGAAGACAACGCCCCGTACAACGCGAAGGTCACGTTCGAGGCCGATGGCCGCGTCGGCGCGCAGGGCGCGACCGGCTGGAACGCGCCGAGCCTGGCGCCCTGGCTGGAAGCGGCGCTGAACAGTGCATCGCAGGCGCACTACGGCGCGCCCTGCGGCTACATCGGCCAGGGCGGCACGATCCCGCTGATGAGCCTGCTGCAGCGCAGCTTCCCGGCCGCGCAGATGATGGTCTGCGGCGTGCTCGGCCCGAAGAGCAACGCGCACGGGCCGAACGAGTTCCTGCACGTGCCCTACGGCAAGAAGCTCACGGCCGCGGTCGCGCAGGTGATGGCCGCCTGCCCTTGATCGCGGTGGTCGCTCAGGCGTTGCCGAGCAGCGCTCGGCCCAGCGCTTCGGCCACCTCGATCCCGTCGACACCGGCCGACATGATGCCGCCCGCGTAACCCGCACCTTCGCCGGCCGGGTACAGGCCGCGCACGTTCAGGCTCTGGAAGTCGCGGCCGCGCGTGACGCGCAGCGGCGACGAGGTGCGCGTCTCGACGCCGGTGAGCACTGCGTCGGGCATGCAGAAGCCCTTGATCTGGCGCTCGAAGGCGGGCAGGGCCTCGCGGATCGCGTCGATCGCGTAGCCCGGCAGCGCCGCCCGGCCGGGCGCGCCGAGCGCGCCGAGCGTGACGCCCGGCTTGTAGGAGGGCAGCACGCTGCCGAGCGCCGTCGAGGCGTGCCCGGCGACGAAGTCGCCGACGAGCTGCCCGGGTGCCGCGTAGCCGCAGCCGCCGAGCTCGAACGCGCGCGCCTCCCAGAAGCGCTGGAACGCGATGCCGTCGAGCGGGTCGACCGGGCCGTCGGGGCGGCCGTCCTGCCGATAGTCTTGCGGCGTGATGCCGACGACGATGCCGGCGTTCGCATTGCGCTCGTTGCGCGAGTACTGGCTCATGCCGTTCGTGACGACGCGGCCCGTCTCCGAGGTCGCCGCCACCACCGTGCCGCCCGGGCACATGCAGAAGCTGTAGACCGAGCGTCCGTTCCTCGCGTGGTGCACCAGCTTGTAATCGGCCGCGCCGAGGATCGGGTTGCCGGCGCTCGGGCCGAAGCGCGCCGCGTCGATGATCGACTGCGGGTGCTCGATGCGAAAGCCGATCGAGAAGGGCTTGGGCTCCATGAACACGCCGCGCGCGCGCAGCATCTCGAAGGTGTCGCGTGCGCTGTGACCGAGCGCGAGCACGACGTGGTCGGCCGCGAGCTGCTCGCCGCCGGCCAGCACCACGCCACGAACGTGGCGTGACTCACGGCCCTCGCCGCGAACCGCGCCGCCGTCGATCAGCAGGTCGGTCACGCGCTGCCCGAAGCGGATTTCGCCGCCCAGCGCCTCGATCTCGGCGCGCATCTTCTCGACCATGCCCACCAGCCGGAAGGTGCCGATGTGCGGCTTGGCGACGAACAGGATCTCTTCGGGCGCGCCGGCCTTCACGAACTCGTTCAGCACCTTGCGCGTGAGATGCCGCGGATCGCTGATCTGGCTCCACAGCTTGCCGTCGGAGAAGGTGCCGGCGCCGCCCTCGCCGAACTGCACGTTCGACTCCGGGTTCAGCACGCCCCGGCGCCACAGGCCCCAGGTGTCCTTCGTGCGCTCGCGCACCTCCTTGCCGCGCTCCAGCACGATCGGCCGCAGCCCCATCTGCGCCAGGACCAGCGCCGCGAAGATGCCGCACGGGCCGAAGCCGATCACGATCGGGCGCCTGTCCGCGGGCCAGTCGGCGGGCGCGTGGCCGACGAAGCGGTAGCCGGTGTCCGGCGTCGGCCGGATGTGCGGCTGGCCGGCGAGCCGGGCGAACACCGCGGCCTCGTCGCGCAGCGCACAGTCGATCGTGTAGATCAGCTGGACCGCGCTCTTCTTGCGGGCGTCGTGGCTGCGCCTGAAGACCGTGAACGAGGCGAGGTCGGCGTCGGCGATGCCCAGCCGCGCGACGATCGCCGGCCGCAGCGCGTCGTCGGCATGGGTCAGCGGCAGGCGCAGTTCGGTGATGCGCAGCATGCCGTCAGGCCTTCGTGCCCGCGAGGTCGCGGCGCGCCGCGCTCGCCGCCCCGGGCTCGTCGCTCGCGGCGCTCGCGAGTGCCGCCTGGACCTCGGACTCGACATCGACCGGCACCGGGTCGGCATCGATCGGCAGGAAGCCGCCGGACTGATGACGCCACAGCTTCGCGTAGTGCCCGCCCAGCCGCAACAGCGCCTCGTGCGTGCCCTGCTCGACGATGCGCCCCTGCTCCAGCACGACCAGCCGGTCCATGCGCGCGATCGTCGACAGGCGGTGCGCGATCGCGATCACCGTCTTGCCCTCCATCAGCCCGATCAGCTGCTCCTGGATCGCGAGTTCGACCTCACTGTCGAGCGCCGAGGTGGCTTCGTCGAGCACCAGGATCGGCGCGTCCTTCAGCACCACGCGCGCGATCGCGATGCGCTGGCGCTGGCCGCCGCTGAGCTTGACGCCGCGCTCGCCGACGTGCGCGTCGTAGCCGGTGCGGCCCTTCCAGTCGACCAGGTCGAGGATGAACTCGTGCGCCTGTGCCTTGCGGGCTGCCGCGACGATGCGGTCCATGCCCGCATCCGGCTGGCCGTAGCCGATGTTCGCGGCGATCGACCGGTGCAGCAGCGAGGTGTCCTGCGTGACCATGCCGATCGCGGCGCGCAGGCTTTCCTGCGTGACCTGGCCGATGTCCTGGCCGTCGATGCGGATGCTGCCCGGCGGCGCGTCGTGGAAGCGCAGCAGCAGGTTCACCAGGGTCGACTTGCCCGCGCCGGAGCGGCCGATCAGCCCGATGCGTTCGCCGGGGCGGATCACCAGGTTCAGGTCGTCGAGCACGCGCCTGCCGTCGCTGCGGCCATAGCTGAAGCTCAGGTGCTCGAAGCGGATCTCGCCGCACGGGCCGCGAACAGGCTCCTGCGTGGCCCCGGGTGCCGGTCGCACCACCAGCTCGGGCGCGCCGGGCACGTCGACCAGCGTGTGCGGCACCGCGATCGTCTCCATGCCCTCCTGCACGACGCCGACGTTCTCGAAGATGCCGGTCACCTCCCAGCTGACCCAGCCGGCGACGTTCGCGATCTGCCAGGCCAGCGGCAGCGCCATCGCCACCAGACCGGCGCTGATCTGACCCTGCGCCCACAGCAGCATGCCGATCGCCGCGGTGCCGACCAGCAGCGCCGCGTTCATCACCGACAGCGTCGCCATGAAGCGTGTCGTCACCCGCATGTGCGCGGCGATCGCCGCGGTGTGCTCGTCGACGGCGTCGCGCACGTACCGGTCTTCGTCGCGGGCGCGGGCGAAGAGCTTGACGGTCAGGATGTTGGTGTAGCTGTCGACCACGCGCCCCATCACCATCGAGCGTACTTCGGAGCTGAGCTTGGCGCGGTCGCGCATGCGCGGGACGAAATGGCGCAGGAAGAAGACGTAGCCGCCGAACCAGAGCAGCGTCGGCACCGCGAGGCGCCAGTCGGCCGCGGCCATCAGCAGCAGCGACGAGACGCCGTAGATCGCGATGTACCAGAGCGCGCGGATGCTGCTGACGACGCATTCGCGCACCGCGTTGCCGGTCTGCATCACGCGGTTCGCGATGCGTCCGGCGAAATCGTTCTGGAAGAACGGCCAGCTCTGCCGCACCACGTGCCAGTGGCTCTGCCAGCGGATCAGGCTGGTCACGCCCGGCACCACCGCGTTGTTGCGCACCAGGCTGTCGGCCAGCATCGCCGCGGGGCGGCCGACCAGCACGATCGCGACCATCGCGAGCAGTGCCGGCCCCGCGGCGTCGAACGCAGCGGCGCGGTCGGCGGCCTGCATCAGCGTCACCAGCCGTCCGATGAAGACCGGAATCAGCGTGTCGACCAGCGCCACGCCCAGGCCGGTGGCCAGCATCGCGAGGTACAGCCCCCGGGTCTGGCGGATGAAGTGCCAGTAGAACGCGAGCAGGCCGGCCGGCGGCGGGCCCGGCGGCGTTGCGGTCGGGCGGACGCGGGTTTCGAAGAAGGCGAACATCGGCCCGTCATTGTCGCCGGCTCCGAAAAACGAAACGGGCCACCCGAAGGTGGCCCGTGATGCCGGTGGGCACCTCGCTCAAGTACCGCTGTCGAGGGCCTTGGCCTTGCCGCGCTGCGAGACGGTCGGCGCAACGGCGGGCGTGCGCGCGCTCCACAGGGTGGCCTCGTTGTCGTCGGGGCGCGGCAGCGTGCCGTCCTTCACGGCCTGGCGGACTTCGCTCTGCACCTCGCTGCGGGTCAGCGTCGAGCTGCCCTGGCTCTGCGGATGCAGGTCGTGGTAGCCGGCCTCCTCCGGGGCGATCAGCGCAAGGCCGACCGCTGGCGAGCGCCTCAGATCGGCGATGACCTGCTCGCGGGTCAGGGTGGACGGTGTTGCCCGCGGGTGGAGGAAGGCCGGCTCGTCGGGGCGCGGCAGCGTACCTTCGAGGGCCGCCTGTTGCGCCTCGGCCTTGACCTGCGCCCGGGTCAGCGGTGCTTCGTCGGCCAGCGCCAGCGTGCTGACCAGGGAGACCGCAATGGTTGCGGCATAGAGAAACTTGCTGTTCATGATGGGCCTTTCTGTCCTGGGTTCTGATGCTTCGGGCAGGGCGGCGATTGCGCTCGGGTGCCGTCTTGTCCAAGTTCGGTGAGTTCCTGCTCATCGATGGGATGAACTGTAGGCATTGCCGAAGAATCAATAAACAGCATAAAGTTCAATTTTGCATTGCTTAAATAGAAACAAAGTCGGGTTGATCATGGATTGTCTGCATTCGATGCGGGTGTTCTCGCGGATGGTCGATGAAGGCAGCCTCGCCCGCGCGGCGCGCAGCCGGGTGTGCGTCGATTTCCGCGTCAAGACCTTCGGCGGCGAGGAGCGCGACCCGGCGGCTGCCGGCCGCCGGCCACCGGCTGCGAGGCCCAGGCGCGGCCGCTGCGCCGGGCGCCGCTGCAGGTGCCGCTCGGGCTCGCCGATCGAAACCGCGTCAGTAGAACCCTTCGAGCCGCTGCGCGCCCATCAGCGGCTCGAGCAGCCGCGCCAGCGGACGCAGCGCGTTGTAGCGCGACGCGACCTTGTGCGCGTAGTTGAAGAAGCGCGGCAGGTCTTCGCTGTACTTCGGCTTGGCGTCGCGGTGCTTCAGCCGGCAGAAGATGCCGAGCACTTTCAGGTGGCGCTGCAGGCCCATCCACTCCAGCTGGCGCCAGAACTCGCCGAAGTCGTCGGGCAGCGGCAGCCCGGCGCGGCGCGCGGCCTGCCAGTAGCGCACGGCCCAGTCGATCTCGAGCTCTTCGTCCCAGGAGATGAAGGCGTCGCGCAGCAGCGAGGCGAGGTCGTAGCTGACCGGCCCTCGCACCGCGTCCTGGAAGTCGAGGATGCCGGGGTTGGCGTCGCCGTCCAGCACCATCAGGTTGCGCGGCATGTAGTCGCGGTGCACGGCCACCACGGGCTGCGCGAGTGCGCTGCGCACCAGCAGGTCGCAGGCGTCCTGCCACTGCCGCTGCTCGCCGGCCGACCAGGTCGCAGCGCATTCACGCGTCACGCACCACTCGGGAAACAGCGCCAGCTCGCGGCGCAGCAGCGCGTCGTCGTATGGCGGCAGCGCGCGCGCGCCGGCCTGCGTCTGCCAGCGCACCAGTGCGCGCGTGGCGTCGCGCATCAGCGCGTCGCGCCGTGCCGCGTCGTCGCGCGCCACACTCTGCTGCAGCGCGTCGAGGTAGAGCGTCGAGCCGAGGTCGGTCAGCAGCAGGAAGCCGCGGGAAACGTCCCGCTCGAGTACCTGCGGCGCGGTCAGGCCGGCCCGGTGCAGCAGCTCGGCCACCGCGATGAAGGGCCGCACGTCCTCGAGTGCCGGCGGGGCGTCCATCACGATGAAGCTGCGCTGGCCGTCGGTGGCGTCGATGCGGAAGTAGCGGCGGAAACTCGCGTCGCTGGATGCGGCTCGCAGGCTCGACGCCTGCAGTGAACGGGTCGGCGCGATCGAAGCGAGCCAGGCGTCGAACGCGGCGTGCCGGGCCGGATCGGGCCAGGCGATGGCGGTGGAGGAAGCGGGCTTGCTCAAGCAGTCCTTCGGGTGGAGCCTCGTGGATAATCGATTCTACAAACCACACTGCCCCGGGCAGGCCCGGTGACGGCGCAGCGTCGCATCGGCTCGCACCGGCCGGCGTCTTCTCCACCCGCAGCTCTCTGTCGTCCCCTCTGGTGCTTCTCTCTCGACCGCGCGCCGCGCGCCCGCTCCTGACGCCACTCGCCGCATCGCTGGCCGCGATGCTCGCGGGGCCAGCGTGTGCGCAGGCCCAAGCGCCGGACGAGCCGATCGAGCTGCGCCCGTCGACCGCACTGCAGCCGGCACCGCGCGGCGATGCGGCGCGCGGGTTGCCGGTTCTGCTGAATGCGCAGACCGTGACCGGCAGTCCGGATCAGGACGCCGTCGCCGAGGGCAACGTCGAGTTCCGCCGCGCAGGCATGACGATCCGTGCCGACCACCTGCGCTACGAGCAGGCCGACGACCTCGCGACCGCGCTCGGCAACGTGCGCATCAGCCGCGACGGCAACGTCTACTCCGGTCCGGAACTGCAACTCGAGGTGCAGCGCTTCGAGGGCTACTTCCTGAACCCCTCATACCACTTCGCACGCACCGGAGCGGGTGGTGCCGCGCAACGCATCGACTTCCTCGACGAGCAGCGCGCCGTCGCGACCGGGGCCACCTACACGAGCTGTCCGGCCGACGGCTCGGGCGGTCCGGCATGGCTGCTGACGACCGACAAGGTGCATCTCGATTTCGCGACCAACGAGGGCGTCGCCGAGGGCGGCGTCCTGCGCTTCTACGGTGTGCCGATCCTGGGTGCGCCGCGCATGAGTTTCCCGCTCACCGACGACCGCAAGTCGGGCTGGCTGCCCCCGAGCATGGGGCTGGATTCCAAGAGCGGCTTCCAGTTCTCGATCCCGTACTACTGGAACATCGCGCCGAACCGCGACGCCACCGTCACGCCCCAGATCAGTACGCGGCGCGGCCCGTCGGTCGAGACCGAGTTCCGCTACCTGGAGCCGAACTACAACGGCACCGCAAAGCTGAACCTGATGCCGAACGACCGCATCGCCGGCACCGAGCGCCATGCGATCACCGCCGACCACGAGAGCGATTTCGGCAAGGATCTGAGGCTGCGCATGCAGCTGATGCGCGTCTCCGACGACGACTACTGGAAGGACTTTCCGCGTGACGTGTCGGCGAGCCTGACGCCGCGGTTGCTGCCGTCCGACTTCCAGATCAGCCGCCCGTTCGGCGACTGGAGCACCTACGCCCGCGTCCAGACATGGCAGGTGCTGCAGACCGCCGACGCCGCCAGCCGCATCGAGGCGCCCTACGAGCGCGCGCCGCAGATCGGCGCGCGCTATGCCGCCCGCATCGGTCCGGGTTTCGAGCTGGGGTTCGAGACCGAGTTCAACCGCTTCACCGACCCGGCGAACGCGTCGCTGCTGCCGCGCGCCACCGGCAACCGTGTGCACGCGCTGGGCAGCGTCGCCTGGTCGCATGTCACGCCAGGCTGGACGCTGACGCCGAAGCTGGCGTTCAACGCCGCGTCGTATTCGATCGACCAGCCGCCCGGTGCCGCGGCCCCGGCCGCGAACGGCTCGCGCGTCATCCCGACGCTGAGCCTGGACAGCGCATGGGTGTTCGAGCGCGACACCAGCTTCTTCGGCCGGGCGGTGCGCCAGACGCTGGAGCCGCGGCTGCTGTATGTCAACACGCCCTACCGCGACCAGAGCGGACTGCCGAACTTCGATGCCTACGCCAAGGACTTCAACTTCGATTCGATCTTCACCGACAACGCGTTTTCCGGCGTGGACCGCGTCTCCGACGCGCACCAGCTCACGGCCGGCGTGACGACACGCTTCCTCGACCCCGAGACCGGTGCCGAGCGCCTGCGCCTGGGGCTGGCACAGCGCTACCTGCTGCGCGACCAGCGCGTCACGCCCGACGCGCAGCCGTTGACCCAGCACCTGTCCGACCTGCTGCTGCTCGGCTCGACCACGGTGATTCCGGCCTGGTCGCTCGATGCGTCGGTGCAGTACAGCCCCGACAGCAATCGCGTGTCGCGCTCGATCATCGGCGCGCGCTATTCGCCCGGGCCGTTCCGGACGGTCAGTCTCGCCTACCGGTTGACGCGCGGCTTGAGCGAGCAGGTCGAGCTGGGCTGGCAGTGGCCGCTGCATGGCAGCAGCCCGAACGCATCGCGTGCCTCCCGCAGCAGCGAGGGCGGCGGCTGCCACGGCACCTGGTACGGTGTGGGCCGCGTCAACTACAGCACGCTGGAGCGCCGGCTCGTCGATGCGATCGCCGGTGTCGAGTACGACGCCGGCTGCTGGATCGGGCGCATTGTCGCGACGCGCCAGTCCACCGGCCGGAGCGAGGCGACGACCCGGTTGCTGTTCCAGCTGGAACTCGTCGGCCTGTCCCGGCTCGGAAGCAATCCGCTCCAGGTCTTGAAGGACAATATCCCCGGATACAAGCTGCTGCGCGAGGATCGCATGGTAGCCCCAGCGTCGAGTGCCTATGACTGAATCGTTGTTCTCCCGCCGCGCTGCCGGCCGTTTTGCCTGCCTGCTCGCGCTGGGGCTGGTCACGTCGTTCGCGCCGGCGCAGACGCGGCCGGCGGCGACACCGAGCATCGCCGACTACATCGTTGCCGTCGTCAACCAGGAGCTCGTCACCAACGCCGAGTTGCAGGGGCGCATCGCGCGCATCCGGGAGGAGGCGGCACGCAGCAATGCCCGGTTGCCGCCGCCGGCCGAATTGCGGGCCAAGGTTCTGGAGGCGCTGATCGACGAACGCGTGCAGGTCACGAATGCGCGCGAGACCGGCCCGAAGATCGACGAGGCCGAGCTCGACCGCGCCGTCGGCAACATCGCGTTGCAGAACCAGATGACGATGGCGCAGCTGCGCGTGCGGCTGCAACGGCAGGGCCTGGCCTACAGCGCGTTCCGCAACAACGTGAAGGACCAGTTGCTGGTCGAGCGGGTGCGCGAGCGCGAGGTCAACCAGCGCATCGTCATTTCCGATGCCGAGATCGACGCGCTGCTCGAGAAGCGCCGCGCGGCGAGCGGCAAGGCGGTCCAGCTCAACATCGCGCAGATCCTCGTCACCGTGCCCGAGGGCGCCGATCCCGAGCTGCTGGCCCAGCGGCGCGCCCGTGCCGAGGCCGCGCTGGCGCGCGTGAACGGCGGCGAGAACTTTGCCGCCGTGGCGCGCGAGCTCTCCGAGGACGGCAACAAGGCGCAGGGAGGCGCGATCGGACTGCGCATGGCCGACCGCCTGCCCGACGTGTTCGTCGAGACCGTGCGCACGCTCGAACCCGGCGAGGTCTCGCCCACGCTGCTGCGCACTGGCGCCGGCTTCCACGTGCTGAAGCTGCTGGCGCGCGAGGAGGGCGCGGCGTTCACGGTGCAGCAGACGCACGCGAGGCACATCCTGTTGCGCGTCTCGCCGCAGTTGACGGCCGAAGCGGCCGGGCGGCGCCTTGCCGAGTTCAAGCGCCAGATTCTCGCGGGCAGCAAGTCGTTCGAGGAGCTCGCGCGCGCGAACTCGGAGGACGGCAGTGCGGCGGCCGGCGGCGACCTCGGCTGGACCTCTCCCGGCACCTTCGTCCCCGAGTTCGAGGAGGCGATGAACAACTTGCCGATCAACGGTGTGTCGGAGCCGGTGATCTCGCGCTTCGGCGTGCACCTGATCCAGGTGCTCGAGCGGCGCGAGACGGTGCTCGACGCGAAGCAGCAACGCGAGCAGGCGCGCAACGTGCTGCGCGAGCAGAAGTTCGAGAGCGCCTACCTCGACTGGGTGCGCGATCTGCGCGGCCGTGCCTACATCGAAATGCGCGACGCGCCGCAGTAGCATGCCTCGCCGCGCGCCGAGCCCGGCGCCGGGCCGCCCAAGGCCGGGTGACGCCCCAGCGACGGGCCGGTCGCAGGACCTTGCGACCGGGGGCCACCATCGGGCGCGCAAGCGCTTCGGCCAGCACTTCCTGACCGACGGCGCGGTCATCGACGCGATCGTCGACGCGATCGATCCCAGGCCCGGCGAGGCGCTGGTCGAGATCGGCCCCGGGCTGGGTGCGATGACCGATCCGCTGGTGGCGCGCAGCGGCAGGCTTACCGTGATCGAACTCGATCGCGACCTCGTCGGGCGGCTGCGCCGGCGCCCCGAACTCGAGGTGATCGAATCGGACGTGCTGCAGGTCGATTTCGCGGCCCTGGCGTTGCGGCGCGGTCAGCGCCTGCGCATTGTCGGCAACCTGCCGTACAACATCTCGACGCCGATCCTGTTCCACCTGCTCGGCGTGGCCACCCACATCGTCGACCAGCACTTCATGCTGCAGAAGGAGGTCGTGGCCCGCATGGCCGCGGCACCCGGCAGCAAGGACTATGGCCGCCTGAGCGTGATGCTGCAGTGGCGCTACGAGATCGAGTCGGTGCTCGACGTGCCGCCGGAGTCGTTCGACCCGCCGCCGCGCGTCGATTCGGCGGTGGTGCGCATGCGGCCGCTGGTGGCGCCGCCGAACGTCGATGCGGCCATGCTCGAGGAGCTGGTGCGCGTCGCATTCTCGCAGCGCCGCAAGCTGCTGCGCAACACGCTGGGCCGCTGGCTGGACGAGCGCGGCCATGCCGGTGCGTTCGACCTGCAGCGGCGCGCCGAGGAGGTGCCGGTCGGCGAGTACCTGGTGCTCGCGGCGGCACTCGCACCGACATGACGCCGCGCTGCGCAGCCGAGGGGCGGCGCAGGGCGGAACAGATCTCGGCGACGCGCGCGGCTCATGCCGCGCGGGTGTTTGAACGCCGCTCACGCGACACGGATGTTCAAACGCCGCTCACGCGACACGGATGTTCAAACGCCGCTCACGCGGCACGGGTGTTCAAACGCCGCTCACGCGGCGTTGAGCCACATCGCCGTATCGAATGCGCTGCTCATCATCGGCATGTTCATGCCAAAGCTCGCGTTTGCTGCGCTCTTTGCGGCCGGCTTGACCGGCTTGTCCGCAACGCTGGGGGCCACTTCCGTCGCCCGCTCCCATGACCCGAATTCCTGGGAGCGGGCTACTGAAAAGAATAGAAGCACCTGAAGGGGACTTTTCGCTCGGCCCAGAAGTCCGCGGCGTCGCGGAACACGTCGAGCAGTTGCTCGCGGGCCTCGCGATCGAAGCGCGGGTTGTCCGGCAACTGCTCCAGCACGACCACGAAGCCCGGCTGCGCACCGGACTTGTGAACCAGGTCGGTCATGCAGTCGTACAGCGCGTCCAGGTTCTTGCCGAAATGCGCCGGGAACATGAATGCCTGTGCGATGGCCTCGAGAACGTCCTGCTTGGACTGGGCCGGCGTCAGGTTCGCGTAGAGGAAATGCTGCTCGGCGTCTTGCGCCGCCTGCATCAGATCCTCCACGCGGTACGCGCGGATCGATTGAACAATGTTCGGACGGACTGTCTGCAACAGCATGGTCACGTTCCTCCTCGTGTCAAAAAAACTCAAACCAAGACTCATGTGCCCGTTCACTGCGCAATCCGTCGGAACGACGCATAGTGATCGGCGGTGTAGAAGCAGGCCTCCGGCTGCGTCGGCTGGCTGCCGCCGCAGACGATGCGCCGCGGCCCGCGATCACGCGCACCGGGCGTGTCGACCGTGTACTCGTGGTAGTGGCCGCGAGGCCGGGCCGGCAGCGCGCGCTCGCGATTGCCGAACACGCCGCCGTCCTTCTGATACGGGAACGGGCCGCCGGCACGGATCAGGCGGTGGGTCTGCTGCGCCTGGGCCGGCAACTCGGCCAGTGCGACCGTTCCCGGCATCAGCCCTCTGGCCTGAACCGAACCGGCCGTCGTCCAGACCACGCCTGCCAAGGTGACAACCAGCCCCGTCTTGTGCAGGGCTTGCCACCACAGTGGCCGACCGGAGAAAAACACGGGAAATCCCTGAATTCAGAAGCCGCGATGTTACCGAATCGGGGCCGAAATCTCAAGCATCTGCCTCAAATTAGGGCAATGAATCAGCGTTGTTTGCGTGTGCACACTCTTTCGCCAGATAAGGGGAGAAGGTCCGGTGGTGGAGCCTTCATCAATTCAGCGGCTTTTGGTGCCTGTATGCGGTGCTTGTGGATAACCTTCGGGTTTCCCCGGATATTGGCGCAACCGTCCCCAAACCGTCAGCGCGCCGCATTGGCGTCCGCCACCGCCAATGCCGTCATGTTGACGATCCGGCGCACGGTCGCCGACGGTGTCAGGATGTGCACCGGCCGGGCCGCACCCAGCAGCACCGGGCCGATCGCGATGCCCCCGCCGGCAGCCGTCTTCAGCAGGTTGTAGCTGATGTTCGCGGCGTCGATGTTCGGCATCACCAGCAGATTGGCTTCGCCGGTCAGCGCGCTGCGGGGCATCAGGGTCCGGCGGTAGTCGGCGTCGAGCGCGGTGTCGCCGTGCATCTCGCCGTCGACCTCCAGCCATGGCGCCTGCCGCTGCAGCAGCGCGAGCGTGTCGCGCATCTTGAGGGCCGAGGGCTGGTTGCTGGAGCCGAAATTGCTGTGCGAGAGCAGCGCCGCCTTCGGTTGCAGCCCGAAGCGCATCATCTCCTCGGCGGCCATCACCGTGATCTCGGCGAGCTGCTCGGCGCTCGGGTCGTAGTTCACATGCGTGTCGACCAGCATCACCTGCCGCCCCGGCAGGATCAGGCCGTTCATGCAGGCGTAGGTCTTCGCGCCCTCGCGCTTGCCGATCACCTGGTCGATGTAGTGCAGGTGCAGCGCGGTCGTGCCCCAGGTGCCGCACAGCATGCCGTCGACCTCGCCGGTCTTCAGCAGCATCGAGCCGATCAGCGTCAGGCGCCGCCGCATCTCGATCTTCGCGAGCTGCGCGGTCACGCCCTTGCGCTCGGTCATGCGGTGGTAGGTCTGCCAGTAGTCGCGGTAGCGGTGGTCGTTCTCGGTGTTGACCAGGTCGTAGTCCAGGCCCGCGGTCAGGCGCAGGCCGAACTTCTCGATGCGCTGCGCGATCACCTCCGGCCGGCCGATCAGCGTCGGCCGCGCCAGGCCCTCGTCGACGATCACCTGTGCCGCACGCAGCACGCGCTCCTCCTCGCCTTCGGCGTAGGCCACGCGCTTGCCGAGCGCGCGCTTGGCCATCGCGAAGATCGGCTTCATGAGCGTGCCCGAGGCGTAGACGAAGTTCTGCAGCTTGTCGCGGTACGCGTCCATGTCGACGATCGGCCGCGCGGCCACGCCCGAATCGGCGGCCGCCTGGGCCACCGCCGGCGCGATCTTCATCATCAGCCGCGGGTCGAACGGCTTGGGGATCAGGTACTCGGGCCCGAAGCTCAGCGTCGCCCCGGCGTACGCGGCGGCCACGACCTCGCTCTGCTCGGCCTGCGCGAGCTGCGCGATCGCGTGGACCGCGGCGATCTCCATCTCGACCGTGATCGTCGTCGCGCCCGAATCCAGCGCGCCGCGGAAGATGTACGGGAAACACAGGACGTTGTTGACCTGGTTCGGGTAGTCGCTGCGGCCGGTCGCGATGATCGCGTCGCTGCGAACCGCGAGCACCTCCTCCGGGAGGATCTCCGGCGTCGGGTTCGCGAGCGCGAAGATCATCGGGTTCGGCGCCATCGTCGCGACCATGTGCTTCTTGAGCACGCCGCCGGCCGACAGGCCGAGGAAGATGTCGGCGCCCTCGAGAACGTCGCCCAGCGTGCGCGCGCCGGTCTTCTGCGCGAAGCCGATCTTGTCCTCGTCCATCAGCTCGGTGCGGCCCTCGTAGACCACGCCGGCCAGGTCGGTGACCCAGATGTTCTCGCGCGGCAGGCCGAGCTTCATCAGCAGGCCCAGGCAGGCGAGCGCGGCGGCGCCGGCGCCCGAGGTCACCAGTTTCACCTCCTTGATGCTCCGGCCGGAGACTTTCAGCCCGTTGAGCAGCGCCGCACCGACGACGATCGCGGTGCCGTGCTGGTCGTCGTGGAAGACCGGGATCTTCATGCGCCGGCGCAGCGCCCGCTCGACATAGAAGCAGTCCGGCGCCTTGATGTCCTCGAGGTTGATGCCGCCGAAGGTCGGCTCCAGCGCGGCGATGTGGTCGACGAGCTTGTCGAGGTCGTTCTCGGCCATCTCGATGTCGAACACGTCGATGCCGGCGAACTTCTTGAACAGCACGCCCTTGCCTTCCATCACCGGCTTCGCGGCCAGCGGGCCGATGTTGCCCAGCCCCAGCACCGCGGTGCCGTTGGTGATGACCGCCACCAGGTTGCCGCGCGCGGTGTACCTGAACGCGTTCGCCGGATCGGCCACGATCTCTTCGCAGGCATGCGCGACGCCGGGCGAGTAGGCCAGCGCCAGGTCGTGCTGGTTCACCATCTGCTTGGTCGCGTGGATCGCCACCTTGCCGGGCGTCGGGAACTCGTGGTAGTCGAGCGCGTCGCGACGCAGTTCAGCGGCCTTCTGTTCGGCAGAGGTGGACATGCGGCAGGTCTCGCGGTGGTGGTCGGGGCCGGTCTGCGCGCGCGGGCGCGACGGGTGGGGGGGCCGATTGTAGAAGTGCCGGGCCCGAGGAGGGCGCCCGGGCGCCGGCCGTCGATAATGCCGCATCGGCGCAGCTTCGCGCCGGACGCGACGCCCGGCGGCCGCTGGCGTTCCAATCCGCTTCACGGCGGCGCTCCCGTCATGCCCCTCGGCGAATTCGACCTGATCGCGAAATACTTCACCCGCCGCGTGACCCGCGCTGTGCTCGGCGTCGGCGACGACTGCGCGTTGCTCGCGCCCGCGCCCGGCACGCAGCTCGCGGTCTCCTGCGACATGCTGGTCGAGGGCCGGCACTTCCTGTCGACGGTCGCGCCCGATCGGCTCGGCCACAAGGCGCTGGCGGTCAACCTCAGCGACCTCGCGGCCTGCGGCGCGACGCCGGTCGCGTTCTCGCTCGCGCTGGCGATGCCGCGCGTGGACGAGCGTTTTCTCGAAGGCTTCGCGCGCGGCCTGCTGGCGCTGGCCGATGCGCACGGCTGCGAACTGATCGGCGGCGACACGACGCAGGGCCCGCTGAACCTGTGCATCACCGTGTTCGGCGAGGTGCCGCAGGGGCAGGCGCTGCTGCGTTCCGGCGCCCGCGCGGGCGACGACCTCTATGTCAGCGGCACGCTCGGCGATGCGCGGCTCGCGCTCGAGGTCTTCCGCGGCACGGTCGCGCTGGACGGGGCGGCGTTCGAGCGCGTGCGCGTCGCGATGGAGCAGCCGCAGCCGCGCATCGCGCTCGGCCTTGCGCTGCGCGGCGTCGCGAGCAGCGCGATCGACCTCTCCGACGGCCTGCTCGGCGACCTCGCCCACGTGCTGCAGCGCTCTGGTGTCGGCGCCGAACTGCGGGTCGACGCCGTGCCCCGCAGCGCGGTGCTGGGCGCGCTGCCCGAGGCGCTGCAGCGCGAATGCACGCTGGCGGGCGGCGACGACTACGAGCTCCTGTTCAGCGCCGCGCCCGGCGCCGCGGCGCGCGTTGCCGCCGCGGCGCGCGCGGCGCAGGTGCCGGTCACGCGCATCGGCCGCCTGAGTGCCGCCGCGGGCCTGCGGCTGATCGATCGCGACGGTCGGCCGGTCGCGCACACCTTCGGCTCCTTCGACCATTTCAAGTCATGAACGCTGCGGCGCGCCACACCATGGCAGCGAACTGCCGAGCGAGGAGCCGGGCGCGCAGCGCCCGGGGAGCACCGTGAACCTGCCGACCGAACTGAATCCGCCGGTGGCGACCGCGCCACGCCGGCCGGGCTGGCGCTTCCTGCTGTCGCACCCGGCGCATGCGATCGCGCTCGGCTTCGGCAGCGGGTTGTCGCCGGTCGCCCCGGGCACGGTCGGCACGCTGTGGGCCTGGGTCGCGTTTGCGGTGCTGCAGCCGCACATGAACGATTCCCGCTGGGCGCTGCTGCTGGCGGTGAGTGCGCTGATCGGCTGGTGGGCCTGCACGGTCGCGGCGCGGCACCTCGCGGTTGCCGACCCCGGCGCGATCGTCTGGGACGAGATCCTCGCGTTCTGGCTCATCCTGTGGCTGGTCACGCCGGCGAGCTTCTGGGCGCAGGCCTGGGCCTTCGTGCTGTTCCGCGTGTTCGACGCCGCCAAGCCCGGCCCGGTCGCCTGGGCGGACCAGTTGTTCAAGCTCCGGCGCGGCATGACCATCGGCTGGGCGCAGGGCTTCGGCATCCTGTTCGACGACCTGGTCGCAGCACTCTGCGCGCTGCTCGTGATCGCGCTGTGGAGGTTCGTGTGACGCGCTTCGAGCCCCTCGTGCTCGCCCTCGCGCAGGCGTTGCGCGACGCGGGGCTGAGGCTCGCGACCGCCGAATCCTGCACCGGCGGCCTGATCGCCGCGGCCTGCACTGCGGTGGCCGGTTCGAGCGACTGGTTCGAGCGCGGCTTCGTGACCTACTCGAACGAGGCGAAGACCGAGGCCATCGGCGTCGACCCCACGCTGATCGCCGCGCATGGCGCGGTCAGCGAAGAAGTCGCGCTGGCGATGGCGCGGGGTGCGCTCGCGCATTCGCACGCCCAGCTCGCGGTGGCCGTCACCGGCATCGCCGGGCCGGGCGGCGCGACCCCGGGCAAGCCGGTGGGCACGGTCTGGATCGCACTCGCACGCCGCGGCGGCGCCGCGCAGGCCGAACTGCTGCGGCTGCGCGGCGACCGCGCGGCGATTCGCGAGCAGACCGTCGAGCGTGCGCTGACGCGCCTGCTGGCGTTCGCCGCCGGCCCGCACTGAGCGGCTCAGGCGGCGCCCGGCCCGCCGCGCGCGGGGTCAGCGGGGCCAGGCAGGGCGACAGGGCGGCATTGGCCGCAGCCGCCCCGGGCGGGGTCGGCCCGTACACTCCAGCGCCATGCAGGGACAGCTTTTCACGCAGGACTTTCTCCAGCGCGGCATCCGCGAAACGCCGCCGTACCAGTCCCTCGACCCGGCCGCGCTGACGCGGTTCCGGGACGCGCTGCACGCCGTTTACGCGCCGCTGCAGGCCGACTCCCAGCTCAACGAGGCGCAGACCGAGCAGCTGGTCATCGAGCCCGTGCTGGCCGCACTCGGCTGGGGTGGCCACTCGATGCGGCAGGTCAACATGTCGCCCAAGGGCCGCGAGGACGTTCCCGACCTGCTGCTGTTCGCCGATGCGCCGGCCCTGCAGGCCGCGCGCGCCGAGGCCGACGAGCACCGGCGCTACCGCCACGGGCAGGCCATGCTGGAGGCCAAGCGCTGGGGCCGGCCGCTGGACCGCGGCGACCTGCTCGACGCGCGCGATCCCGGCGCGCCCTCGTCTCAGATGCTGCGCTACCTCAGCCGCGCCGACGTGGTCAGCGACCGCGCCGTCAAGTGGGGCCTGCTGACCAACGGCGCGGTCTGGCGCCTGTACCACCAGGACGCCCGCTCGCGCGCCGAAGAATTCCTGGAGATCGACCTCGCCCTGGCGCTCGGCGTGCCCGGCGTGCAGGGCGATCTCGACGGCGTGGCGCCCGAGCACGCGCTGACGCTCTTCTTCCTGCTGTTCGGCCGCTCGGCCTTCCTGGTGCAGACCGGCTGGGACAGCGGCGAGCGCAGCTTCCACGCCTACGCGCTCAACGAGGCCCGCCTGTACGAGGAGAAGGTCTCGCAGGATCTCGGCGCGCGCGTGTTCGGCGAGATCTTTCCGCGCCTCGCGCAGGCGCTGGCCGCGGGCGACCTCCAGGCGCAGCGGCAGAAGGTCGGCTACGGCCAGTTCACGCGCCAGCAGTACACCCGCGAGTACCTCGACGAAGTGCGCGAGGCGGCGCTGGTCTTCCTGTACCGCCTGCTGTTCCTGTTCTATGCCGAAGACCGCCACCTGCTGCCGGTGCGCGACCCGCGCTACCGCGAGTACAGCGTGCGCCGGCTGCGCGAGCAGGTGCGCGACAAGGTCGATGCCGGCTTGAAATGGTCGAGCACCATGCCCAAGCTATGGCTGGCGCTGCAGGGCGTGTTCACGCTCGTCGACCGGGGCGACGACGACATCGGCATGCCCGCCTACAACGGCGGCCTGTTCGAGCGCGCCCGCGCGCCGCTGCTCGAACGCAGCAACGTGCCCGACGCCGTGATGGCGCCCATCATCGACGCGCTCTCGCGCCGCACCGAAGCGTTGCCGCACGCCTGGATCAACTACCGCGACCTCGCCGTCGCGCACCTCGGCGGCATCTACGAGCGGCTCCTCGAATACACCCTGGTGCACGAGGTGCAGGCCGCCGACGACTACCGCGACAAGCCCGAGATCGACCGCATCGCCGCGCAGCCCGCCAGCTTCGCGCGCAAGGTCTCGGGCAGCTACTACACCCACGACGAGCTGGTGCGCCTGATCCTGCGCGAGTCGGTCGGCCTGCTCGCGCGCGAGCGGCTCGGCGCGTTCGAGGCGCAGATCGCCAGGTACCGGAAGAAGGCCTCGCTGAACCCCGGCGACTGGGAGTTGCTCGACCGGCTCGACCCGGCCAGCGCCATCCTCGAACTCAAGGTCTGCGATCCGGCGATGGGCAGCGGCCACTTCCTCGTCGCCCTCGTCGACGACCTGGCCGACCGCGTGCTCGAAGCCGTCGACACCGCCGAGCAGCTCGTCGCCGGGCAGCCCTGGGCGGCCCACCTCGCCGAGCGCGGCCAGCCCTGGCTGAGCCCGGTCGTGGCGCGCGTCGCGCACATCCGCGCCACCATCCGCGGCACTGCGCACCGGCACGGCTGGGCCGTCACCGATGCGCAGCTCGACGACCGCCACATCGTGCGCCGCATGATCCTGAAGAAGACCATCTTCGGTGTCGACAAGAACCCGATGGCGGTCGAGCTCGCCAAGACCGCGCTGTGGCTGCACACCTTCACCGTCGGCGCGCCGCTGAGCTTTCTCGACCACCACCTGAAGTGCGGCGACTCGCTGCACGGCGAGCGGCTCGACACCGTGCAGCGCGGCATGCAGCACCTGGGCGTGCTGTTCCAGATGGGCGAATTGAACCGGCTCGACATCGCCGCCAAGAGCCTCGCGCAGGTGGCCGACTTCACCGACGTCGACATCGCCGAGGCGCAGCGCTCGAAGCTGCTGGCCGCCGAGGCGCAGGCGCAGGTGGCGCCGCTGCATGCGCTGCTCGATTTCTGGCGCGCGCTGCGCTGGCTGCTGCCCGGCTGGCCGGTCGATTCGGCGGCCCGGCTCGGCAGGCTCGGCGACGAGCGCGTGCGTCCCGCGCTGGTCGAGTTGCTCGCGCCGGCGCGCAACCTGGTGGCCGTGCTGGTCGCCGGCCGCATCGACGGCGAGGGCGAGGCCGTCGCCGTCGCCAACGCCCTGCTCGCGCAGGTGCGCGCGCTCGCCGCGCGCGAGCGGTTCTTCCATTGGTGGACCGAGTTCCCGACCGTCTTCCAGACCGGCGGCGGTGGCGGCTTCGACGCCGTGATCGGCAACCCGCCGTGGGACCGCATCAAGCTGCAGGAGGTCGAGTGGTTCGCCGAGCGCGAGCCCGCGATCGCGATGCAGGCGCGCGCCTCGGACCGCAAGAAGATGATCGCCGAGCTGCAGAAGAGGGCCACGCCGCTGGCCCTGCAGCACGCCGAGGCGAGCGAGCGCGCCGAGACCGCCGCGCGCGTTCTCGCCCGGGCCGGCGACTATCCGCTGCTGGGCGGCGGCGACGTGAACCTGTACAGCCTGTTCGTCGAGCGCGCGCAGGCCCTGGCCGACCCGGCCGGGCTGGTCGCGCTGCTGACGCCCAGCGGCATCGCGGCCGACAAGGGCGCTGCCGAGTTCTTCCGCAGCATCTCGACGACCGGGCGGCTCGGGGCGCTGTTCGACTTCGAGAACAGAAAGTTCTTCTTTCCCGACGTGCACGCGAGCTTCAAGTTCAGCACGCTGGTGTTCGGCGGCGCGCAGCGCCAGTTCAGGGAGTCGCGCTGTGCGTTCTACCTGCACCGCATCGACGAGGTCGATGATCCGGATCGCATCTTGAAGCTCGGCGCCGAGGACTTCGCGCTCGTCAACCCGAACACCGGTGCGGCGCCGATCTTCCGCAGCCGGCGCGATGCCGACATCACGACGCGCATCTATCGAACCAACCCGGTGCTCGTGGCGCGCAGTGAGACCAACCCGGCGACCAATCAGTGCATCGAGCACAAGGCATGGCCGACGAAGTACATGACCATGTTCCACATGACCAACGATTCGGCGAAGTTTCACACCGCGGCCGAACTGAAGGAGAAGGGCTTCGCGCGAGCAAGCCGGAATCGCTGGGCGCGCGGCGGGGTCGAAGCACTTCCGCTCTACGAGGGCAAGATGGTTCAGATGTTCGACCACCGTGCTGCAGACGTGGTGATTCACGCCGAAAACCTGCATCGCGCTGCCCAGCCGGAGTCGATTCCCCCGGCACAGAAGCGGGAACCAGACCGCTATCCCGAGCCCCAGTTCTTCGTGATGGCCGATGACGCGAGCGGCAATCCCTACGCGTGGGCGCTCGGCTTCAAGGAGATTAGCGCGCCGACGAATGCCCGCACCATGATCGCGATGCTGCTTCCCGGCGCTGGCTATGGAAACAAGTTGCCGGTGTTGCTGCCTGTCGGATTGGCGCCGGCTGCTGCTGCGCGAGTGGCCGCCTTGCTCTGCGCGAACATCAACAGCCTGGCGTTCGATTTTGTGCTTCGACAGAAGCTGCAGGGGCAGACGATCAACCTCTTCATCCTCGAGCAAGTCGCCGTCGTGGCCCGCGAACGCTTCGACGAGCCGCTGCCCGCCGCATTCGCCGAACACCAGCGCGCGGCCGGCCTGATGAACGGTCACCATCCGCGGCCGACGGTCGCCGACTTCATCGTTCCGCAGGTGCTCGCGCTCAGCTACACGGCGCACGACCTGGCGCCGTTCGCGCGCGACCTGGGCTATGTCGACGGGCACGGCGCGGTGCTGCCGCCGATCGTGTGGAACGACGAGGAACGCCGCGCCCGGCTCGCGGCGCTCGACGCCCTGTTCATGCAGCTGTACGGCTTGGGCGAGGACGACGCTGCCTACATCCTCGACACGTTCCCGATCGTGCGCGACCAGGACCGCGCCGCCTTCGGCCGCTACCGGACCAGGGACGACGTGCTGGCGCAGCTGCGCATGCTCACCCGGGGCTGACACACGCGACAGCGCGGCGGCGAACGGCACGGCCCGGGAGCCCGTCAGGCCTGCAGCGCGAGCCGCTGCACCACCACGCGCCCGCGCCCCGCGGCCGGCGCGGCCGAGGTCTGCTCGACCAGCATCAGCAGCAGGCGCTTCAGGCCGTCCCACGGGTCCTGCGGCCAGTCGGGGTGCTTCAGGCCCTTGACCAGGCCGTCGCAGACCTGCGCGGCCTCCAGCAACTGCGCGAGCGCGCGGTCGGTCAGCAGCGGCACGACGCGCTCGAACAGCCGCTCCTTCACGCCCCACACGCGCCCTTCGCGCAGCGCCATCGGCAGCGGCTTGCCGCCGGCCACCGCGTCCTTCACGCGCCTGAGGGCGCGGATGTCCTCGGCCAGCGTCCAGTGCACCAGCACCGCGGCCTCGCCCTCGGCCTGCAGTCCGGCGAGCATGCGCAGCGCGCGCGCCACCTGGCCCGCGAGCGCCGCCTCGCCGAGCTTGAAGACGTCGTAGCGGGCCACGTTCAGCACCGCCGATTCGATCTGCTCGAAGCCGAGCTCGCCGGCCGGGTACAGCAGGCCCAACTTCTGGATCTCCTGGTGCGCGGCGAGCAGGTTGCCTTCGATGCGGTCGGCGAAGAACGCGAGGGTGCGCCGGCCGGCCTCGCCGCCCTCGACACGCTGGCCCTGCTGCGCCATGCGCTGCGCGATCCACTGCGGCAGGGTTGCGCGCTCGACCGGATCGACGCGCACCGTGACGCCGGCTGCATCGAGCGCGCCGAACCACGCGCTGCCCTGCTGCGTGCGATCGAGCCGGGGCAGCTGCACCAGCGTGACGGTGTCCTCGCCGAGGCTGGCGCAATAGCGCTGCAGGGCGTCGGAGCCGTCCTTGCCGGGCTTGCCCGACGGGATGCGGATTTCGATCAGCTGGCGCTGCGAGAACAGGCTCATCGCCAGCGACGCGCCGAGCAGCCCGCTCCAGTCGAAGTGCGCGCCGGCGACGGTGTGCACCTGGCGCTCGCTGCAGCCGCTCGCCCGCGCGGCGGCGCGGATGGCATCGCCGGCCTCCTGCGCGAGCAGCGGCTCGTCGCCCCAGACGGTGTAGATCGGTCGCAGACCCTTGTGCAGCTGTGCGGCGAGCTGGTCGGAGCGGACTTGCATCAGCGGGCGGGCAGCGAACGAAGCGAGCGCCGACGCGGCATCAGAACGTCTGGATCGACGCCAGCCGCCGCATCACCTGCGAGACGATGTCGGCCTGCATCGTGCGGTAGAGAAAATTCTCTTCCTGCTCCTTGGCGAGTGCCGCGCTCTCGGTGTAGCTCATGTCGCGCTCCTGGAGAATCTCGGTGGGCGGGATCAGCTCCCGCCCGCCCTGGCTGCGCAGGCGGAAGCTGAAGCGCTCGCGCAATCGGAATTCCGTGACCTGGCCGACTGCGCCGCTGGTGACGACGACCTTCTCGCGCACGTCCTCGATCGCCTCGAGCACGACCTGCGCCTGTGCGAGCGCTTCGACGACCAGCGTCGTCGTGCTCGCATTGATGCTCCTGCGCAACTCCTCGGCCAGCGGCGAGCGCGGCTTGAAGCTGGCGAGCTGGATGGTGCGGAACTTCAGCTCCGGCGCGCGCCGCAACTCGAAGCCGCAACCGGCGAGCGGGAGCATCGCCACGACGAGAAGCTGGCGGCGTGTCGTCAGTCGCGGCCGAGCCTTCCCCCGGGGGGCGGCGAGCGGAGCGCGCTTGGCGGTCGTCATCCCTCAGACGACGACGTTGACGAGCCGGCCCGGCACCACGATCACCTTCTTCGGCCGCCGGCCTTCCGAGAACCGGATGAAGTCCGGGCTCTTCAGCGCCGCCGCCTCGATCGTGTGCCGGCCCGCGTCGGCCGCAACCCGGATGCTGCCGCGCAGCTTGCCGTTGACCTGCAGCACGAGTTCGATCTCGCTTTGCATCAGCGCGGCTTCGTCGACCTGGGGCCAGGGCGCGTCGAGCAGCTCGCCGAGGGTCTGCGCAAAGCCCAGCTCGCCCCACAGCACGTGCGCGATGTGCGGCGCGGCCGGGTACAGCGCGCGCAGCAGGATGCCGACGCCTTCGCGCAGCGCGGCCGCGTCGGCACGGGTATCGGCCAGCGTCGCGCCTTCGAGCGCGTTCAGCAGTTTCATCGCGCCCGAGACGACCGTGTTGTACTGCAGCCGGTCGTAGTCGTGGCTGATCTGGCGCAGCAACAGGTGGACCTCGCGGCGCAGTTCCAGGGCGCCCGTGCTCAGGCCGGCGAGATCGGTGCCCGCGGCGCGGATGGCCGCGGCGTGCCTGAACGCGAAATTCCACAGGCGTCGCAGGTAGCGGTACGAGCCTTCCGCGCCGGAATCCGACCATGCCGCGCTCTGGTCCGGCGGGCCGGCGAACATCGTGAACAGCCGCGCGGTGTCGGCACCGAACTTCGCGATGATGTCGCGCGGCTCGACCACGTTGTTCTTCGACTTGGACATCTTCTCGATGCCGCCGAGTGCGACCGGCGCGCCGTCCTCGAGCGCGGTGGCGCCGACCGGGTGCCCCTTGTCGTCGTAGCTGACCTTGACCTCGCTCGGGTAGAACCAGCGCGTCTTGCCGTCCGCCTCGTCGCGGTAGAACGACTCGTTCAGCAGCATGCCCTGCGTGAACAGCTTCGTGAACGGCTCGCCGTGGTCGACCAGGCCGAGGTCGCGCATCGCCTTGGTCCAGAAGCGCGCGTACAGCAGGTGCAGCACCGCGTGCTCGATGCCGCCGATGTACTGGTCCATCGGGGTCCAGTAGGCGTTGCGCGCATCGACCATCGCCTGCGCGCTGTCGGGGCAGGTGTAGCGCATGTAGTACCAGGCCGAATCGACGAAGGTGTCCATCGTGTCGGTCTCGCGCCGCGCCGGCCGGCCGCAGCTCGGACAGGCGACGTTCAGGAACGCCTCGCACTTGTTCAGCGGGTTGCCCGAGCCGTCGGGGATCAGGTCTTCGGGCAGCACGACCGGCAGGTCCTTCTCGGGCACCGGGACCACGCCGCAGCCCGGGACAGGGCCTCCGGGACCCGTGGACCCGGCGCAGTGGATGATCGGGATCGGCGTGCCCCAGTAGCGCTGGCGGCTGATGCCCCAGTCGCGCAGGCGCCAGGTCGTCTTCTTGCCGCCCAGGCCCTTGTGTTCGAGCGCCGCCGCGATCGTGTCGATCGCGGTCTGGTAGGCCAGGCCGCTGTAGATGTCGGAGTTGATCGTCACGGCGCGCTCGCCGCCCGTGTCTTTCAGGGCGTACCAGTCCTGCCAGTGGTCGTAGCTGAAGTGCGGCTCGCCGTCGACGTGGATCACCTGCAGGATGTCGATGCCGTACTTCTTCGCGAACGCGAAGTCGCGTTCGTCGTGCGCCGGCACGCCCATCACCGCGCCGTCGCCGTAGCCCATTAGCACGTAGTTGCCGACCCAGACGGGGATCGGCTCGTGGGTCAGCGGATGCTCGACCACCAGGCCGGTCGGCACGCCTTTCTTCTCCTGCGTCGCGAGTTCGGCCTCGGTCGTGCCGCCGGACTTGCAGTCCTCGATGAAGGCCGCGACGCCCGCGTCCGAGGCCGCGGCGTGCAGCGCTAGCGGGTGCTCGGGCGCGACCGCGCAGAAGGTCACGCCCATGATGGTGTCGGCGCGGGTCGTGAAGACCCACAGCTTGCCCTCGCCGATTGCCGCACCGTCCGCGCCCGTGATGCGGTGCGGGAACGCGAAGCGCACCCCCTCGCTCTTGCCGATCCAGTGCTCCTGCATCAGGCGCACGCGCTCGGGCCAGCCGTGCAGGTAGCCGGGCGCCTCGGGGTCGGCGACATTGGCGAGCAACTCGTCGGCGTACTGCGTGATCGCGAGGTAGTAGCCCGGGATCTCGCGCTTCTCGACGAGGGCGCCGCTGCGCCAGCCGCGGCCGTTCTCGACCTGCTCGTTGGCCAGCACGGTCTGGTCGACCGGGTCCCAGTTGACGATCTGGGTCTTGCGGTAGGCGATGCCCTTCTCGAGCATCTTCAGGAAGAACCACTGGTTCCACTTGTAGTAGCCGGGGTCGCAGGTGGCGATCTCGCGCGACCAGTCGAAGGCCAGGCCGAGCGGCTGCATCTGCGCCTTCATCTCGGCGATGTTGGCGCGCGTCCAGGCAGCGGGCGCGATGTTCTTGTCGATCGCCGCGTTCTCGGCCGGCAGGCCGAAGGCGTCCCAGCCCATGGGCATCAGCACGTTCATGCCCTTCATGCGCAGCTGGCGCGTGAGCATGTCGTTGATCGTGTAGTTGCGCACATGACCCATGTGCAGCTTGCCGCTGGGATAGGGCAGCATCGAGCAGGCGTAGAACTTCGGGCGGTTCGGGTCCTCGACGACGCGGTAGGCATCGGCCGCGTTCCAGGCGGACTGCGCGGAACGCTCGATCTCGTCGGGTTTGAAGTCGGGGTTCATGGGATCGCGCAGGAAAGGGCGCTCGAAACAGGTGCGGTCGATTATAGGAAGCGGGTCCCGATCCGCCGGGCGTCCCCAATTGGTGGGCACTCCGCAACGCCCCGCAGGGTGGATGGCCGCCGACGCCGCGCGGCGCGAACATCGGCGCATCCCACCCCGAGGAGGACCGCCATGACTGTTCCGCGCCGCCCCCTGCTGATCGCTGCGCTCGCCGCAGTACTGCCCTGGCCGCCTGCTCGCGCTGCCGCGCCGGCCCTGCCACTGCTCGGTGTCTGGCCCGACGGGCGCGACCCGGCGGGCTTCCTCGTCAGCGAGAAGTACGACGGTGCGCGCGCGCTGTGGGACGGCTCGACGCTGCGCTTTCGCAGCGGTCGCGCAGTCCCTGCGCCGGCCTGGTTCACCGCACAGCTGCCGCGCACGCCGCTCGACGGCGAGCTGTGGCTGGGGCGCGGGCGCTTCGACGAACTCTCGGGCATCGTGCGCCGCGAGCAGCCGGTCGATGCCGACTGGCGGCGGTTGCGCTACATGGTGTTCGAGCTGCCGGGCGCGCCGGGCGGTTTCGCGCAGCGCGCCCGGCGCATCGAGGCCATCGTGCGGCAAAGTGCGTCGCCGCAGCTCGTGGCGGTCGAGCAGGCATCGGTGCCGGACCGCGATGCGCTGCACAGGCGCCTGCGGCTCATCGTCGCGCAGGGCGGCGAAGGGCTGGTTCTGCATCGGGCTGATGCTCCGTGCAGCACCGGCCGCAGCGATGCGATCCTGAAACTCAAGCCGAGTCTCGACACCGAGGCGACCGTCGTCGGGCACCGCCCCGGCCGGGGAAGATACGAGGGTCTGGTCGGCGCGCTCGAGCTGCGCAGCCCCGAGGGACGGCGCTTCCTGCTCGGCAGCGGCCTGAGCGATGCGCTGCGGCGCGAGCCGCCGCCGGTCGGCAGCGTCGTCACCTACCGCTACCGTGACCTGACCAGCACCGGGCTGCCGCGCTTCGCGAGCTTCTTGCGCGTGCACGATGCGCTATAACGGCCCGGCATGAAACGCCCCGCCCCTGTGCCGCCACCGCCGGTCGACGCGCGCCGGGTGATCGCGCACACACGCGCCTGGGTCGAGCGTGCGGTCGTCGGCCTGAACCTGTGCCCGTTCGCGAAGGCGCCGCTCGTCAAGGGGCAGCTGCGGTTCGTGGTCTTCGAGGGCGACGATCCGCGCGCGCTGCTCGACGCGCTGTGCGAGGAGATGAAGGCGCTGGTCCAGGCGGACCCTGGCGCGGTCGAGACCACGCTGCTGATCCACCCGAACGTGCTGCAAGACTTCGACGCGTTCAACGACTTCCTCGATGCCGCCGATGCCGTGCTCGAAGAGCTCGGTCTCGATGGCGTGCTGCAGGTCGCGAGCTTCCACCCGCAGTACCGCTTCGCCGACACCGCGGCCGACGACCCGGGCAACGCGACCAACCGCGCGCCCTACCCGACGCTGCACCTGCTGCGCGAAGCCAGCGTCGAGCGTGCCGTGGCCGCATTCCCGGCGGCCGAGGCGATCTACGAGGCCAACATCGCGACGCTCGAAGCGCTCGGCGCCGAGGGCTGGGCGCGATTGCAGGCACAGTGCCGCGCCGACGCCGACGCCGACGCGAAGCGTTGACCGACCCTCGGGCGCGAGGGCGGCGAGCGGCCGTCGTATTCTCGGCACTGTGCTGCCCTTCCACGACATCGAACTCGCCGCGGCTCGGCTGAAAGGCGTCGCCCACCGCACGCCGGTGCTGAGATCGCGCACGCTGGATGCGATGCTCGGGCTGAAGGTCTTCATGAAGGCCGAGAACCTGCAGCGCATGGGGGCCTTCAAGTTCCGCGGTGGCTACAACGCGGTCAACGTGCAGCAGACCCAGGCGGTGGGCCGGCACCCGTTCGAGGTGATCCGCGTGCTCGTGAGGGACGTGCTGACGGCGTCGGACCCGGCGGTCGTCGAGGCGATGCGCTTCGCGTTCGAGCGGATGAAGATCGTGCTGGAGCCCTCGGGCGCCTGCGCGCTCGCGGCGCTGATGGCGCACGCCGGGCGTTTCGAGGGCCAGCGCGTGGGCGTCACGCTGTCCGGCGGCAACATCGGGCCGGAGCGCTTCGCCGCGCTGCTGTCGGGCGCGGAGAGGGTCGACTGACGGCGCCGCGAAGCCGGGGCGGCGTCCGCCGTCACGGCGGGTTGGCGGTGCCGGTTTCGGTGACGAACCCGATCCGGTTCAGGCCGGCTTTCTGGACCACCCCGATGAGTTCGGCGACCCGCCCGTAGGGCACGCCCTGGTCGGCGCGCAGCTGGACCTCGGTCCTCGGATTGCGGCGCGCCGCCTCGGCGACGCGCGTGGCGAAGGCTGGCGAATCGAGCGCCTCGTCGCCGAAGTAGAGCTTGCCCTGCGCGTCGAGCGCCACGCTGATGAACTGCGGCGCGTCGTTCGGCTGCGCGCCGTCTGCGCGGGGCAGGTCGAGCTTCAGGCTCGAGCTCATCAGCGGCGCGGTGATCATGAAGATCACCAGCAGCACCAGCATCACGTCGATCAGCGGCGTCATGTTGATGTCGCTCATCGGCGCCGGCCGGCTGCTGCGTTCGAGGCGTCCGAAGGCCATGCTGGAAACCTCGGCCTTTCAGTGCGCGCCGGCAGCGTCCAGCACCATCTCGCGCAGGTCGTGGGCGAAGCCTTCGAGCTCGGCCTCGCAACCGGCCACCATCTTGCCGAAGACGTTGTAGGCCAGCACCGCGGGAATGGCCACCGCGAGACCCGCCGCGGTCATCACCAGCGCCTCGCCGACCGGGCCCGAGACGCGCTCGATCGACATCGAGCCCGCGGCCGCGATGCCGACGAGCGCGTGGTAGATGCCCCAGACCGTGCCGAACAGGCCGATGAACGGCGCGGTGCTGCCGATCGACGCCAGCAGCACCTGGCCGAACTGCAGCTGGTCGAGCACGCCGTGCAGCGCGTCGCGCAGGCGCCGCGTGAGCTGCGAATCGGCGCGGCCCTTCGCGCCCAGCGTGTCGCCGGGCGGTGCCGCCATCGCGGCGGCCAGCAGCGGGGCGAGCGCGCGTTCGCGGTCGAACGCCGCGATGCGCTCGCGGCCGGCCTCCAGCGTCGGCGCGGACCAGAAGGCCGGCACGGCGCGCTCGATGTCGCCGCGCACACGCCGCAGCAGCCAGCCCTTCCAGAAGATCACGACCCAGGCGCTGATCGACATCAGCAGCAGCAGCGCCGCGACGCTGCGGGTCACCGCATCGCCCTGGCCCCAGAAACTTGCGAAACTGCCCATGATGGATGTCGATGCGTCGTGTGGAGGGTCAGCGGATGCCCAGCACGTCGTCCATGCCGTACAGGCCGCTCGCGCGGCCGGCCAGGAAGCGTGCGGCGCGCAGGCTGCCCTGGGCGTAGGTCGCACGGCTGCTGGAGCGGTGCGTGATCTCGATGCGCTCGCCGGTGCCGGCGAACAGCACCGTGTGGTCGCCGACGATGTCGCCGCCGCGCACCGTCGCGAAGCCGATCGTCGACGGGTCGCGTTCGCCGGTCACGCCTTCGCGGCCGTAGACCGCGCAGTCCTTCAGATCGCGGCCGAGCGCGGCGGCGACGACCTCGCCCATCTTCAGCGCGGTGCCGCTGGGCGCGTCGACCTTGTGGCGGTGGTGGGCCTCGATGATCTCGATGTCGTAGCCCTCGCTGAGCGCGCGCGCCGCGAGGTCGAGGAGCTTCAGCACGACGTTGACGCCCACGCTCATGTTCGGCGCCATCACGATCGCGATGTGCTGCGCATGCTCGGCGATCTGTGCCTTCTGCGCGTCGCTGATGCCGGTCGTGCCGATCACCGCCTTGACGCCCAGCTCGCGGCATACCGCAAGGTGGGCGAGCGTGCCTTCGGGCCGGGTGAAGTCGATCAGCACCTGGGCGCCGGCCAGGCCCGCCCGCAGGTCGGCGGTGATGGGCACGCCGGCGCTGCGGCCGAGAAAGGCGGCAGCGTCCTGGCCGAGCGCCGGGCTGGTCGAGACGTCGAGCGCGCCGGCCAGCGATGTGTCGTGGGCAGCGGCAATTGCCTCGATCAGCATGCGGCCCATCCGGCCCGAGGCGCCGGCCACCGCGACGCGGATCGGCTGTGCCGCGCCGATCATGAAGTCGGCTCGAGCGGCGGGTAGCTGCGCGTCGGACCGATCGGCTCGATCTCGACGAGGCCCGGCTTCGGGGGCGCCGGCAAGGCCTTCAGTTGCTCGGGCGTCAGCTCCAGCGGCGGCGCGTTGCGCGCGGTCTTGAAGGTGTCGATCGACGCGACGAACTCGCGCTCGGTCGGCAGTTCGCCGCCGGTGTCGACACTCTTGAACAGGTCGCCGTCGAAGCGCACGACGATGTGGCGCGACTGCGGCTCGGCACCCTGGCGGCGGATCGTGAAGACGTAGTCCCAGCGGTCGGCGTGGAAGGCGTCGGCCAACAGCGGCGAACCCAGCACGTCGCGCACCTGGGCGCGGTTCATGCCGGGCTTCAGGAAGGCGATCTGTTCCCTGGTGACCACGTTGCCTTGAACAACCTCGATCTTGTAGGGCGTGACGACGCCGAGGAAGCGCTCGGTCGACCAGTTCTGGGTCTGCATCGACGGCATGGACTGGCAGCCGGACAGCCCGGCCGCGGCGGCCAGCACCAGGCTGCGGAAGAGGGTCGCGCGCGTGGCCGCACGGCAAGACGATGGCAGGGACATGGTGGCAACCCGGCGCGCCGGCAACGGCGGCCAACCTCGATATGATCGGCCGATTCTAGCGGCTGACCGCCCGGTCACTGCCGCTCCCTGCCAGCCCACCCGCCCGCCATGACGCACGCCGACGAACTGAAGAACAGCGGCCTGAAGGCCACGCTGCCGCGCATCAAGGTGCTGGAGATGTTCCAGAAGACCACCCAGCGCCACATGAGCGCCGAGGACGTGTTCAAGATGCTGCTGGCCGAAGGCGCCGATGTCGGGCTGGCGACGGTCTACCGGGTGCTGATGCAGTTCGAGCAGGCGGGCATCCTGTCGCGCAATCACTTCGAGACCGGCAAGGCGGTGTTCGAGCTGAACGAAGGCAAGCACCACGACCACCTGGTGTGCATCGATTGCGGGCGGGTCGAGGAGTTCTTCGACGCCGAGATCGAGAAGCGCCAGCGCGGCGTCGCCCAGGCGCGCGGCTTCGAGTTGCAGGATCACGCGCTGGCGCTGTATGCGGTCTGCACGAAGAAGCAATGCCCGCACCGCGCGAAATGACGACCGCGGCGCGCAGCGCCGCGGTGGCATGTCATTCCTCGGGCTTGAGCATCGCCCTGGCGTGGCGCTCGATGAATTCCTTGTAGGTGTCGATGCCGCGCAATTGCAGGATCGTGTTGCGCACCGCCGCTTCGACCAGCACCGCGAGGTTGCGTCCGGCGTCGACCGCGATCACGGTCTTGCGCACCGGCACGTCGAGGATGTCCTCGTTCAGCGGCTCGTAGGGCAGGCGCTCGAACTCGCGGTCCATGGTCTCCTTGCGCACCAGGTGAACGATCAGCTTGAGCCGCATCTTGCGGCGCACCGCGGTCTCGCCGAAGATCGCCTTGATGTCGAGCAGTCCGATGCCGCGCACCTCGAGCAGGTTCAGCAGCAGGTCGGGGCAGCGGCCCTCGAGGCTGGTCTGCGACACGCGATAGAAATCGACCGCGTCGTCGGCCACCAGGCCATGCCCGCGCGAGATCAGCTCCAGCCCGAGTTCGCTCTTGCCCAGGCCCGATTCGCCGGTGATCAGCACGCCGACACCCAGGATGTCCATGAACACGCCGTGGCGGGTGGTGCGTTCGGCGAAGTGCTGGCTCAGGTAGGCGCGCACGACGTCGATCACGTGGCCGGCCGATTCGCCGGTGGCGAACAGCGGGATGTCGGCGCGGTCGCACATCGCGACCAGCTTGTCGGGCGCCGGCTGCGCATCGGCGACGATCAGCACCGGCGGCTCGAGCGTGACGATGCGCGAAATGCGCCGTTCGGCCACCTCGGGTGCGACGCTGAGGTAGGCCACCTCGCGCCGGCCGACGATCTGCACCCGGTAGGGGTGGATGTAGTTCAGGTACCCCACCAGGTCGGCGGCGGACCGGGCGTTGCGCACGGCCGCTTCGTCGAAGCGGCGCTCGGGGTGGGCGTGGCCGGCGATCCACTCCCAGCGCAGGATGGGCCGATGTTCCTCGAACAGGGCCTCCGCGCTGATGACGCTGGGCTTCATGGCGCCCCGACCCGACGCGCGGCCGGCACTAGGCCACCGACTTCAGCGGTTCCCAGTTCGCGATCAGCTGGTGCACCGTGGCCGCGTCGGGCTCGGTCTTCAGGCGCTCGCGCAATTCGCGGTCCGAGAGCATCTCGGCGATCTCCGACAGGATCTCGAGGTGCCGCTGCGTCGCCGCCTCGGGCACGAGCAGGAAGATCAGCAGGCTGACCGGCTCGTCGTCGGGCGCATCGAACGGGATCGGCTGCTGCACGCGCAGCACCGCGGCGAGCGGGTTCTTCAGCCCCTTGATGCGGCCGTGCGGGATCGCCACGCCGTGGCCCAGGCCGGTCGAGCCGAGGCGTTCGCGGGCGAACAGGTTGTCGGTCACCGTCGCCCGCGCGATCGTGTGCTGGTTCTCGAACACCAGACCGGCATGCTCGAAAGCGCGCTTCTTGCTGGTGGCGTCGACATCCACCAGCACGTTGCTGGCAGGAAGGATGGCAGCGAGGCGGTTCATCAGTGGCACACACGCATGGCTTGAGATGTCGGCTCCGGGCCGGCTCGCGGCCGCGGAGATGGCGGGTCCGGGATTATGGGCCGCCTGCCGCCATCTCGCGCAAGCCCCGGGCCGCGGGGATGCGAGATTGTGCACCGGTTGCTGCA
Source organism: Pseudomonadota bacterium (assembly GCA_040388965.1). Classification (GTDB taxonomy): domain Bacteria; phylum Pseudomonadota; class Gammaproteobacteria; order Burkholderiales; family Burkholderiaceae_C; genus LMDS01. The sequence continues at coordinate 12,512 of JAZKAV010000026.1, read as the reverse complement.
TCGCAGCAACGCGGCACGCCACGCCGCGCGTCGCGGCGCTTCGGCCCAACGAAAAGAGGCGGCCCGTGGGCCGCCTCCTGCCCGGACCTGCGCAGAGATTCAGGCCGGCGCGCCGTTGATGCGCTTGGGCGGCGCGTGGTGGTGGTCCTGCACCTTGTCCTTGTGGCGGCAGACCTGGCGATCGAGCTTGTCCATCAGCTGATCGATCGCAGCGTATAGATCCTCGCTCGACTGCTCGATGAAAATATCCTTGCCCTTCACATGGAGAGTGACCTCCGCCTTCTGGCGGCGTTCCTTCTCCTTCAGTTTCTCCACCGACAGCAGCACGTTGATGTCGACGACCTGATCGAAGTGGCGTGTGACCCGCTCCAGCTTTGTGAGCACATACTCTCTGAGAGCCGGTGTGACATCGAGATGATGACCGCTGATCGTCAGATTCATGGGAGTCCTTTCGCAGGGTGGGAGGGAGGCCGCAACAGAGGCGAAGGCGGCGAATGGAGGGCCGGCCGCGCGGGACTGTCGAAGCCAGTGTGCCCAGCTTCCGGGGCCATGACAAGCGGATGACACACCTGCTCGCAAGGTCCCATTGCCCGGCGTCAAACCGCCTGCCGCGCCGCGCCCCAAGGGCTGATTCGGGTGCAATAATTCAAGGTTGCAGCGTGGAGATTTTGTTGGACCTGCCTCACCCGAGGTGACCCTGTACTCCAGGCACCTGTACTCCAGCGCAGGCCGAGCGGGGCCGTGGCAGGCGCCGGGTCGGGAGGGTCGCCCCCCATCACCCCGGTGCTCCGTGCGCGGCACGCCGCCGCAGCGCCGTCGTGGCGCTGCAAGAGAGTTGCGTTGGAGCCCCCATGCTCAATGTGTTCACGCTGGTCAACGGCCGGCTTGCCCAGCAGGAGATCGAAAGCCTCGATGCGCTGGCCCAGGCGCTGACGCGGGTGCAGCCGGTTTGGGTCGACCTCGACGCGCCGACCGAAGAAGAGAAGAGCTGGATCGCCCAGCATTTCGGCGTCACGATCCCGGCCGATGCGGTCGACGACGACCTCGAGGAGTCCGCGCGATTCTATGAAGAGGACAACGGCGAGTTGCACATCCGCTCCGACTTCCTGATCGACGCCGACATGGATGACGGCGGGCCGCGCAACGTGCGCGTCGCGTTCATCCTGTTCCGCAACGTGCTGTTCTCGATCCACGGCGAGGAGTTGCCGGTGTTCCGCCTGCTGCGCCTGCGCGCGCGGCGCATTCCGGCGCTGATCGAGGATGCGAAGGACGTGCTGCTCAAGCTCTACGACGCCGATGCCGAGTACAGCGCCGACGCGCTCGAGGGCATCTACGACAGCCTGGAGAAGGTCAGCGCCCGCGTGCTCACGCAGGACGTCAACGACCAGGCCGCCGGCGAGGCGCTGAATGCGATCGCGCGCGAGGAAGACCTGAACGGCCGCATCCGCCGCAACGTGATGGACACGCGCCGCGCGGTCAGCTTCATGATGCGCAGCCGCATGCTCAATGCCGAGCAGTTCGAGGAGGCGCGCCAGATCCTGCGCGACATCGATTCGCTCGACAGCCACAGCACCTTCCTGTTCGACAAGATCAACTTCCTGATGAATGCCACGGTCGGCTTCATCAACATCAACCAGAACAAGATCATCAAGATCTTCTCGGTCGCCAGCGTCGCGCTGCTGCCGCCGACGCTGATCGCAAGCATCTACGGCATGAACTTCAAGGCCATGCCCGAGCTCGAGTGGCGCCTGGGCTACCCGTTCGCGCTGGCGCTGATGCTGGCCTCGGTGGCCGCGCCCTTCATCTTCTTCCGCCGCAAGGGCTGGCTGCGTTGACGACGCCGCGCCGCGCCGGCACCGTTCGGGCGCTGACGCTCGACCTCGACGACACGCTGTGGCCGGTCTGGCCCACGATCCAGCGCGCCGAACGCGAGTTGCACGACTGGCTGTCGCAGCATGCCGCACCGACGGCCGAACGCTTCGACGTGGGGGCGCTGCGCGGCCTGCGCGAGGCCGTCGCGCGCGACCATCCCGAGTGGCGCCACGACTTCTCGCGCATGCGCCACGAAAGCCTGGTGCGCGCGCTGAAGCTGGCAGGGGACGACGCGGCACTGGCCGACCCGGCGTTCGCGGTGTTCCTGGCGGCGCGCAACCGCGTCGAACTGTTCGACGATGCGCTGCCGGTGCTGGCTGCGCTCGCGGCGCGCTGGCCGATCGTCGCGGTGACGAACGGCAACGCCGACCTGCACGGCATCGGCCTGGCCGGACATTTCGTCGCGAGCGTCTCGGCGCGCGAGTTCGGCGTCGCCAAGCCCGACGCGCGCATCTTCCACGAGGCCTGCCGGCGCCTCGGCGCGCTTCCGCAAGAGGTGCTGCACATCGGTGACGACTGGGCGCTCGATGTCGTCGGCGCGCACGGCGCCGGCTTGCGCACGGCCTGGCTGCGGCGTGACGAAGAGGCCGCGCCGTCGACCGACGGCACCGTGGCGCCGGACTGCATCGTGCGCGATTTGCACGAGCTGCTCACGTGGCTGGACGCCTGAGCGCGTGGCGCCGGCCAGGTAGGCCGATGCGCGGCGCGTCCGTCGCGCGGCAGCGTGAACGGCACGACGCCGGTGTTGCGCGTCGCGAAGGCGGCCTCGCAGTCGCCGAGGTAGAAGTCCAGACCGATGTGCGGCACCTGGGCGGAGAACGACAGGTCGGACTTGGCGATCGGCACGTCGAGCTGCCTGAGCAGGCGCAGCAGGTTCGGGTAGGTGTGTTCGTTCCGCACCAGGAATCCGGTGTCCACGCCGTGAGTGAGACGCCATCCGGCGTCATGTCCACGGTGCGGGGGTGGCCGCCGAAGTGGCTCCCGGCCTCGAACGGCGTGCCCCGGGCCTTGCCGGCCAGCGCGTGCGCGACCGACAGCCCGGAAATCCCCGACCCGACGACCGCGCCGCATCGCCGTCTTAGCCGACCGAGGGCCGCACAGCGCGGCCCTCGGTGTGGAGAAGAGTGTCGCGAAGCGCCCCGGGCGGAATCAGGGAGGGAGGAGGGAGGAGATCAGCCGCCCGGGGACTGCAACCGAATCGAATCGGCGGCTTCGCGACAAAAAAGGAGGTGCCGTGCACCGCCCGGCACGCTGAATACTGCCGAGCAAACAAATTGGAAGACGCGGGCCGCAGCGAGTTCCCTTCTGGCGAAGGTAAAGAAATGCGGCTGGTCGGCGGAATCGTGACGGGGCACGGGAGTCGCGAGGTGACTGGTTGGCGGCAAACACAACCGAATTGTCCAATCCACCCGGGAGGAGCCGTTTTGGAAGCATCGACGTGCCCATGCTGGTACTGGGGACAACACCCGGCACGCGCGTGGCCGAACTCACGCCGCGGCTGTGGAATCTGGCACTTCGCCGACCACCCTGCGCCCGGGCTTGCATGGCATCGTCCGGAACGTGTCGGCGAAGAAGGAGCGCATGGCCGCGCCCCGGTCGGCGTGCAGGGTCAGCGTGCCGGCCCGGCGCTGTGGCGCGATACGTTGTGGGCGACGAGCGGCTGGGCGAACTCCGAGCACTCGCGTGGAGTGGGGCGGTGATGCCACATCGCTCGCGCGACGACCAGGCCTTCAGGCCTCGACGACGATGCGCAGCATGCGCCGCAGCGGCTCGGCCGCGCCCCACAGCAGCTGGTCGCCGATCGTGAACGCGCCCAGGTACTGCGGGCCCATCGCCATCTTGCGCAGGCGTCCGACCGGGATCGTCATTGTCCCGGTCACCGCGACCGGCGTGAGCTCGCGAACCGTGGCCTCCCGGGTGTTCGGCACAACCTTGACCCAGGCGTTGTCGTTCGCGATCAGCGCTTCGATGTCGGCCAGCGGCACATCGCGCTTCAGCTTGAACAGCAGCGCCTGGCTGTGGCAGCGCATCGCGCCGACACGAACGCAGAAGCCGTCGACCGGCACCGCGGCGGTGCCGAAACCCGCGCCCTGCCCGAGGATCTTGTTGGTCTCGGCCCCGCCCTTCCACTCTTCCCTGCTGCTGCCGTCGCCCAGATCCTTGTCGATCCACGGGATCAGGCTGCCGCCCAGCGGAACGCCGAAGTTGACGGTCTCGGCGTCGCTCAGGCTGCGCTGGGTGGCAGCCAGCTGGCGGTCGATCTCGAGGATCGCGCTCGTCGGATCATCGAGCAGGCTGCGCACGGCGGCATTGAGCGTGCCGTACTGCGTCAGCAGCTCGCGCATGTGGGCGGCACCGCCGCCCGACGCGGCCTGGTAGGTCATCGTGCTCATCCACTCGACCAGGCCGGCCTTGTAGAGTGCGCCCACGCCCATCAGCATGCAGCTCACCGTGCAGTTGCCGCCGATCCAGTTGCGTCCGCCCCTGGCCAGCGCGTCCCTGATCACCGGCATGTTGACGGGGTCGAGCACGATGACGGCGTCGTCCTTCATGCGCAGCGTGGAGGCGGCGTCGATCCAGTGGCCCTTCCAGCCCGCGGCACGCAGGCGCGGGAACACGTCGCTCGTGTAGTCGCCACCCTGCGCGGTGACGACGATCTCGCAGCGCTTCAGCGCCTCGATGTCTCGGGCATCGACGAGCCGGCGCTCGTTCTTCGCCATCGCCGGCGCAGCACCGCCGGCATTGCTGGTGCTGAAGAACAGCGGCTCGATGTGGTCGAAGTCGCCTTCCGCCTGCATGCGGTCCATCAGCACGGAGCCGACCATTCCGCGCCATCCAACCAAACCCGTGAGTGTCGTCATCGTCATCGCCCCAGTGAAAAGTTGATCGAAACCTCTTGCTCCCGCGGCTCGCTCGCCGAGGGTGGGGCGACACGAACCGGGGCTGAACTAGCCCTTGATCGTGGCTTTGGTGGTCTGGTCCGAGAGCGCGGCGACGACGGCGTCGCCCATCTCGCGCGTGCCGACCTTGGTCGTGCCGTCGGACCAGATGTCCGCGGTGCGCAAACCCTTTGCCAGCACCTGCTGAACCGCGGACTCGATCCGGTCGGCGGCGGCGGGCTGGTTGAGGGAGAAGCGAAGCATCATGGCGGCAGACAAGATTGTAGCCAGCGGGTTGGCGAGGTTCTTGCCGGCGATGTCGGGCGCACTGCCGTGGCTGGGCTCGTACAGGCCCTTGCCCGACGAATTGAGCGAGGCCGACGGCAACATGCCGATCGAGCCGGTCAACATCGCGGCCTCGTCGGACAGGATGTCGCCGAACATGTTGCCGGTGACGATCACGTCGAACTTCTTCGGCGCGCGCACCAGTTGCATCGCGGCGTTGTCGACGTACATATGGTCGAGTGCCACGTCCGGGTACTGGGCATGCACTTCGGTGACGATGTCCTTCCAGAACTGGAAGGTCTCGAGCACATTGGCCTTGTCGACACTGGTCAGGCGCTTGCCGCGCTTGCGCGCCGCCTGGAACGCAACGTGCGCGATGCGTTCGATCTCGGGGCGCGAATAGCGCATCGTGTCGAAGGCCTCGGGGGCCCCGGCGAACGCGCCGTCGGGCGATTCACGACGGCCGCGGGGCTGGCCGAAATAGACGTCGCCGGTCAGCTCGCGGATGATCAGGATGTCGAGTCCGGCGACGAGTTCCGGTTTCAGGCTGGACGCGTGGGTGAGCTGCTCGTAGCAGATCGCCGGGCGGAAGTTCGCGAACAGGCCCATGCTCTTGCGCAGGCCGAGGATCGCCTGCTCGGGGCGCAGCGCGCGCTCCAGCGTGTCGTACTTCCAGTCGCCGACGGCGCCGAACAGGACCGCATCGGCGGCCTGGGCCAGCTTGAGGGTCGCTTCCGGCAGTGGATGGCCGTGCGCGTCATACGCGCAGCCGCCGACCAGCGCCTGCTCGGTCTCGAAACGGAGATCCAGCGCGCCGAGAACGCGCACGGCTTGCGCCACGATTTCGGTACCGATGCCGTCACCCGGCAGGATTGCAATCTTCACGAATCTGTTCCCGTCGTTGCTGTCAGAGTGTGTGGGTGAGCCAGGGCCTGGTCAGCAAGCGCTCGGCCTCGAAGGCGCGGATCTTGTCGGCGTGGCGCAAGGTCAGGCCGATGTCGTCGAAGCCGCCCAGCAGGCAGTGCTTGCGGAACGGCTGCACCTCGAACGGGATCGTCGCGCCATCGGGCTTGACGACGACCTGGCGCTCGAGATCGATCGTCAGCGAATAGCCGGCGAAAGCCGCCGCTTCATCGAACAGGCGCGACACCTGCTCTTCGGGCAACTGGATCGGCAGCAGCCCGTTCTTGAAGCAGTTGTTGAAGAAGATGTCGGCGTAGCTCGGCGCGATCAGCGCGCGGAAGCCGAACTGCTCCAGCGCCCAGGGCGCATGCTCGCGCGACGACCCGCAGCCGAAATTCTTCCGCGCCAGCAGCACCGTTGCGCCCTTGTAACGCGGCTGGTTCAAGACGAACTCCGGGTTTGGCCGGCGCGAGGCCGGGTCCTGCCCGGGCTCGCCCGGGTCGAGGTAGCGCCACGCGTCGAACAGGTTCGGACCGAAGCCGGAGCGCTTGATCGACTTGAGGAACTGCTTCGGAATGATCGCGTCGGTGTCGACGTTCTCCCGGTCCATCGGCGCGACCAGGCCGGTGTGAATGCGAAACGGAGTCATGGGGTCACCTGGGATGCTGGAGTCGTCACGCGAGGCGGCTGACGTCGACGAAATGGCCTTCGATCGCCGCTGCGGCGGCCATCGCCGGGCTCACGAGATGGGTGCGGCCACCGGCGCCCTGCCGGCCCTCGAAGTTGCGGTTGCTGGTCGACGCGCAGCGCTCGCCAGGCTCCAGCCGGTCGGCGTTCATCGCCAGGCACATCGAGCAGCCGGGCTCGCGCCATTCGAAGCCGGCCGCCTTGAAGACCTTGTCCAGGCCCTCGCGCTCGGCCTGTTCCTTGACCAGCCCCGATCCCGGCACGACCATCGCCAGCCTGACATTCGACGCGACCTTGCTGCCGAGCCGCCTGACGACTGCCGCCGCCTCGCGCAGATCCTCGATGCGCGAGTTCGTGCACGAGCCGATGAAGACCTTGTCGATCAGGATGTCCGAGATCAGCTTGTCGGGCTCGAGTGCCATGTACTCCAGCGCGCGCTCGATCGCGCTGCGCTTGCTGGCGTCCTTCTCGCGGTCCGGATCCGGCACGCGGTCGTCGATCGAGAGGACCATCTCGGGAGAGGTGCCCCAGGTGACCTGAGGGCGAACCTTGGACGCGTCGAGTTCGACCACCGCGTCGAAATGGGCGCCCGCGTCGGAGTGCAGCGTGCTCCAGTAGCGCAACGCCTGCTCCCACTCGACGCCCGCCGGCGTGTAGGGGCGGCCCTTGACGTAGGCGATGGTCGTCTCGTCGACGCCGATCAGCCCGGCCCGCGCACCGGCTTCGATCGCCATGTTGCACACCGTCATGCGGCCTTCCATGCTGAGCGCGCGGATCGCCGCACCGGCGAACTCGATCGTGTAGCCGGTGCCGCCGGCGGTGCCGATCTTGCCGATCACCGCCAGCACGATGTCCTTCGCGCTGACGCCCGGGCCCGGCTTGCCGTCCACACGAACCAGCATGTTCTTCGCCTTGCGTGCCAGCAGGGTCTGCGTCGCCAGCACGTGCTCGACCTCGCTGGTGCCGATGCCGTGCGCCAGCGCGCCGAACGCGCCGTGCGTCGAGGTGTGCGAATCGCCGCAGACGACCGTCATTCCCGGCAGGGTGGCACCCTGCTCCGGCCCGATCACGTGGACGATGCCCTGACGGCGATCGTTCATCTTGAACTGCGTGATGCCGAGACGGTCGCAGTTCTCGTCGAGCGTGTCGACCTGCAGCTTCGAGATCGGGTCGGCGATGCCGTGCGAGCGGTCGGTGGTCGGGACGTTGTGATCACTCACGGCCAGATTGGCCGACACGCGCCAGACCTTGCGCCCCGCCAGCTCGAGCCCGCCGAAGGCCTGCGGGCTCGTGACCTCGTGGACGAGATGGCGGTCGATGTAGAGCACGGCCGTGCCGTCCTCTTCGGTGTGGACGACGTGCTCGTCCCAGATCTTGTCGTACAGGGTGCGTGTCATGGCGGCTTGCGGCGAGGATTTCAGGCCCGAAGTTTAAGCGCTTGCCGCCAATGCATCCGAAAGCGCACGGGTTCCGGCCACGACCTCGCGTCAGGCGATCACGCTGGACGATGGCGCCTCGATCGAGTCGACTTCCATCGGTGTGACACGAACCACCCGGATGGCGCCGGCCGGCCCTCCTCGAGGCCGAGCCCGGGAGCCCCGTTCGGCGGGCCCGTCCAAACAGAAAAGGCCCCGGGGTCGGGGCCTTCATCGGCGCGCGGCAACGCCGCGCCGTGCGCGGCGTTCAGACGCGCTTCGCGATCGGCGGCACGTTGCGCGCCGTCGCGCCAGTGAACAGCTGGCGCGGCCGGCCGATCTTGTATTCCGGATCGCCGATCATCTCGTTCAGCTGCGCGATCCAGCCCACCGTGCGCGCGAGCGCGAAGATCGCGGTGAACAGCGTCACCGGGATGCCGATGGCGCGCTGCACGATGCCCGAGTAGAAGTCGACGTTCGGGTAGAGCTTGCGCGATACGAAGTAGTCGTCTTCGAGCGCGATCTTCTCGAGCGCCATCGCGAGCTTGAAGATCGGGTCGTTGTGCAGGCCGAGGGCATCGAGCACCTCGTGGCAGGTCTCGCGCATCAGCTTGGCGCGCGGGTCGTAGTTCTTGTAGACGCGGTGGCCGAAGCCCATCAGCTTGACGTTCGAGTTCTTGTCCTTCACCTGCTTGATGAAGTCGCCGATCTTCTCGACGCCTCCCATGCGCTGCACGTCCTCGAGCATGTTCAGCGCGGCCTCGTTGGCGCCGCCATGCGCCGGGCCCCACAGGCAGGCGACGCCGGCAGCGATCGCCGCGAACGGGTTCGTCCCCGACGAACCGCACAGCCGCACCGTCGAGGTCGACGCGTTCTGCTCATGGTCGGCGTGCAGGATGAAGATGCGGTCCATCGCCCGCACCAGCACCTCGTTGGGCAGGTACTCCTCGCACGGCGTCGCGAACATCATGCGCATGAAGTTGCTGGCGTAGCTGAGGTCATTCTTGGGGTAGATGTAGGGCTGCCCGACGGTGTACTTGTAGGCCATCGCGACCAGCGTGGGCATCTTCGCGATCAGGCGGATCGCGGCGATGTCGCGGTGCTCCGCGTTGTGGATGTCGGTGCTGTCGTGATAGAAGGCCGAGAGCGCGCCGACCAGGCCGGTCATGATCGCCATCGGGTGCGCATCGCGGCGGAAGCCGCGCAGGAAGAACTGCATCTGCTCGTTGACCATCGTGTGGTTCGTGACGAGGCTGGTGAAGTCGGACCTCTGCTTTTCGTTGGGCAGTTCGCCCTTCAACAGCAGGTAACAGGTTTCCAAGTAGTTGCAGTTCTCGGCCAGCTGATCGATCGGGTAGCCGCGGTACAGCAGCTCGCCCTTGTCGCCGTCGATGTAGGTGATCGTCGAATTGCACGCCGCGGTCGAGAGAAAGCCCGGGTCGTAGGTGAACTTGCCGGTCTGGGCGTAGAGCTTGCGGATGTCGATCACATCGGGCCCGATACTGCCCTTGTAGATCGGCAGATCCATGGTCGGACTGCCGTCGGAGAACGACAGGGTGGCTTTCACGTCGGACGGGGTCATGAGCTTTTCCTTGAATGGCGAATGAGGGGATGCCAACTCTCTTGTCACGCGGGCACGCGCATCATGCGCAGCACCTGCAGCACATCGTCTCTCTCCAGCTCCCCGGCGGGCTCCCGGCGGGCCAGAAGCAGGTCGAGCAGGTCGTTGTCGGGCAGGTCCATCAAGGCCAGCAAGCCCCGGGCCAGATCTTCGGTCAACCGTGCCGTGTGGCGCGCAAAGAAACGCTCGACGAACAGGTCGTTCTCCAGCAGGCCGCGGCGGCAGCGCCAGCGCAGTTTGCTCAACGCCCGTTCGTCGATGAGCGCGTCCATTCCCGCGGGCCGAGCGCCGGGCCGCTCCCAAGCCGGCCCGCATCCCCCCGGGGGATCGGTCAACGTATTCGTTGAACGAGGGGTCGTCATGACTCAGATGGCGCGGCGCACCATCAGCTCCTTGATCTTGCCGATCGCCTTGGTCGGGTTCAGGCCCTTCGGGCAGACATCGACGCAGTTCATGATCGTGTGGCAGCGAAACAGCCGGTACGGATCTTCGAGGTTGTCGAGGCGGCCCGCGGTGTCCTGGTCGCGGCTGTCGGCGATGAAGCGGTAGGCCTGCAGCAGGCCGGCCGGGCCGACGAACTTGTCGGGGTTCCACCAGAAACTGGGGCAGGCCGTGGAGCAGCTGGCGCACAGGATGCACTCGTACAGGCCGTTGAGCTCGTCGCGCTCCTCGGGCGACTGCAGCCGCTCCTTCTCGGGCGGCGTTTCGTCGTTGACCAGGTAGGGCTTGATCGAGTTGTACTGCTTGAAGAACTGCGTCATGTCGACGATCAGGTCGCGGATCACCGGCAGTCCCGGCAGCGGCTTGAGCACGACGACGCCGGGCAAGGCGCGCATGTTGGTCAGGCAGGCCAGGCCGTTCTTGCCGTTGATGTTCATCGCGTCGGACCCGCACACGCCTTCGCGGCACGAGCGCCGGAAGCTCAGGCTCGGGTCGACGGCCTTGAGCTTGTTCAGCGCGTCGAGCAGCATGCGCTCGCTGCCGTCGAGTTCGACCTCGATCGTCTGCATGCGCGGCTTCGAGTCGGTGTCGGGGTCGTAACGGTAAATCTGGAAGACACGCTTGGTCATTGGAACCCCTCATCCGATGAATACATCGGCCGATCCCCCGAGGGGATGCGGGCCGGCTTGGGAGCGGCCCGGCGCTCGGCCCGCCGGATTGGTTGTTTCATTCTTGTTCCTGTTCGTTAGAACGTGCGGACCTTCGGCGGCACGGATTCGACGCTCAGCGGCTTCAGGTTCACCGGCTTGTAGTCCAGTCGATTGCCTTCGCTGTACCAGAGCGTGTGCTTCAGCCACTCGGCGTCGTTGCGGCCGTTGGGATGCTCGGGCGTGTCGGCGTAGTCGTTGACGGTGTGCGCACCGCGGCTCTCATGCCGGGCCGCCGCCGAGACCATCGTGGCCTGGGCGACCTCGATCAGGTTGTCGACCTCCAGCGCCTCGACGCGCGCCGTGTTGAACACCTTCGACTTGTCCGCCAGGTGGATGTTCCGAACGCGCTCGGCAATGGCCTTGATCTGCGCCACGCCCTGGTCCATCAAGGCCTGCGTGCGGAACACGCCGGCGTGCTGCTGCATCGACTTGCGGATGTCGTTGGCCACGTCCTGGGCGTACTCGCCGCCGGTGCTGGCGTCCAGGCGCGCGAGGCGCGCGAGCGTGAAATCGGCCGCGTCGGCCGGAAGCGGCTTGTGGGCGCGCGCCTTCAGCCCGCTGTCGACGATGTGGTCACCCGCCGCCTTGCCGAACACCAGCAGGTCGAGCAAGGAATTCGTGCCCAGACGGTTCGCGCCGTGAACGCTCACGCAGGAGCATTCACCGACCGCGTAGAGACCGCCCACCACCGCGTTCGGGTCGCCCTGCTTCGGCGCCACCACCTGGCCGTGGATGTTGGTCGGCACGCCGCCCATCTGGTAGTGGATGGTCGGCACCACGGGAATCGGCTCTTTGGTGATGTCGACGTTGGCGAAGTTGTGGCCGATCTCCAGCACGCTGGGCAGGCGCTTGGCGATGGTCTCGGCGCCCAGATGGGTCATGTCGAGGACGATGTAGTCCTTGTTCGGACCGCAGCCGCGGCCCTCCTTGATCTCCTGGTCCATGCAGCGCGAGACGAAGTCGCGCGGCGCCAGGTCCTTCAGCGTCGGCGCGTAGCGCTCCATGAAGCGCTCGCCGTCGCTGTTGCGCAGGATCGCGCCTTCGCCCCGGCAGCCTTCGGTCAGCAGCACGCCCGCGCCGGCCACGCCGGTCGGGTGGAACTGCCAGAACTCCATGTCCTCGAGCGGCAGGCCGGCGCGCGCCGCCAGCCCCAGGCCGTCGCCGGTGTTGATGAAGGCATTGGTCGACGCCGCGAAGATCCGCCCCGCTCCGCCGGTCGCGAGCATCACGGTCTTGGCTTCGAGGATGAAGACTTCGCCGGTTTCCATTTCCAGCGCGGTCACGCCGACCACGTCGCCTTCGGCGTCGCGGATGAGATCCAGCGCCATCCACTCGACGAAGAAGTTCGTGCGCGCCTTGACGTTCTGCTGGTACAGCGTGTGCAGCATCGCGTGGCCGGTGCGGTCGGCCGCGGCACAGGCACGCTGCACCGGCTTCTCGCCGTAGTTGGCGGTGTGGCCGCCGAACGGGCGCTGGTAGATCGTGCCGTCCGGGTTGCGGTCGAACGGCATGCCGAAGTGCTCGAGCTCGTAGACCACCTTGGGCGCCTCGCGGCACATGAACTCGATCGCGTCCTGGTCGCCGAGCCAGTCGGAGCCTTTGACCGTGTCGTAGAAGTGGTAGTGCCAGTTGTCCTCGCTCATGTTGCCCAGCGAGGCGCCGATGCCGCCTTGCGCCGCCACCGTGTGCGAGCGGGTCG
>JAZKAV010000025.1:0-133554 GCA_040388965.1 Pseudomonadota bacterium | reverse complement strand
CGCTCCTTGATCTGGCCCTGGAATTGCGGGTCCAGCACCTTGGCCGAAAGCACGAAGCTGGCGCGCGAGAACACGTCCTCGGGCATCAGCTTCACGCCCTTGGGGCACAGCGCATGCAGGTCGACGAAGCCCTTGACGGCCTGGAACAGGCCGTCCTTCAGACCGCTTTCGTGCGTGCCGCCCGCCACCGTCGGGATCAGGTTCACGTAGCTTTCGCGCACCGGCGCGCCGTCCTCGGTGAAGGCCACGCACCAGGCAGCGCCCTCGCCCTCGGCGAAGTTCTCGGTCTCGCCGCCGTCGGCGTGATGCTCGCCCTCGAAGAGCGGGATCACCGGGTCGGCGTGCAGCGTTTGCATCAGGTAGTCGCGCAAGCCGCCCTTGTAAAGCCAGGCGGTCTTCTCGCCCGTCTTCTCGAACGTCAGCGTCACGCTCACGCCGGGCATCAGCACCGCCTTGCTGCGCAGCAGGTGGGCCAGCTCGGCCTTCGGCAGCTCGGCGCTCTCGAAGTACTTCGGGTCGGGCCAGGCACGGGCGGTCGTGCCCGATCGCCGGTCGCCGGGCGTGCTCTTGCGCAATGCCAGCGGCTCGATCACGTCGCCGCCGGAGAATGCCAGCGTCGCGACCTGCCCCTCGCGCCAGACGTTCACCTCGAGCCGCTTCGAGAGCGCATTCGTCACACTGACGCCGACCCCGTGCAAACCGCCCGAGAAGCTGTACGCGCCGCCCGCACCCTTGTCGAACTTGCCGCCGGCGTGCAGCCGCGTGAACACGATCTCGACGACCGGCACCTGCTCTTCGGGGTGCAGGCCGAACGGGATGCCGCGGCCGTCGTCCTCGACGCTGACCGAGCCATCGGCATGCACCGTCACGTCGATGCGCTTGCCGTGCCCGGCCAGGGCCTCGTCGGCGGCGTTGTCGATCACTTCCTGCACGATGTGCAGCGGGTTGTCGGTGCGGGTGTACATGCCCGGCCGCTGCTTGACGGGCTCGAGGCCCTTGAGCACGCGGATCGACGCCTCGCCGTAGCTGCTGTTGGAACTGCTGTTCTGCTTGGTCGCCATGGGCGCGGATTCTAGGAGCCTGCAAGAATGAGGCTGTATGGACTCAGGGGCTGAGACGCCTCTCACAGGAACAGGACGCACGATGAACCACCGCCCGCTCGGCCGCTCCGGCCTGCAGGTCTCCCCGCTGTGCTTCGGCGGCAACGTCTTCGGCTGGACCGTGGACGAAGCCACGTCGTTCCGGCTGCTCGACGCCTGGGTCGACGCCGGCATGAACTTCGTCGACACCGCCGACGTGTACTCGCGCTGGGTGCCCGGCCACTCGGGCGGCGAATCGGAGACGATCATCGGAAAGTGGCTCGGCAAGACCGGCAAGCGCGAACGGATCGTCCTCGCGACCAAGGTCGGCATGGACATGGGCGACGGCAAGGCCGGTCTCGCGAAGGACTACATCCGTGACGCGGTCGAGGCCTCGCTGCGCCGCTTGCAGACCGACGTGATCGATCTCTATCAGTCGCACATCGACGACGCGAAGGTTCCGCTGGAAGAGACGCTGGGCGCCTGCGCCGAGCTGATCCGGCAGGGCAAGGTCCGCGCGATCGGGGCGTCCAACCACACGGCGCCGCGGCTTGCCGAAGCGCTCGCGGTCAGCGAGCGGCTTGGCCTGCCGCGCTACGAAAGCCTGCAGCCGCTCTACAACCTGGTCGAACGCGCTGCGTTCGAGGGCGAGCTCGCGACGGTCTGCGTGAAGAACGGGCTGGGCGTCGTCAACTTCTATGCGCTGGCCAGCGGCTTCCTGAGCGGCAAGTACCGCAGCGAGGCCGATCTGGGCAAGAGCGCGCGCGGGCAAGGCGTCAGGAAGTACCTGAATCCGCACGGGCTGCGCGTGCTGGCGGCGCTCGACGCGGTGGCACAGCGCCTGAACGCGACACCGGCGCAGGTCGCGCTCGCCTGGCAGATCGCGCGGCCCGGCATCACCGCGCCGATCGCCAGCGCGACCTCGATCGCGCAGCTGGACGACCTGGTCGCCGCGGCGCGCCTGAGGCTCGATGCGGACGCGATCCGCAGCATCGACGCGGCGAGTGCCTGACGTGGCCGCGCCCCACGCGACGCCGGCCCCGTCGGCCTGGGTGCAACGCTGGTCGCACCTGGTCGGCGCCGGCGCCTCGGTGCTCGACGTCGCGTGCGGTCGTGGGCGCCATGTGCGCTGGTTCGCACAGCGCGGCGCGCGCGTCACCGGCGTCGACCGCGATGCCGCGGCGACGGCGGCGCTGACCGACATCGCCGAGATCGTGGTCGCCGACATCGAGGGCGCTGCGTGGCCGTTCGCGGACCGCCGCTTCGATGCGGTCGTCGTCACGAACTACCTGTGGCGCGAGCGGCTGGCGGACCTGATCGCGAGCGTCGCCCCGGGTGGCGTGCTGATCTACGAGACCTTCGCGGCGGGCAACGAGAGCATCGGCAAACCGTCGAATCCGGCCTTCCTGCTGCAGCCCGGGGAACTGCTGCGCGCCGTCGCGGGTCTGCGCGTCGTCGCGTTCGAGGACGGCTTCGAGCCCGCCCCGGCGCGCTTCGTGCAAAGAATCGTTGCGGTGCGTGACGCCCCCTCGCAAGCGGCGTCGCCGGGCCGCGTCCTGCTGGTGCCCGACGGATCGGCCGGGCAGGTAAAATCTCGCGATTCAGAGGACCCCGCATGAAACCCATCGTTGGCAGCATCGTCGCGCTGGTCACGCCGATGCATGAAGACGGCAGCGTCGACCACGTCGCGCTGCGTCGCCTGATCGACTGGCACGTCGCCGAAGGCACCGACTGCATCGGCGTGGTCGGCACGACCGGCGAGGCGCCGACCGTTTCGGTCGAAGAGCATTGCGAGATCATTCGCGTCGCGGTCGAGCACGCAAAGGGGCGCGTGCCGATCATGGCCGGCACCGGCGGCAACTCGACCGCCGAGGCGATCGAACTGTCGCGCTTCGCGCGGCAGGTCGGCGCCGATTGCTCGCTGTCGGTCGTGCCCTACTACAACAAGCCGTCGCAGGAAGGCATCTACCGCCACTTCAGGGCCATCGCCGAGGCGGTCGACATCCCGATGGTGCTGTACAACGTGCCCGGCCGAACGGTCGCGGACATGCAGGTCGACACCGTGCTGCGGCTGTCCCAGGTTCCCGGCATCGTCGGCATCAAGGAGGCCAGCGGCGAGATCGACCGCGCGGCCTGGCTGATCAGGCAGGCGCCGACGGGCTTCTCGATCTACTCCGGCGACGACAGCACCGCGGTCGCGCTGATGCTGCTCGGCGGCCACGGCAACGTGAGCGTCACGGCCAACGTCGCGCCGCGCGCCATGCACGAGCTGTGCGCCGCGGCGATCGCCGGCGATGCGAGAGCCGCGGCGGCGATCCACCTGCGGCTGCTCCCGATGCACAAGTTCCTGTTCGCCGAACCCAGCCCCGCGCCGACCAAGTGGGCCATGGCCCGGCTCGGTCTGTGCGGTGCGGCGCTGCGCCTGCCCATCACGCCGCTCACCCCGGCGGGGCAGGAGGCGGTCGCCCAGGCCATGCGCGAATCGGGTCTGCTTTGACCCGACGGCGCCGGCTCCTCCGTCCCGTTCCCGATCACCGGGGCCTGTGCAGCATGCCGCTGCCCGCACGGCCCCACTGGAGATGCACCCCGTGACCCGTTCCCTGACCCTCCCGGCGCTTGCCGCGACTGCCGCACTGACCCTCGGGGCCTGCTCCTCGCTCGATGGCCTGATGTCGGGCGACAAGATCGATTACCGCACCAACAGCAGCGCGCGCACCACGGGCCTCGAAGTGCCACCCGACCTGACCCAGCTGACACGCGATTCGCGCTACCAGCAGACCGGCGGCGCGGTCAGTGCCGCCGCCTACCAGGCCGCCACGCCTGCCGCCGCCACCGTCGGGGTGGTGGCCGCGGCGACGGTCGCTCCGCAGGCCGCCGGCGACGTGCGCATCGAGCGCCTGGGCAACGAACGGTGGCTGCGCACCGGCCTGACACCCGAACAGCTCTGGCCGCAGCTCCAAGCGTTCTGGAAGGAGCGCGGGTTCGTGCTGGTCAAGGACGACGCCGCCGCCGGCGTGATGGAAACCGACTGGGCCGAGAACCGCGCCAAACTACCCCAGGACATCATCCGTTCGACCATCGGCAAGGTGTTCGACAACCTGTATTCGACCGGTGAATACGACAAGTTCCGCACCCGTGTGGAGCGCTCGGCGAGCGGCACCGAGGTCTACCTCACGCACCGCGGAATGGTCGAGACCTATACCAGCAACACCCATGACCAGACGGTGTGGCAGCCGCGCCCGGCCGACCCGCAGCTCGAAGGCGAATTCCTCTCGCGCCTGATGCTCAAGCTGGGCGCGACCGAAGAGTTGGCCAAGACCGCGGTCGCCACGCCGGTTGCCGGCGTCGCGCCGGCACGAGCGCGCATCCTCGCGGGCCAGCCGACCGCCACGCTGCAGGTCGACGACGGTTTCGATCGCGCCTGGCGGCGGGTCGGCGTGGCGCTGGACCGCAGCGGCTTCACGGTCGAGGATCGCGACCGCACGCAGGGCATCTACTTCGTGCGCTACGTGGACCCGAAGTTCGCCGGCAAGGAAGAACCCAGCCTGTTCTCCAAGATCTTCAGTTTCGGCAAGAAGGACGACGCAGGCAGCCCGACCCGCTATCGCGTGGTCGTGAAGAGCGAGGGCGAACGCAGCACGGTCACCGTGCTGAACGGCCAGGGCGCGCCCGAGAACGGCGACACCGGCAAGCGCATCACGGGCCTGCTGCTCGACGAGTTGAAATAGACCGGCGCGCCGAGCGTCGGCGATGCGCTTTTGCAGCCTGGGCAGCGGCAGCGGCGGAAACGCCACGCTGGTCGAGGCGCGCAGCGCCGGTGGCGCGAGCCGGCTGCTGATCGACTGCGGTTTTTCCCTGCGCGAGATCGAGCGGCGGCTCGCCCGCGCAGGGCTCGGTTGCGATGCCATCGACGCCGTGTTCGTCACCCACGAGCACGGCGACCACATCGGCTGTGCGGTGACGCTGGCCAGGCGCTTCGGCCTGCCGCTGTGGATGAGCCGCGGGACCTGGCGCGCGATCGGTCGGCCCGAGTTGCCGGCGGGCCTGCTGCAGTTCGCGCGCGACGGACAGGCCATCGCGGTCGGGGCGCTGCAGCTGACGCCCTACACCGTCGCGCACGACGCGCAGGAACCGCTGCAACTGCGCCTGTCGGACGGTGCGCGCCACCTCGGCGTGCTGACCGATGCCGGCTCGATCACACCGCACCTGATCGCGCACCTGCAGCACTGCGACGCGCTGCTGCTCGAATGCAACCACGACCGCGGCCTGCTGGCCGCGTCGAGTTATCCGGCGTCGCTGAAGGCCCGCGTCGGCGGCAGCCTCGGGCACCTGGCGAACGACACGGCGGCACAGATTCTCGCCGCCTGCCGGCACGACGGCCTGCGCCACGTCGTCGCCGCCCACCTCAGCGAGCGCAACAACACGCCTGCGCTGGCACGCGCGGCGCTCGCCGGTGCATGCGGTGCCGAGCCCGAAGACATCGTCGTCGCCGACCCCTTGCAGGGATTCGACTGGCTCGACCTGCGCTGATCGCCGCGGCGCCGACAGGCGCGAAAAAGCCGCCCGAAGGCGGCTCTCCTGGCGAATCGGAAACCCGATTACTTCTTGACCGCGTCGGCGGCCTTGCCGGCAGCGTCCTTGGCAGCGTCGGCGGCCTTGCCGGCAGCGTCCTTGGCAGCGTCGGCAGCCTTGCCGGCGGCGTCCTTCATCGCCTCGGCGGCGGCCACACCACCGGCGGAAGCGGCAGCCATCGCACCGCTGGCGGCGTCCATCGTGGCGGCGGCAGCGGCCGAAGCGGCCGTGTCGACGGCGCTGGCGGCGGCCGAAGCGACGGCGGCGACCGCCGGGGCAGCCGCAGCCGAGGCAGCGGCAGCGGGCGTTTCTTCCTTCTTGCCACAGGCGGCGAGGGCAACGGCGGCAACGATGGAAGCGAGCAGAAGCGACTTGGTCATAGGTGTCCTCAGAATCTTAGTAGGGTCGAACATTACCGATCTTTGTGGAAACTCGTGCGGGTATTGCAGAGGCCCAACGTTCTCAGGCACAGACAAGCTCGCGCCCTTCCAATGCCTAACCTATGATTATAGACAGCTCTAGGGAGATTCCCTAGAGGCCGGTGGTCGTTGCCGGAAACGCCTCTTCGGATCGTTGCAAAACTGCATCAATCAGTTCCTTGCAGCGAATTTCCTCCGCCTTTTCGTGCGAGATGCGTCCGCGATGGTGCACCCGGTCCGAGAGTCGCACGCAGACAGTGCCTGCACCCCACAGGATCGCCGGAAACTCCCCGCTGGCAAGCTCCGTGTTGGTGCGGCAACTGACAATGTGGGCCCAGGTCCGGCGCCATTCGACCCAGCGCGCATGGCGCCGTGCCACCTCGTCGAAATGGCGCGCCAGCAGCGTCAGCTTGCGGCTCGAAGCGGCCCATTGGCCGAGTTGCTCGACGACCGCGCGCTCGCCCAGCGGCCAGTCGGCAAAGTCCTCGTCGCACAGCCAGATCTCGCGACAGCCGGCATGCGCCACCTCCGCGAAGGCGCTGCGCAACGCGTCGAGAAACTCGCCGCGTGTCGTGATCAGGGTGCCGGGTTCGATGCTCATCGCCAGTCTCCTTCATCGTGAGTTGTCGCGCCGCAGCCAGCCGGCCTGAAGCCAGTCGTCGAGCAACGCCTTTGCGCCGACGCTCAGCGCACCGACCTCGCCGCGCCCGAGTTCGCGAAGATCGGCGAGCCGGCGCATCAGTTTCGCATCCCGACCGGTCGCGCGGAACGATTCGCCGTTGACGAACACATGGCGCTCGTCGTACAGCATCCGGGTGCGCTGATCGAGTGCGACGCCCCGCAATTCTGCCGCCCGGGGCCCCGGCGCGGTGTCGAACCACACACCGCGCTTGGGCTCGCTCAGCACCTCGCCGAGCGCGCAGGCAAGCCCGGCCGGATCGGCCAGCAGGCGCACCACCGCGTCGGCCGCAAAGCGCGCCAGGGCATCGGGAATGCGTCCCGGCGCGTCGGTCGCCGCTTGCGCCGGGTCGCGGTACAGCGGGCCGGGCCGGTCTGCGTCGGCGCCGTCGAGCACGCGCTGCAGAACCTCGCGCGCGAGCTCGTCACGGCCCGACGCGCGGAAGCCGATCGAGCAGGTCGTGCATTCGCCTTCCGCGACCCCGTCGTGGGCCCAGCCAGGCGGCAGGTACAGCATGTCGCCGGGCTCGAGCAGCCATTCCTGCTCGACGACGAAATTGGCGAGCACCTTCAGCGGCGCGTCGGGCACGAGCGCGGGCGAGCGCACCCGGCCGATGCGCCAGCGCCGCCGGCCCTGCGCCTGCAACAGGAACACGTCGTAGGAGTCGATGTGCGGACCGACGCCGCCGCCATCCGTCGCGTACGACAGCATCAGGTCGTCGAGCCGCGCATCGGGCACGAATCGAAAGCGCTCCAGCAGCGCGCGCGCGGCGGGGACATGCAGGTCCAGGCCCTGCACCAGCAGCGTCCATTCGCGCTGCTTCAGCGGCGGCAGCGAGCTTCGCTTCAGCGGCCCCTGGCGCAGCGTCCAGTGGTCGCCGTGGCGCACCACGAGGCGCGACTCGACCTCGTCGAACCCCGCCAGTTCGAACAGCGCTCGCCGGCCGGTCAGCGTCACCCCACCGGGCACCGCCTGCCGCACCAGCAATGGCTTCTTCTGCCAGTGCCGGCGCATGAAGACCTGCGGCGACAGGCCGCCCAGCAAGGGGCTCGCGAGAGAAATGTCCATGGGTGATTGTGCGATCATCGAACCATGCTCATCACCACCCCGTGCGTCGTCAGCCTGACCTGGAAGCTGCAGGACGCCCAGGGCAGCCTGATCGACGAGTTGCAGGACCCGGTCGAGTTCTTCTACGGCGGCGACGACCTGCTCGCCAAGGTCGAGGAGGCGCTGGCCGATCAGGCTGCCGGCTTCGCGACCACGCTGCACCTCGAGCCCGAGCATGCCTTCGGCGACTACGACCCGGCGCTGGTGTTCTTCGAAGAGCGTTCGGTGTTTTCAGAGGCCATCGAGGTCGGCATGCAGTTCGACGGCGTGCCGCCGGGTGCCACCACCCAGGGCATGCCGGCCGACGCGATCTACACCGTCACCGAGGTCTACCCGGGCCACGTCGTGCTCGACGGCAACCACCCGCTCGCCGGCATCGCGTTGCGCCTGGACCTCGTGGTGCGCGACGTGCGCCCGGCAACCGATGAAGAGGTCGAGGCCGGCAGCGTCGGCCAGCCGGTGTTCACGGTGCTGCACACCGCGCCGGGCGGCACGCCGCTGCACTGACGCGCGCGGTCAGCCGGATCGCTCGGCCGCGGCGGGCCGTTCCGGTGTGGTCACCGGTCCCTTGCCGCTGAAGCGATCGAGCGCGAGGTAGATCACCGGCGTGATGTACAGCGTGATCGCCTGCGAGAACACGAGACCGCCGACCACCGCCAGCCCGAGCGGCTGGCGCAGTTCGGCGCCGGCGCCCAGGCCGAGCGCGATCGGCAGCGCCCCCATCAGCGCGGCCAGCGTCGTCATCATGATCGGGCGAAAGCGCAGCACGCAGGCCTCGCGGATCGCCGCGGCCGGCGCCGCGCCGCGCGTGCGCTGCGCGTCGAGCGCGAAGTCGATCATCATGATCGCGTTTTTCTTGACGATGCCGATCAGCAGCAGGATGCCGATGGTCGCGATCAGCGTCAGGTCCTGATCGAACAGCCGCAGCATCAGCAGCGCGCCCACCGCCGCCGACGGCAGGCCGGCGAGGATCGTCAGCGGATGCACGTAGCTCTCGTAGAGCACGCCCAGCAGCACGTAGATCACCAGCAGCGCGCCGACGATCAGGATCGCCTGGCTGCCCTGCGAGCTCTTGAACACCGCCGCGTCGCCGCCGTAGCTGGTGATGATCGACGACGGCATGCGGATCTGGTCGCGGTAGCCCTCGAGCTTCGCGGTCGCGTCGCCCAGCGCCGCGCCGGGTGCCAGGTTGAACGACACGGTCACGGCCTGGAGCTGGCCGGCGTGGTTCACCGAGGTCGGCCCGATCGTGCGCTCGACCGAACTGAACGCCGACAGCGGCACCAGCGTCCCGTTGCCCGAGCGCACGTGGATGCGGCTGAACGCGCTCTCGTCCTGTTTCGCCTCGGGCGCAACCTCCATGATGACCTGGTAGCTGTCGACGCTGGTGTAGATCGTCGAGACCCGGCGCTCGCCGAAGGCGCTGTACAGCGCGTTGCGCACCGCGTCGATCGACACGCCCAGCGTGTTGGCCCGCTCGCGGTCGATCTTCAACGAGGCCTGCAGGCCCTTCAATTGCGAATCGCTGGTCACGTCGCGGAACAGCGGGTCGCCGCGCATCGCGTCCTGCAGGCGCGCCGCCCAGTCGCTCAATTCAGCGGCCGTCACGCTCTGCAGGATGTACTGGTACTGCGCCTTGCTCTGCCGCCCGCCGAGCTGCAGGTTCTGGATCGGGCGCATGAACACGGTGATGCCGGGCACCTCGCGCAGCTTCTTGCGCAGCCCTTCGACGACCACCTTCATCGGCGCGCGTTCGGCGCGCGGCTTCAGGTTCAGGAACAGCCGGCCGGTGTTCTGCGCGCCGTCGCCGCCGTTGAACGAGTTGACGCTCGCCACGTTCGGGTCGTTGCGAAAGATTTCCGCCACCCGCGACTGCAACTGCACCATCGCCGCGAACGAGGTGTCTTCGGCGGCCTCGGTCGTCACGCGAATCTGGCCGATGTCCTCTTCCGGGAAGAACCCCTTCGGGATCGTCACGAACAGCCAGGCCGTTGCCACCAG
Organism: Pseudomonadota bacterium; assembly: GCA_040388965.1. Lineage (GTDB taxonomy): Bacteria > Pseudomonadota > Gammaproteobacteria > Burkholderiales > Burkholderiaceae_C > LMDS01. The sequence continues at coordinate 123,697 of JAZKAV010000025.1, read as the reverse complement.
CGTGAGCAACGCGACGAAGCCGACGAACCAGCGATGCCGCAGCGCGGCGTCGAGCGAGCGCGTGTAGCCGGCCAGCAGCGCATCGAAGCCGCGCCCGAAGCCGCGCACCAGCGCACCCGGCGGCTTGCGGTGTGCCTGGTCGCCAAGAAAGCGGCCCGCCAGCATCGGCACCAGCGTCAGCGACACGAAGGCCGAAGCGACGATCGCCAGCGACACCACCACCGCGAACTCGTGGAACAGCAGCCCGATCACGCCCGGCATGAAGAAGATCGGGATGAACACCGCGATCAGCGAAGTCGAGATCGACAGGATCGTGAAGCCGACCTCGCGCGAGCCGCGCAGCGCCGCCTGGAACGGCGGCACGCCCTCCTCGACGTGCCGCATGATGTTCTCCAGCATCACGATCGCGTCGTCGACGACCAGCCCGACCGCCAGCGTGAGGCCGAGCAGCGAGATGTTGTCCAGCGTGTAGCCGAAGGCGCCGAGCAGCGCGATCGCGCCCAGCAGCGACACCGGCAGCGACAGCGTCGGGATCACCGTGGCCATGAAGCGCCGCAGGAACAGGAAGATCACCAGCACCACCAGTGCGATCGTGCCGTACATCGTCAGCGTCACGTCGTGCAGCGCGGCACGCACCGAGACCGAACGATCGTTCACGAGCGACACCTGCACCGAGTGCGGCAGCTGCGACCGGAACCCCGGCAGCGCCGCCCGCACCGCGTCGACGACCTTGACCGTGTTGGCATCGGGCTGGCGGTAGACCGCGAGCGAGATCGAGCGCTCGCCGTCGAAGCTGGCGAAGGTCTTGACGGATTCGTAGCTGTCTTCCACCGACGCCACATCGCGCAGCCGCACCGGCGCGCCGCCGCGGTTGCCGACGATCAGGTCGGCGAACTCGGCCGCGTTGCGCAGCTGCCGGTTCGCCTGCAGCGTCAGCGTTTGCTGTGGCCCTTCGAGCGTGCCGACCGGCGTGTTGACGTTGGCCGCGGTGAGCGCGGCGCCGAGCTCGTCGAGACCGATGTTGCGCGCCGCCAGCGCCTGCGGCTGCACACGCACCCGCACCGCATAGCGCTTCGCGCCGAAGATCGTGACCTGGGCCACACCGTCCAGCGTCGACAGCGTCGGCGAGATCAGATGCTCGGCGTAGTCGTTCAGCTCCGACAGTTCCAGCGACGGCGAGGTCAGCGCCATGAACAGCACCGGCGCATCGGCCGGGTTGACCTTGCGGTACGAGGGCGGCGAGCTCATGTCCTGCGGCAGCGCGCGCTGCGCGCGCAGCAGCGCCGCCTGCACGTCGACCGAGGCGGCGTCGATGTCGCGCCCCTGGTCGAACTCGAGCGTCAGCGAGGTCGACCCCAGCGTGTTGCTGGAACTGATCACGCTCAGGCCGGGGATGGTCGAGAACTGCTTCTCCAGCGGCAGCGCCACCGAGCTCGCCATCGTTTCCGGGCTCGCGCCGGGCAGCGCCGCCGACACATTGATGACCGGCGTGTTGTAGCTCGGCAGTGCCGCGACCGGGATCTGCCGGTACGCGAGCACGCCGGCGAGAACGATCGCCGCGTTCAGCAGCACCGTCAGCACCGGCCGACGGATGAACAGCTCGGACAGGTTCACGGCGTGACCCCGCCGGCGCCGCCGGACATCCCCACGGCACCGGTGGCGGCACCCGCACCGGCCGGTCGCCCGTTGCCGGGTCCGCTGGCCGCGCGCTCGACGACCGGCACGCCGGCACGCAGGTTCTGCCGGCCGTCGACGACGACGCGCTCGCCCGGCCGGATGCCGCGCACCGCCGCCTCCAGCCCGGCCGCATACAGCAGTTCCACCGGGCGCGCCACCGCCTTGCTGGCCGCATCGACCGTGTAGACCAGCGTGCCGCGCGGCCCGCGGATCACCGCCGCCTGCGGCACGACCACCGCGTCCTTCAGCGTGCCGGTGGCCAGCCGCACGTTGACGAAGGCGCCGGGCCACAGCAGCTCGTTCGCGTTGTCGAACACCGCCTTCACCTTGACGGTGCCGGAGTTCGGGTCGACGACGTTGTCGACGAACTGCAGCCTGCCGACGACCTCGCCGCGCCCCTCGGGCAGCACCGCGACGACCTTGCCGCCGCCGGCACGAAGCATCCTCAGCGCATCGGTCAGGTGACGCTGCGGCAGGCCGAAGCTGACCGCGATGGGGTCGAGCTGGGTGATCGTCACCAGCGCCGCCCCGCCCGGCTGCACCGTGCTGCCGGCGAACACGTTGATCGCGCCGGCCCGGCCCGCGGCTGGGGCGACGATGCGGGTGTACGACAACCCGACCCGCGCCGCCTCGATCGCGGCGCGGTCGGCGGCGACGACGGCCTGCTGCGCGTCCACCAGCGTCTGGTTGGTGTCGACCGCGCCCTGCGAGACGAAGTTCTGCGCCAGCAACTCCCGGCTGCGCTGCAGCTGGCGCTGCGCGTCGGCCAGCGCCGCCTGGTCGCGCGCCAGTTGCGCCTTCGCCTTGGCGAGATTGACCTCGTCGTTGCGCGCGTCGAACGTGAACAGCAACTGGCCGGCCTTCACGAACTGGCCTTCGCGAATCTCGACCCTGGTGATCACGCTGCTGATCTGCGGGCGGATGTCGACGCTGTTCAGCGCGCTGATCGTGCCGGTGGCTTCGAGCATCAGGTCGACATCCTTGGTGACCGCGCGCACGCTGCCGATACTGACCGGGGCCACGGCCACCGAGACGGCCGAAGCCGCGCCCGGGGCAGGTGTGGCTGCCGGCGCCGGCCCCTTGCCGCACCCCGTGGTGCCCACGGCCGCCACGATCGCCAGCGACCAGACCATCAACGCTCTGTTCATGAGAATCCCAAGTGGGCGCTGTGCCGTGGATCGCGCCGGTTCAATGCAGCCGGGGGATTTTCGTCAATCGGCGCGCGCGCTTCAACGCGTAACGACCCCACCCCCGGGCGGGCCGTCGCGCCGATGCCTGCGACGCGAATGGTGCCGGCTCGGCCTCTTGAGGAAACGCCCGGCCGCCCGAAGTTTCCTCACACCCCCTCGGGGGGGCGGACGACGTATGTCGTCGGCCTGGGGGCGCTCATGAGGAAACGCCCGGCCGCCCGAAGTTTCCTCATCCCCCATGGGCCACAAAGGGGCCCGTTCCGGACCTCGGGGAGTGGACGACGCATGTCGTCGGCCTGGGGGCGCTCTCAGCCGCGGCCGGTGGAACCGAAGCCGCCCGCACCGCGGCCCGAGGCGCCGAATTCCTGCACGACGCGAAAGCCCGCCTGTACCACCGGCACGATCACGAGCTGCGCGATGCGCTCCAGCGGCTGGACCGTGAACGCGGCCGCGCCGCGGTTCCAGCAGCTCACCATCAGCGGGCCCTGGTAGTCGGAGTCGATCAGGCCGACGAGGTTGCCGAGCACGATGCCGTGCTTGTGGCCCAGCCCGGAGCGCGGCAGGATCATCGCGGCCAGGCCCGGGTCTTCGATGTGAATCGCCAGCCCGGTCGGGATCAGCACGGTCTGCCCGGGTTCGATGACGAGCGCCGCGTCGAGGCAGGCCCGCAGGTCCAGCCCGGCACTGCCGGGTGTCGCGTAGCCGGGCAGCTGCTCCGCGAGGCGGGCGTCGAGCACCTTCAGGTCGATCACCGTCATGCGCGCGCTCCGAGCCTGCGGGCGATCTCGGCAACCAGCGCGCGCGCCAGCGTAAGCTTGTCGGCGCGCGGCAGTTCGCGCTCGCCGTGGGCGTCGACCAGGGTGAGCACGTTGTCGTCCTGGCCGAAGGTCGCCGGGCCGAGGTTGCCGACGATCAGCGGCACGCCCTTGCGCACCAGCTTCTCGCGGGCGTGCTTCAGCAGGTCGTGGCTCTCCGCCGCGAAGCCGACGCAGAACGGCGGAGCGGCCAGGCGCGCGACCGCGGCGAGGATGTCGGGGTTCTCGGTCAGGTCGAAGCTCGGCGGCGTCTTCACGCCGGCCTGCTTCTTGATCTTCCGGTCGTTGAACGACGCGGGCCGCCAGTCGGCGACCGCGGCGGTGGCGATGAACACCTCGTTCGAGGCGGCGGCGCCGGTGACCGCGTCGAACATCTGCTGCGCGGTCAGGACATCGACGCGCCGCACGCCGCGCGGCGTCGGCAGGTGCACCGGGCCGGCGACCAGCGTGACCGACGCGCCCGCCTCGGCCGCCGCCCGCGCGACCGCAAAACCCATCTTGCCGCTCGACCGGTTGGTGATGCCGCGCACCGGATCGATCGGCTCGAAAGTCGGGCCGGCGGTGATCAGCACGCGCTTGCCGGCCAGCACCTTCGGCTGGAAGAACGCGACCAGTTCGGCGAGCAGTTCGGCCGGCTCGAGCATGCGGCCGTCGCCGACCTCGCCGCAGGCCTGGTCACCGCTGCCGGGGCCGAGGATGGTCGTGCCGTCGGCACGCAGCTGTGCGCAGTTGCGCTGCGTCGCCGGGTGCGCCCACATCTCGCGGTTCATCGCCGGCGCCACCAGCAGCGGGCAGCGTTCGATCGGCCGCGCCAGGCACATCAGGCTCAGCAGGTCGCAGGCAGCGCCCTGCACCAGCCTGGCCATCAGGTCGGCGCTGGCGGGCGCGACGACGATCGCATCGGCCTCGCGCGTCAGGTTGATGTGCGCCATGTTGTTCGGCTCGCGCCCGTCCCACTGGCTGGTGAACACCGCGCGGTTCGACAGCGCCTGCAGCGTCACCGGCGTGATGAAGCGTTCGGCAGCCTCGCTCATCACGACCTGCACCGTCGCGCCGGCCTTGATCAGCTCGCGCGTGAAGTCGGCCGCCTTGTAGCAGGCGATGCCGCCCGACAGGCCGAGCACGATGTGCTTGCCGGCAAGGTCCCGGGTGTCGATCATCGGCGGGGCCGGCGGCTTCACAGCGCGGTCCAGATGCGCGACAGGTCGTGCAGGTTGAACAGCACGCGCACCGCCTTGCCGTAGACCTGCTCGTGCGGCAGAAAGCCCCAGACGCGCGAATCCGACGAGTTGTCGCGGTTGTCGCCCATCATCAGGTACTCACCGGCAGGCACGCGGCACTCCCAGGCGGTCGGACCGCCGGTGACGCAGGCCGCCCCCATGCCGCTGGGCGCCAGGCGTCCCATGACGAAGGGGTTGACCTTGACGGTGCGGCTGTTGCCGGCGCTGGTCTCGTCCAGCAGCCACTGGCCGCGGTCCTCGGGCGCGACGTTCGCGCCGACGCCCTCGCTGACGACCTTGGCGTCGAACGGCGCCCCGTTGACGCTGACCACGCCGCCGTCGAAGCGCACCACGTCGCCGGGCAGGCCGATCAGCCGCTTCACATAGAACTCCGACACGTCCAGCGGGTAGCGGAACACGACCACGTCGCCGCGCTTCGGGCGGCCGAACTCGATCGCGGTGTTCGTGAACGGCAGACGCGGCCCGTAGGCGAGGTGGTCGACGAGCAGGTAGTCGCCGACGCGCAGGGTCGGCTCCATCGAGCCCGACGGCACCTTGGGCCAGTCGGCCACCGCGATGCGGCAGGTGAACATCAGCGCGACCACGACGAACAGCTCGGCGCCGAAGCTCACCCACAGCGGCTTCTTCTCCGGCTCGCGGCCGAGGCGGCGGCGGCGCAGCTTCCACGCGACCCAGCAGGTGCCGGTCGCCAGCGTCGCGAGCGCGAGGATCTCGTTGATCGAAAAGCCCAGCTGCACACCCGAACTCATGCCCGCCACTCCTGCTTGCCCATGCCCGACTCCGTGAAAGACCGAGCGCCGATTATCGACGCCGCGCGGCGGCAAGCGTTCACGGGCCGGGCCGGGCGGCCCGGGGCCGCGCCAGCAGCGGCGCGATCAGCGTGCGCGCGTCGGCGCCCATCCAGTCGATCTCGCCGATCACCGTGCTGCGCGCGGCGCCGCGGCGATCGATCAGCACGGTGCTCGGGAAGACGCGCGGCGTCCACGCGCCGGCGGCGTCGCCGTCACGGTCCAGCAGGATGGGCAGCGAGAACGGCAGCGTCTCCAGGAAGCGCCGGATCGTCGGCACCGGCTCCCGGTAATTGACCGACAGGATCGCCAACCCCGCCTTCTCTTCGCGCGTAGCCAGCAGTTCCAGCGACGGCATCTCGGCGCGGCAGGGCTCGCACCAGCTGGCCCAGAAGTTCAACAGCACCGGACGGCCGCTGAGCGCGGCGAGCGTCCAGGTCTTGCCGTCGAGATCGACCAGGTTCAGCGCGGGTGTGGGCCGGGCCGCCGGCCAGGGCCGCACGACGTGGGCGGCCCGAACGGCGCCGGGCCATGCCAGCGCGGCAGCGGCCGCCAGCGAGGCCGCGAGCACCCGGCGGCGCGTTGTCCTGCCGCGGTGGCGGTCGAGCGTGCTCTGCATCCTGGATCGCGCCGGTGTAAGGTCGGGCACCGTTCATCGGCACCCTCGAACCTCGTCGGCCACGATTGCACCACAGCCTGCCATGACCCCGTTGCGAACGCCCCGATTCCTGCAGCGCCACGTGGCCGATGCCGCCTTCGAGCGCGCCGACATCGAGACCGGCCTGCTGAGCGTGCCGGCACGGGCAGCGCCGAAGTATTTCTACGACCGGCTCGGCTCGCACCTGTTCGAGGCCATCACCGAGCTGCCCGAGTACTACCCGACGCGCTGCGAGGCGGCGATCTTCGCCGCGCACGGCTCGGTTATCGCGCGGCACGTCGGCGCCGGCGCGACGCTGATCGACCTCGGCGCCGGCAATTGCGCCAAGGCCTCGGCGCTGTTCCCGCTGCTCGAGCCGCAACGCTACGTGGCCGTCGACATCTCGGTCGACTTCCTGCACGACGCGCTCGAGCGCGTGCAGCGCGAGCACCCGGCGCTCGACGTGGTCGGCCTCGGGCAGGACTTCTCCGCGGCGCTCGACCTGCCGGACGATCTGGTCGAGGGTCGCGCGGTCTTCTTCTATCCCGGCTCCAGCATCGGCAACTTCGCGCCGCACGACGCGCTCGCGTTCCTGAGGCGCCTGCGCGCGCAGGCCGGCAGCGGCGGCCTGCTGATCGGCGTCGATCTGGTCAAGGATCCGGCGACGCTGCAGGCCGCCTACGACGACGCGCTGGGGGTCACGGCCGCGTTCAACCTGAACCTGCTGCGCCAGCTGAACCGGTTGATCGGCAGCGACTTCCGGCCCGGGGAATGGCGCCACATCGGGCTGTACAACCAGGCCGAGTCGCGCATCGAGATGCACCTGGAGGCGCGCCGCGACCTGCTGGTGCGCTGGCCCGGCGCGCAACGCGCGTTCCGCGCCGGCGAGCGGCTGCACACCGAGAACTCCTGCAAGTACACGGTCGAGCGCTTCGGTGCCCTGCTCGAGAATGCCGGTTTCGCGCGCCCCGCGCACTGGACCGACGAGCGCGGCTGGTTCGCGGTGTTCTGGGCGCCGGCCGCCTGAAGCTCGGGTCGGCTGCGCCGGCCGCCGCGTCCCGGGCCGCGCACGGCGGGTCGAGAGCGCCGCACGCGGCGCTGCCGCATCAGACCCGCTCGGCGACCCAGCCCCTGACCGACGCCAGCGCGGCGTCGAGCCTGGCCGGCTCGGTGCCGCCGGCCATCGCCAGGTCGGCCTTGCCGCCACCCTTGCCGCCGACCTGCTGCGCCACGAAGTTGACGAGATCTCCGGCCTTCAGCTTCGCCACACTGTCGTGGGTGACGCCGGCCGCGATCTGCACCTTGCCGCCGTCGACACTCGCGAGCACGATCGCGGCGGTCTTGAGCTTGTCCTTGAGCTTGTCCATCGTCTCGCGCAGGGCCTTCGCGTCGGCGCCGGCCAGCATCGCGGCGAGCACCTTGATGCCGTTCACGTCGACCGCAGCGGCCAGCAGTTCGTCGCCCTGCGACGACGCGAGCCTGCCCTTCAGCGCGGCCAGCTCCTTCTCGAGCGATCGCAGGTGGTCGAGCACCTGACCGATGCGTGCCGGCACCTCGTCCGGCGCCGCCTTCAGCGCACCGGCGAGCCGCTGCACCGTGCCTTCCAGCGATTGCAGGTAGGCCAGCGCGTTGTCGCCGGTGATCGCCTCGACGCGCCGCACGCCGGCCGCCACGCCGCTCTCGCCGACGATCTTGAACAGGCCGATGTCGCCGGTGCGCGCGACATGCGTGCCCCCGCACAGCTCGCGGCTGCTGCCGATGTCGAGCACGCGCACCTCGTCGCCGTACTTCTCGCCGAACAGCATCATCGCGCCGGACTTCTGCGCCGCCTCGATCGGCATCACGCGCGCCTGCGTCGCCGCGTTCGCGAGCACCTCGGCGTTCACCAGCGCCTCGACCGCGCGCGTCTGCGCCTCCGTCAGCGGCGCGTTGTGTGCGAAGTCGAAGCGCGTGCGCTCAGGCGTCACCAGCGAGCCCTTCTGCTGGACGTGATCGCCGAGCACCTCGCGCAGCGCCTTGTGCATCAGGTGCGTGGCCGAGTGGTTGCGCACGGTCTTCGCACGCCTCTGGGCATCGACGCGCGCGTTCAGCACGTCGCCGACCCGCACCTCGCCCTCGACGACGCGGCCGTGGTGGCCGAACACCGCCGCCTGGACCTTGATCGTGTCGTCGACGATCACGCGCGAGCGCGCGTTGCGCAGCTCGCCGGTGTCGCCGACCTGGCCACCGGACTCGGCGTAGAACGGCGTGTGGTCCAGCACGATCACCGCGTCGTCGCCGGCCCTGGCGCCGGGCACCGGACTGCCGTCGACATAGACCGCCGTGACCTTCACGCCGTCGCGCGCCAGCTCGTCGTAGCCATGGAACTGCGTCGCGGTGCCGCTGTACTCGAGGCCCTGCGCCATCTTGAACTTGCCGGCCTCGCGGGCACGCTTCTTCTGCTCGTCGAGCAGCACGTTGAAGCGGACCTCGTCGACCGTCACGCCGCGCTCGCGGCAGACATCGGCCGTCAGATCGACCGGGAAGCCGAAGGTGTCGTGCAGCTTGAACGCGGTGTCGCCATCGATCTGCAGCGTGCCCGTCTTCTCCAGTGACACGAGCGCCTTCTCGAGGATCTCCATGCCGTTGGCGATGGTTTGGAAGAAACGCTCCTCCTCCTGTCTGAGCACATCGGTGACGCGCACCATCTCGCGCTGCAGCTCTGGATAGGCCGTGCCCATCTGGGCCACAAGCGGTACGACAAGGCGATTGAAGAAGGGGCTGCGAGCACCGAGCTTGTAGCCGTGACGGATCGCTCGGCGCGCAATGCGCCGGAGCACGTACCCGCGACCCTCGTTACTTGGTATCACGCCATCCGTGACAGTAAAGGCACAGGCGCGAATGTGGTCCGCGATGACCTTGAGCGACGGCGAGTTCGCATCGCAGCTCAGCGCACCCGCGCCGTCCACAGCGCGCTTGGCAGCACCCAGCAACTCCACGAACAGATCAATCTCGTAGTTGCTGTGCACATGCTGCAGCACCGCGGCCAGCCGCTCCAGGCCCATGCCGGTGTCGACGCTGGGTTTGGGCAGCCTGTGCATCACGCCCGCCTCGTCGCGGTTGAACTGCATGAACACGTTGTTCCAGATCTCGATGTAGCGGTCGCCGTCTTCGTCGGGCGAACCCGGCGGGCCGCCGGCAATTCCGGGGCCGTGGTCGTAGAAGATCTCGGTGCACGGGCCGCAGGGGCCGGTGTCGCCCATCATCCAGAAGTTGTCGGAGGCGTAACGCGCGCCCTTGTTGTCGCCGATGCGCACGATGCGCTCGGCCGGCACGCCGATGTGCTGGTTCCAGATGTCGTAGGCCTCGTCGTCCTCGGCATAGACGGTGACCCAGAGCTTGTCCTTCGGCAGCTTGTAGACCTCGGTCAGCAACTCCCAGGCATAGGCAATCGCGTTCTCCTTGAAGTAGTCGCCGAAGCTGAAGTTGCCCAGCATCTCGAAGAAAGTATGGTGGCGCGCGGTGTAGCCGACGTTCTCGAGATCGTTGTGTTTGCCGCCGGCGCGGATGCACTTCTGCGCCGTCGTCGCCCGGGTGTAGGAGCGCTTGTCGAAGCCGAGGAACACGTCCTTGAACTGGTTCATGCCGGCGTTCGTGAACAGCAGCGTCGGGTCGTCGCCCGGCACGACCGGGCTGCTCGCCACGATGGTGTGTCCCTTCGCCTCGAAGAATTTCAGGAACGTGGAACGGATGTCAGCTGCTTTCATGCCCGGGCCTTCTGGCTGCAGATCGCCGCGCGAGAGGCGCCGGCAGACCGCACAAAATCATTGATATGTGCTTGATTTTCAAGAACTTTTGATTATAGGTGGCGGGCCACAGACGGCCGTCTGTGCGCGCCCGAGCGGCGCACCGGCCTATTCGTCGTTCGCCGCGCCGGCCGCGGGCGCACCCGGCTCGCCGAAGTTCGAGAAGCCGATGCGGCCCTGCGCGGGCGCCGAGGCCGCCAGACCGACCGCGCGGCGCAGCAGCGCGTCGGGCTGCGCGCCGTCCTGCGGGTACTGGCCGATGCCGAGCGCCGCGGCGACCGCCACGTCCTGGCCGGCGACGCGCAGCGGGTCCATCAGCGCCTTCATCAGCTTCGCGCCGACGCGCACCGCATCGTCCGGCGTCAGCACGGAGCCGAGCAGCACCGCGAAGCTGTCGTCGCCCAGCGACGCCACCACATCGCTGGCACGCACCCCGGCCCGCAGCCGCACGCCGACCTTGCGCCGCAGCGCGCTCGCTGCCTCGCGGCCGAGCCGCGCCTCGGTCGCCGCCAGCCCCTCGACGCGCAACACCAGCACCGCCATCGGTGCCGGCTCGCGCTCGCGCAACGCGAGCAGCTGGCTCATGTGCTCGATCAGCTGCTGCTGGTGCGGCAGGCCGGTGTCGAGGTCGGTCGCGTAGGCGATGCGCGCATCGCGCTCGAGGCGCTTGCGTTCGATCGCGGCGCGCAGGCGCTGCGGCAGCGTGCCGGCCGCGAGTTCGTCGGGATGCAGCAGGTCCTGCACGCCGCGCTGCAGCCACTCCAGCACCGCCGGCGCGCGCAGCCCCGCCGCGACGACGAGCAGCGCGATGCCGGACGCGGTCTCGGACGCGAGGCCGGCAGCCTCGGCGTCGTCACGCAGGATCAGCACATCGCCGCCCGCATCCGCGAGTTCCGCCAGCACGGCGCTGCGGTCGGCGCAGACCCGGACCTCGAAAGGCCCGAAGCCCGACGCGTCGAGCGCCGCGATACTGCCGGCCGGCAGCGCGATCTGCGTGACGATGCGGAACATGGGGCGGCGGGCGCCGGGCGAGGTCATGCCTGCAGAATACCGCGGCGCGAGACCGGCCGGCGCGGCGATCTCGCGATCGAGTAGACGCGCAATGACACCTGTCGCAGGCTCCCGGCACTGGCAACTGCCAGGAGTGTTCGATACAGCCTCCGGCGCCGACCGGACCAGGAGGGAAGCATGCATTCCAGAAATACCCGTTCCGGCTCGCTGCCCGGTCTCACGAACGGCCGGATCGTCGCGTCGGGCCTGGCGGTGTTCGTCTGCGTGGCAGCGGCCGAGGACGGCGCGCCGGCAGTGACCCCGTATCGGCCGAGCGTGTCGACGCCGGCGGCGCTCTCCGCGCCCGGCTGGCTGGAAGTGGAGACGGGGCTGCAAAGCACCGGAGCCGCCGACCCGGCACGCCGCGAGACCCTGCCGTACACCCTCAAGCTGGCATTCACACCCGATTGGGGCATCCGCATCGGCGGCGACGCCCTGGTGCGCCAGCGCAGCGCCGACGGGTCTTCGTTGCGGGGCGGCGGCGACACGACGATCGTCCTGAAGCGTCGCCTTGCGGTGAACGACGCCTCCGCCTTCGGCCTCGAACTGGGCGTCAAGCTACCCACGGCGCGCAACGGGTCGGGAAGCGGGCACAGCGACGCGGGCCTCAACGGCATCTACAGCGCGGACTTCGCCGGGAACTGGCACGCCGACCTCAACCTGAACGCCAACCGCCTCGGAGGCGTGGATCCGGGCGTCGGCCGCTGGCAGAAGGGCTGGGCGGCGGCGCTGTCCCGGAATCTGACCGAGAAGTGGGGGATCGTCGGCGAGTTGTCAGGCACGCACCAGACCGGGAGCGGCAGCACGTCGCAGGCGCTGGTCGCCGCCAGCTGTTCCGTCTCGCCGGCGATCACGCTGGACTTGGGCGTGAGCAAGGGACTGACCGCCGCGTCGGGGGCCTGGTCGGTGTTCTCCGGCGTCACGTTCCTGGCGGCACGCCTGTTCTGATCGGCCAGGTGTCCGGCCCGCGGGCGGGCACCTGGCCGGCCCGTCGGCGACCCCGACTCCTATACTCGCGTCCCCACCACCACAGCCGCCGCCACGATGGAAGTCGATCCTCTGGAACTCGCCGGCAAGGGTCCCGACGAAGACGACGCAGTTCCCCGGAAGCGCTCGCGCCTCAATCCGGCGGTGGCCGTGACGGTCGCGCTGATCGCGACGTTCATGGGCATCTGCAAGGTCAAGGACGACAACATCGTCCAGGCGATGCAGCAGGCCCAGGCCGACAAGATCGACCACTGGGCCTTCTACCAGGCCCGAAACCTGCGCGAAGAACTGGCCAACACCACCCTGGTTCAGCTGCGTCTGCAAAGCGCGGATCGCCCGCCGGCGCAACAGGCGGGGTACCAGGCCGCGATCGCCCGGTACGAGGCCATCGCCGCGGATCAGGCAAAGAAGAAGGAGGCGCTGCGGGTTCAGGCGGAGCAGGACCAACAGACCTACGATGCGCTGAACTTCCGCGATGACCAGTTCGACCTGTCCGACGCCCTGCTGGCGATCGCGATCTCGCTGCTGGCCATCAGCTCGCTGACGCAGCTGTGGTGGCTGTACCTGCTGAGCCTGGTTCCGGCGGGCTTCGGCGTGCTGATGGGTTTGTCCGGACTCGCGGGGTGGTCGATCCACCCGAGCGGGCTGATACGCCTGCTGAGTTGACCCGGGTTGCGCCGGCCTGCGGACGAATTGCCCGGACGGCCCCGGCGTCAATTCACGACGAACCCGATGGCAGCCTCTGGAGCGGGTGAAGGGAATCGAACCCTCGTATGAAGCTTGGGAAGCTGCCGTTCTGCCATTGAACTACACCCGCGCACGCGGCGGATTCTAGCGCCGGGATCGATGTCCCGCGCCGGTGTCGAGATGCGCGTGGGCGCGATTGGGGCAAAGATGTCGTCCGTGGATACGGCCGCAGATGCCTCGGCGCCACACACCCGTCGCGGTACCGCTCCAAGCGTGCGGCGCTGTTCCGGTCCATCCCCGCTCGCGCGGGGGAGCCGCGTGATGAAGCCTGAAGACGAGACACCAGCCGGGTCCATCCCCGCTCGCGCGGGGGAGCCAGCGCCCATCGGGGGCATTAGGTGGCAGCGTCGGGTCCATCCCCGCTCGCGCGGGGGAGCCACCACCGCGTCGGAGCCGTGCCGGTGCTGCCACGGTCCATCCCCGCTCGCGCGGGGGAGCCGCACCGCTATTCCATGCTCCAGAGCCGACGACGGGTCCATCCTCGCTCGCGCGGGGGAGCCGGGCGCAGGCCGGAAGGGCCGTTCGGCCCCATGGGTCCATCCCCGCTCGCGCGGGGGAGCCCGAAGGCACGCGGTCCGGAGAACGAATCGTGAGGGTCCATCCCCGCTCGCGCGGGGGAGCCGTAGCAGGGTTGCCGCCCACCTATCACCCCCGAGGTCCATCCCCGCTCGCGCGGGGGAGCCGTGTGGGGTCAGTTCGAGCGGCCGCGCGGCTCGGGTCCATCCCCGCTCGCGCGGGGGAGCCCATATCGACAGCCGAATCGGCCGCGCTTTGGAAGGTCCATCCCCGCTCGCGCGGGGGAGCCGCCGTGTGATACGTGCTGGCGTCGGCGACCGAGGGTCCATCCCCGCTCGCGCGGGGGAGCCTCACCGAGATCGGCCACAACGCGGCCGGCATCAGGTCCATCCCCGCTCGCGCGGGGGAGCCGCGGCAACGAGCAGCACCACGACGGTGAGCGGGGGTCCATCCCCGCTCGCGCGGGGGAGCCCAAGCTGGTGCTCGACACGAGCCCGGTGCTCGGGGTCCATCCCCGCTCGCGCGGGGGAGCCCTGATCTTCGGGTCGATCAAGTCGAGGATCGTGGGTCCATCCCCGCTCGCGCGGGGGAGCCCGCACCAGTCCAGAGGCTCCGGCAAAGTGAACGGGTCCATCCCCGCTCGCGCGGGGGAGCCCGTTCCCAACCCGAGCACGGCGTGCCGTGTGAAGGTCCATCCCCGCTCGCGCGGGGGAGCCGCCGCGTCCGGCAGCTTCAGCTCGGGCGTGCTGGGTCCATCCCCGCTCGCGCGGGGGAGCCCATGGTGTCGATGTCTTCCGAAACCTTGTCGAAGGTCCATCCCCGCTCGCGCGGGGGAGCCCGCCAACTACGGCGCCGCCACCATCGATCGTGGGGTCCATCCCCGCTCGCGCGGGGGAGCCCCGCCCTCGCCTTCTCGTGCAATGCCTGCATCGGGTCCATCCCCGCTCGCGCGGGGGAGCCGAACGCGCGCGCGGCAAGGTGATCGCCGACGAGGGTCCATCCCCGCTCGCGCGGGGGAGCCAAGGAGCAGAAGGCGGCCATCGCGAAGCAGCAGGGTCCATCCCCGCTCGCGCGGGGGAGCCGTGGCATCGCCAACCTGGAGTGCGCCGTCGTCGGGTCCATCCCCGCTCGCGCGGGGGAGCCGCAGACCCGCGCCGCGATCGTGGCCGACGGCAAGGTCCATCCCCGCTCGCGCGGGGGAGCCAGAACTAGGCTGCATCGTTGGGCTTTTCGACAAGGTCCATCCCCGCTCGCGCGGGGGAGCCTGGAGGCTGCCGTCAGCAGAGAACTACGAGTGGGGTCCATCCCCGCTCGCGCGGGGGAGCCGGCCTGCTCAGCAAGCAAGCGGCCCTCGATGGGGGTCCATCCCCGCTCGCGCGGGGGAGCCAACTGCCAGCCGCGCTTGCGGGAGCCGGGCGACGGTCCATCCCCGCTCGCGCGGGGGAGCCTGGACCAGGCGCTGCAGATCACGGCTGACTGGGGGTCCATCCCCGCTCGCGCGGGGGAGCCCTGGCAGCTCGGGTCGCACCAAGCATCGAGCAGGGTCCATCCCCGCTCGCGCGGGGGAGCCAAGCCTTCTGGCGTCGTCGCCACCGCTACCGTGGGTCCATCCCCGCTCGCGCGGGGGAGCCGTCCACACCTATGGCCCGAAGTGCGCTCGCAAAGGTCCATCCCCGCTCGCGCGGGGGAGCCTTCCTGCGATGGCAGATGCTGGGTCAGTCACGGGGTCCATCCCCGCTCGCGCGGGGGAGCCGAGTGCCGTGACAGCGCTCGAAAGAACATCAACGGTCCATCCCCGCTCGCGCGGGGGAGCCCAACTGACGGCACGCAATCCACCGACTAGCAGGGGTCCATCCCCGCTCGCGCGGGGGAGCCCGCATGGTCGGCCAGGCCGAGCTCGAGGACAAGGGTCCATCCCCGCTCGCGCGGGGGAGCCACACGGCGGGCCTCTGAATCACGCGCTGTCGGGGGTCCATCCCCGCTCGCGCGGGGGAGCCTGGCCGGCTATGGGCGCCGGGATCAGCGCCATGGGTCCATCCCCGCTCGCGCGGGGGAGCCTCAGCGTGCGCGACTGGTACGAGCATGCGGGTGGGTCCATCCCCGCTCGCGCGGGGGAGCCTAGATCCCCGCCTCTTCAGCCATCTTGACCAGGGGTCCATCCCCGCTCGCGCGGGGGAGCCTACTCTACCGGCGCGCCGGTGGCGCCGCGCAGGGGTCCATCCCCGCTCGCGCGGGGGAGCCAACTGTTCCATCGAGCCGACATTCAACGGCGGGGGTCCATCCCCGCTCGCGCGGGGGAGCCGCGCAGAGAAAGCCGCTGGCCGCGTTCGGTGAGGGTCCATCCCCGCTCGCGCGGGGGAGCCTCGTCACAGCATCGCCGCTGGGGGTGTAGCGGGGGTCCATCCCCGCTCGCGCGGGGGAGCCTCGACCTTGCCGTCCCGCACCGAGTTGCGAAACGGTCCATCCCCGCTCGCGCGGGGGAGCCCCGGCTGGCTTGAGCACACCGGACCCGTACTGAGGTCCATCCCCGCTCGCGCGGGGGAGCCTCAGTTGCTCGTGCGTCGGCGCGTCCGCGTGCCCGCGGAAGGGTCCATCCCCGCTCGCGCGGGGGAGCCGATTGGTCGCGCCATCGACATCGCTCCATGCGGGGTCCATCCCCGCTCGCGCGGGGGAGCCTTGATCGAAGTCGAAGCGGCACGGAACGTCGAAGGTCCATCCCCGCTCGCGCGGGGGAGCCACGACACGTAGCACGCGCCGAACACGGCGGCAAGGTCCATCCCCGCTCGCGCGGGGGAGCCCTGCACTTCTGCCGGTTGCGAGCAATGATCTTGGGTCCATCCCCGCTCGCGCGGGGGAGCCGCTTTCCTGCGCGGGCTGTTCGAGGCCGACGGAGGTCCATCCCCGCTCGCGCGGGGGAGCCCTTCGCGGCTGCGCACAGCGGCGCGGGCTTGGGGGTCCATCCCCGCTCGCGCGGGGGAGCCCTGGTGCTGACCGACCCACCCTACGGCATTGCGGGTCCATCCCCGCTCGCGCGGGGGAGCCAGCGTCAAGGCGCTCCAAGTCAAGCCGGATCAGGGTCCATCCCCGCTCGCGCGGGGGAGCCGACAACTTCGACGGCCTGAAGGCGCGGCGCGAGGGTCCATCCCCGCTCGCGCGGGGGAGCCGACAACTTCGACGGCCTGAAGGCGCGGCGCGAGGGTCCATCCCCGCTCGCGCGGGGGAGCCTTCAGCGGCGACGCCTCGATGCTCGCCAACGAGGGTCCATCCCCGCTCGCGCGGGGGAGCCACACGCGCAGCGAAGGGCGACACCATCCGCTCGGGTCCATCCCCGCTCGCGCGGGGGAGCCTCGAACCCGGTCACGGTGGTCGTGCCGGTCAAGGGTCCATCCCCGCTCGCGCGGGGGAGCCGCTCATGGCGGGCTCGGGATTGGTGAGAGAGAGGGTCCATCCCCGCTCGCGCGGGGGAGCCGTAGTCGTCTTCTCCGATGCGTCGAACGTCAACGGTCCATCCCCGCTCGCGCGGGGGAGCCTTGACCGTGATGCTCGACCCCTCATCCCACAGGGGTCCATCCCCGCTCGCGCGGGGGAGCCTCGGTGATGCGGGCGAACTCGTCGCGCGCGAGGGGTCCATCCCCGCTCGCGCGGGGGAGCCCGCAGCTCGGACAACGCCGAGCAAGACATCGGGGGTCCATCCCCGCTCGCGCGGGGGAGCCAAGTCCGACAACGCGCAGATGTACCAGGCCGAGGGTCCATCCCCGCTCGCGCGGGGGAGCCGGCGCCACCGTCGCCACCGGCACCGGCCACCTGGGTCCATCCCCGCTCGCGCGGGGGAGCCGACTGGAGACTGGAGACTGGAGACTGGAGAGGGGGTCCATCCCCGCTCGCGCGGGGGAGCCGACGCGCGCCGAGTCCCAGCGCCCGGCCAAGAAGGTCCATCCCCGCTCGCGCGGGGGAGCCCAGTCCCCCGTCGGCAGCACGCGCGAGAAGGGGGGTCCATCCCCGCTCGCGCGGGGGAGCCACTCCATGAACCGCGCGCTGCTCTCGTCGCTGGGGTCCATCCCCGCTCGCGCGGGGGAGCCATCATCAAGACGTGAATTTCAGCACCTTGGAAGGGTCCATCCCCGCTCGCGCGGGGGAGCCGATGCGCAGGGCCGGCGAGCGCGCGCCTGGCAGGGTCCATCCCCGCTCGCGCGGGGGAGCCGTCGAAGCCGCGATCCGCCGCATCAAAGAGCCGGGTCCATCCCCGCTCGCGCGGGGGAGCCTTCAGCTTCGTTCATGGTGGTCGCTTTCGGAGGGGTCCATCCCCGCTCGCGCGGGGGAGCCGTCCAGACCACGTCGACGGTGCGCTGCGCTTCGGGTCCATCCCCGCTCGCGCGGGGGAGCCTCTACAGGCTAACTCATTGACTTCATTGACTTCATTGACTTGCAAATTGTGAAAGAGCTTGGTCGCTACGGGCTAGCCGCGTGGCCGGCTCATCAACAGGGCGCCGTCGATGAGCACCGGAATGCGCGGTGGACTTCCAAGAATGCGGACCTGCATGCCGCCCTCCGTGCCGGAGTCGGCCCACAACATGCTGATGGAGCCGCGTCTCAGCTGGCTGTGCCATTCGGAGACGACCGACCACACTTGTTCGCGGCACTTCGCGCTCAGTCGAGAGCCCACATAGACGCCGGGTGACGCTTCGAGCATCACCGACGACAGGAATCCACGGTAGCGGTCTTCGACGTCGCGCGTCACCACCACTGTCAGGCTCATGGCTCACCCTCGCCGTCGCCCGCGGAAAGCAGCGCCTTCACCTTGTCCATCATCGACGGGATGACGGCCTTGCGACGAAACTCGGCCGATGCAGTCTGACGAACGAGGCGGTCGACACTGCGGTCATCCCCGCCCTCGATGCGCTTCGCGACCGAGAAAGCGATTCGAAGCGTCACCTCCTCCCTGAAGAGGTCTGCGATGTCGAAGACGAACGACTGGGACGAATCCTCGTGGATGAAGCCAAGTTGCGGCAGCGCCGACAAGGCCGTCACTGCCACCGACGCGGCAGATTGCACGGCGGCGGCGGCGTGGTTCAAGGCCTGATTGGCGACATCCGCAGCCTCGGGACGCGTCCGGTCGTACTTCCTCCGCTTCCAGACCAGGCCGAAGCTCTCGGCCACCAGCTTGTAGCTCTCCTTGACCCGGGCGCCTTCGATGCCTCGCAACACCGCGATGTCGCGGTGGGGCAGGATGCGACCCATGCGCATCGCGTACATCCTTCTCGCGACCTCGAGACGGGATTCCTCATTCGCCCAGAGCGTGGCCTGGGCACGGGCCAGTGCCGAACGATCGGGCCCGATCGCAGGCGCGGTGTAGAGCCGCGAGCCGTCTTCGCCGACGGCGCACAAGGCGGTGCCATGTCGGGCCGCGATGCGCAAGGCATCGTGGCTCACCGTCGTTCCCGGCCCGAGCATGATGGTCGACACCGTCTGGTGCGGGAGCTGATAGGCGCCTGCGTCGAGAACGCCGCCGCCCGAAGTGAAGAGCAGGCACCCGTCCTGCACGCTCAGTGCGCCACGGTCGACGTAAATGAGTCCATGCCGGTCCGCATGGGGTATCCGGGCTCTTTCCAGCCCGAGGCGGCCGCTGAGCATCAGCGGTCGACCAGTTGCGGCTCTTGCCGATGCGCCGCGTGCAAGACCCCTCTCGGCGCCAGCAGCAGGCATCCGTAGCCGAACGCACGATGCCGCCCCAGGCCGCGCGTCAAGGCCTGCCGAAAACCTTCCGGGCTAACAACCTCGAGTTCGCCGCGGGCGACCAGGTCCGGCACGAGGCCCTTCGTGGTGCGGCGCGCACCCGGGCTGGCCTGAGCATGGGTACGGCGCGCCGTCGGCGTCAGCGTGAAAGCAAACGGCGAGAAACCAGTGAGCCTGGCCGCCGAAAAGCGAGCGAGTTCCCTGGCCAGCCACGCGCTGTAGGCTGCGTCGCGGTCGTGGTCGGGAGCCGGGCCGGATTTCGAGCCGCACTCGGGAATGGCCGCATCGACCTCGATGTACCGGCCACTCACCGCTTGCCGGGTCCGCCGCGTCGGCACGACCCGGCACTCGAAGCTGAAGCGCTCGCCGGCGGCCCAGTCCGTCGGCATGGACTTCACCACCATGGCGTCGATGCCGAGGGCCCACGCTGCGGCGTCGTCGTGCGTCTGCAAGGACGGCACGCGCGCGAGCTCGCCTGCGCAGGCCTCGGTGTAGCCGACCATTTCCAGGCGGCCTGCCGTCGTGCGCAGCGCGAAGGGCTTGGGTGCCAGGTCGCCGAACACGGCCTTCGATGCCGCGTGCGCGGCGTAGCCAAGGTCGTCCCTGAAAGCGGCAACACCGGCGGCGGCGGCCCAGCGTGCCAGCGCGGCGCCGTCGGGATGGAGTTTCACAAACGACAGGTTCATGCTGCAGTTCCTTGTCGACTCACGCGCGCCTCGAAGACGGTCACCTGACCGGCATGCACGTCGAGGTCGAAACGACGCTCGTCCGAGGCCTGGTGGCGACGGATGGCCGCCGACTCGACCGTCGCGTCGTTGAAGAAGACGGCGGCTGTCGACTCCGAGTCCGGCGCGAACGGGAAATGCATCAGCGCCGCCAGGGCGTCGGTGGCATCGACGACGCCCTCCAGGATGCGGCACGAAGGGAGGCACGACTTGCGACCAATGAACAGCGGCCGCGCCGGCGCTTGCAGCGCTTGGGCGATTGCGGCGAGCGTCGGCGCCTCGTCGGCGGGCTCCAGACGCACCGCCACGGCCAGGGAGGCATCGGCCCAGTAGTCGCGATACCGGATATGGGGCGACTCGTAGGTGGCGGCGCCACCGGCACGGCCCTCGGGGCGTCCGAGGTTCGTCCAGCCCTTGTCGTTCTTGCCGATTTGCGCAGTCTGAAAGTCCTGGACCATGACGCCCGGGCGGTCCAGCCGCGCAGCCCAGACGATGCGGCCCTGCAGATCGTCGAGCCGCTCGGCGTCGGTGCGGCGGTAGCCCAACGCATTGGCCAACAGGCCGCAGAGCATGGAGACCGCGGGCCAGCGCTGGATGAACCCGTGCTCGTCCACCGATACCGACCCGAACGACATCAGTGGCGCTTCCAGCCGAAGCAGAAGGTGTTGCCGGGGTTCCATGGTCATGGCGCGGCGAACGTTTCGACCGGGGCGGTCCTGACGGCGTCGCTGGCGAAGTTGGCCAGGCCCTTCACGGACATCGCCTCGGGTCCTTCGACACCGGTCATGCCGGCCACCATCTGCCCCCTGCTGGCGACCGTGTCGTACGCGGCGTCCAGGCTCGCGAGGTGCGACCCGAGCTTCTGGATGGCGTTCTGGAAAACGTCCCCCTTCAGCGGCAGTGCGTTGCGGAAGGCGTTCATGAGCGAGCGCGGCTGTTCGTTGCTCGCCTCCACGAGCATGAATTCCGCCGCGGCGAAGGGCGCGGTCGACCCCTTCTTGGCGCCTGGCGAGACCTTCGCAATCAGGTTGACGAGCCGGCCGACGACGGCGCCGGCCACCGCGGCGTCGCCGCCCAGGTTCTTGACGAGCAGGTCCACGTCGATGTTGACGTAGCCGTAGAAGACGCCACTGGTGAGCTCGATGTCGAACATGCCGGCCGAGCCGGAGTCCGCTTCGGGGTCGCGCTGGCGCAGGTCGTCGACGGCCGTGGCGAAGTCCAGGTCCCGCTCCATGGCGTGCACCGTCAGCGCGTGTGCCACGTGGATGGGAGCATCGCGGTTGGCTGCAGTGTCCGATGTCACCATGCGACCGAAGAGCGCGGACTCCAGGCCCGCTGCGTCCTTCAGGGCAGCCATGTTGGCCCGGGCTTCCTTGAGCGAGGCCTTGAGCTGGTCGGCACCCAGCGATTGCGACAGCGCGCTCCGGGCAAACGCGGTCAGGTGGGCAATTTCGGGCTCGCCGAAGAAGAGGGCCTGGCGCTTCTTGGCGTCCGCGCCGTTCTTGCCGTAAAGCTCGGCGTGCAGCGCGTCGGAAACCAGCTTGAGTTGCTCCGGCGTGGCCGCCGGGTTGGCCTTGGCCGCCGCCGGCAGGATGATGCCGGTCACGAGTTCCTTGGTACGTTCACCCATCGGGACGCCAAGGCTCTGCAACGAAAAGTCGATCTTGGCGGCGGCCGCGTGGTCTTCCTGGCCGGCGAAGCGCCAGTGGCGCTTCAGGCACTGCGACGAGACGCGGGTGCGCGTCGTGCCGCCGAACGGCAACCGCTTGGCCATGCCGCTGTCGTCGCGGTTGAGCAGCACGCCGGCGTAGCTGGTAAGGGTGTGAATCTGGATGAAGCGAGGGCGGGAGGGGACCATCATGGGAGCTCCTGGAGTGAATCGAATGCGGGGGTTGATCGGAAACGGGACGCGGGGAACGCTCAGGCCGCAGCCTTGGCAGCGAGCGCTCGCTGGAAGCGGTGGGCAATGTCCAGGCGGGCGCGTTGCGCGGCCGACTCGTCGAGGCCCACGCTCATTGCAAGCCGCGCCAGCGGGACCCAGTCGATGGCTTGCGAACTGGCGGCCAGGCGGCGAGCGATGCGGGGAAGCAGGTCGAACAGCATCGGCCGGTCGGACTCCAGCAGCTGTCGGACTCGCGCTTCACTGATATTGGCGTCGACCAGGCCGCGGCCGACATCGACGGCGCGGACGTGATTGCCGCGCGCCAGCGCCAGGCAGTGCAGCATCAGCGACCAGGTGGCGTAAGCCTCGGTGCCAGGTGGCGCATCGATGCCGGCCTTGTCCAGCAGGGCGCCGACTTCGAACGCGGCGTCGCCAGGCCGGTCGACGGGATCGAAACGGCGCAGCGCCGTGACCGTGCCCACGCTGGATGCGTCGCCGGACAAGAGAACAGCAAGCCGTGCGACGGCGGCGCCGGTGAACGATTCCCTGGACGTGTCGGTCTCTTCATGTGGACTCATCGAGAGCCTCCTTTTTGGTGGATGCCGTTTGCGGACTGAGCGGCCCGGTCTTGAGCCCGGGGAATCGTTTGGCCATGGCGCCGCGCAGGAAGCTCCGCGCCCGGGCCCGTGCGAATGCGTTCGAGCGGTCTCTCGTCGGCAGCGACCCGACGGCACGGTCGAATACCTGCTGTGCCAGCGCCTGCAGGTGTCCGCACCAGTCGAGCAGTGCATCGTCGTCGCTGCGCTCGGCGGCCACCGAGGCGAGCAGGTCCTGGAAGAAGACGTCGTCGACTGCGGCATCGAAGGCCACTTCCCACGGCTGCACGATGCGCGCGAAGTCGGGGCTCTTCCAGTCGGGGGCGTCGGTGCCGTCGACGAACTGAATGAGCGCGGAGCGCAGGACCTTGCCCTGCATGTCCGAGGCGGCCTGGACGAACGACTGCGAGCGCAGCGCCAGCTGCGCGGCCGCATCCACCGTGCGGCGCATGGCCGCCGGCGGGAAATACACCTCGCGGCTCAGATAGCCGTCGGTTCCACCCTGGGCCCGACCCAGAGCGCGGGCGACCATGGTGCCGCCCTTGCTCATCTCGGACCTGGCCGGGCGCGCCAGCAGCGGCAGAGTGAAGGCTTCGCGGTCGAACAGCACCGGAGCCAGGCGTCGGTAGCTGAAGCCGCCGGTCTGAGTCTGCGGATTGAACGCCTTGTCGCCCTTGGATTCGCGCACCACGGGCGCCCACGGGTCACCGACGACACCCGACGTTTCCTCGGCGGCGACGCGTGGTGCCTTGCTGGACGCCGTCCTGGCGACGACCGTATCTCCTTCGAGCGCCAGCCGCACTCGGCGCGCGACCTCCAGGCACAACGGGTGGACATCCTTGAGCTGTACCGCGGGCGCGCTTGCCGACCACTCTGCCAGCCAGAGAAGGCGCGACTGTGGCGCCAGACCCGCGTGCAGCCCCACCCCCAACCTGCCTGCCTCTTCGGTCAACGCTTCATGGCGTTCCATCAACGCACGCAGGTCCCGAGCGAACTCCGCACCCAGCCCTCGGTCGAAGGCAAGCCGGAAGTGCGACCGAGTTGCGTACCCGCCGTTCTTGCGCATGGAGCCGTAGTTGCCAGCACCCATGTAGGCTGCGTCGGCGTGCAGCGAGACCAGCGCAAAGACCCACAGCTCAAGCTGCTCCACCCCGAGGCCGCCGAGCTTGCCGGGCTTGATGTCGTGGCTCTTGCTGGCCACCAGGACGTCCAGCTCCTGCGGCGAGCGCGACACGCCGGTGTACTGACCCGCCTCGGCCGCGCCGCAAGGGCTCTGCATGAAGGCGGGCGTCGTCACGTCCTCGATCAGCAGATGCCAGGGCTCGTCGCCGGGGAAGGCGTGGGTCAGACCCCGCAGCAGTTCCCGCCACCGCGCGGTGTCGGTGCTCGGCGAGGGCTCACCGGCGAGATCCATCGCCATGAACGCCAACGAGACCATGAAGCTGTGGAACATGGCTTCCTGGTGCGGGCGCAGCGCCACCAAAGAGTCAACCCGGTCCGCGCTGTATGCGGCCAGCAGTTCTGGCAGCGAGAGCTTCTGGGATTCGCGCGTCCGGGTGCGGATGCGAAAGATGGGTTCGTCGAGCAAGGAGTGCGTCATGTCGATGTGGTTGTCAGGTGTGTCATCGAGGGAATTCCTTCATCAGTGGGCAGCCGCATGGGCCCAGCCGCGCGCGCAATCGGCTTGACGCTCTCACGCCTTGCCCTCCGGCGCCAGACCAAGCCTGTCGTAGACGAAGCGCCGACCGCCCACAGTAAAGCGAAGGCTGCGCTCCGACGCGGCTATCGATGTCGACATCGCCAGGTCCTCGACCCCCTCGGGGAGGGTTCCCTCGGGCAGCATCCAGCCCGGCACCGTCACCTCCGACATCGGGGCGCCGAACGGCGATATCCAGCGGGCACCGAGCGCGAACTTGCGGCCGTCGAGCCCCAGCCGGGTCCGGGCGGGCTCGTCCAGACTGTCCGCCGAGCTCAGCTCGCTCCAGGCCCGGGTCCACGGCATCGACCGACGCCAGGCCTGGCCAGCCTGCGCCGCCCGCTTGCCGAACAAAGCGTCGGCATGCTCGACCCACGGTCCCCGCATCGACTCGGCGAGGCCACGCAGAGTCCCTGAGTCCGTGCAGGCTTCGACCAGCTCCCGGTTGTCCGAGGGAATCGTCAGCACTGCGCGGGACTCGAGTTGCCGGAGCGTGGCCTCGATGGCGATGAGATTTTCGTAGGCCGAGCGCGGTCCGATGCCGACACCTCGACGCCGGGATTCCCGCGAGCGTGGGCCCAGCATGGCGCCGAGATCTCGATCGGTTGGGCGCAGCACCGCGATCTGCGGCACCGCGTATTCGGCAGGCCTGTGCGGGTCGCGGCCAGGGTGACGGTGAAGCCGCCCGATGCGTTGCAGCATCACGTCCATCGGGCACAGGTCCGTCACCAACAGGTCGGCATCGCAGTCGAGGCTGATTTCCAGCGTCTGGGTGCCCACGAGCACGACAGGCGTGCGCGTGGATGCCGAGGCCTTGCCGAAGGCGACTTCTACCCGGGCGTCCAGCATGCGCCGATCGGCTGCACTGTAGCGGCCATGGTGCATGGCGACGACGCCGGCGCAGCGGAACAAGGAAGAATGGTCGGAGCCGAGTTCGCACTCGAGCGCACGCTGGGTCTCCAGCGCCAGCCGCACCGTGTTGCGGATGACGAGGACCTTGGCGCCTTGGCGAGCGGCGACGGCAACGAGAGCCGCCACGACTTCGGCCTCGAGCAGTGCCGGCACCACCCGCACCTGCACCCGCTTCTGGCGTTCGACGTGTCCGGCAGCAACCAGCTGCCGCGTACCGCGGATATCGGTCAAGCAGGGGTACGGCGCCGCGCGGTCGCTCAGCAGCGCCGCAGCTGAGGCCGACACTGGCGGCTTCGTCCCCGCCTGCACCAGTTGACCGCGTACTTCGCCACCGAGCGTGGCCGAGAGAAGAAGCGCGTGAGCGCCGGCCGAGGCGTGCCGCTCGAGCGCCACCTCCAGCAACTGGCTCATGTAGGCGTCGGAAGCGTGGACCTCGTCGACCACGACGAGCGCACGCAGCAGCGCGCTGGCACGCATGTGGCTGTGCTTCACTTCGAGCGCGGAGAGCAGCAGCTGGTCGATGGTGCCGACCGCAGCGGCAGCGCTGAAATAGCGCTTGGAGTTCTCGGCAGCCCAGAAGCGGGGTAGGTCACCGTCAGGGACGTCATCGGGCCACAGCACCTCGAAACCGGGGAGCACGCGCTCAGCCTCGACGTCGTCGACACGCATGTAGCCGGGGACGGCCAGGACGACTGGGGGGCGCAACGACGCATCCGGAAACAGGCGCGCCATGAAGCTGCTGACGCGTGTATGGATGGCCGTTGCAGAGACACGCGTCGGCAGCAGGAACGCGAGGGAGTCCACCAGGCCGGTCTCGAAGAGCGACTTGAAACGCCACAGAGCCGCCTCGGTCTTGCCGCTGCCGGTCTCGGACTCCAGCACGACGATGTTGCCGAGATCGGTGGCGCCGCAGGCCGTTTGGGCTGCGGATGGCGGGAACGGGAAGACCTGTTCGAACGTCGGCGCCCGCCCGGCAAGATCGACCCGGGCATCACGTTGGTCGATGCGCATGCGCCGCAGAACGTCGGCCGCGCGAGCGGCAGCGACCGGCCAGCGGGACTCGTCCTGCTCGGCGAGGTCGTACGGAAAGAAGTCCGTCTTGACGTTGGAGCCGATCCAGTCGGCGAGCGACACCAGGCCCGCAAAGGCGTGGGTGAAGGCCGCGTTGGCCGGAAGCTGCAGCGGGCGTGACGGCGAGTCCACCACCCAGGCCAGCGGGAACAATGCTCGCGCTGCGGCACCGAGTCGCTGGAGTCCCTGCAGCGGAACGTAGCCGGCCGCCGGCGTGGTCCAGGCCCGACCCGGCGTCGCGCGGTCGTTGCCCCGCAGGTAAGCGACGTTGACAGGCAGGCCGTGGTGGGAGATGGCGGCGAACCAGAGCACCGGCCCGTCGTCTGCAAGAGATTCATCGTGCCAGCCGATGATGTCGTCCACCCAGACGGCGTCGCCCATGGCTCGGAGCTGTGCGTCCGACTCGAACAAGGCACGGACGACGCGCGTATGGCCGAGTCCGGATCGGGAGATACCGGCCTTGGCCATCCAGGCCTCTTGTTCGGCGACGGGAAGGCACTTGCTGAAGAAGCCGGCGGAACACTTGCCGACATCGTGGAGGAAAGCAAGTGCCACCAGCCTCTGGACATCGACAGCATTGAGGGCACGGCCGGCAAGAGTCTCCAACCGGGCACGCATCGTCGGCTCGGCCAGGAGCGCACCCACGACCGCCGCCACGTCGATGCAGTGGGCAACGAGCGTCAAGCGTTGCGCCCGAGAGGGGTCGACACACGAGCGGTCGAGCTTGCCCCAAGGTTCGCGGGCCAGTCTCACCGGCGCCCCTCGCGGCGCACCAGACGCCCGCAACACAAGCGCCCCTCACGACTCGCTAATCCACTGGCCAAACCAATCCTGCAACGTTTGGTTGGAGTCGACCTGTCCATGATGCATTCTCCTCCTTCGATAGGCGGAGTCTCTTGCATCACTGGCTCACAGGATGAGCCTGCTGGAAAAATACTCTTGAGACGACAGCCTGGGGGTCGTGGCTGCCGGATTCGTAGGCCAGCCCGGGGGGGGGATCGGGCTAGCGCCACGACCAGGTCGCACCCAGCCTCACCCCCGCGGATGATGCCGCGCATGCAGCAGCTTCAGCCGCTCGCGCGCCACATGGGTGTAGATCGTGGTCGTCGAGATGTCGGCGTGGCCGAGCAGCAGCTGCACGGCGCGCAGGTCGGCGCCGTGGTTCAGCAGGTGGGTGGCGAACGCGTGGCGCAGCGTGTGCGGCGACAGCGGCACGTTCATGCCGCCGCGCAGCGCGTGCGCCTTGATCAGCTTCCAGAACATCTGGCGCGTCATCGGCCCGCCGCGGCCGGTGACGAACAGCGCGTCGCTGGACTGCCCTTTCAGGATCGCCGCCCGCGCGCCGGCCAGGTAGCGCCCGAGCCACGCATGGGCCTCCTCGCCGAAGGGCACGAGCCGCTCCTTCGCGCCCTTGCCGGTGACGCGCAACGCGCCGTCGGACAGGCTCAGGTGCACGGTCTCGAGCGTCACCAGTTCGCTGACGCGCAGGCCGCTCGCGTACATCAGCTCCAGCATCGTGCGGTCGCGCAGGCCGAGCGGCGTGCCGGTGTCGGGCGCGGCCAGCAGCGCTTCGACCTGCGCTTCGCTGAGCGTCTTCGGCACGCGCAGGGCCTGCTTCGCGCTGCCGAGCTTCAGCGTCGGGTCGGCGCTCAGCAGGTGCTCGCGCAGCGCCCAGCGGAAGTAGCGCTTGAAGACCGTCAGGCGCCGGTTCGCGCTCGTCGCCTTGCTGCCGGCGTGGCGCGCGAGCGCGTGGTCGAGCAGGTCGGATTCACGCGTCGCGTCGAGCGCGCGACCGTGGCTCGCGGCGAGCCAGTCGGCATACAGCGTCAGGTCGCGCCGGTACGCGGCGAGGGTGTTGGCGGCGAGGCCGTCCTCGATCCAGAGGGCGTCGATGAAGCGGTCGATCGAGGCCTGGCTGGCGGCGCGCGCCGGCAAGGTCGCCAGCATGGCCGGTCTCTCTCAGTCAAGCGTGAGCTTCTGCAGCGCGACGACCTTCTTGTAAACCTCGTACTCGGCCGCGATCTGCGCCGCGAACTGCTCGGGCGTGTTGGCAACGATCAGCGAGCCGGTGCCCTCGATGCGCTGCTTCACGGCCGGGTCCTCGAGCGTCTTCTTGACGGCCGCGCTGATCTTGTCGACCACCTCCTTCGGCAGGCCCTTCGGGCCGTAGATGCCGTAGAAGGCCATGCGGTTGACCGGCTCCAGCCCCACTTCCTTGAAGGTCGGCACGTTGGGCAGCACCGCGAGGCGCTGCGGTGCGGAGACGACGATCGGGATCAGTCGCCCGTCCTTGATGAAGGGCAGCGCGGACGGCAGGTTGTCGAAGATCATCGGCACCTGGCCGGCGACGGTGTCGTTCAGCGCCGGGCCGGCGCCGCGGTACGGGATGTGGATGACGAAGGTGCCCGAGAGGTTCTTGAACAACTCCATCTGCAGGTGGCCGATGCCGCCGGTGCCCGAGCTGGCGAAGCTGTACTTGCCGGGGTTCTTCTTCAACTCGGCGAGAAAGCCCTTGTAGTCGCGCGCCGGAAAGCTCGGGTGCACCGCGATCACGTTGGGCGTGGCCGCCACGTTGATGATGGGCGTGAAGTCGGTCAGCGGGTTGTACGGGATCTTCGGGTTGATCGCCGGGTTGGCGGCGGTGGTCGAGACCGTGGCCATGCCGAGCGCGTAGCCGTCGGGCGTGGCGCGCGCGGTCTCGGTCGCACCGACCGAACCACCGCCGCCGGCCTTGTTCTCGACGATCATCGTCTGGCCGAGGGGGCCGCCGATCTTCTCGGCGAGCACGCGCGCGACGATGTCGGTCGTGCCGCCGGGCGCGAACGGCACGACCAGGTGCACCGGCTTGTTCGGGTAGGCTTGGGCCAGCGCCCCACCCGAGGCGGCGAGCAGGGTGGCGGCACAGGCCGTGATGAGGAGTCTGCGTTGCATCGGTCCGATCTCCGGTGGGGCGGCATGAGGTACCGGCAAGTTTAGAGCCAGTGGGCATTGCGCCGACAGGGCGGGCATCCCGGCTTCGCCGCGCACGCCTGCGCACGCACTTCCCGCCCCGGGCGACGGCGAATCATGAAACGGCTTCCCTGAGGTTCGGCGCCTGCGCGAGCGCCCAGTCGATGTGCTCGCGGACCAAACCGCTGCAAGCTTCGCGCCGGGCTTCGAGCGCGGCGCGGAGTGCCGGATCGTCGGCCGCACGCAGCGCGTTGCCCAGCGCCACCGCCACGTTGCGTTGCCAGCGCTCGAAGCCGATGCGGCGGATCGCGCTGCCTTCGGTGTGGCGCAGGAAGTCGGCCTCGGACCAATCCCACAACTGCAGCAGCGTCGCGTGGCCGACCGCATCGCGCACGTCGAAATCCGCCAGCGCGCTGCGCTGCGCGTACTTGTTCCACGGGCAGGCGAGCTGGCAGTCGTCGCAGCCGTAGATGCGGTTGCCCAGCAGTGGCCGCAGCTCGACCGGGATCGGCCCCGGCGCCTCGATCGTCAGGTAGGAGATGCAGCGCCGCGCGTCGAGCCGGTACGGCGCGACGATCGCGCCGGTCGGGCAGGCGTCGATGCAGGCCGTGCAGCTGCCGCAATGCGCGTCGGCCGGCCCGGTCAGCGGCAGCGGCAGGTCGACGTAGATCTCGCCGAGGAAGAACATCGAACCGGCCTCGCGGCTCAGCGCCAGCGTGTGCTTGCCGCGCCAGCCGAGGCCGCTGCGGGCCGCGAGCTCGACCTCGAGCACCGGCGCCGAGTCGGTGAACACGCGATGCCCGAACGGGCCGACCGCCTCGGCCAGCCGGTCGGCGAGCTTCTGCAGCCGCATGCGCAGCACCTTGTGGTAGTCGCGACCGCGTGCGTACATCGAGAGCGCCGCCTGTGGCGGGTCGGCCAGGCGCTGCCATTCGATCGCCTGCCAGCCTTCGGGGAGTTCCGACGGCAGGTAGTCCATGCGCGCGGTGACGACCCGCACCGTGCCGGGCACGAGCTCGGCCGGGCGCGCGCGCTTCAGTCCGTGCGCGGCCATGTAGCCCATCGCGCCGTGAAAGCCGTTGTCGAGCCACTGCAGCAGACCGCCTTCCGCGTCGGACAAGTCGACATCGGCCACGCCGATCTGTGAAAATCCGAGCAGCGCGGCGTGCTCCCGCAGTTGCGCGAGCAGTGCCTGAAGCCGATCCGAGTCCAACTGCCGAGTGCCCGCCATTTGCCGATTCTAGAAACCCGCACGCAACGCTGGCCCGACGAGGCCGCCTGCGCCGCATCGGCCGCCGCGCTGGCGCGCCATGCCGGCCTCGCCGACGCGTTCATCGAGCTGCACGGCCCGCTCGGCGCCGGCAAGACGACCTTCGTGCGCCACCTGCTGCATGCGCTCGGCGTCCAGGGGCGCGTCAAGAGCCCGACCTACACGGTGCTCGAACCCTATGCGCTCACGCATGACGGCGCGCCGCTGGCGGTCTCGCACTTCGACTTCTACCGTTTCGACGACCCGCAGGAATGGGAGGACGCGGGCTTTCGCGACGTGTTCGCCGCCCCCGGGCTGAAGCTCGCCGAGTGGCCCGAGAAGGCCGAGGGCCTGCTGCCCGAGGCCGACCTGCAGATCCACCTCGAGCCGCTGGACGGCGACGCACGGCGCGCGCGCTTCGATGCGCGCAGCGCGCTGGGTCGCGAGCTGCTGGGATGAAGCGCGCGACGTTTGACGGATTCGTCCACAGGACGACGGCTTGCGGCCCGTTGTGGTCGTTCGTGAAGGTCTGCTGTCGAAGGTTGGCGCGAGATCAGGCCGGCGGGGCACTCTGCTCCGCTCATGTCCCCCGGCGCCGGCCTGCGGCCGACGCCTCCTCCTTGACTTCGCTGCGCAGAGCGCCCCGCCGGCCTGATCCTGAGCCGCCGTGGCGGTTCGGCACGCGGACGTCACCGACGCCTCATGCCGAGGATGTCGGGTGGCCGACGCAGCGAAGTCAAGGAGGAGGGGCGGGCGCAGCCCGGCCCGGGGGACATGAGCGGAGTCGGCCACCCGGCATCCTTGGCGCGCGCCAACGCGAATCACGAGCGACCGCAACAGGCCGCAAGCGGACTCACGCTTGCGCAGCGTCTCATGCGCCGCGGCTCGCGCGCAGCGCGATGGGGCAACTGACGTGACGACACCGGCCTGCCGGTCGAGCTCGCGCCGCCACGCGCTGCGCGCGATGGGCGGCGCGGTGCTGCTGCTCGGCAGCACCGACCTCGTGTTCGGCGCCAGCATCGTCGCGGTGCGCGTCTGGCCGGCGGCGGACTACACCCGGGTCACGATCGAGTCCGACCAACCGCTCGCGCAGAAGCACTTCCTGGCCGAGAACCCGAACCGGCTCGTGATCGACATCGACGGTCTCGAACTCAGCCCGGCGCTGCGTGAACTGGTCGGCAAGGTGCGCGCCGACGACCCGTTCATCGCCGGCGTGCGTGCGGGCCAGAACCAGCCGCGCGTCGTGCGCGTCGTGATCGACCTGAAGCAGCCGACCGCGCCGCAGCTGTTCACGCTCGCGCCGGTCGCCGCCTACCAGCACCGGCTGGTGTTCGACCTGTACCCGACGCAGGAGCGCGACCCGCTGCTCGCGCTGATCCGCGACCGGGAGGCTGCCGAACAGCAGGCCGCGGCGTCGGTGCAGGACGCGCTCGGCGAGTTCATCGGCAGGATGGGCAGTCCCGCGGACCGGCCCGCCGGGGTACCGCCAGGGGTGCCGGGCCAGATGCCTGCGCCGCCCCCGATTGCCGCGGCGCCGTTTCCCCCACCGCCGCAGCAGACACCGGCGCCCTTGCCGCCAGCGGTGCAGAGCCGGATCGACCGCCTGATCGTCGTCGCGATCGACCCCGGCCACGGCGGCGAGGATCCAGGCGCGAGCGGCCCCGGCGGCCTGCGCGAGAAGGACGTGGTGCTGAAGATCGCACTCCAGCTGCGCGACGCGCTCAACGCCCTGCCCAACATGCGCGCGATGCTGACGCGCGACGCCGACTTCTTCGTGCCGCTGCACGAGCGCGTGCGCAAGGCGCAGCGCGTGCAGGCCGACCTGTTCGTCTCGATCCACGCCGACGCCTTCGTCACGCCGCAGGCGCGCGGCGCCTCGGTGTTCGCGCTGAGCCAGAACGGCGCCACCAGCGCCGCGGCGCGCTGGATGGCGAACCGCGAGAACGCGGCCGACGCGATCGGCGGCGTCAACATCAAGGCCAAGGACGCGAGCGTGCTGCGCGCGCTGCTCGACATGAGCACGACCGCGCAGATCCGCGACAGCCTGAAGCTCGGCGGCGAGGTGCTGGGCCAGATCGGCCGCGTCGGCCGGCTGCACAAGGGCAGCGTCGAGCAGGCCGGCTTCGCGGTGCTGAAGGCGCCCGACATCCCGTCGATCCTGGTCGAATCGGCCTTCATCTCGAACCCCGAGGAAGAGGCCAGGCTGCGCGACCCCGACTACCAGGCGCAACTCGTGCGGGCGCTGGCCACCGGCATCCGGCGCTACTTCGCGAAGAATCCGCCGCTGGCGCGGTCGCGGCAGCTGTGATCGGACTCCGGAGCCCCGCGTCGCAGGGCGACGCGCCGCGCTCCCGATCAAACTGGTGTGCCACGCGATGCGTGCGTCACGACTTGCCCGATAATCACCGCCGTGAAGCAGCTGCGCATCGTCATCCTGATCCTGCTGGCCTTCCTGCTCCCCGTCCGGGGCGCGGTGGCCGCGGCCATGCTGTGCCCGGCAGGCGAGGACGCGACGGCGGCTGCAGTCGCCGTCGGACACGGGCAGCACGACAGGCACGTGCACGACGACCCTGGCATGCATGCGGACCGATCGGCGGCGCACACCGATGCCGGCGCCGATGCGCCCGGCGGCGAATCTGCTGCGGGCACTCACTCGAACACCTGCCATTTCTGCGCCAGCGGCTGCTGCGTGACGCCGCTCGGGGCAGCGCCTTCCACGGTCGCGAGCCCGCTTGTGACCGCCTCGGTCACGTTCCCGGCGCTGCGCGCACCCGTTCCGGTCTTTCACTCGGACGGCCAGGACCGGCCGCCGCGAACCCCCTGACCCTATCCGGCCTCCGCTGAGAGGCCTCGCAGGGCTCGTGCGTCCAAAGCACGGGCATCCCGTCGGCGGCGCCTGCCCGCCGACGCGTCAGACGAGTTCAGACCATGAAGCACCACCTTCGTCCCCGGGGCGCCGCCGTTGCGCTCGCTGCGTGCATCCCACTGCTCCCCGCCGCCCAGGCGGCCGGGCCGACGCGCCCTGGCCACCCGCCGCATCGGCAGCGCAGCCGCGTAGACCATGCACGCAGACAGGCGATGATGCGCCGCGCTGCCGCCGCGTTGAGCCCGCTCGTGATTGCCGGCTGCGCCTCGTTCTCGCAGGACGGCGGTTTCGGCACGGTCGAACAACTCGGCAGGGAGCGCATCGGCCAGACGCCGACCTACCTGCGCACTGCCGAGCAGGCCGACTCGGCCAGGGCGCGCGTCGCCGAACTGCTGCGGCAGGTCCTGAGCGCCGACAGCGCCGTCGAGATCGCGCTGCTCAACAACCGCGGCCTGCAGGCGAGCTACGCCGAGCTGGGCATTGCCGAATCCGACCTGGTGCGCGCCGGTCGGCTGGCCAACCCATCCTTCAGCTTCGGCCGCCTGAGCGGCAACGGCGCCGTCGAGATCGACCGCGCCGTGATCTTCGACGTGCTGGGGCTGCTGACGATGCCGATCTCCAGGCAGGTCGAACAGCGCCGCTTCGAGCAGGCCCAGCTGCAGGCGGCCTACGAGACCGTCGGGCTGGCCGGCGAGGCCCGCAAGGCCTTCTTCGACGCCGTGAGCGCGCAGCAGCGGGCCGGCTACTTCGCCCAGGTCAGGGAGGCCGCGGACGCCTCGAACGAGCTGGCCAGGCGGATGGTCGCCGCGGGCAATTTCAGCAGGCTCGCGCAGATGCGCGAGCAGTCCTTCCACGCCGAGGCCACGTCGCAGCTCGCGCGTGCCCGGCACCAGGCCGTGGCGGCGCGCGAGCGCCTGACGCGGGTGCTGGCGCTCGGCGTCGGCGACCCGCTCGACTTCAGGCTGCCGCAGCGTCTGCCGGACCTGCCGGCGGCACCGGCGGAGCCGAAGGATGCCGAGCAGACGGCGATGGACAAGCGTCTGGACGTGCTCATCGCGAAACGGGCGACGGAGTCGACGGCCAGGTCGCTGGGCCTCACGAAGGCAACACGCTTCATCAACGTCCTGCACGCCGGCTACCAGAACAAGAGCGCGACCGGCGAAGACCGCAGCAACGGCTACGAGATCGAGCTCGAACTGCCCCTGTTCGACTTCGGCGCGACCCGGGTGGCCCGTGCCGAGGCGACCTATCTGCAGGCCCTGAACCGCACCGCCCAGGTGGCCATCGACGCTCGCTCGGAGGTGCGCGAGGCGTATTCGGCCTACCGCACCGCGTACGACCTGGCCAGGCACTACCGCGACGAGGTGGTGCCGCTTCGCAAGCGCATCTCCGAGGAGAACCTGCTGCGCTACAACGGCATGCTCGCCAGCGTGTTCGATCTGCTCGCGGACTCCCGCGAGCAGATCGCGAGCGTCACCGCGGCCGTCGAGTCCCTGCATGACTACTGGGTGGCCCAGACCAACCTGCAGACCGCGCTCACCGGCCGCTCGCCGGGACCGGTGCCCGCCATGGCTCCGGCGGGGTCGGCCGCCGCAGCACCTCGCGCCCACTGATGGAGCCTCACATGACCAAGCGCAGAACCTTCTTCAAATCGGCCGGCGCCACCTTGCTGGGGGCGGCGGCGGTGAGCCGGGTCGGCGCGGCATCGCTCCCCGAGGCCGTCATCCAGACGTCCGCGTCGATGCAGCCGCCCCCGCCGCCGGCCACCGGCCGGCCCTTCCAGCCCGTCGTGACGCTCAACGGCTGGTCGCTGCCGTGGCGCATGAAGAACGGCGTCAAGGAGTTCCACCTGGTGGCCGAGCCCGTGGTGCGCGAGATCGCGCCCGGCATGAAGGCCAACCTGTGGGGATACAACGGCCAGAGCCCGGGCCCCACGCTCGAGGCCGTCGAGGGCGACCACGTTCGCATCTTCGTCACGAACCGGCTGCCGGAGGTCACCAGCATCCACTGGCACGGCATCCTCGTGCCCTCGGGCATGGACGGCGTCAGCGGCCTGACCCAGCCGCCCATCGGCGTGGGCAAGACCTTCATGTACGAGTTCGTGCTGCGGCGCTCGGGGACCTTCATGTACCACCCGCACGCCGACGAGATGCTGCAGCTGGCAATGGGCATGATGGGCCTGTTCATCGTCCACCCGAAGGACCCGCGGCAGTTCAGGGTCGACCGCGACTTCGCCTTCCTGCTGAACGCCTACGACATCGAGCCCGGCAGCGCGACGCCGCGCGTGAACACGATGCTCGACTTCAACCTGTGGACCTGGAACAGCCGCGCCTTTCCGGGCATCGACCCGCTCGTGGCGCGCACCGGGGACCGCGTGCGCATCCGGGTGGGCAACCTCACGATGACCAACCACCCCATCCACATGCACGGCCCC
This sequence comes from Pseudomonadota bacterium, assembly GCA_040388965.1. GTDB lineage: Bacteria > Pseudomonadota > Gammaproteobacteria > Burkholderiales > Burkholderiaceae_C > LMDS01. The sequence goes on along the minus strand of JAZKAV010000025.1, from coordinate 88,151 downwards.
CACTTCGAGGTGACCGGCACCGACGGCGGCTGGGTGCCCAGGGCGGCACGCTGGCCGGAAGTCACGGCCGACGTGGCGGTCGGCCAGATGCGCGCGATCGAATTCGACGCCATCGCGGGGGACTGGGCCATCCACTGCCACAAGTCCCACCACACGATGAATGCGATGGGCCACGCCGTCCCGACCATGATCGGCGTGTCCCAGCGGGACGTCGCGAAGAAGATCACGGGCCTCATCCCGGACTACATGGTCATGGGCGACAAGGGCATGCACGACATGGCCGAGATGGAGATGCCCCTGCCGGACAACACGCTGCCGATGATGACCGGCCAGGGCCCTTTCGGCGCGCTCGGCATGGGCGGCATGTTCAGCGTCGTGAAGGTGCGCGACGACGTCGCGCGCGGCGACTTCGGGGATCCGGGCCCGTACAAGCATCCGGCCGGCATGCTCGCCAGCGAGTACACGGCCGAGATGCCCGAGCCCGTTCGCGCGGCGGCTCCCAAGGCCGATTCCGACACCCTTCAGGTTCGCAAGCCTGCCGGCCACGAAGGCCATTGACATCGGAGAGAACGACCATGCACAAGCACTTGAACACGGTGGCCCTTGCCGTCGTCGCACTGGCGGCGACGGGAGCCTGGGCCCACGGCGACGAGGACCGCGCCGGCAAGCCCGGCCACGACGCCGCCAGGGCGGAAGAGCGGGCCTTCGGCCGCGCGGGTGATCCGAAGAAGGTGACCCGGATCATCCGGCTCGACATGACCGACCGGTTCCGGTTCACGCCGGCCGATGTCGCGGTCCGGCGCGGCGAGACGGTGAGGTTCGTGGTCTCCAACAGCGGCCGGCAGCTCCACGAGATGGTGCTCGGGACCCGCGGTGAACTCGAGGAGCATGCCGCGCTGATGCGCAAGTTCCCGGAGATGGAGCACGCCGACGCGAACATGGCCCACGTGAAGCCGGGCACCCGGGGCGAAATCGTCTGGCAGTTCACCCGGGCCGGCGAGTACGCGTTCGCCTGTCTCATCCCCGGCCACTACGAGGCCGGGATGTTCGGAAAGGTGGTGGTCAAGTGAAGCGCCGCACCGCACTGAGTGCCCTGACCGCTGCGCTGGCGGCCCGCGCATTTCCGGTCGCCGCCGACGCGGCCCTGCCATCCGTGCAGGTCTTCAAGAGCGCCTCCTGCGGCTGCTGCACGGCCTGGGTGGACCACATGAGAGGGGCGGGATTCCCGGTGGCGGTGACCCACGTCGGCGACACGACGGCCGCGCGCCAGCGGTTCGGCATGCCGGACCGCTACGGCGCGTGCCACACGGCCATCGTCGCGGGCTACGTCGTCGAGGGACACGTCCCGGCCGGCGAGGTCAAGCGTCTGCTGGCCCTGAAACCGCGCGCCCTGGGCCTGGCGGTGCCGAGCATGCCGGCGGGTTCGCCCGGCATGGAGATGGGTGCTCGACAAGACCCCTATGAGGTTCTGCTCGTCGACGCCAACGGCCGCGCGCGCGTGTTCTCGGCCTATCCGAAGTGACCGAAAGGTTCCCCCATGAAATTCACGCACAGGCTCGCCACCATCGCGCTGGCCTTCCCGGCTGTCGCCGCTGCCCAGACGTCCGCCGCCGACCACGCGGCTCACCATCTGGCGCCGGCATCGGCGGCGGCCACCGCGGGGACGCCGATGGCAGACGGCGAGGTGCGCAGAATCGACAAGGCGCAGGGCAAGATCACCCTGCGCCACGGCCCCATCGCCAACCTCGGGATGCCCGGGATGACGATGGTGTTCAAGGTCGCCGACGCGACGATGCTGGATGCCCTCGAGGAGGGCGCCAAGGTGAAGTTCGCCGCCGACAGGGTGAATGGCGCCCTCACGGTGACCGCCATCGAAGCGGCGAAGTGACTGCCGGCACGGCGGAACGCGGCGCGAGGCGTTACGCTGCGGCATCGTCATCTCCGCGCCCACTCTCACCATGCTCCATCCCCAGACCCGCGCCCTGCTCGACTTCATCGAGCAGCGCCAGATCCCGCCCACCCACACGCTCGGCGTCGCCGACGCGCGCGCCTGGTACCGCGACCGGCGCGGCGCGACACAGCCGGCGCCGCCCGAGGTGGCGCAGGTGCACGACCTGCAGGCGAGCGGCCCGCACGGCTCGATCCCCGTACGCGCGTACCGGCCGCTCGGCAGCGCCGACACCGAGACGCTGCCGGTGCTGGTCTACTACCACGGCGGCGGCTGGGTCATCGGCGATCTGGACACGCACGACACGCTGTGCCGCGAGCTGGCGAACGGCGCCGGCTGCGCGGTGATCGCGGTCGACTACCGGCTGGCCCCGGAGCACCGCTTTCCCGCGGCCGTCGACGACTGCCTCGCCGCGACGCGCTGGGTGCGCGCGAACGCCGCCGCACTGCACCTCGACGCGGCGCGCCTGGCAGTCGGCGGCGACAGTGCCGGCGGCAACCTGGCGGCCGTCGTCTCGATCGCGGCGCGCGACAGCGGCGACCTGCCGATCGCGTTCCAGCTGCTGATCTACCCGGCGACCGACGCGCACCGCAGCCATCCCTCGCACACCGAGAACGGCGAGGGCTACCTGCTGACGCAGGAAACGATGGCGTACTTCAGCGACCACTACCTGCCGAACCGCGCCGACTACGAGGACTGGCGCGCCTCGCCGCTGCTGCGCGAGGACCTCTCGAACCTGCCGCCGGCGCTGGTGCTGACCGCCGGCTACGATCCGCTGCGCGACGAGGGTCGCGCCTATGCCGAGCGGCTCACCGCGGCGGGCAGCCACGCGAGCTGCGTGTGCTTCGACCGGCAGATCCACGGCTTCGTGCCGATGGGCAAGGTGCTCGACGAGGCGAACACCGCGGTCGCGCTGTGCGCCGCCGAATTGCGGCGCGCATTCGCCGCGTAGCGTTCAGGGCGCTGCCGCCCGGGCCGCGCGCCGGGCGCGCCAGCCGCCGAGCAGCACCAGCAGGCCGGGGATCAGGATCGCCGCCCAGATGATCTTGTCCAGGTGCGCCTTGACCCACGGGATGTTGCCGAACACGTAGCCGGCCAGCGTCACGCCGCCGACCCACAGGATCGCGCCGGCGACGTTGTACAGGCTGAACTTGCGGCGCGTCATCTGTGCCACGCCACCCACGAAGGGCACGAAGGTGCGCAGGAACGGCATGAAACGCGCCGCCACGATCGTCACGCCGCCGTAGCGCTCGTAGAAGGCATGGGCCTGATCGAACGCCGCCTTGTTGAACCAGCGCGAGTCCTCCCACCGGAACACGCGCGGCCCGACGTGGCGACCGATCGAGAAGTTGCACTGGTCGCCCAGGATCGCCGCGGCGATCAGCAACCCGACGACCAGCGGCAGGTTCATCAGCCCGGCGCCGCAGAGCGCGCCGACGACGAACAGCAGCGAGTCGCCGGGCAGGAACGGCATCACGACGACGCCGGTCTCGACGAAGATGATCAGGAACAGCAGCGCGTAGACCCAGGCCCCATAGGCCTCGACGAAGCTGCGCAGATGCACGTCGACGTGCAGGACGAAGTCGAGCAGGTGTTGAAGGATTTCCATGCGGCGCGATTATCGGGGCGGCGCCGCAGCCCGCCGGGCCATCCCGCGCGTCAACCCGGACCGTCGAGCGCCTCGACCTGGTCCAGCCACGCGGCCACCGGCGCGGGAAACGACGGATCCTCCGAAGCAGAACGCCAGCGGCGGCGCAACTGGTTCGCGCTCGCCTGCAGGTTCCAGCGCAACTCGCCGGCCAGCGCCCACAGCTCCGAGCGCAACTGCGCATCGGCTTCGCCGGCGCCGCCGATCAGGTCGAGCTGCTCGGGCGTGATGCCGGCCTCGAACATCATGCGCTGCAGCGCACCGGCCTGGTCGGCCATGGCCTTCAGCACTGCGCGACCGCCCGGCGCCTGGGTCGGCGCCGCCGCCCCGGCGGCCAGGTGCCACTGGTTCAGCAGCTCGGCCAGCACGCGCAGGCGTTCGACCGATTCGGCAACGCTGGCGTCGGTGTCGCCGTCGACCGGCGGCAGCGCACGCAGCAGACGATGGATCGAGGGCACCAGCTCCGCATCGAAGCGCCGCTTGCCGACGCGCAGCAGCAGCGAGACGCGCAACTCGGGCCGCTGGCGCGCGCCGTCGAACATCGCGGTGACGACCTCGCACAGCGACAGCAGGCGGCCGAGCGGACTGATCGCCTCGCCGGACAGGCCGCGCGGATAGCCCGAACCGTCGAGCAACTCGTGGTGTTCGAGGATGGCGCGGCCGACCTGCGACGGGTACTCGTGGAAGCGCGCGATCAGCATCGAGCCGGTCAGCGGGTGGGCGTAGAGCGGGCGGCGCTCGTCGCCGCTCAGGCGTGTGCCGGCATCGAGCAGTTCCGGGTCGATGTGCAGCATGCCCAGGTCGTGCAGCAGCCCGGCGGCCGCGGCGACCGTCATGTCGTGGATCGGCGCGCCGCCCTCGCGCACCAGGTGCGCGCACAGCAGCGCCATCAGGATGCCGTGCTCGAACACCGCCGCGGGCCGGGTCTCGCGCGCCAGCGTCAGGTGGAACGCGACCGGCCGCGGCAGCGGGATTGCCTCGATCGACTGCAGCACCATGCTGCGCACGCGTCCGGGCGGCGCCATCAGCGCGAAGAAGGGCCAGCGCGCCAGCGCGGCCTCGGCGGCCTCGCGCAGCACGGCGCCGGTGACGGCCGGGTTGCTGTCGACGCTGTCGTCGAGCGGTGCGGACAGGCGATGCGAAAGCAGCCGGTCGTAGAGCCCGGCGTCGACCTGCACCCCGCCCTCGAGCAGCTTGATGCCGTGGTGGTTGTAGATCGCGCGCGACGTGACGACCGGACGCTGCCGGGCCAGCTGGCTGACGGCGCGAAGAAATACGGGATTCTCGGGCGAGGGACTGGTGGCGGCGGAACGGCTCTGGTCCATCATGGGGTACTGGGTGAGGGCAGCATCATCGCGAGCGGGTCGGTTCTGCACGTCGCGACGATAACGCATCGCCACCGCTGCCGATCTTGCGCCAGCCCCGCCGACCTGTGCCCGGTTTCTACAATGCGCGGATGAACGCCGTCCTGCAGCCCCCGGCCCGCCGCCCGATCCGCGAGCTGCCGGACGAACTCGTCAGCCAGATCGCCGCTGGCGAGGTGGTCGAGCGGCCGGCCTCGGTGGTGCGCGAGCTGGTCGACAACGCGCTCGACGCCGGCGCCACCGAGATCGCGGTCAGGCTGGTGGGCGGCGGCATCCGCGCGATCGTCGTCGAGGACGACGGCGCCGGCATCCCGGCCGACGAGCTGGCGCTGGCGCTGCGCCGCCACGCGACCAGCAAGATCGCGTCGCTGCACGAACTGGAAGGCGTTGCGACGATGGGCTTTCGCGGCGAGGCGCTGGCCGCGATCGCGTCGATCGCCGAGCTCTCGATCGCGAGCCGCACCGCCGAGGCGGCGCATGCGCAGCGGCTCGACGCGCGCTCCGGCGAGCTCGTGCCGGCGGCGCGCGGCGTGGGCACCAGCGTCGAGGTGCGCGAGCTGTTCTTCGCCACACCGGCGCGGCGCAAGTTCCTGAAGACCGAGGCGACCGAGTTCGCGCACTGCGTCGAGGCGGTGCGCCGGCATGCGCTGGCGCGGCCCGGGGTCGGCTTCACGGTCTGGCACGACGGCAAGCTGAGCGCCCAGTGGCGGCGCGCGAGCGCCGAACAGCGCGTGACCGACGTGCTCGGCCCCGACTTCGTCGGGAACAGCCGCGAACTGGCGATCGACTCCGGCGTGCTGCGCATCCGCGGCCGGACCGGCACGCCCGAGTCAGCGCGGGCGCGCGCCGATCAGCAGTACGTGTACGTCAACGGCCGCTTCGTGCGCGACAAGCTGATCGCGCACGGCGTGCGCTCGGCCTACGAGGACGTGCTGCACGGCGGCCGCCAGCCGGCCTACGTGCTGTTCGTCGAGATCGTGCCCGACCGTGTCGACGTCAACGTGCACCCGACCAAGGTCGAGGTGCGCTTTCGCGATTCGCGCGAGGTTCACCAGGCGGTGCGGCGCGCGGTCGAGGCGGCGCTGGCGATTCCCGGGGCGGGACTCGCCGCCGCCCCGAGCGCCGCCACAGCGCCGCCGGTGTCCGCGCCGCCCGGACTGCGGTACCGCGACAGCGCGCAGCAGGCCTCGCTCGGCCTGCAGCAGCTCGCGACGCTGTATGCGCGGGAGCTGCCGGCGCGCTGGGCCGGCCAGCCGGCGCCCGAACCCGCGGTCTTCGGCACCGGCGCACCCGTCGGCGTGGCGGCCGCCGATGCCGATGCGGACACCTGGCCGCTCGGCAAGGCGATCGCGCAGATCGCCGGCACCTTCGTGCTGGCCGAGAACACGCAGGGCCTGGTGATCGTCGACATGCACGCGGCGCACGAGCGCATCGTCTACGAACGGCTGAAGGCGAGCCTCGCCGAGCGGGGCGGCGCAGCGATCGACGCGCAGCCCTTGCTGATCCCGGCCACCTTCGCCGCGACACCCCAGGAGATCGCGACCGCCGAGGCGCAGGCCGACAACCTGCGTGCGCTCGGTCTCGACGTTTCTGCGCTGTCGGCCACGCTGCTGGCGGTGCGTTCGCAGCCGGCCGCGCTGGCCGGCGGCGACGTCGTCGAACTCGCGCGCAGCGTGCTCGCCGAACTCGCGCAGTTCGGCGCCAGCAACGTGATCCAGCGCGCGCAGCACGAGATCCTGTCGACGATGGCCTGCCACGGCGCGGTGCGCGCCAACCGCCAGCTCACGCTGGCCGAGATGAACGCGCTGCTGCGCGACATGGAGCGCACCGACCGCGCCGACCAGTGCAACCACGGCCGGCCGACCTGGCGCCAGATCACGCTGAAGGAACTCGACGGCCTGTTCTGGCGCGGGCGCTGAGCTTTCGCATCAGCCGCCAGACCACAACGCCTTGCGCGAGCCGTTCGGCCGCGGCGCCTGACGGCGCGGCGCTCGTGCTCCAATCGCGCATGGCCACGATCAAACTGAAGAAGCCCGGCGGCGCCGGCGCGCCGCCACCCGCGAACGACCGACCGCCGGTGCGCGGCGTGGGTGCGGGCGTCAAGGGCGCACGCCCCACGCTCGCACAGGCGCAGGCACAGCGCGCCGAGCGCGAGGCGCGCTATCAGGAGCAGTTGCGCCAGCGCTTCGGCGACCGCCCGCCCGAAGCCTTCGTGCGCCGCGGCGACGCCGCCGCACCGGCGCAACGACCCGCGCCGACACAGCGCAGTGCGAACACGGCCTTCGGCGCGCGCCACGAACCGCGCTCGGCACCGCGCCAACAGGCCCCGCGCGACGACGCCCGCATGGCGCCGCTGCAGCGCGATCCACGCAGCGCGCCGCGTGCGCAGCCGCAGCGCGCTGCACGCGACTCGCGCGACGCGCCGCGAACCCAGCCGCCGCGCGACCCGCGTGCCGCGCCACCGCGGCCATCGCAAGCCCGTTTCGATCCGCGCCCGCCGCCGCGCCCCGCACCTCGCAACGCCGCGCGCAACGACGCGCGCGCCGAGCGACGCCCGCGCCACGATGACGACGCCGACGATCGCTTCGAGCACACCGGACACCCCCCCGGCAGCCTGCGCCTGTCCAAGCGCATGAGCGAGCTCGGCATCGCGTCGCGGCGCGAGGCCGACGAATGGATCGCGAAGGGCTATGTGCGGGTCGACGACCAGGTCGTCAGCGAGCTCGGTTCGCGCGTGCTGCCGCAGCAGCGCATCACGATCGACGCGAAGGCGAAGTTCCAGCAGGCCCAGCGCGTCACGGTGCTGGTCAACAAGCCGGTCGGCTATGTGTCGGGCCAGGCCGAAGACGGCTACGAACCGGCGGTCGTGCTGATCACGCCGGCGAACCAGTGGCGCGACGACCGCTCCGGCACGCGCTTCCTGCGCGAGCACCTGAAGAGCCTGGTGCCGGCCGGGCGTCTCGACATCGATTCGGTCGGCCTGCTGGTGCTGACGCAGGACGGCCGGGTCGCGAAGCAGCTGATCGGCGAGGACAGCGAGATCGAGAAGGAGTACCTGGTGCGGGTCGACGGGCCGCGAGAGGGCCGCTTCGCGGCCCGTGCCGACGGCCGGCGCCTGAGCGACGAGGGCCTCGCGCTGCTGCGCCACGGCCTCGAGCTCGACGGCGAGGCGCTGCGGCCGGCGCAGGTCGAGTGGGTCAACGACGACCAGCTGCGCTTCGTGCTGACCCAGGGCAAGAAGCGCCAGATCCGCCGCATGTGCGAGGCCGTCGGGCTGCAGGTGCTCGGCCTGAAGCGGGTGCGCATCGGCCAGGTGATGCTGGGCGACCTGCCGCCGGGCCAGTGGCGCTACCTGCGCGCCGACGAGGCGTTTGCATGAAGCGCTGGCGCTGCAGCCGGTGATGCGCGAGGCGATCCCGTGATGAGCCCGCCGGGCAGCCCCACGGGCGCGGCCCCCGCGCTGCGCGGCACGGAGCGCGCCGGTTGAGCGCCGCGTACCTGTGCCTGGCCGGCCCGACCGCCTCGGGCAAGACCGCGGCGGCGCTGGCGATCGCGGCGGCATGGGCCGGCACGCGGCCGGTCGAGATCGTCAGCGTCGACTCGGCCCTGGTCTACCGCGGCATGGACATCGGCACCGCGAAGCCGACCCCGCAGGAGCGCGCGCAGGTGGTCCACCACCTGATCGACATCATCGAGCCGAGCGAGGCCTATTCGGCCGCGCGCTTCGTCGGCGATGCGCAGCGGCTGATCGCCGAGATTGGCGCGCGCGGCCGGCTGCCCCTGCTGGTCGGCGGCACGATGCTGTACTTCAAGGCGCTGTTCGAGGGGCTGGACGCGATGCCCGCCGCCGATCGCGGCGTGCGCGCAGCGCTCGCCGAACAGCTCGAGCGCGACGGCCTGCACGCGCTGTACCGCGAGCTGCAGCGCGTCGACCCCGTCACCGCGGCGCGGCTGAAGCCGGCCGATCAGCAGCGCATCCAGCGCGCGCTCGAGGTCCATCGCGTCAGCGGCCAGCCGCTGTCGTCGTTCCACACCGGGAAGGCCGAACGCGCGCTGCCGCCGCTGATCTCGCTGGAGCCCGACGACCGGGCATGGCTGCACCGGCGCATCGAGGCGCGCTTCCACCGGATGCTCGAGGACGGTCTGGTCGACGAGGTGCGGGCACTGGCCGAGCGCGGCGACCTGAACGCCGACCTGCCGTCGATGCGCTGCGTCGGCTACCGCCAGACCTGGGAGGCGCTGGTCGCCGGCGACCTGAGCGGGTTGCCGGAGCGCGGCGCCGCCGCGACGCGCCAGCTCGCGAAGCGCCAGCTGACCTGGCTGCGCAGCATGCCGCAGCGCCATCGCGTCGCCTGCGACGCGCCGGACGCGATCGCCCGGGTCGTGGCGCTGGCCACCCGACTCGCCGCGGAGCTGCCGCGCGCATGACGCCGCTGCTCGAGGTCGAGTCGCTCGCGAAGCGCTATGGCGACAGCGTGGTGTTCGAGCAGGTGGACCTGCGGGTCGCGCCCGGCGAGTTCGTCGCAATCCTCGGTGAATCGGGCGTCGGCAAGTCGACCTTGCTGAACTGCATCGCGGGGCTGGACGGCGTCGCCGCGGGCCATGTGCGGATTGCCGGCACCGACGTGACCGCGCTGACCGAAACGCAGCAGGCGCTGCTGCGCCGCGCGCACCTCGGCTTCGTGTTCCAGGCTTTCCACGTGCTGCCGCACCTGAGCGTCGCGCACAACGTCGGCCTGCCGCTGCTGCTGCAGGGCCGGCCGGACGACGCGCGCGTGCAGGCCGTGCTCGCGGCGGTCGGCCTGGCCGGGCTGGGCGAGCGCCTGCCGCAGACGCTGTCCGGCGGCCAGTTGCAACGCGTCGCGATCGCGCGCGCGCTGGTGCACCGGCCCGCCCTGATCCTGGCCGACGAGCCGACCGGCAACCTCGACCCGGCCACCGCCGAGCGCGTGATGGACCTGCTCTCGGCGCAGGTCCGGCGCGAGGGCGCGGCCTGCCTGCTGGTCACGCACTCGCGCGCCGCCGCCGCACGCGCTGACCGCGTGCTGACGCTGACCGCGGGCGGAATGGCCGAAGGCGGCGCATGATCCTGCCGGGCCGTCATGGGCCACAAGGTGGCCCCTCCGGGTCCTCGGGCGAATACCGGAGTGCGCAGCACGAAGGTGCACCAGTGAGCCCGCCGGGCCGTCACGGGCCACGACGCGGCCCCTCCGGGCCCTTGGGCGAAGATGGTCGAAGGCGGCGCATGAGCCCGCCGGGCCGTCATGGGCCACAAGGTGGCCCCTCCGGGTCCTCGGGCGAATACCGGAGTGCGCAGCACGAAGGTGCACCAGTGAGCCCGCCGGGCCGTCACGGGCCACGACGCGGCCCCTCCGGGCCCTTGGGCGAATCCCGGCGTGCGCAGCACGAAGGCTTACCGGCAGGCGCGTCGCGACGCCGGCTCCTGCCCGCCCTGCTGCGGCAACTGTCCTGGCCCGAACTGCGCCACCACCCGTGGCGCCACCTGGCGGCGCTGTTCGCGGTGATGCTCGGCGTCGCGCTCGCGTTTTCGGTGCAGCTGATCAACCAGTCAGCACTGAGCGAGTTCAGCGCGGCGGTGCGCGCCGTCAACGGCGTGCCCGACTTCGAGTTGCGAGGCGCACCGGGCGGCTTCGACGAGGCGCTCTACGAACGCGTCGCACGCCACCCGCAGGTCGCGGTCGCAAGCCCGGTGATCGAGATCGACACCGAGGCGCTCGATGCGCAGGGCGAGCGCGTGCGGCTGAAGATCGCCGGCCTCGACGTGCTGGTCGCCGCGAGCGTGTCGCCGGCGCTGATGCCGCGGCTCGCGAACGACGCCGAGCGCTTCGCGGCGCTGGCACCGGACGCGGTCTTCCTGAACGCGCAGGCACGCCGCCGGCTCGCTGGCGAACGGTTGCGCGTGCGCACGCCGACCGGGATCGCAACCTTGCGCGTGCAGGGCGACATCGCCGCCGAAGGCACGCCGCTCGCGGTGATGGACATCGCCGGCGCACAGACCGCCTTCGGCTGGCTCGGCCGGCTCGCTCGCATCGACGTGCGGCTGCGTGCCGGCGCCGATCGCGCGACCGTGCTGCGCGAGCTCGGGCTGCCGCCGGGGATCCGCGCCGCGGCGCCGGACGAAGCCGCACTGCGCGTCTCGAAGCTCTCGCGCGCCTACCGCGTCAACCTGACCGTGCTCGCGCTGGTGGCGCTGTTCACCGGCGCGTTCCTGGTGTTCTCGATCCTGTCGCTGTCGGTCGCGAAGCGCCAGCCGCAGCTCGCGCTGCTCGGCGTGCTGGGCCTGGGCGCGCGCGAACGGCTCGCGCTGGTGCTGGCCGAATCGGCGCTGCTCGGCGCGCTGGGCAGCGTGCTCGGGCTGGCGCTCGGCACTGCGCTGGCCGCGCTCGCGCTGCGGCTGCTGGCCGGCGACCTCGGTGGCGGCTACTTCCCCGGCGTGACGCCGGCACTGCAGTTCGACATCGGCGCGGCGCTGGCCTACGGACTGCTCGGCACCGCCGCGGCGATGGTCGGCGGCTGGCTGCCGGCGCGCGACGCGCAGCGCCTCGCGCCGGCACAGGCGCTGAAGGGGCTGGGGGCTGCGAGCGCCCCCGCGGGGCCGGTGTGGCTGGGGCCGGTCCTGCTCGCCGCCGGCGTGCTGCTCGCGTTGCTGCCGCCGGTCTCGGGCATTCCGCTCGCGGCCTACCTCGGCGTCGCCTGCCTGCTGCTGGGCGGCATCGCCTGCGTGCCGGCGAGCGTCGCCGCGCTGCTGAAGGGCGTCGCCCCGCCAGGGAACGCGCTCGCGCTGCTCGCGGTGGAACGCGCACGCCACCAGCGCCACACTGCGACGATCGCGGTCGCCGGCGTGGTCGCGAGCCTGAGCCTGGCGGTCGCGCTGACGGTGATGGTCGCGAGCTTCCGCGCGTCGGTCACGCAGTGGCTGGACACGGTGCTGCCGGCCGACCTCTACCTGCGCGCCGCGTCTTCGCCAGCGGCCGGCGATGTCGCCGTGCTGCCGGCGGAGATGGCGGCGCGTGCCGCCGAGGTTGCCGGCGTGGCGCGCGTCGAGCCGCAGCGTGTCGTGCCACTGCAGCTCGACGCAGCCCGCCCCGCAGTCGTGCTGATCGCGCGCGCACTGTCCGAACCCGCGAAGAACCTGCCGCTGGTCAGCGACGTCGTTGCGGCGCCCGCGGGCGCCACCGCGGTCTATGTCAGCGAGGCGATGGTCGACCTCTACGGCGCGCGCCCCGGCAGCTCGTTGAGCCTGCCGCTGGCCGGCCACCCGCGCGTGTTCGTGGGCGGCGTCTGGCGCGACTATGCGCGCCAGCACGGCGCGATCGCGATCGCCGGCGCCGACTACCGCCGCCTGACCGGCGACACCCGGGTCAACGACCTGGCGCTGTGGCTGCAGCCCGGCGCCGACCCGTCACGGGTGCAGCAGTCCCTGCGCACGCTCGCGAGCGGGCTGGGGCTGGACGGCGCGCTGCTCGAGTTCGCGTCGGCCGCCGAGATCCGCGCCAGCTCGCTGCGCATCTTCGACCGCAGCTTCGCGGTCACCTACTGGCTGCAGGCGGTGGCCATCGCGATCGGGCTGTTCGGCATCGGCGCGAGCTTTTCGGCGCAGGTGCTGGCGCGGCGCAAGGAGTTCGGGCTGCTCGCGCACCTCGGGCTGACGCGCGCGCAGGTGCTCGCGGTGGTCGCGGCCGAAGGCGCGGTCTGGACCGCCGCCGGCGCGCTGCTCGGACTGCTGCTGGGCCTGGCGGTCAGCGTCGTGCTCGTGAAGGTCGTGAACCCGCAGAGCTTCCACTGGACGATGGACCTGCTGCTGCCGTGGCCGCGCCTGGCGGCGCTGTGCGCTGCGGTGATGGCGGCCGGCACCGCCACGGCCTGGCTGGCCGCACGCCGCGCCACGGGCCGGCAGGTGGCCCTGGCGGTGAAGGAGGACTGGTGACGGCGCGCCCGCGCGCCGCCAGGTTCAGGCCGCCGGCCGCAGCGCCAGTTCGGTGAGGTACAGGCGCAGGTCGAATTCGAGCTGGTGGTAGTCCGGCGCCATGTGCCGGCACAGTGCGTAGAAGGCCTTGTCGTGCGCGCGCTCCTTCAGGTGCGCGAGTTCGTGCACGACGATCATCCTCAGGAACGCGGCCGGCGCCTGGCGGAACACGCCCGCGACCCGGATCTCGCGCTTGGCCTTGAGCTTGTTCCCCTGCACCCGCGCGACCGTGGTGTGGGTGCCGAGCGCGTTGTGGATCACGTGCAGCCGGTTGTCGAACACGACCTTGCTCAGCGGCTCGGCGTTGCGCATGAAGCGTGTCTTCAGCGCGACGGTGTAGTCGTACAGCGCGGCATCGGTGCGCACCTCGTTCGCCTCGGGATAGCGGCGCTGCAGCGCGGTCGCCACGCGGCCCCGGGCCAGCAGCTCGCGCACCCCGGCCAGGGTCTCGTCGGGATAGCCGGCCAGGTAGGGCCCCAGGGCGCGCGGCGGCTCCTGCATCGCCGACGCGGCGGCGACCGGCCGGGCCACGGACTCGCGTCTCCCGTGCATCGCGGCGCTCCATCGGTCGTGATGGGCGAGCATACCCCGCCGACCGAATCGCAGCGCTGCGCCCGTCGCGCCGAAAGGTCCTCGCGCTGAGTGGGGCGCGCGCCTCCTGCAGAATGCGGATTCCGCCCGTTCGGGGCGATCACGGGCTCGCATGGCGCGGCGCATTCGCAAGTCTCTCTGGCCGCGGTCGTTGCAGCGCGCGCTGCGCGCATTGACGCGGGCGACCTGGCGCGCCGGAACCCGCGCGGCAACGCAGGCCACTGCCCGCACCGCCAAGGTGCTGACCACGCCGGCGCGCCCGCGGCGCACGGCACGCGCCGGCGCCGGCGACTGGCTCGCGGGCGTCGCGATCGGCCCGACCGGGCCACGCCGCTACCGGCTCTACCGGGCACCCGGCGCGCGGGCAGGCGTCCTGAGGCCGCTGCTGGTGATGCTGCACGGCTGCGACCAGGACGCCGCCGGCTTCGCCCGCAGCACGCAGATGCAGCGCGTCGCCGCGCGCGAAGGCTTCCTGGTGCTGTGCCCGGAGCAGGAACGCCTGGCCAATGCCCACCGTTGCTGGAACTGGTTCGAGACGCGCTCCGGACGTGCCCAGGCCGAGGCGGCCAGCATCCTCGCCGCGATCGACCAGGTCTGTGCCCTGCACGGCGCCGATCCGGCGCGGGTCGCGATCGCTGGGCTGTCGGCCGGCGCGAGCATGGCGGCGCTGGTGGCGCTGCACCATCCGGGGCGCTTCCGGGCGCTTGCGATGCATTCGGGCGTCGCCCCGGGCGCCGCGCACTCGGCCGCCGGCGCGGTCGGCGCGATGCGGGGCCGTCGTCACCCGGACCCGTTGCCCGCCCACACGCCGGCACTGCCGCCGCTGCTGGTGATCCAGGGCAGCGCCGATCACGTCGTCGACCCGGGCAACGGCCGCACGACGGCGCAATGGTGGGCCGACGCCGCCGGCGCGACCGCCGGCCCGCCGCGCAGCGTGCAACGCGGTGCCCGGCGTGCCGCGACCCTGACCGATTTCAGGCGCGGGGCACGCCTGGTCGCGACGCTGTGCGAAGTCGCCGGCCTCGGCCACGCCTGGAGCGGCGGCGCGATCGACCAGCCCTACAGCGACCCGCAGGGGCCGGATGCCGCGCGGATGATCTGGGCCTTTGCCGCGCGCTGCTTTGCTCAGGCGAGCGCCGGGCCGCCAGGGGCCACGAAGAGGCCCACTGCGTGAACCTCGGCCGCCTGAGCACCCGCCCGGCGGGTGGGCTCGCGTACCCGCGAGCGCGGGTGCCCTGTCAGTCGGCCGCGAAGCAGTAGAACAGGCCGGCGCCGCCGGTGGACTTCAGCGCATCTGCGCTGCAGCCGCGCGACTGGTGCGAGGAGTTCCAGGACTTGGCCGGCGCACTCTCGTCGAGCCCGGTCCGGTCGCTGTGGCCGAGCATCGCCGAGCCCTCGCCGCTCTGCGTCCAGTTGCCGCAGGTGCTGTTGGCGTTGCCGGCGATGTATGTGCCGTCGGGCTGCGAGCCGGTCAGCATGTCGTGCATGTTCGGCGTGTCGCCGCGGCCGTTGACCACCGCACCGGTTTCGGTCAGCGCGGTCTGCTTGGTGAGGTTGTTCGCGCCGTGCAGCTGGGCCACGTCGGTCGCGATCACGACACCTTTCGCGTTCGTCCACGGGCCCTTGCCGATGCGGTCGCGGGCGTTGATGCCGGGCACGTTCGCCGTCGGCTGCTGGCTCAGGTA
Organism: Pseudomonadota bacterium; assembly: GCA_040388965.1. GTDB lineage: Bacteria > Pseudomonadota > Gammaproteobacteria > Burkholderiales > Burkholderiaceae_C > LMDS01. The sequence continues at coordinate 72,928 of JAZKAV010000025.1, read as the reverse complement.
GGCGCGCCAGGTGCGGTTGCCTGCGCCGGCCGCGCTGGCCAGGGCCTGGCAATGCCGGTCGGCACCGGCGAGCCCGCCGAGGTCGGCGCCCTTGCCCGGACCGGCGCCGGTGACGAAGAAGCTCATGCCGGTCTTGCCGGCGGGCATGCTGCCGCAGGCGCCGAGCACGGCCACGGTCACGGCGACGGCCGCGACACCCCATTGGCGCTTCGGATGGTCGTTTCGCTGCATCTTGTCTCCCCTGGAAGGTGGTTCGGAGTGGTCGAGTCTGCCGCAACGCGGCGCGCCGATTCAAGCACAGCGGCAATGCCGACCCCGGCGCAAGGTCAGCGAGCCCGCGCGCGTGCGGTCCAGATCTTGAAGGCGTTCGGCGTCAACGCCCGCTTGAGCAGTTGCACCAGCTGGCCTTCGGTCAGGCCGTGCTCCAGCAGCACCGCGTTGAACGGCGGGCGATCGTTCCACGCGGTCGCGATCACGCGCTCGATCTGGGCGGGGGTGAGGCTGGGAACGGGCTTGGCCATGCCGGGCATTGTCGGTCAGCGCGCCGCGCCCGCCCGGCCGGCCGGCCGGCACTGTGCGATGCTGGCGACCGATGCATCGACGCTCCTGGCTCCGCTGGCTGGCCGCCGCCTCCGCCCCCGCATTCGCACAGGCACGGGCACAGGCACGGGCACAGGCGCCGGACGCGCCGCCTTCGGCGCTGCGTTTCCCGGTCGACTTCGGCGCGCATCCGCAGTCCCGCACCGAGTGGTGGTACCTGACCGGCAGCCTGGGCTCGGGGGCGCGGCTGTGGGGCTTCCAGGTGACGTTCTTCCGCGCGGCGACCGGTATCGCGGGCGCGTCGGCCAGCCGCTTCGAGGCGTCGCAGCTGCTGTTCGCGCACGCCGCGCTGACCGATCTCGAGCAGCGCCGCCTGCGCCATGACCAGCGCGCCGCGCGCAGCGGCTTCGGCATCGCGCAGGCGCAGGTCGACGACACCGCCGTGACGCTGCGCGACTGGCAGATCAGCCGCGCACCCGGCGCCGACCACCCGCAGCGCAGCCGCTACACCGTGCGCGTCGCCAGCGACCGTGCCGGCTTCGGGTTGGCGCTGGCGGTCGACGCGACCCAGCCGGTGCTGTTGCAGGGCGAGGCCGGCGTCTCGAAGAAGGGTCCGGGCGCCGACGAGACCAGCCGCTACTACAGCGAGCCGCAGCTCGTGGCGCGGGGCACGCTCGCACTCGACGGCCGGCCGATCGCGGTGCAGGGCCGCGCCTGGCTCGATCACGAGTGGAGCGATGCGTTCGTCCCGGCGCAGGCGGTGGGCTGGGACTGGATCGGCATGAACCTCGACGACGGCAGCGCGCTGACCGCGTTCCGCCTGCGCCGTGCCGACGGCAGCAGCGTGCACGCCGGCGGCAGCTTTCGCCGCGCCGGCGAGGCAGTGCGCGCGTTCGGCCCCGGCGTGCTGCGGTTCACGCCCGGCCGCATCTGGGAGAGCGCCGCCTCGCGCGCACGCTACCCGGTGCAGTGGCGGATCGAGACGCCGATCGGCCGCTTCGGCGTCAGCGCGCTGCTCGACAACCAGGAGCTGGACAGCCGCGCCAGCACCGGCGCGATCTACTGGGAGGGCCTGAGCGACCTGTTCGACGACACGGGCCGGCGCGTCGGCCGCGGCTACCTCGAGATGACCGGCTACGCCGCACCGCTGCGGCTCTGAGGCATCGCCGTCAGTGGGCTCCGCCGGCCGCCGCCGCGGCGGCCGCGCCGCTGGCCTTGGGCCGGGCCAGCCAGATCATCCCGACCAGCACGAAGAAGATCAGCGAGGACAGGTAGAAGACATCGGTCACCGCCATCGTGTAGGCCTGCTGGTCGATCATGCGATTGACACTGGCCGCCGCCTGCTCGCTGGTGAATCCGCCCGCGACGAGCTGGCCCAGGGTCTGCGTGGCAGCGGCACTGCCGGTGTTGATCGCCTCGGTCAGTTGCGCATGGTGCAGGATGGCGCGGTTCTCCCACAGCGTCGTGAACAGCGAGGTGCCGATCGCGCCCGCGGTGATGCGCACGAAGTTCGACAGCCCCGCCGCCGACGGCATGCGGTCGGGCGTGAGCCCCGAGAACACGATCGCCTGCAGCGGGATGAAGAAAAACGCCATCGCCGCGCCCTGCAGGATCGTCGGGATCAGGATGGTCGTGAAGTCGGCCTGCGCATTGAAGTTGGAGCGCATCCACAGGACGCCGCCGAAGCCGACGAAGGCGACCGTCCCGAGCAGCCGGGGGTCGATCCGGTGGACGTTCTTGCCGACCAACGGCGACAGGAGGATCGCGAGAATGCCCACCGGCGCGGTCGCCAGGCCGGCCCAGGTCGCGGTGTAGCCCATGTACTGCTGCAGCCACAGCGGCAGCAGCACGACGTTGCCGAAGAACAGGCCATAGGCGATCGACAGCGAGACCGTGCCCATCAGGAAGTTGCGCCGCGCGAACAGGCGCAGATCGACCACCGGGTGCCTGTCGGTCAACTCCCAGGCGAGGAAGAACAGGAAGGCCACCGCCGCGGTCACGCCCAGGACGATGATCTGCCCCGAATTGAACCAGTCCAGCTCCTTGCCCTTGTCGATCATGATCTGCAGCGCGCCGACGAACAGCACCAGCAGGCCCAGGCCCACGTAGTCGAGCGGCACGCGCCGCGGGCCGGGGTCGCGCTTGTGATAGATCGACCAGGTCAGCACCGCCGCGAGGATGCCGACCGGGATGTTGATGTAGAAGATCCACGGCCATGAGATGTTGTCGGTGATCCAGCCGCCGAGCAGCGGCCCGGCCACCGGCGCGACCAGCACCGTGATCGCCCACATCGCCATCGCCGTGCCGGCCTTCGCGGCCGGGTAGCTCGCCAGCAGCAGGGTCTGCGACAGCGGGATCATCGGCCCGGCGACGAAGCCCTGCAGCACGCGGAACGCGATCAGCGTGGCCATGTTCGGTGCCAGGCCGCACAGCCAGGACGCGATCACGAACAGCACCACGCTGGCGGTGAACAGGCGCACCTGGCCGAAGCGCTGCGTCAGCCAGCCGGTCAGCGGCACCGAGATCGCGTTCGCGACCGCGAAAGACGTGATCACCCAGGTGCCCTGCGACGGGCTCACGCCGAGGTCGCCCGCGATCGCCGGGATCGAGACGTTCGCGATCGAGGTGTCGAGCACGTTCATGAAGGTCGCGAGCGACAGCGCGACCGTGCCGAGCACCAGCTGGCCACCGCTGAGCGGGGGGAACGCGACCGGCGGACGCGCCGGGCCAGCCGGCGGCTGCGCAGCGGTAGCCGCAGCGCCAGGCAGCGCGGCAGAGGTCGACGACATGCTCAGCGGCTCCGGCGGATCACTTCAGATCGGCAATGGGCTGGACGCTGTTCGTGCGCGCGACCGTCGCCACCGAGGCCGAGCCCGAGCCGGTGGCGGCCGATGCCGCGCCGGACGCCGGCGCGCTGCTCGCGAGCGGAATCGCGCTTGCCCGGCCGCCGTTGGCGACGATGATCCGGCGCACCTCGGCATCGGCCGCGCTGCTGTTCTGGTCGAACACGCTGGTCTGCGCACCGGCCGACCGGCGCGAGGCGTCGGCCAGCATGCGGCCCTCCAGCTTGCTGATGTCGACCGTCGCGTCCATCGACAGCCCGACGCGCAGCGGGTGCTCGACCAGTTCCTTCGGGTCGAGCCTGATGCGCACCGGCACGCGCTGCACGACCTTGATCCAGTTGCCGGTCGCGTTCTGTGCCGGCAGCAGCGCGAACGCCGCGCCGGTGCCTGCACCCAGGCCTTCGATCGTGCCGTGGTACTCGACCTTCTTGCCGTAGACATCGGCCTCAAGCGTCACGGGCTGGTCGATGCGCAGGTTCTTCAGCTGGCTTTCCTTGAAGTTGGCCTCGACCCAGACTTCGTCCAGCGCGATCACCGACATCAGCGGCGCGCCGGCCTGCACGCGCTGGCCGAGCTGCACGCTGCGCTTGGCGACGAAGCCGTCGACCGGCGCCAGCAGCTCGGCACGATGCAGCGCGAGGTAGGCCTCGCGCACGCGCGCCGCGGCGCGCTGCACGTTCGGGTGCTGCTCCGGAGCGATGCCGTCGGTCAGCGTCTGGTTCGCGCTCAGCTGCTCGCGGGCCGCGAGCACCGCCGATTGCGCCGCGACCACGCTGCTCTTCGCCGCCGCGAGCGCGGCGAGCGAATGGTTGAACTCCTCCTTGCCGACCGCACCGGTGGCGACCAGCGGCTTGCGCCGCGCCACGTCGTCCTGCGCCCGGGCCTCGTCGCTCCGTGCGCGTGCCAGGTCGGCCTCGCGCAGCGCAATCTGCGCCCGCAGCGTGCTGTTGTTGGCGTACAGCGTGCGCACCTCGCGCACCGTCTGGGCGAGCTGCGCCTCGGCCTGGTCGAGCGCGACCTGGGCGTCGGCCGGGTCGAGCCTGACCAGCAGCTGGCCGGCCTTGACGTGGTCGGTGTCGTCGGCATTGATCGCGACGACCGTGCCGCCGATCTGCGGCGTCAGTTGCACGACGTTGCCCTGCACGTAGGCGTTGTCGGTCGACTCGTAATGATTCAGCACCAGCGCCCAGTAGGCGCCATAGGCAATGCCGGCGACGACGACCGCCGCCGCCACGGCGCTCAGGGCCTTCTTGCGGCTCGCCCCGCCTTGCCGGGCGACGGGGACGGTGGATTCAGGGGCGCTCATGAAGTCTCTCCGGATTCGATTCGTGGTGTTGTTGGCGACGCGGGTTCATCGGCCGGCAGCGGCGACCTGCGCGCCGGCCTCGGCGTAGCCGCCTCCAAGCGCATGGATCAGGCCGATCTGCACGTCGAGCGCGCGCGCCTTCAGGTCGGCGGCAAGGCGGCGCTGGTTCAGCACGGTCGCCTCGGCGTTCAGCACCGTCAGGTAGGTGCCGAGCCCGGCCTTGTAGCGCTGGACCGCCAGGTCGTAGGCGGACTCGGCCGCGGACTGGGCGCTCGCCTGCTGCACCTGCTGGCGCTCGATCGAGCGCACCGAGCTGATCTGGTCGGCCACGTCGTGGACCGCGTCGATCACCGCGCCGTTGTAGCTCTCGATCGCGGCGTCGAGGTCGGCGGTCTTGCCGCGCAGGTTGGCACGCAAGCGGCCGGCGTCGAAGATCGGCAGGCTCAGCGCCGGACCGACACCGTACTGCTCGCTGCCGGAGCGCAGCAGCCGATCCAGTCCGATGCTGTTCAGGCCGATGAACGCGGACAGGTTGATGTTCGGGTAGAAGCTCGCCTTCGCGCTCTTCACGTCGCTGCCCGCTGCCTCGATGCGCCAGCGCGCGGCGCTGATGTCGGCACGCCGGCCGAGCAGGTCGGCCGGCACTGCGGCCGGCACCGGCACGGCCTGCACCGTGCGCAGCGGCACGACCAGGTCGTCGAGCGCGTTCGGCGGCTGCGCCGTCAGCGCCGCGAGGGCGTGGCGGCCGAGCGCGATCTGCTCGTCGAGCTGCTCGATCTGCTGGCGCGTCTCCGGCAGCGCGCCTTCGCCCTGGCGCAGCTCGACGTTGGTGTCCAGGCCGCCCTGCACGCGCTGCTCGATCAGCGCCAGGATCTCGCTGCGCTGCTTCAGCGCGCGCGCCGCGACCTCGCGCTGCTCGAACAGGCGGCCGAGCTGCACATAGGCGCGCGCGACGTTGCTCGCGAGCATGATGCGCGCGGCCTGAACGTCGGCCTGCGCGGCGCGCTGGGCGCCGACCGCGGCCTCGATCGCGGCGCGGTTGCGGCCGAAGAAGTCGAACTCGTAGGACGCGCCGATCTGCGCGTTGCCGATCGTGAAGATGCTGCCGCCCAGCGGCGGCGGGTAGATGCCGTTGGCGCTGAAGAGCTGGCGCGTCGCGTCGACCTGACCCTTGACCTGCGGGCCGTCAACCGACTGCGCACCGGCGGTGGCGGCCCGGGCACGCTCGAGGCGCGCCTGCGCGACCTTCAGGCCGGGGTTGCCGGCCAGGGCGCGCTCGATTAGTGCGTCCAGCGTGCCGTCGCCGAACGCGCGCCACCAGTCGGCGGCGAGCGGCGGCGTGGCAGCGGCGCCGGTGCCCGCATCGAGACCGACGCTCGCCGGCGCGACCGGTTGCGCCACGGGCGCGATCCCGGCGCTGCTGGCGCAGCCGCCGAGCGTCAGCACGACGCTGGAGGCAATCGCCACCGCGACCGCGGCGAGCGTCGGCAGGCTCGCCCGGGCACAGCGCGCACGGGAGCGCACCGCCTGCCGGAAGGCAGCGGCTTCGAACAATAGTTGTCGTGGCTTCATTTGCTCAGGCAATCATATCTGGGGGGTGCGACGGTCGTCGGAACGGGGCGCTGGCCGGCGCCGGAACTCGTGTCAGGTCGCCTCGCGCAACGCGTCTCCGGTCTGGACCATGCGCTGCAGGTAGTTCCTCAGCGCGAGCCACTCGGTCTTCGAGAAACCGGCCAGATGCGCGTTCAATACCTCCGACAGCACCGCCGGCACTTCGGCGATCGCGGCCCGGCCGTCGGGTGTCAGCTCGACCCGAACGACGCGCCGGTCCTCGGTCGAGCGCACCCGCTTGCACAGGCCCTTCTTCTCCAGGCGATCGAGGAGCCGGGTCATCGCGCCGGCATCGACGTTGAGCCAGCGCGCCAGCTCGGCGACCGTGGAACCTTCGACCATCTTCAGGCGCATCAGCGGGCCCCATTGCGCGCTCGTCAGGCCGTGCTCGTCGAGCCGCTTGTCGGCCTGGTGGACGATCGACACCATGATGCGCTTCATCAGGTAGCCCACGCTCTCCTCGGCACAGTAGCCGGCGGCGCGGTAGAAGTCGGCAGGAGCTGCGGTGCGTGCCACGGTGAAGGTCATTTTCGACAGGGTGCCGCGAATATAACTGCCTAGGCAATAATTGTCAAGGCTTGGTCCACCGACGGGAGCCGGGAGGGCCGGATCGCCCCGGACCTGCCCCTACACTGCACCCATGTCCAGCCCTGCCCCACCCGCATCCGGCCGCAGTCCTGTGCCTGCCAGAGCCACGCCCGCTCCCGGGCGCAATGTCCGCTCGCTCGGCGGGCTGCGGCCGTTCCTGCGGCCGTACCGCACGAAGATCGCCCTGGCGATGGCCTTCCTGGTGATGGCGGCGCTGACCACCCTGGTGTTCCCGGTGGCGATGAAGTCGCTGATCGACACCGGGCTGGTCGCGGCCGATCCGGGCGCGCGAGTGATGGCGCTGCGCGAGCACTTCTTCGCGTTGTTCGGCGTCGGCGCCGCGCTCGGCCTGTTCTCGGCGCTGCGCTTCTACATGGTGACCTGGCTCGGCGAGCGTGTCACCGCCGACCTGCGCAACGCGGTCTACGCCCACGTGGTCACGCAAAGCCCGGAGTTCTTCGAGACCAACCAGACCGGCGAGGTGCTGTCGCGCCTGACGACCGACACCACGCTGGTCCAGACCGTCGTCGGCTCGAGTCTGTCGATGGGGCTGCGCAATGCGGTGCTGGGGATCGGCGCGATGGTCATGCTGATCATTACGAACCCGTACGTGATGACGCAGGTGCTGGGCATCCTGGTGATCGTCGTGCTGCCGAGCCTGTACTTCGGGCGGCGCGTGCGGCGCCTCTCCCGCGCGAGCCAGGACCGGGTCGCCGATTCGAGCGCGATCGCCGCCGAAGTGCTGAACGCGATTCCGGTGGTGCAGAGCTATACGCAGGAGGCGCGCGAGGCCCAGCGCTTCGACCGCTCGACCGAGAACGCTTTCGCGACGGCCGTGAACCGGACCCGGATGCGCGCCTTCCTGGTCGCGTTCATCATCACCGCAACCTTCGGCGCGCTGCTGTGGGGCCTGTACCAGGGGACGCAGGCGGTCGAGCACGGCAGCATCACCGCGGGACACCTGGGCCAGACGGTGGTCTACGTGATCATCCTCGTCAGCAGCGTCGCGGTGCTGTCGGAGGTCTACGGCGACCTGCTGCGTGCCGCCGGTGCGACCGAGCGGCTGATGGAGCTGCTGAACCTGAACTCGCCGATCACCTCGCCGCCGCGGCCGGTGCCGCTGGCCGCGACCGCGGGCGGTTCGGCCGTGACGCTGCGCGACGTGACCTTCCGCTACCCCTCGCGGCCGCAGATCGCCACGCTGTCGCACTTCGACCTGCAGGTCGCCCCCGGCGAGACGGTGGCACTGGTCGGCCCGAGCGGCGCCGGCAAGAGCACGGTGTTCCAGCTGCTGCTGCGCTTCTACGATGTCGCCGCCGGCGAGGTCGCGATCGACGGCGTGCCGGTGCGCGACGTGGCCCTGCACGCGCTGCGCGAGCGCATCGGCATCGTGCCGCAGGACAGCGTGATCTTCTCGGCGAACGCGCTGGAGAACATCCGCTACGGCCGCCCGGCCGCCAGCGACGACGAGGTGATCGGGGCTGCGAAGGCCGCGTTCGCACACGACTTCATCAGCGCGCTTCCCGAGGGCTACCAGACGTTTCTGGGCGAGCGCGGCGTGCGCCTGTCGGGCGGGCAGCGCCAGCGCATCTCGATCGCCCGCGCGATCCTGAAGAACCCGCCGCTGCTGCTGCTCGACGAGGCGACCAGCGCGCTCGATGCCGAAAGCGAGCGCACGGTGCAGGCCGCGCTCGAATCGGCGATGAAGGACCGCACGACGCTGGTGATCGCGCACCGCCTCGCGACCGTGCAGCGCGCCGACCGCATCGTCGTGATGGAGGCCGGCGAGATCGTCGAGACCGGCACGCACGCACAGCTGGTGGCGTCGGGCGGTCTCTACGCGCGGCTGGCGGCGCTTCAGTTCGACCGTTGAGCGCGTCCGGGTTCGCTTTGCAGGTCTCGTCTGACACGTCTGGTTGCAGGTCTCCGACAACCGTGCCCTCGTGCACTGGCCAAAATACAGGCCAGACGCGCGCGCACCGTGCCCGCCGCATTCCCGTTGGAGACCACCCCATGAACACGCCCATCCCGACCCTGCGCCTGCGCGCCTGCGCCCTGGCCGCGACCGTCCTGCTCGCCGCCGGCTGTGCCGACATGAGCGAGCGCCAGAAGGGCACCGCGGTCGGCGCCGGCGTGGGTGCCGGAGTCGGCGCGGTGATCGGTAGCGCCACCGGCGGACGCGCCGGAACCGGCGCGGTGATCGGCGGTGCGCTCGGCGCGGTGGCGGGCAACCTGTGGTCCAAGCGCATGGAAGACCGGCGCACTGCGATGGAGCAGGCCACGCGCGGCACGAATGTCGAGGTCACCCGCACCGAAGACAACCAGCTCAAGCTCAACATCCCGAACGACATCTCGTTCGACACCGGCAGCGCCGCGATCAAGCCGCCGCTGCGCGCGGTGCTGGACCCGTTCGCGAACAGCCTGCGCGACGACCCGAGCGCACGCCTGATGATCGTGGGCCACACCGACAACACCGGCTCGGATGCGATCAACAACCCGCTGTCGGTCGAGCGTGCGCAGAGCGTGCGTGACTACCTGGTGACGCGCGGCGTGGCAGCGTCCCGGGTCGAGACCGCCGGGCGCGGCGATCGCGAGCCGGTCGCCAGCAACGCCACAGAAGCTGGCCGGGCGAAGAACCGGCGTGTCGAGATCTTCCTGCGCGAGCCGGCACCGGCCTGACGGCGGGCGCAGCGCGGTCGACCCGGCACGCGGGCGGGGCTGGCATGGATAATCGCCGCTCGCCTCTCTGGCAAAGGCGGCTCTGCCACCTTGCCTGACCCCCGCGGGGGGCGGGCTGGGCGCGGCCCGGCCCCGGGGGCGCTCAGAAGGACGCCGCAGCGATGCCCTCCCCCGACCGCCCGATTCGTTCGCAGTACGAAGACTTCATGCGCCACGTGCGCGCGCACGGCGTGTTCAAGCCGGATCGCACCGGCACCGGCACGATCAGCGTCTTCGGCCACCAGATGCGCTTCGACCTGAACGAAGGCTTCCCGCTGGTGACGACGAAGAAGGTGCACCTCAAGTCCATCATCCTGGAGCTGCTGTGGTTTCTGCGCGGCGACGGCAACGCGAAATGGCTGCAGGAACGCGGCGTGACGATCTGGGACGAGTGGGCGAAGCCCGACGGCGACCTCGGGCCGATCTACGGTGTGCAATGGCGCTCGTGGCCGACGCCGGACGGCGGCCACATCGACCAGATCGCCGAGGTCGTGAACCAGCTCAGGAGCAACCCGGATTCGCGCCGCATCATCGTCAGCGCGTGGAACGTGGCCGAGTTGTCGAAGATGGCCCTGATGCCCTGCCATGCGTTCTTCCAGTTCCATGTCGCCGCCGGGCGGCTGAGCTGCCAGCTGTACCAGCGCAGCGCCGACGTCTTTCTCGGCGTGCCCTTCAACATCGCCAGCTATGCCTTGCTGACCCACATGCTGGCGCAGCAGTGCGACCTGCAGGTCGGCGACTTCATCTGGACCGGCGGTGACTGCCACATCTACAGCAACCATGCCGAACAGGTGGCGCTGCAGTTGTCACGGGTGCCGCACCCCTATCCCCTGCTCTCGATCAAGCGTCGGCCGGCGTCGATCTTCGACTACGCCTACGAGGACTTCGAGGTGCTCGGTTACGAGCACCACCCGGCCATCAAGGCACCGGTCGCCGTCTGAGAGCGCCCCCAGGCCGACGATAGACGTCGTCCGCCCCCAAGGTCCGGAACGGGCCCCTTCGTGGCCCATGGGGTGTGAGGAAACTTCGGGCGGCCGGGCGTTTCCTGACGAGAAGGCCGCCGCGCGGTTCAGTCGGGCGTGGAAGCCCCGGCGACCACCGCCTTGACCTTCTGCGTCCCGGTCGCGACGGCCGCGGAGACCTTCTTCGCGCCCTTCTCGAAGCCGGCCTTGGTTCGACTGGCTGTGGTAATCAGGGCCTCGCCGGCCTTCTCCGCGCCATGCCTGACGGCCTCACCCGTCTTCGTGGCGCCGTGCTTGATCGCCGCACCCGTCCGGTCGACGATCGACGCCGACGCCGGGGACGCCGCTTCGGGCTCGACAGCTTCGACCGCTGCGGCCAGGCTGGCGAACGCGAGGGCGGTCAGGGTGGTCAAGAAACGCTTCAATCCGACGCTCCGGAAGTCTCGGGTCATCGCACACGACAAGGCCCCGGAAGCGCCCGTGCCGGCGCGAACGTGGCGTTCGTCGGGGGTCGATTCTACCGACCCAGGTCGATGCCCCGCCGGGCCGGCAAGGCGCCGGCAGTGCGTGACGCAACGTCGTCTCGGAATCCGATTCCGTGCTGCGGCAGAGTCCTACATCGCGGCCGGCCCACCCGGTCGAACAATGGAGCCGATGGAAAAGCCCCGCTGCGCACACCCCTGGCTTGCGCGCTATTGCATCCGCACACTGCAACTGCTGCCCGCGCTGCCCGTCCGGGTGGCGATCCAGTGGGCCGTCGGCGCCTACCCCTACTGCAGTGACACCGAACCCGAGCGGGCCGCCGAGCGCTTCGTCGAGTCCGGACGCAAACAGAAGCGCGGCCACGCGGGCAGCGCGCCGCCGCAACCGCTTCCCGGCGACATGGATGCCGGACGGATGCCGCCACGCGGCGTGTCACCGGCGCGCTCGCCGCGCTCCGGCCCCGATGGCGCGGGTGCCGCGAAACGAACATCCGGCTGAACCCGAACGACGGCAACACGGCCATCGCCATCAGCGCCCGGAACCCCTTGCGTCTACGCTGCCGTACAGATCTCAGTGGCGATCGTCCGGCCCGCGGCCATGGCCGCGGCCGTGGCCGTGATCTTCGCCCTTGTCCCACCCGCGGTGACGACCGCGGTCCCAGCCTGGATGCTCGTGGGCATAGCGCTCCCGCACCCACTCATCCCGCACGAAGTACACCGGCTGGCCGCAGGCGCTGTAGCGTCCGCAGTAGCGGCCCCAGTCCTGCTGGTGTGCGGGAGGCACATACAGGTAGATCGGCGCGCGCTGCACCGCGACGCGAGGCGGCGCGATGATCATGGGTTGCGGCAGGATCAGTGCCGGCGGCGGGACGTCACCGATGTTGATGCGACCGTAGACGCCCGGCTGGTTGATGCCGATCGACACGCCGACGCTGGTCTGCGCGGCGGCCGAGCCGGCGGCGCCGACGGCAAGCACGATTGCGATGATTTTCTTCATGGCCTTCCCCAACGGTTGCGGTAATTCAAGAACGCGATTCGCGCGTGTGGCGAAGACAGGGTATCCGTGACGGAATCGGGCTTTGCGCACGCTCGCACGCATGGTGAAGGAATTTCGCCACTCGCGCGGCGCAAACCGCCCGAACAAGACAACTCCTACACACTGCCGCGCGCAATGCCGACCTCGAACCACCGATTCCGCTTTCCAATGAGTCTCTGACCGCCCCCGGAAGTCGGTCGCGTGAAAGGGTGATCATGTCGATGCTCGCCAATGTGTTCGATGGCCCGGATGCCGTGGGCCTGCCGCAGTTGCTGCTCGCCTTCGTGGCCTGCATGGCCTACGGGCTCGCGCAGGGTGGCCTGCTCGGCGAGCGCGGGCGACGCGGGGCCTGGTCGATCGCCACGGGTGGCGCCGCGGCATTCGTCGTGCTGGCCGGCGACTGGACGAACGCCGTCGTTCTGGTCGCCATTGCGATTGCCGGGCTGGGTTTGCTCGCGGCACTGGTGTGGCTGACCAGCCGGTTCATCGGCATCGACCGGACCACCGAGACCGAATCCGCCAGCGCGATGGAATCGCGGTTGCCGGCGCAGGCGTCCCCCCGGCGCCCGGCCGACGGCCCCATCGTGTCGGCCTGACGAATCGGCCCGCGGCCGGTGCGTGGCACGCTGATTCCCGCGCCCGGCGGAACCGCGCAGCCGTCAGACGGGCACGCGGCGCAGGAACGCCTCGAGCGCGTCCGAGAATGCCCCGGGCTGTTCGACCGCGCTCAGGTGCGATGCCTCGTCGAGCACCATCAGCTCGGCACCGGGGATGCGCTCGACCATCGCCTGCGACATCGCGACCGGCGTGCCGGCATCGAGCGCCCCCGCGATGACCAGCGTCGGGCAACGCACGCCGACCAGCCGGTCCAGCCAGTCGACCCTGGCAACCGCGTGGCAGCAGGCCGTGTAGCCGGCGGCATCGGTGCGCAGCACGCGGCTGTGGAACCCGGCCACCACCTCGGACTGGGCGGCTCGGAAGGCGTCTGTGAAGAAGCGCTGCATCGCCGCGTCGGCGATCCCGGCCAGGCCCTGCGATTCGACGGTCGCGATGCGCTCGGACCACATCGGCTGCGCCGCTTCGGGATACCTGGCGCACGTGTTCGCGAGCACCAGCGCCTGGACGAGTTCCGGGTGGCGCACGCCCAGGCCCTGCCCGACCATGCCGCCCATCGACAGGCCGACCCAGACGACCGGGCCGCGGCCCCATTCGCGGATCAGCCGCGCGGCGTCGTCGACCAGTTCGTCCATCGAATACGGGCCCGCCGGCACCGCCGAGCCGCCGTGGCCGCGGTGGTCGTAGCGCAACACCGGGTGCTGCCGCGCGGCCAGCTGTGCGGCGAGCGCGTCCCACATGTGCAGGTCCAAGCCGAGCGCGTGGCTCAGCACGATCGGCGCGCCGGGACCGCCGGGGCCCGGACCCGTCCCGGCCGGCCCTTGCAGCGCGACCGCGAGCTGCGGCTGGCTGAAGGTGTGGTGCACCGCGACGCGCGCCGCGGCCGACAGCGGCGCCGGCGCGGGCAGCAGGCCTTCGTCGCGCAGGATGTCCGTCGTCAGCTTGAACGCGGTGTTCGCGGCCGGCACGCCACAGTAGATCGCGCCCTGCATCAGCGTTTCCTTGATCCGCTCCAGCGACACGCCGCCGCTGCGCTGGCTCGACCGCACGGCGGCCCGGCAGTGCAGCTCGAATTCCTCCCAGCGCGCCAGGACCATCGTCATCGCGAGCACGAGCAGCCGGCGCGTCGGCTGGTCGAGGCCGGGGCGGCCCCAGATGTCGTTCCAGGCGTAGCGCGTGATCAGGTGCTGGAACTCGGCGTTGAACCCGGTCGCGTTGTTCAGCGACCTGTCGACCCAGGCGTCGCCCAGGACCGCGCGGCGGTTCTTCACGCCGCGATCGAAATCGTCCTGCCGCTCGTCGGAGTGGTTCATCGCGGGTGTCCTTCATCAAGACGGGGGTGCGGGAGAGAGGTTCTCAATCGGTCTCTCCCGCGTCGAGTTCGACCGGCAGCCGGCTCGCGAGCACCTTGTCGACACGCTTGCCGTCGAGGTCGACGACCTCGAAGCGCCAATGGTCCCACTCCACCGAATCGGTGGTGCGCGGCAGCCGCCCGAGCAGCAGCATGATCATCCCGGCCAGCGTGTTGTAGCGGCCGCGGTCTTCCTCGGGCAACTCCTTCAGCGCGAGCCGGTCCTTCAACTCGGGCACCGGGATCAGGCCGTCGAACAGCCAGCTGCCGTCTTCGCGCTGCACCGCCCAGGCGTCCTCGTCGGTCGGCGTGGCGAACTCGCCGGTGATCGCCTCCAGCACGTCGCGCACGGTGATCATGCCCTGCACCTCGCCGTACTCGTCGACGACGAACACGAGCTGCGCGCTCGACGCCCGGAAGTGCCCGAGCAGTTCCATGCCCGACAGCGTCTCGGGCACGAACACCGAGGGCTGCAGCCCGTCGGTCAGCGACATCGGCTGCCCCTTCATCACCTGCTGCAGCAGGGTCTGCGCCGAAATCACGCCGAGCACATCGTCCAGCCCGCCGCGGCACACCGGGTAGCGCGAATGCTCCTCGTCGCCGATCAGCCCCAGCACCTCGGCGGCCGAGGCAGCGACGTCGAGCCAGACGATCTCGGCGCGCGGGATCATCATCGAGCCGACCTGCCGGTCGTCGAGGCGGAACACGTTGCGCACCATCTGGTGCTCCTGCGCCTCGATCACGCCGGCGTCCAGGCCTTCCTCCAGGCTGGCGGCAATCTCCGCTTCCGTCACGCTGCGGCCCGGGCCGTCCTTGATGCCGAGCAGGTTCAGCGTCGTGTTGGTGCACACCGTGAGCAGCTTGACGAACGGCCGGCCGATCAGCGACAGCCCCTCCATCGGCCGCGACACCAGCCGCGCGACCGCCTCCGGATGTGTCTGGCCGATGCGCTTGGGCACCAGCTCGCCGAAGACGATCGTCACGAAGGTGATCACCACCACGACCAGCGCGGTCGCACTGATCTCGGCGGCGCGCTCCTGGATGCCGAGGCGCTCGTGCAGCCAGTGCGCAAACGGCGCCGAGAACGCCGCATCGCCGACGATGCCGTTCAGGATGCCGATCGAGGTGATGCCGATCTGCACCACCGAGAGAAACTTGGTCGGGTTCTCGTGCAGTTCCAGCGCCGCCTTCGCCCCCGATTCGCCCGCCTCCAGCATCACCTGCAGGCGGGCCTTGCGGCTCGCCGTGAGCGCCATCTCGGACATCGCGAACAGCGCGTTCAGCAGGATCAGGAAGAACAGCAGGGCAACGTCCATGCGGGGCGCGCGGCAATCGAGGAACGGGCAGCGTAGCAGAAAGAATCCCGTGCCCGGCTAGCATCGCGGCATGAACTACATCATCGGCGACGTGCAGGGCTGCTGCGGCGCACTCGACCGGCTGCTCGACACGATCGGCTTCTCGGCGTCGCGCGACCGCATCTACCTGCTCGGCGACCTGGTCAACCGCGGCCCGCGCTCGCTCGAGACGCTGCGCCGGCTGCGCGGCTTCGGCGACGCGGCGGTGTGCCTGCTCGGCAACCACGACCTGAACCTGCTCGCGGTCGCGCAGGGCGTGCGCCAGCCGCACGCGGGCGACACGATCGACCAGATCCTCGCCGCGCCCGACCGCGACGCCTGGCTGGACTGGCTGCGCCAGCGCCGCATGGCGGTGTTCGAGCACGGCTGGCTGATGGTGCACGCCGGCGTCGTGCCGCAGTGGGATGCGGCGCAGACGCTGCAGCTCGCCGCCGAGATCGAGGCGCTGCTGCGCAGCGACGCACTCGCCGGATTCCTGCCGCGGATGTACGGCGACCAGCCGGCGCGCTGGAGCGACGCGCTCGCCGGCGTCGAACGCTGGCGCTTCGTCGTCAACGTGCTGACGCGGGTGCGCTTCGTCGCGGCCGACGGCACACTCGACCTCGTCACGAAGGAAGGCGCGGGCGGCGCGCTGCCCGGCTTCCGCCCGTGGTTCGAGGTGCCGCAGCGGCGCACCGCCGGCACGCCGATCGCGTTCGGCCACTGGGCCAGCCTGGGGCTGGTCAACCGCCCCGACCTGCTTGCGCTCGACACCGGCTGCGTCTGGGGCCGCCAGCTCTCGGCCGCGCGCATCGACGGCGGGCGGCGCGAGATCGTGCAGGTCGAGTGCGGCTGACGCCACCGCGAGCCGCACTGCGCTCCGCGCCGCTCGGTACAATCCAATCGCGATCCTGGCTTTTCAACGGAGACGTGGCCGAGCGGTTTAAGGCTGCAGTCTTGAAAACTGCCGAGGGGGCAACTCCTCCGTGAGTTCGAATCTCACCGTCTCCGCCAGACGCACCTCTCGTGCCGTCTCACGGCATTGCGCAGACTGGACACGGTCCTCCCTGCGCCCGCCACGGTCGCAAATGCAGGACATCACGCGGCGCTGCCCGTGGGCGACAACGTCGAAGCGGCGTGCCCGGGCGGCGACCCGTTCGAGAAGCGGCACGGAACGATGAGCGACCGGCCGAGTGCCTGGCACAGTCCGAGGGCAATGCGAGAGTGATCCCCTTGCAGAGCAAACGGGCCCGAACCATCTCGAGCGCGGGCCTATCACTTGAATCGAAGCCCTTGCAGCGTGTCGGGCAACTGGCGCTTGACGTTGCGCTTCGATGGCGAGGATGCGATCGACGTGAATCTCGAGGGCTAGCCCTGAGGCATGACCATGAAGTCGCTACGCAACCCCAATCGCCGGCCGACTCATCCGGGCGCGATTCTGCTCGAAGATGTGCTGCCCGGCCTCGACATCACCCAAGGCAAGCTGTCCGAGTTGCTGGGCGTGAGCAGCCTCGCCGTGTCGCAGTTGCTGCACGAGCACCGTGCGCTGTCGCCCGACATGGCGATGCGCCTCGAAAGGCTGCTCTGCACCAGTGCGGAGAGGTGGCTGCGCATGCAAGAGGCCGTCGAGCTCTGGGAGGTCCGCCAGCAACCCGAGCGGTTTGCAACGATCAAGCGCCTGCCGGCCGCGGCCTCCGCGCGGTGAACCCGGCGCCTCGGCGACCCCGCGGCAAAGCGGCGAACCCGGGTAGTGAGACACCCGGGCCGCCCGACCACGACGCACCCATCTTCGACAGGGGTGCGACAAGGCAAGTCACACGAGCAGGGTCGCCACCGCCCAGGCGATCAGCAACCCGCCCGTGACCTGTGCGACCCGCAGCCCGGCGGGCAGCAATTTCTCGCACAGCACCAAGCCGGTCAACACCGCGATCCACAGCAGATTCATGATGCCGCCCACGAACAGCAGCGCCATCAGCAGGCCGCAGCAGCCCACGCAGTAGGTGCCGTGCCGCATCCCCAGCACAAGGGCGGCGCGCAAGCCGGGCCTGCCGTGGGCGGTCAGGAAGGCCACCGGATTGCGGCAATGCGCGAGGCAGCTGCGCTTCCAGGGCGACCACTGGTAGAAGCCTGCGGCGGCCAGCAGCGCAGCGGAGAACAGCGCGCTCCTCGACCACCACATCATCCCCGAGAGCAGGCCGGCCGGCTGCAGAACATTCTGCAGTGCCGTCGCCGCGACCGAATACGCCAGCCACACCAGCAAGTACCCGGCGAGCAGGAGTGCGCAGGACACATCCGCCATCGCGGCGTGGGCAGGGTCACGTCCGAGCACACGCCGGTGCAGCAGGATCAGCGGCGCAGCGCCGGGCGTCATCATGGCGATCATCATGACCCACCACATCGCGACGACGAGTAGCCACGACCCACCCATGTCGCCGGGCACATCGGGCTGGCGGTGGGGAAACAGGCTTGCCGTGGTCATGTCCCACGCCGACATGCCCGTGCCGGCACCCTGCGAGACATAGGCGAACGACAAACCGACGACGACCGCCAACCCCAGCGAGAGCACGATCCGCTCTCGCCGGAGCAGGAACTCCAGTCGCATCAGGCCGCAGCGCGGTGGCGGATCGGCCCGCGGCCGTTCAGGTGCAGGCGGGCGAACTGGGCGTAGGTGTCCTTCAGATCGAACGCCAAGGCGCCCTGCGAACGGCTCGAAGCGGAACCGACCTCCGCGAGTTCGTACTCGAAACCATGCGGCAGATCGATGCGCGCCCTGTGCTCTGCGCCGGTCACGGGGTTCCGGATCGGCTCGCCGTCGAGCTCGAAGAGGTTCGCGGCCGAAATCCGACCACGGCGCGCGTCGACGTCGACAACGAAGTCGATCGCGGTGAACACGGGCTCGTACATGGTCTCGATCGTGGACGCGAACACCGAGAACATCGTCGCGAAGGGCTCGGTGTCCTGACCCGACATGATCTTCAGCAAGGCCTCGCGCTGTGCCGGCGTGGCGCGTGCGTCGACAACCGCCTGGCAGTGCCCCTTTCCCTCATGGATCGGCCCCGGCCACCTGAAGACGAACCCGATGCGAAGTCCGTCGAGAGGAACGTCGCCGTGGTGGCCCTTGTCGATGGAAATGGCGCCCATCGCCTCGCAGAAGCCGTGCGTGGGCAACGCGTTGAACTGGCACGGACAACCGTAGGCGCAGTTGCAATTGACGAGCTCGATGCCTTGAATCTCCCAGTCAGTCATGCGATGCCTCCGTGACGATGCGTTTCCCAGCGACGTGAACGTAGTCTCCCGGTGGCGGGCTGTCAATGGAATTGCTCCAGGGAATCCCCTCAGCCCGATCGAATTGTCGCGGGAGGAGTCGCGGCGGACATCGGCAGCGCTCTTACAGGGACACCGGGGCTACCGGGGTTGGAGAACCTCCCAGCGCCAGTCTTCCTCGCGGGAGACGGCTTGTGCGACTATCCGGCCATGAACCCCGCACTGCCCTCGGCGCCGGTGCTCGCGGCCTTCGCGGTCGCGAGCCTCGTGCTCGCCGCGACGCCAGGGCCGGGGGTGCTCTACGTCGTGACGCGCACGCTGGCGCAGGGGCGCCGCGCCGGTCTCGCGTCGGTCGCGGGGGTGGCGCTGGGCAACCTCGGCAATGCGCTGGCCGCGTCGCTGGGGCTGGCAGCGCTGCTGGCGCTGTCGACACTCGCCTACGAGATCGTGCGCTTCGCGGGTGCGGGGTATCTGCTGTACCTGGCCGTCCAGGCGCTGCGGGCCGCGCCGACGCCGGCCGGGAGCAAGGGTCACGACGCGCCGGTGCTGCGCCGCATCCTGCGCGACGGCTTCGTCGTCGCGTTGCTGAATCCGAAGACCGCGCTGTTCTTCGCTGCGTTCCTGCCGCAGTTCGTCGATCCCGGGGCGTCTGCGATGGTCCAGAGCATCTCGCTCGGCGCGATCTTCGTCGTGATCGCGGCCTGCACCGACAGTGCCTGCGTGCTGGCCGCCGGCGTGGCGGCGCCGTCGCTCGGCGGGCTGAAGCGCGCCGGCGCCGCCGGCCGCTGTCTCACGGCCGCGGTGTACATGGGGCTGGCGGTGTTCACCGCCGTGTCGGGCCAGCGCGCGACGCGCTGACGCGCCGCGGCACGATGGCGGTGACGCCGGCGGCGGGCCGGTCCGCGGCGTTCCCGAATGGCCCTATCCTCCGTACCGGCGGCGGCACGGTCGCCACGCCGCGACCCCGCGAAGCCCATGACGACATTCACCCAGGTCACCCTGTTCACCGACACCGACGGCCGCGCGCGATTCCGCGAGCACGAGATCGCACTGCCCGAGGGCACGCCGGCCTCGATGCTGTCGGCGCCGATGCCCTGCGCCGGCATGCAGCTGCGCCACAGCCCGGTGGGCTTTCGCAGCGGCTTCCACGTCACGACCACGCCGCAGTGGGTGTTCATCCTGGAGGGCAGGATGGAGATCCATCTGCAGGATGGCAGCGCGCGCGTGTTCGGCCCCGGCGAGCACTTCTACTCCGCCGACACGCTGCCCCCCGGCGCGAGCTTCGACCCCACGGTGCACGGCCACTGGAGCCGCCAGCTCGGCGACGCGCCGCTGGTCACCCTGTTCGTGCGCACCTGAGCCTCGTGATCGCGAACGGCGCTCACGCCCGCTGCGGGAATTCGACGCCGACCGACAGGCCGCCCAGTCGGCTCGACCGGCCGATGCGCAGCACCGCACCGTGCGCGTCCGCGACGCGCCGCACGATCGACCAGCCCAGCCCGCTGCCGCTGTGCGCGCTACCGAGAACCCGGAAGAAGCGCTCGCCCAGGCGCGCCATGTCGGATTCGCGCATGCCCGGGCCGTCGTCGTCGACCGTGAGCCGGACGCCGCCCAGCGCTCCCGACACGCCGACGATCACCCGTGCGCCCGCGGGGCTGTAGCGCAGCGCGTTGTCGACGAGGTTGCGCACCAGCACCGCCAGCAGCGTCTCGTCGCCGCGCACCGTGCAGGCTCCGGCCGCATCGACCTCGATGGTCTGGGACTGGTCGATGGCGTGTGGCGCGAGCTCGGCAACGACCCGCCGCACCAGCGCGCCGAGTTCGACGCCGGCCGCCGGCGGCGCGCCGCCGGACTCCAGCCTCGACAGGGTCAGCAGTTGCTCGACCAGGCGTGTCGCCCGATCGCAGCCCAGCAGCGTGGCCTGCAGCGCGTGGCGGCGCTGCGCGTCGTCGCTCGCCGCGAGCGCGACCTGGGCCTGGGCGCGGATCGCGGCGATCGGTGTGCGCAGCTCGTGGGCGGCGTCGGCCGTGAAGCGGCGTTCCGACGCCATCAGCCCGGCGATGCGGGTGAACAGGGCATTCAGCGCATCGAGCATCGGCGTCATCTCCGACGTGGCCCCCGCGACGGCGACCGGGTGCAGCGCCTGCGGTTCGCGAGCGGCCAGCGTGCGCCCGAGCTGCCGCAGCGGGGCCACGCCGCGGCGCACCGCCCACCAGGCGACGAGCGCCAGCAGCGGCAGCGCGCCCAACATCGGCCAGAGCGTGCTGCGCAGCAGCGCCCACAGGATGGCGTCGCGCGAATCGACCTGCTCACCGACGAACACCTGCACGTCGCGCTCCGCCCCGCGGGTCGCGAACACGCGCCAGGCGGTGCCGGCGATCTCGGTGGTGACGAAGCCGCTCTCGACCCGTCCCGCGGAGTCGACCATCGGCGCGACTGGCGCATTGGACGATCGCAGCGCCAACCGGCCCTCGTGAAAGACCTGGAACGCCACCTTCGGCGCGTAGCGGTGCAGCGACGGCGCATCGACCGGGTGATCGTCGTCCTCGACTTCGCCGGCCTGCTGCACCACGAGCAGCGCCGCGGCCTGCGCCAGGTGGCTGTCGAGCAGTTCGGCCAGCTCGTGGCGGGCATCGATCCAGGTCATCGCGGCAGTGACCAGCCAGACGCCCGCGACCGTGCCGAGCACCAGCACCAGCAGCCGCCCCTGCAGCGAGCGCGGCCGCGTCGTCACGGCGGCGCCACCTCGCGCTGCAGCAGGTAGCCGACGCCGCGCACGGTCCGGACGATCGCGTTGCCGAGCTTGCGCCGCAGGTGGTGGACGTGCACCTCGATCGCGTTGCTCTCCACCTCCTGGCCCCAGCCGTAGAGGTGCTGCTCGAGCTGTTCGCGCGACAGCACGCGGCCGGCATTGAGCATCAGCGCATGGAGCAGGTCGAACTCGCGCGTCGACAAGGTCACCGGCACGCCGCCCTGCTCCACCGATCGTGCCGCCGGATCGAGCATCACAGCGCCGGCCGTCAGGCACTCCTGCGGCTGGCCGTGCGCACGGCGCACGAGCGCGCGCAGGCGCGCCGCCAGTTCGTTCAGGTCGACCGGCTTGACCACGTAGTCGTCGGCCCCGAGATCGAGCCCGCGGATGCGGTCGGGCACCGCGTCGCGCGCCGTCAGCACCAGCACCGGCAACGAGATGCCCGCGCGGCGCACCGCGGTCAGCACGTCCAGGCCATCCTTCAGCGGCAGCCCGATGTCGAGCAGCGCGGCGGCATGGGCCCCGGCGCGCAACTCGCGCTCGGCGGCCTCGCCGTCGCGCACCCAGTCGACCAGGAAACCGAGCTGGCGCAGGCCGGTCCGCAGCCCGTCACCGAGCAGCGGATCGTCTTCGGCGAGCAGGATGCGCATCGCAACGATTGTGGCCCGCGCGGCGCGGCGCTTCAGTCGTCATCGTCGTGATGGCCGGCGGCGGGTTTCCCGGAGGCCGCCGGCCCGCTGCTGGCGCCGCCCGACGGCGCGCCCTGCCACTGCAGCCACCAGAAGCCCAGCACCGCCACCAGCATCAGCGCGGCCAGGCTGCGCCAGGCATGGCGAACCGCGTCTTCCGGCCGGCCCGGCTTGCGCCCGGTGATCATCGCCCCGATCAGGTTGTCGTGGTGCAGCCAGCTGCCGAGCAGCACGCCGGCGATGTGCACCCCGACGACGGCGAGCATCGCGTTGGCCGCCCCCTCGTGGAGTTCCTCGAGCGCATCCCCGCCGATCTCGTGGTAGGTGGCCCAGCCGGTCGCGGTCACGACGAGCGCCAGGCCCAGCAGCGCGAGGATGGCCAGCGACCCGGCCGGGTTGTGACCGACGTGAGGGTCGGCCTTCCCGCCGATCAGATGTCGCAGGTAACGCAGCACTTCCGCCGGCCCGCGCACGAAGGACGCGAACCGGGCGTGGCGCGTTCCCACCAGCCCCCAGACGATGCGAAACCCGACCAGGCCGGCCATCGTGTAGCCCAGGGTCACGTGCACGAGGCGCCAGCGTTCGCTTTCCGCGGTGAGGTAGGCGCCGGCAAAGCTCAGCACCATCAGCCAGTGGAAGACGCGAACCGGTGCGTCCCAGACCAGCACCCGGCGGATCGCAGACCCGCCGGGCGGTTCGATCGGCGACGGTTCAGCGCGGGATGCGGACGGTGTGTTCATCGAAAACTCCCTTGTCGGCCTGGGTGTGGCAGGCCATGCAGTTGGCGGGGCTCTTCACGGCAGCTCGCTTCCAGACCGCCGGCGGCAACTCGCCGTGCTCGTGCACGAACCAAGCCGAACGGGTGATGCGGTCCTCGGGCGGTGGCGCGCGCCCGCGCCGGTCGCCGCCGGCGTTCGTGCCGAGCCAGATCGACAGTTCCCTGACGGTGGCCGGGTCCAGCGACGCGTCGGTGCCGAAATGGCGCGGCAGCTTGTCCATCAGCCGCGTCCACGACGCGGCCGGCAGCATGCCGGGCGGATAGGCCAGGTGACACGCGGCGCATTCCTGCTGATAACTGGGCAACAGGGCCACGCGGGGCGCGCGTGCGGCGTCGTCGGCCCGGGCCGGCAGAGGGAGGCCGAACGCGACGACCAGCGCCAGCAGGCTCTGAAGAAGGAGCAGGCACCGACTGGACCGCATGGTGGCCTCTCGCAGACGATGGATCGGGGTGGACGGGTGCGACATCAGGGCTTCAGCGTCAGCAGCCAGCTCAGCACGTCAGCCTTCTCGGCCGCGCTGCACGCGCGGCCGATCACGTCGTTGCAGTTGCGGCGGAACCATTTCTCGGCCTTCGCTGCGTCGGTGAAGCGCTCGGGGTTGAACGCCGGCGCCAGCGGGCCGATCGGCTTGCCGGTGACCGCATGGGCGCCCGGACGGGTGGGCAGCTCGCCGTGGCACGATGCGCAACTCCAGTCGCGGCCATGGCGGGACGTGAACAGCTGCTGGCCGCGTTGCGGCACCGCGGCCGTGCCGGCCTGCGCACGGTAGGCGGCCAGCAGTTCCACCGGCGGGGCGGCCCGTGCGGCCGGGACGAAGTAGGCGGCAGCCAGCAGCGCCGCAGCGGCCATTCGGGCAAGGGGCGATCGGGTCATCGGGTTCATGGCATCTCCTCGATCGCCATGGTGCGGCCCGGGCCTTAGCGTTTTCTTATCGCCTTATCGCGACCCCTCGCGGTGCGCACGGGCACCGGGGGCATCGCGCTCAGTGCAGAAGGACGGCGGCGCCGATCCAGGCCGCGGCGATCATCAGGATCAGCCCGGGCCCGATCTGGGCCGCGAAGCGGGGTCCGCCGGCAGTCATGGCCATCACCAGCTTCGAGACCGCGTTCGTGCTCAGCGCACAGAGGATCGGCACGACCGCCTCCTCGGCCGGCAGCTTGCCCGCCGCGACCAGCGAAGCGACCGAGACCGCCGCCGAATGGGTGTCGGCGAAG
Source organism: Pseudomonadota bacterium (assembly GCA_040388965.1). GTDB lineage: Bacteria > Pseudomonadota > Gammaproteobacteria > Burkholderiales > Burkholderiaceae_C > LMDS01. The sequence goes on along the minus strand of JAZKAV010000025.1, from coordinate 48,844 downwards.
CCCGCGATCGCGGCCCCGAGCCACAGGCCGGTCGTGCCGAACCAGGCCTGGAGCGCCGCGGACAGGACCGTCAGCGCCGAGACCATCGCTGCCAGTCCGACGGCCCGCCCGATGCTGAACGCGTGTCCGGACGCAGCGCCCGCCGCGGGGCCGGACTCGGCCGTGCGACGCAAGAAGAAGGCGGCATACCCGATGGCCAAAGTGCCGGCACCGGCCAGCGGGACGGACATCGCACCCAGCGTGGCCGCGCTGGTCGCCCCGAGCACCATCGCCATCTGCAGCACCGTGGCGACCGAGGAGAACACCGCACCGGCGACGGCCGGCCGCATCCGTTCGGGGGCGCGGGCGGCCCGCTCGCCCATGGCGCCAATGGTCGCAACGCTGGAAACGAAGCCGGACGCCAGGCCCGCGGCGGCCAGGCCCCGGCCCGGGCCGAGCAGGCGTTGCGCCGCATGCCCGAGCCCGCCGACGACCATCATCAGGATGACGATGGTCCAGGTCGTGCGCGGATTGAAGGCATCGAACGGGCCCACGTAGCGGTCAGGAATCAGCGGCAGCACGACCAGGGTGGCCGCGGCCAGCGCCAGCGCGTCGTTCAACTCGGTCTCGGAGACCGCCTGGCGAACAAAGCGGTGCAGCCGCGACCGGCTGGCCAGCAGCACTGCGACGACGACGGCCAGCGCGACGGCGACCGCCGTGTCGCGCATGGCCAGGGCGCCGAGGATCAGGGTCAGCACCAGCGCCACGCCGGTCGTGACGCCAGGGTCTTCGGCCGGGCTGCGCCAATACGCCACCGCGGCGAGCACGGCGACGCCCAGCGCCGCGGCGACGAGCAGCGCCTCGCCGCCCGCCATCACGGCCGCGGCACCCAGTGTCGAGGTGATCGAGAAGGTGCGGATGCCGGCGGAGATCCTCCTCGGCCCGTCGCCCTTTCGACGCTCTCGTTCCAGGCCGATCAGCAGGCCGATGCCGATGGCGGCCCCCGCCCGGAACCACGGGTTTGCAACGAACTCCACCTCGGCGCCCTCGAAACGTTCCTGTGAAAGCCGACGCTAACAGCTTTCGCGCGCCACGCCCGTGGCGCGGCGGCCCGTGCGCTGGCCATTGCCGCCTGCGGCGCGGCGATCGCGCGCACAATCCGCCCACCACACTCCGGAGACCGACATGAACAACCTGCCTTCTCTCCTTCGCGCCGGCGTCGCCACTGCGGCACTCGGCACCCTTCTCGCGATCACGGGCTGCAGTTCGATGCCCATGGGTTCGAGCGCCGGCAGCACCCCGACTATGGCAACGCAGAGCTTGCGCGCGACCTTGTCGGGCGCGGCCGAGGTCCCGGCCAACGCGAGCGCCGGCACCGGCAGCCTCACGGCCACCTTCGACCGGGCCAGCAGCGTGCTGCGCTGGAAGCTCGAGTACACCGGCCTGTCCGGCCCGGCGACGATGGCGCATTTTCACGGTCCCGCGCTGCCGGGCGCGAATGCCGGCGTCGTCGTGCCATTGCCGAGCGCGGCGAGCCCGGCCACGGGCGAGGCCACGCTGACGCCCGCCCAGGTGGCCGACCTGATGGCCGGCAAGTGGTACCTGAACGTGCATACCGCCAAGAACCCGGGCGGCGAGATCCGCGGTCAGGTGCTGGCGAACTGAACCCGGCCGGGCTGCACGACGCTCCTCACGCAGCCGCTTCCTGGTCCTGCAGCAGGCGCCACATCACCTTGCCCGAGCCCGACTTGGGCAGCGCGTCGGCGAACTGCACCCGCCTGGGCACCTTGTAGGCCGCCATGTGTTCGCGGGCCCAGGCGATGATGTCGTCGGCGCTGGTCCTGCCCTTCGCCTCGGCGCGCAGCACGACCACCGCCTTGACCGTCTCGCCGCGGTATTCGTCGCGCGCCGCGATGATGCAGGCCTCCTGCACCGCCGGATGCTCGTAGAGCAGCATCTCGACCTCGGCCGGCCAGACCTTGTAGCCGCTCGCGTTGATCATGCGTTTCAGGCGGTCGGTCATGAAGAAGTAGCCCTCCTCGTCGGTGCGGCCGAGGTCGCCGGTGCGGAAGAAGGTGCGGCCGTCGAACTCCACGAAGGCGTCCTTGGTGGCTTCGGGGTGGCCCCAGTAGCCCTTGAACATCATCGGCCCGCGGCTGATGATCTCGCCGACCTCGCCGGGCGGCAATTCCTTCAGCGTGACCGGGTCCACGACGCGCGAGTCGACGCCGAAGTACGGGATGCCCAGGCACTGCAGCTTCGCGCGCTCGATCGGATTCGCATGCGTGGGCGCGGCGGTCTCGGTCAGGCCGTAGCCCTCGGCGAAGCTCAGCCCGAACTCGTCGAACAGGCGCTGCGCGACGGCCTGCGGCATCGCCGCGCCGCCGCCGCTGATGTGAGCCAGGCTGGTCAGATCGAAGCTGCGGTAGTTCGGGCTGGCGAACAGGTCGATCACCATGGTCGGGATGCAGGTCCAGTTCGTGACCCTGTACTTCGAGATCAGCCGGCCGGCGAGCTCGCGGTCCCAGCGCGGCAGGATCACGCTGGTGCTGCCGATGCAGATGTTGCCCAGCACGCCGTACATCGCGCCGGTGATGTGGAACATCGGCACGACCACCAGGTTCACGGTTTCGGGGCTCGCGCCGGCCCATCGCCCGCCGCCGACCGCATTCGCCATCAGCGTGCGGTGCGTGTGCATGCAGCCCTTCGGGTGGCCGGTCGTGCCTGAGGTGTAGGGCAGCATCGCCAGGTCGTCGGGCCGGGCGGTGTGCGCACCCGGCGCGAGTTGCAGCGCGAGCACCTCGCTCCAGCGCAGGCAGCCGTCGGGCAGCTCGGGATCGCTGCGCAGCCAGGCCTCCATCGCCGGCGGCGGCGCGTCGGCTGCGTCGATCTCGCCGCCGCACTGCACCGCGGGCGGCATCGCATCGGTGAAGCGGGTGGCGAGCATCCGCGACACGCGCTGCGCCGGCGGCAGCGCGGCGTTGGCGTCGGCGACGATGCCGGCCAGGTCGGCGCTGCAGATCACGACCCTGGTTTGCGGGTCGGTGACGAAGTGCCGGAACTCGTCGGCACGATTCATCGGGTTCACCGGCACGACCACCGCGTTCGCGCGCAAGATGCCGTAGAAGGCCGCCGCGTATTGCGGACAGTTCTGCATGAAGATCGCGACCCGGTCGCCGGCCTGCACACCGACACTTTGCAGCCAGCCGGCGATCCGCTCGGCCTGCACCTTCAGTTCGCGAAAGCTCAGCGGCTGGCCGAAGAACAGGTAGGCAGGCTTGTCCGGGAAGCGCGCGGCCGAGACCTCGAGGTTGAACCACAGCGTGGTCTGCGGCACGACCAGCTCGCGCGGCAGGCGTTTCGGCCAGATGCGGTGGTGCGGGCGCTCGGCGGCGGGCGGTTCGGTGTTCGGGTTCACGGCGTCTCCATTGATGAACGACGAGGGGCGTCGCGCAGCGTCCAGGGTATAGCGCAGCCGCGCGGCGGCTCCCACGGCACGAACCCGGGGGTCGCGTCCACGCCACCGACGGGCCGTTCCGCATCCGCCGAGAAGACCCCCGAAACCAGTGGCGAATCGGCCGGCGCGCGCGGCTGCGCATGCCTATGCTGTGAGCATGTCCAGCACCGCGCCGACATCCGTCATCGATCCGGCACCCGAGGCGCCGGCGGTGCTCGACATCGAGGCCTCGGGTTTCGGACGCGACAGCTACCCGATCGAGATCGGCTTCGTGCTGCCCGATGGCCAGAGCTACTGCAGCCTGATCCGCCCGATCCCGGCCTGGACGCACTGGGACCCCGCGGCCGAACGCCTGCACCGCATCCCGCTGACCACCGTGATCCGCCACGGCCGCGAAGTGGTCGAGGTCGCGGCCCAGCTGAATGCGCGCCTGCACGGCCTGACCGTCTACTGCGACGGCTGGGCGCACGACTACACCTGGCTCGGCGTGCTGTTCGACGCGGCGGGGATGAGCCCGTCGTTCCGCCTCGACAACCTGCGCGCACTGCTGACCGACCGCGAGGCGGCGTTCTGGGCCATCGTCAAGCGGCAGGTCACCACCGAGATGCGGCTGCAGCGCCACCGCGCCAGCGCCGACGCGAGGATTCTCCAGCACACGCTGATGCGGCTGCGCGGTCCGCTCACGCGGCGCGCCGGGCGGCCGGCCGCGGACTGAATGGCCGGCCGCGCCCGGCGGCACCGGGCACCTGCGGCCCGCTCAGCGCAGAACGCCCGGCCCCGTGCTCCGCCACCGCGCGATCCCGCGCTGCTGCCACCTCGCCGTCGAGCAGCAGCATGTGGTCGAGCCGCCTCTCGTCGCCCTCGCGGAACAGCGTCACGCCGGGTCCGACATGCACGAGCTGCATCTGGGCCACGACGCAGGCCACCTCGGCGGCCACGAGGTTCAGCAGCGCGCCCGGTGTGCGCAGCAGATCGGGGGCCCGCTCGGCAAGTGCCGGCGACTCGGTCAGCGGCCGCGACGCGGAGGATGGCAGGTCGATGTTCGAAGTCACGGCGCAACGGTATCAGCGCCGGGCCGGCACGCCATGCACCTAAAATCTGCGGTTTTCCCGGTCCAGGCGTTCCCCATGGCAATCATTCTTCAGCACCTGCCGGTCGGCCAGAAGGTCGGTATCGCGTTCTCCGGCGGGCTGGACACCAGTGCTGCGCTGCACTGGATGCGCAACAAGGGGGCGATCCCCTATGCCTACACCGCCCACCTCGGCCAGCCGGACGAAGCCGACTACGACGAGATTCCGCGCAAGGCGATGGAGTACGGCGCCGAAGCGGCGCGCCTGATCGACTGCCGTTCGCAGCTCGTCGCCGAGGGCATCGCGGCGCTGCAGAGCGGCGCCTTCCACATCTCGACCGGCGGCCTGACCTACTTCAACACCACGCCGCTGGGCCGCGCGGTCACCGGCACGATGCTGGTCGCGGCGATGAAGGACGACGAGGTCAACATCTGGGGCGACGGCAGCACCTACAAGGGCAACGACATCGAGCGCTTCTACCGCTACGGGCTGCTCGCGAATCCGGGCCTGAAGATCTACAAGCCCTGGCTGGACCAGCTCTTCATCGACGAGCTCGGTGGCCGCGCCGAGATGTCGGCCTTCATGAGCGCGGCCGGGTTCAAGTACAAGATGTCCGCCGAGAAGGCCTACTCGACCGACTCGAACATGCTCGGGGCGACGCACGAGGCCAAGGATCTCGAGCACCTCTCCAGCGGCATGACGATCGTGCAGCCGATCATGGGCGTCGCGTTCTGGCGCGACGAGGTGGAGGTCAGGCGCGAGGAAGTCACCGTGCGCTTCGAGGAAGGCCTGCCGGTCGCGCTCAACGGCGTGCGCTTCGCCAGCGCGGTCGAGCTGATGCTCGAAGCCAACCGCATCGGTGGCCGCCACGGCCTGGGCATGAGCGACCAGATCGAGAACCGCATCATCGAGGCCAAGAGCCGCGGCATCTACGAGGCCCCGGGCCTGGCGCTGCTGTTCATCGCCTACGAGCGGCTCGTCACCGGCATCCACAACGAGGACACGATCGAGCAGTACCGCGACAACGGCCGGCGCCTCGGCCGCCTGCTCTACCAGGGCCGCTGGTTCGACCCGCAGGCGATCATGCTGCGCGAGACCGCGCAGCGCTGGGTCGCCAGCGCCGTCACCGGCGAGGTCACGCTGGAGCTGCGCCGCGGCAACGACTACTCGCTGCTGAACACCGAATCGCCGAACCTGACCTACCAGCCCGAGCGGCTGAGCATGGAGAAGGTCGAGGGCGCCTTTTCGCCGCAGGACCGGATCGGTCAGCTGACGATGCGCAACCTCGACATCGCCGACACGCGCGCCAAGCTCGGCATCTACGCCGGCACCGGACTGCTCGCATCGGGTGGCGCGGCCGATCTGCTGCGGCTCGGAAAGACCGGCGCCGGCAAATAAGGCGTGCGCCGACGTAGACTGCGCGCCATGCGTTCGCCCCCGCCCTTGCCGAAGAACGGCCTCGCCCGCGGCCTGCTGCGCGGCTTTGCAGCGCGCGCGTTGCTGGCGCTGGCGTTCCTGTTCGCGCAGCAGACGGCGTCGCTGCACTGGCTGTCGCATGCGATCGACGCGACGCAGGCGAAGGCGGGCAAGAGCGCGCCCGTGCCCGATCATTGCGACGAGTGCCTGACGCTCGGCGCGCTCGGCGCCGGCGCGACGAGCAGCAGCGCCAAGCTGCCAGCACCCGCCGCGCAGCACGCGCTGCTCGCATCGGCCACGCCGGTGGCATCCAAGACCGCGCTGCGGCTGGCCTTCCGTTCGAGAGCGCCGCCGGGTCTGGTCTGAGCCCGTTCGCGCGAACGCGTGCCGAGAGCACGCGCTCGCCCTTCCCGGTTGCAGATCAGGATCATCATGTTCAAGTTGACCACCCTGGCCAGCGCCGCCGCGCTCGCCATCGCCGGCGCCCCCGCGCGCGCGGCCGACGAGATGCTGGCGCAAGCCGCACCGCCGGCCGCCTCGGCCGCCGCGCCGACCCAGCTCGACCGCGTCGAAGTCAAAGGCACGCGCCAGCGGCTCGACGAAGCGCGCAGCTCGCTCTCGCCCGAAACCGGCAGCACGGTCTACCGCTTCGACAAGAGCGACATCGCGAAGCTGCCGCTCGGCGACGCGACGCCGCTGAACCAGGTGCTGCTGCGCGCACCCGGCGTCGTCGGCGACTCGTACGGCCAGCTGCACGTGCGCGGTGACCACGGCAATCTGCAGTACCGGATCAACGGCGTCGTGATCCCGGAGTCGATCAGCGGCTTCGGCCAGTCGCTGGACACGCGCTTCGCCGACAACGTCAACGTGCTCACCGGCGCGCTGCCGGCACAGTATGGTTACCGCACCGCGGGCGTGGTCGACATCAGAACGAAGGGCGCCGATCTGGCGAACGCCGGCAGCGTCGATCTCGTGCTCGGCAGCCGCGGTCACCGCGAGACCAGCGCGAACATCGGCGGCACCGCCGGCGACCTGCAGTATTTCGTGACCGGCTCGTACCTTCGGAACGACATCGGCATCGAGAACCCGACCGCCGACAAGAACGCGATCCACGACCGCACGCGCCAGACCAAGGGCTTCGCGTACCTGAGCTACCTGCTCGGCGAGAGCAGCCGCGTGAGCCTGATGCTGGGCACGGCGCAGAGCCGCTTCCAGATTCCGAACGTGCCGGGCGAGTCGCCGGGCTTCAGCCTCGCCGGCGCGACGCCGCCGGACTCGAGCGCACTCGACGCGAACCAGCGCGAGCGCAACAACTTCCAGGTGCTGAGCTTCCAGTCGAGCTTCGGTGACGGCACCGACTACCAGGTCTCGCTGTTCAACCGCAGCAGCAGCGTGCACTACCAGCCCGACCCGGTCGGCGACCTGACCTACAACGGCGTCGCCGCCGCCGTGGCGCGGCGCAACGTGGCGCGCGGGCTGCAGTTCGACGCGAGCAAGCAGCTCGGCACCCGGCACACGCTGCGCGGCGGCGTCTTCCTGCAACGCGAGCGCGGCTCGGTCGCGAACGCGTCGACCGTGTTCCCCGCCGATGCCGACGGCCACCAGACCAGCGACGTGCCGCTGACGATCCAGGACGACAGCCAGCTCGAGGGCCACCTGTTCGGCGCCTACCTGCAGGACGAGTGGCAGCCGACCAAGGCGCTGACGGTCAACTACGGCATCCGCTACGACAAGGTCGACACCGTCGTCGACGAATCGCAGTGGAGCCCACGTTTCGGCCTCGTGTATCAACTCGGCACCGACACCCGCGTGCACGCCGGCTACGCGCGCTACTTCACGCCGCCGCCGACCGAGAAGATCGACAGCACCTCGGTGCAGAAATTCCTCGGCACGACCAACGCGCTGCCGTCGGACGCGAACACCGCGGTGCGTTCCGAGCGCTCGAACTACTTCGACCTCGGCGTCTCGCACCAGCTGAACGCCCAGATCACGCTCGGCGTCGACGCCTACTACCGCCGGGTGCAACACCTGCAGGACGAAGGCCAGTTCGGCAACGCGCTGATCTACTCGGCCTTCAACTTCGCGCAGGGCCGGATCTTCGGCCTCGATTTCTCGGGCTCGTACAAGGACGATCGGCTGTCGGCCTATGCGAACCTGAGCCTGTCGTCGGCCAAGGGCAAGGGCATCGAGACCGGCCAGTTCAACTTCGACGCCGACGCGCTCGCCTACATCCAGAACAACTGGGTGCACCTGGACCACGAGCAGAAGGTCGCGGCATCGATCGGCATCTCGTACCGGCTCGGCGACCGCACCCAGGTCGGCAGCGACCTGCTCTACGGCAGCGGCCTGCGGCGCGGCTTTGCGAACACCGAGACGTTGCCGGGCTTCGTGCAGGTCAATGCGTCGGTATCGCATTCGTTCGATGTCGACGGCTTCGGCAGGTTCGACCTGCGGCTATCGGCACTGAACCTGTTCGACCGCAGCGACGAGCTGCGCGACGGCAGCGGCATCGGCGTCGGCGCGCCGCAATTCGCGCCGCGGCGCACGGTCTACCTGGCGTTGAGCTCGCCGTTCTCGTTCTGACGCGCCTACCGGCCGCAGACACGCGTGCCCGGACGCAACTGGCCATGCCAGAATTGCGCCGATGAAGCATCCGGCACCGCAGCGGCGCGCAGTTCTGGGCCTGGCGGCGGCGAGCCTGCTGGGCGGCTTCGGCGCGCTGCCCGCGCACGCGCTCCACGCGCCGACCGGCGCCGTGCTGCTCACGGTCGGCGGCGCCATCGCGAACGCCAATGGCAACGGCGCCGCATCGTTCGACCTCACGCTGCTGCAGAAACTGCCGCAGAGCAGTTTCTCGACCCGCACGCCCTGGTACCCGACGCCCCGCAAGTTCAGCGGCGTGCTGCTGCGCGACCTGCTGGCCGGCGTCGGCGCGCCACCGGGCGTGACGATCAGGGCGGTGGCACTGAACGACTACCGCGTCGACATCCCGGCCGAAGAGGCTGTGCGACACGGCGCGCTGCTGGCCTACCTGCTCGACGACAAGCCGGTGCCGGTGCGCGAGAAGGGCCCGCTGATGCTCGTCTACCCGTTCGACGCCAAACCCGAGCTGCGCACCGCGCTGCAATACAGCCGCGCGATCTGGCAGCTCAGGCGCCTCGATCTGAAATGACTCCCGACGCCGAGGTCCGGCCCCAGCCGCGGCGGATCTGGCTGTTCGCGGTGGTGGGCGTGCTGGCACTGGTGCTGCTGGCGATCGGCTACGTGCAGTGGCGCCAGTTCAAGCTGCTCGACGCCGCATCGCGCTACCAGGACGACGCGCTGGCCTGGCGATTCTCGCAGCTCGAGATCGAGAATCTGCACCTGCGCCGGCAGTTGCAGCAGTACCTCGATGCCCCCGCGCGCGCCGATGCCGGCGAGCTGAAATTGCGCTACGACATCTTCGTCAGCCGTCTCGGGCTGGTCGACCAGGAGCCGGTGGCCGCCATCATGCGCGACCAGGCGGCGTACCTGCCCGCGATGGCGCAGGTTCGCGCCTTCGTCGAAGCCGCCGACCGCCACCTCGGCGAATCGCCGACCGAGCCGCTGTCGCCGGCCAGCGGCGCCGGACTCCTCGTCCTGCTCGACGCGCTGGAAGGGCCGCTGCACGACCTGTCTCTCGCGGCCTCGCACCTGCTCTACCAGCGCACCACTGCCCACAGCCAGGCGGTGCGCCAGCAGAACGAGCTGAGCATCGCGCTGACGGTATTCCAGTATCTGCTGCTGCTCGCGCTCGCGGTGATCGTGCTGCGCCAGCTGCGCGCGCTGACCGAACGTCGGCGCAGCCTCGAGGCACTCGCCACCAACCTGCACGCGGCGCGCCAGGACGCCGAGGAGTCGAGCCGGGCCAAGAGCGCCTTCCTCGCCAACATGAGCCACGAGATCCGCACGCCGTTCCACGGCCTGCTCGGCATGCTTTCGCTGCTGCAGGAAGGCGGACTGTCGCCGCAGCAGGCGGCCTACCTCGACACCGCACGCGAGTCGGCACAGCACCTGCTGACGATCCTGAACGACATTCTCGACATCTCGCAGCTCGAGTCGGGCCGTCTGCACGTCGCGCCGCAGACCGTCGACCTGCTGGAGCTGATCGCCCAGGTCGATGCGCTGATGCGCGTGCAGGCACAGGTCAAGGGGCTGGCGCTCGAGGTCGAGGTCGCGCCCGACGTGCCGCGCTGGGTGCGCGCCGACCCGACGCGGGTCAAGCAGATCCTGTTCAATCTGCTCAGCAACGCGCTGAAGTTCAGCAGCATCGGCACGATCCGGCTGCACGTGGCGGATGCCGGGAACGATGCGCCGGGCCGAATCGAGTTCAGCGTCGCCGACCCCGGCATCGGCATGGACGAGGCCACCCTGGCCCGGCTGTTCCAGCGCTTCATGCAGGGCGATCAGAGCCCGTCGCGGCGCGCCAGCGGCACCGGCCTCGGACTCCAGATCTCGCGCGACCTCGCCCGGCTGATGGGTGGCGACATCACCGTGCGCAGCACGCCGGGTGTGGGCAGCACCTTCACCGCGTCGCTGCCGCTGCCCTCGGCGAGCCCGCCGGCGCTGGTCGCCGGCGCGAGCGACGCGCCGTGCGCCGGCCATTCGCGTCCGCTGCACGTGCTGGTCGCCGAAGACCACCCGGTGAACCGCGCCTACCTGGAGGCGGTGCTCGACAAGCTCGGCCACCATGCTGTCTTCGCCGCCGATGGCGACGGCGCGGTGCGCGCGATCGAGAACCAGCCGGCCGGCGCCGAGTTCGACGTCGTGCTGATGGACCTGCACATGCCCGGCATGGACGGCTTCGCCGCGACACGCACGATCCGCGCGATGCCGCCGCCGCGCGGCCGCGTGCCGATCGTCGCGCTGACGGCCGACGCGTTCCAGGCCTCGCGCCACCTCGCGCGCGAAGCCGGGATGGACGGCTTCCTGACCAAGCCGGCGCACCTGCCGCAGCTGCGCGAAGCGCTGGCGCGCTACGGCGGCGCGGCGGGTTCTCCGGCCGCGCCGAACCACGGCGCCGCGCCGGCCGACCAGGCCGGCTCCCTGCTCGATCTCGCGACCGTCGACGACGTGCGCGAGGCGCTCACGCCGGCCCAGTACGGCGAGCTGCTCGCCCGCTTCTTCGCCGGGCGCGAGACGATCGTCGCCGAGCTGCGCGACGCCACGCGGCCGGCCCTGCAGGCCGATCTGCGCAGCCGCGCGCACGCGCTCGAGGGGGCGGCGCTGAGCCTGGGCCTGCGCGGCGTCGCCACGCGGGCCGCGCAGTTGCAGACGCAGGCACTGGACGCGCCGCCGGCCACGCTGAGCAGCCTGATCGACGAGATCGAACGCGAGTTCGACGCGAGTTGCGACGAATGCCTGCGGCGCGCCCTGATGCCGGGCGCCGCGTTCGGCGTCACACCACCAGCGGCTCCGGCTCCAGCCTGATGCCGAAGCGGCCGTAGACGCTCTCCTGGATCGCGCCGGCGAGCAGCATCACCTCCGAGCCGATCGCGCCGCCGCGGTTCACCAGCACCAGCGCCTGCTTCTCGTAGACACCGGCCTGGCCGACGCTCTTGCCCTTCCAGCCGCAGGCGTCGATCATCCAGCCGGCGGCGAGCTTGATGCTGCCGTCGGGCAGCGGGTAGTGGACGATCTCGGGGTCGCGGCCGATGATGTCGCGGCACTGCTCCGGCGTCACCATCGGGTTCTTGAAGAAGCTGCCGGCGTTGCCGAGCACGGCCGGGTCGGGCAGCTTGGCGCGCCGGATCGCGCAGACCCAGTCGAACACCTGCTGCGCGCCCGGCGCGCGGTTCCCCGTCTCGGCCATCTTGCGTTCGAGATCGAGGTAGCCGAGCACCGGCTGCCAGGGCCTGGGCAGCCGGAAGCGCACCCGCGTGATCACGGTACGGTTCGCCAGCGAGTGCTTGAACACGCTGTCGCGGTAGCCGAAGGCGCACAGGTCGGCGCGCAGGGTCGAGGTGCGGCCGGTCACCAGGTCGACCGCGTCGAGCGATTCGAAGCGGTCCTTCAGCTCGACCCCGTAGGCGCCGATGTTCTGCACCGGCGCGGCACCGACCGTGCCCGGGATCAGCGCGAGGTTCTCCAGCCCCGGCCAGCCCTGCGCCAGCGTGTGCGCGACGAACCCATGCCACGGTTCGCCGGCTCCGGCCTCGACGATCCAGGCGTCGGCGCGCTCCTCGACCAGCCGGATGCCGCGCACCTCGACCTTCAGCACGACCTGCGGCATGTCGCGCGTCAGGATGATGTTGCTGCCGCCGCCGAGCACGAACTTCGGCGCGGTGCCGAGCTGCGGGTGGTCGACGACGCGGCGCACGTCGGCATCGCTCGCGACGCGCACCAGCGTACCCGCGACCGCCGGCAGGCCGAAGCTGTTGTAGGGTTTGAGGCTCACGCCCCGCTCGATTTGCATGCCACAATTTTGAACCAGTGGGCACCCTCGCCGAGCGAGTACGCTCGGCGATCCCCCTGGGGCACGAGTGGCCCCTTCGTGGCCCAGGGGATGCGGGCCGGCCGAGGTCCACAATGTGGGCCTCTTCGTGGCCCATGGCGGCCCGGCGCTCGGCCCGCTGCCCTCTTCACCGTCCTCATCTTTTCGAGCCAGCACCATGCCCAGCTTCGACACCGTTCTCGAACCCAATCTCGTGGAAGTGCGCAACGCGGTCGACCAGACGGCCAAGGAGATCGGCACGCGCTTCGACTTCAAGGGCTCGTCGGCCCGGGTCGAGTTGAAAGAAAAGGAGCTGACCGTCTGGGCCGACAGCGATTTCCAGATCGGCCAGGTGCTGGACATCCTGATCGGCAAGTTGACCAAGCGCAGCGTCGACATCCGCTTCCTGGACCGCAGCGCCAAGATCGAGAAGATCGGCGGCGACAAGGTCAAGCAGCTCATCACGGTGAAGAACGGCATCGACTCCGACACCGCGAAGAAGATCCAGACCTTCGTCAAGCAGAGCAAGCTGAAGGTTCAGGCGGCGATCCAGGGCGACGTGGTGCGCGTCACCGGCACCAAGCGCGACGACCTGCAGGCGGCGATGGCGCTGATCCGCAAGGAGGTCGCCGACGCGCCGCTGTCGTTCACGAACTTCCGCGACTGACCATGCGCCGGGGCGCTGCGCTCGCGCTGCTGCTGGCCGCGCCCGCCTTCGGGCAGAGCGTCTCGATGAGCGGCAGCCTCGGCGACAAGGCGCTGCTGGTGATCGACGGCAGGCCGCACACCGTGGCCACCGGCGCCACGGTGCAGGGCGTGAAGCTGGTCTCGGTGACCGGCAGCGACGCCGTCGTCGAGATCAAGGGCCGGCGCCTGACGCTGGCCCTGGGCGGCGCGCAGGTCGACCTCGGCGGCGTTCCCGGCGCAGGCAGTGGCACCCGGATCGTGCTCAGCGCCGACTCGGGCGGCCATTTCCTCGCCAGCGGCTCGATCAACGGCCGCCCGGTGCGCTTTCTCGTCGACACCGGCGCCACCTTCGTCTCGATGGGCGCGGCACAGGCGCAGCAGCTCGGCGTCGATGTCGCGAAGGGCCAGCGCGGCATCAGCGACACCGCCAACGGGCAGATGGTGGTCTACAAGGTCAAGCTGGCGTCGGTGCGGGTCGGCGACGTGCAGCTCTACGATGTCGACGGGCTGGTGAGCCAGCAGCCGATGGGGGCCGTGCTGCTCGGCAACAGCTTCCTGACGCGCTTCCAGATGCACCGCGAGAACGACACGATGACGCTGACGAAACGCTACTGATTCGTCGTGTCGGCGCGTCGCCCGCGGCCGCGGAACCGTCGTCGTGCAAGGCCTGCGGCGGCGCGACCGGGAAGAAGTGCACGGTCGTGCTAAAACCACGGCCTGCCGCCATCCCGCCGATCAGCCCGGAGACCCGCCTTCCGATGGACCTCAGATTCACCCCCGAAGAACAGGCCTTCCGCGAGCAGATCCGTGCCTGGGTGGCCGAGAACCTGCCGAAGGAGATCAGCCACAAGGTGCACAACGCGCTGCGCCTGTCCAAGGACGATCTGCAGCGCTGGGCGCGCATCCTCGGCGCCAAGGGCTGGCACGGCTGGGGCTGGCCGAAGGAGTTCGGCGGGCCGGGCTGGACCGCGATCCAGAAGCACCTGTTCGAAGAGGAGTGCGCCCTCGCCGGCGCGCCGCGCGTGGTCCCGTTCGGGCCGGTGATGGTCGCGCCGGTGATCATGGCGTTCGGCACCAGGGCGCAGCAGCAACGCTTTTTGCCCGACATCATGAGCGGCAACGTCTGGTGGAGCCAGGGCTACAGCGAACCGGGCTCGGGGTCCGACCTGGCCTCGGTCAAGACCCGCGCCGAGCGCAAGGGCGACTACTACCTCGTCAACGGCCAGAAGACCTGGACCACGCTCGGCCAGCACGGCGACTGGATCTTCAGCCTGGTGCGCACCGACGTCCAGGCCAAGCCGCAGGCCGGCATCAGCTTCCTGCTGATCGACATGAAGAGCCCCGGCGTCTCGGTGCGGCCGATCGTCCTGCTCGATGGCGAGCCCGAGGTCAACGAGGTGTTCTTCGACAACGTCGAGGTGCCGGTCGATCAATTGATCGGCGAGGAGAACAAGGGCTGGACCTATGCCAAGCACCTGCTCGCGCACGAGCGCACCAACATCGCCGACGTGAACCGCGCGAAGCGGGAGCTGGAGCGCCTGAAGCGCATCGCGAAGGCCGAGGGCGTGTATGACGACACGCGCTTCCGCGACGAGATCGCCAAGCTCGAGGTCGACGTGATCGCGCTCGAGATGATGGTGCTGCGGGTCCTCTCGGCCGAGAAGGGCGGCAAGCAGGCGCTCGACGTGGCCGGCCTGCTGAAGATCCGCGGCAGCGAGATCCAGCAGCGCTACAGCGAGCTGATGATGCTCGCGGCCGGCCCGTCCGCCGTGCCGTTCATCCGCGAGGCGATGGACGCCGGCTGGCAGGGCGACTACGTCGGCGCCGCGCATGTGGCGCCGCTGGCCGGCACCTACTTCAACATGCGCAAGACGACGATCTACGGCGGCTCGAACGAGGTCCAGAGAAACATCGTCGCCCAGACGGTCCTCGGCTGAAGGCCGAGGACCGTCCGCGCGATGCGCCGACGAACGGGATGGCTCCCTTCCCAGCCCCTTCCCTCCGGGAAGGAAGGGATCCAGTCAGACAGACGAAAACCGAGGACCCGACATGGACTTCGACTTCAACGACGACCAGCAGATGCTGCGCGACACGGTGCGCAAGTGGGTGCACAAGTCCTACACCTTCGAACGGCGCCGCGCCATCGTCAGGGCCGGCGGCTTCTCGGCCGAGGCCTGGAAGGAGATGGCCGGGCTCGGCCTGCTCGGCCTGACCGTCTCCGAGGCCAACGGCGGCATGGCGCTGGGTGCGGTCGACGCGATGATCGTTGCCGAAGAACTCGGCCGCGGCATCGTGATCGAGCCGTTCGCGGCGGTGTCGCTGGTCGCCACCCACCTGCTGAACGTCGGCAGGACACCGTCCGCGGCGCTCTGGCTCAACGGCATCGCGCGCGGCGAGGAGCGGGTCGTGCTCGCCCACCAGGAGCGCGCCGCCCGCTACCGGCTCGCGCACGTCGAGACCAGCGCGCAGAACGTCGGCGGCACCTGGCAGCTGACGGGCCTGAAGAGCGTCGTGCCGGCCGGCGCCCACGCCGGGGCCTTCATCGTGCCGGCGCGCGTCGCCGGCGCGGTCGACGACCCGGCGGGCGTCGCCCTGTTCCTCGTCTCGAAGGGCGAGAAGGGGGTTGCGGTGCGCGGCTACCCGACGCAGGACGGCGCCTGCGCGGCCGACCTGACGTTGAGCGCCGCCGATGCGATCGAGCTGCTGCCCGCGGGCGCCGCCTTCGGCGCGCTCGAGCAGGCGATCGACACCGGCATCGCCGCGCTGTGCGCCGAAGCCGTCGGCGCGATGGACAAGCTGGTCGCGGTCACGGCCGAGTACCTGAACACGCGCAAGCAGTTCGGCGTCGCGATCGGCTCCTTCCAGGCGCTGCGCCACCGCATCGCCGACGTCAAGATGCAGCTCGAACTGGCGCGCTCGATGAGCTACTTCGCGAGCCTGAAGCTGGGCGAGCCGGCACCGGCGCGGCGCCGCGCGCTCGCGCAGGCCAAGTTCCAGCTCGGGCAGTCGATGCGCTTCGTCGGCCAGCAGTGCATCCAGCTGCACGGCGGCATCGGCGTGACCGACCAGTACATCGCGAGCCACTACTTCAAGCGCCTGACGGTGCTGGAGATGAGCTACGGCGACACGCTGCACCAGCTCGGCGAGGTCGCGGCGCGCATGAAGGACACCGCGGGCGTCTTTGCCTGAGCTGACGCACCTGCGCCGGGCCGACCTCGACGTGGCAAGCAACGGCACACTCACCGACGTCGCCGGCCTGCGCGTCGGCCATTTCACCGACACGCGGCGGCCGACCGGCTGCACCGTCATCCTGGCGCCCGAAGGCGCGGTCGCCGGCGTCGACGTGCGCGGCGCCGCGCCCGGCACGCGCGAGACCGAACTGCTGTCGCCGCTGAACGCGGTCGAGAAGGTCCATGCGGTGCTGCTTGCCGGCGGCAGCGCGTTCGGCCTGGACGCCGCCGGTGGCGTGATGCGCTGGCTCGACGAGCGCGGCATCGGCGTGCCAGTCGGCCCTGCACAGGGCCAGGCGAGAACCGGCAAGCCGATTCGGGTGCCCATCGTGCCGGCCGCGATCCTGTTCGACCTGTGGCTCGGCGACCCGCGCGTGCGCCCCGATGCCGCGTCCGGCCACGCCGCCTGCGAGGCCGCGAGCGCGGCCGCCGTCGAACAAGGCAGCGTCGGCGCCGGCGCCGGCTGCTCGGTCGGCAAGCTGTTCGGCATCGAGCGCGCGATGCGCGGCGGCCTCGGCAGCGCATCGATCCGTGTCGACGGCATCACCGTCGCGGCACTGGTCGCGGTCAACGCGATCGGCGACGTGATCGATCCGGCGACCGGCGCCGTCGCCGCCGGCGCGCGCACGCCCGACGGGCGCGCGCTGCTCGGCACGATGGCGGCGCTGCGCCGCGGCGAGTTGCCCGCGGCGCTGCAGGCGGGCGCGGCGACGACGCTGGGCGTGGTCGCGACCGACGCCGTGCTGACCAAGGCGCAGGCGGGCAAGATGGCGCAGATGGCCCACGATGGCTTCGCGCGCGCGATCAACCCGGTGCACACGATGAGCGACGGCGACACGATCTTCGCGCTCGCCACCGGCGCGTCGGGGCGCACGGCCAGCGTCACGCTGCTGGGCGCGCTCGGCGCCGACGTGATGGCCACCGCGATCGTGCGCGCGGTGCGCGCCGCCAGCCGGCTCGACCTGCCCGGGCTGCCGCTGCTGCCGGCCGCCGGCGAGTCCTGGGCCACGACCACAACACGAGCCGGAGACCCCGCATGACCCTGCCCCTGACGCGCCGAACACTGCTGCTCGGCACGGCCGCTTCCACGCTGCTGGCGGCCTGCACGATCCCCACGTCGACGGCACCGCCGCCGATCGTGTTCGTGCACGGCAACGGCGACAGCGCCGCGCTGTGGATCACGACGCTGTGGCGCTTCGAGTCGAACGGCTGGCCGCGCGAACGCCTGCATGCGATCGACGTGCCCTACCCGCTCGCGCGCGACGACGACACCCGGCCGCAGGAGGGCCGGAGCTCGACGCTCGAGAACATGCAGTTCCTCGCGGCCGAGATCGACCGCGTGCTGCAGGCCACCGGCGCGCGCCAGCTCGTGCTGATCGCGAACTCGCGCGGCGGCAACACGGTACGCAACTACCTCGCGAACTTCGGCCCGCCCGGCAGCGGCGCGAGCAAGGTCTCGCACGCGATCCTGTGCGGCACGCCGAACCACGGCGTCTACGCCGATGCGAGGCGCGCGCCGAACAGCGAGTTCAACGGCGCAGGCGCGTTCCTGGCGGGCCTGAACGCGCCCAAGGGGCCGGGCGGCGACGAGGTCACGCCCGGCGTCAAGTGGCTGACGATCCGCTCCGACAGCAACGACAAGTACGCGCAGCCCGACGGGGCGTGGATCGGCGCCAAGGGCATGGCGACGAACGTCACGTTCGACGGCCCGGCGCTCAAGGGCGCCGAGAACGTCGTGATTCCGGGTGTCGACCACCGCGAGACGGCCTACAGCCCGAAGGCCTTCGAGCAGATGTTGCGCTTCATCACCGGCCGGCCGCCGGTGTCGCCCGCGATCGTGCCCGAGACCCGGGTCGTGCTCGACGGCAAGGTCAGCGGCTACCTCGCCTACACCGCGCAGGGCACGGTGCCGACGAACCTGCCGCTGGCCGGCGCGGCGGTCGAGGTCTTCGCCGTCGATCCGGTCGGTGGCGAGCGTCTGGGCCCCGCCGTGCACCGCAAGACCATCGGCGCGGACGGCCGCTGGGGCCCGTTCACTGCCGACCCGCAGGCGCGTTACGAGTTCGTCCTTGCCGCGTCGGGCTACGCCACCACCCACCTCTACCGGTCTGCGTTCCCGCGCTCGTCGAGCATCGTGAACCTGCGTGTCGAGAAGCTGCTCGACGCCGACAAGGACGCCGCCGCGGTCGTGATCCTGAACCGTCCGCGCGGCTACTTCGGCGTGCCGCGCGACCGGGTCAGCCTCGACGGCAAGAGCCCGCCGGCCGGCATCCCGCCGGGCGTGGCGGGGGTGTCCTCGGCGAAGCTGAGGCTCGCCGACGGCGCCGGCCGCGCGGTCGTCGGCAGCTTCAACGACGAGCGCCTCGTCGGCCGCGCGTGGCCGGCGGCCGACAACGCCGTCACCTACCTCGAACTGAGCAGTTGACCGCGCCGCCCGCACACGCCACTGACGGGCGCCCGACCCACGCGATGATCCGGCGCATCGTCTTCGTCTGCACCGGCAACATCTGCCGCAGCCCCACGGCCGAGGGCGTGCTGCGGCATCTCGTCGCCGCGCGCGGGCTCGGCGACCGCATCGAGGTGGCGTCGGCGGGCCTGGAAGACTGGCACGCCGGCGCGCCACCCGACGCGCGCAGCCAGGCCCATGCGCTGCGCCGTGGCTACGACCTCGGCGCGCAACGCGCGCGCCGCTTCACGCGCCACGACTTCGAGCGCTTCGACTGCGTCATCGCGATGGACGCCGGCCACCACGACCGCCTGCGCCGCCTGTGCCCCCCGCAGCACGCCCACAAGCTGCGCCGCGCCGCCGATTTCAGCGACCGCGTGCCGGCCGACGGCGTGCCCGATCCGTACGACGGCGACGCGACCGCGTTCGAGGCGGTGCTCGACATGGTCGAGGCGATCTGCGAGGGGGTGGTGGCGCAGGTGCCGGGGCACCCCGGCTAGAGGCAGCAGCACGCGCGGCGCCGCGGCGGGCCGCCCGCCGCGCGACGAACCGCCCCCATAAGAGCGTTGCCAGACTGCACGCCCGCCGGCAGATGCCGGTCGCGCCGCCGCCGACGGCGTTTCGCCCCTCGTTTGCGCTCCCTCAATGCGGGCCGACGCAGCCGCCAGCAAGATCGCGCCGGGTACGCCGGCCCGCTCTCGTCGGACGCGTTGATGCGATCTTTATGCGGCCACCCGAAGATTTACCGACATCTTGACGCGCCGATTCCTACGATCTCGCCATCTTGTGAAGGAGGGGCGTCCGATGGATGTCGTCTATCTCGCGCTGGTCGCCGCGTTCTGGCTGCTGATGGTCGGAATGGCCAAGGGCTGCGCCGAACTGGGAGGGAAGAAGACATGACCTGGCTGCATGTCCTCGGCGGCGTCGTTTCGGTGGGGTTGCTGGTCTACCTCGTGGTCGCGCTGCTGCAACCGGAGAGGTTCTCGTGAGCACCCATGCCTGGGTCCTTCTCGCCGTCTACAGCCTCGTGCTGTTGCTGCTGGCCCTGCCCATGGGGCGCTACATCGCCCACGTGATGGAGGGGCGGCTGCGTTTCGCGCGCCGCTTCGAAGCCGCGCTGTACCGGCTGTGCGGCGTCGACGCCGAGGCCGAGATGGGCTGGCTGAAGTACGCACTGGCCATCCTGCTGTTCAACGCTCTCGGCGTGCTCGCGGTCTATGCGCTGCAGCGGCTGCAGTTCTGGCTGCCGTTGAACCCGCAGGCGATGCTCAACGTGACGCCGGATTCGTCGTTCAACACCGCGGTCAGCTTCGTCACCAACACCAACTGGCAGGGCTACAGCGGCGAGCAGACGATGGGCTACCTGACCCAGATGCTCGGGCTGTCGGTGCAGAACTTCTTCTCCGCGGCCTCCGGCATCGTCGTCGTCATCGCGCTGATCCGCGGCTTCGCGCGCCACACGGTGAACGGCATCGGCAATGCCTGGGTCGACCTGACGCGCGTGACGCTGTGGATCCTGCTGCCGATCTCGTTCGTCTACGGCCTGTTCCTGGTTCAACAGGGCGTGGTGCAGAACTTCGACGCCTACAAGGACGTGCAGACGCTCGAGATCGCCAAGTACCAGGAGCCCAAGCTCGGCCCCGATGGGCAGCCCCTCAAGGACGCCAAGGGCGAGCCGGTGATGGAGGACAAGAGCACCGACAAGCAGACGCTCGCGATGGGGCCTGTCGCCTCGCAGGAGGCGATCAAGATGCTGGGCACGAACGGTGGCGGCTTCTTCAACGCCAACTCCGCGCACCCGTACGAGAACCCGACGGCGCTGACCAACTTCATCCAGATGCTGTCGATCTTCCTGATCCCGGCGGGCCTGTGCTTCACCTTCGGCCGCATGGTCCAGGACCCGCGCCAGGGCTGGACGATCTTCGTCGCGATGGCGGTGCTGTTCCTGGCCGGCGCGGTCGCGGCGATGAGCTACGAGCAACAGGGCAACCCCAAGCTCGCCGCGCTGGGGGTGGACCAGGCGATCGGCCCGACGCAGGCCGGCGGCAACATGGAGGGCAAGGAGACGCGCTTCGGCATCGCCGACTCGGGCCTGTTCGCGACGATCACGACCGACGCGTCCTGCGGCGCCGTGAACGCGATGCACGACTCCTTCACGCCGCTGGGCGGCCTGGTGCCGCTGGTGAACATGCAGCTGGGCGAGGTCGTGTTCGGCGGCGTGGGCACGGGCCTGTACGGCATGCTGGTGTTCGCGATCATGGCCGTCTTCATCGCCGGGCTGATGATCGGCCGCACCCCCGAATACCTGGGCAAGAAGATCGAGGCGCACGAGATGAAGATGACGTCGATCGCGATCCTCGTCACGCCGCTGCTGGTCCTGCTCGGCGCGGCCGTCGCGGTGATGACGGAGGCCGGCCGCGCGGGCATCGCCAACCCCGGCGCGCACGGCTTCTCCGAGATCCTCTACGCGCTGACCTCGGCGGGCAACAACAACGGCAGCGCCTTTGCCGGGCTCTCCGCCAACACGCCCTTCTACAACGTGCTGCTGGCGGTCGTGATGTGGATCGGGCGCTTCGGCGTGATCGTGCCGGTGCTGGCGATCGCCGGCTCGCTGGCGGCCAAGAAGCGCATCGCGGTCTCCGGCGGAACCATGCCGACGCACGGCGCGCTGTTCGTCGCCCTGCTGGTGGGCACCGTGCTGCTGGTGGGCCTGCTGAACTACGTCCCCGCGCTGGCCCTCGGGCCGGTGGTCGAGCACCTCGTGCTCTGGAAGTGACGAGATGACCACCACCCCCAAGCTCACTCTGTTCGCTGTCCCCCGAGGGGGCCTCGGCCTCCCCGAGGCGGCTCAGCGGAGGCTCCCATGACTCGCAAGACATTCACTCTCTTCGACCCGGCGCTGGTCAAGCCGGCGATCCTGGATGCGTTCAGGAAGCTGGACCCCCGGGTGCAGTGGCGCAACCCGGTGATGTTCGTCGTCTACGTCGGCAGCCTCATCACGACCGTGCTGTGTGCGCAGGCGCTGTTCGGCCAGGGCGAGGCCCGCCCCGGCTTCATTCTCGCGATCGCGCTGTGGCTGTGGTTCACCGTGCTGTTCGCCAACTTCGCCGAGGCGCTGGCCGAGGGCCGCAGCAAGGCGCAGGCCGCGTCGCTGCGCAGCCTGAAGAAGGCGACCTGGGCCAAGATCCTGGAGGAACCCCGCTACGGCGCGAAGTGGCATCCGATCGAATCGTCCGAGCTGCGCAAGGACGTCGTGGTATTGGTGCTGGCCAACGACGTCGTGCCCGCCGACGGCGAGGTGATCGAAGGCGTGGCCTCGGTGGACGAGAGCGCCATCACCGGCGAATCCGCGCCGGTGATCCGCGAATCGGGCGGCGACTTCTCGGCCGTCACCGGCGGCACGCGGGTGCTGTCGGACTGGATCGTCGTGCGCATCACGGCGAACCCGGGCGAGACCTTCGTCGACCGCATGATCGCGATGGTCGAGAGCGCCAAGCGCCAGAAGACGCCCAACGAGATCGCGCTGACGATCCTGCTCGTCGCGCTGACCATCGTCTTCCTTGCCGTCACGGTGACGCTGCTGCCGTACTCGATGTTCAGCGTCGACGTCGCGAAGGCCGGCTCGCCGATCACCGTGACGGTGCTGATCGCGCTGCTCGTGTGCCTGATCCCGACCACCATCGCCGGTCTGCTCTCGGCGATCGGCGTGGCCGGCATGAGCCGGATGATGCAGGCCAACGTGATCGCGACCTCGGGGCGCGCGGTCGAGGCGGCCGGCGACGTGGACGTGCTGCTGCTCGACAAGACCGGCACCATCACGCTGGGCAACCGCCAGGCCTCGGCGTTCCTGCCCGCGCCGGGCGTCACGGAGAGCGAACTGGCCGACGCGGCCCAGCTCGCGTCCTTGGCGGACGAAACGCCCGAGGGCCGCAGCATCGTCGTGCTGGCGAAGCAGAGGTTCAACCTGCGCGAACGCGACCTGCATTCGCTGAACGGGCAGTTCGTTCACTTCTCCGCGCAGACGCGGATGAGCGGGATCGATCTGCCGCTGGCCGCGGCGGTGCCGCTCGCGGTGGGCGCGGACGACACGCCCGTGCAGATGCGTCAGGTGCGCAAGGGCGCGGCCGATGCGATCCGCAAGCACGTGGAATCGCTCGGGGGCAGTTTTCCCGCGCCATTGAACGCAGCCGTCGACGACGTCTCGCGCCGCGGCAGCACGCCGCTGGTGGTGGCCGACGGCATCAAGGTGCTGGGCGTCATCGAGCTGAAGGACATCGTCAAGGGCGGCATCAAGGAGCGCTTCGGCGAACTGCGGCGCATGGGGATCAAGACGGTGATGATCACCGGCGACAACAAGCTCACCGCCGCCGCGATCGCGGCCGAAGCCGGCGTGGACGACTTTCTCGCCGAGGCGACGCCGGAGCAGAAGCTCGCGCTGATCCGCCAGTACCAGGCCGAAGGCAAGCTCGTGGCGATGACCGGCGACGGCACCAACGACGCGCCGGCGCTCGCGCAGGCCGACGTGGCCGTGGCGATGAACTCGGGCACGCAGGCCGCGAAGGAGGCCGGCAACATGGTCGACCTCGACAGCAACCCCACCAAGCTGATCGAAGTCGTCGAGACCGGCAAGCAGATGCTGATGACGCGCGGCTCGCTCACGACCTTCAGCATCGCCAACGACGTGGCGAAGTACTTCGCCATCATCCCGGCGGCCTTCGTGACCACCTACCCGCAGCTCGGCGCGCTCAACGTGATGCACCTGGCGAGCCCGTCGTCGGCGATCCTGTCGGCGGTGATCTTCAACGCGCTGATCATCATCTTCCTGATTCCGCTGGCGCTGAAGGGCGTGAAGTACCGGCCCATCGGTGCCGCGACGCTGCTGCGGCGCAACCTGGCCATCTACGGGCTGGGCGGGGTGATCGTGCCGTTCATCGGCATCAAGGCGATCGACCTCGTGCTCAGCGTCGCCGGTCTGGTCTGACCTGGAACACGCCATGAAAACTCTGATTCGTCCTGCGCTGAGCCTGTTCGTCCTGTTGACGGTGATCACCGGCGTCGTCTACCCGCTGGCCGTGACCGGCGTTGCCAAGGCGGCCTTCCCGTCGCAGGCCGCCGGCAGCCTGATCCTCAGGGACGGCAAGGCCGTGGGTTCCTCGCTGATCGGCCAGAACTTCAGCGACCCGAAGTACTTCTGGGGCCGCCCGTCGGCCACCTCGCCGATGCCCTACAACGGCGGCGGCTCGGGCGGCTCGAACCTCGGGCCGCTGAACCCGGCGCTGGTCGACGCGTTGAAGGGCCGTGTCGAGACGCTGAAGGCGGCCGACCCCGCGAACACGCTGCCGGTGCCGGTCGATCTGGTCACGGCGTCGGCCAGCGGGCTGGACCCGCACATCAGCGTCGCGGCGGCGCAGTACCAGGCCGCACGCGTCGCGCGCGTGCGCGGCATCGCCGCGGACGCGATGGCGGCCTTGATCGCGCGCCACACCGCGGGCCGCCTGCTCGGCGTGCTCGGCGAGGCGCGCGTCAACGTGCTCGAGCTCAACCTCGAGCTGGATCAGATCACCGGGCGTTGAAGGCTTGAGCAAGAATCGGAGTTCATGAACGACACGCGCCCCGACCCCGATCGATTGCTCGAGCGGCTCAAGCAAGAGGACGCGCAGGCGCGGCGCGGCAAGCTGAAGATCTTCTTCGGGGCCTCGGCCGGCGTCGGCAAGACCTACGCGATGCTGTCGGCCGCGCAGAGTCTGAGGCAGCAGGGCGTCGACGTGGTGATCGGCGTCGTCGAGACGCACGGCCGTGCCGAGACCGAGGCGCTGGTCACCGGCCTGGAGCGGCTGCCCCTCGCGGCGGTCGGCTATCGCGACCGCACGCTCAATGAATTCGACCTCGATGCGGCGTTGGCGCGCAAGCCGCAGCTCATCCTCGTCGACGAGCTCGCCCATTCGAACGTGCCGGGCTCGCGTCACCCGAAGCGCTGGCAGGACGTCGAGGAGTTGCTCGACGCGGGCATCGACGTCTGGTCGGCGATGAACGTGCAGCATCTGGAGAGCCTGAACGACGTCGTCAGCGGCATCACCGGCATCCGCGTGTGGGAGACGGTGCCGGACCGGATCTTCGACGAGACCGACGAGGTCGTCATCGTCGACCTGCCCCCGGACGACCTGCTGCAGCGCCTGAAGGACGGCAAGGTCTACTTGCCGCAACAAGCCGAGCGCGCGGTGCGCAACTTCTTCCGCAAGGGCAACCTGATCGCGTTGCGCGAGCTGGCGCTGCGGCGCACGGCGGACCGGGTCGACGACGAGATGCTGCAGTACCGGCGCAACCTGACGCTCGCGCCGGTCTGGCAGACGCGCGAAGCGCTGCTGCTGTGCGTCGGCCCCGACGAACGCTCGGAGAAGCTGGTTCGCAGCACCGCCCGGCTCGCGGCGCGGCTCGACGTGCCGTGGCATTGCATCTACGTCGAGACGCCGCAGGCGCAGCGCGTGACCGATGCGGTGCGTCAGCGCGTGCTCAAGGTGCTGAAGCTGGCGCAGGATGCCGGTGCGACGACGGCCACGCCGACCGGCAGCCTGCTGGCCACGACCATCGTCCGCTACGCCCACGAGCACAACCTGTCGCGCGTCGTGCTGGGCCGCGACACCGGCCGCCTGCCGCGCCCCTGGCGCAAGACGCTCGCGACGGCGGTGGGCGTGGAGGGAGCCGACCTCGACGTGATCCAGATCGCGCTGCCCGCCAGCGAACACCGAGCCCGCCCGGCGGCCCGGCCGTCGGTCGGCGATGACGCCGAGACCGCGAAGCGCCATGCCTGGCGGGCCTATGTCTGGAGTGCGGCGATCTGCGCCGCCGTCACGCTGCTGACCGCGCCGCTGCACGCGGTGCTGGAGCTCTCGAACATCGTGATGGTGTTCCTGCTGGCCGTGGTGATCGTCGCGGTGCGCTTCGGCCGGGGTCCGGCGGTGCTGGCGGCGTTCCTGAGCGTCGGCGCCTTCGACTTCTTCTATGTGCCACCGCGCTTCACCTTCAGCGTCAGCGACGCGCAGTACCTGCTGACGTTCTCGGTGATGCTGGTGGTGGCGCTGGTCATCGGCCAGCTGACGGCGGGGTTGAAGTTCCAGGCACGCGTGGCGACCCTGCGCGAGGAACGTGTGGGCGCGCTGTACGAGATGTCGCGGGATCTGTCCGGTGCGTTGATGGCCGAGCAGATCGCCGAGATCGCGGCCCGCTTCCTGCAATCGGAGTTCGAGGCCCGTGCGGGCCTGATGGTGGCCGACCTGCAGGATCGCGTCACGCAGCCGCTGCCCTTGCCGACGCTGCCGGCCGGGATCGATGCCGGGGTCGCCCAGTGGGCCTTCGACCATGCCGAGCCCGCGGGATACGGGACCGGTACCCTGCCCGGCTCGCCCGTGCTCTACCTGCCGCTGAAGGCGCCGATGCGCCTGCGCGGCGTGCTGGCGATCGAACCGAAGAACCCGGCGCGGCTGGCCGGCCCCGAGCAGCGCCGCCTGCTTGACACGTGCGCCTCGCTGCTCGCGATCTCGCTGGAGCGAATCCATTATGTCGACGTCGCGCAGGGGACGACGGTGCAGATGGAGTCGGAGCGCCTGCGCAATTCGCTGCTGTCGGCCATCTCTCACGACCTGCGCACGCCGCTGGCGGCCTTGGTCGGCATGGCCGAATCGCTGGCGATGACCCAGCCGCCGCCCGCCGGCGCGCAACGCGACATCATCGAGGGCATCGGTGAGGCGGCGCAACGCATGAACTCGCTGGTGAACAACCTGCTCGACATGGCGCGCCTTCAATCGGGTCCGGTCCAGCTGAATCGGCAGTGGCAGCCGCTGGAGGAGGTCGTGGGCAGCGCGCTCAAGGCGATGCGTGGCACGCTGGATCCGAAGCGCGTGAGCGTGCGCCTGCCGCAGGACTTGCCGTTGGTCCACATCGACGCGGTACTGATCGAACGGGTGCTGTGCAACCTGCTCGAGAACGCCGCGAAGTACACCCCGCCCGGGAGCCCGATCGAGATCGGTGCCGCGGCCTCCAGCGAGCGTGTGATGGTGACGGTCGACGACCACGGTCCCGGCCTGCCGCGGGGACGCGAGGAGGCGATCTTCCAGAAGTTCGAGCGCGGCCGCAAGGAGAGTGCAACGCCGGGCGTCGGGCTGGGATTGGCGATCTGCGCCGCCATCATCGAGGCGCACGGCGGCACGATCAGGGGCGAAACCCGGCCTCAGGGTGGCGCGCGCTTCACGTTCGAGTTGCCACGCGGCGTGCCGCCTCCGATGGACGGCATCGAGGATGCCGAAGAAGGCGGCCCGTCATGAGTGATCCGACCCCGAAGGTCCTGGTTGTCGAGGACGAGGCGGAGATCCGGCGCTTCGTGCGGATGTCGCTGGAGCTGGACGGCTTCGATGTCTACGAAGCCGATGGCGTGAAGCGCGGGCTCATCGAGGCGGGCACGCGGCACCCCGATCTCGTGATCCTGGATCTGGGCCTTCCCGACGGCGATGGCATCGACCTGATCCGGGACCTGCGCGCCTGGTCCGACGTGCCGGTTCTGGTGTTGTCGGCGCGCACCTCCGAGGAAGACAAGATCGGTGCGTTGGACGCGGGCGCCGACGACTATCTGATCAAGCCCTTCGGCAGCGGGGAGTTGCTGGCGCGCGTGCGTGCGCATCTCAGGCGCCGCTCCAGCGGCGTGACCGACGCCGGCGCGCTGATCGAGTTCGGTGACGTGAGGATCGACCTGAAGCGCCGCACGGTCGAGCGTGCGGGCCAGGCCCTGCATCTGACGCCCATCGAGTACCGGCTGCTGACGTACCTGGCCGCCCATCCGCACTGCGTCCTGACGCATCGACAGGTGTTGCACGCCGTGTGGGGATCGAATCATTCCGAGGACACGCACTATGTGCGCGTCTACATGGGCCACTTGCGCAGGAAAATCGAAGTCGATCCGTCGCAGCCGCGCTACCTGATCACCGAGACCGGCATCGGCTACCGCTTCGTTCCCTGAGTCTCGACCGGCGACCGGTGCCCGGTCGACAGCGGTCGAGCGCCGAGGTCGCGCCTCGGCGCCACCCCCCTCAGCACCACCGCCTGCACATTCGCGACCGCCTGCTCGAAGAACGCCGGGTCGGCCAGCGTCTTGCCGGTCAATGCCTGCACCTGCACCGCAAAGTCGGCGTAATGCTGGGTCGTCGCCCAGATCATGAAGATCAGGTGTTCGGGGTCGACCGGTGCCAGCCGCCCGGCCTCGATCCAGGCGCGGATCACCGCCGACTTGCGCTCGACGATGTCGCGCAGTTCGCGGTCGAGTTCGTCGCGCAGCAGCGGCGCGCCCTGCACCATCTCCAGGCAGAACAGCCGCGAGGCCTCGGGGCTGTCGCGCGAGACGACGAGCTTGCGGCGGATGTAGTCGGCGATCGCCTGCTGCGGATCCTGCTCGGCGCTGAACTCGCGCAGCGGGGCGAGCCAGACCTCGAGCAGCTCGCGCAGCACGCAGACGTAGAGTTCTTCCTTGTTCGCGAAGTAGTACAGCAGGTTGCTCTTCGACACGCCGGCCCGCGCCGCCACCTGGTCGACGCTGGTGCCGTGCAGGCCGAAGCGCGAGAACAGGCCGAGCGCGGCGCTCAGCACCGCCGCGCGCTTGTTCGGCACCGACGCGCCTACCTTCTTCGTCACCTGGCCCTCCCCGTTGCTGCAGCTCCCGGGCGGCGAGTCTCGCACGGCGGGGCTGGCGCGAATCGGTGTTTGTCCATATGGTCAAACTGGCACGCGGGTTGCATGCTCGACGGGGCAGTGGACGTGTGCTGCAGATGGGTGCATAACTCCCGCTTCGTTGAACCACCGCTGGAGCTGACCATGGCCGACATCACGATCAACGGCGACCGCCTCTGGGCGAGCCTGATGGACATGGCGACGATCGGCGCGACGCCGAAGGGCGGCGTGTGCCGCCTGACGCTGACCGACGTCGACAAGCAGGGCCGCGACCTGTTCGTCCGGTGGTGCAAGGATGCCGGCTGCACCGTCAGGGTCGACCGGATGGGCAACATCTTCGCGCGCCGCCCGGGGCGCAACGACAACCTCGCCCCCGTCGGAACAGGGAGTCATCTGGACAGCCAGCCCACCGGCGGGCGCTTCGACGGCGTCTACGGCGTGCTCGCCGGGCTGGAGGTGATCCGCACGCTGAACGACCACGGGATCGAGACCGAGCGGCCGGTCGAGGTCTCGGTCTGGACCAACGAGGAAGGTTCGCGCTTCGCGCCGGCGATGGTCGGCTCGGGCGTCTACGCCGGGGTGTTCTCGCTCGAGTACGGCCACTCGCGCACCGACCAGCAGGGCAAGACAATCGTCGAGGAGCTCGCGCGTATCGGCTACCTCGGCACCGAACCGATGGGCAACCGCCCGGTGCACGCGTTCTTCGAGACCCACATCGAGCAGGGCCCGATCCTCGAACACGAGGGCCGGACCATCGGCGTGGTCACCGACGCGCAGGGCCAGCGCTGGTACGAACTCACGCTGATCGGCCAGGAGTCCCACGCCGGCCCGACGCCGATGCCGGTGCGCCGCGACGCGCTGCTCGGCGCGGCCAAGGTGATCCAGCTGGTCAACGAGATCGGCCTGGCGCATGCGCCGCTGGCGGTCTCGACGGTCGGCATGATCGACAGCTACCCGAACTCGCGCAACGTGATTCCCGGCAAGGTGTTCCTGACCGTCGACTTCCGCTGCCCGCACGACGACCAACTGCTGCAGATGGAGGCCGAGCTGAAGGCCGGCGTCGCGAAGATCGCCGCCGCCGGCCGGCTCGAGCACGACCTGAAACAGATCTTCCAGTACGACTGCGTGCACTTCGACGATGGCTGCGTGCAGATGGTGCGCGCCGGCGCGCAGGCGCTCGGCTACACGACACGCGACATCGTCTCGGGCGCCGGCCACGACGCCTGCTACATGAGCAAGGTCGCGCCGACCGCGATGATCTTCGTGCCCTGCATCGGCGGCATCAGCCACAACGAGATCGAGGACGCGAAGCCCGAGTGGATCGCCGCCGGCGGCAACGTGCTGCTGCAGGCGATGCTGGCGAAGGCGAACGAATTGCCGGAAGTGTTCCGGTCGAACGCCACCGAGGCACTGGCGTGAGCCGCGAGACATCCATGTGCCCTGGCGGCAACCATCTGGTGGAGTACCCGACATGAGCATCCTGATCCGTGGCGGCACCGTCATCAATGCCGAGAGCAGCATCAGGGCCGACGTCCTGACCGAAGGCGGGCTGATCGTCGCCGTCGGCCCGAACCTCGAAGCGCCGGCCGGCTGCACGGTCGTCGACGCCGGTGGCGCGTTCGTGATGCCCGGCGGCATCGACCCGCACACGCACATGGAGCTGCCCTTCATGGGCACGGTCACGAAGGACGACTTCTACACCGGCACCTCGGCCGGCGTCTCGGGCGGCACGACGATGATCATCGACTTCGTGATCCCCGACCCGCAGCAGCGCCTGATGGAGGCCTGGCAGAACTGGAACGGCTGGGCCGAGAAGGCCGCCGCCGACTACAGCTTCCATGTCGCAGTGACGTGGTGGGACCAATCGGTGCATGACGACATGGGCACGCTGGTGCGCGAGCACGGCGTGAACAGCTTCAAGCACTTCATGGCCTACAAGAACGCGATCATGGCCGACGACGAGGTGCTGGTGAACAGCTTCACACGCGCACTCGAGCTCGGCGCACTGCCCACCGTCCACGCCGAGAACGGCGAGCTCGTGTTCCAGATGCAGAAGCGCCTGATGGAGCAGGGCCTCACCGGGCCCGAGGCGCACCCGCTGTCGCGCCCGCCCGCGGTCGAGGCCGAGGCCGCCGAGCGCGCGATCCGCATCGCCGAGGTGCTGGGCACGCCGCTGTACATCGTCCACGTGTCGTGCGCGGACTCGGTCGACGCGATCATCCGCGCGCGCAGCCACGGCCAGCGCGTCTACGGCGAGGCGCTCGCCGGCCACCTGACGATCGACGAGTCGGTCTACCGCCACCCCGACTGGAACATCGCCGCGGCCCACGTGATGAGCCCGCCGTTCCGCGCCCGGCACCACCAGGACGCGCTCTGGGGCGCGCTGGCCGCCGGCCACCTGCACACCACCGCGACCGACCACTGCGCGTTCTGCAACGATCAGAAGGGCCTGGGCAAGGGCGACTTCAGCAAGATCCCCAACGGCTGTGCCGGCGTCGAGGACCGCCTGTCGGTGCTGTGGGACGCCGGCGTCAACACCGGCCGCCTGACGCCGAACGAGTTCGTGCGCGTCACCTCGACCAACTGCGCGCAGATCTTCAACCTCTACCCGCGCAAGGGCGTGGTCGCGGTCGGCAGCGACGCCGACCTGGTGGTCTGGGATCCGTCCGCGACCCGAACGATCACGACCGCCGGCAGCATCAGCAGGGTCGGCTACAACGTGTTCGACGGCCGCCGGGTCCAGGGCGTCGCGAAGGTCACGCTGTCGCGCGGCAGGATCGTCTGGATGGACGGCGACCTGCGCACCGAGCGCGGCGCCGGCCGCTACGTGAAGCGCCCGGCCTTCGCCCCCGTGTTCGATGCGCTGAAGCGCCAGGCGGGCCTGCACCGGCCGCAGCCCGTGGCCCGCGCCACCTGATCGCTCCCGGAAGACCCCGATGCCCCAACCCGACGTCAAGGCCGGCCGCCTGTCCGCGTGCCAGTACGCCGCCAACTTCGGCGACGCCCACCCTCCCCTGACCCCGGTGCAGGCGCTGATCGAGGCCGAGCGCTGCTACTACTGTTTCGACGCGCCCTGCGTCGCCGCGTGCCCGACCGGCATCGACATCCCGTCGTTCATCCGCCGCATCGCCGACGACAACCTGCGCGGCGCGGCACAGGCGATCCTCGAGGCCAACATTTTCGGCGGCATGTGCGCCCGCGTCTGCCCGACCGAGGTGCTGTGCGAGCAGGCCTGCGTGCGCAACACCAGCGAAGACAAACCGGTCGAGATCGGCGCGCTGCAGCGCCACGCCACCGACCACTTCCTCGCGTCGAACGGCGCCCCGCTGTTCACCCGCGCGGCGCCCACCGGCAGGCGCATCGCGGTCGTCGGCGCCGGGCCGGCCGGCCTGGCCTGTGCGCACCGCGCGGCGATGCTGGGTCACGAGGTGACGGTGTTCGAGGCCCGGCCGAAACCCGGCGGCCTGAACGAATACGGCCTGGCGACCTACAAGACCACCGACGACTTCGCGCAGAAGGAGATCGCCTGGCTGCTGTCGATCGGCGGCATCGAGATCCGCCACGGGCAGGCGCTCGGCGAACAGGTGCTGCTGTCGGACCTGAGCGCGCAATACGACGCGGTGTTCCTCGGCCTGGGCCTGGCCGGCGTCAACGCGCTCGGCCTCGCCAGCGAGACGGCGCCGGGCGTCGCGGGATCGGGTCTCAGAGATGCGGTCGAGTTCATCGCCGGGCTGCGCCAGGCGGGCGACTACGCGGCTGTGCCGGTGGGGCGGCGCGTCGTCGTCATCGGCGGCGGCATGACCGCGGTCGACGCCGCGGTGCAGTCGAGGAAGCTCGGTGCGCACGAGGTGACCATCGTCTACCGCCGCGACCAGCAGCGCATGCCGGCCTCGAAGCGCGAGCAGGACTGGGCCAGGCTGCACGGCGTGGCGATCCGCGAGTGGAGCGTCCCGAAGGCGCTCGAGCTCGACGGCGGCCGGCTCGAAGGCATCAGCTTCGCCGAGGTGCGCGACGTTAACGGCCAGCTCGAAGCCACCGGCAGGCTCTGGTCGATCGAGGCCGACACCGTGCTGAAGGCGATCGGCCAGACGCTGCTGATCGCCGACCCGACACTGGCCACGGTCGCGCTGCGCGGCGGTCGCATCGCCGTCGACCGCGAGGGCCGCACGTCGCTCGCGAACGTCTGGGCCGGCGGCGACTGCAGCTTCGGCGGCCAGGACCTGACCGTCGAGGCCGTCGAGCACGGCAAGATCGCCGCGCACTCGATCGACCGCGCGCTGGGCATGCAGCGCAGCGGCATGCCGTTCACGCGCGTGCGCCGCGACGCGGCTTGATGCGTCGCATCGAGTCCATCCTCGCCGCCCGAACCACCGGAACCACCGGAACCACCCCATGGCCGACCTCTGCACCACTTTCGCCGGCATCCGCAGCCCGAACCCGTTCTGGCTCGCCTCGGCGCCGCCCACCGACAAGGAATACAACGTCCAGCGCGCCTTCGAGGCGGGCTGGGGCGGCGTGGTCTGGAAGACACTGGGCGAGGCCGGCCCGCCGGTCGTCAACGTCAACGGCCCGCGCTACGCCGCGCTGTACGCGCAGGACCGGCGCCTGATCGGTTTCAACAACATCGAGCTGATCACCGACCGGCCGCTGGAGACCAACCTCGAGGAGATCACGCGGGTCAAGCGCAACTGGCCGGACCGGGCGATGGTCGTGTCGATCATGGTGCCGTGCGAGGAGAACGCCTGGCGCGCGATCCTGCCGCGCGTCGAGGACACCGGCTGCGACGGCATCGAGCTGAACTTCGGCTGCCCGCACGGCATGAGCGAGCGCGGCATGGGCTCGGCGGTCGGCCAGGTGCCCGAGTACATCGAGATGGTCACGCGCTGGTGCAAGCAGACCACCCGGCTGCCGGTGATCGTGAAGCTGACGCCCAACGTCGCCGACATCCGGCCACCGGCGCTGGCCGCGCACCGTGGCGGCGCCGACGCGGTCTCGCTGATCAACACGATCAACTCGGTGATGGGGGTCGATCTCGACTCCCTGCTGATCACCCCGAACACCGGCGGCACCGGATCGCACGGCGGCTACTGCGGCCCGGCGGTCAAGCCGATCGCACTGAACATGGTGGCCGAGATCGCGCGCACGCCGGAGTTGGCCTGGTTGCCGGTCTCCGGCATCGGAGGCATCACGAACTGGCGCGACGCGGCCGAGTTCATCGCGCTGGGCTGCGGCAACGTGCAGGTCTGCACCGCCGCGATGACCTACGGATTCCGGATCGTGCAGGACCTGTGCAGCGGCCTGCAGACCTACATGGACGCCAAGGGCTTCCACAACGTCGACGCCTTCCGCGGCCGTGCGCTGGCGTCGATCGTCGACTGGAACCAGCTGAACCTGAACCACATCGAGAAGGCGCGCATCGACCAGGATGCCTGCATCCGGTGCGGGCGCTGCCACGCGGTGTGCGAGGACACCTCGCACCAGGCGATCACCGCGACCAGGAACGGCCAGCGCCATTTCGAGGTGGTGGATGCCGAGTGCGTCGGCTGCAACCTGTGCGTCTCGGTCTGCCCGGTGCCCGGGTGCATCACGATGCACGCGCTGCAGCCCGGCGAGGCCGACCCGCGTACCGGACAATGGGTCAGCGGCGAATACGCCAACTGGACCACGCACCCGAACAACCCGGCGCGCGTGGCCTGATCATCCACCGCTGCCAGCAACCCCGCCCGCCTTTGTCCATCCCGCTGATCCCCACCGTCGACGTCCAGGGCGTCTCGGTCGTCTACCCGGCCCGGGACCACACCGTCACCGCGCTCGACAACGTCAGCCTGGCCATTCAGGACGGCGAGTTCGTCTCGCTGATCGGCCCGTCGGGCTGCGGCAAGACCACGCTGCTGCGGGTGATCGCCGATCTCGAGCAGATCAGCGCCGGCGTCGTGCGCGTCAACGGCCTGAGCACGCGCGAGGCGCGGCTGGCGCGCGCCTACGGCTATGTGTTCCAGGCACCGGCGCTGTTCCCGTGGCGCAGCGTGCTGGCCAACGTCTGCCTGCCGCTCGAGATCCACGGTCTGGCCAGGGCGAAGGCACGCGCCGTGGCGCGCGAACACCTGGAGCGCGTCGGCCTGCAGGGCTTCGAGGGCAAGTACCCGTGGCAGCTCTCGGGCGGGATGCAGCAGCGCGTCTCGATCGCGCGCGCGCTCGCCTTCGAGCCCCGGCTGCTGATGATGGACGAGCCCTTCGGCGCGCTCGACGAGATCACGCGCGACCGCCTGAACGAGCAGTTGCTGCGCTTGTGGGAGCGCGAGAAGCGCACGGTCGTGTTCGTCACCCACTCGATCCCCGAGGCGGTGTTCCTGTCGTCGCGCATCGTCGTGATGTCGCCGCGGCCCGGGCGCATCGTCGACGTGATCGAGTCCGGTCTGCCGGCCGACCGCACGCTCGACATCCGCGACACGCCCGCGTTCGCCGAGATCGCGCACCGCGTGCGCCTGTCGCTGCAGGACGGGCATGGTGGCCACTGAGCAGCCGCCGGACGGCGGCGGCCTCGGT
This sequence comes from Pseudomonadota bacterium, assembly GCA_040388965.1. Classification (GTDB taxonomy): domain Bacteria; phylum Pseudomonadota; class Gammaproteobacteria; order Burkholderiales; family Burkholderiaceae_C; genus LMDS01. Next base: position 13,851 of record JAZKAV010000025.1, on the reverse strand, counting down.
GCGCTGCGGTCTCGCGTCGCCCCGGTATCGGTCGTGCTCGGCATCGTGCTCGCGCTCTGGTACGCGCTGGCGGTGGGGCTGAACGCGGCGCAGGTGATCGAGCGCACGCTCTCGTCGCAGCCCGGCTGGGGCGCGCCGGAGCTGATCCGCCTCACGCTCTCGATGGATCGGCCCGTGCTGCCGGCACCGCACCAGATCGCGCGCGACCTGTTCGACTCGGTCTTCGGCTGGCCGATCGATTCGCCGCGCAACCTGCTGTACCACGCGGGCGTCACCAGCGCGGCCACGCTGCTCGGCTTCGCGATGGGCACGCTGCTCGGCGCGCTGCTGGCGGTGGCGATCGTGCACTCGCGCACGCTGGACCGCAGCCTGTTCCCGTGGATCATCGCGTCGCAGACCGTGCCGGTGCTGGCGATCGCACCCATCGTCATCGTCATCCTCGGCAGCATGGGGATGACCGGCGTGTTCCCGAAGGCGATCATCTCGATGTACCTGTGCTTCTTCCCGGTGGCCGTGGCGCTGGTGAAAGGGCTGCGCTCGCCGGGCGTGATCGAGATGGAGCTGTTGCACACCTACGCGGCGTCGAAGCGCGACACCTTCTGGAAGCTGCGCGTGCCGGCCTCGCTGCCCTTCCTGTTCCCGTCGCTGCGGGTGGGCATCGCGGCCGGCCTGGTCGGCGCGATCGTCGGCGAGCTGCCGACCGGCGCGCAGGCCGGCCTCGGGGCGCGGCTGCTGACCGGCTCGTACTACGGCAACACGGTGCAGATCTGGTCGGCGCTGGTGATGTCGGCGCTGCTCGGCCTGGTGCTCACCGGCGCCGTCGCGCTCGCCGAGCGGCGGCTCACGCCCGGAGGCCGGCGGTGATCGCGCGGTTCCGAAGTTCGTGGCTGGCGGGCCTGGCCACGCTGTTCGCCGCGCTGTCGTTCGTGCTGCCGCTGGGGCTGACGACGGCCGGCGAACCGCTGCGCTGGCCCAGCCTGGCCGCGCCGCTGGTATTCGCCTGCTGCGGTCTGTTCAGCGCGCTGCTGGCGGTGCTGCGCCCGCCGCAGCAGCCCGGCACCGTACTGGCCTTTGCGCTGCTGAGCCTGCTCGCCGCGCTCGCGCCGTTGATCATGCTCGGCACCGACGTGCAGGCGGCACTCGATGCCAGCACCTGGCGCAGCGGCTTCTGGCTCTACCTGATCGCGCTGGCGCTGCTCGCGATCGCCAGCGTGCGCCGCCTCGCCGCGCTCGATGCGGGGCGCGTGGTGAACCGCTGGGGAACGTGGGGCGCGCAGTACGGCACGCCACTGTGGTTCGGCGCCTGGGTGCTCGTCTTCTGGCAGCTGCTGACGCGCGCATTCGAGGTGCCGCAGGTGCTGCTGCCCGCACCCAGCCTGGTCTGGCACGAACTGCTCGCCGGCTTCGGCACGCTGGCGTCCGACTTCGTGCAGACCGTGCTGCACGCGGTGCTGATCGGGCTGGTGGCGGGCAGCGCACTGGGCTTCGCGGTCGGCGTGGCGATCGACCGCAGCCCGTTCCTGCAGCGCGGGCTGCTGCCGCTGGCGGCGCTGGCGAGCACGGTGCCGCTGGTCGGCATCGCACCGATCATGGTGATGTGGTTCGGCTTCGACTGGCACTCGAAGGCCGCGGTCGTCGTGATCATGACCTTCTTCCCGATGCTGGTGAACACGCTCGCGGGCCTGGCCGAGGCAGGCCACATGGAGCGCGACCTGATGCGCTCCTACGGCGCCGGCACCTGGCGGACCCTTTGGTCCTTGCGCATCCCGGTGGCGCTGCCCTTCGTCTTCAACGCGCTGAAGGTCAACTCGACGCTGGCGATGATCGGCGCGATCGTCGCCGAGTTCTTCGGCTCGCCGGTCTCGGGGCTGGGGTTCCGCATCTCGACCGAGGCCGCGCGCCTGAACATGGGGCTGGTCTGGGCCGCGATCCTGGTCGCCGCGCTGGCCGGCTCGCTGCTGTACGGCGTGCTCGGCTGGATCGAACGGCGCGCGACCTTCTGGCACCCCTCGATTCGTGTTCACGTTTGAGTTCAAATCCGCTTTCCCCAACGCCGCAAGGCACAACCCCTCGGAGTTCTTCGATGCGCAAAACGACTGGCGTGCCCTCTCTGAAACTGGCCCCGCTGATGCTGGCCGTGATGGCTGGCGCCGCCGGCGCGGCCGACAAGGTCACGGTGCAACTCAAGTGGCTGCCGCAGGCCCAGTTCGCCGGCTACTACGTGGCCGCCGCGAAGGGCTTCTACAAGGACGCGGGCCTGGACGTGACGATCAAGCCGGGCGGCCCCGACATCGCCCCGGCGCAGGTGCTCGCCGCCAAGGGCGCCGACGTGACGGTGGACTGGATGCCCAGCGCGCTCGCCGCGCGCGAGGCCGGCGTGCCGATGGTCAACGTCGCGCAGATCTTCAACCGCTCGGGGATGATGCTGACCTGCAAGAAGGCCAGCGGCGTGAGCACGCCGAAGGACTTCAAGGGCAAGACGCTGGGCGTCTGGTTCGGCGGCAACGAGTACCCGTTCCTGAGCTGGATGGGCACGCTCGGCCTGAAGACCAGCGGCGCGAACCCCGACGTCAAGGTGCTCAAGCAGGGCTTCAACGTCGACCCGCTGCTGCAGAACCAGGCGGCCTGCATCTCGACCATGATCTACAACGAATACTGGCAGGTGATCGACGCGGGCGTGAAGCCGGCCGATCTGGTGACCTTCCCTTACGAGGACCAGGGCGTGGCCACGCTCGAGGACGGCCTGTACGCGCGCGAGCCGGACCTGAAGGACGCGGCCTATGTCGCGAAGCTCGCGAAGTTCGTCAAGGCCAGCATCCGCGGCTGGGAGTACGCGCTGAAGAACCAGGACGAGGCGGTGAAGATCGTGCTCGCTGCCGACACCTCGGGCGGCTCGACCGCCGCGGTGCAGAAGCGCCAGCTCGAGAACGTCGCGAAGCTGATCACCACCGCCGGCACGCCGAAGATGGGCGTGCTCGACCCGGCCGCCTACCAGCGCACGGTGAAGGTGCTGCTCGCCGGCGGCAGCGACCCCGTCATCAAGAAGGACCCGGGCACGGCCGCCTGGACGCATGCGGTGACCGACAAGGCGATGGCGAAGTAGGCACCGCGCGCCGACCGGCAAGGCGACAGGAGCGCTGCTCTCGTCCGCTCGCCCTTTGCGCCGAACGCGACGGGCGAAACCGACGGCAGGCGGGTTGAAGCCATGCCTTGCAGGCCCGCGGCGCGCGTGGCCCACTTCGACCAGCCGGGCTTCGCGTGAAAGCGACAATGCTCGGATGAAGCTGTCGCAGGTGCTGTTCTCGCAGGGTTTCGGCGCGCGCCGCGAGTGCGAGGGGCTGATCCTGGGCGGTCATGTCACGCTGGACGGCACCGTCTGCGTCGACCCGTTTCGCGACGTGGACCCCGAAGGCCTGGTCTTCGGCGTGCGCGGCGAAGCCTGGCCGTATCACGCCAAGGCGCTGGTGCTGCTGCACAAGCCGGCCGGCTACGAGTGCTCGCAGAAGCCCAAACACCACCCGAGCGTGATGAGCCTGCTGCCGCTGCCGCTGCGCGTGCGCGGGCTGCAGCCGGTCGGACGGCTCGACGAAGACACGACCGGCCTGCTGCTGATGACGGACGACGGCGCGCTGATCCACCGCCTCACGTCGCCGAAGAAGCACGTGCCCAAGGTCTACGAGATCGAGACCGTCGATCCGGTCACCGAAGCCCAGGTCGACGCACTGCGGCGCGGCGTCGTGCTGCACGACGACCCGCTGCCGGTGCGCGCCGCGGCCTGCGAGCGCAGCGGTGACCATGCGCTGCGCATGACGCTGCTCGAAGGCAAGTACCACCAGGTCAAGCGCATGGTCGCGGCCGCCGGCAACACCGTCGCGGCACTGCACCGCAGCGCCTGCGGCGTGCTCGCGCTGCCCGCGGATCTGGCGCCGGGCCAATGGCGCTGGCTCGACGGGCCGGCCGCGGTGCTCGGCTCCGCAGGCTGATCGCCCGCCACGCGGCGCCGCAGGCCGGTGCGGGTGTTCCATCCTGAAACAGGGTTCCCCAGGGACTCTTCCGCGGCACACGCCGCCAGACGGCACCCCACGCCCCCGCGGCCGACAAACCCCGACCCGGCACCGCCATCAGGGATGCCCCTATGTTCCTGAGCCGGTTCATGCCACCTATCGTGTCGATCACGGCCGGAGCCGCACAGGTGCTGGAGGCCGCGAACCGGGTGATCGCCCGCGCCCTCGCCGACGGCGACCTGCAGCGCTGGAGTGCGGCGAGCGGCATGAGCTGGATCGCCCCGGTCGATCCGCAGGTCGGTCGGCCGATCGGTCGGCCGGATCTGCTGACCGAATAGCGGTACCGCCGACGGCGCGCGTCAGTGCGCCTTGCTGCGCGGCTTGGTCGCGACGCCGGGGGTGTGGAAGACGACCTGCTCGGGGTGCAGTTCGGTGTCGCCGGAAGCCAGCAACTCCTTGCGCATCATCACCGCGACCACCGCAGGGTTGACCTTGCCGTCAGGGTGCGCAGCCGCCTCGACCATCGCACGGTAGAGGCCGCCAGGCAGCACCATCGCCAGCTCCAGGCTCAGCTCGTTGGCCATGTCGTAGTCGTCGGGCGCGGAATTCTTGTCGAGCGTGCCAGCCAGCACCAGATAGCGCGCGACCTTCTCGGTCAGGTCGAGCTTCTCGCGGGCGGGGAAATCTTTCATCGTCGTCTCCTGTGCGTTCAAGGCGCCGAGCGTACAGGAGACGCCGACCCCATCGCGTCGAACACCCGCACCGCCGCCCAGGCATCGTTGGCGGCATAGAGCAGCTGGCTCTCGCTGAGCTGGCGCGCGGCCCAGTTCGAGGTGCTGGCCTTGCCCGACTTGAGGAGGCGCCGCTCGAACAGGATCGCCACCGCCGTCTTCACGCCGATGTCCTTGCGGTAGCCGCGCGCGCGAAACAGATGGTTCAGGTCGACGACGCCGAGGGCCTCGACACCAAGCTTGCCGCGGATGCGCCGCAGGTCGTCACCGAGACCGAAGCCGACCTTGCGGGCCGCATGCGACGCGAGCAGTTCCGACAGCACGGCGCGGCACATCGCGTCGTGCAACTGGAACACCCAGGCCTTGTCGAGCGTGGCGAGCTGCACGGTGTGCGGGCCGTCGGACACCTCGCCCTTCGCGAAGGTCGGCTTCGACTCGGTGTCGAAGCCCAGCACGGCAGCGTCGGCCAGTTCCGCGATCGCGCGCTCGGCCTGGGCGCCGGTCGCGACCAGATCGATCCGGCTCAGCGGCAGGCGCTCGAACGGCTCGAGCGCAGCGATCTGCTCCTTGGTCGGCGTGGACGGCGCGTCGCTCATGACAATCCCTCGTCAGCCGAGTCCATCCGACGACGCCCCAAGAACACACGGGCCGCCGAGGTCCGCGAATCGGGCCTCTTCGTGGCCCCGGGAGCGGCCCGGCGCTCGACCTGCCGGGCTCCGCATGGCAGGAGTGATGCCCCGGTGCAGCGTGACGACCCGCACCGGTGGCTCGAGCTCGCGCGCACGCAGTTGCCCGCAGCCGCCGTCGACGTCCTGTCCGGCCGACCAGCGCAGCTTGGTCAGCACGCCACGCCGCAGCAACGCGCGCGCGATCATCTCGGAGCGCTCGCGCGACGGGCGCCGGAAGCCCAGCCCCTCGACCGTGTTGTACGGGATCATGTTCAACAGCGCGTACTTGCCGCGCAGCAGCTCGACAATGCCGTCGATCTCCTCGTCACCGTCGTTGATGCCGGCCAGCAACGTCCACTGGTACTGGATCGGGTAGCCGGTGGAGCGTGCATAGCGCTCGCCGAGCTCGACCAGTTCGGCCGGTGCGATCCGCGGTGCGCGGGGCAGCAGGCGTGCGCGCAGCTCGGCCCGGGTCGAGTGCAGGGACAGCGCGAGCGCCGGCCTGACCAGCATGCGCGGCAGCCGCTCGAACACGCGCCGATCGCCGACCGTCGAGAACACCAGGTTCTTGTGGCCGATGCCGCCAGCCGTGCCGAGCAGTTCGGTCGCCTCGATCACGTTGTCGAGGTTGTGCGCCGGCTCGCCCATGCCCATGAACACGACCTTGCGCACCGCGCGCCGCGTGCGTGCGAGCGCCACCTGCGCGACGATCTCGGCGCTGCCGAGCTGGCGCAGCAGGCCCTCGCGCCCGGTCATGCAGAAGACGCAGCCGACCGCACAGCCGAGCTGCGTCGACACGCACAGGCCACCGCGCGGCAGCAGCACGCTCTCGACCGCCTGGCCATCGGCGAGTTCGACGAGCAGGCGCGACGAACCGTCTGCCGCGGGGTGCTCGGAACGCAGCCGCGCCAGCGCGGCCAGCTCGTCGACCAGCGCCGGCAGGATGGCGCGCACGGTCTGCGGCAGGAAGTCCTCGGGGCGGCGCCGGCCACTGGACTGCGGCAACGCCATCGCCCACAGTCGCAGCACGCGTCGCTCATGCTCGGGTTTGGCGCCGTGCTCGCGCAGGCGTTGACGGATGGTTTCGATGCGCATTGGCGCGCGAATCCGCGGCTCATCTGGGCGGGGGGGCCCCGCCATAGGTCTGCCACGATCCCGTGGCGAGCCAACCGTTGTCCACCGGAAGGTTGATGCCCGTGATCGCCGACGCTTCGTGCGAGAGCAGGAACGCCACCGCCGCGGCGATCTGTTCCGGCTGCACCATGCGTCCGAGCGCCGACATCTCGTTCAGCACCGCCGGGTCACGCAGTCTGCGCGCGATGGCGTCCGCGATCGCAGGCGTCAGCACGTATCCCGGGGACACCGAGTTGACGCGCACCCCGGAGCGGCCCCACTCGACCGCCAGATTCGCCGTCATCTGCAGCACGGCCGCCTTGGCTGCGCCATAGGCGTGCAGCGGGGTCGAGCGCATGCCGGCGACCGACGCAATGTTGACGATGGAACCGGATCCGCGCTTGGCCATCCGGGTGCCGAAGCTCACGCAGCACTGGTAGGTGCCGCGCAGGTCGATGGCGAAGATGCGGTCCCACTCCTGCAGCGTCAGCTCTTCGGGCGGCAACGGGCGGGTCTGAATGACACCGGCGTTCGCCACCAGCATCTCGACCGGGCCGATATCGGCCTCGATCCGAACGGCTGCGGCCTCGATGGCCTGCGCGTCCGAGATGTCGACGTGGCAGACGCTGCCGCCGATCGCCGCGGCGACCCGCGACGCTTCATCGGCATTGCGGTCGGCCACGACCACGCGCGCACCGCGTCGCGCCAACAGCTCGGCGCAACTCTTGCCGATGCCGCTCGCGGCGCCGGTCACGACCACGACACGCCGATCGAAACCGGCAGGGCTCTCCACGGTGCCGATTCCTCCCACAGCAGCAGTCATGCCACCGCCTCGACAAAGCACATCGCAAACCCTGCGCCCGGCCCCCGGGCAGACGACGACCGCGGCTTGCGGCCGTGTTGTTCGAGCGCCGGCAGCGCGCCCATCGTGATGACCTGGATGTCGGCGATGCGCATCGGTGTATGGCCTGGCTGGACGTTGTGAAGACGAGCGCGCACGGATTCCATCTTCGAATGCGCCCTGCAGCGGGCACAGCACCGATTCAGCCTGATCGCGGGCGATCACGGAAGCGCGCGGATGATCGAGGCATCTTATCTCAGCCACCACCACTTCCTGGTCCCCGCACTTGCGGAAGAACCGGCGCGCGAGGTGCAGTTCTGAGCGACCGACGAGCACGCCTTGTCGGTCAGTCTGCCGAGCGCCGTCGCGCAGCCCGGTCTGCCCCGCGTCCGCCCGCGGCAAGCCGGCTGCCGCTATCATCATGCAAGCCGCCGGAGCTTCCAAGCGCAGCGCTTGGTGGCCGACGCGCAGCGGCCAGTGATCCAGTGTTTGCTGCAGTGCCGCCACGACACCGTTGGCGCCAACGCGCCGATCTTCATCAGCACCGCTGCCACCGACATGCGCCGTTCCCACCCGACCCGCAACCTCCCGTGCATCTGCCGCAGCCCGCACAGCGTGGGAGCAAAGGTGTTGCTCGGCACACCGCATCGGTGCGCAGCATGAGTGTTGCCGGCGGCGCGGGCCGCTTCGACAACTTGCGCAGCCTTCGGCCGGCCTGGGCCATCCTGGCCGGTGCCGCGCTGGTGCTCTCCGTGAGCATGGGTCTGCGCCAGAGCCTCGGCCTGTTCATGCCTCTGATCACCCGCGGCATCGGCATCTCGGTGAGCGATTTCACCCTGGCCATCGCGGTGCAGAACCTCAGCTGGGGTCTGCTGCAGCCACTCGCGGGCGCCTGGGCGGCGCGGCTGGGCTTCCGACCGATGATGCTCGCCGGAGCGGCGCTGTACGTGGCCGCGCTGGTGCTGCTGGCGGGCGCGCAGGGGATGATGGGTGTCACGCTGAGCGCGGGGGTGATGATCGGCGCGGCGCTGGCCTGCACCGGCTCGTCGCTGGCGCTGAGCGTGGCCACGCGATCGGTCAGCCCGTCGGCACGCAGCACGGTGCTGGGCGTGGTGTCGGCCGCCGGCAGCCTGGGCGCGATGGTGGCCGCGCCGCTGGGGCAACTGCTGTCCGACGGACTGGGGTGGCGCTTCGGTGTGCTGGGCTTTGCCGCGCTGGCGCTGTGCATGCTCCCGGCGGCGTGGGTGGCGGGCCGGGCCGACGCGATCCCGCTGCCCGCAACGGGCACCGGCGTGGCCGACAGTTCCAGCGCACGCCAGGCATTGCGCCAGGCCATCACCACACTGCCCTTCGTGGTGATGGCGGGGGCCTATTTCGTCTGCGGGCTGCAGCTGGTGTTCATCACCACGCACCTGCCGTCGTACCTGGCCATCTGCGGGCTCGACCCGATGCTCAGCGCCAAGGCATTGGGCGTGATCGGCGCCTTCAACGTGCTGGGCAGCCTGTTCTTCGGCTGGGCCGGCGGACGCTCCAACAAGCTGGTGCTGCTGGGACTGATCTACACGCTGCGCTCGGTCGTGCTGGCGGGCTACTTCGTCGCACCGCCGACGCCCACCAGCACACTGGTGTTCGCCGCGTTGATGGGTTTCTTGTGGCTGGGCGTGGCACCGCTGGTGGCTGGCTCGGTGGCCGAGATGTTCGGCCTGCGCTGGCAGGCGATGATCCAGGGCCTGGCATTCTTCAGCCACCAGATGGGGAGCTTCGTCGGCGCGTTCGGCGGCGGTGTGCTGTACGACTGGCTGGGCAGCTACGAACTGGCTTGGCGCCTGGGCGTGGGCATGGGGCTGGCCGCGGGCCTGGTGCAGATCGCGGTGGCCTTCGGCCGGCCGCCCGCACCGGGGCGGCTCGCGACCGCCTGAGCGAATCGCGTGGTCTGGCGCCGCAGACTCCACCCGGTGACGTGCCGACGGCAAATGGCACGCCCCGTCGCCAGGCCTCTCCCTGGGCAGTGCGCAGTCAGGCGAAGAAAAGGCCAACCGAGAACGGTTGGCCTTTTGGTGAGTGGTGGTGGGTGTTGCCGCCGACCGAAAATTGACCCACCTGTGAGGGTTTCGCCGATCCAAATTTGACCCGGGTTTTCAACCTACCCTGCTGCGTTTTTCAGCAACAGCGGGGAACCAGGAGTGATCACCATGGCCATGATTGGCAAGGTCCGGCGGATGCACCACCGCCAGAAGAAGTCGGTGCGCGAGATTGCGCGGGCGACGAGCCTGTCGCGCAACACATGTCGGCGCCGACTGAATTTTGACCCACCCTGCCGACCGAATATTGACCCGGGGCTGGACGCCGTGCTGGTGGCGGTATCGCTGGCGCTGGAGGGTGCACCACCGTCCGGGCGCGTGAGCGTGGAGCATGTGGTCAACGTCCTGGCCCGGCTGAACGAGGCACCACCACCCGCATGTGCCGCCACGACGCTGCAGGCCAAGACGCCGCCGCGGGCCGACACCGCGCGCTACGACCGGCTGCGCCAGAGCGCGGCCGCCCAGCCCGGGGCCGGGGAGGTCGACCATGCGTGATCTCGTCGTCGAACTCAAGGCACTGCGCCTGCACGGCATGGCCGATGCCTGGGCCGAGCTGCTCGAACAGCGCACCGACGTCGGTGTGCAGACCTCGCGCTGGCTCATCGAGCACCTGCTGCAGGCCGAGGCCACCGACCGGGCGATGCGCTCGGTGCGCCATCAGCTCAGCGCGGCGAAGCTCCCGGTGCACCGCGACCTCGCGGGCTTCGACTTCGAGATCTCGCCGGTGGACCGCAAGCTGGTGATGCAGCTGGCCGACATGTCGTTCACGAGCCAGGCGCACAACGTCGTGCTGGTGGGCGGACCCGGCACTGGCAAGAGCCATCTGGCCACCGCCATTGCGATGTCGGGCATCACCCGTCACGGCATGCGGGTGCGCTTCTACTCCACGGTCGACCTGGTCAACGCGCTGGAGCAGGAAAAGGCCCAGGGCAGGGCCGGACGCATCGCAGCGAGCCTGCTGCGCATGGACGCTGTCATCCTCGACGAGTTGGGGTATCTGCCCTTCAGCCAGGCCGGCGGCGCGTTGCTGTTCCATCTGCTGAGCAAGCTGTACGAGCACACCAGCGTGATCATCACGACGAACCTGGACTTCGCCGAATGGAGCCAGGTCTTCGGCGACGCGAAGATGACCACCGCACTGCTCGACCGGCTCACACACCACTGCCACATCCTGGAGACGGGCAACGAGTCGATCCGCTTCAGCCGCAGCACCGCCGCGGCCAAGAAGCGCGTGAAGGAGCGTGAGGCCAGCCGCAAGCCGGCGCCGGCCGCCAAGCCAGCGTAGGGCCTGCACAAGGCCCGCCCGCGCGGGGGGCAAGCTGCTACGGGCTACGCCCTGCGCAGCTTGCCCCCCGCGCACTTCAGCAGCCCGAAAGCCGAAATCGAACCAGCCCTGGATCTACACTTGTCCACAGTCGGCGATCAAACCGCCGGCGTCCAGCCCCGGGTCAATATTCGGTCGGCAGGGTGGGTCAAAATTCAGTCGGCGCCGACACGCCAAAGAGACGCTGCAAGCCGAGAAGGAGTTACCGCCCGGAGAGACGAGGATCGCGGCAAGGCGGCGCTCACCGAGTTGTTCAACGAGGTCAAGACGGCCGAGACGCCCATCATGGTCGAACGCGTGGTCGCGGACATTGACGAGATCGTGCGCCTGGTCCGCTTCCCAGGCTGGCAAGGCACGCAGGCCGGCGAGCGCGAAGTCAAGAAGGCCCTGCGCAAGGCCCTCTTCAAATACAAGCTGCACGCGGATGAGGAGCTGTTCGAGAAAGCCTACAGCTACATCCGGCAGTACTACTAGAGGGGCGGGAAATGAACACTCAGACGAACGACAGTGCATCGCGGGCGAGCTGGTTCGTCGGCGCAAGCTATGGCGGAACAGACGATCAGTTGCCACGCTTTTTGTCCGAGGGAATATGGGAGAACGGCTACGAGGACAAGCACCTTGACGTGGTCCGATCGATGCGGCCAGGAGATCGGATCGCCATCAAGTCGTCCTACACGCGCAAGCATGGGCTGCCCTTTGACAGCCGTGGACAAGCGGTATCGGTGATGGCGATCAAGGCGATCGGCACGATCATTGAGAACCTGAATGATGGCCAACGAGTCAAGGTTGACTGGACAAAGATCGAACCGGTACGTGAGTGGTATTTCTATACCCACCGGGGAACGGTCTGGCGCGTTCTGCCTGGCGAGTGGATGACCGATTGCTTGATCGCCTTCGCCTTCGACAACAAGCCGCAGGACGTCGACCGTTTCCGAAACGCGCCCTACTGGCGGGAGCGATTCGGGACAGTGGCGCCCGACAAACATCGCTTCGGCTGGACAAAGTTCTATGAAGCAATCGCCGACAAGCTGCTCACCTATCGCACCAACAGGGCCGCGCTCGTGGAGGGCATCAGGGAGATCTCTGTGCGGGTCGACGGACTCGGTCACCTGGCGGAAGACAAGTATGCGGATGGCACCACGGGCTTCGTGAAGGACATCTGCCCGTTCACGACGATGGGTCTGTTCAATCGGGGCATCAAGGATTCCAACCGCAAGATCATCGCGACCGAGTTGGCCAAGTTCCTGGGCGTCGACGAACCGGTTCCAGAGACGTTCGAAGGCATCCCGCTGCTCAACAACTTGAAGTCCTGGTACTTTCCATTCGAAGTCAATCGCGCGACCGACCACATCGACGCGCTTTGGGGCGTCTTCGCAGCGGGCATCGCGTATGCAGATACCGATGATGACCTTGCCCGCGAGGAGTTCGCCAAGGCTTTTGACAGCGCGAACGGGCGCCGAGGCGTTGCATGGAACCTGACTTTCGGCCTTTACTGGATCAGGCCTTGGGCGTTCCTGAGCCTTGATCACAACTCTCAGGTCTACGTCAGCAAGAAGCTCGGCGTGCCGATTGGCCTTCACGGTCCGAAGAGACGCTGCAATTCGGCAGACTACCTTGCCGTGATGGATGTACTGGAGCCGCGTTTCCAGGAAACCTCTTACCCGGTCCATTCCTACCCTGAGCTTTCGCTGGAAGCATGGCTGTACAAGGATCCCACCGATGAGAAGTCTCCGGTCGGCGAAGACGACGCGGGTGACGCCGATGATGGTGACGATGCTACTGAGACGACTGCACCAGTGGGCGTTCATGTTGCCGTGCCGATCGTGCCGTACTCGGTCGACGACATCCTCAAGGACGGATGCTTCCTTGAACGCAACGAGATCGATCGGCTCCTGGACCGCCTTCGCACCAAGAAGAACCTGATTCTTCAGGGGCCACCAGGCACCGGCAAGACGTGGCTTGCGAAGCGCCTGGCGTTTGCGCTGATGGGGCAGAAGGACGAAAGCAAGGTCCGCGCGGTGCAGTTTCACCCAAACCTGTCCTACGAGGACTTCGTTAGGGGATGGCGCCCGACCGGCGAAGGCAAGTTGTCGCTGGCCGACGGCGTCTTCATGGAAGCGATCAAGGCCGCGTCGAAGGACCCGTCGTCGAAGTTTGTCGTGGTGATCGAGGAAATCAACCGTGGCAACCCGGAGCAGATCTTCGGCGAACTCCTGACGCTGCTAGAGGCAGGAAAGCGCACGCCAAACGAGGCACTGGAACTGTGCTACCCGGATGCGGATGGAAAGCGCCGCCCGGTTCACATACCGGAGAACCTTTACGTGGTCGGCACGATGAACATTGCCGACAGGTCGCTGGCCCTGGTCGATCTCGCGCTGCGTCGGCGTTTCGCCTTCGTGGGCCTGGAGCCAAGGCTTGGCACCGCGTGGCGGGATTGGGCGGTCAAGGAGTGTGCTGTCGATCCGACTCTGGCCGCGGATATCGAGCACCGGATAGCTGAGCTGAATGACCAGATCGCGGCTGACGCGCGGCTGGGAAAGCAGTTCCGAATCGGCCATAGCTACGTGACGCCCGCACATCGGCTGGAGGCCGGGGACACGAAAAAGTGGTTCCAGCAGGTGGTCGAGACTGAGATCGGGCCACTGCTCGATGAGTATTGGTTTGACGCCGCTGACGAAGCGCAGAAGGCGTGTGCACGGCTGCTTCAGGGCTGGTGATGGGTGTGGTCGCGGAGCAAGTCGAGAGCGCGTCGGTCGACGCAGATGGCTACATCGGACGTATTCCGGTGCGCAATCTGTGGCTGCTGATGCTGTATGCGTCGGAATTGTTCCGCACTCGCGGCATCGGCAATGTTGGCCTGGAGGACAACCCTGACGATCTCCCCGATCTGGTCGCCGAGATCCTGGCCCACGCAGTGGAAGTCAGGCAGCGCCGCCGCCTCAATCTGGGCTACCGTTCTCGGGATGCGGTCCTCAACCGCGTGCGCGGACGGATTGATGTCCTGAATACGGAACGGCATCGATTGCTGGATCGTGGTGCGTATTTCGGAAGAGCGTGACCGACCGTTTCGGCATCGTGACCGCCGAATT
>JAZKAV010000024.1:0-14705 GCA_040388965.1 Pseudomonadota bacterium | reverse complement strand
TTCCTCGCTGGAATCTCGCGCCCGGCTCCAGGCTCACACCTCGTTGGACAAGACTGCCGATGGCGCCCCATGGATTGTTGGAGTAAGTTCGATGCCTCCTCTCTGCAGGGCACCCCCGAAACGCATGGACATCAAACGCCTGACCCACATCGTCGCGCTCGCCGAGAAGCGCAACGACGCGCAGACCGCGGAGCCGGCCGGGCTGAGCCAGCGGGCTATTCCCCGGTGAACAGCTTCGGCCGGGGCGGGCTGGTCTATTCGACCGACAGCGGGCGCACGTGCCCGGCCTGCCGGCAACCGATCGCCGCATGCGTCTGCCAGCGCAAGACCGTGCCGACCGGCGACGGCATCGTGCGCGTCTCGCGCGAAACCAAAGGCCGCGCCGGCAAGGGCGTGACGCTGGTGAAGGGCCTCGCGCTCGACGCCGCGGCGCTGACGCAGCTCGGCAAGCAGCTGAAAGCCGCATGCGGCTCGGGCGGCACGGTGAAAGACGGGGTGATCGAGATCCAGGGCGACCACGTCGAGCGCGTGATCGAGCGGCTGCAACAGGCGGGCTGGACGGTCCGGCGTGCCGGCGGTTAGGCTTGGTCGACGCCGACCGGGCGCCGCCGCAGGCGCATGGGGTACGCGCGCATCATCCACAGGTACAGGCCCGCGCCGAGCAGCAGCGCGCCCGCCGCGATCTCCAGCGCCAGGGCGAAGCCCGCCGCGGTGCTGCGGCTGCGCTGCAGCAGCCACGCGGCCAGCGGCGGCCCGACAATCTGGCCGAGGCCGTACATCGCGGTCAGCAGGCCTGTGAAACTGGCCGCGAGCAGGGGGCGCAGCCGGTGCACCTCCTGCATCGCGAAGAAGGTGATCGCGGTGAACGGAACCCCCAGCATCAGGCTGCCGATCGCAAATCCGGCGAGGCTCGGGCTCCAGACGCTGATGTCGATTCCCGCGGCCTGCACCAGGTAGCTGCCGGCCAGCAACAGGCGCTGATCGCCGCCGCTGCGCAGCCGGGTGGCGATCAGCGCGCCGATCGTGACGCCGAGACCGAAGATCGGCCAGAACATGTCGAGCCACGCGGACCCGGGCAAGGCGGTGCGCGCGATCACCGGCAGAAAGGTCGCGGTGACGATGTAGCCGAATCCGGCCAGCCCGTAAGCGACGGCCAGGACGCCGATCTCGGCGCGGCCGTGCGCTGCACCGCTGGCGGTCTGCGGGCTGCCCGTTGCGGGGTGGGGTCGAGGCCCCGCGCCGGCCCCGAAGTGGCGCCACACCAGCGCCGTCAGGCCGAAGGCGAGCACGCCGAAGATCGCCCAGCCGGTCGCGGCGCGCCAGCCCCACTGCACCATGGCGCTCGCGAACACGCCGCTGACGACGATGCCGGCGCCCGGTCCGGCGAACATCACGCCGCCGAGCGCGCCGGCACCGCGGCGCGCGAGCTGCGCGATGCACCAGCCTGAGGTGTGGACGAACACCAGCGCGCTCGTCACGCCGGCCGCGAAACGCAGCAGCGGCCAGCTCGCCGGCAGCGGCAGTGCCATGCCCACCGTCAGCAGGCCGGTGGCGGCCAGCCCGGCGCGCACCAGCCACGGCCCATTCACCGGCGGCAGTTGTTTCGCGCGCGCCCAGATCCACGGCTGGAAGGTGCACAGCAGCGCCCCGGCGAGGTAGCCGAGGTAGTTGGCGCTGGCGAGCCAGCTCGCGGCATGCAGATCGATCACGCCGTCGTGCAGCATCATCGGCAGCAGCGGCGTGAACGCGAAGCGGCCGATGCCCATCGCGACCGCGAGCGACACGGCGCCGGCGAGGGCAACGGCCCAGCGGCCGGCAGCGCCACTGTCGGCTTCGGTGTTCGGCGGGCGTCCCGTCACTGGGCAGACATCGTCATCGGTATGGGTTCGGGTCGTCCGGCGCAGCCGCCTCGCTCCGGCCGCGTCAGCGCGCGAGCGCGGTGCTCAGCGCGAGCCCGAGCACCGCACACCGGAGCAGCAGCGGAACGACGCCCACCTCGAGGCGGAACAGCGCGATCGACGCCGACACCGCGTCGAACCGCCCGTGCAGGCCCTGCGGCCAGAGCACGTGAACCGCGAAGAACAGCACGAGATTCAGGATCACGCCGGCGACGGCCGCGGTCGATCAGTGCCGGCGCGTGGCTGGCCGGCTGCGCGCCACCATGACCGCCGCCGAGGGCGAAGACGCGCGGCGCCAAGCCCGCGGCGAGGTGGCCGATCAGGGCCGCGCCGAGCACGATCGCCGGGAACGGCAGGTCGAGCGCGAAGATCGCGACGAACGCCGCCGCGGCGATCGCCCACAGCCAGCGGTTCTTCGGCGCCCGCGAGCCGATGCGGTGCGCCGCGTGCACGACCAGCGCGCCGGCGACGATGCCGCCCCAGGTGCGGTGCATCAGCCCGCCGAGGTAGGTCGCGAGCTGCTGCGCCTGCGGCCCGGGCAGCAGCATGCAGCAGTTCAGCGCGTGCAGGAAGCGCTGTTCGCTGATCCAGCGGCGGCGCTCGACCAGCTCGGTGTGCATGATCGCGATCTGCCCGGCCGGGCCGCCGAAGCTGATGACGCCGAGCTCGAGCCAGAAGCGCAGGGCCTCGGCGAAGCTGACGGTGGGCGCGGGCGGTTGCAAGACAGGAGCCGTCGGTGGGCCGACGACACCGGACATGTCGCAGGCGCTGAAAACCCGGAATGCTGCCGCTGTGGACCGACGCGGCGAGCGGCATCGCGAAAGCGCTGGTGCGCCCGGCTGGGATCGAACCAGCAACCCCTGCCTTCGGAGGGCAGTACTCTATCCATTGAGCTACGGACGCGACGCGGCCGATTCTATCAGCGCACCCTGCGCATCGGTCCCCTGCGCGCGGGCTGCAGCGGGCGGCGGCCCTATAATTCCAAGGTTTTGCGCGGGCCCTTTTTCAGGGTTCGGGGCTCGCCGCCCGCCCGCGTCACCGATTTGCGCAGTTTGAGGATCTCATGAGCGACGCCCAGAACCAGCACGATCACGATGGCCCGCACGAAGGCCCCATCAAGACGCCCAAGCAACTGATCCTCGCGGTCCTCTACGCCTTCGTGGTACCGGTCATCGTGATCGTGCTGCTGGTCGAGTACGTGACCAGCGATCACCGCCCCGCCGCCGGCACCCAGGCGCTGACGCCCGAGGCGGTGGCCGAGCGCATCCAGCCCGTCGGCATGGTGCAGGTGAAGGACGCTTCCGACCTGTCGACGCTCAAGACCGGCGAGCAGGTGTTCGCTGCGCAGTGCACGAGCTGCCACACCGCCGGCCTGGTCGGCGCCCCGAAGTTAGGCGACGCCGAAGCCTGGGCGCCGCGCATCAAGACCGGCTACGACGCGCTGCTGCACTCGGCGCTGGCCGGCAAGAACAACATGGGCGCCCAGGGTGGCGGCGACTTCACCGATCTCGAAATCGGCCGCGCCGTCGTCTACATGGCGAACAAGGCCGGCGCCAAGTTCGACGAACCGACGCCGCCGGCCGCCGGCGCGTCGGCCGCGGCGACGACCGCCGCCGCAGCGCCTGCGGCCGCCATGCCGGCGCCTGCTGCCGCGACGGTCGCCGCACCTGCAGCCGCACCGGTCGCCGTGGCCGCGGCCGAACCCGCCAAGGTCGGCGCCGCCGGTGCGGTGCCTGCCCTGTACACCCAGCTGTGCCAGACCTGTCACGCCACCGGCGTGGCAGGCGCACCGAAGGTCGGCGACAAGGCCGCCTGGGCTGCGCGCCTGGCCGAAGCGAAAGACATCGACGGCGTGACCGCGATCGCGATCAAGGGCAAGGGCGCGATGCCGCCGAAGGGCGGCTCGACCGCCACCGACGCCGAGATCAAGGCCGTCGTGACCTACATGGTGAACGCCTCGAAGTAAGTCGCCTCACCGAACATCCGGCCGGCTCGCGAGCCGGCTTTTTTTCGCCCGCAGGTTTCCGCCCGCATCCAGTGGGGCGAGTTCGGCGTAATCGGGTGGGTGGCGGCGCGGTGCGCATCGAAGCCCGCGCCGGCCACGTCCAAACAACCCTCGAGGAGCCCACCGATGAAGACCTTCCTGATGATCGCCACCGCTGCTGCGCTCAGCGCCTGTGCCAGCAGCCCGATGATGATGAAGGGCGTCGACAACGCCGCGCTGCCCGAAGCCGTGCGCGTGCCGGCCGGGCAGAAGCAGATGATGTCCACCTGGGCCACCGGCGAGATCACTTACGAGTGCCGCGAGAAGAAGGACATGGCCGGCCAGCACGAGTGGGCCTTCGTCGGCCCGGTCGCAACGCTGTACGGCGCCGACAAGAAGACGGTCGGCAAGTATTACGCCGGCCCGACCTGGGAGGCGGCCGACGGCTCGAAGGTCACCGGCAAGCAGGTTGCGGTCGCGCCGGCCAGCGCGGGCAGCATCCCCTTGCAACTGGTCAAGGCCGAGCCGTCGATGGGCCAGGGCGCGATGACGGGTGTGAGCTACATCCAGCGCCTGAACACCAAGGGCGGCGTGGCGCCGGCGATGGCCTGCGATGCGATGGGCAAGGGCAAGCGTCAGGTGGTCGCGTACGAAGCCGACTACGTTTTCTACGGGATGTGAAATGGAACACCCCGCCCGCCGATTACGGCGAGCGACCCTCCGAGAGGGTGGGCCTTGCTTGGGGCGGCCCGGCGCGGCGGCCCCTCAAGGCTTGTTCGGCTTCAACACGAAGCCGAAGCGCTCGGGCAAGTCGGCGAAGCGGGCATCGGCGGGCGACCACCCGCCCGCTTCGACTTCGTCTGCGGCCAGCTCCATGTCGAGCGTGTGGACGACGCCGAGACCGAGGTCGGTCGCGAGGAACAGCCGACCGTGCTCGTCGAGCCACGCGCTCTCGAAGCTCGCGGGCAGGCCCGTGTGGCTCGTGATCGCCGGTGACGACGCGCCCGCCCCGAGCCGCCAGATCCACGGCGCCGCCTCGAGCTCGACATACACCCGCTGCGGCCCGTTCTGGAAGAACCAGCACCCGGCCTCGTCGGACAGGTAGTTGCGCTCGATGAACGCGCGCAGCTTGGCGTGCTCGACGCGGCTGCCCTTGACCTGCGGGAACGGCCCGGCCCGCTGCACGCCCTCGTCGCGCAGGTACCAGTCGCCGCGCGCGTCGAGCGCGAGCCAGTCGTAGCAGTGCGGCACGTTCGGCCACTTCTTCAGCGCTTGCTTGACGATGTCGTCCATCAGCGCACGCTCGGCCGCCCGGAGGGTGCGGACGCCCCCTCGGGCGGCAGCGAATGAAATGAGCGTGGGGGCTTCATACCTTGAATGGTGGCCTAGATTTGCTTGCCGATCCAGCCCATCACCTGGTCGGGCAAGGTGTGAACGTGCCCCGGCCAGCGCCCGCCGGGAAAGCCGACATGCCCGCCATGCCGCGGCTGCCACAGCGTGACGAACTCGCCGACATCGCGTTGATGCGGCAGGCAGTGCGCCGGCACGAACGGGTCGTTGAGTGCATTCAGCACCAGCGCCGGGATGCGGATGCGGTGCAGGTGGGGCTTGGCCGAGCCGCGCGACCAGTAGTCGTCGGCATCGCGAAAACCATGCAGCGGCGCGGTGAAGACGTTGTCGAACTCGTGCAGCGTGCGCGCGGCGAGCAGCCGCGCGCGATCGAACAGCCCGGGGTGCTGCGCGAGCAGGGCCAGGGCCTTGGGCTTCATCGTGCGCAGGAACATGCGCGTGTAGACCTGCCGGTTGAAGCCGGTGCCGATCGCGTGGCCGCCGGCGGCCAGGTCGATCGGCGCCGAGAGCGCTGCGACCGCACCGACCGTGCGCGCCGCGCCCTCGCCGGCCTCTTCGGCCCAGCGCAGCAGGGCATTGCCGCCGAGCGACACACCGACCGCCGCGATCGTGCCGCGATGTGCCGACCGGATGCGCTGCAGCACCCAGCCGATCTCCTCGAAGTCGCCCGAATGGTAGGCCCGCGGCGCACGGTTGATCTCGCCCGAGCAGCCGCGAAAGTGCGGCACCACGAAGCCCCAGCCATGCCCGCGCGCCCAGTGCGCGAAGGCCTGCGCGTAGTGGCTCGCCGACGAGCCCTCGAGGCCGTGGAACAGCACCAGCAGCGGCGCGTCGGCGGCGTCGTCGAGCCGGCCGCCGGGCCGCCCCACGGCCGGCGAGACCCCCTCGGGGAGCGTGGTCACTGTACCCGGTGGCCCTGGGGGAGACATCTGCCAGTCCACGTCGATGAAGTCGCCATCGGGCGTGGCCCAGCGCTCGCGCCGCAAGCGCGGGGCCGGCCCGTCGAAGCGTCTGGAGAACAGCGCCGGCCAGATCGTCTGCGCATGGCCGCCGATCAGCCAGCGCGGCGCACGGTACTGCTGCATGGCCGCAGGCCCGCCGTCAGTGCAGCACGGAGGCCGCCTCGGCGATCTCCTGCACCTCGCGCGGCGTGCCCGGGCTGGCGTGATGCGAGACCAGGCGCCAGCCCTGCGCGCCCAACAGGTACACGTTGGTCGCGACGACCCAGGCCGACTGCGGCCCCTCGGCCGTCATCAGCCGGATGTGCTCGAGCACGCTGTGCACCGAGCAGGCGTTCGTCTGCAGCCGGCGCACCTTCTCGGGCTGCGCGTTGACCGCGCCGTTCGCGAAGATCGACTCGAACGTGCTGCGGATCGCCGTCGCGCCGACCACGCGCGGTCCGCCCGGGTGCACGCAGCTGATCTCCTCGTCGTCGGACCACACCGCCATCAGGCGCTCGAGGTCGCCGCGCTGCAGCGCCTCGTAGAACTGCTGCTCGATCTCGTCGGGCGAGGCCGGTGGCGCGGCGGGCTTGGTGCGGGCCATCGGCGGTGCTTCTCGGTCGATCGGGGCGGGCGCGCCACCCGTCAGGTGAAGACCACGGTCTTGCGACCGTTGAGCAGCACGCGGTGCTCGACATGCCAGCGCACGGCGCGGGCCAGCACCACGCTCTCGACATCGCGGCCGACCGCGGTGAAGTCTTCCGGGCCGCGGGAATGGTCGACGCGCTCGACGTCCTGCTCGATGATCGGGCCCTCGTCGAGTTCGGCGGTCACGTAGTGGGCGGTCGCGCCGATCAGCTTCACGCCGCGCTCGTGCGCCTGGTAGTACGGTTTCGCGCCCTTGAAGCTGGGCAGGAAGCTGTGGTGGATGTTGATCGCGCGGCCCTTCAGGAACGCGCAGAACTCGCCGCTCAGGATCTGCATGTAGCGCGCCAGCACGACCAGGTCGATCTGCCGTTCGCTCACCAATTGCTCGATCCGCAATTCCTGCGAGCGCTTGGCCGCGGCACTCGCGCCGGCAGCCAGCGGCAGATGGTGGAACGGCACGCCGTGGCTGGCGCAGAGCTCGGCGAAGTCGGGGTGGTTCGAGACCACGCCGGCGATCTCGGCCGGCAACTGGCCCGACCGGCAGCGGAACAGCAGGTCGTTCAGGCAGTGGCCGTGCCTGCTGACCAGCAGCAGCAGGCGCGGCCGGCGCGCCAGCGAATGCACCTGCAGGTCCATCGCGAATTTCGCGCGCAGCGGCGTCACCAGCGCATCGAGCGCGGCCGGGTCGGCCAGCGCCGCGGGCGCCTCGAAGTGGACCCGCATGAAGAACAGGCCGGTCGCGTCGGCGCCCAGCACGTCGCCGAACTGCTGCGAATCGAGGATGTTGCAGCCGGCCTCGTACAGCAGACCCGAGACTGCGTAAACAATGCCCTTCGTGTCGGCGCAGGACAGGGTGAGAATGAATTCGCGGGGATCGGACATTGGGATAGGCTTCGCTGCGCGCCGATTGTACGAACGCGACGAGGCGGCGCCCGACGCACGCCGATGGCCCTTCCAGGAAACGCCCGCGCCCATGCCGACTCCCCGCAGCGAATGGACCGAACGCAGCCAGGAGCTGTCGAGCCTGCTCGCGCGTGCCGGTGTCGGCGACCGTGCGGCGTTTGCCGCGCTCTACGAGAAGACCAGCGCGCATCTGCTCGGCGTCGTGTTGCGTATCCAGCGTGACCGGGCCCAGGCCGAAGACGTTCTCCAGGAGGTGTATGTCAACGTCTGGCGCGCCGCCCAGAGCTTCGACGCTGCCCAGAGCCAACCCCTGACCTGGCTGACGAGCATCGCGCGCCACCGCGCGATCGACAGCCTGCGCCGCACGCAGGCCCAGCCCCAACTGCAGACCAGGCTTTCCAGCCCGGACCAGGAGGAATCCGACGTGTACGACACCGTGGCCGACGACGCGCCCGGCCCGCTCGAACTGCTGAGCCGGGCCTCGGATGCGCGCGCGCTGTCGACCTGCATCGATTCGCTGAGCGCGCAGCAGCGCCAGAGCGTCGCGCTCGCGTTCTTCGACGGGCTCAGCCATGCCGAAGTGGCGCAGGCCATGCGCCAGCCGCTGGGCACGGTCAAGTCCTGGGTGCGGCGCGCGCTGCTGTCGCTGAAGGGCTGTCTCGAATCGGCCGCGCGGCGCGATGCCGGCGCCGCCGGCGGCTGATCGGACGCCCATGGACCACAGCCGCCCCGAACTTGCCGACCGCCTCGCTGCGGAGTACGTCGCCGGCCTGCTGCGCGGGTCGGCGCGGCGCCGCTTCGAGGCACTGCTGCCGGCGCACCCGGCGCTGCGCGCGGCGGTACGCGCCTGGCAGGAGCGGTTGATGCCGCTGACCGCGGCGATCGAACCGCAGCAGCCCTCGGCCGCGGTCTGGCAACGCATCGAGCAGCGCCTGCAGGGCGGCCTCGCGGCGCCCGCACCGACGCCGACACCTGCCGGGTGGTGGCGCCGGCTGGCGTTCTGGCGCGGTTTCTCGGCGCTCGCGGGCGTCGCCGCGCTCGCGCTCGCGGTCATGCTCGTGAACCCGGGGCCGGCGCAGCCGCCGATCGTCGTCGTGCTGTCCGCCGCGACACCCGGTGCCGTGCCAGCGGCCTCGTTCGTCGCCAGCATCAGCGCCGACGGCCGGGCGATGGTGACCAGGCCGATCACCAACGTGCGCCTGCAGGCGAACCGCTCGCTCGAACTGTGGTCGCTGCCGCCCAGCGGCGCGCCGCGCTCGCTCGGGCTGATCGCCGCCGACAAGGCCACCGTGGTGCAGCGCGGCAAGGTGCTCGAAGGCACCGACGCGTTCGCCGTCACCCTCGAAGCCGCCGGCGGCTCGCCGGATGGCAAGCCGCACGGCCCGGTGCTCTACGTCGGCAAGCTGACGCTCTGACCGGCCGCAGCGCCCACGTGCCCTATGCCGCCACGGCTTCGGCCAGCGCCAGCGCGACCCGCTCGGCGTCAACGCCGGTCAGGCAGCGCGTGTGGCCGAACCGGCAGACGCGGTCGAAGCACGGCGCGCAATCGAGCTTCAGTTCGTCCTTCAGCCACAGCACCCGGGCGCGCGGGTTCAGCGGCGGCGTGTGCTCCGGGCTGGTCGAGCCGAACACCGCGGCCTGCGGCACGCCGAATGCCGCGGCCACGTGCATCAGCCCCGAATCGTTGCTGACGACGCCGCGCGCCGCGGCGATCAGTGCCATCGCGTCCTGCAGCGAGGTCTTGCCGGCGAGCACGCGGCAGGCGCCGTCGGACCGCGCGGCGATCTGCTCGCACAGCGCCGCCTCCCTGGCCGAGCCGAGCAGCAGCACCGGCTGGCCATGCTGCCGATGGAGCGAGCGCGCCAGTTCGGCGTAATGCCCGGCCGGCCAGCACTTGGCCGGGCCGTACTCGGCACCGGGCGCGAAGGCCCAGTACGCGCCGGGCCGGACTCCCGCGGCGATCGTCGCCTCGGCGAGCACCGGCTGTGACAGTGTCATCCGTGGCCGCTCACCCTCGCGTGCAGGCGCACCGTCCAGCGCGGCGTAGAAAGCGACCATCGGCGGTCGCCCGGTCGGGTTCGGCAGCCGCTCGTTGAGCAGCACGACGCGGCCTTCGCCCCGGTAGCCGATGCGCTTCGGGATGCCGGCCAGCCACGGAATCAACGCAGACTTCAGCGAATTCGGCAGCACGTAGGCAGCATCGAAACGGCCGCGCAGGTCGGCGGCGACGCGCCGCCGCGCGACCCAGTCGAGCCGCCCGTGCGCGAACGGCAACTCGATCACGCCGGCGACCTGCGGCATCGCGCGGTAGACCGGCGCGACCCAGGGCAGCGCGGCCACCGTCGGGACTTCCCCGCGCGCCGCGAGCCGCGCGAGCAGCGGCTCGCTCATCACGGCGTCGCCGATCCACTGCGGCGCGATCACCAGGGAGCGAGTCACCGACCCGCCCGGCTCAATGCGCGTGGACCTTCTCGCCGGCCTTCAGGCGGTAGACCGTGCCGCAGTACGGGCACTTGCCTTCGCCGGCGGTCACGACATCGATGAAGACCCGCGGATGGGCGCTCCACAGCGCCATCTTCGGGTTCGGGCAGAAGACCACGCCCGGGCCTTCCAGATCCTTCGCCGAGACTTCGACGGTGGCCACCGGTTCGCGGTTCATCCTCGCCGCCCTCAGACCTTGGTCAGCCACTCGGCGTACTTCAGGTTGCGGCCGTTCACGATGTCGAAGAACGCGTTCTGGATCTTCTCGGTGATGGGGCCGCGCGCTCCCGCGCCGATCTCGACGCGGTCGAGTTCGCGGATCGGCGTGATCTCGGCGGCGGTGCCGGTGAAGAAGGCCTCGTCGCTGATGTAGACCTCGTCGCGCGTGATGCGCTTCTCGACCACCTTCAGGCCCAGGTCGGCACAGATCGCGAACACGGTGTTGCGCGTGACGCCGTTGAGCGCGCCGGCCGACAGGTCGGGCGTGTAGAGCACGCCGTTCTTCACGATGAACACGTTCTCGCCGGCGCCCTCGCTGACGAAGCCGTTGGCGTCGAGCAGCATCGCCTCGTCGTAGCCGTCCTCGGTGACCTCGGTGTTGGCGAGGATCGAGTTGCTGTAGTTGCTCACCGACTTGGCCTGCGTCATCGTGATGTTGACGTGGTGGCGGGTGTAGCTGGAGATCTTCACGCGGATGCCGCGCTTGATGCCGTCCTCGCCGAGGTAGGCGCCCCAGGGCCAGGCGGCGACCATCAGGTGCACGGTGTTCCCCTTCGGCGACACGCCGAGCTTCTCGGAGCCGAGCCAGACGAGCGGGCGCAGGTAGCAGGATTCGAGCTTGTTCTGGCGCACCACGTCGAGCTGCGCCTGCACCACCTGCTCGAAGCTGAACGGGATCTTCATGCGCAGGATCTTCGCGCTGTTGAACAGCCGCTCGGTGTGCTCGCGCACCCGGAAGACCGCCGTGCCGTTCACCGTGTTGTAGGCACGCACTCCCTCGAAAGCGCCACAGCCGTAATGAAGCGTGTGGGTCAGCACGTGGATCTTGGCATCGCGCCACTCGACCATCGTGCCATCCATCCAGATTTTTCCGTCGCGATCGGCCATCGACATGGCGGGGCTCCCAAGGTGCTGTGAGTGAGAGTGGAATTCTATCGGCTCGGGGGGCCATGCCTACGGGGCAAGCGGCACCGTCCACCCGGAAGACACCGCGGCGCGCCGCGCAGGCGTCTGCTTCTCTAAGGGTGAGCCCCCTTGACCCGGGGGTCCCAAGTGCTTGGCACCTGTGGGTTGGGTCGTGCACAATTGCCCCAAGCCGGTTGAAACAAGAAGTAACAAGACCATCGGCCCGCCGCTGCAACCAATGTCTGTCATCAGGATTCACCCATGAAATTTTCTCGCACCCTGCTCGGCGCCGCCGCCGCACTTGCCGTTTCATTCGGCGCTCAGGCGCAAACAGCGAGCGTGAGCTTCTCCGCGGGGAGCGGATTCGTCGATGTCACGTTGACGAACACGACATCACCCCCCACGACGGGCGTGCAGGCCATTGA
Organism: Pseudomonadota bacterium; assembly: GCA_040388965.1. Lineage (GTDB taxonomy): Bacteria > Pseudomonadota > Gammaproteobacteria > Burkholderiales > Burkholderiaceae_C > LMDS01. The sequence continues at coordinate 2,950 of JAZKAV010000024.1, read as the reverse complement.
TCTCCTGTCCGGCGTGACCTTCGATGTCTCGGGCGGACTCAACCTGTCAGGCTCAGCGACCTCGGTCAAGAGCTTCACACAGCTGGTAACTGCCGACGGGTCTGGCAATCTGTCGATCGGCAGCGGTCTTCCGTCTGCCGCTTGGCTCTGGGCGACCGGCCAGGGATTCACCAACTACCTGACGGCGCTCGTGGGTGGTGTCGGAACCAATGGTCCCGACTACGGGATCCTGGATTCGTCGGTCACCAACGTCGGCAACTCACTGCAGACTGCGGGCCACAATCCGATGTATCAGGGCACCACTGTGTTCCGTATCGCCAACGCTGCGATCAACGCTGATACACAGTTCACGAACGTCGTCGCGCGCTTCAATACTGATCTCGCGACTGGGACTACCCCTCCGGTCCCGGAGCCCGAGACCTACGCGCTGATGCTTGCCGGCTTGGGCGTCGTCGGCTTCATGGCCCGCCGCCGCAGGCAGCAAGCCTGAACCTCGTAGGAGTTCGCCTGACGAGCCCCGCTTCGGCGGGGCTTTTCTCTTTGCTGGGGGCTGCCACGCACGACACCGACCGCGCAGTCACGTAGCCGAAGGAGGCCACGACGACCACGATCCTGGCGTTCAGCATGGGCCGCCACAGGGCTGAACGAAGTCGGGACGGCCCCAGTTGATTTCGCCACCCCCCACGACTAGGGGGCTACATGGCCCTGTGGACTCCGGCAGAATCTCACGAAGCCGGAGCGAACCGTTACATTCTTGCGGCGCTGTCGACTGGTGCAGTTTTATTTTCAATCAAGGAGTTCCCTATGAAGCTTTACCATTCGATTCTTGGCGGGGCGGCAATGATCGCGCTGGCAGGGCCTGCCGCCGCAGCCACCCTTGACCTGACCGCCGGGGGCTCGGGCGTACTGAACGGCGCGACATTCACCACGTCCTCCTCTCAGTCCACCGGTACCGGCGTCATTGACCCGTTCGTCCGCTTGCAGGACAACGGAGTCGCGGACGGCTACAACACCAGCGCACGCCCATTGATGACCGACGTCAATACGTCGCCGACCTTCACTCATGACCTGCTGCTCAGCGCAATCCCTGTCGTGACCATCGGCGGCGTTGCCTACCGCGAATTCCTGCTCGACATCAATCAAACAGCGGCCAACCCGCTCCTTTCGCTCGATGCGCTTCAAATCCGCGTCTCGGCCACTGGCAGCCAACAGGGTACGGACTGGGCATCGGTCACCGGCACGACCGTCTACAATTTGGATGCTGGCAGCAACAACACCGTGTTGCTGAACTACAGCCTGAACAACGGCAGCGGCTCAGGTGACCTGTTTGCCTACATTCCAGACTCTGTGTTCGTCGGCGGACCGTATGTGTACTTCTATTCGGCGTTCGGTGCTACGGCTGGCTATGAAGAGAACGACGGCTTCGAAGAATGGGCCACCCGGAACCCAACGGCCCCGATTCCGGAACCCGAAACCTACGCGCTGATGCTCGCCGGCCTGGGCGTCGTCGGCTTCATGGCCCGCCGCCGCAAGCAGCAGGCCTGAAGCACGGGCACCCTTCCCGATCGTCAGAGGCCCCGCCACGGCGGGGCTTTTTCTTGCCTCATCGTCGGGCACGCCCCTGCTCCGGCGGTGCGAAAATCGGCCGATGCCTGTGCAGACCCGACTCCCTCCGGCGTCGCCGCCACCCATCTCTGCCGCGGCCGCGCGCGCAGGGCCGCAGAAGTTCGCCCTGCGGGTCGGCCCCAGCCCGATCGACGGCCAGGGCGTGTTCGCGGCCGAGCCGATCCCGGCCCGCCGCAAGATCGGCGAGATTCGCGGCGAGGCGATCAGCGTGCGCGAGGCGCGCCGGCGCGCGAAGAATGCGGCGCGGATCATGATCGTCGAGCTGAGCGACAGGCGCGCGATCGACGCCTCGCGCTCGGACGACCCCTTGCGCTTCACCAACCACTCGTGCCGGCCGAATGCGGTGCTGCGCATTCGCCAGGGCCGGGTCGAGTTCTACGCGATGCGCGACGTGGCCGCAGGCGAGGAACTCACGGCGAACTACGGCGAGACGCACCACGAAGGGCGCCTGCGCTGCCGCTGCGGCGCGCCCGGGTGTGTCGGCCGGCTGTGATCGCCCGCCCGGCGGCGACGCGCCGGGCGCCGGGCGCCGGGCGCCGGGCGAGGCTATACGCCGAGACAGGCGCGCCGCACTTCCTCGTTGCCCGCGAGTTCGGCCATCGACGCCCGGTGGCGAATCTGGCCCTGTTCGAGCACACAGGCCCGGTCCGACACCAGCGCGGCGAAATGCAGGTTCTGCTCCGACAGCAGGATGCCGACGCCCTGCGCCTTCAGCTCAAGAATCATCTGCGCCAACTGCTCGACGACGACCGGCGCGACGCCCTCGCTGGGCTCGTCGAGCAGCATGAGGTACGGGTTGCCCATCAGCGTGCGCGCGATCGCCAGCATCTGTTGCTCGCCGCCGCTCATGCGGCTGCCGGGGCGGTTGCGCATCTCGCCGAGGTTGGGGAACAGCTCGAACAGCTTCCCGGCGGTCCAGTGCGGCGCGGCGCTGCCGTCGGCCCAGGTCCGCGCCGGCTGCCTGCCGACCTCGAGGTTCTCCATCACGGTGAGATCGCCGAACACGCGCCGATCTTCGGGCACGTAGCCCAGGCCGAGGCGCGCGACCTCGTGCGGCTCGGCCTTCGACACGTCCCGGCCGAGAAACACGATCGTGCCGGTGCGCTTCGGGCACAGCCCCATCAGCGCCTTCAGGGTCGTCGACTTGCCGGCGCCGTTGCGGCCCATCAGCGCGACGACCTCGCCGCGGTTCACCTGCAGGTCCACGTCGTACAGGATCTGTGCCGCGCCGTACCAGGCGCACAGCCCGGTGGCCTTCAGCAGCACCGTGCTCACTGGGGTACCTTCGTGCTGCGCACTCCGGAATTCGCCCTTGGGGCGGCCC
>JAZKAV010000023.1:0-79669 GCA_040388965.1 Pseudomonadota bacterium | reverse complement strand
AATCGGCTTCGCCGTGCAGGTCACGCCTGCTTGAGGGAGTCAGTTTCATCCTAGTGCTCGTTGAGGACGAACCCGAGCGACAGGGTGGCGCTGTCGCGCAAGGAGTTGACGAGTTCGAACATCGAATCCATGCGCGTCTTGCCCTGGCGCGCGACCGACACGAACGCGCCGCAGCGAGCCGCCACGACGCCGGCGTCGGCACCGGACACGGCGGACGGAGAATCGACGATCACGTGGTCGAACTTGCCGAGCAACTCCCGGATCAGCAGACCGAAGGCCGGCGATTCGAGCAGCTCGAGCGGGTTCGGCGGTGCCACGCCGACCGGCAGCACGAACAGGCTGGGCAGGTCGGTCACCGGCGCGAGCACGCGCGCCGACAGGCGCCCGGACAGGATGCTGCTCAGGCCCCGCGAGTTGTCGATGCCGAAGACCTTGTGCAGCCGGGGGGCGCGCATGTCGGCATCGATCAACAGCGTGCGCCGGCCGAGCTGGCTGAAGGCGATCGCAAGGTTGGCGGCGAGGAAGGTCTTGCCGTCGCCGGCGTCGGCGCTCACCACCGCCAGCGCGCGGCGCTCGCTGTCCTGCTCGAAGCGGCGGATCAACTGGCTGCGGATGCTGCGGAAGGTTTCGGAGACGCTGGAGAACGGCGTCGTCGCGGTGATCAGCTCGGGGTTGAACTGCTTGCGGCCCTCGAGCGCGTACGGGTAGTGGAACTGCCGGCTCAACGCCCACAGCACATCGGCACCGTCGACCAGCTTCAACGCGACGGCCGCTTCGCCGAACAGCACACCGTGGGTCCGCTGGTACGCGAGGATCGCTTCGATCTGATCCGCGTCGAGCCTGCGCGTCTCCTTGAAGATCTCGCCCAGCGCCAGATCCCTGACCACGGACTCGCCGCTGTCGCTTGCCGCCGCGGAGCCGGCACCGGCCGCAGGCGTGTCGGCTCGCCCGTCGATGCGTGCCGTCGTGATCGGGTAGGCGGCTTCGACCGTCTGCTGTCCGACGGCCTCCTCGACCCGCACCTCGACGGACGGGCTCTGTGCCGCCAGCTGCTTTCGGCCGAAGAGCCTGCCGGTGGGCTTGCGCGCCAGCACGCCGAGCAGCGGCGTCTCCAGCGCCTGGACCACGTCCAAGGCGGAGCGCACGCGCCGGTCGAAGAGCTCCATCAACATCGCCACGCCCACCGCGAGCAGCGTGCCGACGAACAGCGCCAGCAGCATGTTGAGCGTGACGCGGGGCGATGCCGGCTGCGTCGGCTCGGATGCCGGGTTGAGCACGTAGAGGTTGGTCTGCGTGGTGCGACTCTCCAGCTCGGTCTGGTTCGCACGCACGCTGACGCCGTCGTAGGCGCGCTGCGACGCGTCGACGTCGGCCGCGAGCACCGCCAGCGCGTCGCGCGATTCCTTCAGGCGCAAGACCTTGACGCGCTGAGCTTCGAGTGCCGCGCGCACCTGGGTCAACCGGGCCACGTTGATCGAGTTGCTGACGCTCACGCCGCCGCTGACGCGCCCGGTCTCCTTGTCGATGCGGGCCCGCAGCTCGTTCACGTTGGCCTTGAGTTCGGTGATCGCCGGGTGGCTGTCGCCGAGGCGTTCGCCGAGCTCCTTGAGGCGCGACTCCTGCCGCGACAGCTCGATCCGCAGGTTGCTGATCAAGGCGTTGCCGAGGGTGTCGGGCAGCTGGTCGGCCGAGGTCCGCGCCTGCGCCTGGCGGCTCGCCGTTTCCGCACCGACCGCCTGCAACGCGATCATCTGGCTCGAGAGTTCGTTGAGGCGCGCGTTCTCCACGTCGAGCCGCTCGTCGACGCCGACGATGCCCTTCTGGCGCTGGAACGCGGTCAACTTGGCACGCGCCTGCTCGACCTTCTCGCGCAGCTGCTTGGAGCGTTCCTCGAAGAACCTGCCGTACTGCTTGGCCGGCTCGACCCGCAACTCCAGACTCACGTCGATGTAGGCCTGTGCGTAGGCATTCGCCATGGCGGTGGCGAACTTGGGGTCGGGCGACTTGTAGTTGACGCTGATCACGTTGGAGTCGCGCGAGGGCTTCACGTCCAGGCTCTTGCGCAGCAGGTCGGCCAGCCAGGTCTCGAAGTTGCCGGCACCCTTCGTCGCGTCGCGCCACTGCTCGCGCATCGACGCCGAATCGTTGAGGTGCAAGGTGCGCACGACCTGCTGGGACACGCGGTCGCTCTGGATCACGTCGACCTGCGTCGCCATGTAGCTGGGCGAGTTCATGCCGGGGAAGATGATTCCGGCGATCGGGTCGGGCGATTTCACGTCGACCAGCACGGCCACGGTCGACGTGTAGCTGCGGGGCAGCAACGCGTTCACCAGCGCGGTACCAAGGACGGCCGCGCCCAGCACGAGCAGCATGATCTTCCAGCGCGCGCGGAGGATCGAGAAGAATTGAACGAGTGTCATGGGTGCGGGCCGATGTGGGTGGGTCGTGTCACGGGGGCAGCCCCTGCCGCCAGTTCGGTGACGTGACGCTGCGCGTCGCGCGCTCCGACGGCGGCGGCGTCACTTCAGGCCGGCCGCGGCCTGGGCAGAGATTGCCGGGACAGAGCCGCGCGACGTCGCCGCGACCGGCGTGCCCGGCGTCGCGGACGCGGCCGGCGCGGCGGCGCTCGCCGCAAGGTCGGCGTACTTGCCGAAATACTCGACCTTGGCACCCGCACGGAGCGCGGCCATTTCCTTCTCCACCGCCTGCCGCTTGCGGACATTGACCAGGTAGGCGCCGATCGCAGGCCGCGCCTGTTCCTCGGTGACCGGTCTGTCCTGGGCGCCCAGCAACAGCAGGATGCGCAGGCCACCGTTGGCCGGCACGATCAGGCCCTGACCCGGCTTCATTGCGGCGACCCGCTGCAGCAGCGGCAAGGGCACGTTCTCCGCGGCGACCGTGGACTTCTCGGTGCGGGCGGTGATCTGCTTCGCGTTCAGATAGGCGTCGAGTTCGGCCGGCGACTTGAGCGAGGTCAGTTGCGCCTCGATGTCGGCGCGCTGCGCTGCCGACACCTGCATCGAGAACTCCTGGAACGAGTAGACGCGCCGCTGCTTGAACAGCGCCGGGTTCTCGTCGAAGTAGGTCTGCACCTCGGTCGCCGCGGGCTTGGCGGCACCTTCGGCGATGCGGTCGAGGTACGCGCGCACGATGGTCTCGCGCTTCAGCGCCTCGACGTTCTGGACCACGCGCTGGTCGCGGTCCAGCTTGAGCTCGCGTGCCTTCTGAAGCACGATCTCCTGCTCGACGAGCGCCGTCACGACCTTGCGGCTGAGCGGCTCGACCTGCTCGGGCTTCATGCCGGGCTGGCGCTCCAGCGCCTGGTTGACCTGCAGCTCGGTGATTTCCTCGCCACTGACCTTGGCGATGACCTGGGTCGGGCCGGCGGCGCTGTCCTTGCTGCCGCATCCGGACAGCGCGGCAGTGATCGCGATCAACGCGCAGACCAGTCGTTGAGTGGAACGCAAGGCACGGCGACCGGCGCGTGAAGAGGAATTCGTCATTTCGGGAAACCTTGTGGGCAGCCTCGCCAGCGCGAGGTGCCGATGAAGAACGACATCGGGTGCGCCAGCGAGCTGCGGTTCGCGTGATCCGACTGGCGCATTTGGTCGCTGGCGGAGTCGCAGTCTAGGTTCGCGATATGACAATTCAACGTGCCCGATTCCCCGGCAAGGCATCGCAAGGTCATCGCTCCGCGGTTGCATTGGTGACAGCCGCGCGCCCTCACCGCCGTGTGCTCGCCGTGCCGATCGGCGCGCGATATCCCCGCGTCGATAGTCCGTTCGGACCATGCACTCCCGGTTCACGAATCGTTGGTCTCATCGGACTATCGAAGTCGTCGCGCGGACGAGACCGGGTGGTCACACGCCGCCGATAACCTCTCTCGAAATTCACCGGTCGGCAGGTCTCCCGTGGCAGTACGGCGAGGGCCTGCGACGCCGGCCAGACCCCGAGGAGTCCGATCTTGATGCTTTCGCTGTACGGGCGCCTGGCGCTGCCCTTCGCCAGAGTGATTCGCTTCGACGCCGCCACACCGGCGATGCCGTCCACCCGTGCCGGCGCGCGACGGCCGTGGGTGTCGCCACTGCGCAAGAGCGCGGTCCTGACACCGCCCGTGCACGCCCTGCTGGTGGATGACCGCGGCGCGTGGTCCTGGGAGCCCGGCGATTGCCACGCCGCGGCCGTCCGGCACGCGAGCGTCCCGACATGGATCGAAGACCACCCGGGCTGCGACCTGCGCCTGTGGGTCTCCGGGCAGCTTCTGCAAAGCCTCGGCAACGCGCCGGCGGCGGCCGATGGCGACGAGGAAACGCTGCGCTCGCAGGCGCGCCGCACGCTCGTTCAGCGTCACGGCGAACGAGGGGCGCAGTGGGCCCTGGCGACGTGGAAGAGCGAACTCTCGATCGGCGTTTGCGCACTGGCGGGCATCGACCTCGAAGCGCTCACCGGGCACGCGGAACAGCACGGTGTCCGGATGCGATCGGTGGTGCCATGGTGGTATCACGCCTTCCTGGAGGCCCGACGTTGCGTCGTCGCGCTGGCCGAGGCGAAGAACGCCAGCGTCTGCATCGTCGAGGGGCGCCAGATCGCGTGGTTGACCAGCACCAAGGGCCAGCTCACCGATGTCCGGCAGGCCACGCTCGAATCCGCCTGCGTCGCGGCACTGGGCGAGGCGACCCGCGCGATGGCAGAGCATACCGACGGCGCGCAGACCCTGACCGTGGTGCTGGGTCAGGGCCTCGTCGACGGCGCGCGCACGCAGGCGCTCGACGCCCTGGTGCTGGGTCGCCTGGACGGCGAGCAGCCGCCGCAATGGCTGCGTCCCAGCATGCGCAGGGAGATGCATTGACACCGGTCGGTGCGCCACGCTCGGACCACTGATCTGCCGTTCAAACTCCGCATCCGATCGGGTGCGAAAAGCGTGCTCCAAGGCTCGCAGAGAGGTCATCTCTCGCCGGCACACTCAAGTCACTCGAGGGGAATGCCGAATGCGAACGAGTGAACTCGAAGGAAAGTACACGCGGCTGCGCGCGGAGCTGGCCGCCGCCTACGCGGCACCGGCCTGCCACGTGGGGCACATCGATCGACTGACCGCGGAGCTGGCGGACGTCGAACTGCGTCTGCAGGGCCGGCACCAAGCGCCGGCCGCACGCGGCTTCCGGGCGGATGGCGCCCTGCCGGGCCTGCCTCGCTGAGGCTACGGCTGCCGCCGGCGCCGCCTGCAGGTCGAGCCCACCACCGCGATCCCGACCATGGCCATCAGGTAACCGTCGGCTTCCGGCACTGAAGCGACGCGGAAGGCAATGTCGCGGTCTGCGGAAGCCGGGTCGTTCTGGTCGTACGTCGATCCGACGAAGTAGAAGCGCCCGCCGGTGTACGGGTTCGAGTGCGCGTTCGCACCGGCGTAGTCGATGCTGACGCTCGACGATGTGCCGGCACCGGGCAACGCACCGCCGGGCAGCATCGCCGCCAGCGTGTACGAGCCTCCGACGGTCAACGAGACCGCGGAGAAATCGGCCATCAGCAGCGCCTGTCGGTAGGCCGTTCCCGCCGCGAACGTGACCGTTTGCTGGGCCAGCAGAGCGCCCCCGACTCCGTCGCCTGCGTACAGGCTGTACTGGAACGTGTCGGCGCCGGTGTTGACGTGCTCGGCGTCGAACACATCCTGACCGGCTTCGATCACCTGATGTTCGTCATCGGCCTGCTGTTCCTGGTCGGCTTCAACCGCAGGTTGGTCCTCACGATCACCGCCTTCACGGCGGCCCACAGCCTGACGCTGGCCAGCAGCGCGCTGGGCCTGCTGACGCTGCGGCCACCGCCCGTCGAGGCCACGATCGCGCTGTCGATCATGCTCGTGGCCGCCGAAGCACTGCGCGAGCGCGAGACCTTGGCACGGCGTTGGCCGGCGCTCGTGGCCTTCATGTTTGGCCTGGTGCACGGGCTCGGATTCGCCGGGGCACTCAGGAACATCGGATTCTTCGAGAGCCACCTCTGGGGCGCCCTGCTCACGTTCAACGTCGGGGTGGAGAGCGGCCAGCTGATGACGGTCGGAGCGGCATGGCTGCTCTACCGCGCCGTGCGCCAGTTCCCCGTGATGCCGCAGGCACGACGTGCCACGCTGTACGCGATCGGAACCATGGCGGCGTACTGGTCGTACACACGGATCGTTGCGATCCTTGCATGACCACACGCAAGCTGCGCTTGATGGCCCGGCCGGGCAGTGATGTAGACTTTGTGCGTTCTGGGGCCATTGCCGTGACGGCCGCCGGGACAGGCGGCCTGACTCGCTTCAGGCACGGCCACAGCACTGCCCGAACGTCCTGAGCGTTTCGCGGCAGCCGCCCGGGGGAGATCAATCTTGCACGGCAGCGCAGGAGATTGACAATGCAGAGCAGCCTTGCCCACTCGGAGTATCTCGACTCCCAGTTCGACACCCCGCGCGAATTGCCACGTGCCGGCTGCGCGCTCGAGAACCCGTACGTCTTCGACGACGCGGCCAGAGAGCTGAAACGCATGGCCGATCAGGGCTTGGTCGAGATTCTCGTCGAGCGTCGGAACGGCGATCGACACGACGCGCTGATCAACCGGTTGAGCTTCAGGCGCTTGCGATAGGGCGAGTTCGGCACGCCCGTTGTGAACTGCCGCACGCCGGCAGCAACCTGCCCGGGCCGATGTCACGGCGCAGACATGTGGGCCGCGCAAGCTCGAACTCCCGACCGAGGCACGCACCATGAAAATGCTGAGCACACCGACACGGACGCCGATCGCCGGCCCGTGGATGGCACGACAGGCCGTTCGGGGTGCTCGGGTTCGCGGCCCGCCGGCGCCATTCCACGAAGCGCTGAACATGGAGGACCAGGCGGCCAGTGAACCGGAGTTCCTGCGCTCGCCGCACTGGCTGGCCTGGAAAGCGTGCAGGACTGCCGACGGGCGGCCGATCAAGAGTCGCCTGGCGACGATGCAAAGAGCGATTGGATCCACCGTCGTGCATGCTGCCGCGATCTTGCTGTCGACGCCCCGAGCCGTCAATGCGGAACGGTTGCGCAAACTTGAGGCGCACGCGCTTCGGATGATGGAGATCATGGACGGCCGCAGCAGCGATGCGCCGCCGCCCGTGGAAGTCGTCAGGCCAGGTCGGGAGTTCGACTCTTCTCACCGGCACCAAGTCACGTCATCCATGCTCTCGGGCGGGCCAGCTCAGCCGGACTTGCCGGCCGCCTCGTTCAGGCGGCGCAGCTCGCGCAGCTTTTCGCCGATGCGGATCTCCAGCCCGCGATCGACCGGCCGGTAGAAGGACGGCGCGGTGATGTCGTCCGGCCAGTAGCTCTCGCCGGCGGCGAAGCCGCCGGCCTCGTCGTGCGCGTAGCGGTAGCCCTTGCCGTAGTCCAGGCCCTTCATCAGCGCGGTGGGCGCGTTGCGCAGGCGCAGCGGCACGGCGCGCGTGCCGTCCTGCGCGACGAAGGCGCGCGCGCGCTGGTAGGCGGTGTAGACCGCGTTGCTCTTGGCCGCAACCGCGAGATAGACCACGGCCTGCGCGAGGGCGAGCTCGCCCTCGGGCGAGCCGAGGCGCTCGTAGGTCTCGGCGGCGTCCAGCGCCAGGCGCAGCGCGCGCGGGTCGGCCAGGCCGATGTCCTCGCTGGCCATGCGCACCAGCCGGCGCGCCGCGTAGCGCGGCTCGACGCCGCCGTCGAGCATGCGCACGAACCAGTACAGCGCCGCGTCCGGGTCGCTGCCGCGCACCGCCTTGTGCAGCGCCGAGATCGTGTCGTAGAACTGCTCGCCGCCCTTGTCGTAGCGGCGCAGCTGCATGCCGAGCGACTTCTCGAGCAGCGCTTCGTCGATCGAGCCGACCGCGCCCGCGGTGACGACCAGGTTCTCGTACGCGTTCAGCAGGCGGCGCGCGTCGCCGTCGGCGTAGGCGACGAGCCGGTCGCGCGCCGCCTCGGTCATCGGCGCGGCGTTCAGCAGCGCCGCCGCGCGCGCCAGCAGCGCGCGCAGGTCGGCGTCGGCCAGTGGCTCGAGCACGTGCACGGTGGCGCGCGACAGCAGCGCCGAGTTGACCTCGAACGACGGGTTTTCGGTGGTCGCGCCGATGAAGGTGAACAGGCCCGACTCGACATGCGGCAGGAAGGCGTCCTGCTGCGCCTTGTTGAAGCGGTGCACCTCGTCGACGAAGACGACCGTGCGGCGCCCGCTCTGGCGGGCGATCCGGGCGCGCTCGACCGCGTCGCGGATGTCCTTCACGCCGCCGAGCACGGCCGGGATCGCGATGAACTGCGCGTCGAAACCCTGCGCGACCAGCCGCGCCAGCGTCGTCTTGCCGACGCCGGGCGGGCCCCACAGGATCATCGAATGAAGCCGGCCGGTGTCGAACGCGACACGCAGCGGCTTGCCGGGCCCGAGCAGCTGCTGCTGGCCGATCACGTCGTCGAGCGTCTTCGGGCGCAGGCGCTCGGCCAGCGGGGCGAGCGCGTCGCCATCGGCCGCGTCGAAGGACAGGGGGGAATTCGACATGGGCCCGATTGTCGCCGCGCGGCACTGGTAAAGTCTCGCGGCCCGCGCAAGGCGGCGTCACCGTTCCGGAAGCTTGTTGCATTGAATCCCATCCCGTCCCAAGGACCGTTGCGCCATGGTCCGTCCCGCGCGCGGCTGGGTTGCTGGCTGGCGGTGTTCGCGGCGATCTGGCTTGCCGCGCTGGCCGGCCGATCGCTGATCGGTCCCGACGAAGGGCGCTACGCGACGCTCTCGCTCGGCATGCTGCACAGCGGCGACTGGATCACGCCGAGGCTGAACGGCCTGCTCTACTTCGAGAAGCCGCCGCTGCAGTACTGGGGGGGCGCGCTGAGCTTGTGGCTGTTCGGCGTCAACGAGTTCGCGGCGCGCCTGTGGCCGGGGCTGGCGGGGCTGGCCACGGTGTTCCTGGTCGGCTTCACGGCGCGGCGCCTGTGGGGCGTGCGGACCGGCTGGCACGCGCTGATGGTCTGCGGCTCGACCACCTGGATCGTTGCCAACAGCCACTTCCTGACGCTCGATGCGGGCCTGGCCGCGGCGCTGACGCTGACGCTGTGCGGCGTGCTGATCGCGCAGCACCCGGACAGCAGCCAGCGCTCGCAGGCGCGCTGGATGCTCGCGGCCTGGGCCGGCGTCGGCCTGGCCGTGCTCAGCAAGGGGCTGATCGGCGTCGTGATCCCGGGCGCCGTGCTGGTGTTGCACTGCCTGTGGCGCCTGGATTTCTCGGTCTGGCGCCGAATGCACTGGCTGGCCGGCGGCGCGCTGCTGCTGTGCATCACGCTGCCGTGGTTCGCACTGGTGTCGGCGCGCAACCCCGACTTCGCGTGGTTCTTCTTCATCCACGAACACTTCCAGCGCTACCTCACCACGGTGCACCGGCGCACCGGTGCCTGGTGGTATTTCGTGCCGATCCTGCTGGTCGGGATGCTGCCGTGGACCAGCGCACTGCCCTGGCTGCTGCGTGCGCGGCGTTCCGACTTCGCGACCAGCCTGCTGCTCGTCTGGTCGGTCTTCGTGTTCGTGTTCTTCAGTGCGTCGGGGTCGAAGCTGCCGTCGTACATCCTGCCGATGTTTCCCGCGCTCGCGCTGCTGGCGGCACGCGCGGTCGAGCACGCATCCGAGCGTGCGCTGCAACTGCACCTGCTGCTCCCGGCGCTGTTCTGGGCCGCCGCCTTGGCGGCATCGACGCAGCTCGAGCGCTTCGTCAGCCCGGCGATGCCCCGGCCGGCGGTCGACGCGCTGGCCTGGGGCACCGGCATCGGCGCAGCGCTGGCGCTGGCCGCCGCGGCCTGGGCCTGGCGCCTGCTCGGCGGGAAACGGCGCAGCGCGGCGCTCGCGGTCCTGGCCGGCGCGCACGCCGCCGCGACGCTGATCCTGATGCAATCGCACGACACCTTCGGCCAGCTCAAGAGCGCCGACGCCATCGTGCGCGCGCTCGCGCCGCGCATCGACGCCGCGACACCGGTGTTCGCGGTGCGCAGCTACGACCAGACCTTGCCGTTCTATCTGCGCCGGCCGGTGATCCTGGTCGACTACACCGACGAGTTCGCTTTCGGCGAGCAGCACGAACCCGGACGCTGGATCCCGACGCTCGATGCCTTCGTCGAACGCTGGCACAGCGAGCCGCGCGCGGCGGCCTACCTGCAACAGGCGACGCTGGACGAGTTGCAGCGGCGCGGCCTGCCGATGCAGGTGGTCTACCAGGACCCGAACCGCCTCGTCGTGGTGAAACCCTGAACCCTGGTGACGACGATGCGTGTTCCCGACTTCCTGATCATCCTCACCGGCGTGTTGCTGAACGCGGTCGCGCAGCTGCTGCTCAAGGCCGGTGCCGGCGCGGTCGGCCCGATCGGCGGCTGGAGCGCACTGCGCGGCGCGGCCGGCACGCTGGCGCTGCATCCGGCGGTGCTCGGCGGGCTGGCGTGCTACGTCGTGAGCGTGGTGGTGTGGATCGTCGCGCTGTCGCGCGTCGACGTGAGCGTGGCCTACCCGCTGCTGTCGATCGGCTATGTCGTGAACGCGCTGCTGGCGATGTGGCTGTTCGGCGAGTCGGTGTCGGCGCAGCGCTGGCTGGGCATCGCGGTGATCCTGGTCGGCGTCACGATCGTCGCGCGTTCGGGAGCGCAGGCATGAGCGGCGCCCTCCCGTTCCTGCCGTTCACGCGGCCGAGCATCGACGAAGCCACGATCGCCGCGGTCGCCGAGGTGTTGCGCTCCGGCTGGCTGACGACCGGGCCGCGCTGCAAGGCGCTCGAGGCGGCACTGTCGGCACGCTACGGCGGTCGCCCGGTGCGGCTCGCGGCCTCGGCGACCGCGGCGCTCGAGATGGCGCTGCGGCTGGCCGGCGTCGGCCCCGGCGACGAGGTCATCACCACGCCGCTGAGCTGGGTCGCCACCGGCAACGTGATCCTGCAGGTCGGCGCGACGCCGGTGTTCGTCGACGTCGACCCTGGCACGCGCAACATCGACCTGGATCGCGTCGAGGCAGCGATCACGCCGGCCACGCGCGCGCTGCTGCCGGTCGATCTGGCGGGGCTGCCGGTGGATCGCGCGCGGCTCTATGCGATCGCGCAGCGCCATGGCCTGCGCGTGATCGAGGACGCGGCGCAGTCGATGGGCGCGCATTGCGACGGGCGCGAGATCGGCTGCGGCGGCGATCTGGTCTCGATCAGCTTTCACCCGAACAAGAACATGACGACGGGCGAAGGCGGCTGCCTGGTGATGAACAACGAGGACGAAGCGCTGCGCTTCGAGCGCCTGCGCCTGCAAGGCGTGATCCGCTTCGCCGACGGCACGATGGATGTCGAGCAGCTCGGCGGCAAGGCCAACCTGACGGACGTGGCCGCCGCGATCGGCCTGGGCCAGCTCGAGCGGCTGGACGAGTTCAATCGGCGCCGCACGATGCTGGCGAGGCGCTATTTCGAGCGCATCGATCGCAGCCTCGGCCTCGGGCTGCCGCAGGCCGATTTCGAGCGCAGCAACTGGCACATGTTCCAGGTGCTGCTGCCGCTCGCGTCGCTGCGCCTGACGCGCGGCGAATTCATCGAGGCGATGAAGCGCGAAGGCATCGGCATCGGCGTGCACTACCCGGCGATGCACCTGTTCACGCTGTACCGGGGCCTCGGTCATGGCGAGGGCGAGTTCCCGGTGGCCGAGCGCATCGGGAACAGCATCGTGAGCCTGCCGCTCTTCCCTGCGATGGCCGATGGCGATGTCGACCGCGTCTGCGCGGCGCTGCGCCAGGTCCTCGCGCCGGCCCTGCTCTGACCCCACGACGACCCCCTGCCGCATGCAAGCCAAGCAAGCCTTCGACCTCCGCGCCTCGCCCGCTGCCGACGACCCGGTCCCGGACGGACCGAGCCTGAGCGTCGTCATCCCGGTCTACAACGAGGAGCCCGGCCTGGCCGCGCTGTTCGCGCGCCTGTACCCGGCGCTCGACGCGCTGCAGCTGCGCTACGAGATCGTGTTCGTCAACGACGGCAGCCGCGATCGCTCGGCCCAGCTGCTCGCCGAGCAGTTCGAGCGCCGGCCGGACGTGACCCGCGTGATCCTGTTCAACGGCAACTTCGGCCAGCATCGGGCGATCCTCGCAGGTTTCGAATACTGCCGCGGCGAGCGCATCGTGACGCTCGACGCCGACCTGCAGAACCCGCCGGAGGACATCGCGAAGCTGCTCGCCGCGATGGATTCGGGCCACGACTACGTCGGCTCGATCCGGCGCCTGCGCCGCGACTCGGCCTGGCGGCGCTGGGCCAGCCGCGGCATGAACCGGCTGCGGGCAAGCATCACCCGCATCGAGATGACCGATCAGGGCTGCATGATGCGCGCCTACAGCCGCAACATCGTGCAGTTGATCAACCAGTGCGGCGAGATGAACACCTTCATCCCGGCGCTGGCCTACCAGTTCGCGCGCCACCCGACCGAGATCGAGGTCGGGCACGAGGAGCGCCATGCCGGCGAATCGAAGTATTCGCTGTACAGCCTGATCCGCCTGAATTTCGACCTCGTCACCGGCTTCTCGGTCGTGCCGCTGCAGTGGTTCTCGATGCTGGGCATGGCGGTGTCGGTGGGTGCCGCGCTGCTGGTGGTGGTGCTGGCGGCGCGGCGCATCGTCGTCGGGCCCGAGGAGGGCGGCCTGTTCACGCTGTTCGCGATCGCGTTCCTGCTCATCGGCCTGGCGCTGTTCGGCATCGGGCTGCTCGGCGAATACGTGGGCCGCATCTTCCAGGAGGTGCGCTCGCGACCGCGCTACGTGATCAGCGCGATCCTGGAGCGCAAGCCATGAGCCGTGTCCCGAACCCGAGCGCGGTCCTGTTCGCGTACCACAACGTCGGCGTGCGCTGCCTGAAGGTGCTGCTCGACGGCGGCGTCGACGTGCGCCTGGTCGTGACGCACGCCGACAACCCTGCCGAGGCGATCTGGTTCGACAGCGTCGCCGCGCTCGCTGCCGAGGCCGGAGTGCACTGCATCACGCCGGTCGACGCGAATGCCGACGAGATCGTCGCCGAATGCCGGCGCGCCGCGCCCGATTTCCTGTTCTCGTTCTACTACCGGCAGATGCTGAAGGGCCCGTTGCTGGCCGTGCCGGCGCGCGGCGCCTACAACATGCACGGCTCGCTGCTGCCGCGCTACCGCGGTCGCGCGCCGGTGAACTGGGCCGTGCTGCACGGCGAGCGCGAGACCGGCGCCAGCCTGCACGTGATGGACGTCAAGCCCGACCACGGCGCGCTCGTCGACCAGTGCGCCGTGCCGATTCTTCGCGACGACACGGCGCGCGAGGTGTTCGACAAGGTCACGCTGGCGGCCGAAATCGTGATGGCGCGGTCGCTGCCCCGGCTGATCGCCGGCACCGCGGCCCACACCCCGCAGGACCTGTCGCTCGGCAGCTACTTCGGCGGTCGAAACGCCGAAGACGGGCGCATCGGCGCGCAGCTCGGCGGCCGGCAGATGCACGATCTGGTGCGCGCGGTCGCGCCACCCGAATACCCGGGCGCCTTCTTCGACAGCCGCGCCGGGCGCGTGCTCATCGCCCGCACACGGGTCGTTGCATCGGCCGGCGCGTCCGAACCTCCTCATGCCAAGAGTCTGGCGCTGTTCGCGCGCGACGGCACGCTGTGGCTGCGCGCGGCCGACGGCGTTCTGCTGCGCGTTCTGGGCTGCTCGATTGCCGGCGAGCCGATCGAGGCGGCCGGCTTCGAGGCACGGTTCGGCAGTGCGCCGCTCACTCCCTCGGCCTGATCCGCGTCCACGCGACGGCTCCGGTTGATTCTTCCTGAAAGTCACCATGCTCAAAGTCCTCATCCTCGGCGTCAACGGCTTCATCGGCCACCACCTCACGCGGCGCATCATCGAGAGCACCGACTGGGAGGTCTACGGCATGGACATGCAGTCCGAGCGCGTCGCGCCGTGGCTGGACGATCCGCGCTTCCACTTCTTCGAGGGCGACATCACGATCAACAAGGAGTGGATCGAGTATCACGTGCGCAAGTGCGATGTCGTGCTGCCGCTGGTCGCGATCGCCACGCCGGCGACCTACGTGCGCGAACCGCTGCGCGTGTTCGAGCTCGACTTCGAGGCGAACCTGCCGATCGTGCGGCACTGCGTGAAGTACCGCAAGCGCGTCGTCTTCCCGAGCACGAGCGAGGTCTACGGCATGTGCGGCGATGCCGAGTTCGACCCGGAACAGTCGCCGCTCGTCTACGGACCGATCAACAAGCCGCGCTGGATCTACGCCTGCTCGAAGCAGTTGCTCGACCGCGTGATCCACGGCTACGGGCAGGAGCAGGGGCTGGATTTCACGCTGTTCCGCCCCTTCAACTGGATCGGCCCGGGGCTGGACAGCCTGCACACCGCGAAGGAAGGATCGAGCCGGGTGATCACGCAGTTCCTCGGGCACATCGTGCGCGGCGAGCCGATCCGGCTCGTCGACGGCGGCAGCCAGCGCCGCTGCTTCACCGACATCGACGACGGCATCGATGCGCTGATGCGAATCCTCGTCAACGCAGACGGCCGGGCGCGCGGCAACATCTACAATATCGGCAACCCGGCGAACGACCTGTCGGTGCGCGAGCTCGCCGAGATGATGCTGGCGCAGGCCGCCACCCGGCCCGAGTACCGCGAGCGGGCGGCGCAGGTCCGCCTCGTCGAAACCTCGTCCGGCGACTACTACGGCCAGGGCTATCAGGACGTGGAGCGGCGCGTGCCGAAGATCTCCAACACGATGCACGACCTGGGCTGGACGCCGCGCACGACCATGCAGCAGGCGCTGGCCCGGCTGTTCGATCACTACCGCGATCAGCTCGACGACGCGCGTCATCTGAACGACTGATCCGCAGCGACCGAAGCCGCCTTGCCCACCATCTGCCTGAAGATCGACGTCGACACCTGGCGCGGCACGCGCGAGGGCGTGCCCGCGCTGGCGCGCCTGCTCGAGCGCGAGGGGGCGCCGGCGAGCTTCCTGTTCAGCCTCGGCCCCGACCACACGGGCCGCGCGATCCGGCGCGCATTCCGGCCCGGCTTCTTCGGCAAGGTGGCACGCACCTCGGTGGTCGAGCACTACGGCGTGCGCACGCTGCTCTACGGCACCCTGCTCCCGGGGCCGGACATCGGCCGCCGCGAGGCCGCCCTGCTGCGCGCCATCGAGCGCGCCGGGTTCGAGACCGGCGTGCACACCTGGGACCACGTGCGCTGGCAGGACCATGTCGCCGACGCCGACGAGGCCTGGACGCGCGCCGAGATGCAGCGCGCCACAGAGCGCTACGCCGAGGTCTTCGGCCACGCCCCCGCGGTGCACGGCGCGGCCGGCTGGCAGATGAACGAGCACGCGTTCCGGCTCGAGGCCGAACTGGGGTTCAGCGTGGCTTCGGACACGCGCGGACGCGCACCCTTCGTCCCGATCGACGCGGCCGGCCGGATACTCGGTCCGCCGCAGTATCCGACCACGCTGCCGACGCTGGACGAGCTGCTCGGGCTGGACGGCCACGACGCCGCCAACGTGCACCGGGCCGTGCTCGAACTCACCGAGCGCGACAACCGGCCGCTGCAGGTCTACACGCTGCACGCCGAACTCGAAGGGCAAAGACTGCTGCCCTGCTTCGAGCGGCTGCTGCAGGGCTGGCGCGCCCAGGGGCATCGCTTCGCGAGCCTGGGCCAGTTGCCGGCAGGGGCCGGCCATGCGGCGCTGCCGCACTGCCGTGTGCTGCGCGGCGAAGTCGCCGGCCGCAGCGCAGACCTGGCGGTGCAGGCGCCGCTGCCACCGGGCGACGCGCACGCCTGACCGCGGCGCTCAGGGCGCCGATCGTCCGATCGGGTGGTACTCCAGCCCCAGGCTGCGCATCAGCGCCGGGTCGTACAGGTTGCGGCCGTCGAACACGACGTGATCGCGCAGCGCCTCGCGCACCGCGTCGAGGTCGGGCGTGCGGAACTCCTTCCACTCGGTCACGATGATCAGCGCGTCGGCACCTTCGAGCGCCTGCGCGGCACTGTCCACGAGGCTGAGCCCCTTCAGCTCGCCGAACACCCGCGCCGCCTCGGCGCCGGCCACCGGGTCGTAGGCTTGCACCGCGGCGCCGCGTTCGATCAGCGCGCGCACGATGACGCGGCTCGGTGCCTCGCGCATGTCGTCGGTGTTGGGCTTGTAAGCCAGGCCCCAGAGCGCGAAGCGGCGGCCGCGCAGGTCGGCGCCGTAGCGCGCCACGACCTTGTCGACCAGCACCATCTTCTGCTCGGCATTGACCGCCTCGACCGCAGCCAGCATCTTCGACGGCAGCCCGGCCTCGGCGGCGGTGCGCGCCAGCGCCTTCAGATCCTTCGGGAAGCAGCTGCCGCCATAGCCCGCGCCGGGGTAGAGAAAATGCGTGCCGATGCGCGGGTCGCTGCCGATGCCCAGACGCACCCATTCGATGTCGGCGCCGAGCCGCTCGGCGACCCGCGCGAGCTCGTTCATGAAGCTGATGCGCGTCGCCAGCATCGCGTTCGCGGCGTACTTGGTGAACTCGGCGCTGCGCACATCCATCACCAGCATGCGATCGCGGTTGCGCAGGAACGGCGCGTAAAGCGCCCGCAACAGCATGATCGCGCGCTCGTCCTGCGCACCGACGATCACCCGGTCGGGGCGCGTGAAATCCGCCACCGCCGAGCCCTCCTTCAGGAACTCGGGGTTCGAGGCGACGGAGAACTCGATCTTCACGCCGCGCCGGCCCAGTTCGCTGTCGATGGCCGCCCTGACCTTGTCCGCGGTACCCACCGGCACCGTGCTCTTGTCGACCACGAGCTTGTAGTCGGTCATGTGCCGGCCGATGTTGCGCGCCGCGGCCAGCACGTATTGCATGTCGGCCGAGCCGTCCTCGTCGGGCGGAGTGCCGACCGCGATGAACTGCAGCATGCCGTGCTCGACCGCGCAGGCGACGTCGGTGGTGAAGCTCAGGCGTCCGACCTGGGCGTTGCGCCGAACGATTTCGGCCAGCCCCGGCTCGTGGATCGGAATCTCGCCGCGGTTCAGCAGCGCGACCTTGGCGGCGTCGAGGTCGAGGCAGACGACCTGGTTGCCCATGTCGGCCATGCAGGCCCCGGCCACCAGACCGACATAGCCGGTGCCGATGATGGTAATTTTCATTGTTCGATCACGTCCGCGCCGACCGGCGGCTTGAACTGGAAGGCCTCGGGCGGGATGCCGACGCCCGCGGTGAACTGGCTGAACTGCAGCAGCGAGCGCTGGTCGAACGCGTCGACGATCTCGACCGCGGCGAGCTCCTTGCCGCGAAATCCGACCTGCACCGACTTGAACGCGCCGTCCTTGGCCTTCGGCAGCGCCTGTACCCAGTCGAGGCCGTCCTTCGTGGGCAGCGGCGTGAGGGCGAAGTCCTTGTCGAGCGAGCCGCCCGCCAGCAATGCGGCCGGCGTCGCGCCGAGGGCGGAATTGAACTTGCGCGAACTCGCCTGGTTCAGGTCGGCATCGTAGATCCAGACCTTCTGGCCGTCGGCGACGATGACCTGCTCGAAAGGCTTGGCGTAGACGAATCGGAAACGGTTCGGCCGCGAGAACTCGAAGCTGCCGCTGGAGGTCTTCTTCTTCGCACCGTCGGGCGAGGTCACGGTCTGGGTGAACTGCGCCCGGCCGGTCTTCACGTCGCGGATAAAATCGCGCAGCGTGTCGACCGAGTCGGCATGGGCGGTGATCATCCCGAGGCCCAGCGCGAACGCGGCAATCAGTCTCGCACCAGTGCTCTTCATTCCGTGCGGCTCGGCACGATGATGTCGCGATTGCCGTTCGTGGACATGCTTGATACGAGCCCAGACTTCTCCATTTGTTCCAGCAGCCGGGCCGCGCGGTTGTAGCCGATGCGCAGGTGGCGCTGCACCAGCGAGATCGACGCGCGCTTGTGCTGCAGCACGATTGCCACCGCCTGGTCGTACATCGCGTCGCCCTCGCCGCCGCCCATCACGCCGCCCTCGCCGGTCAGCGCGTCCGGGCCGTCGTCGAGAACGCCGCCTTCGAGGATGCCCTCGATGTAGTTCGGCTCGCCCTGGCTCTTGAGGTATTCGACGACGCGGTGCACCTCGTCGTCGCTGACGAACGCGCCGTGCACGCGCACCGGGAAGCCGGTGCCCGACGGCATGTAGAGCATGTCGCCCATGCCGAGCAGCGCCTCGGCGCCCATCTGGTCGAGGATGGTGCGCGAGTCGATCTTGCTGCTCACCTGGAACGACAGGCGCGTCGGGATGTTGGCCTTGATCAGGCCGGTGATCACGTCGACGCTCGGCCGCTGCGTCGCCAGGATCAGGTGGATGCCGCAGGCGCGCGCCTTCTGCGCCAGGCGTGCGATCAACTCCTCGATCTTCTTGCCGACGACCATCATCAGGTCGGCCAGTTCGTCGATGACGATCACGACGTTCGGCAGCCGCTCGAGCGGCTCGGGCTGCTCGGGCGTCAGGCTGAACGGGTTCGGGATCAGATCGCCGCGTTCCTTCGCCTCGTCGACCTTCTTGTTGTAGCCGCCGAGGTTGCGCACGCCCAGCTTGCTCATCAGCCTGTAGCGGCGCTCCATCTCGGCCACGCCCCAGGTGAGCGCGTTGGCGGCGAGCTTCATGTCGGTGACGACCGGGCACAGCAGGTGCGGGATGCCCTCGTAGACGCTCATCTCGAGCATCTTCGGGTCGATCAGGATCAGCCGCACGTCCCTCGCCTCGGCCTTGTAGAGCAGGCTCAGGATCATCGCGTTGATGCCCACCGACTTGCCCGAGCCGGTCGTGCCGGCGACCAGGCAGTGCGGCATCTTCGCGAGGTCGGCGACGACCGGGTTGCCGACGATGTCCTTGCCCAGCCCCATCGTCAGCTGCGAGGATGCGTCGTTGTAGACGGTCGAGCCGAGGATCTCCGACAGGCGGATCGTCTGGCGCTTCCCGTTCGGCAGTTCGAGCGCCATCGTCGTCTTGCCGGGAATGGTCTCGACGACGCGGATGCTGATCAGACTCAGCGAGCGTGCCAGGTCCTTCGACAGGTTCAGCACCTGCGAGCCCTTCACGCCGGTGGCCGGTTCGATCTCGTAGCGCGTGATCACCGGGCCGGGCGAGGCCGCGACCACGCGCACCTCGACGCCGAAGTCCTTCAGCTTCTTCTCGATCAGCCGCGAGGTCATCTCCAGCGTCTCGGGCGAGACCGTCTCGCTGCGACCGGGCGCGGCATCGAGCAGGTCGACCTGCGGCAGCCTGGTATCGACGAGTTCGTTGAACAGCGGCTTCTGGCGCTCCTTGACGACGCGCTGGCTCTTCGGCACCTCGATCACCGGCGCCTCGATGACGATCGGCAGGTGGTCCTCGTGGAGCTGGTGCTCCACCTCGACCACCGCCTCGCGTTCGCGCAGCGCCTGCTCGCCGACGCGCGCGTCCTCGGCACGCTCGATGCGTTCGACGCGCTTCTCGCGCGAGCGATCGGCCCAGGCACCGATCGCCTCGGCCAGGCGCAGCCACGAGAAGCGCAAGGCCAGCGCGCTGCCGGCCACCAGAGCGGCGATCCAGAGCACACCGGAGCCGACGAAGCCGAGCAGTTGCTGGCTCGCGCTGCCCAGCGTGTAGCCGAGCGCGCCTCCTGCGTGGCCACCGGCGACCCGGCCTTCCCATTGATACAGGCGGGTCCATTCGAGCGACGAACTCGCCGCGAGCAGCAGCGCCACGCCGACCCAGAACAGCCAAACCGGCCGCGGCGCGAGCGCCGCCACGGCTGGCTGCGCTGCCTGGTCGCTGCGCAGCACCCGGGCGAGGGTGCCCAGCCAGGCCCGCAGCGAGACGGCCAGGGCCCACCAGGCCGAATAGCCGAACACGAAGTACGCAAGATCGGAGAACCAGGCACCGAGCGCCCCGGCCTTGTTGAAGGTGACGGCGGTCGTGCCCGAGGTCGAGAATGCCGCGTCGGCCGGGTTGTGCGTGGCCAGCGCCAGCACCGCCAGCAGCCACAGGACGCCGCCGATCAGCAGCCCGAGTTGCGCACGCCAGCTTGTCGAGTAAGGCACGGCTGCCGCGGTTCGGGAAGCGTCGCGACCGGGCACGGCCCCAGCCGGAGCGAAGCCGCTGGAAACGCCGCCGTCCGAGCGGAGCGAGCCGAGAGGAAAGGTCATCGGCGGATTGTGGCCGATTGCCGCGGCGATTTCGCGCCCGGCACGGTCAGGCCGTGAGCTGTTCCTTGATGATGACCGAGCCGTTTTCCTGGGTCTGGATCATGCCGCGCTCTTCCAGGTCCTTCATGACGCGGCTGACCATCTCGCGCGAGGCGCCGACGACCTTCGCCAGATCCTGGCGCGACACCTTGTTGCGGATCACCTTGACCTCGCCCTGCATTTCGCACATGTCGAGCAAGGCGCGGGCGACGCGCCCGTAGACATCGAGCAGCGCGAGCGATTCGATCTGCCGGTCGGCGGCGCGCAGGCGGTACACGAGCCCGCGCATGATGGCGTACGACAGGCTGGAGTTCTCAGGCAGGCAGCGCGCGAATTCGGCACGGCCGAGGATCAGCATGTCGGTCTGAACCTCGGCACGCACCGTGGCCGAATGCGGTTCGTTGTCGATCAGGCTCATCTCGCCGACGTAGTCGCCCGGTTGCAGCACCGCCAGGATCACCTCGCGACCGCGGGCGTCGGCCGTCAGCACGCGCGCCCGCCCGGTCAGCAGGATGAACAGCGCATTCGATTTCTTGCCGTGCTCCACCACGATCTCGCCGCGCCGGAATCGACGCTTGACGACGCTGTCGGCGATGCCCTGCGCCTGGTCGTTGGTCAGCAGCGAGAACAGCGGCACGCGCCGGATCAGGTCGAGATTGGAAAGCATTGCCATGCGGTGGTGCCCTTCTTTTCTGTTGCGAACGGAAGCCCTGCCATGGGCCGGCGATGCCGAACCGGCGTCGTCGCGCCGATCTCGCCGTTGCAGACAACGGTTCTGCCAAATTCTCACGCTGCCTACAATTTCGCTATTGTCACCATTAAAGGCGCGTGCGCCAGCCCGATCGAACCCCGTGTCAGACTCGCGCATCAGCCGGCGTTGCGCGCCGGCTCTTCCGCCATCCTCCATCCCCAGTCATGAGCACACCCACCCAACATGCCCGCGTCCTGATCCTCGGTTCGGGGCCGGCCGGCTACACGGCTGCGGTCTATGCCGCACGCGCCAACCTGAAGCCGATGCTGATCACCGGCATCGCCCAGGGCGGCCAGTTGATGACGACCACCGACGTCGACAACTGGCCCGCCGATGTCGACGGCGTGATGGGACCGGACCTGATGCAGCGCTTCCAAAAGCATGCCGAGCGCTTCGACACGCAGATCGTGAACGACCACATCCAAAGCGTCGACTTGGGCCGGCGCCCCTTCGCGCTGACCGGCGACTCGGGCACCTACACCTGCGACGCACTGATCATCGCCACGGGCGCCTCGGCCAAGTACATCGGGCTGCCCTCGGAAGAGGCGTTCATGGGACGCGGCGTCAGCGGCTGCGCGACCTGCGACGGCTTCTTCTACCGTGGCCAGGATGTCTGCGTGGTCGGCGGCGGCAACACCGCGGTCGAGGAGGCCCTGTACCTGTCCAACATCGCGAGCAAGGTGCACCTGATTCACCGGCGCGACAAGTTCCGCGCCGAACCGATCCTGGTCGACAAGGTTCACGCGAAGGTGGCCGAAGGCAAGATGCAGTTGCACCTGTGGAACACGCTGGACGAGGTGCTGGGCGACGCGTCGGGCGTGACCGGCGTGCGGCTGAAGAGCACGCAGGACGGCAGCGGCTCGCAGCTCGCGCTGACCGGCTGCTTCATCGCGATCGGCCACGAGCCGAACACCGCGATCTTCAAGGGTCAGCTCGAAATGAAGGACGGCTACCTGATCACCAAGAGCGGCCTGTCGGGCATGGCGACGATGACCAGCGTGCCGGGCGTGTTCGCGGCCGGCGACGTGCAGGACCACGTCTATCGCCAGGCGATCACCAGCGCGGGAACCGGCTGCATGGCGGCGCTGGATGCGCAGCGCTTCCTGGAACAGTAGGGACAGGACCCCTCGTCGAACGAGTCCGTTCGACCATTCCCGAGGGGATGTCGGGGGCCGGCCCGGGGCGGCCCGGCGTTCGGCCCACGGTCGGGCGTCGGCTTCCGCAGAAATCGGGCTATAATTTTGGTCTTTGCCGAAATTCCGGCGGCTGTCTTACCGGGTAGTCTTGCCTGGGCGAGTTGTCTGGGCAAGCCGGGTCAAACATATTGGAGAAGCGTCATGGCACGCGTCTGTCAGGTCACGGGCAAGCGCCCGATGGTGGGGAACAACGTCTCCCACGCGAACAACAAAACGAAACGCCGCTTCCTGCCGAATCTGCAGTATCGGCGCTTCTGGGTCGAGGCCGAGAACCGCTGGGTGCGTCTGCGCATCACCAACGCGGCGCTGCGCCTGATCGACAAGGTGGGCATCGAGAAGGTCCTGGTCGACCTGCGCGCCCGGGGCGAAATCTGATTTAGGAGACCGTCATGGCAAAAGGTGGACGCGAAAAGATCAAGCTGGAATCCAGCGCCGGTACCGGTCACTTCTACACGACCGACAAGAACAAGAAGACCACGCCCGAAAAGCTGGAGATGATCAAGTTCGATCCGAAGGCACGCAAGCACGTGACCTACAAGGAAACGAAGCTGAAGTAGGCGCCGAACACGGCGTGAGACAAGCCGCCCCCGGGGCGGCTTTTTCATGTCCGCCAAACATGTCCACCAAAGAGAAGGGGTCGCAATGCGACCCCCCGCTATCGTGTCCCCGCCGACGGCGTTACGCGTGCGCCGCGCGCAGCTTGCGCGCGAATTCCTGCAGTGCGGCGATGCCGCTCTCCTCGGCCTTGCGGCACCAGGCCTGCAGGTCGGCGACGAGCTGCTCCGCCGAGACGTTGGTGCGCGTCCAGAGCGAGCGCAACTCTTCGCGCATCGCGACCAGCTTGGCCAGACCCGGGCTGTGCTCGACGGCCAACGCGACGCGTGCCTTCACGTCGGTCGGGATCCTGTCCTCGTCGCGATGCAGCCAGCGGTTCGCCAGCCGCATGTTTTCGAGCTTGGCAGCGCTCGCCAGACCTTCTGCCTTCAGGCGCAAGAACTCGGCCCGGCTGGCGTGGCGCAGGTTGCGGGCGTACTTGGCCATCACCTCGTAGCGGTTCGCGATGATTGCCTCCAGCGTCTTGTCATCGGCCACCGGCTTGACGGCGCCGAGCTTCAGCAGCGGCGGCGTCTTTCGGACCTTCGCCAGTCCCAGCATCTCCAGAGCGCGGATGTAGGCCCAGCCGATGTCGAACTCGTAGGGCTTGACCGACAGCTTGGCCGAAGTCGGGTAGGTGTGGTGGTTGTTGTGCAGTTCTTCACCGCCGATGATGATGCCCCAGGGCGAGATGTTGGTCGACGCGTCGGGCGCCTCGAAATTGCGGTAACCCCACCAGTGGCCGAGGCCGTTGATGATGCCGGCGGCGGTGATCGGAATCCACGCCATCTGCAGTGCCCAGACCGCCGCACCGATCGCGCCGAACAGCATCAGGTCGATCAGCAGCATCACGCCCACGCCCTGCCAGCTGTAGCGGCTGTAGAGGTTGCGCTCGAGCCAGTCGTCCGGCGTGTTGTGGCCGAACTTGGCAAGCGTTTCGCGGTTCTTCGCCTCGGCGCGGTACATCTCGCTGCCGGTCAGCAGCACCGCCTTGATGCCGCGCGTCTGCGGGCTGTGGGGATCGTCTTCGGTTTCGCACTTGGCGTGGTGCTTGCGGTGGATGGCGACCCATTCCTTGGTCACCATGCCGGTGGTCAGCCACAGCCAGAGGCGGAAGAAATGCGCGGGAAACGCGTGCAGTTCGAGCGCGCGGTGCGCCTGCGCGCGGTGCAGAAAGATCGTCACCGATGCGATCGTGATGTGCGTGGCCGCCAGCGCGAACAGCAACACCTGCCACCACACCGCACCGACCAAGCCGTCGGCCAGCCAGTTGATCAGAGCATCCCAGACGAGAATCAACGAATTCATTGCTACCTTTTGCCTGCTTGACACGCAGGTGCGAGATTGTAAGGGACGGTCGGGAGCAACCCCCTCGGATTTGACGGGTATGCCGGCTCCCCTTTGTTGTATCTCGAGGCGAGCGCCGAAAACTCAACGGCGCTCCCACACAGCCGCGAAAAAGCCGTCGGTGCCATGGCGGTGCGGCCAGAGCCGAAGATAGTCGCCGCGGACCAGCGTGTCAGCCTGTGCGACGTGCGCCTTGGTCAGCGCGTCCAGCGCCGGCACCGCTTCGAACTCGCGTTCGCGTTCGGCCGTGAAGGCCTGCGCAATCTCCTCGTTCTCGGCGTCGAGCAGGCTGCAGGTCGCGTAAACGAGCCGGCCGCCCGGCTTGAGCAGGCGCGACGCGCTCGCCAGGATAGCCGCCTGCTTGACGCGCAGTTCCTCGACCGACTGCGGCGTCTGGCGCCATTTCAGGTCCGGATTGCGGCGCAGCGTGCCCAGGCCCGAACATGGCGCGTCGACCAGCACGCGGTCGAGCTTGCCGGCCAGGCGCTTGATGCGCTCGTCGCGCTCGTGCGCGATCTGCACCGGGTAGACATTCGACAGCCCGCTGCGCGCCAGCCGCGGCTTCAGCGACGCGAGCCGGTGGCCCGAGGTGTCGAATGCGTACAGCCGCCCGGTGTTGCGCATCTCGGCGCCGAGCGCAAGCGTCTTGCCGCCGGCACCGGCGCAGAAGTCGGCGACCATCTCGCTGCGCTTGGCGCCGGTCATCAGCGCGAGCAGCTGGCTGCCTTCGTCCTGCACCTCGACGTCGCCGCGCAGGAACACGTCGAGCTTGTGGAGCGCCGGCTTGCCGGCGATGCGCAGGCCCAGCGGCGAATACGGCGTCGGCACGGCCTCGATGTTCACCGCCCTGAACGCCGCCTGCACCTCGTCGCGCTTCGCCTTGAAGGTGTTCACGCGCAGGTCCAGCCCTGCCCCCTTGTCGATGGCCTCGACCAGCGGCCAGAACTCGTCGCCGAGCGCGGCCTGCAGCCGCTCGGCCAGCCACTCGGGCAGGTTGTGGCGCAGCTTGTCGGGCAGCGCGCTGCGGTCGACCGCGCTCACCTGCGCCAGCCACTGCTGTTCGGTCTCGCTCAGCGCTGCACGCAGAAAGCCCTCGTTGCCCTGCCAGGCCAGCACCGCGAGCCGGCGCTCCATCTCGCCCTTGCCCGACTGCGCGAGATGCTGGTACAGCAGCCGCTCGCGCAGCACCGCGTAGGTCGTCTCGGCGAGCGTGTGACGCTCGCGGCTGCCGAGCGTGCGGTGCCGGCGGAAGAAGTCGGAGACCACGCCGTCGGCCGGGTGCTCGAGCTGCAGAACCTGGTGGATCAGTTCGGTGGCGAGTTCGAGCAAGGCGTTCGGGTGCATGCGCGGATTATCCTTGGCCATGCTCGATGCCTTCCCCGACGACGATCTTCCCGCGCTGCCCGACACCCCGCTCGGCCGCTATCGCCATTACAAGGGCGGCGAGTACGAGGTCGTCGGCGCCGCACGCCACAGCGAGACACACGAGCCGCTGGTGGTCTACCGGCCGCTCCACCACCGCAGCGGCTGGTGGGTTCGGCCGCACGGGATGTTCTTCGGAGCGGTCTGCATCGACGGCGTCGTCCGCCCTCGATTCAGCCGCATCGACAGCCGATGAGCGGCATCTTCACGCACCTCAGAACCCGCCCGCGCCTGTTCATCGCGGCGGCCGTCGGCATCGTGGCGGCGCTGGCGGCGCCGGGCATCGAGCACGTCGTGACGCGCTCGCTGCTGGGCTGGAATGTCGGCGTCTGGTTGTACCTGGTGCTGGCCGCCACGCTGATGCTGCGAGCCGATCACGAGCACCTGCGCCGTGCCGCGATCGCTCAGGCCGAAGGGGCGGCAACGGTGCTGGCGCTGGTGATCGTCGCCGCCTGCGTCAGCATCGTCGCGATCGTGATCGAGCTGTCGGCCGCCAAGCAAGGCGCCCACCACGGCTGGCCGCATGTGCTGTTCGCGCTGTCGACCGTCGCCGGCTCGTGGCTGCTGCTGCCCACGCTGTTCGCGATGAACTACGCCAGTCTCTACTACCATCGCAACGAACGCGGCAGCGGGCTGAAGTTTCCCGACCCTGACCAGACCTACCGGCCCGACTACCGCGACATCCTGTACTTCTCGTTCACGATCGCCGTGGCGTCGCAGACCGCCGACGTGGCGATCACGACCCCCTCGATGCGTCGCCTGGTGCTGCTGCAGTCCGTGCTGTCCTTCGTCTTCAACACGGCCATCCTCGCGTTCACGGTCAACATCGCGGCCAGCTTGTTTTGACCAGCGCGCAGTATCAGCGCAGCAGTTGCGATTCGCCGCGGGTGTGGGTGACGATGCCCTCGCTCACGCGCAGCAGGCCCTGCACCAGCCAGCGCACCGCGCGCGGGTACAGCACATGCTCGCGCTCCAGCACGCGTGCGGCGAGCCCCTCGGGGGTGTCACCGGGGAGCACCGGCACGACCGCCTGGGCAATGATCGGGCCGTGGTCCACCGTCGGCGTGACGAAGTGCACCGTCGCACCGGCCAGCTTGCAGCCGGCCTCGATCGCTCGGCGGTGCGTGTGCAGCCCCGCGAAGGCCGGCAACAGGGACGGGTGAATGTTGATCAGGCGGCCCGCGTAGTGCTCGACGAAGCCGTGGCCCAGGATGCGCATGAAGCCAGCGAGCACGACCACATCGGGCGCGAAGCCGTCGAGCGTGCGCGCGAGTTCGGCGTCGAAGTCGCCGCGTTGCTCGAATCGCCGGTGATCGACCACCGCCGTCGCGATGCCATGCTGGCGCGCGAACTCCAGACCGGGCGCATCCGCGCGGTTGCTGATCACCGCAACGACCCGCGCATCCCAGCCTTCGATCGCGCAGGCCCGCACGACAGCCTCCATGTTGGAGCCGCGGCCGGAGATGAGGATGGCGATTCGCTTCACGGGCGCGCAGTGTAGCCGCCCGGCGGTTGTGCCAGTGGTCGGGCAGGCCGCCTGCCGGCGGACGTCTCGCGGCGTGTCACCGGTAGGTCCATCCCGCCTCACGTGGGCAAGCCGATGACCCGCTGCCGGGTTCGCTCGCACACGCCCCCAGGTTCCGGCGGGGCTCCCGAGCTGTGGTCCAATGTCGGCGTTCGATCCGGCGCACGGCGACCCGCGCCATCGCGCGACCCGGGATGACATGACATTCGATGGAAATCCTCCTCTCCACGGCTGAAACGCAGGGACCTTCGGCGAGGCACGATCTGAAGCAGCAGATTGCCGCGGAGTTGCGTGCGCGCGATGCGGTCCTCGTTGCCCACTACTACGTCGACTCCGACGTGCAGGATCTGGCCCTCGAGACCGGCGGCTGCGTCTCGGACTCGCTCGAGATGGCCCGCTTCGGCCGCGACCACGAGGCGCAGACGCTGATCGTTGCCGGCGTGCGATTCATGGGCGAAACGGCCAAGATCCTGTCGCCCGGCAAGCGCGTGCTGATGCCCGATCTCGACGCCACCTGCTCGCTCGATCTGGGCTGCCCGCCCAAGGAGTTCGCGGCGTTCTGCGACGCGCACCCCGACCGCACGGTGGTCGTCTATGCCAACACCAGCGCCGCCGTGAAGGCGCGCGCCGACTGGATGGTGACCAGCTCGTGCGCGATCGCGATCGTGCGCCACCTGCACGAGCTCGGACAGACGATCCTGTGGGCACCGGACCGCCACCTCGGCCGCTACATCCAGGAGCAGACCGGTGCCGACATGCTGCTCTGGGACGGTGCCTGCATCGTGCACGACGAGTTCAAGGGGCTGGAGCTCGAACTGATGCGCCGCGACCATCCCGAAGCCCGGGTGCTGGTGCACCCGGAGTCGCCGGCCAGCGTCGTCGCGCAGGCCGATGTGGTCGGCTCGACATCGCAGCTGCTGAAGGCGGTGATCGAAGGCAGCGCGCCCGCCTACATCGTGGCCACGGACAACGGCATCCTGCACCGGATGCGCCAGCTCGCACCGGGAAAGACGCTGATCGAAGCGCCGACATCGGGCCGCAGCGCGACCTGCAAGAGTTGCGCGCATTGCCCATGGATGGCGATGAACGGGCTGCAAGGCGTCCTCGACTGCCTGCGGCTGGGCCGTGGCGAGATCGATGTGCCCGAGCCCACCCGCACTCAGGCGCTGGGCTGCATCGAACGCATGCTCGATTTCGTCGCCGCCGCACCGGCCGGCGCCGTTCGCCCGGCGCAGGGCTTCGTGCCGGGCCTGGGTGCCGCGTGACACCGGTCCGGAGCCGATGATGTTCGAGTTCAACGAAACGCTGGAACAGGCGCGCGAGCGCAATGTCCGCGACGCGCTGCTCGAGGACATCGGCCGCGGCGACTGGACCGTTCAACTCATCCCCGCCGGGCGCCGCGTGCATGCCGCATTGACGGTGCGCGAGTCCGCGGTGCTCGCAGGCCGCGCCTGGTTCGAGGCCTGCGTGCGCGCGCTGGACGCCGACGCGCGGATCACCTGGCACCACGATGAAGGCGCCGACATGCCGGCCGGCAGCCTGGTCTGCGAGATCCGGGCCGACGCGCGCGCCCTGCTGTCGGCCGAGCGGCCGGCGCTGAACTTTCTGCAGCTGCTGTCGGCCACCGCCACGACGACGCGCGCGCACGTCCGTGCCATCGAAGGCGCGTCGCCCAACCCGCGCGGGTGCGCGGTGCTGGACACGCGCAAGACCTTGCCGGGCCTGCGCCAGGCGCAGAAGTACGCGGTTCGGGTCGGCGGCGGTCAGAACCAGCGCCTCGCGCTGTGGCACGGCATCCTGATCAAGGAAAACCACATTGCCGCGGCAGGCGGCGTGGCAGCGGCGATGGCGAACGCGATCGCGCTGAAGTCGGGGGTCGACATCCAGATCGAGGTCGAGACCCTGGCCCAGTTGCGTGAAGCGCTGGCGGCCGGTGCCGTGAGCGTCCTGCTCGACAACTTCACCGAGTCGGCGATGCGCGAGGCGGTCCGCGTGACGGCCGGCCGCGCACTGCTCGAAGTCTCGGGCGGCGTCACGCTGGATCAGCTGCGCGGCATTGCCGCGACCGGCGTCGACCGCATCTCGATCGGCAAGCTGACCAAGGACGTGCAGGCCATCGACTACTCGATGCGCGTGACCGGCTTGACCTGAGACCGGCTGCGCGCCGGGCGCGTCAGCACGGTCGGGAAGCTCACTGGCAGCGCTCCGGGGAAGTCGCGGGTGTAGTGCAGGCCACGGCTCTCGTGCCGCGTCAGTGCCGACCTGACCACCAGTTCGGCGCAATCGACCAGGTTGCGCAGTTCCAGCAGGTCGCGGTTGACGCGGAAGTTGGCGTAGTAATCCTCGATCTCGCCCCGGAGCATCGCGATGCGGTGGAGCGCGCGCTCCAGACGGCGCGTCGTGCGCACGATGCCGACATAGTTCCACATCAGGAGCCGCAGCTCGTCCCAGTTGTGCGAGATCACGACCTGCTCGTCGGCATCCTCGACCTGGCTCTCGTCCCAGTCCGGCAGCACCACGCTGTCGCGCGGCACTGCGGCAAGAATGTGGCGCGCGCAGCTGCGCCCGAGCACCACGCACTCCAGCAGCGAGTTGCTGGCCAGGCGGTTCGCGCCGTGCAGCCCGGTGTAGCCGGTCTCGCCGACGGCATACAGGCCGGGCAGGTCGCAGCGGCCATCGAGGTCGGTGACGACGCCGCCACAGGAATAATGCGCCGCCGGCACGACGGGGATGGGCTGCAGCGCGATGTCGATCCCGAGCTGCAGGCAGCGCGCGTGGATGGTCGGGAAGTGCTGCTGGAGGAAGGCTTCGCCGAGGTGCCTGGCATCGAGCAGCACGCAGTCCAGTCCGTGCTTCTTCATCTCGAAGTCGATCGCCCGCGCGACGATGTCGCGGGGCGCCAGCTCGGCACGCTCGTCGTGCGCCGGCATGAAGCGCGTGCCGTCGGGCAGGCACAGCCAGGCCCCTTCGCCACGCAGCGCCTCGCTGATCAGGAAGCTGCGCTCCTGCGGGTGGTACAGACAGGTGGGATGAAACTGGATGAACTCCATGTTCGCGACCCGACAGCCTGCCCGCCACGCCATCGCGATGCCGTCGCCGGTGGCGGTATCGGGGTTGGTGGTGTAGCGATAGACCTTGCCGACGCCGCCGGTGGCCAGCACCACCGCACTCGCGGCGAGCGTTTCGACATGCCCGCTGCCGATGTCGAGCGCGTATACACCGTGGCACTGCGGCGACCCGCCGAGCTTCAGGTGGCGCGAGGTGATCACATCCACCGCCATCGCCTGCTCGCGCAACTCGATGTTCGGATGCTCCGCCACGCGTGCCAGCAGCGCATCGTGGATCGCCTTGCCGGTCGCATCGGCCGCATGCGCGATGCGCCGCACGCCGTGCCCGCCTTCGCGCGTGAGGTGCAGGCCCAGCGGGCCGGTCGCGTCGTCGGTGAATGGCACGCCCTGCGCCACCAGCCACTCGACCTCGGCAGCGCTTTGCTGCGAGATGAAGCGCGCCGCCTGTTCGTCGACCAGCCCCGCGCCGGCCGCAAGCGTGTCGTTCACGTGCGCGGCGACGCTGTCGTCGCTGCCGAGCACGCCGACGATGCCCCCCTGCGCCCAGGCGGTCGCCCCTTCATGCAGGCTGCGCTTGGCCAGGACGACCACGCGGCGCTGGTCGGCAAGGTGCAACGCGGTGCACAGGCCCGCGAGGCCAGCACCGACGATGACGATGGGATGGGCTGTGGAAGACATGGGCCGGGACGCAGTGACGAGTTCGAGATTGTCCGTCAGCCGCATTCAGCTCTCGCCGCGCCGCCCTTTCGCGGTCGTCTCGGATCGGTGCGCGCCTGCGGCCGGAAGGGTTCGGTGGATTCGACCGGACGCACGCGCCCCCCCTTGCTCGAGGGGCCTCGATGTGTTGCGCGCCCCCCAATTCCGGTGGTGCCAGCACCCGAGGGACGTGGCGATCATCGGCATGCGCACTTCAAGGAGTCGATCATGTCCAGCGAACATCGGAGAACCGCGACATCCCCCCATCACGGCATCGAGCACAGTTCGTCGGCGCCGCCCGTGGCCATCCCGGCCGGCCACGTCGGCGAGTTCGTCATTCCAGGGACCGGCCGCCGCGTCTGGTGGACGGGTCGGGTGGCGATCGGGTTGCTGCACGACACCCGGCGCCGCTTCGATTCGACCGGCCAGTCGGCGCTCTGGATCCAGGATCTGATGCTGGGCGAGCCGTTGCGCGCCCTGCCGTGACCTCACGAAACCCCGTCGCCGGGGTCACGCGGCGCGGCGGCACAGTGCCTCGCGCACCAGCGGCAGGCGGTCGTTGCCGAAGTACATGTCGGAGCCGTCGACGAAGATCGTCGGCGAGCCGAAACCGCCGCGGCGAATGAGCTCGTCGGTGTTGGCCTTGAGCTGGTCCTTCACCGCCGGCTCGGCGATGCCGGCCTTGAAAGCCTCGGCATCGATGCCGCAACGCCGGCACAGGCCGGCCAGCACCGCGTCCTGCGAGATGTCCTCGTCGCGGCCCCAGTAGGCCTCGAACACCGCGGTCGCGAAGGGCACGAGCTGACCCTGCGGTTCCAGCCACAGGCAGCCGCGCATGGCCTTGACGCTGTTCACCGGGAACACGCTCGGCGGCATGCGGATCTTCAGGCCGCTGCTGCGTGCCCAGTCCTGCAGGTCCTTGAGCATGTAGCCGGCCTTCGCCGGCACCGGGTTCTCGCGCGAGGCATACACGCTGGGGTTGACACGGTTGAACACGCCGCCCACCAGGATCGGCCGCAAGTGCACCGGCGCCTTCAGTTCCGCAGCCAGCGGCTGGATGTTGTGGAAGGCCAGGTAGGTCCAGGGGCTGCTGCAGTCGAAGAAAAACTCGATCATTTCGATGGGCTCCTTCAGGTGGGCTTGTGGGTTGCGTCGCGCAGGGTCTGCGCAGTCTGGCCGAACAACGACTTGCGTGCCTCGTCGTCGAGCTTCGGCGCGCGCAGCTCCTTGCCGACATCGATTCCGCGCCGAACGCCGGGGCGCTGCATCAACCCCTCGTACCAGGCCTGCACCTGGGGGAAGTCCTGCAGCGGCACCTGCTGCGCCTTGTAGGTGCGCACCCACGGAAAGATCGCGATGTCGGCGATGCTGTAGTCGGCGCCGCCGACGAAGGCCCCCGTGCGCGCGAGCTGCATGTCGAGCACGCCGTACAGGCGATTCACCTCCTTCGCATAGCGCTCCATCGCGTAGGGAATCTTCTGCGGCGCATAGAGCAGGAAGTGGCCGTTCTGCCCGGCCATCGGCCCCAGGCCGCCCATCTGCCACATCAGCCATTCGAGCGTGGCCACGCGCGCGCGCAGCTCGGTGGGCAGGAAGCGGCCGGCCTTTTCCGCCAGGTACAGGAGAATGGCGCCGCTCTCGAAAACCGGTACCGGCGCGCCACCGCCCGCCGGATCGTGGTCGACAATGGCCGGCATGCGGTTGTTCGGGCTGATGGCCAGGAATTCGGGCCTGAACTGCTCGCCACGGCCGATGTTCACCGGCAGCAGCCTGTAAGGCAGGCCGCATTCCTCGAGCATGATGGAGATCTTCCAGCCGTTGGGCGTGGGCCAGTAGTGCAGGTCGATCATCGACGGTCCTTCGTCAGGGAGGGCGTTCCGGGGCTGGTGCGGGATGCGCGGGCGCAACCGGAGTTTCGACGAAACGGGTGGCCTTGTCTTGTCGGCCTTGCGCAGCGGCCGTTGCGCCGGGGTGCCCGCACAGGAGCCATCCCTTGATCGGGCGCGCAAGCCTCATGCACACCGCCGCGTGCACGCTTCGGACGCCAGGCTTGTCGGTGCGCCCTGGTGCTGTGCATTCGGGAATCCGCCGCACCGATGCCCGACCGCACCCGTTACAGGTGGCTACAGTCCAGCGAAGTGCGTATCCTCCTTCCCGTGACGGAGCGGCGCGCAGCGCGCCGGCCGGTCCACACGGGAGCACTGCCAGCGTATGCGTTACCGGATTGCACTCTGCGGCTTCAGCGAGTTCGAGCACCGCGCAATGCATTTCTCGTTTCAGCACCCGGCCGAGTCCCAGGGCTCGACCTACGCCGTGGTCGCGGCGCTGGCAGACGCCGACTTCGTGATCGTCGACGCCGACTCGCCCCCCGCCGTCAAGGGCGTCGTCCAGTCGGGCCGGGTCGCGCAGTCGGTGTTCATCGGCACGTCGGCGCCCGCCGATGCGGCCTCGCACCTGGCGCGCCCGATCGACCCGCGGCGCATCCTGCGCACGCTGGACCGGCTGACCGCGCGCGACCCGGCAGCCGCGGCCACGCTCAGGCTGCCGGAGCCCGAGGTGCGCGAACTGCCGACGCTCGACGATGTCGTCGCACTGCCCGCCGTGCCGACTGCAGCCCTCCCGGAGCCGGCTTCGCCCGCCGCGCTGCGCAACACCGCCAAGGCGGCGGCGCGGGCCGCCGCGCGGCGCGCACGTCTGGCCAGCGCCCAGGCCGACGCTTCGCCGACGGAGCCGCTGCGGAGCGTGCTGGTGCTCGATCCCGACCCCGCGGCGAGCGCACTGCTGTGCGCGCTGCTGCTGCGTTTCGGGTTCGAGCCGCAGGCGGCGGGATCGATCGAGCAGGCGATCGAGCCCCTGTCGGCCCGGCCCTTCGCGGCGGTGTTTCTCGACATGCCGCTCGACGACGCCGGCGTCGCCCTTCTGCGGCAAATCCGCAATCTGCCGGCGCCGGCGGGCCAGCCCGGGCCGGCGGTCGTGATGATGGCGGCCCGGTTCGACCCCGCCGAGCGCGTGCTGACCGAGCTGGCGGGCCTCGGTGCGCCGTTGATCAAGCCGCTCGGCCGTGGCGACGTGGCACGGGCTTTGGAGTCCGCGGGCGTGGCGTTGCCTTCCGACGCCCGGCGGCGCTGACTCGAGGCGGCCACGCCTGAGACGGCGGCCCGTCCTACGTCCTATACAGTGCCCGGGCGATACGGCCCGCACCATGCCCCCATTCGCAGCGACCGCTGTACCCAGCAAAGGACACCCGATGACAACCCGCCCCCACCCGATCGTCGCAACGCTGACCGCCCTGCTCGCGGTCGCTTTCCCCTGGAACGCCGTGCATGCGCAGGCCAGCGCGCCGCCGACTTTGCCCGCGGCGCCACCCACCATGGCACCGGCACCGGCACCGGCATCAGCATCGGCACCGGCAGGCAAGGCTGCGCCCGGCGGCCCCCGTCTGCGCACGCCGGCCGAAACCGCCGCCCGCGCGGCAGCCCCGGGTGACCTGCGACCGGAGCGCCCGGTCGTGCCGCAGGTCAGCATTCCCCTCGGCAAGAAGACGCCCCCGACCACGAAGCGCGAAACGCGGGCCATGCACAACGGGACGACGGCAGCGTCGGGTGGCGTCCACGATGCCGCAGCGCGCTGCGAGGCGCTGGCCGATGCCGAGGAACGGGCGAGTTGCCGCGCCGGGCTCGCGAAAGACGCGCGGCGCAAGCAGCCCAAATGAGAGGGTCCCCAGGCCGACGGCACACGTCGACGGCCGCAAGCGGGTCGAGCAGCCGTCGGCCGGCCGGGCGTTGCCTGGGCAGGCGGGGCGTGTGCACCCGGGCCAGCGGCGCGTGCCCCGCCGAGCCCCCTCCGGACGCCCGTTACGCGCCCCCGGTGGCGATGCACAGCGCCTGGTCGATCGCCGCGCCCAGCCCGTGCACCAGCGCAAACCCCGACGAGCCGGCCAGCAGTGCACCGGCCAGCCGCACCGCGAAGGCCGGCGCCGGGGCGCCGCTCGCGCCGCGAACCCGCCGCCACAACACCGGGGCGAACCACAGACCCGGCGCCGAGGCGATCGCAAAGCCCGTCATCACACCGGCCCCCTGCGCCGGTCCGGACGCCAGCGCCGCCACGATCAGGGCCGACTGGAGCAGGCCGCAGGGCATCAGGGTCCAGCACATGCCCAGTGCGCCGCTGCGCAGCGGCGCCGGAACGCGCGCGACGAAGCGCAGCGGCTGCGCCTGCAACGCCCCGCGCGCACGATCGCCGACGCCGGCCAGCCAGGCGGGCGCACGCCCGCGCCATGCCAGCTGCGCGCCGAGCGCGATCGCCGCCACGTGGATCAGTGCCCACAGTGGCCGCAGCACCGGCGCCGCCACAGACAGGTCCGCGAACGCGGACACGCTCGCCGCCACCAGCGCGCCCGCCGCCGCGTACCCGGCCAGCCGACCGAGTTGAAGCGCCCACATCGTGCGAGGGGCCTGCCGTGCGCCGTGGCGGCCCGCCATCCCGCCGTAGGCCGCGCCGCACATTGCCGCGCAGTGCGGAGTGCCAGCCAAGCCCATCAACAGGGCCGAGGCCGCCAGTGCAGCGTCCATCAGATCACGCGCGAGTAATGGCTGCGGGCACGGTCCGCCTGCAGGTGGCGGTCGAACACCATCGCCGCATTGCGCACGAAATACCAGCCCAGCGGCGTGATCTCGATCGCGTCATCGTCGACCAGCACCAGGCCGTCCGCCTGCAGCGGCCGCAGCGCCTGCAGTTCCGCGGCGAACACCTTGCGGAAGTCCACCAGGTGCGCCAGCGCGATCGATTCGAACTCGACCCGACCCTGGCACATCAGGGCCATGATCACGGCGCGACGCACCAGGTCGTCGCGCGTCAGCGCCAGTCCGCGGGCGACCGGAAATTCGTGGTGGGCCAGCGCGTCCTGGTATTCCGCCAGCGTCTTCGCGTTCTGGCTGTAGGTCGCGCCGAGACGGCTGATGGCCGACACCCCGAGCCCGATCAGGTCGCAGTCGGGCTGGGTGCTGTAACCCTGGAAGTTGCGCTGCAGCCGGCCCTGGCGCTTCGCGACCGCGAGCGCGTCGCCCGGGAGCGCGAAATGGTCCATCCCGATGTAGCAATACCCGGCGGCCGTGAAGCCGCGGATCGCCTGCGCCAGCATCTCGATCTTTTGCGGCGGCGATGGCAGCGCTGCCGCGTCGATGCGCCGCTGCGGCTTGAAGCGCTGCGGCAGGTGCGCGTAGGCATAGAGCGCGATGCGGTCGGGGCGCAACTCGCAGATCTGCGCGACGGTGCGCTCGAACGACACCACGGTCTGCCGCGGCAGACCGTAGATCAGGTCGACGTTGGTCGAATCGAACCGCAGCGTGCGCGCGGCTTCGAGCAGGCTGCGCACGCTCTCCAGGCTTTGCACGCGGTGCACGGCCGCCTGGACATCGGCGTCGAAATCCTGCACGCCCAGGCTCAGGCGGTTGAAGCCGAGCGCCGCCAGTTGGCGCAGGCGTTGCGGGTCGGCGGTGCGGGGATCGACCTCGATCGAGATCTCCGCGTTCGAGGCGATCGCGAAGGCGCGCCGCAACATCTGCATCAGCCGGGTCAGCTCGGCGTCGCTCAGGAAGGTCGGCGTCCCGCCGCCGAGATGCAGCTGGCTGACCGGCTGGTTCGCCCCGAGCTCGCTCGCGTGCAGAGCGATCTCGACCTCCAGCGCATCGAGATAGGGTGCCGCGCGCTCGTGGTGGCGCGTGATGATCTTGTTGCAGGCACAGTAGTAGCAGACCGACTCGCAGAACGGGATGTGCACATACAGCGACAGCGGTGTCAGCCCTGCATTGCGTGCCGCGCCCTGCACCCGGGACTGCAACGCCTGTGCGTGGTCAACCGGGCCGAAGGCCTCGACGAAGCGATCCGCGGTCGGGTACGACGTGTAGCGCGGGCCCGCCGCGTCGAGTCGGCTCAACAGTTCGGCGGAAACGACCGGGTTGCCCGCGAAAGTGGCAGCATTCATCGCTATCGAATGTGCCTCGCCATCGGCGGCGGCGGCTTGACATGCGTCAAGCCATTCCACCCCCTCGCCAAATCGCTCATACTTCACGACATGGAAAGTCCCAAATCCGCAGCGCTTCCCGCAGTCGACCGGGCGGCCACGCCGCAGATGCCGCACAACACGCACAACGTCGTGCCGATCCGTGTCCAGGCTCTCAAGGTCGCGTGCTCGAGTTGCAACCTGCGGGAACTGTGCCTGCCGGTGGGGTTGAGCGACACCGACATGCAGCGCCTGGACTCGCTGGTCGAGACGCGGCGCACACTGCGTCGCGGCGAGGCGCTCTACAGCGCCGGAGAATCATTCAAGTCGCTGTTCGCGGTGCGCACGGGTTTCTTCAAGACCCGTGTCACTGCCGAGGACGGCCGGGATCAGGTCACCGGTTTCCAGATGGCCGGCGAGTTGCTGGGCTTCGACGGCATCGGCACCGAGACCCACACCTGCGACGCCGTCGCCCTCGAGGACTCGCAGGTCTGCGTGATCCCGTTCGGCCAGCTCGAGTCGCTGTCGCGCCAGTTCGGCGATCTGCAGCGCCAGTTGCACAAGGTGATGAGCCGCGAGATCGTGCGCGAGCACGGCGTGATGCTGTTGCTCGGCAGCATGCGCGCCGAGGAACGCCTCGCCACCTTCTTGCTGAACCTGACGCAGCGCCTGCAGGCCCGCGGCTTTTCGGGCTCGTCGCTGGTGCTGCGCATGACGCGCGAGGAGATCGGCAGCTATCTCGGACTCAAGCTCGAGACCGTGAGCCGGGCCTTCTCGAAGTTCCACGAGGACGGCGTTCTCGAGGTCCGGCAGCGCCAGTTGCGCGTGCTCGACGTGGAGGCCCTGCGCAGTCTGGTCAACGGCTCGGGTTGCTAGGGTCGGTCGGGGTCGGTCGCCGGGCCTCGGCCGCTTTCAGCGCGTCCAATTCGAGCGCCAGCAACGCGCTCGCCGCGCCCGCCGTCGAAATCGCCACCCAGAAGATCAGGAACGTGACGGTGTAGACCGCCTGCGCCGACCAGCTGATCGGCGGCCCGCCGAACCAGTGCAGATCGCCGGGGTCGACGACCGCGAACACCAGCATTTCCAGCACCCCGGCTGCCATGAAGGCGGGCCAGAGGATTTGCAGCGCGCGCTGTTTCATGCGGGTGCTCCCGAGGCAGTATCAGGGCTTCGGCGTGGCCGCATGGTTGCGGGCCTGCAGGGCCGGCGAGTCCGGCGCGTGCGGCGCCACCACCCGCATCGCCGCCTGCGGCAGCACGGTGTCGGCAGTGCGAATCGCGGTAACCAGCAGCGCGAAGCTGCCGGCGACCACGACGCCGAGGCCCCCCACCACGAGCCACATGAAGCCGACGCGCCACCAGGGTTCGGCCGGCAGGACGGAAGGCGCTTGCATTGCCGAAGTCTGTGTCATGGCTCGGTCCTGTTCGGTTCAGCGCGGAACCACGAAGGTGGATTTCTCGCTCAGTTCGGCGCGCGTGCGGTGGTCATGCTCGCGCAGCGCGATCCGGAAGCGGATCGGGTGCGCGCCAGGACCGAGTGCCTGCGCGGCCTGCGGTGATATCTGCACCGCCACCGGCACCCAGCGCGCCTCGGTCGCATGCACCTCGATCTCGTCGTGCGACGCGATCACCGCGTCGGGAAGGCCGTCGATCTCGATGCGGAAATGCTGCTCGTCCTCGGTCGCGTTCATCAGCTGGATGCGGTAGACGTTCTCGATGCGGCCGTCCTCGACCATCCGCGCCAGCGTGCCGCGATCACGCACCACGTCGGCACGGAACGGCGAGCGCAGCGCCAGGCTGGCCGCAAAACCGCCGGCGATCAGCAGCAGCACCGTGGTGTAGACGAGCACGCGCGGGCGCAGCACGCGCCGCCACATCCGCGGCGCGCTCCAGCGGCCCTGCATGCCGTTCTGCGTCGCGTAGCGGATCAGGCCGCGCGGGTAGCCCATCTTGTCCATCACGCCGTTGCACACGTCGATGCATGCGGTGCAACCGATGCACTCGTACTGCAGGCCGTCGCGGATGTCGATGCCGGTCGGGCAGACCTGCACGCACAGCGTGCAGTTGATGCAGTCGCCCTTGCCGACCGACGCCGGCTCGACGCCGCGTGCCCGCGAGCCGCGCGGTTCGCCGCGCGCCGCGTCGTAGCTGATGATCAGCGTGTCGCGGTCGAACATCGCGCTCTGGAAGCGCGCGTACGGGCACATGTACTTGCAGACCTGCTCGCGCATGTAGCCGGCGTTGCCGTAGGTCGCGAAGCCGTAGAACAGGCTCCAGAACCATTCCCAGGGCCCCAGCGTCAGCGTCGCCGCCTCGGCGAACAGCGTGCGCGCAGGCGTGAAGTAGGCGACGAAGGTGAAGCCGGTCCACAGGCCGATCGCGAGCCACACCAGCTGCTTGCCGCCGCGCCGCCACAGCTTGTTCCAGCTCCAGGGCGCGGCGTCGAGCTTGATGCGCGCCTGGCGATCACCCTCGAAGCGCCGCTCCACCCACATGAAGAGTTCGGTATAGACGGTCTGCGGGCAGGCGAAGCCGCACCACAGCCGCCCCGCCACCGCGGTGAACAGGAACAGCGCGTAGGCCGACAGGATCAGCAGCCCGGCAAGGTAGATGAAGTCCTGCGGGTAGAGCACCAGCGCGAAGATGTAGAAGCGGCGCGCGCCCAGATCGAACAACACCGCCTGGCGCCCGCCCCACTCCAGCCACGGCAGGCCGTAGAACAGCAGTTGCGTGAGCCACACCAGCGCCCAGCGCCAGCCGGCAAACCAGCCGGTGACCGAACGCATCTGGATCTTCGCCTCGCTCTGGTAGAGCGAGACCATCTCCGCCGACGTCGCGGCGGCGGCGACGATCGGGATGACCTTCTTCGGTGCGCCGGCCACGGACCTTGCCTTACCGACCGGCCGTCGCCGGCAAGCTGCTTTGCGACAGGCTCCAGACGTAGGTCGCCAGCACGTGGATCTGCTCGGGCGTCAGCCGCCCCTGCTGCGGCGGCATCACGTTGGTCTTGCCTTGCGTGACCATGGCGACGATCGCGTCCTCGCCCCAGCCGTGCAGCCAGATCCTGTCGGTCAGGTTCGGTGCACCCAGCGCCTGGTTGCCCTTGCCGTCGGCACCGTGGCAGGCCGCGCACACCACGAACTTGGAGCGGCCGGCCGCGGCTGCGATGGCGTTGTGCGGGCTGCCCGACAGGCTCAGCACGTAATTCGCGACGTTGCGCACGTCCGCAGGCGTGCCGACTGCGGCAGCCATCGGCGGCATCATGCCGATGCGGCCCTGGGTGATCGTTTCCTCGATCTTCTCGGGCGCGCCGCCGTAGAGCCAGTCCGTGTCGGTCAGGTTCGGGAATCCCTTGCTGCCGCGCGCGTCCGAGCCGTGGCAGGCGGCGCAGTTGTTGATGAACAGGCGCTCGCCGATCGCCATCGCCTTCGGGTTGCGGCTCAGGTCGGCGGCCGGCAGATCCTTGAATGCCGCGTAGATCGGTGCGGTCTCGCGGGCGGCTGCCTGCTGCTCGGCCTCGAACTGGTTCCTGCTGGTCCAGCCGAACTGACCCGCAAAGCTGCCGAGGCCGGGAAAGACCGCGACGTAGCCGAACGCGAACACCACCGTCAGGATGAACAGCCACATCCACCAGCGCGGCAGCGGGTTGTTCATCTCGACCAGGTCTTCGTCGAACACGTGGCCGGTGCTGTTGTCGGCCGCCATCGGCTGGCGCTTGCTGGCGACGAACAGCAGCCACAGGCATCCCAGCAGGCCGAGCACCGTGACCGTGCCGACGAAGATCGACCAGCCGCTGTTGAAGAAGTCGCTCATGACCGCACCCCCTCCTGCCCGGACGGCTGGGTCTCGCGGAAGGGCAGTTGCGCGGCGTCGGCGAAACGCGCGCGATTCTTGCGCGACAGGGCCCAGGCCACGATGCCGAGGAAGACAACGAAGGACAACACGGTCACGGCGATTCGCAGGTCGTTCACATCCATCTCGGGTTCCTCACTTCAGGGCGGTGCCGAGCACCTGCAGGTACGCCACCAGCGCATCCATCTCGGTCTTGCCGCGCACATCGTCCGCGGCCTTCGCGATCTCGGCGTCGCTGTACGGGACGCCGACGCGGCGCAGGCCCGTCATGTGGGCGGCGATGGACGCGTCGTCGACCGTCGTCGTCAACAGCCACGGGTAGGCCGGCATGTTCGACTCGGGCACCAGGTCGCGCGGGTTGTTCAGGTGCAGGCGGTGCCACTCGTCGCTGTACTTGCCGCCCACGCGCTGCAGGTCGGGTCCGGTGCGCTTGCTGCCCCACTGGAACGGGTGGTCGTAGACGAACTCGCCGGCGGTCGAATAGTGGCCGTAGCGCAGCACCTCGGCGTGCAGCGGGCGGATCATCTGCGAGTGGCAGTTGTAGCAACCCTCGCGGGTGTAGATGTCGCGCCCGGCCAGTTGCAGCGCCGTGTAGGGCTTCAGGCCCGGCGTCGCCTCGGTGGTCGAGCGCTGGAAGAACAGCGGCACGATCTCGACGATGCCGCCGACCGCCACGACGAGCAGGATCAGCACGATCATCAGGACATTGCTGGTCTCGATCTTCTCGTGCGAGAAACCGGCGGCATGGTTTTCAGGATTTGCCATCTCGTTGCTCCAGGACTCAGACCGCGCGGACCACGGCACGCGCCGGCGCGGCCGGAATGCGCACCGGCACGTAGCTGCCGGCCTGCGCCGTCTTGATCACGTTCCAGACCATCACGCCCATGCCGCTCAGGTACAGCAGCCCGCCGCACAGCCGCACCACGTAGAACGGGAAGGTCGCCTTGACGCTCTCGACGAAGCTGTAGACCAGCGTGCCGTCCGCATTCACCGCACGCCACATCAGGCCCTGCATCACGCCGGCCATCCACATCGCGGCGATGTAGAGCACGATGCCCAGCGTGCTGATCCAGAAGTGCAACTCGATCGCCTTGACGCTGTGCATCCTGGTCTGGCCGAACATGCGCGGGATCATGTAATACAGCGAGCCGAT
Source organism: Pseudomonadota bacterium (assembly GCA_040388965.1). Classification (GTDB taxonomy): domain Bacteria; phylum Pseudomonadota; class Gammaproteobacteria; order Burkholderiales; family Burkholderiaceae_C; genus LMDS01. The sequence continues at coordinate 37,904 of JAZKAV010000023.1, read as the reverse complement.
CGAGATCATCCCGACCCAGCCGAGCGCGCCCGAATGCACGTGGCCGATGGTCCAGTCGGTGTAGTGGCTCAGCGCATTGACGGTCTTGATCGACATCATCGGCCCCTCGAACGTGCTCATGCCGTAGAACGACAGGCTCACGATCAGGAACTTCAGGATCGGATCGTCACGCAGCTTGTGCCAGGCACCGCTGAGCGTCATGATGCCGTTGATCATGCCGCCCCAGCTCGGCGCGAGCAGCACCAGCGAGAAGATCATGCCGATGCTCTGCGCCCAGTCCGGCAGCGCGGTGTAGTGCAGGTGGTGCGGGCCGGCCCACATGTAGGTGAAGATCAGCGCCCAGAAGTGCACGATCGACAGGCGGTACGAGTAGATCGGCCGCTCGGCCTGCTTCGGGATGAAGTAGTACATCATCCCCAGAAACCCCGCCGTCAGGAAGAAGCCGACCGCGTTGTGGCCGTACCACCACTGCACCATCGCGTCCTGCACGCCGGCATAGGCCGAGTAGCTCTTGAACGCGCCGACGGGAATCGCCGCGCTGTTGACGATGTGCAGCAGCGCCACCGCGATGATGAATGCGCCGAAGAACCAGTTCGCCACGTAGATGTGGCGCACGCGGCGGATGCCGATGGTGCCGAAGAAGACGATCGCATAGGCCACCCAGACGGCGGCGATCAGGATGTCGATCGGCCACTCGAGTTCGGCATATTCCTTGCCCTGCGTGTAGCCCAGCGGCAGCGTGATCGCGGCGGCCACGATCACCAGCTGCCAGCCCCAGAACACGAAGGCCGCCAGCTTGGGGAGGAAGAGCGCGACCTGGCAGGTGCGCTGCACGACGTAGAAGCTGGTCGCCATCAGCGCGCAGCCGCCGAACGCGAAGATCACCGCGTTGGTGTGCAGCGGCCGCAGCCGTCCGTAGCTCAGCCACGGGATGCCGAAGTTCAGCTCGGGCCAGGTCAGCTGCGCCGCGATCAGCACCCCGACCGCCATGCCGACCACGCCCCACAGCACCGCCGCGAGCGTGAACAGCCGCACCGCGCCGTCATCGTAGACCGGGCCGCCGGCGTTTGCCGCGGCCGGAACCGAACTCGCCATCTTGCTTCTCCTCGTCGACCGCGATGGCGGCCCCCCGGGACGGAAGTGTCGAGTCGCGCGTCAGTCGCGGCCTTGATCGGCGTCAAGCGGGAGCGATTGCTCGTCCAGGATGCGTTCACCCTCGCGCTCGAGGTCGTCGAACTGGCCCGCCGCGAGCGCCCAGCGGAACAGCGCCAGCAGCCCGAACACCACCAGCACCGACATCGGGACGAGCAGGTACAGGATGTCCACGCGCAGTCCCTGTGCTCAACGACGGGCCGCCCGCGCATCGATGCGCAGCGCATTGAGCACCACCAGCAGAGAACTTCCCGCCATGCCGATGCCGGCAGCCCAGGGCGGGAACCAGCCGGCCAGTGCGAGCGGCACGCAGACCGCGTTGTAGGCGAGCGCCCAGGCGAAATTCTGGCGCAGCACACGCATCGCGCGCCGCGCGATGCGGCGCGCCAGCGCCACGTCGCCGACGCGCCCCGACAGCAGGATGAAGTCCGCGCCCGACTGCGTGATTGCGGCACCCTGCGCGAACGCGAACGACACATCGGCCCGCGCGACGACCGGGGCATCGTTCAGGCCGTCGCCGACCATGCCCACCCGGCGCCCGGCGCGCTGCGCGCCGGCGATGCGCGCGAGTTTCAGCTCGGGCGTGGCGCCACCCTGCGCGTCGGCCAGACCCAGCGACTCGGCGGCCGCGCGCACGCGCTCGGGCGCATCGCCGGACAGCAGCGCCAGCGCCACGCCGTCGCCACGCAGCGCGTCGAGGGTGGCGCGCGCGTCGGGCTTGATCGTCTCGTCGAACTCGAAACAGGCCAGCGCGCCGCGCGCGTCGCCGAACCAGACCCGTTGCGCACCGGCATCGGGCAACGCGAGCGCGGCCGCGTCGACCCACGTCCGCGAACCGAGCCGGGCCGGCGAGCCGTCCCATGCCGCGCCCTGCACGCCCCGGCCCGGCACCTCGCTCACGTCGCTCCAGACCGCCTCGGGCACCGAGACCTCGCGCGCCAGCGCCTGCGACAGCGGGTGCGACGAATGCTGCGCCAGCGCGCCGGCCAGGCGCAGCACGGCGGCTTCGCCGAGCCCGGCGCCGTGGGCGGCGGGCAGCAGCCGGACGCAGCGCAGCCGCGGGCCGCCTTCGGTCAGCGTCCCGGTCTTGTCGAAGAACAGCGTGTCGATGCCGGCCAGCGCCTCGAGCGCGGCCAGGCGCCGCACCAGCACGCCGCGGCGGGCCAGCGCACCGGCCGCGGCGAGCAGCACGGACGGCGCCGCCAACGACAGCGCGCACGGGCAGGTGACGATCAGCACCGACACCATGACCCAGACCGCGCGCGACGGATCGATCACCGACCACGCGCCCCCGGCCAGCGCCGCGAGCAGCAGCACGGCCCAGAGGAACGGAACCGCGATCCGGTCGGCGCTGCGCGTCAGCGCCGGCCGTTGTGTGAGCGCGCTGCGCATCAACGCGACGATGCCCTCGAAGCGCGTGTCGGGGCCGAGCCGCTCGACGCGCAGCGTCACCGGCGCGCTCAGGTTCATGCTGCCGGCAATGACCCGCTCGCCCGGGCGGCGCGCGAGCGGCTGCGATTCGCCGGTCAGCAGCGCCTCGTCGACCTGGGTCTGGCCGTCGGTCAGCAGGCCATCGGCCGCGAAGGCCTCGCCGGCGAGCACGCGCAGCCGGTCCCCGGCGACCACCGTGCGCAGCGGCACCATCGCGAACGAGCCGTCGGCCGCGACACGACGCACATCGGCCGGCAGCCTCGCGCAGGCGTCCTCGAGCGCCGCCGCCACGCGGTGCTGGGCCTGCAGCGTCAGGTAGCGCCCGGCGAGCAGGAAGCAGACGAACATCGTCAGCGAGTCGAAGTAGACCTCGTGGCCGAACACGCCGCCGGGCGCGAAGGTGGCTCCGCTGCTGGCGACGAACGTGACCGCCAGACCGATCGCCACCGGCAGGTCCATGCGCACCTCGCGCCGCCGCAGGCCGACCCAGGCCTCGCGGAAGATCGGCGCGGCCGAGAACAGCAGCACCGGGATGCTGAGCAGCCACGAGGCCCATTGCAGCAGCCTCAGCAGGTCGGGTGCGATCGTGCCGGGCGGTGCCACATAGGCGGGCGCCGCGTACATCATCACCTGCATCATGCAGAACGCGGCAACGAACAGCCGCCACAGCGCGGCGCGCTGCCCGGCGCGGCGCAATGCGCTGGCCGGCTCGGCGAGGTCGGGCGCCGCACCGTAGCCGGCCCGCTCGACCGCCGCGATCAGGCGCGTCGGGCGCGTCGTCGCCGGGTGCCATCGCACCGTGGCGCGTTTCGTCGCGTAGCTCACGCTCGCATCGATCACGCCCGGCTCGGCCTGCAACGCGGCCTCGATCGGCCCGGCACAGGCGGCGCAATACAGCCCGGTGAGTCGAAAGTGCGAGCGCGCGATCCGCTCGCCATCGACGCCGGTCGACCAGGAGGTAAAACCGGCCTGCGCGAGCGGATCGTCGAGCGTGGCAGCCGCAGGCCCGGCAGGGGCGATCGACAGATTCATGGCGTACTCTACGACGGTGGCACGGGGCGTCGATTGACACGCATCAAGCCGCGCCGGCAGCGTCTCGCTTGGGACACGCCTGTGGAACCCCTCTTGCGCCACTCGAGCGCGGCTGCAACACTCCCCTGGGGCGTGATCCGACGATCAGCGCGTCCCGCACCGACGCCGGACGACCAGCACTCCAGGAGAGAAGAGCAATGACAGTGCAACAACGCGTGGTCCTGGTCACCGGCGGCATGGGCGGCCTGGGCGAGACCATCTCGACCAAGATGGTCGACGCAGGCTACAGGGTGGTCGTGACCTATTCGCCGGGCAACACCAGGCACGGCGAATGGCTCGCCGGCATGAAGGCCAACGGCTACGACATCGCGGCGGTGGCCTGCGACGTCGCGAACTTCGATTCCTGTGCCCGGGCCGTCGCCGACGTCCAGGCACGCATCGGAGCGGTCGACGTGCTGGTCAACAACGCCGGCATCACGCGCGACATGACCTTCAAGAAAATGGACAAGGTCAGCTGGGACGTGGTGATGCGCACCAATCTCGACAGCCTGTTCAACATGACCAAGCAGGTCGCCGACGGCATGGTCGACCGCGGTTGGGGCCGCATCATCAACATCTCGTCGGTGAACGGCAGCAAGGGCGCGTTCGGCCAGACCAACTACTCGGCCGCCAAGGCCGGCGTGCACGGCTTCACCAAGGCGCTCGCGCTCGAGGTGGCCAAGAAGAACGTGACCGTCAACACCATCTCGCCCGGCTACATCGGCACGAAGATGGTCACGGCCATCCCGGAGGAGGTGCTGAACACCAAAATCCTGCCGCAGATCCCGGTCGGGCGGCTCGGCAAGCCGGAGGAGGTCGCCGGTCTCGTGATCTACCTGGCCTCGGAGGAGGCCGCGTTCGTCACCGGCGCGAACATCGCGATCAATGGCGGGCAGCACATGCAATAGGCAGCTGGAGCCGCCGCCCGTTCGACAATCGGTCAGAAAGGACCACCGCATGATCAAGTCAGGGATCGACCAGGACGCCATCGCGAAGATGTTCTCGGAAGCCACCGCGAAGCAGGGCGACATGCTGCGCAAGGCCGTCAGCGAGGCAACGCTGAAAGCCCTGCAGGGCCGCGAGCTGACGATGGAGAACATCAGGAAGGTGCTCAAGACGGTGACCACCGCGGCCACCGCCGGCGCGGCGCAGAACGTCGCCAGCCCGGTCGACGTGGAGGCGCTGCTGACCAAGGCCTTCGCCGGCATGGACGCCGCGCTGCTGCAGGCGGTCGAAGCCAACCGCAAGGCGCTGCAGCAATTCGTCGACCAGGGCGCGGGTCTGCAGGAAAAGCAGCTCAAGACCGCGCTCGCGAACATCGAGAAGATGGAAGACACCTTCTTCGCCACCGTGACCAAGGCCGCGCAGGCCGCCAGCGGACCGATGCAGGGCCCGTGGGACCAGGTGCTCGCGGTCATGAAGATCAAGGGCACCGACACCGGCGCGCAGGCAACGCAGACCATCGAGCAGCTGATGGCGCAGACGCGCAGCGCGCTGCACGAGGGCCGGGCGGCGACCGCGAAGACCGCGCAAGCCATGCTCGACGGTTACGCGGCGCTGGTCAGCGGCGTGCTGATCGGAATGTCCGACGGACTTCAATCGGGCAAGGCCGACGCCACGGCAGCGAAGACGGTGAAGAGGTAGCGCGGGTCGCACCCTGCGCGTCATTGATCCTGCGCAAGCCGGGCGCGGGCCAGGTGCGGGACGATTTCGTCCATGCATACCGACCACGCCCGGACGCTGCCCGCATGACGCACGCCACGATCCGGATCATTCGCGAGGAGCATGCAGCACTGTCGGCAATGCTGCGTTCCATCGCGCTGCTGCTGGCACAGCACCGCCGGCAGGGTACGTTGCCCGATTTCGCGACGCTGCGCGCGATGCTGTTCTATGTCGACGAGTTCCCGGAGCAACGGCATCACCGCAAGGAATCCGAGTTGCTGTTCCCGAAGCTGCGCGCGCGCAGCCCGGAGGCGCGCCAGTTGCTCGACCGGCTGGACAGCGAGCACGCGAACGGCCACCTGCGCATCCGCGAACTCGAGCATGCGCTGCTCGCGTTCGAGATGATGAGGGAGCCGCGCCGGCTGGCCTTCGAGCAGGCGGCGGAACGCTACACCGACTTCTATCTCGCCCATATGGCACTCGAAGAGCGCGAGATCCTGCCGCTCGCGCAGCGCACGCTGACCGAGCAGGACTGGGTCGATCTCGACGAGGCCTTCGAGGCCAACCGCGACCCGCTCACCGGGCACGAACCCGACGTGGACTATCGCGCACTGTTCACCCGGATCGTCAATGCCGTGCCCGCACCGATCGGCCTCGGCGAGCCGCGCTGATGCGATGGCCGAACCGCCGGCGCAACCCGCTTCGCTTGCGCTGCGTCAAGCCATCGCCGGATTCGGGCGTCTATGGTGACGTCACCAATTTCGCGGAGATCTGCTCATGAAATCGCTGAACATCGGCAAGCTCGACCGGGGGCTGCGCATCGCGGCCGGTCTTGTACTCATCGGTCTGGCTGCCAGCGGTGCAGTCGGCGCATGGGGCTATGTGGGCGTCGTGCCCTTGCTGACCGGCCTGGTCGGCTGGTGCCCGCTCTATCGGCTGCTCGGCGTGCAGACCACGTCACGATGACGAGGCGTCGTATTCTTCCCGCATGAAACTGACCTTCCTCGGCGCGGCGGGTACCGTCACCGGCTCCAGGTATCTCGTCGAGCATGAGGGGCGGCGGCTGCTGGTCGACTGCGGGCTGTTCCAGGGCCTGAAGCAATTGCGCCTGCGCAACTGGGCCGATCTGCCGGTACCGGCGGCGTCGATCGATGCGGTCGTTCTGACGCATGCGCACATCGACCACAGCGGCTTCATCCCCCGGCTGGTCGGGCTGGGTTTTCGGGGCCGGGTGTATGCGACCCGCGCCACCCTCGACTTGTGCGGCCTGCTGCTGCCGGATTCGGGGCATCTGCAGGAGGAGGAAGCCCGCTTCGCGAACCGCCATGGCTATGCCAAGCACACCCCCGCCCTGCCCCTGTATACCGAGGCCGACGCGCGGCGCGCACTGACCCGGTTCGAAGCGCGCGCCTGCGACGAAAGTTTCGAGCCGCTGCCGGGCTTCGAGGTGCGGCTGCGGCGCGCCGGACACATCCTCGGCGCGGCCAGCGTTCACCTGCAGTGCGGTGGGCGCTCGATCCTCTTTTCCGGCGACCTCGGGCGCAGCGACGACCTGATGATGCGGCCGCCCGCGGCGCCCGAGGCCGCGAACACGGTGCTGATCGAGTCGACCTACGGCGACCGCACCCATTCACCCGACGATCCGGGCCTGGAACTGGCCGACGTGGTCGGGCGCACGGCCGCGCGCGGCGGTGTCGTCGTCGTGCCGGCCTTCGCGGTGGGTCGCGCGCAAGCGCTGCTGTACCTGATCCACCGGCTCAAGAAGGAGCACCGCATCCCGGACCTGCCGGTCTTCCTGAACAGCCCGATGGCTGCCGACGTGTCGGAAGTGCTGCGCCGCCACGGGGACGAGCACCGGCTCGCCCCGGACGAATGCCGGGCCCTGTTCGAGGGCGTGCGCATCGTCAACACCGAGGACGAATCGCGGGCACTGAACCGGCTTCGCTACCCGAGCATCATCGTCTCGGCGAGCGGCATGGCCACCGGCGGGCGCGTGCTGCACCACATCGCGGCGTTCGCGCCGGATGCGCGCAACGCGGTCGTCTTCGCGGGTTTTCAGGCCGCCGGCACGCGTGGCGCGTCCATGGTGGGCGGGGCGAAGGAGGTCAAGATCCACGGACAGTGGGTTCCGGTGCGCGCCGAGGTGGCCAACATCGACGGTCTGTCGGCCCACGCCGACCGGGCGGGCTTGCTTGCCTGGATCGCGGCGCTGCCGCGCGCGCCGGAGCACGTCTATGTGACACACGGCGAACCGCAGGCGGCCGACACCTTGCGCCAGGCGATCGGGGAACGGCACGGTTGGCCATGCTCGGTGCCGGAGCAGCTCGAGGCGGTGGAAATCTGAGCAACGCAGTCGCACAACGGCACCGCGACACGACAAACCCCTCCGACCTCGCGGTCGAAGGGGCGGGTGGCTCTCGCCACCGTTTGGGGCTCCGGAGAAATAAGGTCCGGGGCTCCTGAAGCGCAGTGACTGCGCCATCGGGTGTGCCTGCTTGCAGGCTCGTCTAACTTAGAACACAGCCGGCCCGCCTTCAAGCGCCGCGACCTATCGTGTGCCCTCTTGTCAGCCGGTCGCTTTCATGATCGCGTCCAGCACCCCCTGCACGCGCTGCCCGACGGCCGCGTCCATGCGGATCGCGCGGCCCCATTCGCGCGCCGTTTCGCCGGGCCACTTGTGGGTCGCGTCCAGCCCCATCTTGCCGCCCAGGCCGCTGACCGGCGAGGCGAAGTCGAGGTAGTCGATCGGCGTGTCACCGACCAGCAGGGTGTCGCGCACCGGGTCGACGCGGGTCGTGATCGCCCAGATCACTTCCTTCCAGTCGCGGATGTCGACGTCGTCGTCGGTCACGACGATGAACTTGGTGTACATGAACTGGCGCAGGAAGCTCCAGATGCCGAACATCAGCCGCTTCGCGTGACCCGGGTAGCTCTTGCGGATGCTGACGATCGCCATCCGATAGCTGCAGCCTTCGGGCGGCAGGTAGAAGTCGGCAATCTCCGGGAACTGCTTCTGCAGGATCGGCACGAAGACCTCGTTCAGCGCGACCCCGAGAATCGCCGGCTCGTCGGGCGGCTTGCCGGTGTAGGTGGAGTGGTAGATCGGATCGGGCCGGTGCGTGATGCGCTCGATCTCGAACACCGGGAACCAGTCCTGCTCGTTGTAATAACCGGTGTGGTCGCCGAACGGGCCCTCCAGCGCATGCAGGCAGCCGCCGATCTCCTTCGTCCGCACGCCGTGTTCGCTGACACCCTCGAACCCCTTCGCGGCGACGGGGATGTGACCCTCGAGCACGATCTCGGCGCTGGCCGGCACCTGCAGCATCACACCGGCGTCGCCGACGCCGGAGTCGGCGAGCTCGGTCCGGCTGCCGCGCAGCAGGCCGGCGAACTGGTACTCCGACAGGGTATCGGGCACCGGTGTCACGGCCCCGAGGATGGTCGCCGGGTCGGCACCCAGCGCCACCGCGATCGGGAAGGGCTGGCCCGGCTTGGCGAGGACGAAGTCGCGAAAGTCGAGCGCCCCGCCACGATGGGCAAGCCAGCGCATGATCACCTGGTTCTTCGCGATCACCTGCTGACGGTAGATGCCCAGGTTCTGGCGCTGGCGTGCATTCGCCCCCCCCTGCGGGCCGCGCGTGATCACCAGGCCCCAGGTGATCAGCGGGCCGGCGTCCTCGGGCCAGCAGATCTGCACCGGAAGCTGGCCAAGATCGACGTCCGCGCCCTGCAGGACCAGCTCCTGGCACGGTGCCCGACGCACGATGGCAGGCTTCATGTCCCACAGCGCCTTGGCCATTCCGAGCAACTTGCCGGCGTCCTTCAGGCCCCTGGGCGGCTCCGGCTCCTTCAGGCCGGCGAGCAGGCGACCCACGTCGCGCAGTTCGGCGACATCGTCGGCGCCCATGCCCAAGGCCACCCGCCGCGCGGTCCCGAAGAGGTTGGTCAACACCGGAATTTTGTAACCCGTGGGCCGCTGGAACATCAGGGCCGGACCGCCGGCACGCAAGACGAAGTCACTGACCGCTGTCATTTCGAGCCGCGTCGACACTGGTTCTGCGACGCGCCGCAACTCGCCCAAGCGCTCCAGGCCGCTGACAAAGTCACGAAGGTCGCGATATTTCATACCATTTAGTAATTACAAATATAATTGATAGTCTTGACTGGTTATGAAGACGCTTGCTAGATTCCGCCTCTCTCTGTTTGGATCGGAAGGGTTCACCCGCAGGTCGCATCGTTGGATGCGTTTTGCGCGGCTCGCCGATCGTCCGCTGAACCCAACGGCCTTCGCACGAATGTGCAACTGCTGCGGCTCGGCCAACAATTATCGCCGTCGCCCAGGCCGGCGCCGTGCCTGAATGGGGCGGTGCCAGCGCGGGTCCCCCGGCGAAGAAGGAGTGACGATGGCAAACAGCCATGTGGTTCGGATGGCGCGTGAAGCCGGCGTGCAGGCAGCAGCGATCGCCGGATCGGTGCGCAGGGCGGTGATCGAGTCAGGCGCCGTGTTCCTGCGCGATGCCGGCAACGGCCTGCTCGAGGTCAGCCACAACACGCTGGCGCTGCTGGGATTGGCGCTGGCCGCAGCGCTCCTGTTCGCCGCCGGCCGCGCCGACATCCGCCACGAGGCGGAAGCCTGGACGCTCGGCTGGCTGCAGGCGCGCCAGGAAGCGCGCGCGGAACCGGCCGATGCGCTGGCCGCCGAGCTGAGCGAGCCGGACGCGATCACACGGGCGACCGCGTCCGACCCGAAGGCCCTGAGCCGCCAGCAGGCCGCTGTGGCGCTGTGGCTGGCCAGTCGCTACCGCGTTGCGCCCGAGCCGATCAGCCGCCTGGTCCAGGAAGCCTGGAACGTGGGCCAGAAGGCCGGTCTGGACCCGACCCTGATCCTGGCGATCATGGCGGTCGAGTCCAGCTTCAATCCGTTTGCGCAGAGCACGGTCGGTGCACAGGGGTTGATGCAGGTCATGACGAAGATCCACAACGACAAGTACGAGGCCTTCGGTGGCAACCATGCGGCATTCGACCCGGTGACGAACCTGCGCGTCGGCGTGCAGGTGCTGAAGGAGTGCATCGCGCGCGCCGGCAGCCTCGAAGCCGGTCTGCGCTTCTATGTCGGGGCCGCGAACCAGGCCGACGACGGCGGCTACGCTGGCAAGGTGCTCAGCGAGCAGACTGCGCTGCGGCTCGTCGCCAGCGGCAAGAAGGTCCCGCAGCGCCAGATTCCGACCACCACGCCGACGCCGGCGCAGCCGAACGCTGTCGCCGCCGACGCGGCGGCCAAGCCCGAAGCCGCGCCGGAGCCGGAGCAGATCGCACTGCTGCGCTGACCGGGTAACCGCTCCGCTACACTGGCGGCGCCGCGCGACTGGCGATGCGGCCCCGCTCCCGCCGGAGCCCGGGGCCAGAGGTGGGCCACCACCGGGAAGCGCGGTCGGCACCTGCGTGGGCAGGCCGCCGTTCAGCCGTTCGCCTGGGCAGCCTCGAGGTCGCGTGCGGCATGCATGCGCATGCACGCACATGAGACGCCACGGGGACTTCGCTTGAAGAGGACTGCCAACCATGTTTGACCGCGCCCAATCGACCATTGCCAAGGTCGACCCCGAACTCTGGTCTGTGATCCTGCGCGAGAACCAGCGCCAGGAAGACCACATCGAGCTGATCGCCTCCGAGAACTACGCCTCGCCCGCCGTGATGGCCGCGCAGGGCACGCAGCTGACCAACAAGTACGCCGAGGGCTACCCTGGCAAGCGCTATTACGGCGGCTGCGAGTTCGTCGACATCGCCGAGCAACTCGCGATCGACCGGCTGAAGCAACTGTTCGGTGCCGGCTACGCCAACGTGCAGCCGAACTCGGGCTCGCAGGCGAACCAGTCGGTGTTCTTCGCGCTGCTGAACCCGGGCGACACCATCATGGGCATGAGCCTGGCCGAAGGCGGCCACCTGACCCACGGCATGCCGCTGAACATGAGCGGCAAGTGGTTCAAGGTCGTCAGCTACGGCCTGAAGGCCGACGAATCCATCGACTACGACGCGATGGAGCGCCTGGCCCACGACCACAAGCCCAAGCTGATCATCGCCGGCGCCTCCGCCTACAGCCTGCGCATCGACTTCGCGCGCTTCGCCAAGGTCGCGAAGGACATCGGCGCGTTCTTCATGGTCGACATGGCGCACTATGCCGGCCTGATCGCGGCGGGCGTCTACCCCAACCCGCTGCCGCATGCCGACGTGGTCACCTCCACGACCCACAAGAGCCTGCGCGGCCCGCGCGGCGGCATCGTGCTGACGAACGACGAGGCGATCGCCAAGAGGATCAACAGCGCGATCTTCCCCGGCATCCAGGGCGGCCCGCTGATGCACGTGATCGCCGCCAAGGCGGTCGCCTTCCAGGAGGCACTGCAGCCGGCGTTCAAGACCTACCAGCAGCAGGTCGTGAAGAACGCGGCGGTCCTCGCCGAGACGCTGGCCGAGCGCGGCCTGCGCATCGTCAGCGGCCGCACCGAATCTCACGTGATGCTGGTCGACCTGCGCCCGAAGAATCTCACCGGCAAGGAAGCCGAGAACCTGCTGGGCGCCGCGCACATGACCTGCAACAAGAACGGCATCCCGAACGACCCGCAGAAGCCGATGGTCACCAGCGGCATCCGCCTGGGCACGCCGGCGATGACGACGCGCGGCTTCAAGGAGGATCAGGTGCGCCAGACCGCGCACCTGATCGCCGACATCCTCGACAAGCCGAACGACGCCGCCACCAGCGCGGCCGTGAAGGCGAACGTCGCGATGCTGACCAGGGAATTCCCGGTGTACCGGTAGGCCGCCGAGAAGGGGTCGCGCCGGCGACCCCGTCAACGTCTGCGACATCCATGCGCTGCCCGTTCTGCTCCCACGAAGAAACCCAGGTCGTCGAGACCCGGGATTCCGACGAAGGCGACGTCGTGCGCCGCCGCCGTCGCTGCCACAGCTGCGACAAGCGCTTCACGACCTACGAACGCGCCGAGATCGCGCTGCCGTCGGTGGTCAAGAAGGACGGCACGCGTGCCGAGTTCGACGCGTCGAAGATCCGCGCGTCGATGACGCTGGCGCTGCGCAAGCGGCCGGTCAGCGTCGAGCAGATCGACGCCGCGCTGGAGCGCATCCAGGACAAGCTGCTCAACAGCGGCGCCAAGGAAGTTCCGTCGACGCGTTTGGGCGAGCTGGTGATGCGCGAGCTCAAGCGCATCGACAAGGTCGCCTACGTGCGCTTCGCGTCGGTGTACCGCAGCTTCGAGGACGTGGACGAGTTCCGGCAGTTGATCCGGGACATTTGAGGCGGGCCTTGTTGCCGGTGTCTTCGCACTGGCAACCCGCCCGGAGACCGGGCCGCGTGCAGGCGGCTCGGCCCGGCGCCCCCAACCGGGGGAGCCGCCCCGGGGGGAACCTGCGAGGGTGCCGCGACCCTCCCCCCTCTGCGGGTCGCGCCGCATCGCGGCGATTCCTAAAGTCTGCGCATTGGTTCACACCCCGGAGCGCAGATGAAAACCACCTCCCGTTCGGCCGCGCAGCGCGGCATCACGCTGATCGAAGCGGCCATCGTGCTCGCGGTCACGGCCATCGTCGCCAGCGCGGCGGCGCCCGGCCTGCAACGCGTGATCGACGCCCGCCGGCTGGACGGCGCCGCCACGCAGCTCGCCGCCGACATCCAGTTCGTCCGCACCGAAGCGGTGGCGCGCAACGAGCCGTTGCGCCTGAGCTTTCACGCCGTCGCCCCCGGCAGCTGCTACGTGATCCACACCGGCGCGGCCGACCAGTGCAGCTGCGCGGCGAGCGGCCCGGCGCAATGCAGCGGCAGCGCGCGCGAGATCCGGACCGTGACGCTGGCCGCGACCGACCGCGTCGGCCTTCAGGCCAACGTCGGCTCGCTGCTGTTCGACCCGCTGCACGGCACCAGCTCGCCGACCGGCACCTTGCGCCTGACCGGCGCGAACAACCGCGCGATCCATCACATCGTCAACATCATGGGGCGCGTGCGCTCCTGCTCGCCGCAGGCCGCGGTGCCCGGCTACCGCGCCTGCTGAACCACGAAGGAGAACCGTCATGCAAGCGTCCACCTCCCATGGCAGCCTCTGCCGCGCCCAGCGTGGCTTCACGCTGATCGAGCTGATGGTCACCGTCTCGATCGCCGGCGTCCTGTCGAGCGTCGCGCTGCCGAGCTTCGAAGGCCAGCTGCAGAAGGCGCGCCGCACCGACATGCTGCTGGCGACCGTGCAGGCGCAGGCCGCGCAGGAGCGCTATCGCAGCAACGCGACGAGCTACGGCAGCCTGGCCGAGATCGGCGTGCCGGCCCGTTCGGCCGCCGGCCACTACACGCTGCAGGTCACGGCCCACAGCGCCGACGGCTACGAACTGCTCGCCACCGCGACCGGCGTGCAGGCCCGTGACGCCGCCTGCCGCCACATGAAGCTGACGGCGACCGGCCTGAACCTCGTCCACGCCTCGGGCCCGGACGCGGCAGTGGCGAACCCGGCGGACGCGAACCGCCGGTGCTGGGCCCTGTGATGAAGGCCGCCCCGCATCGTGCCCTGCCCCGGGCGCAGCACGGCCTGTCGATGGTCGAGCTGCTCGTCGGCGCCGCGGTCGCGCTGTTCGTCGCAGCGGCCGGCACGGCGCTGTTCGCCGGCAACCTGCGCGAGAGCCGCCAGCTGCTGCTCGAAGCGCGCCTGATGCAGGACCTGCGCACCGCCGTCGACATTGCCTCGCGCGACCTGCGCCGTGCCGGCTACTGGTCCGGCGCGACGGATGGCGTCTGGGGTCCCGGCGCCAGCGCGGTCGCCGCCAATCCGTACGTCGCGATTGCGCCCGGCAACGCCGCCTCGGACGCGGTGAGCTTCCGCTACTCGCGCGATGCGACCGAGAACAACACCGTCGACAGCAACGAGCAGTTCGGCTTCCGCCTGCGCAACGGCGCGCTCGAGATCCAGCTGGGCGCCGGCAACTGGCAGGCCCTGACCGACACCGGCACGCTGACCGTCACCGCGGTCAGCATCACGCCCACGGTCCAGGACCTCTCCCTCGACGCCTTCTGCGCCAGGCCCTGTCCGGCGGGCAGCACGAGCTGCCCGCCGCATCAGCAGGTGCGCAGCCTGGCGCTCACGATCAGCGGCCGGCTCGTTGCCGACACGAGCGTCACGCGCAGCGTGCGCAGCCAGGTCCGGCTGCGCAACGACCTGGTCACCGGCGCCTGCGCCAGCTGAGGAGGATGCCATGCACGCGCCGCTCCGATCGACCCGCGCCCAGCACGGCGTCGCAGCGCTGGTCGTCACGATGCTGCTGCTGTTCTCGATGCTGCTGGCCGCGGTGTTCGCGAACCGCCACCTGCTCTTCGAGCAGCGCAGCTCGGCCAACCAGCTCCGCTCGACCCAGGCCTTCGAGGCGGCCGAGGCGGGCCTCGAATGGGCACTCGCGCAACTCAACACGAACCGGCGCATCGACGCGAACTGCCTGCCCAGCGCCGATCCGGCCGCCAGTTCGTTCCGCAACCGCTACCTGAGCATCGCGCGCGGCACCGGAGTCGTCACGCCTGCGACCTGGAACCAGGCCGGCACGCCCGCGGCGCTGCAGGCCGCCTGCGTGCGCGCGGGCAACGGCTGGGCCTGCAGTTGCCCGGCGCAAGGCCTGCCGACCCTGCCCGCGCCGGCCGGATCGGCACCGGCCGCGGCCTTCGTGCTGCAGTTCGTGCCCAGCGTGAAGCCCGGCGTGGTGCGCGTCGCGGCAACCGGCTGCACCAGCCTTGCCGGCGCCTGCCTCGCGAGCTCGACGACGCGTGCCGATGCCAGCGCGACGATCGAGGCCGCGCTCGGCCTGGCCGGCGGCCTGCGCACGCCGCCGGCCGCGACCGTCACGGTGCGCGGTGCCTTCGATGCCGGCAGCGCCGCCATCGGCCTGCACAACCCCGATCCGGCGACCGGCATCGCGGTCGACGCCGGCGGCAGCATCACGGCCGCCCAGGCGCGCCTGACGCCACCGGCCGGCGCACCGAAGGCCGGCGCGCTGGCGGGCAACGACAGCGCGCTCGCCGCACTCGACCCGGACCGCCTGTTCGCGTCGTATTTCGGCGTCGACAAAGCCCACTGGCAGAGCCAGCCGGCCGTCGCGCGCATCGACTGCACGGCCGACTGCAGCGCCGCCCTGGTCGCGGCGATCGATGCCGCGGCCGATGGCGCGCTGATCCACGCCGACGGCGACCTGACGCTGGCCGGCCCGCTGACCCTCGGCTCGGTGCAGCGGCCGGTCGCGATCGTCGTCAGCGGCACGGCCCGGTTCGACGGTGCGGTCGCGCTGACCGGGGTGCTGTACGCGGGCGCGCTGCAGTGGACGAACACCGCCGGCAGCGCCTTCGTGCGCGGCGCGCTCGTGTCCGAGGCCGGCTACCAGGGCAACGGCGCGCCCGAGCTGTTCTACGACAGCGCCGTGCTCGACGTGCTGCAGCACCGCGCCGGCAGCTTCGCCCGCGTCAACGGCAGCTGGCGCGATTTCTGAGGAGCCGACGATGCACGCCACACCATTGCATGCGATCGGCCGCCAACGCGGCAGCACGCTGATCGAGGCGATGCTCGCGTTCGTCGTGCTGACGCTGGGCATGCTGGCGATCGCCCGTGTGCAGACGCAGTTCCGGCTGACTGCGGACGTGGCGCGCCAGCGCTCCGAGGCGGTGCGCCTGGCGCAGGAGGATCTCGAATCGCTGCGCGCCTTCGCCGTGCTCGTGGCGGCGCCGGGTGTGCGCTCGTTCGATGCGATCACCGACGCGACCCGGACGGTGGACGCGGCCAGCGGCGACGCCACCGACACCTCGTACCTCGTCACGCGCCGGATCGACGCGGCCGCGACGCCGCACGCGAAGAACGCGCTCGTCACGGTCGGCTGGACCGACCGCAGCGGCAGCGCGCAGCAGGTCGTGCTGGCGTCGGTGATCGCGGGCAACGCGCCGGCCTTCGGCGGGGCGCTGGGTCTGGCCCGCAGCGGCACGCCGGTCAAGGGCGCTCACGGGCGCTCGGTACGCATCCCGCTGGCCGCGAAAGACCTCGGGGACGGCCGCAGCGCATTCAAGCCGGTCGGCGACGGCACGGTCGCGTTGCTGTTCGACCAACGCACCGGGCTGCTGACCGGGCGCTGCGCCGGCGTCGACCCGGCCACCGCGACGCGTGATCTGACAAGCGCCAACCTCGGCGCCTGCGATTCGAACGTCGGCCACCTGCTCAGCGGCGTGGTGCGCTTCGCGTCGGCGTCGCCGCCCGATCCAGCCCAGGCCAACGACCTGCCACCGGCGTTCACGGTGGCGCTGACGCTGAGCGGCGGCAGTTACCCGCTTGCGCCGTCGTGCAGCGTCGAGGCGCTGAAGACCGTATCGTACGTCGCCGCCGGCAGCCTGCACGTCGAGGCCGTGCCGATCGCCGCCACCCCCGCATCGCTGGGCCTGCCCGGCTGGGCCGAGACCGGCGAGCGCTTCGCCGCCTATCACTGCGCGGTCTACCCGGCGGCCAGCGGCCAGTGGTCGGGGCGCACGGCGCTGGTGCCGCTCGGCTGGGCGATCGGCACCGGCCCGCTGGAGCGCCGCGTCTGCCGCTACACCAGCGACCTGGACGCCAGCGGCGCGATCGACGCGAACCTCGAGCACCCGGCGAACTACGCCGGCGTCGGCGGCAGCCTGCCGAACCAGAACTTTCTCGTGGTCGCCGGCCCCGACGCCTGCCCGACCGGCGCGGCGGCCCGGGTTGCCGGCAACAATGCGGATGTGTACGCCGACCTGAGCACCGCGCCCCACCAGCCATGAGCGACCGTCCTGCCACCCCGATGCACGAAGCACTGGCCCTCGCGCAGCGCGCGATCGGCCTGTCCGAGCCGAACCCGCGGGTCGGCTGCGTGCTCACGGCCGCCGACGGCCGCGTCATCGGCCGCGGCCACACGCAGCAGGCCGGCGGCCCGCACGCCGAGGTGATGGCCTTGCGCGATGCGCAGTCGCGCGGCGAGAGCGCGCGCGGCGCGACCGCCTGGGTCACGCTGGAGCCGTGCGCGCACCACGGCCGCACGCCGCCGTGCTGCGACGCCCTGATCGGCGCCGGCGTCGCGCGCGTCGCGATGGCGATCCAGGACCCGTTCCCGCTCGTCTCCGGCCAGGGCGCTGCGCGGCTGCGCGCGGCCGGCATCGACGTGGTCGAGGGCGAACTCGCCGACGCGGCGCGCGAGCTGAACATCGGTTTCTTCTCGCGCATCGAGCGCGGCCGGCCCTGGGTGCGCCTGAAGGCGGCGGTGTCGCTGGACGGCCGCACCGCGCTGGAGAACGGCGCCAGCCAGTGGATCACCGGGCCGCAGGCACGCGCCGACGGCCATGCGTGGCGCAAGCGCGCCGGCGCAGTGCTGACCGGCGTCGGTACCGTGCTCGACGACAACCCGCGCCTGGACGTGCGGCTCGTCGAGACCGCACTCCAACCGCTGCGCGTGATCGTCGATTCGCGGCTGGAGACGCCGCCGGCCTCGCGCATCCTCGACGCGCCCGGCAGCGTGCTGCTCTACGCCGCCGCGCCCGACGACACGCGCCGCGCCGCGCTCGAAGCGCGCGGCGCGCAGATCGCGCTCGTGCCGGGCCCGTCGGCCAAGGTCGACCTGCCGGCGATGCTGGCCGACCTCGCGGCGCGCGGCATCAACGAGCTGCATGTCGAGGCCGGCCACAAGCTGAACGGCTCGTTCGTGCGCGAAGGGCTGGTCGACGAGTTCCTGATCTACATCGCGCCGAAGCTGCTCGGCCTCGGCCGCGAGCTCGCCGCGTTCGGGCCGCTGGAGCGGCTGCAGGACGGCATCGCGCTGCGCTTCGTCGGCGTCGCGACCGTCGGCGACGACCTGCGGCTGATCGCGCGGCCTGCGACAATCAATCCATGAATCCCCCACGCTCACTTCGCTCGCTGCCCCCCGAGGGGGCGTCATCGCCCTTCGGACTGCCGGGCGCGCGCTGATGTTCACCGGCATCGTCACCGGCCTCGGCCGCATCGTCGACGTGCGCGCCCTCGGCGCCGACGCCGCGCACGGCAAACAGCTGACGATCGCCGCGCCGCAGGGCTACCTCGACGACGTCCAGCTCGGCGACAGCATCGCGCTGAACGGCGCCTGCATGACGGTCACGAGCTTCGACGCGGCGCCGAGCCGCTTCACGATCGACCTCTCGGCCGAGAGCCTGGACAAGACCGCAGGCCTGGCCGAGCCGGGCCCGGTGAATTTGGAGAAGGCCATGCGCGCGCAGGACCGCCTCGGCGGCCACCTGGTCAGCGGCCACGTCGACGGCATCGGCACGGTCGCCCATTTCGCGCCGGTTGGCGAATCCTGGGAGCTGCGCATCGCCACGCCGCCCGAGCTGGCGCGCTTCATTGCCTACAAGGGCTCGATCACCGTGAACGGCGTGAGCCTGACGGTGAACCGCGTGATCGACGGCGTGACGGACAAGCACGGCGGCTGCGAACTGAGCATCAACCTGATCCCGCACACGCTGCAGAGCACCACGCTGGGCGGCCTGAAGGCGGGCATGCGCGTCAACCTCGAGATCGACCTGATCGCGCGCTATGTCGAGCGCATGCTGAGCGCGCCGAAGAGCGCCTGAGGGCGCCCCCAGGCCGGCGCCATGCGTCGTCCGCCCCACGGGGGTCGAGGAACCTTCGGGCGGAACCTTCGGGCGGCCGGGCGTTTCCTCATCGGCGTGGCCGGCGCAGGTCTCCCGGCCCGCCACCTACAATTCGCCGATGGCAATTTCCCCCATCCCCGAGCTCGTCGCCGAGTTGGCCGCGGGCCGCATGATCATTCTCGTCGACGAAGAGGACCGTGAGAACGAAGGCGATCTCGTGATCGCCGCCGACCACGTCACCCCGGACGCGATCAACTTCATGGCGCGCTTCGGCCGCGGGCTGATCTGCCTGACGCTGACGCCCGAGCGCTGCGACCGGCTGCAGCTGCAGTCGATGACCGCGCGCAACGGCACCCGCCACGGCACCGCGTTCACCGTCTCGATCGAGGCCGCCACCGGGGTCGACACCGGCATTTCGGCCGCCGACCGCGCGCGCACCGTGCAGGCCGCGGTCGCGCGCGACGCCAAGGCCAGCGACCTGGTGCAACCCGGCCACATCTTCCCGCTGCGCGCGCAGGAAGGCGGCGTGCTGATGCGCGCCGGTCACACCGAAGCCGGCTGCGACCTCGCCGGCATGGCCGGCCTGACCAGCGCCGCGGTGATCTGCGAGGTCATGAAAGACGACGGCACGATGGCGCGCCTGCCCGACCTGATCGCATTCGCGCGCGAACACGGCCTGAAGATCGGCACGATCGCCGACCTGATCGAATACCGCAGCCGCCACGAGACCCTGATCGAGCGCGTCGGCACGCGTCCGCTCGTCACACCCCAGGGCGAGTTCGACTGCAGCGTGTTCCGCGACCGCACCGGCGGCCTGCACCTCGCGCTGACCAAGGGTCGCTGGACCGCGGCCGACGAAGTGCTGGTGCGCGTGCACGAGCCGCTGTCGGTGATGGACCTGCTCGACGTCGGCGCCCCGGGGCCGCACTCCTGGCCGTTGCCGAAGGCGCTCGCGATGCTGCACAAGGGGCCGCGCAGCGCGGCGCTGCTGCTCAATTGCGGCGAAGGCGTGGCCGCGCTGGTGCCGCACGTGCTGCCGCCCCAGGACGCCGCCGCGCGCCAGCCCGGCCAGATGGACCTGCGCACCTACGGCATCGGGGCGCAGATCCTGCGCGAGCTCGGCATCACGAAGATGAAGCTGCTCGGCAGCCCGCGTCGCATGCCGAGCATGACCGGCTACGGCCTCGAGGTGACCGGCTTTCTCGCCGCAGAACAACCATGAAGAGGACTCCCCATGCAGGACGCTGACCAGAGCGATGCGAAGAGCGGCGGCCTGCAGGCGCCGCTCGACGGGCGCGACCTGCGCATCGGCATCGTGCAGGCGCGCTTCAATGCCGCGATCACCGACAAGCTTGCCGGGCAGTGCCTGGCCGAGCTGCATTCGCTCGGCGTCAGCGCAGCGCAGATTCGGCACGTGACGGTGCCGGGCGCGCTCGAGGTCGCGCTGGCGCTCAATGCGCTGGCCGAAAGCGAAGAGTGCGACGCGCTGATCGCGCTGGGCTGCATCATCCGCGGCGAGACCTACCACTTCGAACTGGTCGCGAACGAGAGCGCTGCCGGCGTCACGCGCGTCGCGCTCGACCACGAGATCCCGATCGCGAACGCGATCCTGACGGTCGAGAACGAGGCCCAGGCCTGGGCGCGCGCCGCGGACAAGGGGCGTGACGCCGCCCGCGTGGCCGTCGAGATGGCCAACCTGCTGGAAGACCTGTCGTGACCGAACCCGTGGTGCCCGACCAGGCCCCGACCGCGGCGCCGACGGCGCCGAAGAAGAGCGGCACCAGGCCGGGTGCCAGGCCGGCGCGTCCGAAGTCGGCGCGCCGTCGCTCGCGCGAGGTGGCGCTGCAGGGCCTGTACGAATGGCTGCTGTCGGGCGCCGAGGCGAGCGTGATCGATGCCCACATGCACGAGCAGGATGGTTTCGACAAGTGCGACACGGCGCACTTCGACGCGCTGCTGCACGGCTGCATCGGCGAGGCGGTCGCGATCGACGCGGTGCTGGCACGCCACGTCGACCGCAAGACCACGCAGCTCTCGCCGATCGAGCACGGCGTGCTGATGATCGGCGTCTACGAGCTGACGCATTGCATCGACATTCCCTACAAGGTCGCGATCAACGAGGCGGTCGAGCTCGCGAAGAGCTTCGGCGGCACCGACGGCCACAAGTACGTCAACGGCGTGCTCGACAAGGCGGCGGCGGACCTGCGGCCGATCGAAGTCGATGCGATGCGCGCGGCGCGGCGCTGACATCGCCCTTGCCCGCTCCCGCATGAAGCTCGCCCGGCGGCTCGACCACATCGAGCCCTTCTACGTGATGGAGTGCGCCAAGGCCGCGGCCGAGCTGGCGCGCAGCCCGGCGTGCGCGGACTCGCCGATGATCTTCCTGAACATCGGCGAACCCGACTTCACCGCGCCGGTGCTGGTGCAGCAGGCGGCCGAGCGCGCGATGCGCGAAGGCCGCACCCAGTACACCGACGCGACCGGCCTGCCGGCGCTGCGCGAACGCATCAGCGCGTGGTACGCGCAGCGCTTCGGCCTGAGCATCGCGCCGCGGCGCATCGTCGTCACCGCGGGCGCCTCGGCCGCGCTGCAGCTCGCCTGCCTCGCGCTCGTCGACCGCGACGACGAGGTCCTGCTGCCCGACCCGAGCTACCCCTGCAACCGGCACTTCGTCGCCGCGGCCGAGGGCGTGCCGGTGCTGCTGCCGGCCTCGGCGCAGGCGCGCTGGCAGCTCGATGCCGCGAGCGTGGCCGCCGCCTGGACGCCGCGCACCCGCGGCGTGCTGCTGGCATCGCCGTCGAACCCGACCGGCACCTCGATCGACCCCGACGAGATGGGCCGCATCGTGCGCGCCGTGCGCGAGCGCGGCGGCTTCACGCTGGTCGACGAGATCTACCTCGGCCTGAGCTTCGACGAGCGTTACGGCCACAGTGCGCTCGCCCACGCTGCTGACGACAACGACAGCGTGATCGCGATCAACAGCTTCTCGAAATACTTCTCGATGACCGGCTGGCGGCTCGGCTGGCTGGTCGTTCCCGAGGCGCTGGTGCCGGCGGTCGAGAAGCTCGCGCAGAACCTGTACATCTGCGCGTCGACGGTCGCGCAGCACGCGGCGCTGGCCTGCTTCGAGCCCGAGTCGATCGCCGAGTACGAGCGCCGGCGCAGCGAGTTCCGCGCGCGCCGCGACTTTTTCGTGCCGGCACTGAACGCGCTCGGACTGAGCGTGCCGGTAATGCCCGACGGCGCCTTCTACGCCTGGGCCGATTGCTCGGCGCACAGCGCGAGCAGCTGGGACTTCGCCTTCGACATGATGCAGCGCGCCCATGTCGCGATCACGCCGGGCCGCGACTTCGGGCGCTGCGTCTCCGAACGCTTCGTGCGGCTGTCGCATGCGAGTTCGATGGCGCAGCTGCGCGAAGCGGTCGAGCGGCTGCGCCGCGTGCTGTGAGGCGCGCGGCGCGTCCGCAGGTGTCGCATCGGGACTGAAAGTCCGGCCGCACCCGCGGGCCGAATCGTGAGCGTGTGTGACGAAGCGGGGGATCCCGGCGCTTTTCGTGCGTTCCCACCGCCGACGCTCGGCTAAGCTGCCGCGGTGACCTCGTTCACCCCACCTCCCGTGCCCGTGCCGAACGCCTCCGAGCCCGCCCCGAGCCTGCCCGCCGACACCACGCTCTGGGACGAGGCCGACATGCGCCTGATGCGCGGCCCGGCGGCGAGCTTCGCCGATCCGTCGGTCGACCAGCCGGAAGGGCCGGTGCCGACCATCGGCCACATCGGCCGCTACGCGCTGAAGCACCAGCTCGGCGCGGGCGGCATCGGCACCGTGTATGCGGCGCACGACCCGCTGCTGTCGCGGCTGATCGCGGTCAAGACGCTGCATGTCGAGGTCGAGGAGAGCGAGCGCGAGTCGTTCAATGCGCTGTTCCTGAACGAGGCGCGTGCCGCGGCCGGGCTGAACCACCCGAACATCGTCACGGTCTTCGACGCCGGCATCAGCGACGACCGCGCCTACATCGCGATGGAGCTGCTGAAGGGCCGCGACCTGCGCCAGCTGCGCCAGGAGGGCTGGCGCGCCACGCCGGCCCAGGCCGCGCTGATCGTGCGCCGCGTCGCCGACGCGCTGGGCTACGCGCACAGCAAGGGCGTGGTGCACCGCGACGTGAAGCCGGCCAACATCTTCATGATCGGGCGCACCAGCCCCAAGGTGCTGGACTTCGGCATCGCCCGCATCGCGCACCAGCACGACGCCCACAACAGCCAGACCGACGACATCGCCGCCGGCTCGCCGTACTACATGGCGCCCGAGCAGGCGCGCCACGAGAGCGTCGACCGGCGCGCCGACGTGTTCTCGCTCGGGGTCGTGCTGTACGAGCTGCTGACCGATCTGAAGCCGTTCCGCGGCAGCACGCTCGAAGAGATCACCACGGCGGTGCTGCAGGACGAGCCGCCGCTCGCGAATGCCGTCGACCCTGCCGTGCCCGAGGCGCTGGCACGCATCACCGCCAGGGCACTGGCGAAGAACCCCGAGCAGCGCTTCCGCTCGGCACACGCGTTCTCGCGCGAACTGCGCCACTGGCTGGACGAGAACACGGTCACGTCGGACGGCGACGTGCACGCGAACCGCAGGCACCGGGTCCGACCGCTGAGGATCGTGCTCGCTGCATTCGCTGCGCTGGTGGTCGGCACGCTCGCCTGGCTGACGCTGGATGCGCACCGGGGCTCGGCCTCGGCCCCGGCACCGCAGACCGCGGCGCTCGATGCGCTGCCGACCACGGAGCCAGCGCCGCGGGCATCGGCTGCCGCGGCACCGGCCATCGCGACCAGGAGCAGCACCGCATCGGGTGCCGGCCCCGCCAGTGCGCCGGCCGTGACTCATGCGCCGCCGAACGCACTGCCGCCGGCGCGCGAAACGAAGGAGACGCCGAAGGAGCGCCGGGCCCGCGAGGCCCGCGAGCGCGAAGCCCGGCTCGCCAACGCGGCGGCTGTGCTGCCCAGGCCCGCAGCGCAGGCAGCCACCGGCATCGTGCGCATCGCGGTCAGCCCCTGGGGCGAGATCGAGGTCGATGGCAGGCCCGCCGGAACGTCGCCGCCGGTGACCGAACTCAACCTGCCCGCGGGCCGGCACCGGATCGTGGTCCGCAACGCCGACCTGCCGGCCTACAGCAGCCAGGTCAACGTCGCTGCCGACCAGCCCGTCAGCCTCAAGCACAAGTTCTGACCATGCAGCTGCTGCGCGCCGTGACCACCCTCGTGCTCGGCATCCTGCTCGCGGCCTGCGCGCTGCCGCCGCCGGCGTCACCGGGGCTGATGGATCTGGCCGAGCGGCCGGCCGAGAAGGCCCTGCTCGCCGGCATGCGCGCCTACGACGACGCCCAGTACCCGCAGGCCGAACAGTGGCTGACCCAGGCGCTGCAGGCCGGACTGGCCTCGCCGCGCGACCGCGCCGCGGCGCACAAGCAGCTCGCGTTCATCTACTGCACCAGCAGGCGCGTGCCGGCCTGCGAGGCCGAGTTCCGCGCCGCGCGCGCCGACGACCCGGGCTTCGCGCTGAGCAAGTCCGAAGCCGGCCATCCGCTGTGGGGACCGGTCTGGCAGCGGGTGCGGCAATAATCGGGGCCGATGCACGACAGCGACTCCCCGCCCTACCGATTTCAGCTGCGCGTCTACTGGGAAGACACCGACGCCGGCGGCGTGGTCTTCTACGCCAACTACCTGAAGTTCTTCGAGCGCGCGCGCACCGAGTGGCTGCGCTCGCTCGGGCACGGGCAGGAGCGGATGCGCACCGAGGCCGGCGTGGTCTTCATCGTCACCGACACCGCGGTGCGCTACCGCAGCCCGGCGCGGCTCGACGACCTGCTCGCGGTGACGGTCGAGCTCCGGCATGCGGGCCGCGCGCAGATGACGATCGCTCAAAAGGCCTGGCGCCAGGACCCGCAAGGCGAGACGCTGCTCGCCGACGGCACGATCCGCATCGGCTGCGTGGACGCCGGAACTTTCAGACCGCAGCGCATTCCGAATTCGATCGCCGAAACACTGCTTCCCCCGCTTTCCAGCCCGAGCCCTGCCGGATGAATCAAGACTTCTCGATCCTCACCCTTGTCACCCAGGCGAGCTTCGTCGTCCAGCTCGTGATGGCCGGGCTGATGATTGCCTCGCTCGCGAGCTGGACCGTGATCTTCGCCAAGCTGTTCGGCCTGAAGCGCATCCGCACGTCGAACGAGGAATTCGAGCGCGAGTTCTGGGCCGGCAAGAACATCAACGACCTGTACGCCGATGCGGTGAAGCGCACCGACGGCTCGCCGATGGAGCGCATCTTCGCCTCCGGCATGCGCGAGTTCATGAAGCTGCGCGAGCGGCGCGTCAGCGACGCCGGTGCGCTGCTCGACGGCGCGCGCCGCGCGATGCGCGCGAGCTTCCAGCGCGAGCTCGACGCGATCGAGGCGCACCTGTCGTTCCTCGCGACCGTCGGTTCGGTCTCGCCGTATGTCGGCCTGTTCGGCACGGTCTGGGGGATCATGCATGCGTTCGTCGGCCTCGCGAACATGACGCAGGTGACGCTCGCGACCGTCGCACCCGGCATCGCCGAGGCGCTGGTCGCCACCGCGATCGGCCTGTTCGCCGCGATCCCGGCGGTGATCGGCTACAACCGCTTCGCGCGCGACATCGACCGCACCGCGATCCAGCTCGAGACCTTCATCGAGGAGTTCTCGAACATCCTGCAGCGCAACGCCGGCGCCCCGGCCGCCCACTGATGAAGCCCCCACGCTCACGTCGTTCGCTGCCCCCCGAGGGGGCGCAGGCCTCCGGGGGCCACGCAGGGGCCTCTTCGTGGCCCTTGGCGGCCCGGCGGGAGGCCTGACATGCCCGCCGTCGGCCACCGCGGCAGCGGCTCGCGCCGCCGCACGATCAACGAGATCAACATGGTGCCGTTCATCGACGTGATGCTGGTGCTGCTGATCATCTTCATGGTCACCGCGCCGCTGATCACGACCGGCGTGGTCGACCTGCCGAGCGTCGGCGCGAGCTCGAAGCGGCCCGACCGCGTGGTCGAGCTCGTCGTCGGCAGCGACGAGCGCGTCAAGCTGCGCGTCGACGGCAAGGACGGCGCGCCGGTCGCGCTGCGCGACCTCGCAGCCCGGGTCGCCGAACTGCAGGGCGGCAACGCTGCCACGCCGGTCGTGATCTCGGCCGATCGCGCGGTCAGGTACGAGACCGTCGTGAAGGTGATGGACACGTTGCAGCGCGCCGGCGTGCAGCGCGTCGGGCTGTCGGTCAAGAACGGCAAGAGCTGAGCCGGGTCATGGACAGCCGCCCCACGAGCGCCGCGGGCCGCGACCCGTTCATGCCGCAGCCGCCCAGGGTGCGCGGGCGCGCGATCACGCTCGCGGTGCTCGCGCACGTTCTGCTGCTCCTGGCGATCGCGTTCGGCGTGAACTGGCGCAGCTCGGAGCCGACGACGGTGGCCGCCGAGCTCTGGTCGGCCACGCCGCAGACCGCCGCGCCGCGCGCAATCGAACCAACGCCGCCGCCGACGCCGACGCCGCCACCCGAGGTCAGGAAGCCGGAGCCGGTCGCCAAGCCGCCCGAGCCGGTGGCGCCGCCGAAGCCGAGCCCGGCCCTGCCCGACCCGCAGATCGCGATCGAGAAGGCCAGGCGGGAGGAGGCGAAGCGCGCCGCCGCCGAGCAGGAGCAGCAGAAGGCGAAGCGCGAACGGATCGAACGCGAGAAGGCCGAGCGCGCCGAAGCCGAGCGCCAGAAGCGCGCGAAGGACGAGCTGGCGCAGAAGAAAGCCGCGGCGGAGAAGGCCGAGAAGCTCAAAGCCGAGAAGGCCGAACAGGCCGAGGCCGCACGACAGGCCGCCGCGCGCGACGCCTACCTCAAGCGCATGCAGCAAGGCCTGGCCGGCGCGACCGGCGGCCCGGGCGACACCGGCACCGCCTTGCGCAGCAGCGCACCGTCGGCGAGCTATGCCGGCCGCATCATGGCGCGCATCAAGCCCAACATCGTGTTCACCGACCTGATCGACGGCAACCCGATGGCCACCGTCGAGGTCAGGCTCGCCCCCGACGGCACGATCGTCGCGAAGCGACTCGTCAAGAGCAGCGGCGTGAAGTCCTGGGACGACGCGGTGCTGCGCGCGATCGAACGCACCGAGGTGCTGCCGCGCGACGTCGACGGGCGCGTGCCGCCGCCGTTCCAGATCGACTTCAGGCCGCGCGACTGACGCGCGCGGCATGGTGCGCCGTTACCGGCGCCACCACGGCACCCGGCACCCCGGTCCGCAGCCACCGCACGGGGACGCGGCCCGGCGAGATGGATGTCGGCCGTCGATCCAGTCGGCCTCAGCCGCAACCGCCGCCCCCGGGCGTCTCGATCACGAACACGTCGCCGGGCCCCATCTCGACCGAGGCGATGTGGTCCAGCGCGACGACACTGCCATCGGCCCGCTCGACACGGTTGACGCCCGGTTGACCGGCACCCCCGCCGCCCAGCCCGAACGCGCCGCGGTGCCGGCCGTTCGACAGGATGGCGGCGGTCATCGGCTCGAGAAAGCGCACCCGGCGCACGCCGCCGTCGCCGCCGCGGTAGCGGCCGGCACCGCCCGACCCCTTGCGGATCGCGTAGCTGTCCAGGCGCACCGGGAAGCGGAACTCGAGCACCTCGGGGTCGGTCAGGCGCGAGTTCGTCATGTGGGTCTGCACGACCGAGCTGCCGTCGAAGCCGCCGGTCGGCCGGCCGGCCGCGTCGAAGGTCCAGCCCGCGCCACTGCCGCCCGCGATCGTCTCGTAGTACTGGTGGCGCGCGTTGCCGAAGGTGAAGTTGTTCATCGTGCACTGGCTGGCCGCCATCACGCCGAGCGCACCGTACAGCGCGTTGGTGATGCAGGTCGAGGTCTCGACATTGCCGGCGACCACCGAGGCCGGTGGGCGCGGGTTCAGCATCGAGCCGTCGGGGATGATGACCTCGAGCGGCTTCAGGCAGCCGGCGTTCAGCGGGATGTCGTCGTTCACGAGCGTGCGGAACACGTAGAGCACCGCCGCCATGCACACCGCGGTCGGTGCGTTGAAGTTGTTCGCCAGCTGCGCCGAGGTGCCGGTGAAATCGATCTCGGCGCTGCGCGCGGCCGCATCGACGCGGATGGCCACGCTGATCTGCGCGCCGTTGTCCAGCGGCAGCGTGAATGCGCCGTCGCGCAGGTTCGTGATGACGCGGCGCACCGCCTCCTCGGCGTTGTCCTGCACGTGGCCCATGTAGGCCTGCACCACCGGCAAGCCGAACTGCGCGACCATCTTGCGCAGTTCCTGCACGCCCTTCTGGTTGGCGGCGATCTGCGCCTTCAGATCGGCCATGTTCTGCGGCGGGTTGCGCGCCGGGTACGCACCGCTGCCGAGCAGCGCGAGCATCTCGGCCTCGCGCAGCGTGCCCCGATCGACGATCCTGAAGTTGTCGATCTGCACGCCTTCCTGCTCGATGCGGGTCGAGAACGGCGGCATCGAGCCCGGCGTGATGCCGCCGATGTCGGCATGGTGGCCCCGGGAGCCGACGTAGAACAGTATCTTCCGTTCCTCGACACTGCCGGGGCCGGCGCCCGGCCGCTCCGAAGCCGGCCCCGAACCCCCTCGGGGGGTGGACAGCGGTACGCCGCTGGCCGGGGGCTCCATGAAGACCGGCGTGACGACCGTCACGTCGGGCAGGTGCGTGCCGCCGTGGTACGGGTCGTTGAGCGCGTAGACGTCGCCCGGCCGCATGGTCCCGGCGTTGCGCGCGACGACCGTCCTGATCGACTCGCTCATCGAGCCCAGGTGCACCGGCATGTGCGGCGCGTTCGCGATCAGGTGGCCGCTCGCGTCGAACAGCGCGCACGAGAAGTCGAGCCGCTCCTTGATGTTCACCGAGACCGCGGTGTTCTGCAGCTGCAGCCCCATCTGCTCGGCGATGTTCATGAACAGGTTGTTGAAGACCTCCAGCATCACCGGGTCGACGCTGGTGCCGATCGCGCGCAGCGGTTCGCGCGGCCCCACGCGGTCGAGCACGAGGTGGCCGAGCGCGGTCACGCGCGCCTGCCAGCCGGGCTCGACAACCGTGGTCGCGTTCTTCTCGGCGATGATTGCCGGGCCGGCGATCACGTGGCCGGGGCGCGCGGCCTCGCGCACCACCAGGGCCGCGTCCCACCAGCGCCCGCCGCTGAACATCCGCACCGTCTCGGCGACCGGCGGCGCGCCGGTGGCCGCGAGCGGCTGGCGCGGCTCGGCGGGCGCGTCGCCCTCGGCGAGCGCCTCGACCGACACCGCCTCGACGACCAGGCGCCGCCCGGTCATCAGGAACGCGAAGCGCTGCCGGTAGGCGGCCTCGAACGCGGCCTGGATCTGCGCGCTGCTGCCGAACGGCACGACCAGCGCCGCATCGGTGCCCTCGTAGCGCACATGCACGCGCCGGTGCACCAGAATGCGCGCGCCGCCCGCGCCCTGGCGCGCCAGCGCGTCGGTGGCCTCGCTCGCCAGTGCATCGACCCGCGCGGCCAGCGCATCGAGCGCCGACGCGAGCGGCTGTTCGACCGCGGCCTCGCGCATCACGCTCTGGTCTGCCAGGCCCATGCCGTAGGCCGACAGCACGCCGGCCAGCGGGTGCACGAACACGCGGCTCATGCCCAGCGCATCGGCGACGCGGCAGGCGTGCTGGCCACCGGCGCCGCCGAAGCATTGCAGCGCGTAGCGCGTCACGTCGTGGCCGCGCGCGACCGAGATCTTCTTGATCGCGCCCGCCATCGCGCCGACCGCGATGTCGATGAAGCCTTCGGCGACCGCCTCGGGCGAGCGCGTCGTGCCGGTGGCGCGCTCGATCTCGGCGGCCATCGCGGCGAACTTCCCGGCCACCACGGGCGCGTCGAGCCGCTCATTCGCCCGCGGACCGAAGACCGCCGGGAAGTGCGCCGGCTGGATCTTGCCGACCATCAGGTTCGCGTCGGTCACCGTGAGCGGACCGCCGCGCCGGTAGCAGGCCGGGCCGGGGTCCGCACCGGCGCTGTGCGGCCCGGCGCGCAGGCGCGCGCCGTCGAACGACAGGATCGAGCCGCCGCCGGCCGCGACCGTGTGGATGCTCATCATCGGCGCGCGCATCCGCACGCCGGCCACCTGGGTCTCGAACGCGCGCTCGAACTCGCCGGCGAAGTGGCTCACGTCGGTCGAGGTGCCGCCCATGTCGAAGCCGATGACGCGAACGCCCGCCGGTTCGCCCGCGAGCCCGGTGTGGACGTCGTCGCGCGCATCCGCAGGACGAGCGCCGGGCCGCCCCGAGCCGGCCCGCGGCCCGCCCGGCGGGTGATCTCGCGCATCCGCGAGATCGGCTGCCCCAAGCTGCGCGGTGCGCACCATGCCGACGATGCCGCCGGCCGGCCCGGACAGGACAGCGTCCTTGCCCTGGAACGCGTGCGCGTCGGCCAGGCCGCCGCTGGACTGCATGAAGAACAGCTTCACCCCCGGCATCTCGCCGGCGACCTGCTCGACATAGCGCCGCAGGATCGGCGACAGGTAGGCATCGACGACCGTCGTGTCGCCGCGCCCGACCAGCTTCATCAGCGGGCTGACCTGGTGCGAGACGCTGACCTGCGTGAAGCCGGCCTGCTGCGCCAGCCGCTGCGCCGCGAGTTCGTGCGCCGGGTAGCGGTAGCCGTGCATGAACACGATCGCGACGCTGCGCAGGCCGGCGTCGAACGCGGCCCACAGGCGCTCGCGCAGGTGCGCCTCGTCCAGCGTCTGCACCACCTCGCCGTGCGCGCCGACGCGTTCGACCGCCTCGATCACGCGCGTGTAGAGCAGTTCCGGCAGCACGATGTGGCGGTCGAACAGGCGCGGCCGCTCCTGGTAGCCGATGCGCAGCGCGTCGCGGAAGCCCTTCGTGACGACCAGCAGCGTCGGCTCGCCCTTGCGCTCGAGCAGCGCGTTGGTGGCGACCGTCGTGCCCATCTTCACGCACTCGACGCGCTCGGGCGTGACCGGCTCGTCGGCCCGCAGGCCCAGCAGGTGGCGGATGCCGGCGACCGCGGCGTCGCGGTACTGCCCCGGGTTCTCGCTCAGCAGCTTGTGCGTCACCAGCGCGCCGTCGGGCCGCCTGCCGACGACGTCGGTGAAGGTGCCGCCGCGGTCGATCCAGAACTGCCATTTGTCGGCGGGGCGGATTGGATCGCTGGGCATCGCTGTGTTCAGACGGGGCGCGACCATTCGCGCGCGAGGCCTGTCATGGAGTGGTTGCTGCAAAGCACCTGCTTCCCGAAAGGAAGCTGGTTCGCCTACGATACCAGCGAGCGGACGGCTTGGTGACAACCGGGCCGGCCCCGCGATCGAAGATCGGCATTCAGGAGTCCATGACATGATTTTGATGATCGGCGCAACGGGAAATATCGGCTCGAAGGTAACGGAGCAACTGGTGGCCAAGGGCGCCGACGTGCGGGTCCTGGCCCGCGACACGGCCAAGGCGCGCGCGGCGCTGGGGCCGAAGGTGCAGGTCGTGCAGGGCGACCTGTCCCGCCCCGAGACGGTGACCGCCGCGATGGCCGGCGCGGACAAGCTGTTCCTCGTCACCCCGATGCATCTCGACCAGATCGCGATGAAGTCGGTCGCGATCCAGGCGGCGAAGCAGGCCGGCGTGAAGCACATCGTGATGTCCACGGGCATCGGCGCCGGACCCAAGGCGGGTGCCGAGATCGGACGCTGGCATGGCACGAGCCAGGAAGAAGTGAAGGCGACCGGCATCGCCCACACCTTCCTGCAGCCGACTTTCTTCATGCAGAACATGCTGATGTTCGCGGACTCGATCCGTGCGCAGGGCGCGTTCTACCTGCCGCTGGGCGACAGCAAGGTGAGCTGGGTCGACGCCCGCGACATCGCCGACATCGGCGTCGCAGTGCTGACCGAGGCGGGGCACGAGAACAAGGCCTACCCGATCACCGGCGGCGTGGCGATCGGCTGTGCCGAGATCGCGCAGACCCTTTCCGACGTGCTCGGCAAGACGGTGAACTTCGTCGACGTCCCGCTGGCCGCGGCCCGGCAAGGCATGACGGCGGCCGGCATGCCGGAGAAGCTGGCCGACATGATGAACGAGCTGTACGCCCTCGGGCCGGCGGGTCACCTGGCCTATGTCGCCGAGACGGTCAAGGCGGTGACGGGCCATGCGCCGCGCAGCTTTCGGCAGTTCGCGCTGGACCACGCCGCGGCCTTCAAGGGCTGAGCGGTCTCGGCTGGGCGGGCCGATCCCGCCCCCGGCATGGTCGTGCTGCTGCATGCCTTCCCGCAGCTCGTCACCTTCCTGGCGCTGCAGATGACGTCCTGACCGGCTCCCGAAGCCGCGAACTGGCGGGTCCCGGGCCGGCATTTCCCGCCATCGCGCAACAGCCTTCGACGCGAACATCGCGGCGTGAAGAAGTGTCTGCCGACGCGCGCCCACGGGTGGCGCGCGCGGCCCACCTCGCTGCAAGGACACCGCGATGGCCGAGATGTTGACCCCCCTGGAATGGGCCAAGGCCCCCGATCACCTCGAATCGGTCGACGCCGACGCGCCCGGTGGATCGAGCGTGGCCCGCACCGACAAGACCACCCGAGGCGTCTTTTGCTGGCCGACGCCACCCTACGCCAGCTACCCGCTCGCCACGCCGCAGACCGACCCGCTGCCCTGCGAGATCGTCGGCCTGAACGACAAGCGCACCAACGGCCGCCTGACCTTCTTCGTCCCCGAGGAGGGCGTCGCCCACGTCCAGTTGCCGCCGGCGCGCACGACGCTGCCGCTGCGCTTCGACCAGTTCCGCTCGCTGACGCTGACGACCCCGCTGCGGCCCGGCGCGCTCGCGTTCGGCGACCCGCACGCCGGCCTGCTCGGGCACCGCGCGCACTCGCTGTACCAGCTCACGCTCGCCGACGGCACCGAACTGACCGGCGAGACCGTCGGCTACGTCGAGAACCAGTTCGGGCTGTTCCTGTTCCCGCCCTGCGCCGAGGCCGGCTCGGCCGACGACGACGGCAGCGTCACGCGCTGCTTCGTGCCCGGCGGCGCCTACGACCACTTCGAGATCGGCTCCAGCATCGGCGAGCTGCTGATCGAGCAGCACAGCGCGACCGCGGCGCAGGTCGAGGAGGCGGCCGGCGTCCAGCAACTGCTGCGCGAGCGCAGGCTCGGCGACGTGCTGGTCACGAGCCAGGTCGTCACGCCGCTGCAACTGCTCGAGGCGATCGACCGTCAGGCGAAGATGCCGATGGTGCGCATCGGCGAGGCGCTGGTGTCGCTGGGCATGATCAGCGAAGGTCAGCTGAACGAAGCGCTGGCCCAGCAGCGCAGCGACCGCGGCGTGCCGCTGGGCGAGCTGCTGGTGCGCATGGGCGTGGTCTCGCGCGAGGATCTGCAGGTGGCGCTGTCGCGCAAGATGGGCTACCCGCTGGTCGACGTCGAGAGCTTCCCGGCCGAGGCCGAGGCGCTGCGCCGGCTCGGCTACTCGGTTGCGATGCGGCTGCAGGTGATGCCGCTGCTGCTGCGCGACGGCCGCCTGATCGTCGCGCTCGACGACCCGGCGCGCCGCCGCAGCGCGGTCGAGGAGGTCGAGTTCAGCGCGCAGATGAAGGTGGTGCCGGTGCTGGCGCACGGCCGCTCGATCGACGCCGTGCTGCACGCCGCCTACGAGAAGATCGGTGCGGTAGACGGCCCGCGCACCGCGGCGCAGGACGCGGCCCTGTCGATGAAGCTCGACCTGCCCGACACCGGCAAGCTGGTCGAGACGCTCGAGAAGGAGGGCCAGGAACGCGCCAGCGACGACGACCGGCCGATCGAACAGTCCGACAACTCGCTGGTGCGGCTGCTCAACAACATGATCATCGAGGCGGACCGGGAAGGCGTCTCCGACATCCACATCGAGAGCTATCCCGGGCGCGAGAAGATCCGCATCCGCTTCCGCAAGGACGGCGTGCTGCGCACCTACCTCGAGCTGCCGCCGAACTACCGCAACGCGCTGATCGCGCGCGTCAAGATCATGTGCGACCTCGACATCTCCGAGCGCCGCAAGCCGCAGGACGGCAAGATCAACTTCGCGAAGTTCTCGCCCCAGCACAAGCTCGAGCTGCGCGTCGCCACGGTGCCGACGAACCACGGGCTGGAAGACGTGGTGATGCGCCTGCTGTCGTCGGCCAAGCCGATGCCGGTCGACCGGCTCGGCCTGTCGGCCGACAACCTCGCGCGCCTGAAGCACGCGGTCGAGCGGCCCTACGGCATGGTGCTGTGCGTCGGGCCGACCGGCTCGGGCAAGACCACCACGCTGCACTCGGCGCTCAGCCACATCAACGTGCCCGAGCGCAAGATCTGGACTGCCGAGGACCCGATCGAGATCACCCAGCCGGGGCTGCGCCAGGTGCAGGTGAATCCGAAGATCGAATGGACCTTCGCGCGGGCGCTGCGCGCCTTCCTGCGTGCCGACCCGGACGTGATCATGGTCGGCGAGATCCGCGACCAGGAGACCGCGAACATGGTCGTCGAGGCCTCGCTGACCGGCCACCTGGTGCTCAGCACGCTGCACACCAACAGCGCGCCCGAGACCGTGACGCGGCTGCTCGACATGGGGCTGGACCCGTTCAACTTCGGCGACTCGCTGCTCGCGGTGCTGGCGCAGCGCCTGGTGCGCCGCCTGTGCACGCACTGCCGCGCCACCCAGCCGGCGACGCGCGAGCAGGCCGAGGAGCTGCTCGCCGACTACATGCAGGCCTTCGGCAGCGAGCCGCCGGTCGAGCGCGACGCGGTGCTGGCCGGCTGGATGCAGCGCAACAGCCGCGACGGCCGCCTGATGCTGTACCACGCGCCGGGCTGCAAGGAGTGCAACGACACCGGCTTCATGGGGCGCGCCGGCATCCACGAGATGATGGTCGTCTCGCGCGAGCTGCGCCGCCTGGTGCAGACCCGCGCGTCCGCCGGGGCGATCCAGCGCACTGCGCTCGCCGAGGGCATGCGCACGCTGCGCCAGGACGGCATCGACAAGGTGCTGGCCGGCATCACCTCGATCGAGGAGGTGCGGGCGACGAGCAACGTCTGAGGCAGACGGCACACCCGTAAACTTCGGGTCATGCGCATGGCGCCTGTACCTTGAAGGACTCGACGTGGATCTGAAGCTGCCGATCAGGATATTCGACGAACTCTCGGAGACCGTGATCGAATCGACCGGCATGCTCGACCTGGCCAGCGGCGAGATCCGCAGCGTCGAGTACGAGGATTACGACGCCGAACTCTCGGGCCTGCCGGCCGAAGACGAGCACTACGAATTCACTTCCGGGCTGCTGACCAACGGCGCGAAGGACGTCGAGTTCCGGGTCGAGGTCGACGTGATGTCCGGCCACTACTCGGTCACGCCCAGCGAGCTGCTCGAACTCAAGGGCCGCGCCGCCAAGCTCTTCACCGCGGCACCGACCGACGCCGCTCCGACGATCGCGCCGCGCAGGCGGCGCTGAGAGGCCCCGAGCGCGGGCATCGCGTGCGCGGCGCTGCACGGCCCGGGCAGTTGCGGATGCGGTAAGGTCGCGCCGATGCTCTTCGGCCTGCCCACCACCTACTGGCTGACCGTCCACAGCTTCGTGACGATCGTCGCGGTGCTGCTGTACGCCGTCACGGCCCACGTGCTGCAGCAGCGCCGCCACCCGACCGCGGCGATCGCCTGGGTGCTGTTCATCGTGCTCGCGCCGTACGTGGCGCTGCCCGCCTTCCTGACCTTCGGATCGCGCAAGCAGGCCCGGCCGCGCAACCGGCCGCTGCTGGCGCCGCCGGTCACCGATGCCGAGGGCCCGTGGGCGATCCAGACCGCGCTCGCGCTCGGCCAGCCCGGGCCGGCGCCGTACACCAACCTGCAGATCCACGGCGACGGCCACGCCGCGCTTGCCGCGCTGTGGGCCACGATCGAGGGTGCCGAGCATTCCATCGACCTGTGCACCTTCATCGTCGGCCGCGACGCGGTCGGCCACGCGCTGATCGAACGCCTGGGCGCGAAGGCGCGCGCCGGCGTGAAGGTGCGCGTGCTGCTCGACGGCCTGGGCAGCCTGATGCGCAGCCGGCCGGACCTGCGCCCGCTGCGCGCGGCCGGCGTCGAGGTGCTGCTGTTCGTGCCGCCGCTGCATTCGCCGCTGAAGGGCCGCACCAACCTGCGCGATCACCGCAAGATGCTGATCGCCGACGCCGGCCACGCGACCCAGCGCCTGTGGTGCGGCGGGCGCAACCTGGCGAACGAGTATTTCGAGGGCCGGCCCGGCCATCCGGCCTGGCGCGACCTGAGCTTCGACCTGGGCGGCGCGTTCGTGCAGCAGGCCAGCGCACTGTTCGCGCACGACTGGGCCTTTGCGGGCGGCGGCAAGGCACGGACCGACCCGCTGCCGCCCCCGGCCGCCGCGGCCGGCAGCACGCGCGCGCAACTCATCGCCTCCGGCCCCGACCAGGCCGACGACACGGTCTACTCGCTGCTCGTCACCGCGGCCTACCGCGCGCGCCGGCGCATCGCGCTGGTCACGCCCTAC
Source organism: Pseudomonadota bacterium (assembly GCA_040388965.1). Lineage (GTDB taxonomy): Bacteria > Pseudomonadota > Gammaproteobacteria > Burkholderiales > Burkholderiaceae_C > LMDS01. The sequence goes on along the minus strand of JAZKAV010000023.1, from coordinate 1,424 downwards.
TTCGTGCCCGACGCGGCACTGCTGACCGCGCTGTGCCTGGCGGCGCGGCGCGGCGTGCAGGTCGACCTGCTGCTGCCGGCGCGGTCCAACCACCGCCTGTCCGACGTGGCGCGGCGGCGCGCACTGCGCACGCTCGGCGCGGCCGGCGGGCGCATCTGGACGGTGCCGCAGATGCTGCACGCCAAGCTCGCGCTGATCGACGACACGCTCGCGCTCGCCGGCTCCGCCAACCTCGACAGCCGCAGCCTGTTCCTGAACTACGAGCTGATGGTCGCGTTCCACGACCCCGACGCGATCGCGCGCTTCGCGGCCTGGTTCGAGCACGAGCGCGCCCGGGCCGAGCACCACGTGCCGCGCCGCGCGAGCCTGCCCGCCGACGTCGCCGAAGGGCTGGTGCTGTTGCTGGGCTTCCAGCTCTGACGCGGAGATCCTTCCGGGCGCTCTGGTGCGGCGGTGTACTCGGCAAGGCCACGCGTCGCGACGTGCCGCTTCAGTCCGGAATCACGGGTTCGCACGGATTGCAGAAGCTCAGCTGCGAGATCGCGTCGGCTTCATGGGCGGCCATCTCGGCCTTCGTAAGGGGCTTACTACTCTTCAAGGGCAGGGCGAATCTCCTTCAATCTGGGACCAGTGAGGTTGTCGGTCTTCGCCTTCGTGTTCCACGGAAGAGTCGGGCGTCACGTCACCTTTTGCCGCACCAGCTTGACTTGAAGCTCGCAGCCTACAGCGCTCGCATAGCGCTTGAGTGTGGCGAGCGAAGGAGCATGCTTGCCGGCCGACTCGAGACGCGAGATCGCGCTCTTCGTCGTGCCCATGCGCTCAGCGACAGCGTCTTGAGTGAGGCCCGCACGAGAGCGAGCCTTGAGCATTTGGCCGGCGACTTGATACTCCAGCGCCAGCGCGTCGTAGGCTTCGTCGAAGCCTTTGCGGACGCGAGCCTTTGCAAGGAACGCCTTGTGATCATGGGGAACAGGTTTGTATTTCAGCTCAGCCATCTTGCAACTCCTTCAGGCGCTTTCGTGCCAGCTTCAACTCACGATCGGGCGTCTTTTGAGTCCTCTTGACAAACGCATGCAGCACGACGACGCGCTTGCCCACGGTGAAGCAGTAGAACGCGCGGCCTATGCCGGCCCGACCGCGTGGCCTGAGTTCAAACAATCCGTCGCCGAACGCGCGGGAGTGCGGCAGGCGAAGGCTCGGGCCGTATTCGGTCAGAAGCTCGGCAAGGCGAGCATAGTCAGCCAGAACATCGACTGGCCAGGATTCGATCTCGGCGAGCACGCGCTCATGGTAGTACTCGATCTCAAACGCCATGAGAGCATGTTATCAAATACGCTAACACCGCGCAGCGATCGCGCTTGTGACGTTCAACCTATTTTCCTCAGTCACCCACTCGCCAAGGCGGTCAAACCGAGGTTCGGTTT
>JAZKAV010000022.1:0-19690 GCA_040388965.1 Pseudomonadota bacterium | reverse complement strand
CGCGATTGGACCTCGGATTAAGAAAGAACTTCTGGGTAAAGGGCAGGCCTAGCCGGCGGCACCGGTGGCCAGGATCACCTTGCCGACCGCTTGGCGGCTCATGACCGCGGCCATCGCCTCGCGATACTGCGCAAACGCAAAGACCTGCCCGATCAGCGGATCCAGCGTGCCGCTCAGGCACCAGCCGAACAGGTCGTCGATGTTCTGCTTGACCCGCGGCGCATGGCGCTCACGTGCCTCCGGCAGCCCCCAGCCGAGGTAGGTGCCGTAGTTGAAGCCCATCACCGAAGCGTTCTTGACCAGCAGCAGGTTGGCGGGTGCACTCGGGATGCGGCCGCTCGCATAGCCGATCGTCAGCAGCCGCCCCTCCTGGTTGATGCAGCGCAGCGAGGCATCGAACAGGTCGCCGCCCACCGGATCGAAGATGACATCCGCGCCACGACCGCCCGTCAGGCGCTTGACCTGCGCGGCGAGGTCGGGCACGTCCGAGCGGATCGTCCGGTCGGCACCGTGCGCGCGCGCGACCGCGAGCTTGGCGTCGGTGCTGGCGGTCGCGATCACCTCGCCGGCCCCCAGGGCCTTGCCCAGCTCGACCGCCGCGAGCCCGACCGCGCCGGCCGCGCCATGAACCAGCAGCGTCTCCCCGGGCGCGATCCGGGCCCGCCAGCGCAGCGCGCCGAGTGCCGTGCCGTACGAATTGGGCAGGTAGATCGCGCGCTTCAGATCCAGGCCGTCCGGCACCGGGAACACCGCCAGTTCGCTGGCGATCGCCTCCTCGGCGAAGCCACCCCAGTCCAGGATAGCGACGACCCGGTCGCCCGCTCGGCACCGGGTGACCCCGGGCGCGCATTCCAGCACCACGCCGGCGCATTCGGTCCCGGGCACGAAGGGCAGCGGCGGCTTGATCTGGTACTTGCCCGACACCCACAGGCTCGTCGCGAAACTGACGCTGGCGTAGTGCACCGCGATCCGCACGCCACCCGGCGGCAGCGTCGGCAACCGGAAATCCTCGATCTCGAGTTCGTCGAACTCGCACCAGCGGTGGCAGACAACAGCGCGCACTCTCGGCTCCTCATCGGGATCAAGCATTCGACCGGGGATGGTCGACGACCGACCCGGTGAGGGTCGGCGATGGCCGAGTTTAGGGCGGTGTCGGGTTCCTGAATGCCCGGGACGGTCGCTGCGCGCCAAGCATCCACGCAACTTCATATACTCAAACGGCTTCCTCGCCCGACGGCGCGCTGGGTACCGGATGCCGATCGCCGGATCCGCCCTCCCCGCAAGCCACTCGCGGGGCGAGACGACAACAACAATTCCGGCCATGGCGATGATCCCTGGGCGGCCGTCGAAGCTGAGCGGATGACGCCATGGCCCTGTCTCCCGAGGTCTACTTCCTGGTGCCGCTGGTGGTGTTCGGCGCCTACACGGTGTTCGCCATCTCCGGTTTCGGTTCGGCGCTGGTCGCGATTCCGCTGCTGTCGCTGTTCCTGCCGGTCCAGTTCGTCGTGCCGATGGCGGTCCTGAATGATTTCATGGCGTCGCTGACCGTGGCGACGCGCGAGCGTGCGCATGTGGACTGGAAGGAGTCGCTGATCGTCTTCCCGCCGTTGCTGGTCGGGATCAGCGTCGGCGTCTGGCTGCTGGGCGACCTGTCGCCCAGGTCGGTGCAGATGGCGCTGGGCGTGTTCGTCGTCGCGGCGGCCATCTACAACCTGCTGGGCATCGGCAGCCAGCACGCCATCTCGCGCTGGTGGTCACTGCCCACCGGGCTGTTCGGGGGTGCGCTGGGGGCGCTGTTCGGCATTGCCGGGCCGCTGTGGGTGCTGTATTTCAGCGGGCGCATCAAGGACGACAAGAACCGGCTGCGCGCGACCATGTCGGCAACGTTTGTCGCGACGACCAGCCTGCGGATCGCGATGTACATGGTCTCCGGATTGATGCTCCAGGACAACCTGCTCTGGCTCGCGGCGGCCGGGCTGCCGGCCATGCTCGCGGGCCTGTATGTCGGCAACAAGGTTCATGCGCGCATCTCGGTGCGGGCCATGGCGCGCTTCATCACCGGCCTGCTGTGCGTCACCGGGAGCCTGCTGATCTGGCGGGCGCTCTGAGCGAGCACGCACCCCACCGGCGAGACCGCGGTCTGCGTGCGCTCAGAGATCCGCGAGTATGCCGGTCGAGGTTGCCTCCGCCGCCAGCTTGCCATCCGGGTTGTAGAGCGCCGCCTCGAGAAACGCGACCCGCTTGCCGCGCCGGATCACTCGCCCCTCGACGCGGCCTTCACCGGGGCCGACCTTTTCGTAGAAGCTGACCTTGATCTCCAGGCTGAAGACGGTTTGCGCATGCCCGGTGTCGTGAATGACCGCGTGCGCCATCGCGGCGTCCAGCCAGGCGGTGATGAAGCCGCCCTGGGCGATCGTGCCGTTCGTGTGGCAATACTCGCGCCGCACCGTGAACGCTGCCGTCAGGACCTTGCGCTCCGGCTCCCATCCGGTCACGTGGAAATTGCCCATCGATTCGCTCAGCGCCTTGCCTGAGCGAATCCGTGCATCCAGGTCGTCGTCCATTGATCTTCTTTGCTGGTTGGGCTGCAGCGATTGTCGACCAACCCGGCACCCGGATGGCGACGGGGTCGATGTGAACCCCAGCCCGAGACCAATTCATGCGATCAGCGCGCCAGCCAGGTGCGCACCCGTCACTCGACCGTCACGCTCTTCGCCAGGTTCCTGGGCTTGTCCACGTCCGTGCCGCGCGCGCACGCCGTGTGGTAGGCCAGCAGCTGGAGCGGCACCACGTGCAGGATCGGCGACAGCGCGCCGTAGTGCTCGGGCATGCGAATCACGTGCAGGCCGTCGCCGTTCTCGATCTTCGTGTCGGCGTCGGCGAACACGAACAGCTCGCCGCCGCGGGCGCGCACTTCCTGCAGGTTGCTCTTCAGCTTCTCGAGCAGTGCGTCGTTCGGCGCGACCGTGACCACCGGCATTTCGGCGGTGACGAGCGCGAGCGGGCCGTGCTTGAGTTCGCCGGCCGGGTAGGCCTCGGCGTGGATGTAGCTGATCTCCTTCAGCTTGAGTGCGCCTTCGAGCGCCACCGGGTAGTGCAGGCCGCGGCCGAGGAACAGCGCGTTCTCCTTGCGCGCGAACTCCTGCGACCACGCAATCACCTGCGGCTCCAGCGCCAGCACCGCCTGCACCGCAACCGGCAGGTGGCGCAGCGCCTTCAGGTGCTCGGCCTCCTGCGCGTCGGTCAGGTGCCCGCGCGCCTGCGCCAGCGCCAGCGCCAGCAGGAACAGGCCGACGAGCTGCGTGCTGAAAGCCTTGGTTGAGGCCACGCCGATCTCGACGCCGGCACGCGTGAGGTACGCGAAGCGGCACTCGCGCACCATCGCGCTGGTCGCGACGTTGCACACCGTCAGCGTGTGCGGCATGCCCAGGCCGCGCGCGTGCTTCAGCGCCGCGAGCGTGTCGGCGGTCTCGCCGCTCTGCGTGATCGTGACGACCAGGCTGCGCGGGTTTGGCACGCTGTCGCGGTAGCGGTATTCGCTCGCGACCTCGACGCTGGTCGGTATCTTCGCGATGCTCTCGAGCCAGTACTTCGCGACCGAGCCCGCGTAGTAGCTGGTGCCGCAGGCGAGGATCAGCACCGAGTCGACCTCGCCGAACACGCGGTGCGCGCCGTCGCCGAACAGCTCGGGCGCGATCCCGGGCACGGCGTCGAGCGTGTCGGCGATCGCCTTGGGCTGCTCGAAGATCTCCTTCTGCATGTAGTGGCGGTAGGGCCCCAGCTCGGCCGCGCCGCTGTGTGCGACGACCGTGCGCAGCTCGCGCTGCACCGGCCGGTAGCGGCCGCTGGCGTCGCGCTGGCTGATCCAGTGCTTGCCAAGCTGCAGGTCGACGACGTCGCCCTCCTCGAGGTAGACGATCTGGTCGGTCACGCCGGCCAGCGCCATCGCGTCGGACGCGAGAAAGGTGTCGCCGGCACGCTCGCCGCGACCCACCCCGAGCACCAGCGGCGAGCCCGAGCGCGCGCCGACCACGCGGTGCGGCTCGTCGCGGCAGAACACCGCGATCGCGAACGCGCCGCGCAGCCGCAGCACGCTGCGCTGCACGGCCTCGAACAGGTCGCCGTCGTAGAGCTGGTCGACGAGGTGGGCGATGACCTCGGTGTCGGTCTGGCTGACGAACACGTAGCCGCGCGCAACCAGTTCGGCGCGCAGTTCGTCGTGGTTCTCGATGATGCCGTTGTGGACCAGCGCGATGCGCCCGGCTTGCGAGCGCCCGCCGCTGACAGCCACGCCGGCATCGGCGACCCCGGGCCCGAGGCTGAAGTGCGGGTGGGCGTTGTGTACCGCCGGTGCGCCGTGCGTGGCCCAGCGCGTGTGCGCGATGCCGGTGCCGCCCTCGACCGCATCGCGCGCGACCTCGGCCTCGAGTTCGGCCACGCGCGCGGTGCTGCGCGCCCGGCGCAGCTCGCCGCCCTGGTGGACGGCGACGCCGCAGGAGTCGTAGCCCCGGTATTCCAGGCGCCTGAGCCCCTCGATCAGGATGGGGACGATGTTGCGCGTGCTGACCGCGCCGACGATGCCGCACATGAGGAATCCTTTGGGTGGAGTGGGCCGGATCGTAGTCAGCAGGCGAGGAACGATGTGGTCATAATTGACAACATATCGACTGAATATTGCATGCCTGTCGAAACAAGAAGGAAAATTTCAAACGGAAGCACATCGTGCACGAATCAGTCGATCTCGACGAAACCGACATTCGCATCCTCGATGCCCTGCAGCGGGACGCGTCGCTGTCCAACCAGGCGCTGGCCGCCGCCGTCCACACCTCGCCGGCGACCTGCCTGCGGCGCGTAAGGCGGCTGGTCGACACGGGGGTGATCGAGCGCCGGGTCGCGCTGCTGTCGGCGCAGAAAGCCGGCGCCGGCCTGACGGCCATCGCCGAAGTCGGCCTGGACCGCCAGGGCGCCGAGCACCTCGAAGCGTTCGAGGCGCGCGCCGTCGCCGAGCCCGAGGTGCAGCAGTGCTACCGCGTGTCGTCCGGGCCCGACCTGGTGCTGGTGCTGCAGGTTGCCGACATGGCGGCCTACCACGCCCTGGTGCAGCGCCTGTTCACGCAGGACGCGAACGTGCGCAACGTGAAGACCTTCTTCAGTGTGCACAGGGCCAAGTTCGAGACGCGCGTGCCGCTGCCGAAGCCGCGACGCCAGTGACCGGGCCTGTCGGCGCGGCGGCGCTCGACGGCGTTCGCGCGGGCAGCTCAACCCTTGCGTTTCGCACGCGGGTGCGCCGCGTCGTAGACCTTCGACAGGTGGCCGAAGTCGAGCCGGGTGTAGACCTGCGTGGTCGTGATGTTGGCGTGGCCGAGCAGTTCCTGTACCGCGCGCAGGTCGCCGCTGGACTGCAGCAGGTGGGTCGCGAACGAGTGCCGCAGCATGTGCGGGTGCACGTGGGTCGGCAGCCCGGCGCGCAGTGCGCGCCGTTTCAGGCGCGCTCGCACCTGGCTCGCGCCCAGGCGCGCACCGCGGCTGCCGACGAGCAGCGCCGGCTCGTCGGCACGCGCGAGTTCACCGCGCCGCGCCAGCCAGGCGTTCAGCGCTTTCAGCGCCGCGGCGCCGACCGGCACGCTGCGCCGCTTGCCGCCCTTGCCGAGCACGTGCGCGCTGGCGTCGGCTGCGTCGATCCAGCCGGCGCCGCCGGGCTGCAGGTCGAGGCCGACCAGCTCGCCGACGCGCAGTCCGCAGCCGTACAGCAGCTCGACGATGCACTGGTCGCGCGCCGTGATCGCCGGTGCCTCCTCGGCCGCGCTGTCGGACGCGCCCGGCGCGTCGGCCAGCGCCATCGCGAGATCCACCGAGAGCGCCTTCGGCAGTGGCTTCGGCGCCTTCGGCGCGCGCACGCCGTCCACCGGGTTCAGCGCCACCAGACCGTCTCGGCCCAGCCAGCGGTAAAGGCCGCGCCAGGCCGACAGCGTGAGTGCAATGCTGCGCGGTGCGAGGCCCCGGCCGTGCAGCGCCGCCGCCCAGCGCCGGACGTGATGCACGTGCACCTCGCGCAGCGGCAAGTTCTGCGCGCCGGCAAAGGCCTGCAGCTTCGCGAGCGCCTCGCGGTACAGCGTCAGCGTGCGTGCCGCCAGGCGGCGTTCGACCTCGAGGTGAACGAGGTGACGCCGCAGGTCGTCGTCGAGCGCGGGCGCTGCCGCCGGGTGCTGCGCCCGCCCGGTCATGGCGTGGCCGTCAGCCGCGCACCGGCAGCAGCCGCGACAGCGCGGCGCCGGCGATGTCGCCGATGCGGCTCAGGAACTCGGTGCCCATGTCGGCGGTGTAGCGGGTCGGGTCGGGCGAGGCCAGCACGAGCATCCCGAACGCGGGCAGTGCCGCGGCCGCGGCGGCATCGGCTGCGCTCGAACGCAGCGGGATCAGCGCCATCGACTTGGCGCTGGCCGGGTCTTCCAGCCACTGCGCCGCCTCGAAACCGGAATTGACGCCGCAGTAGGGCAGGCTCAGGCTGCCGGCGAACAGCTTCACGTCGTCGCCGACCGGCTGCGCGAAATCGAGCGCGGCGAACGGTGCTGCGGCGCCCCAGACGCGGATGCCGGCCTGCGGGATCATGAACTGGTGCATCAGCTCGCGCACCAGCACGTCGGGCAGATCGGCCGGCTGCGCGGTGAGCATCAGCGCGCGGGTCCAGCGGTGCAGGCGGTCGGCGATGCCGACGTTGTCCTGGCCGTAGCGGATCATCTCGATGATCTTGCCTTCCAGGCCGCGGATCTTGTCGCGCAGCATCTCCATCTGCCGCTCCTGCAGCGACACCGCGCGCTGGCCGTGCGGGCTGGTCAGCTGCACGCTGCCGAGCAGCTCGGCATGGCGCTCGAAGAAGCCCGGCGTGTTTGCCAGGTAGTTGGCGATGTCGGCTTCGGTGATGCCCTGGACTCCGCTGCTCATGGCGCGCTGCTCATAGTTCGATCTCTCCGTCAAAGACTGTTTCGGCCGGGCCGGTCATCAGCACGTGGCGGTCGCCGCCCTGCCATTCGACGCTCAGGCGCCCGCCGTGCGTCTGCACCTCGACGCGCGGGTCGAGCAGGCCGAGGCGGATGCCGGCCACCACCGCCGCGCACGCGCCGGTGCCGCAGGCCAGCGTCTCGCCGGCACCGCGCTCGAACACGCGCAGGCGGATCTGCGCGCGGCTGACGATCTGCATGAAGCCGGCATTCACCTGGCGCGCGAATCGCGGGTGCGACTCGACGGCCGGGCCGATGCTGGCGACCGGCGCGGTGTCGATGTCGGCGACGATCTGCACCGCGTGCGGGTTGCCCATCGACAGCACCGCGAGTTCGACGTTCTGGTCGCCGACGTCGACCGACCACAGCGCGAAGTCGCCGACCCGCCTCGGCACCAGGCCGGCCGCATCGAAGGGCACGCGCGCGAGGTCGAAGATCGGCGCGTTCATATCGACCGTCACGCGCCCGTCGTCCTGCAGGCGCAGCTCGAGCGTGCTGTTCATCGTCTGCACGCGCAGCGTGCGCTTGTCCGACAGGCCCTTGTCGCGCACGAAGCGCACGAAACAGCGCGCGCCGTTGCCGCAGTGCTCGACCTCGTCGCCGCTGCCGGCGTTGAAGATGCGATAGCCGAAGTCGATGCCCGGCGTGCTGCTCTTCTCGACCATCAGGATCTGGTCGGCGCCGACGCCGAAGCGCCGGTCGCCCAGGCGCCGGGTCTGCTCGGGCGTGAGCGCGATGGCCGCACGCGTCGCGTCGAGCACGACGAAGTCGTTGCCCGCGCCCTGCATCTTGGTGAACCGGAGCTTCATGCGGGAATTATGACGGGGCGCATCCCGCGCTGCGGTCAATACAGCGCCGGTTCGCCCGGCGGCCGCGTCTTGAAGCGCTTGTGCACCCACAGGTACTGCGCCGGCAGACGGCGGATCTCGGATTCGATCCACGCGTTCATCGACGCGGTGTCAGCGATCGGGTCGTCGGTCGGGAAGTGGGTCCACGGTTCGAGAAAGCGCACGCGGTAGCCGGCACCGCCGGGCAGCATCTCGGCGACGACCGGCTGCACGACCATGTCCAGCGCGCGCGCCAGCCGCGACGGCGCGAGCAGCGTCGCGGCCGGGATGCCGAAGAAGGGCACGAAGGCCGCGTCGCGCTCGCCGAAGTCCATGTCGGGCAGGTTGAAGAACGCGTCGCCGCGGCGGATCGCGCGGAACAGCGCCTTGCCCGACCCGTCGCGCGGGAAGATCTCGGCGTTGCCCAGGCGCAGGCGCCCGCGGCGGATGACGGCGTCCATCACCGGATCGCTTTGCGCCTGGTAGATCGAGATGCCCTTGCGCTTCTGGAACAGCAGCACGGCCGCGCCGGCCACGTCGAGCGCCATGAAGTGCGGCACCAGCCACATCACCGGCCGCTCGCTGCGCTCGGCGAGTTGCGCGTCGCCCTCGACATGGATCAGGCGCTTCAGGCGCGCGGGCGACGCGTACCAGAGCAGGCCGCGTTCGAGGAGGCTGCGCCCCAGCCAGCGAAAGTGCTCGCGTGCGAGCTGCTCGTGCTGCGCGCTGCGCTGCTGCGGGAAGCACAGCGCGATGTTGCGCAGCGCGATGCGCCGGCGTGCGCCAACCGCCACGTAGAGCAGCCGCCCCAGCCCGCGTCCCAGGGCAGCCTGCGCGCCCAGCGGCAGCCAGTGCAGCAGCCACAGCAGCCCCAGCACGATTCGTGCACCCAACGTTGACCCCTCGTCCTTGTTAGTCCGGCTCCCAGCCCTCGCCGGGCCGCCCCAAGAGGGCTGATCCCCGCGGGGGACGACACCGAAGGTGTCTAGGGGTCGTCAACCCTTGCAGGGTCGGCGGAGCGCGGCGTCTTGTAGCGGTTGTAGCCCCACAGGTACTGCCCGGGGCATTGCCGGATCAAGCGTTCCATCGCGCGGTTGATGACCGCGGCGGATTCTGCCTGAGTGGGATCCTCGGCCGGCAGCGCCTCGGCGAGCGCGCTGACGCGCACCCGATAGCCGGCGCCGCGCGGCAGCCGCTCGCCCCAGATCAGCAGCGGCACGGCGCCGGTCTGCTGGATCAGCCGCGCGGCCAGCGTCATCGTGTAGGCCGGCTTGCCGAAGAACGGCACCCACACGCCCATGCCTTCGGGCGGCACCTGGTCGGGCAGCAGGCCGACCGCCTCGCCGCGGCGCAAGGCGCGGATCATCTGGCGCACGCCGGCGAGCGTGGCCGGTGCGGTCGCCAGGCCCGGGCGGGCGCGCGAACCGTCCATCAGGCGGCGCAAGCTGACTTTGCGCGCCGGCCGGAACAGCACGGTCACCGGCGCGAGGGTCGCGGCGAAGCGCTCCGCATAGGCCTGGGCCGTGACTTCGAAACTGCCCATGTGCGGGGTCAGGAACAGCACGCCGCGACCCTGCGCGTGCGCGGCCGCGACGAGGTCCGCGCCGTCCCAAACCACGGTCGGACGGATCGGCTCGCCGGCCGGCCGCATCCACAGGAACGGCAGCTCCGCGACCATGCGGCCCGCCGCGGCGATGGCCGGCCGGGCCTGCGCCGGAGTGACGCCGGCCTGACGGGCGTTCTCGACGAAGCGCCGTCGGTAGGTCGGCGAAGCCCAATACGTCAGCCAGCCCAGCACGGCGCCCAGCGCGTGCAGCAACCACAGGGGACGGCGCGCAAGCCAGCGGAACAGGGTCGGCATCTTCTTACCTATAATCCGGCCATCGCCGAGTTAATTGGACTACTTGCGGGCGATGCGCGGGTTCCTGCACAAGCAGGGCCGGCGCCGGGCGGCACGGTGTGCCGCTCAACAAATCCTGCTAAAGCGTTCGCCGCTCCTCCAAGGGTTTCAGGCCGGCAACGCAGAAGAGAACTGCAACCGTGCAACCCACTGGAGTTTAAGAGTGCCGAACGATTTTCTTTTTACCTCCGAGTCCGTCTCCGAAGGCCATCCCGACAAGGTCGCGGACCAGGTTTCCGACGCCATCCTCGATGCGATCTTCAAGCAGGACCCGCTGTCGCGCGTCGCCGCCGAGACGCTGACCAACACCGGCCTCGTGGTGCTGGCCGGCGAGATCACGACCAACGCGCACGTCGACTACATCCAGGTCGCGCGCGACACGATCAAGCGCATCGGCTACGACAACACCGAGTACGGCATCGACCACAAGGGCTGCGCGGTACTGGTCGCCTACGACAAGCAGAGCAACGACATCGCGCAGGGCGTGGATCATGCGTCGGACGACCACCTGAACACCGGCGCCGGCGACCAGGGCCTGATGTTCGGCTACGCCTGCGACGAAACGCCCGAGCTGATGCCCGCCCCGATCTACTACGCGCACCGGCTCGTCGAGCGCCAGGCGCAGCTGCGCAAGGACGGCCGGCTGCCATTCTTGCGCCCGGACGCGAAGAGCCAGGTGACGATGCGCTATGTCGACGGCAAGCCGCACTCGATCGACACCGTCGTGTTGTCGACCCAGCACAGCCCCGACCAGAGCGAGACGCCGAAGAAGATGAAGGCCTCGTTCGTCGAGGCCGTGATCGAGGAGATCATCAAGCCGGTGCTGCCCAAGGAGTGGCTGAAGAACACCAGGTACCTGATCAACCCGACCGGCCGCTTCGTCATCGGCGGCCCGCAGGGCGACTGCGGCCTCACCGGCCGCAAGATCATCGTCGACACCTACGGCGGCGCCTGCCCGCACGGCGGCGGCGCGTTCTCGGGCAAGGACCCGAGCAAGGTCGACCGCTCGGCCGCCTACGCGGCACGCTATGTCGCGAAGAACATCGTCGCCGCGGGCCTGGCGAAGCAGTGCCAGATCCAGGTCGCCTACGCGATCGGCGTCGCGAGGCCGATGAACATCACGGTCTACACCGAGGGGACCGGCGCGGTCTCCGACGAGAAGCTGGCGGCGCTGGTGGCCGAGCACTTCGACCTGCGGCCCAAGGGCATCATCCAGATGCTCGACCTGTTGCGCCCGATCTACGAGAAGACCGCCGCCTACGGCCACTTCGGCCGCGAGGAACCAGAGTTCACCTGGGAACGTACCGACAAGGCCCAAGCGCTGCGCGCAGCGGCCGGGCTGTAGGCCCGGCGGGCGCGCAGCGCCCCTTGGGCCTTGCGGCGCAGGCTGACTTCGCGCAGCGCGAATCAGGCCCACAGCGACCGGACCTGTGCCGCCAGGTCGATCGCGTGGCCGGCGAGTGCGGCGGGCGGCCGGCGGTCGTCGTCCGCCTCGGCGATGTCACTCGCCGACTCGAAGCAATCCGCCAGCGCCGGCGGGATGAAGCGCGTCAGCGACCCGTACAGGTGGCGGTCGCCGTGGCGGGTCTGCTGCGTGACGTAGAAGCGCTGCGGCACGACGAGGTGAAGATGCTGCCGCGCGCGTGTCATCGCCACGTAGAGCAGGCGGCGCTCCTCCTCGATCTCGGCGGCGTTGCCCGTGGCCATGTCGGACGGGATGCAGCCGTCGACGACGTTCAGCACGAAGACCGCCTTCCATTCCTGGCCCTTGGCCGAGTGGATGGTCGACAGGATCAGGTAGTCCTCGTCGCGCCGCGGCGGGCCGGATTCGTCGCTGGCCGCCTCCGGCGGATCCAGCGTCAGGTCGGCCAGGAAGGAGGCGCAGCTCGCGTGGCCCGGGGCGAGCCGCCGGAGCTGTGCCAGGTCGCCCTCGCGCACCGCCGCGTCGTCGTGAAGCCGGCGCAGCTGGGGCAGGTACCACTGCGTGGCGAGATCGAGCGCGAGCGGCCACGGCGCTGCGCGCAACGCGGCAAAGGCCTCGACCCACGCCGGCCAGTCGGCTGCCGCGGCCGGCGGGGGCTTGAACGCGTGCAGTGCCGCGCCGGGATCGGCGGCGGCGCCGATCGCGTCGAGCAGCCGCTTCGCGCTGGCGGTACCGATGCCCGGCACGAGCTGCGCGACGCGCAAGCCGGCCATCCGGCTGCGCGGGTTCTGCGCCCAGCGCAGCACCGACAGCACGTCCTTCACGTGCGCGGCCTCGAGAAACTTGAGCCCGCCGAACTTGACGAACGGGATGTTGCGCCGGGTCAGCTCCAGCTCCAGTGCGGCGCTATGCTGCGCGGTGCGGAACAGCACCGCCTGGCTCTTCAGCGCGATGCCCTGTTCGCGGTGGCGCAGCACCCGGTCGGCGACCCACGTGGCCTGGGCCGACTCGTCGCGCACGCTGACCAGCGACGGCCGCTGCGCCGAGGCGGCATCGCTCCACAGTTGCTTGCCGAAGCGCTGCGGCGACAGCGCGATCACGGCGTTCGAGGCGTCGAGGATGGCCTGCGTCGAGCGGTAGTTGCGCTCCAGGGTGACGACGCGCGCCGGCGGCGTGAACCGGCCGGGAAACTCGAGGATGTTGCGCACCTCGGCGGCGCGGAACGAGTAGATGGCCTGCGCGTCGTCGCCGACCACCGTCAGGCCGTGGCCATCGGGCTTGAGTGCATGCAGGATCGCGGCCTGCAGACGGTTCGTGTCCTGGTATTCGTCGACCAGCACATGGTCGAAGCGCGCCGCCACGTGCCGCGCCAGCGCCGGCTCGGCGAGCATTTGCGACCAGTACAGCAGCAAGTCGTCGTAGTCGAGAACGCACTGCGTCTGCTTCTCGGCCACGTAGGCGCGGAAGAGCTGTTTCAGCTCGTCTTCCCACGCGTCGCACCATGGGTAGACCGTGCGCAGCACCTCGGGCAACGGCTGCCGGCTGTTCAGCACGCGCGAGTAGATGGCCAGGCAGGTGGCCTTCAGCGGGAAGCGTGCCTTCGTGTCCGCGAGCTTCAGCTCGTGGCGGGCCAGGCCGATCAGATCTTCGGAATCGCCGCGGTCCTGGATCGTGAAGTTCTCGGCCAGGCCGATCTGCGGCGCGTACTCGCGCAGCAGCCGCGCCCCGATGCCGTGGAAGGTGCCGGCCCAGTGCAGCTGCGGCGCGCTCTGCGTGGGTCCGAAGCCCAGCGCCTGGTGCAGCATGCGGCCGACCCGGCGCTGCATCTCCTGCGCCGCGCGGCGCGAGAAGGTCAGCAGCAGGATGCGCTGCGGGTCGGCGCCGGCGAGCACCAACCGCGCGACGCGCGCAGCCAGCGTCATCGTCTTGCCGGTGCCGGCGCCGGCGATCACCAGCAGCGGGCCGGCGCTGCCGGACGGCTCGGCAGCGTCCAGCCCGTGCTCGACCGCGCTGCGCTGCTGCTCGTTGAGCTGGGCGAACGGGTCGGGGCGCGGGGCGAGTTCGCGGGCTGGGGCAGACATGGGCATACTGTAATTGCATCCAGCCGCCAGGTTGCCGCCAGATTCCAGGAATCCGCCATGCCCGTTCTCGTCGGCACCGCGTCGTGGTCCAGCAAGACGCTGGTCGACAGCGGTCGCTTTTACCCGTCCGGCGTCACCAGTGCCGAGGCGCGGCTGCGTTACTACGCGTCGCGCTTCCCGCTCGTCGAGGTCGATTCGAGCTATTACGCGCTGCCCGATGCGGCGACCGCACAGCTCTGGGCCGAGCGCACGCCGGAGGGCTTCGTGATGAACGTGAAGGCGTTTCGCCTGTTCACCGGCCACCCCACTTCACCGACCGTGCTGCCCAGGGACATCCGTGCCGCGCTGCCGGCCGCGACCCGGGCCAGGCTGTACCAGCGCGACCTGCCGGCCGAGATCGTCGACGAGCTGTGGCGGCGCTTCGTCGAGGCGCTTGCGCCGTTGCGGGTGTCGGGCCGGCTCGGGCTGGTGCATTTCCAGTTTCCACCCTGGCTGCTGCGCGACGCAAGCGGCCACGCGCAGGTCCGGCGGTGCGTCGAGCGCATGGCCGGTCACACGGTCAGCGTCGAGTTCCGGCAGCGCAGCTGGTTCGACGGCCCGCACGCCACGGCGTCGACGCTCGCGTTCGAGTGCGAACTCGGCGTCGTGCACACCGTGGTCGACGGCCCGCAGGGTTTCGCGAACAGCGTGCCGGCGCTGTGGGAAGTCACGCACCCGACGTTCGCGCTGCTGCGCCTGCACGGCCGCAATGCCGACACCTGGAACCTGAAGGGCGCGCGTGATTCGTCGGAGCGCTTCAACTACGACTACGGTGCGGCGGAACTCGCCGAGCTGGCGGCCCGGGTCGAGCGCCTCGCCGCGAAGGTGCGCACGACGCATGTCGTCTTCAACAACAACATGGAAGACCAGGGCCAACGCAACGCCAGCGCACTGGCGCAGCTGCTGCGGCGCTGAAGCACCGGCAATGCCCGCGTGCACCTCAAGCCTCGAGCGCGCGGCCGGCTGCGGTCCAGGCGTCGATGCCGCCGGCCAGCGGTCGCACGTTGCGAAAGCCGCGCTCCAGCAGCTTGCGTGCCGCGAGCACCGCCGAGGCGTCGTTGGGGCAGGCGCAGTAGACGATGATCAGCGCGTCCTTCGGGTGCGCCGCCAGTTCGGGCGCGAGCGCGTGCGCGTCGTCCAGGGTCACGATCGCGCCCGGGATGCGCCCCTCGTCGCGCGCCGCCTTCGAGCGCACGTCGACGATCAGCGGACGCTCGCCGCGGTCGAGCAGCTCGGAGAGCGCCTCGACACTGACCCGCGCCATGCGCAGCTGCACGTTGAAGCGGTGGCGCTGCCACCACTTCGCGGCGACGAACAGTGCCGCAGCGAGCGCGAGCAGCATCAGGCCCCACTTGCCGAATTCGGCGAGCGTGTCCACGATCTGCCCGATCGCGGACGAGAACATCCAGCCCAGGCCGAGCCCGACGCCGGCCCAGAGCATCGAGCCGATCGCATCGAACAGCAGGAACCCGCCGCGCGGGATGCGCATCGCGCCGGCCAGCGCGGTCGCGACCGATGCGAAGCCGGGCACGAACTTCGCCACCATGAGCGAGGGTGGCCCGAAGCGCGTGAAGACCGACTCGGTCTGGCGCACGCAGCCGTCCGGCGACAGCGAGATGCGGCACAGCACGCGCAGCACGCGCCGGCCGGTCCAGCGGCCGATCGCGTACCAGACGCTGTCGGCGATCAGGCAGGCGACGACCGCCGTGCCGAGCAGCGCCGGCAGGTTCTGCTCGCCGCGCGATGCGAGGGCGCCGGTGACCATCAGCACCGGGTAGCTCGGCACCGGCGCGCCGAGCTGCTGGGCGAGGATGTTGACGAACACGACCAGCAGGCCATAGTCGGCGATCAGGCGGATCAGGGTGTCCAAGGTGCGCGAGTCGTTGTGCAGGGCTGGCAAGTGTCGCTCGGAATGCCGCCCGGCGCAGGACGTAAGCTCGGCCTCCCCGCTTCCAGGAGAACCCCATGAAAATTCTGCTGCCCGTCGACGGATCGGACGGTGCGCTCGAGGCCGTGCGCCATGCGCTGCGGCTGGCGCACGACGGCCTGCGCGCGAGCTTCGTGCTCGCCAACGTCCAGGAACCGGCCTCGCTGTACGAGGTCGTCGTCGCGCACGACGCCCAGGTGATCGAGCAGGTCAGCGAAGCCGCCGCCGCGCATGCGCTGGCGCCCGCGCAGGCGCTGCTGCGCGCCGCCGGCGTCGAGTTCGAGTGCGAGATCGGCCACGGCGATCCGGGTCACGTGCTGGTCGAGATCGCCGAACGCTGCGGCTGCGATCTGTTGATCCTCGGTGCCCGCGGCCGGGATCAGGCTGACGGCGACGCGATCGGGCCGGTGGCCGCGGCGGTGCTGGAGCACGCGAAGGCGCCGGTGATGGTCGTCAAGCGCGGCGACACCTGAGCGAGCCGAGGAAGCAGGATGCGCCCGGCCCGACACCGCGCTCATCGACGGCGAGTTCGGCGAAGGCGAGCAGCGCGCCCGCTCATGGGAAGCCGAGCGGATCGACCGGGACTTTCATGCGGACGTGGTTGTCGGCATGACCGCGAAGAAAGAATGCCGGCCTGCCCTGCCGCAGCACCCCGTGCACACTGGCATGAGGTACGCGCCGGTGGACTCCCGTGCCACCGTATCCAATGCCGCGTGCCAACAGCCAGCCGGCCATTGCGTCCAGGTCGTCGGTTGTCGCACCGAATTCGCGTACCGGACGACCTTGTGGCGCGCCGGGATACCGCGGCCCGGTGGGCTCGAACCGCCCAGATCGTTGCTCGCCGGGTTGGGGACTACCAGATCGTCGACGTGCTTGCGTGTCGCGTTTGCCCGCCCCGAACAGCCAGTGGGTGGCAGCGCAATGGGAGTCGTCGAATTCGACTCGTTCTCATGAACCGGGTGTGCAGCGCGGCGCGCACTGCTGTCTCAGGCGCCCCGAAAGCGCCGGCGGTAGCGCGCGGGCAGGTCATCGATGCGCAGGAGCATCGGCAGGTCGGCGGTGTTGAAGTCGGGATCCCAGGCCGGTGCGCCCAGCACCTTCGCGCCGCAGCGCAGATAGCCCTTGATCAGCGCGGGTGCGTCGACGCACAGGTCTTGCCGCAGGTCGTCGACCGGCAGCGCCACACGAGGGGTCACCTGCCAATGGATCGGCGCCAGGTGCGTAGCGCGCAGCCGTTTCCACAGACTGGCGGCGAAATGGCCACCGTCGCGCATGCTGACGCTCGCGCAACCGATCATGCTGTCGAGCTCGTTGCGATGCATGAATTCGGCCAACGCGCCCCACAGCGCGAGAATCGCGCCGCCCGAGCGCCAGTCGGGGTGCACGCACGAGCGTCCGAGTTCCACCATGCGCGGGCGCAACGGGCGCAGGCGGGTCAGGTCGAATTCCCCATCGCTGTACAGGCTGCCGACGCGCAGTGCGTTGGCCGGCGTTAGCACGCGGTAGGTGCCGATCACCGGGCCGGGTGCGCCCCCCGTGCCGGGCGCACGCACCAGCAGGTGCTCGCAGAACGGGTCGAACAGGTCGATGTCGTGCCCGGTGGGCGAGCCGTGCGGCACGGCCAGACGGGCACCCATCTCCTCGGCGAAGACCTGGTACCTCAGTTGCTGCGCTTGGCGAACATCGTCTTCGTCGCGCGCCCAGGCCACATCGAAGCGATGCGGGTCATCAACCAGGCGATGTGCGGGGCGGTCGTGTCGGTGAAGTGACCTCCGCGAGGCGGGGCCGGCGAGGTCGGCGATCGGGAAGGTGGGCAAGGGCAAGTCGCGCATGGGGCACTCCGTGGCGGATTCGCAGGCGATACTCCGTGAACGGGGTGACGGTGTCGTGAAGCCGGCGTGACGGCGGCGTGACCCGAGGAACATCCTGCCGCGTTGCGCGAGTCTGCGCTGCTAGCATCCGACCCATGAGCTTCCAGGTCTTCGGCTTGCCGGTGTCACGAGGCGTCGCGATCGGACGGGCGGTGCTCGTGGCGTCGAGCCGCGTGGATGTGGCGCACTACTTCGTCGACGAGGATCGCGTCGAGATCGAGGTGGCGCGGTTGCGCAGCGCGCGCGACGCGGTTGCGAACGAACTCGCCACGCTGCAGCGCGAACTGCCGGTCGAAGCGCCTGCCGAACTCTCGGCTTTGCTCGACGTGCACCTGATGCTGCTTCATGACGATACGCTCACCGGTGCCACCAAGCAGTGGATCCACGAGCGGCACTACAACGCCGAATGGGCATTGTCGGCGCAGCTCGAGGTGTTGGCGCGCCAGTTCGACGAGATGGAGGACAAGTACCTGCGCGAGCGCAAGGCCGATCTGGAGCAGGTCGTCGAGCGTCTGCTGCGGGCCATGGCGCGCGGGCCGGCGTCGTCGTTTGCTCCTGCGCCGGGCGTTCGGCCGCGCGATTTCGCCGGGGAAGATCCGCTGGTGCTCGTGGCGAACGACATTGCGCCGGCCGACATGCTGCAGTTCAAGCGCAGTGTCTTCACCGGTTTCATCACCGATGTCGGCGGCAAGACATCTCATACTGCGATCGTCGCGCGCAGCATGGACATCCCGGCGGTGGTCGGTGCGCGCGAGGCAAGCCGGATCATCCGGCAGGATGACTGGCTGGTGATCGACGGTGACGCGGGCATCGTGATCGTGGATCCGTCGCCGATCGTGCTCGAGGAATACCGTTTTCGCCAGAGGCAGAGCGATCTGGGGCGTGAGCGGCTCGCGAGGCTGCGCCACACGCCGGCGGTCACGCTGGACGGAGAAGACGTCGAGTTGCTGGCCAACATCGAAATGCCCGATGACGCGATCGCGGCACTCGACGCAGGCGCCGTCGGCGTGGGGTTGTTTCGCAGCGAATTCCTGTTCATGAATCGCGCAGGCGAACTGCCCGGTGAGGACGAGCAGTTCGAGGCTTATCGCGCCGCTGTCGAGACGATGAAGGGCTTGCCGGTGACGATCCGCACGGTCGATATCGGGGCTGACAAGCCGCTCGATCGCATGTCGGCCAACGAACTGCGCCATGAGCATGCTCTGAATCCCGCGCTTGGCTTGCGGGCGATTCGCTGGAGCCTGTCCGAGCCGGGCATGTTTCGCCAGCAGTTGCGTGCGATTCTGCGCGCAAGCGCGTACGGCAAGGTGCGGCTGCTGATTCCGATGGTTGCCCATCTCAGCGAGGTACGGTTGACGCTAGACGCACTGGCGCGTGCGCGTCAGCAATTGAGCGAAGCTGGCAAGGCGTTCGCCGACATCGAGATCGGCGCCATGATCGAAGTGCCTGCGTCCGCGCTGATGCTGTCGACGTTCCTGAGGCACTTCGACTTCATCTCGATCGGTACGAACGACTTGATCCAATACACCTTGGCCATCGACCGTGCCGACGAATCCGTCGCGCATTTGTACGATCCCTGGCACCCGGCCGTTCTCGGCCTGCTGGCGCGCGTCATCACGCAGGCGCGCGCTGCCGGCAAGCATGTCAGCGTCTGCGGCGAGATGGCCGGCGATCCTGATTTCACGGAGCTGCTGCTGGCGATGGGCTTGCGCTGCTTCTCGATGCACCCGTCGCAGATCGCATCGATCAAGGAGCGTGTGCTGCGCGTCGATGCGCGCCGCTGGTCGCAGCAACTGGAACGAGTGCTGTCGGCAGACGAGCCCGAGCTTGAATGCAGGCGCATCGTCCGGTCGTTGCCTTCGGGGCATGCGAACAACACTCCGGGAAGGGCACTGTGACCCTCGGGTGAACAAAGGGTTGACGGGCATCGAATGCATGCTATAGTCACAGACTTCGCTGGTGGCAGCAACTCAAGGCAAACGCGTTGAGCCAAACTACAGCGAAGTTGCTGAGATAGTTGATCATTTGACAAGGTTATATAAAATACGTCATAATCGATCTCTCAGCTGATAACTGCAAATTAACCTGCAGTATCAGGCCGGTGGTAAACCGGCAACGCCGAAAGGCAAGTTCTTTAAAAACTAACAGCCGATAAGTGTGGGCGTTTGAAGGCGAGTGCCACGACGATCCGGGGAAGCCTGGAAAGTCTAGGTCTCATGGACCTTAAACGCTCACTGAAAATGGAATTTCACGCAAGTGAAGTTTCTATCAATTCTTTGAGTAATTTATCAAGATCGAACTGAAGAGTTTGATCCTGGCTCAGATTGAACGCTGGCGGCATGCCTTACACATGCAAGTCGAACGGCAGCACGGGAGCAATCCTGGTGGCGAGTGGCGAACGGGTGAGTAATATATCGGAACGTGCCCAGTAATGGGGGATAGCCCGGCGAAAGCCGGATTAATACCGCATACGACCTAAGGGTGAAAGCGGGGGATCGTAAGACCTCGCGTTATTGGAGCGGCCGATATCAGATTAGCTTGTTGGCGGGGTAAAAGCCCACCAAGGCGACGATCTGTAGCTGGTCTGAGAGGACGACCAGCCACACTGGGACTGAGACACGGCC
>JAZKAV010000021.1:0-31775 GCA_040388965.1 Pseudomonadota bacterium | reverse complement strand
GCGCCAAGTCTACGTTCGCGCCACATTGCCACCGGTCAAATGAGGAAAATAGGATTACCAGCTGGAATCCGGGCGCACAGCGCCTGAAGGGGTATCTCGAACGCGAGGTGCTGGGGCGCCACTTCTCGCTCTTCTACCCCGAGGAGGACGCACGCGCCGGGCTGCCGCAGCGCGCGCTCGCGACCGCCAGTCGCGAGGAGCGGTTCGAGACCGAGGGATGGCGCGTACGCAAGGATGGTCGCCGTTTCTGGGCGCACGTGATCATCGATCCGATCCGGGCCAGCAGTGGCGAACTGATCGGCTTCGCGAAGGTCACGCGTGACCTGAGCGAGCGCAAGCTCGCTCAGGCGTCGCTCAAGCGAAGCGAGGAGCAGTTCAGGCTGCTCGTGCAGGGGGTGACCGACTACGCCATCTACATGCTCGACACGAACGGCATCGTGACGAGCTGGAACGCCGGCGCGCGGCGCATCAAGGGATACGCGCCCGAAGAGGTGCTGGGCAGCCACTTCTCACGCTTCTATCGCGAGGAAGACCGGCTCCGGGGCGACCCCGCGGCGGTGCTCGCGACCGCCGTTCGGGACGGCCGCTGCGAAAGCGAAGGCTGGCGCGTGCGCAAGGACGGTAGCCAGTTCTGGGCCAATGTCGTGGTCGATCCGATCTACGGCGACGATGGATCGATCATCGGATTCGCCAAGGTGACGCGCGACGTGACCGAGAAGCGTCAGACGCAGCAGGCGCTCGAGCAGGCGCGCGAGGCGTTGTTCCAGTCGCAGAAGCTCGACGCGATCGGGCAGCTGACGGGGGGCGTCGCGCACGACTTCAACAATCTGCTGATGGTCGTGATCAGCAGCCTCGAGCTGCTGCGGCGGCGCCTCCCCGAAGACCCGAAACTGCGGCAGCTTGTCGACAATGCGATGACCGGGGCGCGGCGCGGCGCATCACTGACCCAGCGCATGCTGGCGTTCGCGCGCCGCCAGGACCTGGCCCCGAGCGCCGTCGACGTGAAGCAGCTGATGCAGGGCATGCGCGAGCTGCTGGGCCGCACCCTCGGGCCGGCGATCCGGGTGGGTGTGGACTTCCCGTCGGAATTGAGGCCAGTCCTGGTCGACCCGAATCAGCTGGAGCTGGCGGTGCTCAACCTGGCCGTCAATGCACGCGACGCGATGCCCGACGGCGGCAACTTGACGATCGCTGCCGAGGCCCGAACGCTCACCTCCCACCAGGGCAAACTGGCGGCCGGCACTTACCTGTGCCTGTCGATGACGGACACCGGCATCGGCATGGACGAGGCGACGTTGTCGCACGCGACCGAACCGTTCTTCACCACCAAGGGCGTCGGCAAGGGCACCGGACTCGGGCTGCCGATGGTGCACGGGCTGGCGGCCCAGTCGGGCGGGCAGTTCCTGTTGAAAAGTGCACCGGGGCGCGGCACGACCGCCGAACTCTGGCTGCCGTTCGCCGGCGACGATGTCGCATCGACCCCGGCCGCCCCAGACGCAGGCGTCGAAGCATCCCCCGCGCACGGACCCCTGGTCGTGCTGGCGGTCGACGACGATGCGCTGGTGCTGATGAACACGGCGGCGTTGCTGGAGGAGCTGGGCCACACGGTATTGCAAGCACCCTCTGCCGCGGCCGCGCTCCGTATCCTGCGCAGCGGCCAACACATCGACCTGCTGATCACCGATCACTCCATGCCAGGCATGAGCGGTGCGCAACTGGTAGCACTGCTCGGCCAGGAGCGGCCGAGCATCGTGCCGATTCTCGCGACCGGTTTCGCGGAGATCGCTCCGAGCCAGACGCCAGGCGTGCAACGGCTCGCCAAGCCATTCGATCAATGCGACCTGGCACGCGCGATCAGTGCGGCACTCGGTGCGTCGAAAAAGACCGGCGGCTGCGCGACTTGACGACCTCGCGGCGTCAGGCCCGCGCCGGGCTCGGTCGGGACGGTGAAGTCGTTAGAATTACACGCACAAGTACAGAGGCATAGGGAGAATCCGACGTGGTCATTCTGCTCGTAGAAGACGAGGAGTTGTTGCGCCCTCGGGTTGCCGAGATGCTGGAGTCGCTGGGCCACGAGGTCGAGGCGGTCGGCTCCAGCGAGCAGGCGATGCTGGTCTTGAACCGACGCGCCATCGACGTGCTGATCGCCGACGTGGGCCTGCCCGGCATGTCGGGCGACGTGTTTGCCGCCGAGGCCCGGGGCGTCCAGCCGTCGATTCGCGTGGTGTTTGCGACCGGTCGCACCACGTTGGCCGCGCCGCACGAACCGGGGGGACCCGTCCTTCTCAGGAAACCGTTCGGCTTGCAGGAACTGGAAGCCGCCCTTCGGGCCGCGTAGCACCGCCCGGGCCAACGCCGGGCAACGGCGTTGGCTCGGTTCGCCGGGGTTCACAGTGCGGCGCGATGCGCACTGCAATCGGCACCGAAGACGTCTTACCAGTCGACCCCGTAATAACCGTTGACGCGCTTGCCGTAATCGCTGGTGTAGGCGGGAGCGTCACTGTCCGGATAGCGCGGTGCCCCTTCGAGCTTCGCCTTGTCCAGAGGCACGACGTAGCCGTCCTTCGACGTGTCGTACTTCAACATGGCCCACGGCAACGGATACCGGTCGGTTCCCATGCCCAGGAAGCCGCCGAACTCCATCACCGCATACCGAACCTGCCCGGAATGTTTGTCGATCATCAGGTCGTCGATCGACCCCAGCTTCTCGCCGGCCGCGTTGTACACGGCCGTGCCCTCGACGCGGTCGGATGAAATGACATCGTGATTCATGATCGTGTTGCTCATGTGTGACTCCAATGGATGATGGTCAGATTCCACGCCCGGCGCCTAGCGCCGCGCGGTGGATGGTGCGGGACTTCCTTGCGCCGCCGTCTCGCTTGTTGACGGTCGCCCAAGCCCGAAATTCGGCCGTGTCTTTCGAGATGCCTTTGTCTTCGTAGCTCTTCTCGATATGCGCGGCCTGTCGCATCTGCTTGTCCGTGTACGCTGATTTGTCGCCTCGCGGCATGTCGGCTCCTTGCTGTTGAGGAGATTGAAATCTAGGCAATCCGAACGTCTGCCTCAGTAGGACAAATGCTCGCGGGAATGACCGCATTGAGCGGACGTCAGCCACGTCATTTCACAATCCGTCGGGGCGACCAAGGGACGAGGCGGCTTTCTAGCGCTGCCGGACCTGCACGTCGACGAACAACCCGGCGGAGTCGCTCGGCCGTCCATGCCACGAACCGCTGACCGGCGACGCCAGGCTCGCGTGCCGCGCGACGCCGACGCGGATCAAGTCGGTGCCGCCGATCAGGTTGTTGGCTGGTGGTAGCGGTAGTGCGCGGTGTGGACGATGTCGAAGACGCCGGACACGCTGCAATCGCCTCAATTCATGCGGATCTCGGCCTGCTCGCCGAGTTCGGTCGGCGGCTTGCCGGTGATCGCCGCCTTCGCCATCTCGTACAGCTGCACGATCTTGCTCTGCTTCACGTCCCAGTAGTTCGCGTGGGCGATCTTCACGCGCACGAGCGCAAGATCCGGGTCGCCCGCGCCGCCGGGAAACCAGGCCTGCGCGGCACTGGACCACAGCTGCTGCTGCTTTGCCGGGTCCCCCACCACCAGGGCCTGGCCCGACACCGAGACGTAGCGGTCCTTGCCCGGATCGGCGTACGAGACGTTGACGGCGGGTTCGTCCATCAAGTCCGCCAACGGGTCGCCGCGCCGCGACATGAAGAACCACAGGTTCGAATCTTCGTCGAGGCTGGAATTCTGCGTCGTCATCGGCCGCGAGTGCAGGTGACCGTTGCCGTGGCGGGTCGTGAACATCGCGAAGCGGATGTCGCGGATCAGGTCCCACAGTGTGCTGCGGGCCTGGATCGGGTCGGTGATCGTCGTGGGGGTCATCGCGGGGTCCTCTCGCCGGTTTCGGCTGCGAAACGGCCATTGCATCAAGGGCCCTCGCGCAGCACGATCAGGCATGACGCCCGACGGCTGTAGGACGTGTCCGGTTCACCCCCGCTCAATCGGCGCGCAGCACCCGCAGCGCCTTCAGCAGCACGTCCTGCATGCGCCCCTTGCGCGAGCGCTTGCCCGCGTACGCGGCCAGCGCCGGCGGACGCAACAGCTCGTCGCGGGGCTTGCCGCCGCGGCCGCTGCCCAGCACCTGCAGCGTCGATCCGAAGGCCGCGACGCTGACGAGCGCGTCCTTTGCATCCAGGTCGATCAGCGTCAGGCCGCGGCCACCGTTCGGCTGCAGCTTCAGCTCGTCGAGCGGGAACACCAGCAGCCGCCCGGCCAGCGTCAGGCACGCCACCTGTTCCTGCGCGTCGGCCAGGCTCGGCGGCAAGGGCTTCTCGTCGGCCTCCAGGCTCAGGAAACTCTTGCCGCCGCGCTGGCGCGACAGCAGGTCGCCGACACGCGCCAGCAGGCCGAAGCCCCCGGTGCCGGCGAGCAGCAGCGTCTGCTGCGCATGGCCGGCGAAATAGTGCGCCGGCTGCGTGCCCGATTCGAGATCGATCAGCGCGGTGATCGGCTGCCCGTCGCCACGCCCGCCGGGCAGTTGCGCGACCGGCGTCGAATAGACGCGCCCGTTGCTGCCGAACACCAGCAGCGCGTCGACGCTTCGGCAGGCGAAGGTGCCGTACAGCGCGTCGCCGGCCTTGAACGCGAGCGTGGCCGCGTCGATCTCGTGGCCCTTCAGCCCGCGCACCCAGCCCTTCAGGCTGACGACGACGGTGACCGGCTCGTCGACGACGCGGACCTCGGCGACGGCCTTCTTCTCGGCCTGGATCAGCGTGCGGCGCGCGTCGCCGTGCGCCTTCGCGTCCGCCTCGATCTCCTTGACCAGCAGGCGCTTCAGAGAGGCCGGGCTGCCGAGGATGTCGTCCAAGCTGGCCTGTTCGGCGCGCAGCGCGGCGAGTTCCTGCTCGATCCGGATCGCCTCCAGCCGCGCGAGCTGGCGCAGGCGGATGTCAAGGATGTCGTCGGCCTGGATCTCGGTGAGCGCGAAGCGCGCGATCAGCGCCGCCTTCGGCTCGTCCGACTCGCGGATGATGCGGATCACCTCGTCGATGTTGAGCAGCACGAGCTGCCGCCCTTCGAGCACGTGGATGCGCGCCAGCACCCTGGCGAGCCGGTGCCGCGTGCGGCGCTGCACGGTCTCGGCGCGGAACGCGATCCACTCGACGAGGATCCGGCGCAGGCTCTTCTGCGTCGGCCGGCCGTCGGCGCCGATCATCGTCAGGTTGATCGGCGCCGAGCTTTCGAGCGAGGTGTGCGCGAGCAGCGTCGTGATCAGTTCCTGTTGTTCGATCGCGCGCGACTTCGGCTCGAACACGATGCGCACCGGCGCGTCCTTGTTCGACTCGTCGCGCACCGCGTCGAGCACGGCGAGCACAGTCGCCTTCAGCTGCGCCTGCTCGGCCGAGACCGTCTTCTTGCCGGCCTTGACCTTCGGGTTCGTCAGTTCCTCGATCTCCTCGAGCACCTTCTGCGTGCTGGCGCCCGGCGGCAGTTCGGTGACGACGAGCTGCCACTGGCCGCGCGCGAGGTCCTCGATCTTCCAGCGCGCGCGCACTTTCAGGCTGCCGCGGCCGGTGGCATAGGCGGCGCGGATCTCGTCCGCACTGCTGATGATCTGGCCGCCGCCGGGGTAGTCCGGCCCGGGGATCAGCGCGGCGAGTTCGTCGTCGGCCAGCCGCTCGTTGCGGATCAGCGCGATGGCCGCGGCGGCGATCTCGCGCAGGTTGTGGCTCGGCACCTCGGTCGCGAGGCCGACGGCGATGCCGCTCGCGCCGTTCAGCAGCACGAAGGGCAGGCGCGCCGGCAACTGGCGCGGCTCCTCGGTCGAGCCGTCGTAGTTGGGGACGAAGTCGACCGTGCCCTCGTCGATCTCGTCGAGCAGCAGCCGCGTGATCGGCGCCAGGCGCGCCTCGGTGTAGCGCATCGCCGCGGCGCCGTCGCCGTCGCGCGAGCCGAAATTGCCCTGGCCGTCGACCAGCGGATAGCGCTGCGAGAAGTCCTGCGCCATGCGCACCATCGCGTCGTAGGCCGCGGTGTCGCCATGCGGGTGGAACTTGCCGAGCACGTCGCCGACGACGCGCGCGCTCTTCACCGCCCGCGGGCCCGCCGCGGTCGTGAACGCCAGGCCCATGCGCTCCATCGAGAACAGGATGCGCCGCTGCACCGGCTTCTGGCCGTCGCAGACATCGGGCAGCGCGCGGCCCTTGACGACGCTCAGCGCGTATTCGAGGTAGGCGCGCTCGGCGTACCGGGCCAGGCTGATGGCGTTGCTGCCGTCGTCGGGCGGCTCGGTAGTGAACAGATCGGGTTCGATTGGCATGCGGATTCAGCGCCGGGTCAGTCGGCACTCATCGTCTTGTCAGTGGTCCATGGCGCTGCGCGCGACCCGCGGAGCATGAGACTCTGCGGTGTGGCGGGCGTCCGCTGGCGGGGCGTTGCTGAGGTTCGTGAAGGTCTGCTCTCGAAGGTTGGCGCGAGATCAGGCCGGTGGGGCAGATTTCATCGACTTCCTCAATTTCGGTGCCGTGTCATGCAAACGGATTGCGCACCGTCAGGCGGCCTTCGAACCGCTGGCCATGAGAGAAGCCTTCGGATGCGAGCGTCGTGCAACCGGCTTCGAGTGCCGCCGCCGCGATCATCGCGTCGTAGACGCCGAGCTGGTAGCGCTTCGCGAGCGCCAGGCCCTGTCGATGGGTCGCCAGCGTCAGCGGACGCACATCGGCAAAGCGCTGCACATCGGTCAGCGCCTGTTCCACCTCGGGCCAGGGCAGGCCCATCTTGCGCCGTGTGACGTTCAGAAACTCGTTGAGCACCTGCACACCGATCACGATGCGCCCGGCCAGCAAGGCCTCGGCCCGATCGGCCTTCGCTTCGTCGTCGCAGAGCAGACAGAGCAGCACGTTCGTGTCGACGAACGGCAGTGGTGGCACTGTCATCGGCTTCGCTCGTTCGCTTCCATGCGATCGAACTTGAAGTCGGCCGGCATCGTGCCTCGCAGCTTGCGCAGGCGCGCCAGCGCCTGCCTGTCGCCTGAGTCGGCGCGCCCCACGCGCAAGGTGCGCGCGTTGGCGACCTCGACCTCGACCTGATCGCCCTCGCGCAGGCCGAGCACCTCGACCACGGCGGCAGGCAGGCGGATCGCCAGGCTGTTGCCCCATCTGGAAACTTGCATGTCAGGCCTCGCCACCGGTTGGATATACGTTTCTTGATTGTATATCTTCAATTCCGGCCGCATGGTCCTGTTCGAGCATCGACATCACGACCAGCCCGTCGCAACCGTCGTCGGTGCGCACGCTCTCGAGCGGATCGCGCCCTCGTGCTGGGTGCGATCCCAGGGCGTGACGAACGGGCGGTTCGCGGGGTCGTGCTCGACCGAGGTCATGAAGTCGAGGTCCGACACCATCGTCGGCCGCAGGCGCTGGAGTTTCGTCATGGGCGCCGATTGTGGATCAGCGCAGGCGGACACCCATGCACGGGCGCCGACGATCCCGGCCGCGACGCCGGGCAAGGCGGTCAAGGTTGCGTCTTGGCCGACGCGCGCGCCGCGGCCCGCGAGGTCGTGACCTTGGCGAACTCCGCCCGGCAGCGCAAGCCGGCCGGCAACTTGCGATCCTCGTTCGGCAGTTCGAGCCGCACGCCGAAGGTGCCGCTCGCGGCATCGAGCACGCGGTCGACAACGGTCACGCGGGCATTGAATTCGCCGCCCACGGGGGGCTGGGGACGCACCAGCACCACATCGCCCCTGGCCACCTGTCGGTAGGCCTCTGCCGGCATGATCACCTCGACGTTCAGCGTGCCGACTTCGGCCACCTTGAGGATGGGCCTGCGAGCCATCTCGGAGATCTCTCCCGGATGCATCAATCGTTCGACCACGATGCCGTTGACCGGACTGATCAGCACCCGCTGGCGCAGCGCCTCGGTGGCACGCCGGTGTTCCAGGCTAGCGACGCGCCGGTTGTCCTGCGCTTCGAGCAGGTCGGCCTCGCTCAGGCGGCGCTCAGCCAGGGCCTCATCGAGATCCTGGCGGCTGATGTAATTCTGCTTCACCAGTTCGGCCCGGCGCTCGTGCTTGATCGTCGTGAACTCCACCCGAGCCTGGCGTGCCGCGATCGCACCCTGCATCTCGCCGCGAAACTTCGCGAGATCCGCCGTTGCGCGCTCGACGCCGGAATCGAACTCCACCAGCACGTCGCCCTTGCGCACCGTGTCGCCGCGGTCGACGCGGACGGTCGCGATCAAGGCCTCGATCGGCCCGCTGATGGCGACGATGCGGCGTGCCTCGATGACGCAGTCGAACTCGGCGGCAGTCGCAGCACCGGCACCGGCCAGCAGCACCCCCGCGAACATCAGATCGAATGACTTCATTGCACTACTCCTTGCGCCCCGTGAAGGACATCATTCGCGCGAGACGCGCGTCCTGCTGGACGGTGTCCATGCGCACGCGCGCGTGGGCACTCTCGGCTCGCCCTTGCGCCCAGCGCGCCAGCACCGCCGCCATCGGACGCGGCAGCACGCTCCTGCTCCGGACCATGCGCAGCACCCAGTCACGAAGGGGCACCGCGAAACGGGCGAACAGATCGTCGTGGACGCAGGCGATGGCCTCGCAGGAGCCCGGATCGCCCTGTCGCGCACAACGGCCGAACAGTTGGCGGTCAATGCGCGCCGATTCGTGGAACTCCGTCAACACCACGTGCAGGCCACCGGCATCGCGCACCCGTTCGGCGAGTTGGATGTCGGTGCCTCGGCCCGCCATGTTGGTCGCAACCGTGACGCGCCCGGGCTGCCCGGCCTGCGCGATGACGGCAGCCTCGTCGGCATCCTGCTTGGCGTTGAGAACGACCGCCTCGATGCCCACGTCGGCCAGGTGCGCCGCGATTACCTCGGAGGTGCGCACCGAGCGCGTGCCGATCAGGACGGCGCGCGACGCCCCCTGCAGCTCGGCGCATCGCTCCGCCAGTGCCTGCCAGCGCGCCGCATCGCTGGTGAAGACGCGCCGCCCGACCTGCCGGCGGCGCAACGGCCGGTGGGTCGGGATGGTCACGACCGGCAACCCGTAGATCGCCCACAGCTCGCCGGCCACCTCGCGCGCCGTGCCCGACATGCCGGCCAGCAAGGCGTAGCGCGTGAAGAATCGCTGGTAGGTCATGCGTGCCACGGCCTCGCGGTTCGGCGTGAGCTCGACCTGCTCCTTGGCTTCGACGATTTGGTGCAGCCCGCGCTCCCAGCTGCGATCGGCCAGCACGCGGCCGGTGTACTCGTCGACGATCTGGACCTTGCCGTCACGCACGATGTAGTCGCGGTCGCGCATGAAGAGGTGCAGCGCGGACAAGGCCTGGCAGCACAGTTGCTCACGCGCCCGTTCGCTTGCCCACAGCCCCGTCAAACCCAGTTCCGCGCGCAGGGCTGCGAGCCG
The DNA here is from genome assembly GCA_040388965.1 of Pseudomonadota bacterium. Lineage (GTDB taxonomy): Bacteria > Pseudomonadota > Gammaproteobacteria > Burkholderiales > Burkholderiaceae_C > LMDS01. The sequence goes on along the minus strand of JAZKAV010000021.1, from coordinate 22,357 downwards.
GTCCCGGCCGGCCGTGGTGAGCTGGACCTGGCGGCGCTGCAGGTCGAGCAGGCAATGCTCGTCGGATACCAGCAGCCGCGCCAGGCGCAGCGCTTCGTGGTAGAGCGCCGGGTCGACACGGTCGCGCTCGCTGGAAATGATCAGCGGCGTGCGGGCCTCGTCGATCAGCACGCTGTCCGCCTCGTCCACGATCGCGAACGCGAGGTCCTCGACCACGGCCGGCCGCGCCCGCTCGCGACCGAGCAGGGCGCGCACCCGCGAGCGGCGCGGCGATGCGCCCATGCCATCGGCAATGCGGTCGCGCAGGTGATCGAACACCAGATCCTTGTTGGTGCAGTAGGTGATGTCGCAGGCATAGGCGGCGCGCCGCTGCGCCGGTGTCTGCCCCGGCCGGGTGACCCCGACCTCCAGGCCGAGGAGCTCGAACAGCGGCTGCAGCAGGCCCGCATCGCGTTCGGCCAGGTAGTCGTTGACCGTGACCACGTGCACGGCGCGTCCGGTCAGCGCGGCGCAGGCCGCGGCGAGACCGGCGGTCAGGGTCTTGCCTTCGCCGGTCGCCATTTCGGCCACCATGCCGTTGAGCAGCGCGACCGCTCCCATCACCTGGACCGGGTACGCATGCAGGCCGAGGCTGCGGCGCGCAGCCTCGCGCGCCAGTGCCAGCGCCGCCGGGATGTGAGCCGCCGCGAGCCCATGTCGATGCAGGGTGTGGCGCAACTCCGCCACCTCGCTCTTCAGCGCCGCATCGTCGAGCACAGCCACCCGGCCCTCGCGCTGCAACACCCGGGCAGCGCTTGCCCTAATCCGCATCAAGCGCCAGGGCAGGCGCTGCGCTGCCGCACCCCAGCGCGCAGACAGCCACAGGTCGACGCGCCGGGGAATCCCCGGCTCGGAACGGCGAACGCCGGAGCGCGCCGCGTGCAGCAAGGGCAGCGGGCCATGCCGGGCGACGCGCTGCTCAGACATCGAAGCGCGTCAGGAACAGCTGGCGCACGCGGCGCCACGCCTGCAGGCCGAGCGGCAGCGGACTGAACTCGAGCCGCACATAGGCACGACTGCCCAGCGGTGCCGCCACGCGGTCATGCAACTCGAGGTCGAACTGGAACACTCGGTTCAAGGCCCGCGCGCCCTGCTTGTCCCGCGGGTCGACCGGGTTCGTGCCGCCGCCCTCCAGCGTGAGGGCTCGGCTGGGAAGCTCGTCCCGCCCCGCGGGCACCTCGCGCACCAGGCGGGCGGCATGCACTTCGTCGGGCCGGGCCGCGAGGCGGACCGACAAGGACACCAGGCTCAGGCGCAGCGCGTCGATGTCCTCCTGGCCGACGACAAGCCGCACCAGCCGTTGCTCGCCATCGCTGACATAGCCCACCAGATCGCCCTTGTGCAGGTAGCGGCCCTCGAGGTCGCCCGCACGTGGCAGGGTGAGCCAGCCATCGGCGCGAGCACGCAGGGTTTGCTGGCCGGCCTCGTCGACCAGCCGACCGAGCGCCGCCTGTTCCGCATCGAGCGCCTGCCGACTCAGCTGCGCCTTCACCTGATCGGTAAAGCGCTCGCTGCCGAGCCGGGCCTCGAGTTCGTCGACCTTGGCTTCCTGCACCGCGAGTTGCGCGTCGAGCGCCGGATCGACCAGCTGCGCGACGATGCTGCCGCTGTCGATCCGGGCACCTGGTGCCGCACGGACCACCTGCACGAAACCGGCGCTCTGCACCCGCAGCTGCGCATCCTCGGGAACCCAGACAACACCCTCGGCGACCGCCCGGTACGGGGCCGGCACGACGAACATCAAGACCAGCAGCGCGCACGCGGCGAGCGCCACCAGCCCGACCGCGGCCACGCGCCGACGCTCCAGCGTGGCCGAGCCGGCCACGTGCCAGAAACCCTTCGCGATCGGCCACGCCACGCCCTGCAGCACCGTCCAGACGGCCAGCGCCACGCCGATGAAGAAGAACTTCGTCGCCGCAAAGATCGCGATCGAGATCATCACGAACAAGCGGTACAGGGCCGACACCGGCGCATACAGCGCCAGCCATGGCCGCTCGCCCGGGAGCACGCGCTGCGGCTGCGCGGGGTGGGCGCGGAAGGCCCGGCGGTCGATCGCGTCGACCACGAAGCGCTGCGACCGCGTAGCCAGGTTCGGCATCTCGATCAGGTCGCACAGGATGTAGTAGCCGTCGAACCGCAACAAGGGGTTCAGGTTGAACACCAGCGTCGAGACGCCGGCGATCATCATCACGTTGAAGCAGACGGCACGCACGGTCCCCGGCTCGACCGCCAGCCATAGGAACAGCGCCACGGCCGCGAGCGCGGTCTCGACCAGCATGCCCGCGGCGCCGACGCCGGCTCGCTGCCACTTGCTGCGCAAGCCGTTCGCGCGCGAGCTGTCGACATACGGCACCGGAGCGAACACGATGAACATCACGCCGATCTCGTGCACCGCACCGCCGCGCACCTTGGTCGCATAGGCGTGCCCCAGCTCGTGCAGCACCTTGACGACCGGGAACGTGAACCACAGCAGGACCAGATTCGAGCCGGCGAGCACGCGGTCCGTCAGGTTGTGCGTCAGGTCGTTCCAGTGCATCGCGGCCAGGACCAGCGCCGGCAGCACGAGAGCCGCCCAGAGCGCGAGGCCGGGCTTGCCGAACAGCGGCCTCAGCCAGGGCAGCGTCCGCGCCAGGAAGCGGTCCGGGTCCCACAACGGCAGACGCAGCGCGAGCGGGCTGCGAAAGCGCGAAACGATGCGGTTGCCCTCGGTGCGGACATGGCGGTCGAACAGCTCCGCCGAGTCTGGCGAGACATCGAACTGCAGGATGTCCGCGGCGTGCAACTGACCCAGCAGCTGGATCAGCTCGTCCTGCGTCGGCGCGTCGTCGGCGAGTCGCTCCAGCGCTTCGGTCCAGATCGCCCCGAGGCTGCGGCGGCCGTCCATCTGTGCAATGAGCGAGTAGGTCTGCGGCGTGACGCGGTGCGACTTGCCGGTCGCCGCATCGAGCAGGACGTACCACGACTCGCCACGGTAGCGATGGCGTGCCACCCGCACCCCGGCGTTCAGCAGCGGCTGCAACTCCGCGACGCGGTACCAGTGGGGGCTGAAGTAGTCGGCCACGGGGCAGCACTCAAGGCATCCAGCGCCACAAGGCCATGCGCAGCCAGTCGGTGAACGGATGCGTCCAGACCCACAGCACGCTGCGCTCGCCGGCCGTCACCTTGGCCACGCCTTCCATCCCCGGGCGCAGGTACGGGACGCTGCGCGTCAGTTCGGCCTCGACCCGGAACACGTTCACCCCCTCATGCTGCTCGGCCACCGCGGTGATGGTCTTCACGCGCAGCGGCAGCGGCTCCTTGCTCAGGCCGGTCAGCACGAGCTGGCCGGTCTGGCCCACCTGGAGATGGGCGATGTCGCGCTCGTCGACCTGCAGCACGACGCGATACGCGTCGAGCGGCGCGACCTCGAACAAGGTCTGCCCGACATCGACCGGCGAGTCGAGCAGCTGCGACAGATCCCCCGAGACGACCAGGCCGTCGATCGGCGCCCGGATGGTCGCGCGCGCCAGCTTCTCGTCGACCAGATCGAGCTGCGCCTGGGCCTGGCGCTGCTGGGCGGCGAGCAGCACGGCGGCGGCGCGGTCACGCTTGGCGAGCGCATCCTGGTACTTCTGCGCCGCCTGCTCGCGCTCGCTGGACCAGCGCACCTGCTCGAGCCGCAGGTCGCGTTCGTCGAGCACCGCCAGCGTCTGGCCCTTGGTGACGCGGGCCCCCGCCCGCACCGGCGCCGAGGCGATGTAGCCGCGAAACGGGGCGACCGCGGCACGCTGCACCTCGCCCTCGATGACCGACTTGGCCGTCACCCGGTAGTCCTGCTGCACGACAGCAAGCAGGCCCACCAGCAGCACAGCGGCCACGGCGCCGAGCTTGAAGGTCGCGTCGCCGCGCCGGGACAGGCGCTGCACCAGCGACACCACCGCACGCGGAGCCCGGCCCGTGAGCCAGCGCGCCCGGTCGAGCTTGTCCTCGAACGCAGGAGCCGCCAGCAGCGCGACCGTCTCCAGCAGGTCGGCACCGGCCGCGACAAGCGCGTCGGTGGCATCGTCCGGCCACTCGGCCGTGATCACCCCGACCGCGCTCTCGCGCCCCAGCATCACCACCGAACACATGGCTGCGAGCCCGGCCCGCTTGCGCTGTTCCTCGTGCGCGACCGTCACGCGGAACGCCGCACCGGCCGACACGGGCACCTGCAAGCGACCGCCCTGGTCCAAGGCCTCCTCCATCAGATTTTCGACCGCATCGACCTCGGCGGTGCGCGCGTCGAACCAGCCCACGTGCGACACGCCGGCAAGCCGCACGCGGTGGTGCCGCACGAACCCGACCAGGACGCGGTCGGCACCGATTCGGCCGGCGAGCTCGTTCACCAGGGCCATCGCGGCCGACTGCAGGCCGTCCTGCTCGCCCACCGCACCGAGCAGGTCGATGGCCTGCGACGCCTGGCGCGACTGCGCCTCGGCCGAGAGCACGCCTTGCTGCACGGCCCGGCTCTCGAGCCAGCCGGCGCCCCAGTGCAGCAGGCGCATCGCCCGTTGCAGCTGGGCTTCGGAGACGATGTCGACGTCGATCACCGCCACGCCGCGGGCGCTGCCCCCGTGCATGACCGGATACGACACGAGCGCGCGGGGGCTGCCACCCTGGTCCGCATCGCGCAGGCACAGGCCGCGACCCTCGGTCAGCGACTGGCGCGCGGCCGTCGCCAGGTGCGATACGTCATGCCGCGCCGATGGCCAGACCGCTGCCGGCGCGAAACTGTCGTCGCTCTGGCGCCAGAGCACGACTGCCGCACGGACCCGACCTTCGCGCGCCTCGATGGATCGGCACTGCAGGCTCAACCACGCGCTGCAGAACGCCGGCGTGTCGCCGGCCGCGGCGAACTGCGACCACGTGGCAGCCTCGGCGTCGTCCCCCTGATCGGCCGGGCCGCTGGCTAGCCGTTCGACATACATCCAGGCACCCTCCCCGCCGCCGGTCTGCGCCGGGACGCCATCAGGTCAGTGCACCATAGCGGGTCTCGTACTCCTGCAGCAGCTTGGTCATCATCAACTGCAGCCGCTTGGCAGCGTGCGGACTCAGGATGATGCGGTGCAGCAGCTCGACGTCCATCTCCTTCTGCCCCAGGTCCCAGTTCTGGTTGATGCCGAAATTGATAACGACCTCCTCGCGCGTGCTCGTCACATTGCTGACGTTGCAGTACGAACTCTTCAGCTGGCTCGTGTCCAGCTTGACCTGGGCCTTCTTCGCGCCCTTGGCATCGTCGGCCTGTCGTTCCGCATCATTCCCGCTCATTGCCACTCCTTGAATTCAAGCATCCTGTCATCACAAACGGAAGCGCAACGCGCTGTTCGCCGAGGCCGGCGCACCGCGCGTGCCCAGCGTGGTCACGAAATCGGCCTGCCAGCCGGTGGGCCGACCGGCCTCGAGCGCGTCCAGCACGGCGTCGAGATCCTGCTCGGCGGGGGGCGTCCAGTCGATCACCCAGGTCTCGGCTGCCTGTTCCGGCGTGAAGCCTGCCGGCACCGGCTCGGGCTCGCGGGCACGCCGCAGCGTCTCGGCCGGCGCCAGGGCCGATGCCGAGTCGTCCGATTCCCGCGCCGCCAGCACCGTTTCGCCCGTCGTCCTGCCCGCCGCCGCGATGTCGATGCCGGACGCCGGCGGCGCCGCACCAGCAACGGCAAGGCTCAAGCCACCCGCGGTCGGCGGCGCCGTGTCGGCGACCGGCAATTTCACCGCCGGCGTGGTGTCCGTCTGCGGCTGCGTGGTCACGGCAAACGTGGTCGTCAGGGTCGAGGACGGTGTCGTCACGGAGGTCGTCGACGCCGATGCGGTGGTCGTCGATTCGCCCTGCCGCGCCACCGAGGTCGCGGTCATCGTCGGTGCCGGAGCGAAACGGGCGTCGTCGGTCTGCAGACCGAACGAATCGAAGGAACTGGTCCCGCCGCGGCTGAAGACACCGGCCGCGCCATCCACCACGGGCGCGTTGTAGACCCGGCTCAACACCACCTGCCCGTTCAGGCTGACGCTGACCGTGGAGCCCTTCAAGGTGACCGACAGCGCGACGATGTCGCCGGACGAGATCGTCTTCGCCACCGCGGCGTCCACGACCCAGCCGCCCTTGGCGGTGTAGTGGCCGACCAGCACCTGGTTGCTCGTCGTCGAGATGGCCGCCCACTTGAAGTCGGTGGGCGAATACAGGTCGAACACAAGGCCGCCGGTGCCGGTGGTCGAGACCACGGTGTCGAGCTTGAGCATTGCCGCCACGCCGACCGCGATGTCGTTGCCGGCGAGCGCGAACGGCGCGGAGCCCTGCGGGGTCAGGTTCAGGCGGTCGGCCTGCAGCGCCCAACTGCCGGTGTACGGCGTGAGCAAGGTCGATGTTCCGCCCGTGAACCCGTCGCTCAGCGCCAGCGTCGTCTTCGGCGGAATGCGCTGCACGACCACGTTGTCGATGCGGGCCTTGGCGTAGTCGGCGCCCAGGCCGTACATGCCGGCGCTGATGCCGTAGGTGAAGCCGTCGCTGTCCTTGCGCGGCGTGAACGCATAGCTGACCGACTGGGCATTGTTGACGACCAGCTGGACCGCGGACCCGTTGATCGCCAGCAGCAGGTTGTAGTCCGTTCCCGACTTCAGGATCATGTTCTGCGTGGCGAGCACCTGGAAACCCCAGCTCGCGCGCTGGCCGATCTGGATCTTGTTGTTCGAGACGTCGATCCCCGCGAACTTGAAGTCGGTGGCGCTGTAGTAGTCGAAGATGATGTATGCGTTGGCCTTGAAGCCGCCCACCGGCTTGAGCGCATTGATCGTCGCCGTGACCTCGAAGTAGCTCGGCACCGTGACGTCGGAGTCGAACAGGCTGATCGCGTCGGTGCTGGCGGTGCCGGCGGGCGCCACCTCGTAAGCGTTATTGGTCACCTGCCAACTGCCCGACGCGGCCACGAAACCGCTCGCGTTGTTCCCCGCGAAATCGGCCGAGCGCAACACGTCGCGCGGGCCACCGGGAATGTTGCCCGCCTGCGGATCGGCCGGCGCGCCGGTCTGGTCGCCCCAGGCGAAGTCCTTCTGCAGGACCAGCCCGAGTTCGCCGTAGGGCTCACCGTTGCGCGACGGGTTCGGGTTGTTGTTCGTCGGCTGCGGCGGGTTCGTGCCGATCGCATCGCGGTAACGCGTCGGGTCGGCCCCGTCGCCCGCGGACAGGGCATACAGGAACTCCGGCAGGAACGGCTGCAGCGTGCGGCTGACGCTGGCCTGCCCGAACGGCGCATAGGGCACAAGGTAGCTGTTGTACTCCCCCACCCAGTCGATCAGCCGGTCGCCGCCGGTGTTGCCGATCAGCACGTCGCGCCCGGCGCCACCGTAGGCCCGGTCCTCGTAGGTCGGGTGGGTGTCGGGCGACTCGTTGTCGAAGGGTGCGGCCACGCCGACGGTCTCGGTGTCGAGGTTGTCGTCGGCCTGCAGCAGGTCGTTGCCCCAGCCGCCGTACAGGTTGTCGCGACCGGTGCCGCCGACGATCCAGTCGTTGCCGAGGTCGCCGAAGATCGCATCGGCGCCATCGTCGTGCACCGCCGGGTAGGACTCGGTCTGCTGGCCGGTGGCCTTGGGCACCGTCCCTGCCGGACGCAGCACGCCCTCGTCCTTGTCGAAGTTCAGCAGGAAGTTGAAGCCGCCGCCAGTCTTGTCGAGTTCGCCGGAGTCGGTGAGCATGATCTTGCGCCGCGGATCGTACTCGTCGTAGAGCCTGAATTCTCCGGCACGGAAGCGGTTGTTCAGGTGCTGGCCGTCGAGATCGTTCGGGTTGAACGCCAGCACGTTGCCGGGATCCTGCGTGGTCGGGTTGACGACCAGTGCGTTGGCGATCCCGACCACGCTGTAGCCGAGATCGAGCACGCCATTGGCCAAGCCGGTCCCGGCGTCGTAGGTCGGCACGTAGGCGTGCGCCAACGCCTCGGCACCGGAGATCGCGTCGTCGCCCGAGCCGCCGTGCAGGAAGTCGCTGCCCAGCCCGCCGAAGATGATGTCGTCGGCAAACGGCGACGTGTCGGCGTTGTTCGGAAACTCGTCGTCGCGCGCGATCCAGGTCTTGTCGTAGCTGAACGGCACCACATCGATGGTCTTCTTCAGCTCGCCGCTCCTGTTGATCACCGCCGACTGCAAGGAGCCGGGCGTCGTGATCAGCTCGTCGAGCACGTTGCCATTCGAGTACTTGGTGTCGTCGGTACTGGCCGCGTTCAGGCCGGCAACGCCGTACAGCGCCTCCCCCGTCGTGCTGTTGCGGCTGGTGTAGATCAGGCCGTCGTCGCCGAGCACGCCGTCCTGGCCAGTGCCGCCGGAGATCCAGTCGTGGCCGTAGCCGCCGACGATGTCGTCGTCCTGGCCTTCGCCGAACAGCACGTCGCTGCCGGTCATGCCGAAGATGATGTCGTCGCCCGATTCACCGTGGATCAGGTCGGCGGCGCCGTTGTCGGCGGGCTTGCCGGTCACGGTGGCCTGGCCCATGTTGTAGCCACCAGGGTTGAAATCGCCGCCGCCCAGCGTGTAGTCGAGCAGTTGCATCGCGCGCGGAACAAGCTGCAGGCCGTAGAGGTCGTCGTAGTTGAACGACAGGAAGACATCGTTCGGATCGGTCTTGTTCGTACCGCTCGCGCCGCCCTTCACCAGCCGGTACACGTTGGCGTTGTCGCCCATCATGAAATCGGCATCGCGGGCATGCCCGTCCGGGCCAACCACCACGATCTTGGTGCTGCCGTCGGCCGCCGTTCCCGTGTCCGTAGCCATGCCGAGGTCGTTGCGTGCCGTGCGAATGCCCGCGCCGCCGAACATCGTGTCCGAGCCATCGGGGCGAAGGTCTTCAGTGGTCAGTCCGAACAGCGCCGAGCTGCCGCCGATCATGTCGTCCTGCCCGAGGCCGCCGTACATCAGGTCGCGGCCACCGTTGCCCTCCATGTAGTCGTCGCCGTCGGTGCCTGCTTCGGGGACGTTGAAATACAACGTCTGGCCGGTCGGGCCGGCAGAGTCGGTCACGTCGATCTGGCGTGTCGCGGGCTGCACGTTCCGAACGATGTCGATCGATCCGTCGCCCTGCATCAGGTCGTCGCCGAGTTCGCCGAACATCGTGTCGTTGCCGGCGCCGCCCGCCATCACGTCCTTGCCGTACAAGCCAGACAGCGTGTTGTCCGCGTGATCGACCAGCTGGATGTCCCGGCCGACCGCGTCGTTGGGATCGCTCTGGTTTATCGATCCGACGTTGGTGGTGATCGTCGACGCGTCCGTCGTGTAAATGGTTAACGCCGTCAACGAACGGAAGCGTGGGCTCAGATCGTCGCCGCGCCGCCAGACGATGGCGTTATCGCCGGTCATGGCGTCGTCGCCCGAGCCGCCGTCCATCAGGTCGTTCATGCCGTTGTCGGGTGCCTTCAGCGTGGCCGCGATGGCGCCGACCGTCAGTTCGTCGTAGCCGCCGGAGACGTTATGGCCGCCGACCATGTCGTCGCTGCCACTGCCGCCCCACATGCGGTCGTCGCCTTGCTGGCCGAGCATGATGTCGTCGCCCTCTTCGCCCCACATCCGGTCACCCTGGCCGCCCGCGTTGTCAGCCGTGGCCGCGTTGCCGATGTCGATGGCGAAGAAATTGCGCGAGTTGATGTCCGTTGCCGCAACGAGGTTGCCATTGGCATCCTTGAAACGGCTGAACTGCACGTACAGCCGGCCGTGGTCGCCGAACATCAGGTCGTTCCCGTTCGCGCTCTGGTTGCCATCGGTCTCGCTGCCGGTGTCACCGTAAAGCCGATCGGAATCGGTGCCACCGAAGATCGTGTCGCGGCCGTTGTCGCCGTAGACCAGATCGCGGCCGCCGTTGGTCGGCTGCTCGGTCGTGATCAGGTCGAGCGTGGTCAGGTCCAGATCCTGGACAGCGTTGCCAAACTTCGCCCACAGCGCAGCGTTGTTGGCGTTGATGTCGATGCCCGAGATTTCGCTCAGGCGGCCGTTGGACTGCCACTCCAGCGCGCCATTGTCGCCCAGGATGATGTCGTTGCCGTCGTTGGTATTGGTCGCCGTGGTGACCGCCTGCCGGTCGCCGTACAAGGTATCGCCCTGCACGCCGCCAAGGATGATGTCGCCGCCGGCATTGCCCGAAATGGTGTCCGAACCACCGTACTCGGGATGGTCCTTGTCGGTGGTGCGGATCGTCTGCACCGCCACGCCGAGCACGTCCTTCAGATCGCCGCCCGAGGCCGCGCCCTTGGCCACCAGGAAGATGTCGGCGTTGTCGCCGATCAGCAGGTCGGACAGGTCTGCCGCTGCGGCCGTGAAGCCCGCATCGTCACCGTAGATCGTGTCGCCGCCGGTGCCGCCGATGGCGACATCGAGCCCCTTGTTGCCCGAAAGAATGTCGGTGCCACCGAGCCCGTCCTGGGCAGAACGGATGAGGTCGAGCGTCAGGCGATCCGCGTCGGCATCGAACGTGAAGTCGAGCAGGCCGTTGTCGCCGAGCTCGATGTCGTTGCCGTCGTTGGCGATTGTTGCCACGGTCGTCGCCGCGATGTCGCCGTACAGCAGGTCGGTGCCGCCGTTGTTGACGCCGCCCAGCATGATGTCGTTGCTGGCATTGCCCGACATCGTGTCGGCGCCGCCGAACGCGTCCACCTTGGCTGCGCTGTCGTACAGCGGATCGGCCAGATCAATCCTGTCGGAGGTCGTGATCAGGTCGATCGCCGTGCCGACGGGCATCGCGGCCACCTTGACCGTCAGGCGCCCGACCGTGCCGACCAGGAAAATGTCGGCGTTGTCGCCGAGCATGATGTCCTCGCCGTCGAGCGCGCCGGCCGAGCCGGTCGCGTCGTCGCCGTACATCAAGTCGCCGTCGGTGCCGCCGATCAGCACGTCGCTCCCGGCATTGCCGGAGATGTGGTCCTCGCCGCCGAGGCCGTCGCGATACGAGCGGATCAGGTCGAGCGTGCTCAGGTCGTGCGCCGGATCGTTGAAGTCGAAGTCGAGCACGCCGTTGTCGCCCAGGATCACGTCGCTGCCGGCGTTGCCGAACAGCACGTCGACCGGGTCGTTGACGCCGCCGAAGACGACGTCGTTGCCGAGTTCGCCCTCGGCGTACTCGTCGCCGCCGGTGGCGTTGCTCAGGTCGGTGGTCTGCACGCGCTCGAGCTTGCCGAAGTTGGCCGGAATCGTCTTGTTGGCGAACTCCATCTTGCCGTTGTCGCCGACGATGATGTCGTTGTCGCTCGCGCCGGGGTCCGTCACGCGGCGGAACGCGCCGACGAAGCCGCCGGTGACGACCTTGCCATGGCCGCCGAACAGGAAGTCGTCGCCCTGGCCGCCGAAGATGTAGTCGTTGCCGTTGTCGCCGTAGATCGTGTCGTTGTACGGCGAGCCGACCGCCGCGACCACGGTCTCGATCGAGCAGAACTGGCGCTCGTCGAAGGTGATCTTGCCGCCGTCGCCGATCATCACGTCGCGGCTGATCGGCGTGGCCGCCACCCCCACGTCCGCCAGGCGCGGATCGACATCACCGCCCATCAGGTCGTTGCCGCCGCCGCCGAGCATCAGGTCGTCGCCGGCCTCGCCCGAGAGCATGTCGTTGCCGTCGCCGGCCACGACGTCGGTGACGATCAGGTCCAGCGTGCGCTTGTCGCCGTCCCTGAATGCGCCGGTCGCAGGCGCCGCCGAGCCGTTGCCGATGATGACGTCGAGGCTGGCGTTGTGCCCGGGGTCGAGCTTGGCCACCAGGCCGTCGTCGCCGAAGATGATGTCGTTGCCGGTGCCGCCGACGACCAGGTCGTCGCCCGTGCCGCCGAACAGCACGTCGGGCTCGGTCAGGCCGAAGACCTGGTCGTTGCCCGCGTCGCCGAACATCACGTCGGCGCCGGCGTCGCCCTTCATCACGTCGGCGCCGTCGTTGCCGTGGATGAAGTCGTTGCCGGTGCCGCCGGAGATCACGTCGTTGTCGGCGTCGCCGGCGATCGTGTCGGCCTGGTCGCCGCCGAAGATGGCGTCGTTGCCGGCGCCGCCGTGGATGTCGTCGAAGCCCTTGCCACCGAGGATCACATCGGCTCCGGCGTCACCGTTGATCGTGTCGTCGCCGCTGCCGCCGAGGATCAGGTCGTCGTCGGCGCCGCCACTGAGCGTGTCGTTGCCGCCGAAGCCCAGGTCGGTCGCGGTGAACTTGCCGGTCACGAAATCGGAGATCGTGTCGATGTCGCTGCTGATTTGCGCCGGCGTCTTGCTGGTGTCGGTCACCGGTGTCGGCACATAGGGCGCCGGCCGCAGCGCCGTCACGTCGACGTGTCCGCCCGTCGTGGTGTACTCGAAGCGGCCGCCGTCGCCGATCAGGATGTCGTTGCCGCCATCGCCCACGAGCTTGTCGTTGCCGCCGCCTCCGATCAGCACGTCGTCGCCGTCGCCGCCCTCGATCATGTCGTCGCCGTCGGTCAGTGCGACCCGGCTCGAGATGAACATCGGCGTCAGCGTGTCGGCCACGCGGCCGCCGTCGCCGAACAGGATGTCGTAGCCGCCGCCGCCCTCGATGATGTCGTTGCCCTGGCCGCCGTAGATCACGTCGTTGGCGTCGCCGCCGATCAGCGTGTCGTTGCCCAGGCCGCCGCGGATCACCGCGCCCGGCACCGAGCGCGAGCCGGTGCTGCCCATGTACTCGATGTGATCGTCGCCGACGCCGCCGTCGAACTCGGCGGTGATGTTCCCGCCGTCGAAGTCGTGCAGCAGGATCGTGTCGTCGCCCTGCCCGCCGAGCCCGACGATGTGGCTGACGTTGTGATAGACCTGCTTCTTCGACTCGGGCACGCCGAGCTTGTCGGACCAGACGTAGACGTCGGTGCCCACCCGCCTCAGCTCGAAATATTCGTTGCCGTCGGAGATGTCGCCGTTCAGGCGATCCTGCGCGTTCGGCCCCATATTCAGCTGCAGGGTGCCGCCACCGATGTCCTTCGCGAGCACCGGAAGGCGCTTGCTCGTGTCGTCGAAGCTGTACAACGTCTGCTCGCCGGTGATCGGGAAGTCCTGGTGGAAGCCGATCAGGCTGATCTCGAGGAAGGCCGAGAGCGAGAAGGTCAGCTCGCCGCCGACGTCGAACGCCGCCAGCGGGTTGCCGCCCTCGGCGACGATGTTGCCGGCGATCTCGCTCAGGTGCACATGGGTGTCCGGGATCGAGTCGTGCCAGTTGAATGTGATCAGCGCATCGATCCCGCCCTGAACGCCGGCGCGTGCGATGCCCAGGTTCAGTTCGGCCGCGCCGATCAGGCCGAACTGCAGCGTGATCTCGGGAGCGTCGGTCTTCGACGCATCGAGGTCGTTGAAGAAGAAGCCGTCGAAGATCACGCCCGGATCGCGGAAACCACCCGCGGCGTAGCGCTGGTAGCCGTAGGTGTCGAAGCCGATGCCGTGCAGGTCGACGCCGAAGCCGAAGCTGATCGTGATCGAGACCGCGAGCGGGCCGAACACCGGGAACACCTGCAGGTAGCTGAAGTCGACGTCCAGCGGCGGCAGCGCGTAGCTGACCAGCGTCGCCGGCTGGTTCAGCAGCATCATGAACCCCTGCCGCGGGTCGGTCAGGATCGGCAGCAGCAGGTCCTTGGCCAGCGTCTGGTCCCGCACCGCCCGCAGGAAGGCGTTGCCGTTGATCTTCGCGTTGTAGGCGGACGCGTCGTGCACCAGCCCTTGCGTCGTCGTGTGGTTCGTCGACGGATCGTTGTGGCCGTCGATCAGCACATTGATCTTCGACAGCTGCGAGCTCGGGTCGAGCGGATCGAAATTGCTGATGCCCGCGGCCGCGTCGAACAGCGTGATGCTGCCGAGCCCCAGCTGCAACTCCTGCGCCGGGGCGCTGATGAACGAGTCGATGCTGCTGATGACGTTGGCGACATCGGCCACCGCCTTGATGAAGTCACCGTCGACGTGGCCGAAGATCGCGGCCAGGTCGAGCAGCGTGATGTCGGTGCCGGCGATGTCGGACAGGATCGGGATCCGCGCCGACAGCGTGTCGACGACCGGCATGAAGGGCTTGATGAAGTCGGCGATGTCGCTGAACGCCGGGCCGAGCAGCTGCTTGGCGACCGAGCCGGCATCGAGCGAGACATTGTTCAGCGCGATCTTCGCCACGCCAGGAGCGACCGCGTCGCCGTCCAGGCCGGCAACCGGGGTGCCGGCCGCAAGCGACCAGTCCAGGATCAGGTCGGTGCCCAACTGCGGCAGCCCGGGTGCCGCGTTCGTCACCAGCTTGAGGCTGACGATGTGATTGCTGCTTCCGCTGAGGTCGGTTCCGTTCACGGTCGCGACGGAATTGATCGCGCCCAGGTCGGAGAACGGCAGCAGCGTATTGAGGGTCGAGCCGTCCTTGACGTCGACATCGAAGTCGAGCCTCGCCCCGGTATCGCTGCCCGGATCGGTCACGTTGACCGGCAGGTAGCCGAGCTGGCCGGCGTGCGTGCCGCCCGGCAGGGTGATCGCCAGCTTCAGGTCGACGTCGTCGGTACCGCTCGGCAGGACCACGTATGCGCTGTTGGTGAAGTCAACGCCGAAACCGAGCTTGATCTGCCAGTCGAGCGTCACCAACACCGGCTCGGCGATGTCGAAGCCCAGGTTCGGGATGCCGAGGACGAAGTCGTCGAGCGTGAGCGTCTTCGTGCCGTTGAGCGTGAAGGTCCACTGTTTGAACCGGTTCGCCGCGGGTGTGCTGGGGTCGTTGCTGTGCGTGTAGGACACGCCGCCCGCCAGTGATACACCCGGCGAGGCGAGTACCGCCGCAGCAATGAACGTCTGCACCAGATCGGGGGTCGGGTTGACTGCGTTCTCGATGCCGTTCTTCAGCGTGCGGATCAGCGTGTTGCGGAAGTCCTCGATGACCAGCACGTCGGCCATCTGGTCGCCGACGAAGGGCAGGTTGTTGCCCAGCACATCGCTGGACAGCGTGTCGCTCAGCGTCTGCAGGTAGATATCGAGGCCGTCGATCGCGAGCAGGATGTTGCTGAACGGATCGAACGCGATCGAGCCGCTCTGGATGCCGCTGGCGATGCTGGCGAAGTTCGGCGTCGTCACCACCACCCCGGCGATGGGGCCGGTGGCCTTGTACTCGCCGATGAAGTTGTCGGGCCCTTCGCCGCCGAAGAACATCGGCAGCGAGATGTCGATCGAGTTCTTGTCGATGACCGGTGGCTTCCAGTCGCCGAAGGTCACGGCGCTGATCAGCTTCTTGCCGCTGGCGTCGAAATCCAGCCCCGGCAGCTTGAAGCTCACGTCGATCAGCGCGTCGCCGTCCTGGATGAAGACGTCCAGCGGGCCGAGCGCGGCGCGGAACACCAGCCCGAGGCCGCGTTGCCCGCCCGTGTATTGCCGGCCTTCGCCCTCGACATGCAGCGACGCGGAGATGTTGCTGGTGTCGAACAGCCAGGCCTTGGTCGGGTCGGCCAGGTCGATGCCGAAGTTCAGCCGCGTGTCCAGCGTGCCGCTGAGCTTCAGCACACCGCCGCTGGTCACGTCGGGCAGGCCGCCGCCGGTGACGATGTCCAGGCCGAGCTGGGTGCTGACGGCCTGGTCGAGCGAGAGCTCAACCCGCAGCATGTTGGCCGCCTTGTCGAAATCCAGCCGGACCCAGTCGACCGAACCCGGTGCGCTCGGGTCCACGCCCTCCGGCAGGCCGAAGGCGCTGCGCAAGGCGCGCGGGATGTCCTGCAGGCGCAGCGCCGGCAGGTCCTTCACGCCCGGCGCCAGCGCGGCTTTCGAGGCGTCGAGGGCGGCGTCGGCGTTGTGCACGCCGCTCGCGAAGCCCGCCACCAGGCCGAGCAGGTCGCTGACGCTGCGGTTGATCGCCGGCAACGGGGTGTTCAGCAACGCGAAGCCGGCCTCGACGTCCTGCACCACCTTCAGCAGCCCGTCGAGCGCGCCGGACAGCGCGTCGTAACCGAGCTTCTGGAACGCGGCCAGGTCCCCGATGCCGCTCAGATCGAGCGCCGCGGTCGGCGCCGTCGGCGTGACCGGGTCGCCGAATCCGGTGAGGTGGATCGGCACGTTGTACGACTGGTTGTCGAGCAACGCGAAGCCGGCGCCGAAGCCCGGCTCGCTGAAGCCGTCCTGCACATGGACGCCGAGGTTGAACTCACCGAAGTTGGCGTTCGTCGTGACGACGCCGACACTGACCGCGGCCGCCATGGCCGCGGCCTGCACGAGGCCCTCGCCGCTCTGGAAGGTTCCTTCGGTGTCGGCCAGCTGCAGAATGCCGGAGACCGGATCGACGTTCACGACAACGGCGTTGGCATGACTCGCCGTACCGACGACGCGTTGGCCCACGACGAACTGGCCGAACCCGCCGGTGTAGGCAATCTGCTGGCCGGTGTACACGGCCGGTGCCGCGGCCGCATCGCCGGGCCTGTCGAACAGCTGCTTGAGCGTGACGAGGCTGCCCGGCGCCTTGGTGTCGGGGTTGCGCAGTTGCGCGCTGACGTTCGCCTGAATCGACCCACCCATGTGCGTGTCGACGCCGACGATGCCGAACAGCGCCTGCCCCGGCACGGTGCTGGCCGGGGTCTCGAGGCGCAGGCCGTCGATACGCAGCTCGGCGTCGCGAACGAAGAAGCGCTCGTCCAGCGGCCGGGTCGAGCCGATCGATCCGCCTTCGACAACGGTGGGCAGCGGGTTCGAATTCGCGATGTTGCGGTTCTCGTGGAAGCCGAGCTGCAGCAGCGCGATCGCGCCGTTGAGGGTCTGCACCTGCAGCGCATTGCTGCTGCCGCCGCTGTGGTCCACCAGCCGCAGCCCGGTGTGCGTGGCGTTGAACTCGGCCGTCACCACCCCCGTCGTGCTGGCGCCGATCAGCGTGAAGAATTGCTGGACGGTCGACGCCGCCGACAAGGTGTCGAGCTCGATCCGGTGCTGGACGCCCGCGCGGTCGACGACGAGGAAGTCGGCCCGGTCGGCCAGCATGCCGTCGGAAAATCCGAGGTCGGTGATGGCGGCGCCGTTGGGGTTGACGATCGTGAACTTTGTCGTCAGGTCGTTGTCGTGCGCGCTCAGCACGAGCCGGGTGCCGTCGAAGTCGGCGCGGATCTTGTCGCCGATGTGCGCGACAGCCAGCGCGTCGTCGACGTCGACGACGAGCTCCGCCATCGTGCGGTTGAGTGTGGCGGCCTGTTTGATCGTCACGCTCACCGCTGCGGCGCCGTTGATCGAGACACCGAAGCTCGCATCGCCGGACAGCAACTGCTGGATCGGCGACGGCGGCGTCTGGACGCCGCCACCCGGCGCCGCGACGACCGGGATGCTCTTCGTGCCCGTGACGGCGCGCTCGTATTTGATGTCCACGCCCTTGCCGCCGTTGAGCTGCGCCAGCGTCGTGGTCGAGAGGATCACGCTGCCCGGCGGCGACAGGTCCACGCCGAAGGTCATCTGCAGCCCGGTGCGGCCGTTCAGGTCGTCGGTGGTCTGGGCGGACGGCGCCGCGGCGTCGACCGTGAGGTTGCCGAACGGGTTCAGCGAGACGTTGTAGGCGAACGGGCTCTTGGCCGGCGGCGCGTTGCGATCGGACGCGAGCAGGTCGACGCGGTAGGTGACCTGGTTGCTGATGCGGTCGTAGGCGGCGTTGATGCCGGGCGGGCTGCCGGCCGTGTCTGTCTTGGGAACGCCCAGGATGGCGCTGAGCCGCGCGGCCAGTTTCTGGGCGGTCGTGAACGACGGGACCAGCTTGTCCTGCGTACCGACGTGGACCTTCTTCAGCAGCCCATCGGAATCGGCCAGTGGGCCATTCAGGCCATCGCCGCCGGTGTTGTAGATCAGGGTGTCGATCAGCCCCGAGTATTTGCTCTTGTCGGCATCGACGATATTGATCAGGTCCGACAGCTTGGCGGTTGCGAACGGAATGTCGAACTTCGAGAACGGCTGCGCGTCCGCGATCTGCTGCAGCGCCGTCCCTAGGCTGGAGATCAGCCCGATCATGCTTTCCGGACCGACCTGGTTGAAGTTCAACGGCTCGGCGAAGTTGACCAACACGATCTTGTCGGTCAGGCTGGCCGGCGACGGCACCGAGCCGACCGGCGGCAGGTCGGGCGCCGGCGGAATCGCCTGCGCCGGTTGCAGCGGATTCAGCGTGAACTTCAGGTCGAACCGGTTCGCAGACGCGTCGTAGTCGGAGACGGTGGAGTTCGCGTCGAACGGGCTGAAGTTGCCGACGATCGCCACGTTCGCCGGCTTCCAGTTGTCGACCGCGCCGGTGGTCGCGTCGTCGAGCCCGTCGAGGATTTCCACCGGCAGATTCAGCTGCACATGCGACGAGGTGCCCTTGCTCGCTCCGAACAGCGGCCCGAAGTCGGGATCGCCGAACAGGACCGGCTGCTGCAGCTCGGCGTAGGTGCGCCCGGCGTCGAAGGTGAGCGTCCGGCTGATCTCCAGCGACTTCGCGCCGGTCGACAGCAGCCGCAGTTGTGCGCCGAACGCGGAGGCCGTGACCTGGCCGGCGAGGCCGGCCTGGGCCAGGCCGCGGTTCACGTCGACGACGAGGTCGTTCAGGTTCTGGTTGACCGTGGTGACGCTGAACGCGCGCACGTCGTCGGTGTCGGTGCCGGCGAGCACGATCTTGCCGCCGCTGACGAACACGTTGAGCCGATTGCCACCGGTCGCCGCGTCGATCGCCGCGTCGATGTCGGCCGCGAGCGCGGCCAGGCCGCCGCGGTTGTTGTCGGGCACCGTGATCGCGTAGACGCTGGACACGCCGGCGTCGTCGAGCGTGAGCCTGAAGTTCGCCGCCTGCGACAGGTCGGCCACGCCGTTGTTGGCCGCCTGCAGCTGCAGCTTGATCACCGCATCGGCGGCGAAGCCCATCTCGGTCGTGCCGGTGCCGGAGGCCTGCACGCGGATCGCACTGACCGATGAATTCAGCGGCGTGAATCGCAGGTGGCCGCTGCCGTCCGCCGTGGCCTGCACCAGCGGATAGACGGCCGAGCCGGTGAACGCGTTGTCCAGGTCCACGGCCAGGCTGGCTGCCGTCGTGTTGCCGTCGGTGTCGGTCGCGTGCAGCGTGATGCTCTTGGTGGCGGTCGTGCCGTCGTTCAGCCAGACGGTGACCGTGAAGCCGGCGTCGGCGCTGATGTCGGATGCCGACGCGGCGCCGGGTGCGACCAGCGGCGGGACCGCGGCGGCCTGGCCGTCGTTCAGGCCGATCTCGGTGTGCGACGGGTCCGGGAAGTGCACGGTCACGAGCTTGGGCAGCGCGCCGCCGACCGACAGCAGGAAGGTCTGGTCGCCCGTGTACTCGAACGCGTTCGGACCGTTGCCGGCCGGCGTGCCCAGCAGCTCGCCGGTCAGGCCGACCGATTCGGACGCATAGCCCAGCGGGTTGTTCGAGGTCGAGGGCAGGGCGAAGCGCAGCGTGGTGCCGCCCGTCAGGGTCACATCGACCAGCCCGCCCAGGCCGGAGCTGCCCAGGGCGCTGGCGACGTCGCTCTTCAGATCGGCGAGTGTGGCGCGGTCGTTGTCGGCCACGTCGACCGGCGTGGCGACGCCGAGATTGCCGATGCGCAGGAAGAAGCCAGCCCCGTGCGCGAGGTCCGCGCCCGGCACCGCGTAGTCCGCCGTGACGACGCCGCCGGTCTGCTCGGCGCCGCGCTGGGCGTCGGTGAAGCCGAGCACGGCCGGGTCGTTGGGGTCGAGCAGCCGGGCGCCGACATCGGCCTCCAGGTCGATCGAGCCGTTGTTCACCTGGGCGCCGAGGAAGCCGATGTTCAGATTGAAGTTCAGGTTCGCCGCGTTGCTGACGACGCCGAGCGCGAGCGGCTCGGCCTTGCGGACGAAGAAGTCGTTGGCGGTGACCGTGGTCTTGCCGCCGGTGAGGACGCCGAAATCGAACGCAAAGTCCAGCGTCGAGGTCACGGGAATGGTCGGCAGCTTGGGCGCGGTACTGCCGTCGAGGTCGCCGGTGAACGGCAGGAGCTTCAGCGCATCGGCCTCGAGGCCGAGGTCGATCGGCGTCGCATAGCTCGTGACCTTCAGTTCGAAGCCAGCCGTCAGCGTCAGCTCGGCGTCGGGCGTCTGGGTGGTGTCGTTGACCTTGTTGGCATCGAGAATGCTGAACTCGACCTTGTACAGGCCGGAAAGGTCGTTGAGGGTCTGGTCGAGGCCGAATGGGAACCCGGCCTTCAGGAAGGAGACGAAATCGCCCGTATCGCTCGAGCCGCCGTGGGTGCCGAACCAGTTGGCAACGGGTTCGTAGAACCAGTGCTGGGCGAACTCGTTGGCGTCGACCTTGCCGTCACCCAGGCCGCCATTGTTGGTGTCCAGTGCCTGCAGCGCGGCCTCGTCGCCGAAGAAGTCGATGTTCCCATTGCCATTGGCGTCCACCGGCACGCTGAACAGATCGCGGATCGTCGGAGCTTCATCGACCAGGCTGCCGTCCGGCTGCTTCGCGACCGTGAGCAGGATCGGCACGCGCTCGCCGAGCGTCGTGTCCGAGGCGAGGAAGTCGCTGAAACGGCCGCCGAGCGACTCAATACCGCTCCCGAAAGCAGCCCCGGCGGCGGCCGAGATATCCGCGCTCAGCAGCACCCGCGGCTCCAGCGTCTCGAGCCCGATCCGGCTCGGGCGCACCGAAGCCGCCACCCCCTTGCGCGCTTTCTTCGGGGCAACCGGCAAGCGGGTGAGCTGTGCGGCCCGCCTGGAACCGCGCAGGGGGAAGATGTCACCGAGCGAAAGCGGGAATGTCATGACCGCGTCCTCATTTGAACGACAGATTTAAGAAACTTAAGCGACTGGTGCGAAGAAGCGCTGGGGCGACCGGCCGGCGCGTTCAGCGCTGCAGGCCCCCGAAGCGCGCTTCGTAGTCGGCCAGCACCTGACTGAGCCGGGCCTGCAGCCGCCTGGCGGCATGCGGGTTCATCACGACGCGCGTGTGCAGGGTGACCGCCTTCTCCGGCCGGTCGAGGTCCCAGTCCTGGTTGATGCCGAACTGGAGCACCACTTCGTCGCGGGTGCCATTCGCGGTGACGACGTTGCAGTAAGACTTCGCCAGATGCGAGGCATCGACACGCACCGTGCCCAGGTGGCGGGTGCCGTTCGGGGCCGCGGGCGCTGCCTGCGGCGCAGCGTCCGAAGGCGGCACCAGGCTGGGCATGGCCGGATTCTCGAGGTTCATCGCCGTACTCCCCTTGTCGTTCGACCATGCCGCGAGGGCAGCAGCACGTGCGTACCGGCGGCGGGCAAGCCCGACGACCCGCACCGGCGGCAACAATCGTTTACCTGGCGAATCTATGTCAGCCGCCGGGCGGGGGCAAGAGGAAGCACCCCCTATTCGCGTAGCGGGCAGGTTCAACCTAGGGGGGGTGAAGCCAGGCGTCAGACGGTCACACGTCCACCTCGACTTCGTCGCCGCGCAGTTCCATCAGGTCGCGCCGGGCCTGGGCCTCGCCCTTGCCCATCAGCCTGGTCAACGACGACACGGTCGCGTCGAAGCCGAGCATCGCGAACTCGGTCTGCAGCAGCCGGCGCGTCTCGGGGTTCAGCGTGGTGTCCCAGAGCTGCTCGGCGTTCATCTCGCCCAGGCCCTTGAAGCGGCCGATGCTCCACGAGTTCTCGCGCGCGCCCTCCTTGCGCAGCTTGTCGAGCGTGGCGTGGAGTTCGCCTTCGTCGAGCGCGTAGATCTTCGTGGCCGGGCGTTTGCCGCGCGCCGGGGCGTCGATGCGGAACAGCGGTGGTTTGGCGATGTAGACGTGGCCGGCTTCGACCAGCTTCGGGAAGTGGCGGAAGAACAGCGTGAGCAGCAGCACCTGGATGTGCGAGCCGTCTACGTCCGCATCGCTCAGGATGCAGATCTTGCCGTAGCGCAGACCGCTCAGGTCGGGCGTGTCGGTCGCGCCGTGCGGGTCGACGCCGATCGCCACCGCGATGTCGTGGATTTCGTTGTTCGCGAACAGGCGGTCGCGCTCGACCTCCCAGGCATTGAGCACCTTGCCGCGCAGCGGCAGGATCGCCTGCGTCTCCTTGTTGCGGCCCATCTTGGCGCTGCCGCCCGCCGAATCGCCCTCGACGAGGAAGAGTTCGTTGAGCGTCAGGTCGCGGCTCTCGCAGTCGGTGAGCTTGCCGGGCAGCACGGCCACGCCCGAGCCCTTGCGCTTCTCGACCTTCAGGGAAGCGCGCTGGCGCGTCTGTGCCTGGCGGATCACCAGGTCGGCGAGCTTCTTGCCGTACTCGACGTGCTGATTGAGCCAGAGTTCGAGAGACGGCTTCACACAGGTCGATACCAGCCGCAGCGCGTCGCGCGAGTTCAGCCGCTCCTTGATCTGGCCCTGGAATTGCGGGTCCAGCACCTTGGCCGAAAGCACGA